>NZ_JACIDU010000001.1 GCF_014196535.1 Allorhizobium borbori
ATAGCCCCCGCTGAAAACATGCGAGGGAAAGTTGGAACATGGGTCAATTCTCAATGGAAATATCAGGCAACGCCGGGTCAGTTCTCAGTGGCAATCAACAGCCCATCATTATCTCGAACTCGTCGAGTTCAATCCCGCGATCACGCAGAATGTCTTCTATGGTATCCCACGCCGGAGATGCCCAATTCGGCTGATCAGGTGCGTTCATGGCACAATAGCCCTTGATAGATCCAATACCTTCACCCGAGTTACTTCTGCCCAATTAATCTTGCCACACGCTGTCGTTGGATTTTGGAGATGATTGGCGGTCAGTACCAGTGCATATCCACCTTTCAGAGAAAGGACCAACACATCGCTACCGTTCCACGTTGACGCGGACACGCCCACAAGCAGATCGGTAGCCACTTCGGCCGCTCTGACGTCTGCAAGACGCTTTACAAGCTCGTGCGCTATCTCTGGCCCAACGGACGCGACCGCACGTGCCTTTTTCAGGCAGATAGACCGCAATTTCTCATCGCCAAACGCAAGGTCCACTTAGCTGCCAAAAATCCATTGAATCGGTACCTAACACTACGCTGCACATCAGACACGCGCCACCACAACCGAACATTGCGCACAAAAGAAATGGATAGACTCGACACCCAGAATGACACCCAAGCGCATTTATCACCGGCAGACCCAGCCTTGCCTGCGCCACATCACGTTGATCTTGCTGAATAAAAATGGTGCCCGGAGGCGGATTTGAACCACCGACACGCGGATTTTCAATCCGCTGCTCTACCAACTGAGCTATCCGGGCATCCGGTTGCTAGACCTGCG
This sequence comes from Allorhizobium borbori, assembly GCF_014196535.1. GTDB lineage: Bacteria > Pseudomonadota > Alphaproteobacteria > Rhizobiales > Rhizobiaceae > Ectorhizobium > Ectorhizobium borbori. The sequence continues at coordinate 820 of NZ_JACIDU010000001.1, forward strand.
TTCGTTCCCGAAACGCTGGGGGTGTTGGTTTCCCCCGGAAGCGAGCGGGGTTATAACAGCTTGATCGGCGATGGCAAGCGGCAAAACGAACTTTTTTGACCGCTTTGTGAAATTTGCCGTTTGCTGTGGAAAAACAAATCGTTCGACATGGGAAATTAGCGCGGCGAGCGCCCGGTTTTCAGGCACAGCGCAGCGTAGAGACATCTTGGTCGGCTGGGAAAGTCAGATGTTTCCGTCTTCGGATTCGGCCTGACTTTCATCGTCGGCCACGGGAATGGCGTAAGAGCCCTTCAGCCAGCGGGAAAGATCGAGCGTGCGGCAGCGATCGGAACAGAAGGGGTAGTGTTCGCGGACCGAAGGCTTGCCGCATTCGGCGCAGGGACGCGTCTTGCGCAGCGGTTCGACCTTGGCCGTGCCGGCCTGTTTCTCAGCCATGACTTTAGCCCTCCCGCCATTTCGCAGCGGCGTCGTAACCTTCACCTTCGAGAATGCGCAGCGTTTCGTAGAGCGGCAGCCCGACGACGCCGGTATAGGAACCGGACAGTTTCTGCACAAAGGTGCCGGCAATGCCCTGGATGGCATAGGCGCCGGCCTTGCCGCGCCATTCGCCGGAATCGAGATAGGCGTTCAGTTCATGATCCGAGAGGCGTTTGAAACGCACCTTGGTTTCCACGACTGTCTGGCGCATCTGTCCGGACGGCGTGATGACGGCAACGCCGGTGAACACCCAGTGGCTGCGTCCGGAGAGCAGCGCCAGAGCACCGTTTGCCTCTTCCAGATATTCAGCCTTGGGCAGAATGCGGCGACCGACGGCAACCACCGTATCGGCCGAGAGAATGAAGGAACCGCCCCAGGCCGGGTCACCATCGATGGCCGCGCGTGCGGCCTCGGCCTTTTCCGCCGAAAGACGCCGGGCAAGCGAGCGGGGATGCTCGGCCTTCTTCGGCGTCTCATCGATGTCCATGGGCATCAGGCGGTCCGGCGCAATCCGCGCCTGGGCAAGCAAGTCGAGCCGGCGCGGCGATCCCGAGGCCAATATCAGCTTGTGGACGGGCGCCATATTACCTCCGGCACTTTCACGTTCAGGCGCATGCAGGAACAACCGTGCCCTGCCGCCTGACTGGACCTTGCTACGCCGCTCTTACTTGAAGCGGTAGGTGATACGGCCCTTGGTGAGGTCGTAGGGGGTCATCTCAACCAGAACCTTGTCGCCGGCGAGAACGCGGATGCGGTTCTTGCGCATGCGGCCCGCAGTGTGGGCGATGATTTCATGCTCGTTTTCCAGCTTAACGCGGAATGTCGCGTTCGGCAGGAGTTCGGTGACAACACCGGGGAATTCGAGGACTTCTTCCTTGGTCATATAAGACTTGTCTTTCTCACGAGTTGAGGCCAGGCAGCCGATGCGCCCGGCAAATTTGCGCGGAAACTACACAATCGCCACGCTTTTGTGAACCACGCAGTTGATGGTTATTTCGCAGGCTTTCCCGAAGCCCTCACGAAGAGGCACCCAAGCGCACCAGACGGCTGGAAATCAGTCCGGACAGGTGATCGCGCACATCGCGATAGGCGCCAAGGATCTGGTCGCGGGTGCCGGTGGCCACCGTCGGATCGGGTGTCGGCCAGTACATGACGTCGACAGCGCTCGAACGGGTCAGTTCCAGCGCCCGGTGATGGGCTTCGGGCGCCAGCGTCACAATGAGGTCGAAGAAGTCGTCCTCCAGTTCCTCCAGCGTCTGCGGCTGCCGCTTCGGCGAGGTCAGCCCCAGCTCCGAAAGCACGGCTTCCACAAACGGGTCCGGTTCGCCCTTGCGCACACCGGCGGAGGCGATGTAGGTGCCTTTCGGCAGCATGGACCGCGCCAGCGCCTCGGCCATCGGCGAGCGGATCGAATTCATGCCACACATGAACAGGATCGAGCCCGGCACGCGCGTGATCGCTTCGGAGGCCGGACCGTCCATGCCGTCTAGCCCTTCCAATAGAGCACGCAGACGAGAGTAAACAGGCGGCGGGCCGTATCGAAGTCGAAGTCGATCTTGCCCTTCAGTCGGTCCTGCAGCGTCTGCGAGCCTTCATTGTGAATGCCGCGACGGCCCATGTCGATCGCCTCGATATGGGAAGGCGTCGAGGAGCGGATGGCCTCGTAATAGCTTTCGCAGATCATGAAGTAATCCTTGATGATCCGCCGGAATGGCGTCAGCGAAAGAATATGCGTTGCAACATCCGCACCCTGTTCCGTGGTGATGGCGAAGACAAGCTTGGAATCGACCAGCGAAATGCTCAGCCGGTAAGGCCCGCCGGGATGGCCGACGGGATGAAAGGTGTTTTCCTCGATGAGGTCGAAGATCGCCACGGCCCGCTCGTGTTCGACATCCGGCGTCGAACGGCCGATGGACTCGTCCAGAATGACATCGCAAAGCCGGAAATCGCCGTCGGCCATCGCTTATCCCTCAAGGTTCAGGCGGATCGCGACCGACCGGCCATGGGCATCGAGCCCTTCGGACCTGGCCAGCGCAATGGCCGCCGGCGCAAGCGCCTTCAACTGTTCCGGCCCCAGCCGCAGGATGGAGGTGCGCTTGACGTAATCCAGCACCGAAAGGCCGGACGAAAAACGCGCCGAACGGGCGGTCGGCAGAACATGGTTGGAACCGCCGACATAATCGCCGATGACTTCCGGCGTGTGACGTCCGACGAAGATCGCACCGGCATTGCGTACGTCCTTCATCAGCGTGTCCGGGTCATCGACAGCGAGTTCCAGATGTTCTGCGGCAATGCGGTTCGCCAGCGGAATGCCGGCGGCAAGATCGGGCACGAGGATGATGGCGCCGAAATCGAGCCAGCTCGCCCGCGCCGTCTCTGCCCGCGAAAGCGTGCCGAGCTGGCGCTCGACAGCCTGCTCGACCGCCTTGCCGAAAGCGGCATCATCGGTGATCAGGATCGACTGGGCGCCCATGTCGTGTTCGGCCTGGGCAAGAAGATCGGCGGCAATCCAGTCGGGATCGTTGTTGGCGTCGGCAATCACCAGCACTTCGGAGGGGCCGGCGATCATGTCGATGCCGACCGTACCGAAAACCTGGCGCTTGGCGGCGGCGACATAGGCATTGCCGGGACCGACGATCTTTGCCACCGGGGCAATGGTCTCCGTGCCGTAGGCAAGGGCCGCCACGGCCTGCGCACCGCCGATGCGGTAGATTTCCTTGACGCCGGCGATGCGGGCCGCGGCCAGCACGGTCGGGTTCAACTGCCCGGCCTGCGCCGGCACGACCATGACGATGCGCTCCACACCGGCCACGCGGGCCGGCAGGGCGTTCATCAGCACCGAACTCGGGTAGCTTGCCGTGCCGCCGGGCACGTAGAGGCCGACGGCCTCGATGGCCGTCCAGCGCGAACCAAGCGTAACGCCGATGGCGTCTTCGTAAATGTCATCCTTGGGAAGCTGGCGGGCGTGATGCTTTTCAATACGCTCCGCGGCCAGATGCAGGGCGTCCAGCACAGCGGGGTCGACCTGGGCAATCGCCGCATCGATCTCGGCATCCGTCACCTTCATCGGTAGAACGGTGAAATCGATACCGTCGAAACGCCGGGAGTAATCCGCGAGGGCAGCGTCCCCACGGGCACGCACATCGGCGATTATATCGCGCACCACCGCGTTCACATCCTCAGAGACTTCGCGCTTGGTTGTCAGAAAGGCGGCGAACCGCGTTTCGAAATCCTCGGCCGACCGATCGAGCCAGATAGCCACTTGCCTGTTCCCCTCTTCCCGCAGGGCCAATCCGCGCCCCGCGGCCTTAGCATCCCGTCAGGGAACCGGCTTTCGCTTTATCCCTGACACATCTCAGCCGGAAACCTTGTGGTCCGGCCTGTGTTCCGTTTCCCACGCACCGCCGATATCGGCAAGCTGCAGTTCGATGCATTCCACATCGAGCGCAACAGCGCGTCCGCCGGCCAGCGTCAGTTCCACCGTACCATCCGGCCCCTCGCCGTTGGGCGTGAAGCGGATGGCCAGAAGATCCTGCACCTCGTCAACCTTCGCGCGGTCTATACCGGCGACCCGCACGGCGCTGACCCGCTTGAAGACAAGCGCCGCCCGGCGGCGCTCGAACGACTTTGCGCTTCTTACCGCTTCTTCCCAGACGAAACGGTTCACCGCAAGGGAAAATTGCCGGCCCTTCGGGCTGAAGGCCATATCTTTCGTCTTGAACACGCTGTCCTGAACATGCGCGGAGATGATCGCGAGATCTTCCGTATCCAGCGCCAGAAGTTTGAGATCGGTCATTGCTTTTCCTCGGGCTACACGCCGTTGCACAACCGTGAGATAGGCGTGCGTAACCGGTTATGCAACGGCAGCCGCTGGCCGCCGCCGCAACAATTACGGAACTCAGTCGCGAATGCGTTCTACGACGGCGCCGCAGCGCGTCAGCTTCTCTTCCAGACGCTCGAAACCGCGATCGAGATGATAGACACGGCTGACCATGGTTTCGCCTTCGGCGGCGAGGCCGGCAATGACCAGCGACACCGAGGCGCGCAGGTCGGTTGCCATGACGGGTGCGCCGCGCAGCTTCTCGACGCCCTCGATGCGGGCCGTCTGGCCCGACAGCGATATCTTCGCGCCAAGACGGGCCAGTTCCTGCACATGCATGAAACGGTTTTCGAAAATCGTTTCGGTGACGTGCGAAACGCCCTGTGCACGGGTCATCAGCGCCATGAACTGCGCCTGAAGGTCGGTCGGGAAGCCCGGATAGGGTTCCGTCACCACATCCACCGGGCGAATGCCGTTGCCATTGCGGGCCACCCGGAAGCCACGCTCCACCGGCTCCACCGTTGCGCCCGAGCGACGGAGCGCCTCGACGGCATTTTCCAGCAGGCTGATATCGGTGTCCTCGAGGATCACGTCACCGCCCGTCATGGCCACGGCCATGGCGTAGGTGCCGGTCTCGATACGGTCGGGCAGAACGCGGTGGCGCGCGCCGGACAGCGAGGTCACGCCCTCGATGGTGATGGTGGAGGTGCCCGCGCCGGAAATCTTCGCGCCCATAGCGTTGAGGCAGGCCGCGAGATCGACAACCTCAGGCTCGCGGGCGGCGTTGCCGATCACCGTCGTGCCGCGCGCAAGCGTCGCCGCCATCATCAACACGTGGGTGGCGCCGACCGAAACCTTGGGGAAGGTATAGTGCGCGCCGATAAGGCCGCCCTTCGGTGCGGTCGCATTGATGTAGCCGCCATCGATTTCCATCGTCGCACCGAGCGCCTGAAGGCTGTCGATGAAAAGATCGACCGGGCGCGTACCGATGGCGCAGCCGCCCGGCAGGGAAACGCGGGCCTGGCCTTCGCGCGCCAGAAGCGGGCCTATGACCCAGAAGCTCGCGCGCATCTTCGACACGAGCTCGTAAGGGGCGGTCGTATCGACAATGGTGCGGCAGGTGAAATGAATGGTGCGCGAATAGGTTTCGCCCTGGCGCTCGCGGCGGCCATTGACCGAAACATCGACGCCGTGATTGCCGAGAATGCGCAGAAGCTGTTCGACATCGGCCAGATGCGGTACGTTTTCGAGCGTCAGCGTGTCGCTCGTCAAAAGCGAGGCGATCATCAACGGCAGGGCGGCGTTCTTGGCGCCGGAGATCGGAATGACGCCGTTCAGCGGGTTGCCGCCGACAATTCTGATACGATCCATGTTCGCCTACGGGCCTCGCCCGCCTTTCTTCTTGTTCGCATGGCCTCAAGGCGGGCGGTCGGCGCCTGCCGGCTCTGTTCCTCATGAGCCTGAAAAGCGAGGCCAGGGAAGTTTCGCGGCTGCTTTAGACGAAAACCGCCCGCGCTTCAATTCATGACCGGAGCGTGACGGACAATCAGGATGATTCGTCCGTTTTTGCCGCAGGCAAGCCGACCGTCTCGTCGGCCTCGCCGGCGCGGCGGGCGCGGGCCTGCTGTTTGCGGCGAAGCAGGTTTTCCCGCAGCTTGGCGGCTGCACGCTCGCGGCGCAGTTCCGCTTCCGTGCGAATGGCGCCGGACACCCTTGTTTTCCCGGAGTTCTGGTTCTCGTCAGTCATACCCCCTCCATAACGCAAAGCACGCAAACGAAAAACCCTCCCCCGTTTTTTGAACCGCCAAATGAAATTAGTTTGCAATGCGGCTTGCGCTTCTCAAAAAGCTGTGGCAGAAGCCCCCTCGCTCGAAGGCGACGCGGAACACCGCAACGTAGTCTTCTTTTGCTGCCGTAGCTCAGGGGTAGAGCACTCCCTTGGTAAGGGAGAGGTCGGAGGTTCAAATCCTCTCGGCAGCACCATCCATCTTCAAAGTCGATTGAAATCCGCGTGATCGAGATGGTTCCCTTCTTCTTCTCCTTGCTTTATAAGAAGTTGCCGCGCCGGGCCGCAGGGCTTGCGGCGGCAATAGTTGCAGACTGGCTTTCTGGCTGAAACCGGTCTTGAGGAGATTGCGTAACGGCGGGGGCTGTTGCGCCTGGATGGTATCGCTGCCCATGACGTATCTTGCCGAAAGACATTCTTCGCCAGCGGCTGCAGGCTGCGCGCAATGATGTCGTTTTCGACGAAAATGGCCCGGCGCCTCGCCGCTCTTGCCGCGCTTGCGCTCGTGGCCGGGTTTGCGCCGTCAAAGCCGGCCGATGCCGCCGGCGAAACCCGTAGCCTCAAGCTCTATTTCATCCACACTGGTGAAAAGGCCACGATCACCTTCAAGCGTAACGGCAAGTTCGATGCCAAGGGGTTGCAGGAAATCAACCGTTTCCTGCGTGACTGGCGCCGCAACGAACCGACCCGCATGGACCCGCGTCTGTTCGACCTTGTCTGGGAAGTCTATAACAAGGTCGGCGCTACCGATTACATCCACGTCGTTTCCGCCTATCGCTCGCCCACCACCAACGCCATGCTGCGTTCGCGCACCAAGGGCGTGGCCGAGACCAGCCAGCACATGCGCGGCAAGGCAATGGATTTCTACATTCCCGGTATTCCGCTGAAGACGCTGCGCGAAACCGCCATGAAATATCAGCGTGGCGGTGTCGGCTTCTATCCGACCTCGCGCTCGCCCTTCGTGCACCTTGATGTCGCCGGCGTTCGCGCCTGGCCGCGCATGCCGCGCGAGGAACTGGTGCGACTGTTCCCGAGCGGAAAGACGCTGCATATTCCCGCCGATGGCAAGCCCTTGCCGGGTTACGAGCAGGCGCTGGCCGAATACAAGGCGCGCGCCGACGCGCCAATCGAGATCGCCAACAGCAGCGGTTCAAAGCCGAAGCGCCCGAACCTGCTTGCCTTCCTCTTCGGTGGTGGCGATGAGGATGAGGATGCCGATGCGATTGCCGCACCGGAAAGCCCGGCAAGCCCGCCCGCTCCTGCAGCACCGGCAGCCCAGCCGCCCGTGCTGACGGCGGAAGCGACACCGCCGCAGGCACCCATTCCCGCCGGTCTCAATGCCCCCATTCCGTCCAACCGCCCCGCGCTGGTTCAGACTGCGCCGCAGGGCACGCTTATGTCGGCCCTGACACCGCCGCCGGGCACGACACCGGCCCTTCAGGCCATGCAGCAGGAAGTGCAGCAACCGGCCTTCGCCGATCTCGGCAATTACCGTATCCCCGTGCCATCACTCCTGTCGCGTAGCGATGCACCGGTGGCCGAACTGGCCTTCGTTCCGGTTCCCTCGCGCCGTCCCGCCGATGCGCCTGCCGAACCCGTCATCGCCGCCGTGCCCGCACCGACGCTGCGCCCGACGGTCGAACCGCAGCCGGTCGCCGTAGCGCAGGTTCCAGCCAATAGCGGCACCTTCCGTCCCTCGACCAATGTGATGATGGGCGGCACGGAGCCCCTGCGCGCACCGGCGACCATTCGCTCGGAAGCCGCGCGTCCGGCGCAACCCTTGTCCGCGCCGCAGGCTGCGGCGGCATCGCAGCCCGTCGCCCAGCCGCCGGTGACCGCCGTTGCCATGGCTGGCCCAGCCATCAAGGTGACCAAGGCGCCGCGCGTAACGCCGCCAGCCCCGGCAGTCGTCCCGGTCAAGGAAGAGCCGCGCACGGTTCCGGTCTACGGCTTCGATCCGAAACGGTTCTGATTCAGGCCCTCGCCTGCCCCAGCGCCTTTGCCAGAACCGCGAGCGTTTCGCGCAGCGTCTTCTCGTCAGCGCGGCGGCCGGTGTGGTTGATGCGCAGCAGGCGCTCCGAACCCGGCCCGACACCGGCTGTCAATTCGACACGGATAACTTCTTCCAGAACGAGAAGGCTGTCCGGCTCGACCCCTTCGGGCAGAACGACCGTCGTCACCAGATTGGAAGCGCGCTCCCCGGCCTCAAAAGCCGTCAGTCCGAGATCGCTGACGGCGGCGCGCGCCTGGGCCGCGGTTCTGGCATGGCGACGGAGAACTGTCTCCAGCCCTTCGGCCTCGATCCGGTCCAGCGCAGCCTTCAATGCATGAAACTCCAGCGGCGGCGGCGTGCCGGGCAAGGCACCGCGCCCCTTGTCCAGCCAGTCGCGCTTCTGGTCAGCGAGCGAGAGGACGGAATTCACCGGCGCATCGGGCCGGTCGATCAGCGCCCAGGCCCGCTTGCTGACCGATACCGCCGAAATTCCGGCCGGCCCCGCCAGCGCCTTCTGCGGGCCGATGACGGCGATATCGATGCCGAGCGCATCGACCGCCACGGGATGGCCGCCGACCGAGGCCACGGCATCGACCACAAGCAGGATGCCGCGCTCTTTCGCGCGCTTCGCGATGGCTTCCAGCGGGTTGAGAATGCCGCTGGCGGATTCCGCATGGACCAGAGCGATGACGTCGATCCCCTCCGCGGCATCAAGCACGGCTTCCACGGCCTCCACTGTCACCGGGCGAGCCGGCTCTGCGACAAGATCGGTGACGGTCGCCCCACCCCGGCGCAACCAGCCGCCGAACAGGGTTCCATAGGGACTGGTGACGATGTTCAGCGCCTTCAGCGCCGGTGTCGCGAGGCTTGTCGCCACCGCCTCCAGCGCCACAACGGCTTCGGCCTGCACGAAGAGGACGTCGTTTCGCGTTTCGAGCAGGCGGGCAATGCGATCGGCGAGCGGCGCGTAACCGCTGGCAGGAAAGGCGGGCGGATCGAGAAGGACGGTGGCGTCAAAACGGCTCATGGCTTTTCCCTTATCAGGCGGGGCACGGCGGCGATTAATGCGCGCGCCGCTGGCGATTGCGGATGGTCGACTACCGCGTCGGTCGGCCCTTCCTCGACAATCTCGCCCGCTTCCATGACGGCAATGCGGTGGGAGACCGCCTTCACGGCGGCGAGATCGTGCGAAACGAAGATATAGGCCAGGCCATGCTCGCGCTGGAGATCGACGAGCAGATCGAGAATGCGGGCACGCACGGAGACATCGAGCGCCGACACCGCTTCGTCCAGCACGATCAGCGACGGCTCGCAGGCCAGTGCCCGGGCGATGGCCACCCGCTGCCGCTGGCCGCCGGAAAGCTCAAGAATGGAGCGGCGCGCATAATCGGCGGTGAGGCCGACGCGCTCCAGAAGTTCATCGATGCGGGCCGCCCGACGGGCTGGCGGCACGAGATCGTGGATGCGCAACGGATCGGCAAGAGCGCCGGCGACCGTGGCGCGCGGGTTGAAGGCACCGAGCGGGTCCTGAAACACCATCTGCATGTGGCGGCGCGCGGTGCGTAACGCCGCCCCCGAAAGCGCCAGCCAGTCCTCGCCGCGAAAGCGGATCGCGCCCGATTGCGGCGGCGTCAATCGCGTCAGGACGCGGGCCAGCGTGGACTTGCCGCAGCCGGAGCGCCCGACGAGGCCAAGCGTCTCGCCGGGCGCAACCGTGAGGTTAACCTCTTTCAACGCCACCACCGAGCGACCGCGCGCGGCCCAGCTTTTCCGGAGATCGGTGGCTTCGAGCAAGGCGGCGCTCATGGCCGGCCTCCGACCACCAGCGACGGCGTTTCGAGATCAATATGGGCCTCGAGAAGCGTTTTGGCGGCCACACTCTGCGGATGGCCCACGACCTGCCGCACCGGACCGATTTCCTGCAAGCGTCCCGCCGCGAAGACGGCAATACGGTCGGCAAGCGTCGACGCCAGCGCCATGTCGTGGGTGATGAAGACGAGTGTCATTGCCTCCTCGCGCACGAGATCATCGAGCAGCGCGACGATTTCCGCCTGGACCGCCTGATCGAGCGCGCTTGTCACTTCATCGGCCACGAGAATTGAGGGGCGAGCGGCAACGGCGGCGGCAATCGCCACGCGCTGGCGCTGGCCACCGGAAAGCTGATGCGGAAAGGCGCGGAGCAGACGTTCCGGCTCCGGTAGGCGTACGCGCTCCAGAAGGTCCGCGGCACGCACGAAAGCCTGTTTCCAGTTGAGGCCAAGATGCCGTTTCGCACCTTCGGCCACCTGTTCACCAATGGTCAGCACCGGGTTAAGACTGGCGCCGGGATCCTGAAAGACGAAGCCGAGATCGCGGCCCGGCAGCGGCGCGGGAGCGAACGAAGGCCAGACGATCTCGCCACTCACGGTAACGCCGGGTGGCAGCAACCCCGCCAGCGCGCGGGCAAAGGTGGATTTGCCGGAACCGCTTTCGCCGATCACGGCCAGCCGTTCACCCGCCTGAAGTGTCAGCGATACGTGATCAAGCGAAGGAGCCTTCGCATGAGGATAACGGATGGCGAGTTGCCGAATGTCGCACAAAACCGTCATGCGGCCCTCCCCTCGCGCGGGCGCAGGGCGTCGCTCACGCCTTCGCTGACGAGATAGACGCCGAGAACGGCGGACACCAGCGCCAGACCGGGAATGATCGAAAGGAAAGGTGCTGCGCGCAGCACGTTTCGTCCCTCGGCAATCATCGCGCCCCAGGTGACGACGTTGGGATCACCGAGGCCGAGGAAGGAAAGTGCGGCTTCCGTCAGGATCGCACCCGCCACGGTAATGGCTGCAAAGGCAAGCACCGGCGGCAGGGCGTTGGGCAGGATCTCGCGGAAGGCGATTTCCAGTGGATGCATGCCGATGATGCGGGCGGCGGCGACATAATCGCGCTCGCGGATGGAAAGGACCTCGGCGCGCGCCAGCCGTGCCGGCTCCGCCCAGGCGGAAAGGGCAATCGCCAGAATGACCGTGGGCATGGAGGCGCCGAGCGTCGAGACGAAGGCAAGGGCCAGCAGAAAGCCCGGCACGATCTGGAAAGCGTCGGCGACGCGCATCAGCGCTTCATCGATGAAGCCGCCGGCAAAGCCCGCCAGCGTTCCGACCACAAGCCCGATGGCGAGCGCGGCAAACGCGGCGGCAAGCCCGACGGCCAGAGAGGCGCGCGCGCCGTGAAACACACCCGCCAGGACATCCCGCCCAAGGCGATCCGTGCCGAAAGGAAAGGCCGGATCGGTGAAGGGCGCGGTCAGGGCAGGACCGGCGATCTTCAACGGATCGCCCGGAAAGAGCAGCGGCGCGGCAAGGGCGGCAAGCGCCAGCAGCGCAAGGATGACGGCGCCGATCAGGCCAGGGCCGGAACGGGTGAAGCGTAGGGCAAACCTCATGCGCCCTCCTCGCCCGAACCGATGCGCGGATCGAGCAGGGCATAGACGATATCAACGGTGAGGTTGACGAGGATGACCAGCACCGCGCTGGTGAGGATGACGCCGACGAGAAGTGGCGCATCGCGATCACTGACAGCCTCCTGCGCCAGCCGCCCGAAGCCCGGAATGGCGAACACGCTTTCGATGACAACGCTGCCGCCCAGCATGGCGGCTGCCTGAAGGCCAAGCACGGTGACGAGCGGCAAAAGCGCGTTGCGCGCCACATGGCGCCAGACGATGCGGGTGCGCGACAACCCCTTCGAGCGGGCGAACAACACGAAATCGAGCGGCCAGACCTCGGCCATGCCCGAGCGCATGACGCGCAGGAAAAGCGCGAGATAGATGAAGCCCAGCGCCGTGACCGGCAGCACGAGATGGCGGGCAATATCGAGTGCACGCTCCAGCCCTTGCTTGCCCGAAGCGATGGTTTCCATGCCGGCCAGCGGCAACCAGCGCAACTGAACGGAAAAGAAGAGAACGAGCACCAGACCGAGCCAGAAGCCCGGCACGGCGTATAGCGCCAGCGCCCCGATGGAAAGCGCCCGATCCCGGAGGCTGCCCGGCCTTGCGCCAGCGGCAATGCCAAGCAGGGAACCGAGCCCGAAGGACAGCGCTGTGGCGCTCGCCATCAGAAGAAGCGTATTCGGCAGGCGCTCGCGCACCAGATCGATTACCGGGCGGTCGAAGGCGACCGACCAGCCGAGATCGAAGCGGGCAAGCGCCGAGAGATAGAGCCGGAAGCGGGCGAAGCCCGACTGGTCCAGCCCGTATTGCGCCCTGAGTTCTGCGGCAAGCTTCGCATCGCCACCACCAAGCGAAACGAGATAGGAATCCACCGCATCGCCCGGCGCATGTTCAAGGAGCAGGAACGTCGCGGCAATGACGATGAGCAGCACGGGAACAGCCGTGATCGCCCGCCGCCTCAACAGTGCCGCGATACGCTTCACGACAGGATCATCCCTTCAGCGCCGTATCGGCCCAGTTGGACACGGCCCAGCGCGGATTGCTCGGCACGTTTTCCACCGTGTCGCGCGCCACCGTGATGAAGCCCCATTCGGCGACGTTGATGAGTGGCAGGTCGGCTACCACCTGCTTCTGGAAATCCTTGTAGAGTGCCGTTCGGGCGTCGGTGTCGATGGTTTCCGCCGCCTTGGCAATGATGCTGTCGAGCGTCGAGCTGACATAACCGCCCTGATTGGAAAAACCGACGCCTGCGGGAAGGCCGGACTGGACGAGAATGGTGGTCGAGATGGCCGGATCGCCCCGGAAAACCGGCGGTGCCACCGCCAGATCGAAAGCATGATCGGTATAGACCGCCTTCTGGTGGGCGGCGGAATCGTTGTTCACCAGTTCCGCGTCGATGCCGATGGCCGCGAGCGCCTGCCGCAGATAGGCGCCGAACTGGCGCGTCTCGTTGAAATACGGGGCCGGCAGGAGCTTCAACGAGAAGCGCTTGCCATCGGCGCCCGCCTTGTAACCGGCCTCGTCCAGCAGGGCGTTGGCCTTGGCCACGTCGAAATCATAGGTCGGCACGTCTGCGGTGTAGAATTCCGGCGCGTTCCTCGGCACCGGGCCGGTGGAGGCGGCGGCATAGCCGAGGAAGATCGTATCGACCACGAACTTCCGGTCGATGGCGTGCGCAATCGCCTGGCGCACCTTGAGATCGGCGAGTTCCTTGCGGCGGTGGTTGATTTCCACGATGAGCTGATAGGTGAGTGCCTCATAGCCCCTGGAAATGACCTTGATGCCCGCAACCTTGGAAATGCGGGCGAGATCGGCCAGCGGCACGGCGGAGAAGGCGGCGAGCTGGATTTCCTCTGCCTCCAGTGCCGCGCCCGCACCGGCGCGGTCGGGCAGGACGCGATAGACGATTTCATCGAGAAGCGGCGCCTGCTTGTTCCAGTAGGCCTCATTGCGGGTCAGGCGGTAGTATTCGCCCGGCTTGTATTCCGTGAATTTGAACGGACCGGTGCCGACAAGTCTGGTATTGGCCGGATTGGTGGCGATATCCGTGCCCTCGTAAAGATGCCTGGGAATGACGCTGGTCGCGACCGGCAGCGCATTGCGGATGAGCTGGAACGGCGTCGGCTTCGAAAAGCGGAAAATGGCGGTCGCCGCATCCGGCGTTTCCACTGTTTCGAGATTGGCGAAGACCGAGCGGCCGATATTCTGCAGCTTCTTCCACACTTCGAGCGCCGAGAAGGCAACGTCGGCGGAGGTGAATGGCTTGCCATCGTGCCAGGTCACGCCTTCGCGCAATTTGAAGGTAACGGAACGCCCGTCCTGCGCCCCTTCCCAGGACACGGCCAGACGGGGCTCGAGCCCGTCCTTGCCGTCATAGGAGGCTTCGGCCAGCGGTTCGATGACCTTGCTGGCGATGTAGAAGACGCCATTGGAGGCGACGATCGCCGGATTGAGGTTTTTCGGCTCGGAATCGGCAGCAACAACGAGACGACCGCCCTTTGCAGCGGCGGCCATGACCGCGATCGGAGCAGTCGAGGCGAGCAGGCCGAGGGCTGCGCCCTTCAAAAGGCCGCGACGGGAGAGGGTGAGGACAGTCATGACATACTCCCTGTTCGGAGAGCCGTCGTGCAAGGATAGGAACCTGGCGGCGGCGCCGGAAAGCGGATGGAACGAGGCAGCCAGTTTCGGCTTTGCTCCAGCGAACTTACAGGGACGAAATTCCGGACGGCAATCCCCCGGAGAATAATTTTTCCCTTCGACAGATCGCGCCCGGCCGGAGGATTGTCATATACATATAAATAATTATATGTATTGAACGGGCGGCTTCAATGATCCGCCCGTCCCTTTCAGCTTTAATCCGTCTTCCGAGGAGTACCCCCGTCATGAACATCCGTCCCGTCGATGCCAGCTACCACGTCAGCGGTCAGGTTTCGCCCAAGGATATCGGGAAGATCGCGGAGGCGGGTTACACCGCCGTGATCTGCATGCGTCCGGACGGCGAGGGTTTTTTCCAGCCCGCCTTCGCTGAGATCGAGACCGCCGCTCGTGCTGCCGGCATCCCCGCGCATTACCTCCCCGTCGTTCCCGGTGCGGCTCCGATGGACCGGGCCAAGCAATTGGGCGCGATTTTGCGGCAGACGGAAGGGCCGGTTCTGGCCTATTGCGCCTCGGGTGGCCGCTGCGTCATGCTTTACCAACTGGCTCAGCAGGCGGGCGGCTGAATTCTTGATCCGAATTTCACTCCGACGTTCCGGCCCTTTACCCCCCGGACCGTCGGAGTTTATCAAAAACGGCCTGCGGCCAGCTTTCGATAAATTGTTTCGAGATCGTTGCCCGCCCGCTCCAGAAGCCGCCGCTCCCAGTCGAGCGAGGTCCGGAGGATCAGGTTGAGGTCGTTGTAGCGCGGCGCCCAGCCAAGCTCCTGACCAATCAGCCGGGCGTCGGCGATGACACTGGCGAGATCGCCGGCGCGGCGCGGACAGAAATTCACCTTGAAGTCGCAGTTCTCGATGTCCATCACCGCCTGCAGCACTTCGAGCACCGAGAAACCCTGCCCATAACCGCAATTGGCAACCAGCGGCGCGCCACCGGCACGCAGGTAGGTCAGCGCCGAAAGATGCGCCTCGACCAGATCGTTGACATGGATGAAGTCCCGCACGCCGGAACCGTCCGGTGTCGGATAATCCGTGCCGTAGACATCGATGTGATCGCGCGCGCCAAGCGCCGCCTCGCAGACGACCTTGATCAAGTGGGTCGCGCCCTTGGTGGATTGACCGGTGCGGCCCTGCACGTCTGCGCCGGCAACATTAAAGTAACGCAGCGTCACATAGTTGAAGTCATAGGCCGCGGCTGTGTCGCGCAGCATGATTTCAGACATCAGCTTCGACAGGCCATAGGGAGTTTCGGGACTGACAACACCACTTTCCGGCACGGGACCCGCCACCGGCTGACGACCATAAACCGCCGCCGTGGACGAGAAGATCATGTGCGGAATGCCGGCAGCCACTGCCTCATCAATCAGCGTGCGCGTGTTGGCCGTGTTGTTTTCGTAGTAACGCAGCGGATGAGCGACAGATTCCGGCACGACAACCGAGCCGGCGAAGTGCAGGATGGCGTTGATCCTGTTTTCGCTGAAGATCTGTTGAAGAATCGTCCGGTCCCCGACATCACCCAGATAAAACCGGGCATCCGGCGCAACCGCCCAGCGGAACCCGGTCGAGAGCCGGTCGACAACGACGACATCCTCACCCGCATCCAGCAAGGCCCAGACCATGTGACTGCCGATATATCCAGCCCCACCCGTAACCAAAACAGCCATGACTTACTTCCCTGTCTTTTCTTATGGAAAGTAAGATTGCACGGCTCCATTCAAAATTGGTTATTTCAGAAGTTACACACCAGAAATGGGAGTGTTAATTCAAATCTATACTTAAAGAGATTTTGAAGAATTCGGTAGAATTTTATCTTTTGGCGGCGAAACCCCTGTTCCGCCGCCAAAATGGGTCAGAGCTTGCGGATGTAATCGGCAAGACGCGCGGCGGCTTCACGCACCTGAGCGGGGTTGCGCAGGAAGCAGGCGCGCAGCATCACCTCGCCGCCCGCCCCGAAGGCCGTTCCAGGCGCCAGCGCCACCGCCGCCTTGTCAACGATATCGAAGGCCGCCTGGCGGCTGTCGGTGATGCCATCGATCTTCAGGAAGGCATAAAGCGCGCCGTCCGGTTTCAGCGTCTCGACCCGATTGGTGGCCAGCAGCGTATCGCAAAGAATGTCGCGGCCCTGGCGCGCCCGCTCGATATTCTCGCGCACGAAGTCGTCACCGTCATTCAGCGCCACGACGGCGCCGCGCTGCATGAACTGCGCCACGCCGGAATTGGAATACTGCACGAGGTTTTCGATCACCTGGCCGAGTTCCGGCGGGGCCACCAGCCAGCCGACGCGCCAGCCGGTCATGGACCAGTTCTTCGAGAAGGAATTGGCGAAGATGATGCGGTCGCCCTCTTCCATGATGTCGAGGAAGGAAGGCGCGCGCCGCGCGCCTGCGAAATGATAGAGGCTGTAGATCTCGTCGGCGATAATCCACAGACCATGCTTGCGGGCCAGCGCCAGAATAGCGGTGAGATCGTCGCGGTTCGCGGTCCAGCCGGTCGGGTTCGACGGCGTATTGATGAACAGTGCCCGCGTCCTAGGCGTGATCGCGGCTTCCAGCTTGTCGAGATCGACCACCCAGCGGCCACCCGTGAAGGACAGCGTGACCCCCTTCGGATGCGCGCCCGCCAGTTCCGTGGCGGAAATGATGTTCGGCCAGATGGGCGAGAGGTAGATGAGTTCGTCGCCCGGCTCCGTCACGGCCTGAACGGCCAGCGCGATGGCATGCATGCCCGAACCGGTGACATAAAAATGGTCGGTCGAAAGCCGCTTGTCGAAATGGCGCGCATAATAATCGGAGAGCGCCTGGCGCAGCTCCGGAATGCCCCGCTGCCAGGTGTAGAAGGTCTCGCCGTTCTTCAAGGCTTCGGCCACGGCGTCGCTGATGAAGGAGGGCGTGGGCAGGTCGCCTTCGCCGGCCCAGAGCGGAATCAACCCTTCACGGCCACGGGCATAGGTGATGACTTCGACAATGCCGCTTTCGGGGGCGGCAAGCGCGCGGGGGCTCAGGCTTTCCAGAACCGTCACGGGGCTCTCCTTGATCGGTGTTTTAAAAATGACAAGGCCGGAAACGGTGTTCCGGCCTGCGATGCCGACAGACGGCATCCGTTTTTGTGTTCTAGCCCAAATGCCATGAAAAATCCCATGACATTCCGTGCGGCACCGATCTATTCCCGTGATGGATCAAGGTCGGCGCACGCCCGGACCCGGCAACCGGATCAGCTTTTCTTGAGAAGGTCGCGGATTTCGGTCAGGAGCTGAATGTCGGCCGGCGGAGCAACAGGTGCTGCGGGCTCTTCGACCTTCTGCTTTTCAACGGACAGGCGCAACTTGTTCACGGCCTTCACCATCAGGAAGATGATCCAGGCCAGGATGAGGAAGTTGATGAGGACGGTGATGAAGTTGCCATAGGCGAAGACGGCGCCCTGTTCGCGGGCGGCGGCCAGCGTCGCGGCGTTTACGTTGGAACTCAACGGCAGGAAGTAGTTGGAAAAGTCGAAACCGCCGAAAATCGCACCGACGATCGGCATGATGATGTCATCGACCAGTGACGAAACGATCTTGCCGAACGCGCCGCCGATAATCACGCCGACTGCGAGGTCCATCACATTGCCCCTGGCGATGAACGCCTTGAATTCATTCAGCATATTACCCACTCCTTGGTTAAATTCCGAGCCCCTGACCCGGCGCGGCGAACGCGTCATGCTTCGCCGCTGCGCCGGATTGACTATTAGCAGAAAGACGTATCGTCCACAGCGAATTTTTCAATGGATTCCGTCCGAAGCCGGTTGCTTCCACGACCCGGCCGTCAAACCTAAGACTTAAATACGGACAATTTCCTTGCGTTGCGGTTTGACCTGTCCCTATAGGTGATCTCAACCGATCAGCGGCGACCCGGAGGAGACATGCTCGCAGGCTGGATCATTTTGGCGGCCGCGTTTGCCTATCTTCTGCTGCTGTTTGCGGTGGCAAGCTATGGCGACCGTCGGACGCGGGAGAAGGGCGTCCCTGAGAAGGGGCGACCGACGGTCTATGCCCTTTCGATCGCGATCTACTGCACGTCCTGGACTTATTTCGGCGGCGTGGGGCTTGCGAGTGCCCGTGGCCTCGAATTCATGGCGATCTATATCGGCCCGATTCTCGTCTTTACGCTCGGCATGCCGGTGCTCCAGCGCATCACCGCGCTCGCCAAGGCGGAAAAGCTCACCTCCATCGCCGATTTCATTGCAGCGCGCTATGGCAAGAACCCGGCAGTGGCAACCATCGTCGCGCTCATTTCGCTGGTCGGAGCCATTCCCTATATCGCGCTTCAGCTCAAGGCCGTGTCCGGTTCGGTTTCGGCCATGGTCGATCCCGCCGCCTACGGCATCGGCGACGGCAACCTTTATTTCGTCGATCTCGCGCTGCTCGTCACCGCCATTCTCACGGTCTTCGCCATCATCTTCGGCACGCGCCACACCGATGCAACAGAGCATCAGGATGGCCTCATCCTCGCCGTCTCCATGGAATCGCTGGTCAAGCTGGTCGCCTTTGGCACCGCCTGCCTTGCGGTGGTGTTCCTCATCTTCGACGGGCCGGCCGACCTCTGGGAAAAGGCGCTTTCCAACCAACGCGCCATGCAGGCGCTGTCCTACCAGACGCCCATCAGCCGCTGGCTGGTGCTTATCATGCTTTCGGCCTTCGCCATCATTCTCCTGCCGCGCCAGTTCCATGTGACCGTGGTGGAAAACCGGACGCCTGAGGAACTTCGCCGCGCCGGACGGCTCCTGCCGCTCTATCTCGTCGCCATCAACCTCTTTGTGCTGCCGGTCGCCATCGGCGGCGTGATCGTGTTCGGCGGTACCGGCAATGCCGACCTCTATGTTCTGGCACTGCCCTTTTCCCATGACATGAAGCTGGTGACGCTCATCACCTTCATTGGCGGTTTTTCCGCCGCCACCGCCATGGTCATCGTCGCGTCGGTGGCGCTGGCCATCACCGTGTCAAACGATATCGTCATGCCGATCCTGCTGCGCCAGCGCCTGATCGGCAGGCAGAGCCAGCGCGACGACTTCGCGCGTACGCTGCTCAACATCCGCCGTACCGCGATCCTCGCGATCATGATGCTCGGCTATCTCTATTACCGCTCGGTCAATGTCGAGACCGGCCTTGCCTCCATCGGCCTGCTGTCCTTTGCGGCGGTGGCGCAGATGGCGCCGGCATTGTTCGGCGGCCTGGTCTGGCGGCGGGCAAATGCCCGCGGCGCTATTGCGGGCCTCACCTCCGGTTTCTTCGTCTGGGCCTATCTGCTTTTCGTGCCGAGCCTTGGCGGACCGGACAACAGCCATGTGGCGGCGGCCATTCTCGGCTTCCTGTTCCCCGGTATTTCCGCCTTTCACTCGGAGCATTCGGACCCGCTGGTCACCGTCTCCATCCTGAGCCTGCTGGTGAACTGCACCGCCTTCGTGCTGGGCTCGCTGTCGCGCAACCCGAAACCCGTGGAGCGTATCCAGTCCGGCATCTTCGTGAAGCGCCACTCGCGCTCTCAGTTCGCCACGCGCGGCTGGAAGACCCGCGTCAATGTCGGCGATCTCAAGGTCGCCATCGCCCGCTATCTCGGCGACGAGCGCATGATGCGCTCCTTCGAGAACTACGAAAAGAATATCGGCCGCAGGCTGGAGGACGACCAGCCCGCCGATATGGCGCTCATTCATTATTCCGAACAGCTTCTCGGCAGCGCCATCGGCTCTTCCTCGGCACGGCTCGTGCTGTCACTCATCCTGCAAAAAGCCGAGGACACCTCCGCCGACACCGCCTGGCTGCTCGATCAGGCATCGGAGGCCCTGCAGTATAACCAGGACATGCTGCAGACCGCACTGTCGCAGATGGACCAGGGCATCGCCGTCTTCGACAGTTCGAACCGCCTGACGATCTGGAACCGCCGATTCCGCTCGCTGCTTGACCTGCCGGAGCATATCGGCCAGGTCGGGTTCCCGCTGACCGAGATCATCGCCATCCTGACCGAGCGCGGCGACATCGCACCGGACGAACCGCAAAAGCTTGTCTCCACCTTCCGCACGCTGGATGCGCCCTTCCCGCTGGTGCTGTCTGGCGGCGAGCGCATCATCGAGGTGCGCTCCAACGCGATGCCCGACAAGGGCATCGTGGCGACCTTTACCGATATTACCCAGCGCGTGGAGGCAGACCGGGCACTGAAGCAGGCAAACGAAACGCTGGAACAGCGAGTGAGCGAACGCACCGCGGAACTGACCCGCGTGAACCGCGAACTGGCCGAGGCCCGCGCCAGCGCCGACGAGGCGAATATCGGCAAGACCCGCTTCTTCGCCGCCGCCGGCCACGACATTCTTCAGCCGTTGAATGCCGCACGTCTTTACTCCTCCTCGCTGGTGGAGCGCATGGGCGATTCCGAAAACAGTTCGCTGGTACGCAACATCGATTCGGCGCTGGAATCGGTGGAGATCATTCTCGGCGCCGTTCTCGACATTTCGCGCCTCGACACCGGCGCCATGAAAGCGCGCTTTTCCTCCGTCGATCTCAACGAACTGCTGCAGCGCGTCGAAACCGACTTCGCACCCATGGCCCGTGAAAAGAACCTTGAATTCGTGGTTCTGCCGACGAAGCTCAGAACCCGCTCTGATCCCAATCTCCTGCGCCGGCTGGTGCAGAACCTTGTATCCAACGCCATCAAGTACACGATCTCCGGCAAGGTCATCGTCGGCGTGCGCAAATGGGGCAACGAGACGGTCATTCAGGTCACGGATTCCGGCATCGGCATCCCCTCCTCCAAATTCCGCACCGTGTTCAAGGAATTCGCCAGGCTGGATCAGGGGGCCCGTACGGCTTCGGGCCTCGGGCTTGGCCTCTCCATCGTCGATCGCATCGCGCGGGTACTGAACCACCGTGTCGAGCTTCTGTCGCGGCCCGGCAGGGGAACGACCTTCCGCGTCTTCGCGCCGCTCGACCTCACCGTGCCGCAGCCGCAGCCGGTGGTCGCCTCCCCCGCGCCGGAGCCGGCCATCCAGCCGCTGCGCGGCTTCCGGGTGCTCTGCATCGATAACGAGCAGGCCATTCTCGATGGCATGTCCATGCTGATTTCGGGCTGGGGCTGCGTCGTGCAGACGGCGGGTTCGGTCGAGGCGCTCGATACGGTTTTTGCAGACAATCCGGACGCGCCCGACCTTGTGATCGCCGATTACCATCTGGACGATGGAAGCGGCATCGGCGCCATTCTGCGACTGCGCGCGCTTTACGGGCGCGACATTCCAGCCCTTCTCATCACCGCCGACCGGACGCAGGAAGTGCGCGGCGAGGCAGAGAAGCACCATATCGGCCTGCAGCACAAGCCGGTTCGCCCGGCCGCACTGCGCGCCTACCTCACCCAGGTGGCCGGCCAGAAGAAAATCGCAGCAGAATAAGGGAGGCGGCTGGAATTCGGCCATATTCACCCGATGTAAGACGACGCTTTGTTCTCAACGGAATTGCCGCGCGATGAAATTCTCCTCGCTTGCCCCGGCCACGCGCAGCCTTCTGGCGCGACTGGCGGAACCTCTTGCCTTCGCGGCCGCCCTTGGCGTGTTCGGCCTTGTCGTCTTCGCACTCTATCGCCTGACCGGTGAAGTGCGCTATGACGACGTCGTCGCCTCCCTTGTGGCAACGCCGGTCTCCGACCTGCTGCTGGCCGTATTCTTCACCGGCCTTTCCTATGCCGCGCTCGTGGCCTACGATTTCAATGCGCTGGCCTATATCCATCGCAACAAGGTGCCGCCCGTCACCGTCGCCATGACCGCGTTCTCGGCCTATGCGGTCAGCAACTCCGTCGGCTTCGGACCGTTGAGCGGCGGCGCCATCCGCTACCGGGTCTATACGAAGTTCGGCCTCTCGCCGGAAGATATCGCGCGGATTGTCGCCTTTGTTACGTTTTCCTTCGGCATTGGCCTTGCGACCGTGACCGCGCTGGCAGTGCTGCCGGTTGCAAACCACCTCGGCAGCGCAATGGGTCTCGACCCACTGGCGCTTCGAACCGGCGCCGTGGTCGCGCTCATCCTGATTGCAGCCCTCGCCTGGCTCGGTCACCGCGGCAAGCCGTTGAAACTGGGCAAACTGACTCTGACCCTGCCGGATACGGCCACCGCAGCCCGCCAGTTCCTTGTCACCGCGCTCGATA
This sequence comes from Allorhizobium borbori, assembly GCF_014196535.1. Lineage (GTDB taxonomy): Bacteria > Pseudomonadota > Alphaproteobacteria > Rhizobiales > Rhizobiaceae > Ectorhizobium > Ectorhizobium borbori. The sequence goes on from NZ_JACIDU010000001.1 coordinate 23,127, forward strand.
TCGCCGCCTCGGCCAGCGTGCTCTACGTGCTGATGCCACATACCGGTCTCGGCTGGCCGTCCTTCCTCGCCATCTATGCGGCGGCGATCGGTCTTGGCGTGCTATCGCATGTGCCGGCAGGTCTCGGTGTTTTCGAAGCGGTCATGGTGGCCGCGCTCAGCGGCGGCGATGCCGGCGTGGAACAGATCCTCTCGGCGCTCGTCTTATACCGCATCATCTATTATGTGCTGCCGATGGTCACCGCCATCGCCATTCTCTCCGTGTCGCTGGTGCGGCCGCTGGCAACCCGCCTTCCGGTCGCCGCCCTCGCCCAGTTGGCGCCGGTGCTGACCTCGGCGCTTGCCTTCCTGTGCGGCACGATGCTGGTTCTCTCCTCCGTCACGCCGACACCGGACGTCAATCTCGACTTCCTCTCCGATGTCCTGCCGCTACCGCTTATCGAAGGCGCGCATTTCCTCGCCTCCATCCTCGGCCTCGTGCTGATCCTTGCGGCACGAGGGCTTCAGCAACGGCTGGACGGGGCGCTGGTCGTGGCCATCGTGGCGAGCCTTGCGGCCATCGTCTTTTCGCTGGTCAAGGCCGCCGCCGTAGTGGAAGCCGGGCTTCTGGCCCTTCTGGTGTTCAGCCTTGTGGCGACCCGTCACCGCTTCGATCGCCGCGCCTCGCTGATCAACCAGCCGCTTTCGCCACCCTGGCTCTTCGCCATGCTGGTGGTTCTGGCCGGCGCCTGCACCATTCTGTTCTTCGTCTATCGCGATGTGGAATACAGTCACGACCTGTGGTGGCAGTTCGAGTTTTCCGAGGAAGCACCGCGTTCGCTGCGCGCAGCCCTTGGTCTTGCCATCTTCGGCACCGCCGCCGGTCTTTTCGCACTGCTCAGGCCCGTGGTTCACCATATGGCGCCCGAAGAAGCCCATGGGGTGGAAAGGGCCACCGCCATCGTCATGACGCAGGACGTCGCCGACGCCAATCTGGTTCGCATGGGCGACAAGCGCGTGATGTTCTCGCACAGCGGCAAAAGCTTCCTGATGTATGGCTGCTACGGGCGCTCGTTCATAGCCTTCCTCGATCCGGTGGGCGAAGCGGACGAACTGCCCGAACTCGTGTGGCAATTCGTGGAATTTGCCCGTGCCCAAGGCGGGCGTGCCGTCTTCTATCAGGTTTCGCCCGCCATTCTCTCGCCTTTGGCCGATGCGGGGCTTCGCGCCTTCAAGCTCGGTGAACTGGCAGAGGTGCGGCTGGACACCTTCGACCTGAAGGGCGGTCGATGGGCGAACTTGCGCCAGTCGGTCAGCCGCGGCGAACGTGACGGGCTGACTTTTGCGCTTCTTCCGCCCGAGGCCGTGCCCGCGGTGATGGAGGACCTGCGCGCCGTTTCCGATGCCTGGCTTGCCGAGCATGACAGCCGCGAGAAGGGCTTTTCGCTGGGCATCTTCGATCCCGATTACGTCGCTTCCCAGCCGGTCGCCGTGCTTCGCGTCGAAGACCGGATCGTCGCCTTCGCAACGGTCATGGTCACGGATACCAAGGCCGAAGGAACGGTGGACCTGATGCGCTTCCACCCGGATGCGCCGAAGGGGGCGATGGACTTCCTGTTCGTGAAGATCATGCTGCATTTGCGCGAAGAGGGTTATAGCACCTTCAATCTCGGCATGGCGCCGCTTGCCGGCATCCGCAAGCGCGAGGCGGCGCCCGTCTGGGACAGGCTGGGCGGCGCGGTCTATGATCTCGGCGAACGCTTCTATAATTTCAAGGGCCTGCGTGCCTTCAAGCAGAAGTTCAATCCCCATTGGCAACCGCGCTATCTCGCCGTTTCAGGCGGCGGAAACCCGCTGATTGCCCTGATGGACGTAACCCTGCTGATCGGCGGTGGTATAAAAGGAGTCGTCGGAAAATGATGAAACACGCAAGCCTGGTTGCAGCCGCCCTGCTCTTTCCCTGCGTTGCCTTTGCCAGCGATCCGGCTCCGCTTGATCTCGGGATGATGCCTGAACCCCATGTCAGCCAGCCGACAGGCCCGGTGAAGTCGGCTGTGGTCCTGCTCTCCGACGCCGCCGGCTGGGGGGCGAAGGAGGATGGTGTTGCCGCCGAACTTTCGCAAGAGGGCGCGCTTGTCATCGGCGTCGATTTTCCCGCCTATCTCGCCAAACTGAAAGTCGATGACGGCGATTGCGTCTACACGATTTCCGACATCGAATCCGTAACACAGCAGATCGAGCGGAACATGGGTGTCGCCACCTATCGCCCCCCGGTGATCGCCGGCATCGGCGAAGGCGGGGCGCTGGCGCTGGCCATGGCCGCCCAGACACCGCCCGCAACGGTGGCGGCAACGGTGGCGGTCGATCCGCTGGCCGGCATTCCGCTCGCCAAGGAACTCTGCACCCCGGCGGACAAAAAACTGGAGGGCGACCGGTTCGTCTATGCGCTGACGGAAGGGGCCCTGCCGGATCCTGTCAGCGTCATTTTCACGAAGAAGGCGGATGCGGCTGGCCGCGCCCATGCCGAAACGCTGAAAAAGGACTGGCCGGATGTGGAACTGGCCGACAGCGACAAGGAGGCGACGGCAGCGCTGACAGAGAACCTTCTGCCGCTGGTCGAAAACCCGCCGTCCGTCGAGGAAACGCTCGGCCTGCCGCTAACCATTCTCGAAACCAAGCCCACCATGGATACGATGGCCGTCGTCGTCTCGGGCGATGGCGGCTGGCGCGATATCGACGCGGAAGTGGGTGCGGAATTGCAGAAAAACGGCGTACCCGTCGTCGGTCTGGATTCCCTCCACTATTTCTGGACCAAGCTGACGCCCGCGCAGGTGGGGCGCGATCTCGCCCGTATCATCACCCATTACCGCGTGGAGTTCGGCGTGAAGCATGTGATGCTGGTCGGCTATTCCTTCGGCGCGGATGTCATGCCCGATGCCTATGATCGCCTGCCGGCGGCCCTCAAGAACGACGTTTCGCTCATATCGCTGATGGCCATGTCCGGCTATGCCGATTACGAGATTTCGGTGATGGGTATCATCGGCGCCAGCGATGCGAGCGACGGCACCGCCGTCATGGACGCTGTGGCGAAGATCGACCCGAAGAAGCTGCAATGCATCTATGGCAGCGATGAGGAAGACGACCCCTGCCCGACGCTCGCCGACAAGGGCGTCGAGACGATCCGCATCGAAGGCGGACACCATTTCGACGAGGATTATCCGGCGCTGGCGCAGAAGCTTATTGCAAGCCTGAAGGCCCGCACTGGAAAGTGACACAAACGCAAAAAGCCCCGCAAGAGCGGGGCTTTTTCGTATTCGGTGCGATCAACGGTAAGGCGAGACGCACTGGGCGCGAACACCGGCGCGCGGGACATAGGTGTTGTCGTAGGCGCGATAGGTACGATAACGCGCCGAGCACCACTGAACGTGGCGCGCCGGCATGGCGTAAGCCGGGCGCGGGGCGGTCATGGCGCCGCCGATGATCGAGCCGATGGCGAAAGCGGCGAGCGGATACCAGTAACCGTCGTTATGGCGGCGATAGCCGGGACGGTAATCCCGATAGCCGCGGTGGCCTCGATACCAGCCGTAACGATCCCGGCGGTCACGCTCCCAGCGATTGTGGTGCCAGCGATCACGCGGATGCGGCCGATACTGGACGTCCTCGACATTCGTTGCAGGCTTTGCAATCGGCAGGGGCACATTGAAGGCCGCAGCCGGGGTCAGCGAGGTCGCCACCAGCGCAAAGCCGAGCGACACAATGGTGAAGAACCTGAACTTCATTTTCATGGTCATATCCTTTCCTTCTCCTGAGCGGATAACGGCCAAGTCCGCCAAATGGTTCCCGGAAATGAAACGGCCGCGGAGTTTACCCGCGGCCACCGACATTTTTTGGCAATCAGGCAGCCTGTTCACTCGCCCCCCAGGGGTTGAAGCGCCCATAGAAGGTTTCCCCCTTCTCCGCCATTTCCTTCAGAAGGGGCGTTGGCCGGAAATGCGCGCCGTAGTCCTTAGCCAGCTTTTCGGCGAGCGCCACAAAGGCCTTCACGCCCATGCCATCGATGTAGGACAGTGCGCCGCCCGTATAGGGCGCAAAACCGAAACCGAGGATGGAGCCGACATCGGCCTCGCGCGGATCGGTGACGATGCCCTCTTCCATCGTGCGCGCGGCTTCCAGCGCAATGGTCACGAGGAAGCGTTCCTTGAGAACGTCCATGTCGACATCATCCGGCTTCTGCTGCGGGTAGAGGGCCTTGAGGCCGGGCCACAGCGACTTCTTCGCCGGCTTTGGCGGGTAATCATAGAAGCCCTTGCCGTTTTTGCGGCCGAAGCGGCCTTCCTGTTCGACAAGCCGCGTTACCAGTTCCAGATGGCGCGGATCGACAGCCTTTTCGCCGAGATCGGCAACCGTCGCCTTGAGGATCTTCAGCGACAGGTCGATAGCCACTTCATCATTGAGTGCCAGCGGCCCGACCGGCATGCCTGCGAATTTCGCGGCATTCTCGATCATCACCGGCGGCACGCCTTCGATGAGCATGTTGTAGCTTTCGGCCATGTAGCGCAGCACGCAACGGTTTACATAGAAACCGCGCGTATCGTTGACGACGATGGGTGTCTTCCTGATCTTTGCGACGTAATCGAGCGCCACGGCCAGCGCCCTGTCACCCGTTTCCTTGCCGAGGATCACTTCCGTCAGCATCATCTTCTCGACCGGCGAGAAGAAGTGGATGCCGATGAAATCGGCCGGGCGCTTCGAATTCTTGGCAAGACCGGTGATCGGCAGCGTCGAGGTGTTGGAGGCGAAGATCGCGCCTTGCGACAGGACGGCTTCCACCGCCTCGATGACCGCCTTCTTCACGTCGCGGTCCTCGAACACCGCCTCGATGACCAGGGTCGCATCGGAAAGGGCCGCATAATCGGCGGTCGGCGTGATGAGGTCGAGGATCGCCTTGCCCTCATCCGCGCTCAGCTTGCCCTTACCGACGGCGCCTTTCACCGTTTCCTCGCAATGGCCCTTGCCCTTGTCGGCGGCTTCCTGATCGCGATCGACCAGCACCACCGGAATGCCGGCGGCGGCTGTGACATAGGCGACGGCAGCGCCCATGAAGCCCGCACCGACGACGCCCACCTTGGTGAACTCCGTCTTCGGTTGACCTGCCGGGCGACGCGCGCCCTTGCCGAGTTCCTGCATGGAGATGAACAGTGAGCGGATCATCGCGAAGGCGACCTTGCCGCGCAGGATTTCGGTGAAATAGCGCTGCTCGATGCGCAGGCCGGTGTCGAAGGGCACCTGAAGCCCTTCATAGACGCATTTCAGGATTGCGAGCGCGGCGGGATAGTTGCCGGCGGTCTCGCGACGCAGGACGGCGGGTGCTGCCGGCCAGAGCTGGGCCGCCGCCGGCGTCCAGATGCCGCCGCCGGGAACCTTGAAGCCGCGCTCGTCCCACGGCGCGACGGGTTTCAGGCCATCCTTGATCATCTGCTTTGCGGCCGTCACAAGGTCCGCCGCGGGCACGACCTGATGCACGAGGTTCATGGCCTTGGCGCGCTGGGCCGTCAGGCTCTGGCCGGTGGTCATCATCTGCAATGCCGATTGCGCATCGGTGAGGCGCGCCACGCGCTGCGTGCCGCCCGCGCCGGGGAAGATGCCGACCTTGACTTCCGGCAGCGCCAGCTTGACGTTCTTGCCATCGGCGGCAACCCGGCCATGGCAGGCAAGCGACAGTTCCAGCGCTCCGCCCATGCAGGTGCCATTGATGGCCGCAACCCACGGCTTGCCGTTGGTTTCGATGCGGCGATAGAGCCCGCTCATCTGCCCGACCAGTTCGAACAGCTTGGCCGCCGCAGCATCCGGGTCCCTGGCGCTTTCTTCCTGATAGAAGGAGAACATCGACTTGATCATCGAGAGATCGGCACCGCCCGAGAAGGTGGATTTGCCGGACGTGAAGACCACGCCCTTGACCGCAGCATCGGCCACCGTGGCATCGAGAATGGCGGCCAGTTCCTGCAGAACCTCGGCCGTAAACACGTTCATCGACTTTTCCGGCATGTCCCAGGTGACGAGGGCGATGCCGTCGGCGTCGGTTTCGATGGTGAAATTCCTGTAAGTCATTTTCCGTTCCTCCCTCGAAACTCAGAGACGCTCGATGAGCGTTGCCGTGCCCATGCCTGCCCCGATGCAGAGCGTGACGAGCGCGGTGTTCAGATCGCGGCGTTCCAGTTCGTCCAGCACCGTGCCGAGGATCATCGCGCCGGTGGCGCCCAGCGGATGCCCCATGGCAATGGCGCCGCCATTGACGTTCATGATGTCGTGCGACACCTCGAAATGCTGCATGAAACGCAGCACGACCGAGGCGAAGGCTTCGTTGAGTTCGAAGAGATCGATGTCGGAAATCCTCATGCCGGTGCGGGCCAGAAGCTTCTCCGTCACGTCCACCGGCCCGGTCAGCATCAGCGCCGGATCGGAACCGATATTGGCGAAAGCGCGGATGCGGCCGCGCGGCTTCTTGCCCAGGATGGCACCGCCTTCCCTGGAGCCGACAATGACACCCGCCGCGCCATCCACGATGCCCGACGAGTTGCCGGCGTGGTGGACATAGTTGATGCGTTCGATCTCAGGATGTGCCTGAATGCCGACAGCTTCGAAGCCGCCCATTTCGCCCGGCATCTGGAACGAAGGCTGGAGCGCGGCAAGCGCCTGCATGTCGGTGCCCGGACGCATATGTTCGTCACGGTCGAGAATGACGAGGCCGTTACTGTCCTTCACCGGAATGACGGAATTCCTGAAATAGCCCTTTTCCCATGAATGAGCGGCGCGCTTCTGGCTTTCCACCGCATAGGCATCGACGTCTTCGCGGCTGAAACCGTATTTCGTGGCGATGAGGTCGGCGGACACGCCCTGCGGCATGAAATAGGCGGGGAAATTCACGGACGGGTCCATGAACCACGAACCGCCGGACATGCCGAGCCCGACGCGCGACATGCTTTCGACGCCACCGGCAACCACCAGATCGTCCGCCCCCTGCGCCACCTTGGCGGCGGCGAAGTTGACGGCATCAAGACCCGAGGCGCAGAAACGTGAGATCTGCATGCCCGGCGCCTTGGTGGAATAGCCGGCTTCGAACGCAGCCGCCTTGGGGATCACCGCGCCGGCATCCATCACCGGATCGACACAGCCCATGATGATATCGTCGACCTTCGCGGTGTCCATGCCGTTGCGGTCGCGCAGGGCCTCCAGCACCTTGGCCGCTAGACGCACGGAGGGCACTTCATGCAGCGATCCGTCTTTCTTGCCGCGCCCGCGCGGTGTGCGCACATGGTCGTAAATGTAAACGTCCGTCATTTCATCCTCCCGGAAATCAGAATGCGTCGGCGGAAAGCGCCATCAGGCTGTCGGCGCCCGCTTCGATGCGCGTCTTGCGCAACGCCGTTTCCGGCATGATGCGCTCCATGTAGAACCGCGCCGTGACGAGTTTGGCCTCAAGGAAATCCTTGCGCGGATCGCCTGCCGCCAGCGCGTCTTCGGCAGCCTTCGCCATTTTCGCCCACATGTAGCCAAGAACGACCGTGCCGAAGAGGTGCATGTAATCGGTGGAACCGGCACCGGCATTGTCGGGCTTCGCCATGGCGTTCTGCATGAACCACATGGTCGCCGCCTGAAGGTCGTTCAGGCCCTTCTTCAATCCCTTGGTGAAGAAGGTCAGCTTTTCGTCGCCCCGGTTTTCCTCGCAGAAATCGCCGATTTCCTTGAACATGGCCATGACCGCACGGCCACCGTTGGCCGCCAGCTTGCGGCCAACGAGATCAAGCGCCTGAATGCCGTTCGCGCCCTCGTAGATCATGGTGATACGGGCATCGCGGACATACTGGCTCATGCCATGTTCCTCGATATAGCCGTGACCGCCGAATACCTGCTGGGCGGCCACCGCGTGGTCGAAGCCCTTGTCGGTCAGAACGCCCTTGAGGATCGGCGTCGCCAGCGAGAGCAGGTCGTCGGCCATCTGGCGCTCGACGGCATCTGGCGAGCGATGCGCGATGTCGGATTTCAGCGCCGTCCACAGCGTGAACGCGCGACCGGCTTCGGTATAGGCGCGCATGGTCATCAGCGCGCGGCGCACGTCGGGGTGCACGATGATCGGGTCTGCGGCCTTTTCCGGGGCCTTGGGGCCGGTCAGCGCCCGGCCCTGAAGGCGGTCGCGGGCATAGGACGCAGCATTCTGGTAGGCGGCCTCGCCGATTGACAGGCCCTGAAGGCCAACACCGAGACGGGCCTCGTTCATCATCACGAACATGGCGGCAAGGCCCTTGTTCTCGGCACCGATGAGATAGCCGGTGGCGTCGTCGTAATTCATGACGCAGGTGGAATTGCCGTGAATGCCCATCTTGTGTTCGATAGCGCCGCAGGCGACGCCGTTGCGGGCACCGGGCGTGCCGTCTTCATTGACGATGAACTTCGGCACGATGAACAGAGAAATGCCCTTGGTGCCTGCCGGAGCCCCTTCGATGCGGGCCAGCACGAGATGGATGATGTTTTCCGTCATCGGATGTTCGCCGGCGGAGATGAAGATCTTCTGGCCAGAGATTTTGTAGGAACCATCACCCGCCGGAACGGCTTTGGTGCGCAGCAGGCCAAGGTCGGTGCCGCAATGGGGTTCGGTGAGGTTCATGGTGCCGGACCAGATACCCTCCACCATCTTCGGCAGGTACTTCGCCTTTTGCGCGTCAGAGCCGTGCACGAGGATCGCGGCGATCGCACCCTGCGTCAGGCCGGGATACATGGTGAGCGAGATATTGGCCGACGACATGTATTCACCGACGGCGGCGTGCAGCGTGTAGGGCAGTCCCTGACCGCCGAATTCCTCCGGCACGGCAAGGCCCAGCCAACCACCCTGACAATAGGCGTCATAAGCCTGCTTGAAGCCGTCTGGCACTGCGACGGTCGCATCATCGTTGCGCTTGCAGCCCTGGCTGTCGCCTGGCAGGTTAAGCGGGAAAAACTGCTCTTCCGCCAGCTTCGCCGCCTCGCCGACGATGGCTTCCAGCGTCTCGGGACCGAGATCGGCAAAACCGGGCAGATTTCCATAATTCTGCAGGCTGAGAACATCATTCAGCACGAACAGCGTGTCTTTTACAGGCGCCTTGTATACAGGCATCGTCTACTCCTCCTCGTCATCCGGCTTCCTGCACGCGAGGCACCCGCGCGAACGCGAACCTCCTTCATACCGCCAGCCACTCCTCAAGGATCAAAATATTGACGTTTGCGTAAACGTCAAGTCAAACTTGCGCGACAGTTTTTGATCGGTGAAAAGCGCCGGCAAACTCTTTGCGCACGGCACTTTCACCAGCCGCACCCGCTTTCGGGAGCCGTTTGTTAAAGAAAACACTCCAGAAGTTAACGGGTTGTTTACCACGTTTCGTGAAATGTGAGCGTAGGCGACATTTGCCCATGAATCGGTTCGCGCGAACCGGAGGGAAAATGTCGTTTCCGGTCAGGCTCGCAACAGTCAACCCTGCTAGAGCCGCAGGACCGGGATTCCGCCTTTCGGCCCGAACAGGGCCGGTTGGGCAGCATGCCCAAATCCGGCTGTCCGCCGGATCAACGTCGAAGCGAGCAGAAACATGAACGGATCGCGATCTTCTCATCCCCGCCAAGGCGACAGGTCTTCGCTCGATGCGCTGAGCCGCACGATCGAGGGTCTGGAAGCCCGTATCGAGGACCTGATGGGAGCCCCCGGCGGCGGACGCGATCCGCGCCGAGCGCCGGAGCGCGAACGTCCGCGTGACCGCGAGATCGAACATGACCGCCGCCCGCCGCCGCCCGCCCGTGCCGCCGGCTCCTCGGTGCAGAGCGCGCTCGATGAAATCCGCCAGCGCCAGCGCGCGCTCGAGACGAACCGTCAGCCGGCCCGCGCAGCCGACCCCTATGCACCTCGCGCCAGCGAAGCCTATGCACCGCAGCCGCGCGCTGCCGAACGTTACGAGGAGCGTCCCCGCCCGCGTGACCATCGCAGCGAAGCGCCGGCCCGCGACACCACGCAGCAGGACATTGCCAAGGCGCTGGTCAATCTGCGCCACGAACTGAAACAGGATATTTCCGAAGGCGTATCGCGCGAGATCGGCGGCCTCCTGTCGGAAATGCGCGCCATCAAGTCCATGGCCGGCGACCGCCGCTATGCCGAGGACATGCGCGGCGACCTCGCCCGGCTTGCCGATGGTATCGGCCAGATCAGCCGTCAGGCCCGACCGGATGAAGCCCAGAGCCTGCGTGCCGAATTCGAAGACCTGCGCGCCATGATGGACAACCTGGCCCGCGAGGACAGCGTCCAGCGCATGGAAAGCCGCTGGAACGGCTTCGAGGAGCGCATGGGCGGCTTCAACACCGAAACGCTTCAGGACGAACTGGTGTCACTTGCCTACCGTCTTGATGACATCAAGTCCCAGCTTGGCTCGATGAACGACGTTCCGGCGATCCGCGCGCTCGAGGACCGCATGATGTCGATCGCCAGCACGCTGGACGAGATCGGCAAGCGTATCGAACCGCGCGACACCGCGGTTGCCGCCGAACAGTTCGCCGGGCTCGACCGCCGTCTGGACGAGATTTCCCGTGCCATCGCGGCCACCTCGCGCGCGGCAACACCTGCCGTCGATCCCGTTTTCCTGCAACGGCTGGAAAACCGCATCGGCGCGCTCGCCGAACAGATCGAGGATATCGGTGCTGCCGCCAGCCGCCGGCCCGACCCCGCCGTGGCATTGAACGCCCGGCTGGAATCGCTTGCCGAACGCATTGAGGATCTGGCTGGCGAACGCGCCGCCGCGCGCCTCGAAGAGCGCATCGACGCGCTTTCCGCGCTGATGGAAAGCAACCAGCGCCCGGCGCAGCAGCAGCCGGACCTGACCCGCTATCTCTCCGACATTTCCCAGAAGATCGATGCGATGGACCACGGCCTCGTCAACGATGTTCTGGCCGAACGGCTCGATCTTCTGGCCCGCCGCATCGATGAGATGGACGTTTCGCGCCATCCGGCACCGGCCTATGACGACAGCGCCATCCGTCGCCTTGAAAACCAGATCGGCGGCATCGCCGCGCGTCTGGACGAGACGGTCAACGCGCCCGTGTCCGACAACCGCGCGCTTGCCAATCTCGAAGCGCAGATCGCCAACCTCTCGCACCTCATCAGCCAGCCGCGGACCGCCAGCGGCCCGCTGACGCTTTCGCCGGAACTCGACAGCCGCATGACGGCCATCGAGGACTACATCGCGACCAGCGATGAATATATCATCGAGGCCGCCCGGCAGGCCGCCGAAGCCGTGCTCGATGGTTTCATGCGCAGTGGCGGCGTTTCCGCTGCCGCGATGCCTGCCGCCGATATCGGCGCGCTTTCGGGTCTGGCCGACGACCTGCGCCATCTGGAAGAACTGACGCGCAATTCCGAGGAGCGCACGCACCGCACCTTCGAGGCGCTGCACGATACGCTTCTGCAGATTGCCGGCCGCCTTGAACATATCGAAAGCACCCGCCCGCAAGCGCCCGTCGAGGACGGCTATGCTGAGCCGGCACCGCGCCGGCAAGCCGATGCCGCACGCACCGAAGAACCGGCCTATGCCTTTACCGGCGAGCCGCGTCGCGAAGACAGCCGCCCGATCGGCGCCAGCACCGTGCCGGTGTTCAACGATGAGGGCGACGATTTTTTCGCACCAGGGCCGACGAACGCGTCGGCCGGTCGTGAGGACCATTACGGCCCGATCATTTCCGAGGTGAAGTCGAGCGAAGGCGCCGCCGCACCCGCTGCCGGCATCCGCCCGCCGGAAATGCCGAAGCCCGTTGCCAAAGCCGCCGCGGAAAAGACGAGCCTGATCGGCAGCCTGACGAAGCGCTTCCTCAACAAGTCCAAGGAGAGCGCCGCCGCCTTCGAAGCCAGCCGTACCGTTGTCGATCCGGCCCCGCCGATTGCACCGGATGACCAGGCCATTGCCAGTGCTGCGGACGAATTTCTGGAGCCCGGCACCGGCGTTCCGGATGTGAAGCGCATTCTGGAGCGCGTGCGCGCCAGCCAGGGCCAGAACGCGGCTGCCGCCGAGGACGGTCCGGTGGACTACATTTCCGCCGCGCGCCGTGCCGCCCAGGCCGCTGCGCGCGAGCTTGGTCCGGAAAAGGGTGCCGGCAAGAAGGGCAAGGCCACCAGGGCACCGGCAAGCACTGCCGGGGAAAGTGCCCTTTCCCGCTATCGCCGCCCGCTGCTTCTGACCATCGGCGCCATTCTGCTCGTCGTCATGAGCATGCCGCTCGTCAACACGCTCCTGAACGGCAACAGCGTTCCCCCGGTCGGCGACAATACGAACCGCCCGGCGATCGAGGAAACCGTTCCGGAAAAGAAGGCGGAAACCTCGATGGCGCCCGCCGTCGAAGCACCGCAGGAACAGGCCGCAGTCGAGGCCGAAACGGCAGCACCGTCGCAGATCACGCCGGCACCCGCCGGCGATGTGGAAACCGTGCCGCTTTCGCCGGCCGGCACCGCCGCGACGGCAACCTCGACCTTCGAGGCCCAGCCGGGCACCACGACACCTGCCATTTCCGTGCCCGCCGATGTGCAGCCGGCAAGCCTTGCCGATGCCGCCCGTCAGGGCGATGCACTGGCACTGTTCGAAATTGGTGCGCGTTACAGCGAAGGCCGCGGCGTGACCGCCAACCCGCCCGAAGCGGCCGTCTGGTACAAGCTTTCCGCCGACCGGGGCTTTGCACCGGCGCAGTACCGTCTCGCCAATCTTTATGAGAAGGGCACGGGCGTTGCGCCCGATGCGGCCAAGGCCATCGAATATTACCGCAAGGCCGCCAGCCAGGGTAATGCAAGCGCCATGCACAATCTGGCCGTCATGTATGCCTCCGGTGCGACCGGCACACCGGATCTTACCGAAGCCGTCAACTGGTTCCGCCAGGCTGCCGATCTCGGTGTTTCCGACAGCCAGTTCAATCTGGCCATCCTCTATGCCCGCGGCTCCGGCGTGAATCGCGACCTGGAGGAAAGCTACAAGTGGTTCGCCATTGCCGCCAATGGCGGTGACAAGGACGCGGCGCAAAAGCGCGACGAGGTGGCGAATGCGCTGAAGCCGGAACAGCTTGAAAGCGCCCGTGCCAAGGCCGAAGTCTGGAAACAGCTTCCGCTGGACAGCAAGGCCAATGATGCGATCATTCCAGACGAATGGGCCGGCAAGGGGCTGAAAACCGCTTCGATCGACATGAAGAAGGCGATCCGCAACATCCAGGCGATCCTGAACAACAACGGTTACGATGCCGGCGCACCGGATGGCGAACTGGGTCCGAAGACCGTGACCGCCATCAAGTCTTTCCAGAAATCGGTTGGTCAGGAGCCGACCGGCAAGATCACCGATGCGCTCGTCAAGGAATTGCTGGCCCGCAACAAGTGACTTCGGACGCCACCGCTGTAACACTTTGATGAAAAAAGCGGTTTGGACCGCTCCGGGGACAGCGGGCGATTGACAGGCCATCCGGCAGGGTCAAAGATCATCTTGGGCGCAGGGCAGCACCCTGCGCCTTTTTCATTTGACCGGCCTCCCCGCACGTCCTTGCGGGCCGACTGCCGGTTTTTGTTGTATCGAGGATGCCGTGACCATCTACCTGCCCATCGCAGAACTCTCGGTGAATGTGTTCATCATTCTCGGGATGGGTGCGGCTGTCGGTTTCCTGTCCGGCATGTTCGGCGTGGGTGGTGGTTTCCTCATCACGCCGCTCCTCATCTTCTACAATGTGCCGCCGGTCGTGGCGGTCGCCACCGGTGCCAATCAGGTCGTCGCCTCGTCGCTGTCCGGTGCCATCACCCATTTCCGGCGTGGCACGCTCGATATGAAGCTCGGGACGGTGCTTCTTCTGGGGGGGCTGGTCGGCGCGTCCGTGGGTGTGTGGATCTTCTCGTGGCTGAGACGGCTCGGCCAGCTCGATCTCACCATCTCGCTGCTCTATGTCATCCTGCTTGGCATCATCGGCAGCCTGATGCTGATGGAAAGCCTTTCGGCGATGCGCAAGGCGGCCCGCAACCAGCCAGCCACCCTGAAGCGGCCGGGCCAGCACAACTGGATTCACGGCCTGCCCTTCAAGATGCGCTTCAAGAAGTCGCGCATCTATCTGAGCGTCCTGCCGCTTCTGCTGCTGGGCTTCGTGATCGGCGTCCTAACCTCGATCATGGGGGTGGGCGGCGGCTTCATCATGGTACCGGCCATGATCTATCTGCTGCGTATCCCCACCAATGTCGTGGTTGGCACCTCGCAGTTCCAGATCATCTTCACCACCGCCTATGCGACGATCGTGCAGGCCGCGACCAACTATTCCGTCGATGTGGTTCTGGCCTTCATCCTGATGATTGCCGGGGTGATCGGCGCGCAATACGGTCTGCGCGTGGGACAGAAACTGCGTGGTGAACAGTTGCGCGCCCTTCTGGCGCTGCTCGTTCTGGCCGTTGGCGTGCGTCTGGCCGTCGAGCTCATCGTGACACCGAAGGATATCTATTCCATCGCCGTGGGAGGGTTCTGACCGATGTTCCGCCGGCGAGCCTTTGCCGCTCTCTTCGCCCTGTCTTCGCTTTCGGTGCTGCCGGCGGCGGCGCAATCGCTGGTGCCGTTCCAGATGCCGGACAGCCCGAAGGAGACGATCGAGATCGGCACATCGACCAGCGAGATCGCCATCGCCTCCGATTTTCGCGGCGCGGACCTGACGGTGTTCGGTGCGCTCGGCAATCCGGATGCACTGCTGCTCGCCATCGGCCAGTATGATGTGATCGTGACGCTGGAAGGCCCCGCCGCGCCCGCCACTGTGCGCCGCAAGGAACGCGTGCTTGGCGTCTGGGTCAACACCCAGTCAATCGGCTTTGCACCGGCACCGGAGTCCTATTCACTGGCCTCCACCCGTGCGCTCGACGCCATCGCCAAGCCGCAGGTTCTGGCCGAGGTCGGAGCCGGCTTTTCCAACATGCCCCTGACGCCGACGGACTTTGCCGGGGCCGCCTCGCGGCTCGGCGAATTCCGGGACGCGTTTCGCCGGCTGAAGGAAACCAACGGGCTTTTCCAGCGCGACACCAACGGCGTACGCTTCGTTGCCTCCAACCTGTTCCGCGCCACATTGCGCCTGCCGGCCAACATTCCCGATGGCGTTCATACGGTGAAGGCCTATCTCTTCAAGAGCGGAACCTATGTAGCCGGCCGCACGTTACCTTTGCGTGTCGTGAAGACGGGGCTGGAACAGACCATTACCGACGCTGCGCATCAGCAGCCCTATCTCTACGGCATTTTCTGCGTGTTACTGGCCGTTGTCACCGGTTGGGGCGCAAGCGTGGCCTTCCGCAAGGATTGAGGAGAACTTCATGTACAAGCACATTCTGATCCCCACCGATGGCTCCGACCGATCGTCCATGGCCATCGAACAGGGCCTGCAACTCGCTAAAGTTCTGGGATCGAAGGTCACCTTTCTCGCCGTTGTCGAGCCACAGGTGATCGTGCCCATGGATACCGTGCCGCTGACGACCATCGATTTTCTGGAAACAGCACATGCCGAGGCGGAGAAATATCTGGCGGAGGCCACGGCCCGCGCCGGGGAACTCGGCGTGACGGCCGGTGGCGTGGTGGTCGACAGTTCCGAGCCGGCGGGCGCGATTGCGCTGGCCGCCGAAGAAGCCGGCGCCGATCTCATCGCCATGGGCTCGCACGGTCGCAGCGGCCTGAAGGCGCTCGTGCTCGGCAGCGTCACGACGCGGGTACTGAATGAATCCAAGGTTCCGGTGATCGTCTACCGTTAACCGGCCAATCGCCCATAGGGTACAGAGTAGATCCGCCCCGCATTCATGAGATGGGCGCTCAGGCGCGCCTTGTCGAAGAGGCCGGTGAACGCCTTGTGGCGCAGATCGAGCCCGCCAGTCAGGACACCGAAAGACGGCATGATGAGCCGTTCACCGTCGCTGGCGAAACAGGGCCGCCGCACCGTCTTCTCCCGCCTTGTGACAGCAGCGGCCGGATGCAGGTGGCCCGCGATCTCACCCGGCGCCTTGCCATGCCCGGGTTCGTGCCGGAAAGTCAGGCCGGCGCAGGACATGTCCTCGACGACATCCCCCTCCAGTCCCTCGACACCATCGGGATCATGATTGCCGCTGATCCATATCCATTGCCGCCCCCGCGACAGGGCGGAGAGCCGCTGGCGAAACGGCAGGGGCAGATGGGCCGAGCCGATGCGGTCATGGAAACTGTCACCCAGGCTGATGACGATTTCGGGATTGCGGCGGGCAACCGCGTGTTCCAGCAGCGCAAGCGTTGCGGCGGTATCGTAGGGCGGCAGGAACTGGCGGCGGCGGGCAAAGGCCGCTCCCTTTTCCAGATGCAGATCGGAGACGACAAGCAGACGCCTTTCCGGGAGCCACAGCGCCCCGGAAGGTTCACAGACGGCCTCGACGCCGGCAACCGTGATGGTCGCGCCGGTTTCGAGCGGTGCCGTCTTCAGCGTCTCAGCCAGAACCATCCGGTTCATCGTTGCGTCCTCTTATGTCGTGCCAGTCAAAGCCGCATGGCGTCCTCGACCAGATCGCCCGCCGCTTCCTCCAGAACCGCATCCTCGGCGCTGCCGGAGACCGGTTCCCGACCGATTTCGAGCAGCACGGGCACGGCCAGCGGCGATACCCGTGTCAGCGCCTTGTGGGTGATATGGCCCCTGATTCGCTCAAGCATAGCGCCAAGACGGGCAATATCCAGCAGGCCGGTCGCCGCATCGCGACGTGCCGCTTCCAACAGGATGTGATCGGGTTCATGGCTGCGCAACACGTCGTAAATGAGGTCGGTCGAGACCGTGACCTGCCGACCGGTCTTTTCCTTGCCGGGATGGCGGCGCTCGATCAGCCCGGCGATGACGGCGCAGTTGCGGAAAGTGCGTTTGAGCATGAAGGATTCGGCGAGCCATGCCTCAAGGTCGTCACCCAGCATGTCCTGATCGAACAGTTCGCCGAAATCCACGTCCTCCATGTCCCTGAGGCCCCAGACGGCAAGCGAATAGTCGGTGGCGGCAAAGCCGGTCGGCTGCAGGCCCATGCGCTCCAGCCGGCGGGTAAGAAGCAGGCCAAGCGTCTGGTGCGCCAGCCGCCCTTCGAAGGGATAGACAACCATGTAGAAACGGGCGGCACGCGGGAAAGTCTCGATCAACAGTTCGCCGCGCTTCGGCAGGATGGAGCGCAGACGCTGGATTTCCAACCATTCGCGCACCTGTTCCGGCAGCTTGCCCCAGCTTTCGGGGTCAGCCAGCAGGCCGCGCACCTGATCGGCAAGGAACGTGGAGAGCGGAAACTTGCCGCCGGCATAGGCAGGGATTTTCGGGTCGAAGGAAAAGGCCTGGCTGACGAGGCACTCGTTTTCACGAATGCCCTCAAAGCGCAGCACCTTGCCTGAGAACAGGAACGTATCGCCCTGCACGAGCTGTTCAAGAAAATATTCCTCGACCTTGCCAAGCGACAGGCCGCCGAAGCGTGCCTTGCCGCCATGCTTCACAAGCCGGACATTCAGCATGGGGGATTCGACGATGGTGCCGAGGTTCAGGCGATAGGTCTGCGCCACCTGCGGATTGGAAATGCGCCAGAGGCCATCCGCATTCAGCCGGATCTTCGCGTAGCGCTCATAGGTTTTCAGCGCGTAGCCGCCGGTTGCCACGAAATCGACGATGCGATCGAAAGTTTCGCGCGGCAAGTCGCGATAGGGTTCAGCACTCGTCACTTCGGCATAGAGCGCATCCGCCGAAAAGGGTTCGGCGCAGGCCATGCCGAGCACATGCTGGGCCAGCACATCGAGCGAGCCTTCCCCAAGCGGCGGCGTATCCTGAGCGCCGATATAGTTCGCGTCGAGTGCCGCACGGCACTCCATGACCTCGAAGCGGTTGGCGGGCACGAGGATGGCGCGGCTCGGCTCGTCCATCCGGTGGTTGGCGCGGCCGATGCGCTGGGCAAGGCGGCTTGCGCCCTTCGGCGCACCGACATGCAGTACGAGGTCGACATCACCCCAGTCGATGCCGAGATCGAGCGTGGAGGTGGCGACGACGGCGCGCAGGCGGTTATCGGCCATCGCCGCCTCCACCTTGCGGCGCTGGGCCACATCGAGCGAACCGTGATGCAGCGCAATCGGCAGGTTATCGTCGTTGATGGTCCATAGTTCCTGAAACAGCATCTCCGCCTGGCTGCGGGTGTTGACGAAGATGAGCGCCATTTTCGCCTGTTTCAGCACCTCGTAGACATCCGGCACCGCATAGCGCGCGGAGTGGCCGGACCAGGGAATGCGTTCCTCGGTTTCCAGAATGGTGATCAGCGGTTTCGCCCCGCCCTTCACCGTCACCAGACCGGCATGGGCCTCACCGCCCGGCGGCTGCGCCACGAGCCAGCGTTGCAGCTCCATCGGTTCGGAAACGGTGGCGGAGAGGCCGATGGTCTGGAGATCCGGTGCGATCTGCCGCAACCGGGCAAGGCCGAGCGACAGGAGTTGGCCGCGTTTGGAGGTGACGAGCGCATGCAACTCATCCAGCACGACAAATTTCAAATCCCGGAAGAACCGTTCCGCCTGCCCGTTGGCGATGAGCAGCGCCACCTGTTCCGGCGTCGTCAGCAGAATATCCGGCGGGTTCAGCTTCTGGCGCTGGCGCTTGGAGACCGGCGTGTCGCCCGTGCGGTTTTCGATGGTGATCGGCAGGCCCATTGCGGAAACGGGCTTCATCAGGTTGCGCTCGATATCGACGGCGAGCGCCTTGAGCGGCGAGATATAGAGCGTGTGAATGCCGGTGAAGGGGCTTCCTGGCGGTAGCCTGCCGCGTTCGGTCAGAGCCGTCAGCGAAGGCAGAAAGCCCGCCAGCGTTTTACCGGCACCGGTGGGTGCAATCAGCAACGTGCTTTCGCCGGCACGGGCGCGGGCCAGAAGATCCAACTGATGCGGTCGCGGCGACCAGGCCCTTTCCGCAAACCAGCGTTCGAAGACCGGCGGAAGATGCGTGCCTTCCTTGTCCATCAGACGGCGATATAGCGATCGCGGCGGTGGTTCACCGCCAGCACGATATTGATGGCGATTGCGCCGAGAACAGACGCAAAGACGATATAGGGGCTCGCAACGAGGAAGGATACGGCGAGGATGATCATGTCGAGACCAAGCTGCACCAGTCCGGCCTTGATGCCATAGCGATCCTGAAGCCAGAGCGCGAGAATGCCGAAACCGCCAAGGCTGGCGCGATGGCGGAAGAAGACCAGCATGCCGTTCCCCAGAAGCACACCGCCGAACAGCGCAGAGACCACCGGATCGAGAAAGCCGAAGCCGATATAGCGCGGCAATGCCTCGGTGATGAAGGAGGTGATGGTGACGGCGATGAAGGTCTTGACGGTGAAGGCGAGACCGACCTTCTTCCACGCGAGGTAATAGAAGGGCAGGTTGATGGCGAAGAACACGGCACCAAAGGGCAGGCCGAAAGCATAGTAGGTGAGGAAGGCCACGCCCGCCGTGCCACCCGACAGAAGGCCGGCGCTTTTCAGAAGCGTGACGCCGAGCGCGCAGAGCATGGCGCCCACGAGGATCGCCTGCGCGTCTTCCACCAACGAGTGGCGCACGGGCGTTGATTCCAGCATCATCTTCAGGATTTTCTTTTCGGACAAGGCGCGTCTCCGGAGCCGGCATTCGGGCAGGTCTGCAGCCGTTTTATCCTCTCCCGCGCTCCGTTCAAGCCCGCATCAGCGCAGAACGATATAGCGATCCTTGCGGTGGTTGATCGTAACGAAAAGATTGATGACCACCGCCGACAGCACTGAACAGCCGACAATGAAGGGATCGACAACGAAAAAGGCTGCAATGAGCACGCCGATATCGAAGGTCATCTGCACCAGACCGGCGCGAATGCCGAAGCGGTCCTGCAAATAGATGCCGAGAATGCCGACGCCGCCAAGGCTGGCGCGGTGGCGATAAAGCGCCAGCAGACCATACCCCAGAAGCAGGCCGCCCAGCACCGCCGCCCAGATCGGATTGAGCTTGTCAAAGCCCAGAAGCTGCGGCTGGATTTCGGTGATGAGCGAAGTCAGACCGATGGCGACGAAGGTCTTGATGGTGAAATCCCAACCGACCTTGCGGATGGAGAGATAATAAAAGGGCAGGTTCACGAGAAAGAACCAGAAGCCGAAGCTGGTATTGGTCACGTAATGCAACAGGAAGGCGACACCCGCCGTGCCGCCCGTCAGAAGACCCGCCTTGCCGAGCAGGAAGAAGCCGAGGGACGACACCATGGCGCCGGTCAGGAGGCCCTGAAAGTCTTCGACAGCGGTGTGATGGGTGGCGCTGGTGTTCCAGAAACCCGATACCTTGCTCAACTGCGGCATGCGCGGAACTCCCCGGTTTCAGGCGTGATGACCCCCCGAATTGTGCCGGTTACCGGGCTGGTTTTCAAGGTGGTTCGGTCAGCAATACTGACCTATCGACCCCACCTTCCGAAAATAGCAAGAAACGATCCCGTCAGGCCCGTCTTTCAGCAATAAACACAAAGCCGAAGACCGGTTTCCCGCCATCCATGCGAAGGGTGACGCGTTCGCAGAAGCGCTCATCGAACCCATGACGGGCAAAAAGAGCCTCAACATGGGTTTTCGAATGGGCGTAACGCAGCGAGGGCTGCAGGATATAGCCCTCTTCCGCTGCCTCGACGGAGAAGGCGAAGAGACCGGCGGGCTTCGCCAGTGCGGCCGTAAGCGCAAAGACGGCCTCGAGATCGCCGAGATACATCATGACGTCTGCTGCAAGAACGAGATCGGCCCGGTGATGCGGCAGACCGGGGGCGAAAAGGCCGCTTTCATCCGTCTTGAGAGACAGGTCGGCTCGGTCAAGATAATCGTAAACGCCCTTTTCCCGCGCCTTGGCCAGCATGTTCAGCGAGATGTCGAAGCCTTCGAGGCGGTCCGCGAAGGGCCGGATTTCCGGCCCCGCCAACCCCGTGCCGCAACCGATATCGACCGCGACGGCAAAATGCGGCGCGCCACCGCCATGGGTCGCCACGCGATTGGCCAGAAGGGCGGGAAGATCATAACCAAGCTTTTCGGTCAGCGCCTTTTCGAACCTGTCGGCATAATCGTCGAACAGGCTTTCGGCATAGGTGCTTTCGGGGCTTGCCGGAACCTCCGCCGCGCCCAGCAGGGCAAGCTTCAGCCGAGCGCCGAAAATATCCTCGCCACCATCCTCGGCGACGCGGGCATAGGCCCCTATGGCGCCGTCCGTCTGTCCCGCCTTTTCGCGATATTCACCAAGCTGGAACCAGCCGGCCCGCCAGTCGGGCGCAAGTTCCAGCGCCTGTTCCATGAGTTCCGCCGCTTCCGCGAACTGGCCCTCTTCCGAGAGCATTTTCGCGTAAGCGGCGCGACGGTCTGCGAGAACGTCACCCGAGGAAAGGCTGGCCGACACCATGGGAAATCCTGAAAACGGAGGAGAAGCGGTGCGTTTCCTTGCGGAAAAGTGCGGTCGAAAGCAAGGGATTTCCAGCAACGGCGGGCCTGCCATCAAATTTCCACGCTTTGCAGCAAGACCCCCTCTGCCAAACCCCTTGCCGCCGCAACCGCCAGAGCCTATCTCTCGGTTTCGAAGGAGAACGTATCGCATGTCCGAACAGTTCAACCGTTTCCTGGGTGATACGCCTGCACGCACGCTGGTGAAGTTGCTGCTGGTGTCGCTGGTGGTCGGCTTCGTGATGGCCTTCCTCGGCATTTTCCCGGCCGATATTCTCGACGGACTGCACCGCTTCTTCCTCGGCCTGTGGTATCGCGGCTTCGAGGCCCTGGGCGAGGTGTGGCGCTATCTGGCGCTGGGCGCGACGGTCGTCATTCCCGTCTTCATCATTCTCCGGATCATCAGCTACAGGCGCTGACCATGACTAAAATTCTCCGTCGCCGGGCGCTGCCGTTCATCGCGGCAGGCGCCCTGTCTTTTCTCGCCGCCTGCACGACGGCCCCACCGCCACGCAGCTTCACCGGCACCGCCGAGGACAAGACGGCAGAGGCGCTTGGCGCCGTCAATGCGCTGCGCGCTTCCAAGGGCCTGTCAGCGCTTTCGGTTGCAGCGCCTTCGCAGGATGCCGCGCTGAAACAGGCCAGCCGCATGGCCGCCAACGGCCAGATGAAGCACCTGATGGGGATTACGGACAGCTTTGGCGCGCGCATGAAGGCATCGAACGTGCCTCTGCCCGCCGCTGAAAACATCGGCGCCGGCCAGCAGACGACAGACGCCGTGGTCAAGGCGTGGATCGCCTCGCCGCACCACCTCGAGAACATGCTGGGGCCATCCTACACCACGCTTGGCGTGGCCGTGGCACGCGATCCGGCCAGCGGCAACCATCCCTACTGGGCAATGGTGCTGTCGCGATAGCTCAGAAGCGATCCGCCCAACGGTCCACGTCGCGGTCGCGCAGCTCGGTGATCGATTGCACGCCTTCCCGGTCGACAAGGGCTGGAAGGTCTTTCAGGATAGCGGCGGCAATGCCCGGTCCTTCATAGACCATCATCGAATAGAGCTGCACGAGATCCGCACCCGCCCTGATCTTGGTCACGACATCGGCGGCGGTCGACACGCCGCCGGCGCCGATGATCGGCAGGCCCGGGCCGACACGCTTGCGGGTGGCGGCCAGCACGGCCGTCGAGCGTTCGAACAGCGGCTTGCCGGACATGCCGCCCGCTTCCTTCGCGGTCGCCTGCTCCTTCAACCCGTCGCGGGACAGCGTGGTGTTCGAGACGATCAATCCATCGAGATCATGCTCCAGCACTTCCGCGGCCACATCGTCCAGCCCCTCCCGCGTCAGATCGGGCGCGATCTTCAGGAAAACGGGAATGCGCCGGCCGGCCTTTGCAGCCTCGTCGGCACGGGCCGCCAGAACCGCTTCCAGCAGCGTCTTGAGGCTGTCGCGCGCCTGCAGGTCCCGCAGGCCCGGCGTGTTGGGCGAGGAAATGTTGACGGTGAAATAGGTGGCGACGCCATAGAACCGGCGGATGCCTTCCACGTAGTCCGCCACACGGTCGGCGCTGTCCTTGTTGGCGCCGATATTGACGCCGACGACACCGGGTTTTCCGGTACGCGCCTGAAGGCGGGCGAGCGCGGGGGCGTGCCCCTCATTGTTGAAACCCATGCGGTTGATGACGGCCTCGTCCACCGGCAGGCGAAACAGGCGCGGTTTGGGGTTGCCTGCCTGCGGCTTCGGCGTCAGCGTGCCGACCTCGGCAAAGCCGAAACCCAGCGAAAGCAGCGCATCCGGCACTTCGGCATTCTTGTCGAACCCGGCGGCCATGCCGAGCGGATTGGGGAAGGTGACGCCGGCGACCGTGACCGCCAGGCGCGGATCGGCGACAGGGCGGCAGGGCGGCACCAGACCCGCCTTCAGGGCCTTGATCATCAGGCCATGCGCCGTTTCCGGGTCAATGAGGAACAGGCCGTTACGGGCAAGCTTGAAAAGGCCGGTCATGCGAAATTCTCCGGAAAGATGTGGGCGCCATCTTCACCAAGCGGCAGGGGCGCTTCGGAAAGGACAGCCGCGAATGCGAGCGGGGCATAGAGATGGGGAAAGAATGCGCCACCGCGCGAGGGCTCGAAGACCAGCTTTTCGCCGAGTTCGGCTGCATCCACCGATACGAGCAGAAGATCAGCCTGGCCGGCGAAATGGCGGGCCGCCGTTTCCTTCGCCTGCTCCGCCGTCGAGAAATGGATGAAGCCATCAGCCAGATCGACCGGCGCGCCCTCGAAAAGCCCGTTTTTCCGTGCCTCTTCCCAAAGCGCAACGGGAACGATCTTATAGATGACGGCGGCAGTCGCGGCTGCGGACATCGCGGTTCCTTCACGAGCGGTTGAATGTGACGCCTCGTTTGCCGCAAAATGGCGGCCATGTCCATGGTCTCGGGCCTGCAGGCCGTCCGCCCCCGAAGAGAGACCCGAAAGAGGAGGAGCGATATCCATGAAAAGACCGCTTGGTTTCGCGCTGGCGCTTGCCGTCCTGCCGATTGTCGCTTTTGCGCAAACGGCGCGGGAACAACCCACCGACCGGTTCGTTCTGGAAAAGAGCGGCGATGGCTTCGTGCGCCTCGACCGGCAAAGTGGCGCCATGTCCTATTGCACGCTGACCGATGGCAATCTCGTCTGCCGCATGGCCGCCGACGAGCGTGCCGCCTTCGAGGATGAACTCGACCGGCTGGAAAAGCGCGTGACCGCGCTGGAAAAAACCGGTGCAGGGCCAAAGCAACAGGCCCTGCCGAGCGACGCGGAGGTTGATCGATCCATTTCCATCATGGAACGCTTCATGCGCAGCTTCATGGGACTGGTGGATGAGTTCAGGGAAAAAGAAGAAAAAACAGTACCCGGACCACCTGAAAGGACGTGATGCCGCCGCTATATCTTCGCCGCATGCTTTCATAGCAATGACGATATGAATCCTGTAGGCAGGGACCCTAGACTATTGTATAAATGTCGGCAGCCGAGTAAAAACAGTGAACGGCAGGATTGTAAACCGTTCTTGGGAGGGAACCGATAAATGGCAGCATTGACCATCATCATCGCCGACGATCACCCGTTGTTTCGCGGCGCGCTGCGACAGGCAGTGGACGGCATTGAAGGTCATGTAACGATTGTCGAGGCTGGCGATTTCGACGCCGCCCGCAAGGCTGCCGCGGCCCATTCCGACGCCGATCTCATGCTTCTCGACCTCGCCATGCCGGGTGTCAGCGGCTTTTCCGGCCTGATGTCGCTCAGAGCCGAATTCTACAGCCTGCCCATTGTCATCGTTTCCGCCACGGATGACGCCACGACCATTCACCGTTCCATCGAACTCGGCGCCTCTGGCTTCATTTCCAAGTCCGCCGGCATTGAGGATATCCGCAACAGTATCCGCGTCGTTCTCGAAGGCGATATCGCCACGCCCGCCTCCTACAAGGGCGCTCAGGAACAGGACCCGGACATGGCGGAACTCATCGGCCGCCTGCGCACGTTGACGCCGCAGCAGAACCGCGTGCTGAACATGCTGCGCGAGGGCCTGCTCAACAAGCAGATCGCCTATGAACTCGGCGTGTCCGAAGCCACGATCAAGGCGCATGTCTCTGCCATCCTGCTGAAGCTCAAGGTGGACAGCCGCACGCAGGCCGTCATCCAGCTCAGCAAGATCACCATGCCGCTGGTGGCCTGACACCCAGGACAGAGGATTTTATTCCTCTCCCTCTTTACTCACTCCCCGTCTCCCGGTAATCTCCCGCGCATGCGTTCGGGCGTGCAGAGACGCTTGCAAAGCGTCTGGTTCAAGGCGCGTTTTGCAAGCCAGGTGAGGTGAAATGCGCCCGGTCAACGTGATGGGCGAGTGCCGATCCTGAGGCTCACAGCGCACTTTTGAGGTCGCTCAAAACGCTGCACTGATGTGGGTGGAGCGCAGCAATCGCGGGCATTCAAACCGCGCCGGAATGAGGCCGGGTTTCGGGAGTGGCGGCAATGCTTTCGCATGAAACGATCTGGGACGCGCTCGATGCGCTGGCGGAAAACAACAAGCTGACGCCCTCCGGCCTTGCACGCAAGGCCGGTCTTGATCCCACGGCCTTCAACAAATCGAAGCGGCTCGGGCCCGATGGCCGCCTGCGCTGGCCGTCAACGGAATCCATTGCAAAGGTTCTCGAGGCAACCGGTGCCAGCGTCGATGAATTCTTCAGCCGCCTGCCCCCGTCCGGCGTGCGCGACGCCCTGCCGCAAGGTGCATTTCCACCGCAGAACAGCGCCATTCCCCTGCTGGGCTTTGCCCAGGCCGGCGCTGGCGGCTTCTTCGATGATGGCGGATTTCCCGCCGGCCAGGGCTGGGACGTGGTGGATTTTCCCGCCGACCCCGCCCGGCGAACGGGTTGCTATGCACTGGAGGTGCAGGGCGACAGCATGATGCCGCTTTATCGCGATGGTGACGTGCTGATCGTCGAGCCCGGCGCGCAAGTGCGGCGCGGCGACCGCGTCGTTTTGAAAACCCGCGAGGGCGAGGTGATGGCAAAGGTTCTTTTCCGCCAGACGCCCCGGACAATCGAGCTTGTGTCGCTCAACCCGGAACACCCGAACCGCAGTTTCGATACGGGCGAGGTGGAATGGGTGGCCCGCATCATCTGGGCGAGCCAGTAATCGGGATCAAAACAGCCCCAGTGGAAAATAGCGCAAATAGATTTCTTCCAGACGCCCGCTGCCGGCAAGTTCGGCGAGCGCGTGATCGAAGGCGGCGGCCAGCGTCGTGTCCTGACGGCGCACCATAACGGCCAGCCCTTCGCCCAGAAAGCGTTCGGAGAGATAGGCGCCCGGCGCCAGCGCGCAGCAAGCCCCCGAGCCTGCGCCCGACACCCAGAAGGACAGGCGCAGCGCATCTGCAAAGCCCGCGTCGATCTTTCCCGTCTTCATCGCCTCAAGTAACGCCTCCGGGGTTTCAAAGGCTTGTCTTTGCATATCGGGAAACCAGGCCTTCGCCATCGCCTCATGCGCCGTGGCCGCGACCACGCCAACACGCCAACCGGGTGCGGGAACACCCTGCCCCGTCTTGAGCGCCGATTTCGTAACCACGAACCGGGCCGGCAACAGCAAATAAGGCCGCGAAAACTGGAACTGTTCACGTTTCGCTGCGGTCACGGCAACCCCGGCGATCACCGCATCTCCCTGACCTGTTCCAAGCGCCGTTTCCAGTTCACCGAAAGGCACCGCCTGGATCTGACAGCGATCCTCGATCGAGAGGACCGCACATATCTCGCGCACGAGATCGATATGGAAGCCTGTCAGACGTCCGTTCTGATCGGTAAAGTTGAAGGGCGGGAAATCGGTCGTCGTCAGGAAGCGAAGACGCGGATAGGCGGAAAGATCGGGCAAGGGCAGATGCTCGCGCGCATCGAAGAGAAGCGGCAGGCCCTGCATGGGGGCCGTTGCCTGGGCACCAGCTTCCCCTGAAAGAGCCGCAACCGTACACACCAAAATGCCGGAAAAATACAACCCCTTGTTTTTGAGGGATGCAAAAAACGATGCCATCACTATGATCCGCTACAGGGGAAAAACGTCACAACACACAACCTTCGCGGAGAGGGTAGCAGACTCATGCGACATGGCAAAGCCGCAGATCCTCCCGAACCAGCATCGCGACATGCCACGGAACAACGGTACCCCCTCACCGGATCCCACGGGGCGGTGGCGTCACACCTGATCCGCGAGGCCGAAGCGCTCTCCGCCGCCGGCTTTGGCACAGGCCTCATCGCGCGCATGGCGGATCGCGCGGCGCTCAGCGGCGCAACTGTCGAAGACGAAATCCTCGCCAGCGGATTTACCGAGAACGACTACTTCGCCGCCTTGGCGCGCTATCTGGGCGTTGCCTTCCTGCCGCAACCTGCATCGAACCACCTCTCCGATACGTCTGGCCTCGATATTCAGCTTTTGCGGCCGGAGATGTTGAGGCTTCATCCACCGGGCAGGCCCCCCATCATTGCCGTCGTCCCGACGGCGCCGCGGCTCTTCGAACTCGCCGCCCTGCTCGATGGTTTGCCGGACGCCCGCACGGCGCTGACCGCCACCAGCCGGAAGGCCCTGCGCGCTGCGGTCTGGAAAGCGGGCGAGCGCCGGCGCGTGCGGGAAGCCGTGACCCGCCTTTTCGACCACACACCACAGTTTTCGGCACGGGTCACACTCTGGGGCCTGCAGGGGTTTTATGGCGGCATTCTGCTCACGGCACTGACTTTCGGAGCACTTCTCGCTCCTCTCTTGACCGGTCAGGCACTGCACACCTTCCTGTCGTTCTTCTATTTTGCCGCCCTTCTGGTCCGTGCCGCCGCCCTTCTTGGCCCCAATGCAGAGCCTGTGAACATCCCACCCGCAACGCCGGACGAGACCGGCTTGCCGGTCTACACGGTCATGGTCGCGCTTTACCGTGAAAGCGCCGTGGTGCGACAACTGGTCGAAGCACTCGAACGGATCGACTGGCCTTCATCGCGGCTGGATATCAAGCTGGTCTGTGAGGCCGGTGACACCCAAACCATTGCCGCACTGAAAGCATTGCCGCTTGGCCCTGCTTTCGAGATCGTCGAGGTACCGGCCATGCTGCCGGTGACGAAACCGAAGGCGCTTACCTACGCGTTAAGTGGAGCGCGCGGCGCTTTCACCGTGATCTATGATGCCGAGGACCGCCCGCACCCCCGGCAGTTGCGCGAGGCCCACCGACGCTTTTCCGCCGGGCCGGCGACACTGGCCTGCCTGCAGGCTCCCCTTCATATTGCCAATGGCCGGGAAAGCGCCGTCAGCGCGTTGTTCTCAATGGAATATGCCGCCCTGTTCCGTTCGCTGCTACCGATGCTGGCACGTTCCAACCTGCCATTGCCGCTTGGCGGCACGTCCAATCACTTCAGGACGGAGGTGCTGCGGTCCATCGGCGGATGGGACCCGTTCAACGTCACCGAAGACGCCGATCTCGGCCTGCGCCTGCACCGGCTCGGCTATCGAAGCGGGATGCTCAGCCTCCCGACCGTCGAGGACGCACCCACAGGGTTCCGCATCTGGCTCAATCAACGCACCCGCTGGTACAAGGGCTGGATGCAGACCTGGCTGGTGGTAATGCGCTCGCCATTCAGGCTTGTCCGCGAGATTGGCGTGAAGGCGAGCCTTGCCTTTCATCTCCTCATCGGTGGCATGATCCTGTCATCGCTGGCCCATCCTCTCGCCATCCTGCTTGTGGCTCATGCGCTGCACGACCTTCTTGGCGACCGACCGCTGACCACCAATGAGAACACCCTTCTGGCCATCGATCTTTTCAATGTTCTCGGCAGCTACTGGATTTTCCGGCAGATGGGCATGAAACGCATGACCCGGCAGGAGCGCCGCGCCATCGGCTGGCGGCAATGGGCCCTGCCTGTCTACTGGCTGGCGCTGTCGCTGGCTGCCTGGCGGGCCTTACCCGATCTCATCGCCCGACCGTTCTTCTGGGCGAAGACGCCGCATATCCCTGCTGCGCAGGATATGGAGGAAGAGGAAACTGGAGCGGGTAGCGGGAATCGAACCCGCGCGTTCAGCTTGGGAAGCTGACAGGCTACCATTACATCATACCCGCCCGGCGCGTCTCACGACGCGAAGACTGCCGCACTCTTCTGACAGTTCGCCGGCTCTGTCAAGCACTCACGATACGCGGAAATGCTTCGAGAGCTTCAGGCCCTGCGCCTGATAGTTGGAACCAAGGCCCGAGCCATAGAGCGCGGCCGGCGGCTCCTGCATGTGTTCGTAAATCAGGCGACCGACGATCTGGCCATGCTCCAGAATGAAGGGAACCTCGTGACTGCGAACCTCCAGCACGGCGCGGCTGCCAGCGCCACCGGCACCCGCATGGCCGAAACCCGGATCGAAGAAGCCGGCATAATGCACGCGGAATTCGCCGACGAGCGGGTCATAGGGCGTCATTTCCGCCGCATAGAGCGGCGGCACATGCACCGCCTCGCGGGAGACGAGAATGTAGAACTCGTCGGGATCGAGGATCAACTCATCGCGACCGCGGCTGTAGAGCGGCTCCCAGAAGTCGTAGAGATCGTGAGCGGCCTTGATGTCCACATCGATGACCGCCGTATGGTGCTTGCCGCGATAGCCGACGAGGCCATCCGGCCCCACGCCCTTGAGATCGATGGAGAGCGCAATGCCGCCGCCCGAAACGTTCGGGCGCTCGCTTGCGACGAGCGTTTCCGCCTCATGCAGCGCGAGAAGCTCGGCTTCCGACAGGAGCGCATGACCGACGCGGAAACGGATCTGCGACAGACGAGACCCCTTTCGCACAACGATCGGGAAGGTGCGCGGCGACACTTCGAGATAAAGCCCGCCAGTGTAACCCGCCGGGATCTTGTCGAATTCCTGGGCGAAATCGGTGATGACGCGCGTAAAGATGTCGAGCCGGCCCGTGGAACTCTTGGGGTTGGCCGAGGCGGACAGAGCCGCCGGCAGCGCCAGGCTTTCCATCAGCGGCACGATATAGACACAGCCGGTTTCGAGAACCGCGCCGCCTTCAAGATCGACCTCGTGCAGCTTCAGCCGCTCCAGCTTGTCGGCCACCCGATGACCGGGGCCGGGCATGAAACTGGCGCGCACGCGATAGGCTTTCGGTCCGAGCCTGAGATCGAGGCTGGCCGGTTGCACCTGATCGGCATCGAGGCGTGCCGTGCTTTTCAAGGCGCCTGTCGCAAACAGCGCATGGATGGCGCTATCGGCCAGAATTCCCGGTTTGTCCGTCATGGTCATTTTCCCTGTCTGACCGGGGACAGAAGCAAACTCTGCCGCTTGACGCAAGGCGCAAGCGGGCGTAATGCACATCCTATTCCGTGGTGATTTGGCCGGTCGGCTTGCAGCCACGTTAAACAAGTAGCTAAAAAGGCCGGGTTGCTATCAAACCGGTCTGCTTTTCGCGACCGGTTTTTGTTTTGAAGGCAACCGATATGACCAAGACATGGCGCCCCGCAACTCAACTCGTTCACGGCGGCACACTACGTTCTCCTTATGGCGAAACCTCCGAAGCGATCTATCTGACGCAGGGCTTCGTCTATGAAAACTCCGCCGCCGCCGAGGCCCGCTTCAAGGGCGAGACGGAAGGCTTCATTTATGCCCGCTACGCCAGCCCGACGAACGACATGTTCGAAAAGCGCATGTGCCTGCTGGAAGGGGCGGAAGACGCCCGCGCCCTCGCTTCGGGCATGGCCGCCGTTGCAGCCGCCATTCTCTGCCAGGTCAAGGCTGGCGACCACATCGTCGCCGCCCGTGCGCTCTTCGGCTCCTGCCGCTGGGTGGTCGAAACGCTGGCACCGCGCTACGGTGTCGAATGCACGCTGATCGACGGACGCGACCTGAAGAACTGGGAAAGCGCGATCCGCCCGAACACCAAGCTGTTCTTCCTCGAAAGCCCGACCAATCCGACGCTGGAAGTGGTGGACATCGCAGGCGTGGCCGCACTTGCCAAGCAGATCGGCGCCAAGACGGTGGTCGACAACGTGTTCGCCACGCCGCTCTTCCAGAAGCCGCTCGAACTCGGTGTCGATATCGTCGTCTATTCCGCCACGAAGCATATCGATGGTCAGGGCCGCTGCCTCGGCGGCGTCGTTCTCGCCGACAAGCAGTGGATGGAAGAAGAGTTTCAGGATTACTTCCGCCACACGGGCCCGGCCATGTCGCCGTTCAACGCCTGGGTGCTGCTGAAGGGGCTTGAGACGCTGCCGCTACGCATTCGCCAGCAGGCCGCCAATGCCGCAGCCATCGCCGATGCGCTGGCCGACAGCAAGAAGGTGGCACGCGTCATCTATCCGGGCCGGAAGGACCATCCGCAGGCTGACATCATCGCCAAGCAGATGACCGGCGGCTCGACGCTGGTGGCGCTGGAACTGAAGGGCGGCAAGGAAGCGGCCTTCGCGCTTCAGGATGCCCTGAAGATCGTCAAGATCTCCAACAATCTCGGCGATGCCCGCAGCCTGATCACCCATCCGGCCACGACGACGCACAAGAACCTGACCGACGAGGCCCGCGCCGAACTCGGCATTTCCGGCGGCACGCTGCGCCTCTCCGCCGGTATCGAGGACACGCAGGACCTGATCGAGGACGTCCTTGCCGCGCTCGACAAGGTTCAGGGCTGATCCGGGCTTCCGGATCACCACCCCTTCGCATCCGTTCGGCAAGGGCTTTCTTGACCTTGCCGCAAAGCTGTAGAATATGTTGCGGGGTCAAGCCGTTGATCCCGCAACCCCGGACCTTGTATCCGGGAAAGGAAAAGGTGGTCCGATGTATCGTGCCCGCACGCGCGACATCGAAATTTCAGTTGAGCCGTTTTATCTGGAGGAGCAATCCGATCCGGAAGACAATCGCTATGTCTGGGGTTATCGCATCGTCATCGCCAACCACTCCGACAATGCCGTGACGCTCACGCACCGCTACTGGCATATCACCGACGAGAACGGGCAGGTGGATGAAGTGACCGGCCCCGGCGTCATCGGCGACCAGCCGCGCATTCTGCCCGGCGGCGTCTACGAATATTCCTCCGGATGCCCGCTCGACACCCCGTCGGGCATGATGTTCGGCCATTTCCGCATGGAAACGGACGAAGGCGACATTTTCAACGCCGACATTCCCGCCTTCTCTCTCGATCTTCCGGGTCTGGTCCGCATTCTGAACTGAGGCGCATTCCCGCGCCCGGCTTTCTTTCCCCTTGAGGGAGGTCCCCATGCCTCTGGCCCAAACCCGAAACAGCACCGCCAATCCCTACTGGTCGAAGCCCACCGATGAACTGACCGCGGCGCTTGGCAGCGGCCCGGCGGGCCTTTCCACAGCCGAGGCCGAAAGCCGGCTCGCGACCGAGGGGCCTAACCGCATCGGCAAGGCGCAAAGCGCCAGCGGCCTCGTCATTTTCCTGCGCCAGTTCGCCAGCCCGCTGGTGCTCATCCTCGTCTTTGCCGCGATCGTTTCCGCCTTCACTGGCGAACTTCAGGAAGCGACCATCATCGCGCTCATCATTCTTGCAAGCTGCGTTCTGAGCTTCACGCAAGAATACGGGGCCTCCAAGGCCATGCAGGCGTTGAGAGCCAGCATTTCGCGACGGGCGAACGTGGTGCGCGACGGGCGGGAACAATCCATCGATGCAGAGACCATCGTGCCCGGCGATATCGTCCAGCTTGCCGCCGGCAATCTCATTCCCGCCGACGGGGTCCTCATCGAAGCGCGCGACTTCAATGTCAGCGAAGCGGCAATGACCGGTGAGACCTTTCCAGTCGTGAAGGGGCCGGGCACAAGCCCGGCGGATGCGCCGCTCGCCAAGCGCAACAACATGGTTTGCACCGGCACCTCCGTGCGCAGCGGCACGGCCACCATGCTGGCCGTGACCACCGGTAACAAGACCGAGTTTGCCAAGATCGCGGAATCTCTGGAGCGCTCCGCGCCCGAGACCGCCTTCAACATCGGCATGAAGCGCTTCGGCTATCTGATGTCGCAGGTGATGCTGGCCATCGTGCTCATCGTCTTCATCTTCAACCTGCTGTTCGGCCGTCCGCTGACGGATTCACTGCTTTTCTCGCTGGCGCTGGCCGTGGGGCTGACACCGGAACTCCTGCCGGCAATCATCAGCGTGACGCTGGCACGCGGGGCAAAAACGCTGGCGGCTGGTGGGGTGATCGTGCGTCGGCTGGACGCCATCGAAAATCTCGGCAGCATGGACATTCTGTGCACCGACAAGACCGGCACGCTGACGGAGGGCGTGATCCATCTGGACGCCGCCTTCGATACGGCCGGGGCGGCTTCGGCGGACGTGATGCTCTGGGCGGGGCTCAACGCCCGTCTGCAACGCGGTATCGCCAACCCGCTGGACGAGGCGATCGCCGCCAGCGACGCCGGCAAGCTCGACATTTCCGCCTTCGAGAAAGTCGATGAAATTCCATACGATTTCATTCGCAAGCGGCTATCCATCATCGTGCGCGACAAGGTGCGGGGCGATGATCTGACGGTATGCAAGGGCGCTGTCGCCAATGTGCTCGAAACTTGCGACACGGTTCTGGAGGGTGGCGTGCCCCAGCCGCTCGACGATACGCGTCGCGAAGCTCTCGATACCCGGTTCCGGGACTGGAGCAATCAGGGTTATCGCGTTCTCGGCCTCGCCATTGCCCGCCGCCCGAACAAGGATGGCTACAGCCGTGATGACGAAAACGGCTTGAGCTTCGCCGGCTTCCTGCTCTTTCTCGATCCGCCGAAGCCGGGTATCAGCGAAGCTCTGGCCGCCTTCCAGGCGCGCGGCATCGCCCTCAAGGTCATTTCCGGCGACAATCGCTATGTGGCCCGCCATCTGGCCGAACAGGTTGGATTGAAGGTCACCGGTCTCCTGACCGGCGAAGACCTCGACCGGATGACCGACGAAGCCCTGTTCGGCGCGGCATCCACGACCACGCTTTTTGCGGAAATCGACCCGAACCAGAAGGAGCGGATCATCCGGGCACTGAAGCGGCACGGCCACACGGTCGGCTATCTCGGCGACGGCATCAACGATGCGCCGGCGCTGCACGCCGCCGATACCGGCATTTCCGTTGACAGCGCCGTGGACGTGGCGCGCGAGGCTGCCGATATCCTGCTGATGAAACGCGATCTGGGCATTCTGCTTTCGGGCGTGGACGACGGGCGGCGGACCTTCACGAATACGATGAAATACGTGCAGATCACCACCAGCGCCAATTTCGGCAACATGATCAGCATGGCCTTTGCCTCGCTCTATCTACCGTTCCTGCCGCTTCTGGCCAAGCAGATCCTGCTCAACAACTTCCTGTCGGATTTCCCCTCACTGGCCATTGCCCGCGACAACACGGATGCGGAGGACGTCCAGAAGCCGAAGCAATGGGACATCGCCCATATCCGTCGCTTCATGATCAGCTTCGGGCTGGTCAGTTCGTTCTTCGATTTCGTGACCTTCGGCTTCCTGCTCTACGTCATTCAGGCGGACGAGACACTGTTCCGCACCGGCTGGTTCGTGGAATCCGTGCTGACGCAGCTCTTCATCGTCTATGTGGTGCGCACCCGCAAACACTTCTGGCAAAGCCGCCCGGCGAGCCTGCTGATCACGCTGAGCATCGCCGTTGGTCTCATCGCCATCGCCCTGCCCTACACGCCGCTCGCCGCCGATCTCGGCTTCACGCCACTACCGCTTTCCGTGCTGGCCGGGCTGACGGGCATCACGCTCGTTTATCTCGCAGTGTCGGAAACCACCAAGCGGGTGCTTTTTGCCCATTACGACAAGCCACCGAAGCGCAAGGGGCGGCATAAGCCGCTGATCCGGCTGTAACGCAAACACCTCCGACCTTTCGGCCAGAGGTGCGGACAGTTCCAACGGATTTCAGACCAAAGGGCTTACGCCGAAAGCACTTCCTCGGCCTGGTACCGATAGGTCGTGGAGCAGAACTCGCAGGAGACGGAAATGGCGCCATCCTCGATGCTGTCCTCGATATCCTGCCGCGAAAAGCCCTTGAGCACGCCGAGCAGCTTGTCGCGGGCACAGGTGCAGCGGTCGAGCACGGGCTGTGAGGGATAGATGCGCACGCCGCGTTCGTGGAACAGACGATAAAGCAGACGTTCGGCACCGATCTGCGGATCGGTCAGTTCGTCCATATCGGCGGTTTCCACCAGCATGCGGGCTTCCGTCCAGCTATCGTCCTCGCTGTGGGCGTGTTCGTCATAGCCTTCGCCGCCATGAAGATCGGGCTGGCGCATCCGTTCCGGCGCATCCGGCAGGAACTGCGCGATAATGCCACCGGCCCGCCAGCCACGATGCGGCTTGCCATCGGCATCACGACCGAAGAATTCGGCCACACCAAGCCGCACCCGCGTCGGGATCTGCTCCGACTGGCGGAAATAGGTGCCGGCGATTTCTTCCAGCGATGAACCGTCGAGCGGCACGATGCCCTGATAGGGCTGCATGAAGGAGCCCTGATCGATGGTCAGCGCCAGCACGCCCGCGCCAAGCAGTTCGGGCGGCGTGGTCCTGCCGGCGGCGACCGCCTCGGCCAGCCGCACGTCATCGAAGCGGGCATAGGCACGGATGCGATCCGGCGAGGTGAAATCGGCGACGAGAAGATCGACCGGGCCATCGCTGCGGGTCTGCACCGTGAACTTGCCCTCGAACTTCAGCGAGGTTCCGATCAGTGCCGTCAACACGATGGCTTCGGCGAGAAGCCGGGCAACAGGTGCGGGATAATCGTGCCGGCCCAGAATGGCGTCCAGCATCGGGCCGATCTGCACGGCGCGACCGCGCACGTCGAGACCTTCCACCTGAAAGGGCACGACACGATCGTCGCCGGCAAGGGCCAGATCTTCAAGCCGCATGGCATCATCGGTCATCGCAGTTCTCCTTGCGGCCCGCGCAGGCGCGGCCGTACTGGCGGCACGGCAAGGGTGTTGACAAGCCCGAAAAGCCCTGTGCGCCCCTGCGAATGGGTGAAATATCGACCGGCATCTGTCCGCTTGCAACGCCGTTCCGCGCGGCGAGAACCGCCGCGTCTTTCGTTGCCGGACAGATGGGGGCTTCACCCGAAAAGGTCAAGCCCGTTGACGGTCAAGGCGCGTCAGATCGCGCCGAGGCACCAGGCCAGAACCGACTTCTGCGCATGGAGACGGTTTTCCGCCTCGTCGAACACCACGGACTGCGGACCGTCGATCACCTCGTCGGTCACTTCCTCGCCGCGATGGGCCGGCAGGCAGTGCATGAACAGCGCGTCCTGATTGGCACGCTTCATCAGGTCGCCATTGACCTGGAACGGCTGGAATACATTGTGGCCGCGGGCCTTGTGTTCCTGGTTCATGGAAACCCAGGTATCGGTGATGACGCAATCGGCGCCCTCGACGGCCTTTTCAGCCTCATGGCACAGCATGACTTGGCCGCCATTGTTGCGCGCCCAGTTCAGGAACCGCGTGTCCGGCTCGGAACCCAGCGGCACGGCCATGTTCATGCGATAGCCAAAGCGGGCCGAACCTTCGACCAGCGAATGCAGCACATTGTTGCCGTCGCCGGTCCAGGCCAGCGTCTTGCCGGCGATGTTGCCGCGATGTTCTTCGAAGGTGAGGATATCGGCCATGATCTGACAGGGATGCGTATCGTCGGTCAGCCCGTTGATGACCGGAACGGTGGCATATTCCGCCAGTTCGACCAGACGCGAATGCTGGGTCGTGCGGATCATGATCGCATCGACATAGCGCGACAGAACGCGCGCGGTATCGGCAATGGTTTCGGCGCGGCCGAGCTGCATCTCCGTGCCGGAGAGGAAGATGGTCTCGCCGCCGAGCTGGCGCATGCCGACATCGAAGGACACACGGGTACGGGTGGAAGGCTTCTCGAAAATCATGGCCAGAACCTTGCCGGCCAGCGGCTTGTCGGCACGCCCTTCCTTCAACGCCGTCTTTCGCTGGCGCGCATCATCGATGATCGTGCGCAGATCACCGGAAGACATCGCGGAAAGATCGAGAAAGTGTTTCGGTACAGCCATTCCATTTCACCCCTTGAATGGAAGTCGCCGCAGATCATGCGGCGGCTCTAGAACGTTCACCCTTGCAGGACGCGCCTTCAAGCCCTGTGGCTCAGGCGCTTTTCTTCAGTTTCAGCTCGGTGAGCTTTTCGGCCACCTTTTCGATACGGGCCAGCCCGTCGCGCACCTCTTCCGCCGATACGGTCAGCGGCGGCAGGATGCGAACGACATTGTCGCCGGCCGGCACGGTCAGCAGGTGTTCGTCACGGGCAACGCCGACGAAATCGACGTTCGGCACGCGGGTCTTGATGCCGAGCATCAGGCCTTCGCCGCGAATGCCCTCGATCACATCCGGGAAGCGATCCTTGAGGCTTTCCAGCCCCTGACGGAAGACCAGCGCCACATCGTTGACATGCTGCAGAAAGCCTTCGCCGAGAATGACATCGAGAACAGCATTGCCCACGGCCATCGCCATCGGATTACCGCCATAGGTGGTGCCGTGCGTGCCGGGTTTCATGCCGGAAGCGGCCTCTTCCGTGGCAAGGCAGGCGCCAAGCGGGAAGCCTCCGCCGATGCCCTTGGCAATGGCCATGATATCCGGCTTGATACCGGCCAGTTCGTAAGCAAAGAACTTGCCGGTGCGCCCGACGCCGGACTGAACCTCGTCGAGAATGAGCAGCAGGCCCTTCTCGTCGCAGATTTCGCGCAGCTTCTTCATGAACTCCTTGGAGGCGGGGCGCAGACCGCCCTCGCCCTGCACAGGCTCGATGAGAATGGCCGCCGTCGCGTCGGTGATCGCCGCGTTCAATGCGTCCACATCACCGAAGGGCACCTGATCGAAGCCGGGTGCCTTCGGACCAAAGCCTTCAAGGTATTTCTCCTGACCGCCGGCTGCGATCGTTGCCAGCGTGCGCCCGTGGAAAGCACCTTCGAAGGTGATGATGTGGAACCGCTCGGGATGGCCCTTGGAATACTGGTAGCGACGCGCGGTCTTAATGGCGCATTCCAGCGCTTCCGCACCGGAATTGGTAAAGAAGACGCGATCGGCGAAGGTCGCCTCCGTCAGCCGCTTTGACAGTTCTTCCTGGCCCGGAATCTCGTAAAGGTTCGAGAGGTGCCAGACCTTGTCGGCCTGCGCCTTGAGCGCCTCGACGAGATGCGGGTGGGCGTGCCCCAGCGAATTCACCGCTATCCCAGCCGCGAAATCGAGATATCGCTCGCCGTTTTCCGTGATGAGCCAGACGCCTTCGCCGCGCTCGAACCGAAGCGGGGCTCTGTTATAGGTCTCATAAAGCGAGGCGGCCGTGGCCATGACGCGCGATCTCCGTAATGTTTTCGCGGTTCCTACCGGGGAGGAGAACCGCCAAGCCCAAAAAATCAAAATGCCGCCCAACCGGGCGGCGGCCTCACTATTCCCCTTTCGTCGGAACCTGTCAACAAAAGGGTGCATTTCCGGGCGTTTAAAGGTTCTGCAAGCGGTTTGGCACCCGCAACCGACCCCGCAACCCATACGACGGAAATGTCACACACCGCTACCAAGTTGGGGAAAACTGCAAAATCGATTCCCGCTGATTCCGGGGACTCTTGTCAGCGAGTCAGGCTCACACTAGGTTAATATTTAATGAATTGACTGCATGCGGCGGATCATTCACCGAAAGTCATAGACACGAGGATGTCGCGGCCCGTCCGCGGCAGCGGTGATGGATTCTGTCGCGACAGCGCCAAATGCGGAGAGGCGGCATGAACTGGACAGATGAACGAGTCGAGAAGCTGAAGAGACTCTGGTCCGAGGGCCTGAGCGCAAGCCAGATCGCGGCCCAGCTTGGCGGCGTCAGCCGCAATGCCGTGATTGGCAAAGTACACCGGCTCAGCCTGCCGGGCCGCGCCAAGGCCGGCGGCGGCACGAGTGCGGCAACCCGCCCCGCCAAGCGCCAGACCTCGGCACCGCGCGCGCCGAACTACGCCTCGCGCGTGACGACCCGCACGGTGACCCGCCAGGCTGGCGCCACCCTGCTCAAGGAAGAGATCGAGATCGATACGGCAACGGAAGTGGCGTACGCGCCGTCCAGAAACGTCGTGGTGCCGATTTCCCGTCGCCTGACCCTGACGGAACTGACCGAGCGCACCTGCAAGTGGCCGGTCGGCGACCCGCTGAAGGAAGACTTCCATTTCTGCGGTTGCGATTCCAACGAGGCATCGCCCTACTGCAATTTCCATCGCAAGATGGCCTACCAGCCGGTCAACGAGCGCCGCAAGGCGCGCTGATCGCACATCATCCAACATATGCAAAACGGGCCTTTCGGCCCGTTTTTCGTTTCCCGAGGAGATTGCCGATCAGGCCTCCATGGAATAGCCCGCGCCACGCACGGTGCGGATGACATCCTGAAGATTGGCAAAGTTCAGCGCCTTGCGCAGGCGACCGACATGAACATCGACGGTACGTTCATCGACATAGATATCGTGGCCCCAGACGCCGTCCAGAAGCTGCGAACGCGAGAAAACGCGACCGGGCGAGGCCATGAGGAATTCCAGCAGGCGGAACTCCGTCGGCCCGAGCCGCACTTCGCGGGTCTTGCGATGGACGCGATGGGTTTCGCGGTCAAGTTCGATATCGCCGCAACGCAGGACGGTGGAGATCGTTTCCGGCTTCACCCGGCGCAGCATGGCCTTGACGCGGGCCATGAGTTCCGGTGTCGAAAAAGGCTTCACGACGTAATCGTCGGCGCCGACGCTCAGGCCCCGGACACGTTCGCTTTCCTCACCGCGCGCCGTCAGCATGATGATCGGCAGGCGCTCGGTTTCGGCGCGGGCCCGCAGGCGCCGGCATAGTTCGATGCCGGAGACGCCGGGCAACATCCAGTCGAGGATCAGAAGATCCGGCACACGTTCCTGGAGACGGATTTCCGCCTCGTCGCCACGCATGACGGTTTCCACCTCATACCCTTCCGACTCCAGATTGTAGCGAAGAAGCACGCTCAGCGCTTCTTCGTCTTCGACAACCGTAATTCTCGGCTGCATACCTTGGTCTCCAATCCGTCCGGGCTTACTTGCCGGTCGCGCCGACCGAGGTCGACAGGTCTTCTTTCGGGCGTTCGCCTTCAGGCTGCGCACCGGTCGCGATGTAGAAGATCGTTTCGGCGATGTTGGTGGCGTGATCGCCGATCCGCTCGATGTTCTTGGCGCAGAACAGAAGATGCGTGCAGGTGGTGATCGTGCGCGGATCTTCCATCATGTAGGTCAGCAGTTCGCGGAACAGCGAGGTGTAGACGCTGTCGATCTCGTCGTCACGTTCACGGATCGCGTTGGCCTTCTCGACGGAACGCGTCGCATAGACGTCGAGCACGTCGGTGAGCTGGTTCATTGCCAGTTCGCAGAGATGTTCGAGGCCGCGGGCGAGCGAACGCGGCACGCCGGTGTCCCGCACGGCCACCACGCGCTTGGCGGTGTTCTTGCCGAGGTCGCCGACGCGCTCGAGATCGCCGGCGATGCGGATCGCACCCATGATCTCGCGCAGGTCGGACGCCATGGGCTGGCGCTTGGCGATGGTAACGATGGCCTTCTCACCAATTTCGCGTTCGGCGGCGTCGAGGATCACGTCATCGGAAATGACCTTCTGAGCCAGCGCCGTATCGGCGCTGATGAGGGCACGGACGGAGTCGCCGGCCATCTGCTCGGCAAGGCCACCCATCTCGGAGATGCGGCGGGTGAGAAACTTCAACTCTTCGTCAAAAGCAGAGACGATATGGGACGTTGCCATGGGAGTTCCTTGAAAGTTCGAAAGCGGGAAGCGGGTGACGGCCAGGCCGTCAGCCGAAGCGACCCATGATATAGTCCTGCGTGCGCTGATCGTCCGGGTTGGTGAACATCTTGTCGGTGTCGTTCTCTTCAACCAGAAGACCCATGTGGAACATGGCCGTGCGCTGCGACACGCGGGCGGCCTGCTGCATGGAGTGCGTGACGATGACGATGGTGAAGTTGGCGCGCAATTCGTGGATCAGCTCCTCGACGCGGGCGGTGGCGATCGGATCGAGCGCCGAGCAGGGCTCGTCCATCAGGATGACTTCGGGGCTGACGGCGACGGCGCGGGCAATGCACAGACGCTGCTGCTGACCACCAGAGAGGCCGGTGCCCGGCTCGTTGAGGCGGTCCTTCACCTCGTTCCAAAGGCCAGCACGCTGGAGCGAGCTTTCGACGATCTCGTCGAACTCGGCCTTGTTGCGGGCGAGGCCATGGATGCGCGGGCCATAGGCAACGTTTTCATAGATCGACTTCGGAAAGGGGTTCGGCTTCTGGAACACCATGCCGACCCGGGCGCGCAGTTCCACCACGTCGATCGAGGGATCGTAGATGTCGTCCTGGTCGAGCGAGATCCTGCCGGTCACCCGGCAATTGTCGATCGTGTCGTTCATGCGGTTCAGCGTGCGCAGGAAGGTCGACTTGCCGCAGCCCGAGGGGCCGATCAGTGCGGTGACGGTGTTCTCGCGAATATCGAGGTTGACGTTGTAGAGCGCCTGCTTCTCGCCGTAGAAAACACAGACGTCCTTGCCGCTCATCTTCAGGGCTGCATTGGTCATTTTACGTTCCAGAACCTTTTCGACTGCCGTTTCGCTCAGCATATTCATTTTGGTTTCCCTTTCTACCAGCGGCGCTCGAACCGGCGGCGCAAAATGACGGCGCCGATGTTCATGGCAAGCAGGAACAGGAGCAGGATGATGATCGCACCCGATGTGCGTTCGACGAAGGCACGTTCGGCTTCATTCGCCCACATATAGATCTGGACGGGCAGTGCGGTGGCGGGCTGCAGGGGCGTACCCGGATAATCCGCCACGAAGGCGACCATGCCGATGAGAAGCAGCGGCGCGGTTTCACCCAGCGCATGCGCCAGACCGATGATCGTGCCGGTGAGGATGCCCGGCATGGCAAGCGGCAGTACATGGTGGAAGATGGTCTGCATCTTCGATGCGCCGAGGCCAAGGGCTGCGGCACGGATCGACGGCGGCACCGCCTTCAGCGCCGCACGGGTGGCGATGATGATCGTCGGCAGCGTCATCAGCGTCAGCACCAGACCGCCGACGACCGAGGCCGAGCGCGGCAGGCCGGCAAAGTTGATGAAGACGGCAAGCCCCAGCAGACCGTAGACGATGGAGGGCACGGCCGCGAGGTTGTTGATGTTCACCTCGATAAGGTCCGTCAGACGGTTCTTCGGGGCGAACTCTTCCAGATAGATCGAGGCGGCAACGCCGATGGGCAGCGCGAGAACCAGAACGATCAGCATCATGTAGAAGGAGCCGATGAGAGCGACGCCGACGCCGGCGGCTTCCGGACGGCTGGAGGCGCCGTTGACGAAGATGCCCGTGTTGA
Source organism: Allorhizobium borbori (assembly GCF_014196535.1). GTDB lineage: Bacteria > Pseudomonadota > Alphaproteobacteria > Rhizobiales > Rhizobiaceae > Ectorhizobium > Ectorhizobium borbori. The sequence continues at coordinate 65,466 of NZ_JACIDU010000001.1, forward strand.
ACGCCTTCACCAGATCGCCCTTTTCGGCAAGCTGATGGATCCAGCCAAGCTGACGATCGTTGATCTTGCGGTCCTTTTCCGGGACCGAGAGGTCGATCTGACCCTTGAAAGCGGAGTCGACATTGCCTTCTGCGAGAACCCGTACCGTCACGGTCTTGCCGATCACCGAGGGATCGCGCAGCACGATGTCGCGAAGCTGGACGCGCACGCTGTTGGAAATCATCGTGTTGAGTTCCTTGAGCGCAACACGGTCGGAAAGATCGACGCCGAGCTCCTTCGCCAGCGCATCGCGGGCAAGGACCGGATAGTTTGCCATCATCAGCACATTCGGGTCGGTCGCCCGCTTGTTCTGCGGATCGATGACCTTTTCGGAGAACTCGACCGGGATGCTGATCTCCGTCTGCTGGAAGGCCGTGTAGCCCTTGGAGACGACCGACCAGATCAAAAGCGCCAGGAACAGCAGGCCGAAGCCGATGGCGAGGATACCGTAGAGGCGGAAGCGGCGTTCTGCGGCGTAGCGGCGCTTGATGCCGATGTCGCGACGGACCGGCGAGGCGGTCACCGGAAGCGGGCCGTTTGCGGTGAAGTCGGTCATTCGTACTGCTCCCGGTATTTGCGGACGATGTAGAGCGCGTAGATGTTCAGGCACAGCGTCAGCGCGAAGAGCGTGATGCCGAGTGCGAAGGCGACGAGCGTCTGCGGCGAGGTGAATTCAAGGTCACCCGTCAACTGGTTGACGATCTTCACCGTCACCGTCGTCATCGGCTCGAAGGGGTTGATCTGGATACGGGCGGCGACGCCAGCGGCCAGAACCACGATCATGGTTTCACCCACGGCGCGCGATGCGGTCATCAAAAGCGCGCCGACAATGCCCGGCAAAGCCGCCGGCAGGATCACCTTCTTCACCGTTTCGGAGCGTGTGGCGCCGAGACCGAGCGAGCCATCCCGCAGGGCGCGCGGCACGGCGGTGATGATGTCGTCGGACAGCGAGGAGACGTAGGGGATCAGCATGATGCCCATGACGAAACCGGCCGTCAGAACCGACTGGGCCTGGATGAAGTTCTGGAAATTGCCCGTGGCGATGCCGTTGATCTGGGCGGAGATATCGCGCAGGAACGGGCCAACCGTGATCATGGCGAAGAAGCCGTAGACGATGGTCGGAATGCCGGCCAGCACTTCCAGCATGGGCTTGGCGAAGGCGCGCAGCCGGGGCGAGGCGTATTCGGCCATGTAGATGGCGGAGAACAGGCCGACCGGCACGGCCACCAGCATGGCGACCAGACCGATATAGAGCGTGCCGAGCAGCAGCGGGATAAGGCCGAACTGGCCTTCGGAATTGCCGGCACCGGCGGCGGCGAAACGCGGGTCCCAGACCGTGCCGAAGAAGAATTCATGGGCGGGCACCATGCTGAAGAAGTGCGAGGCTTCGCCGAGCATGGAAGCGATGATGCCGATGGTCGTCAGGATGGCGACGGACGACGCCGCAATCAGGCTGCCGAGGATGACCCGCTCCACGCGGTTGCGGGCGCGCAGCTTCGGCGCGATGGCCTTGAGCGAGAAGAACAGGCCGCCAAGCGACAGTGCAATGACAGCAACGGTCATAAGCCACTGGCTGATGGCGGTCAGGCGGTTCAGTTCGAGCGCCGCCGTCATCATGTAGGGCTTGGGATCGCCGGCAAGAGGAACCCCCTTGGCGGAGAGAAGTGCGCGAACATCGCCGGTGCCGTTGACGAGTGTCGCCGCATCGGAGGACGACAGCAGCGTCAGGCCGCGGGCTATCGAACGGATGATGCCGAATTCAAGGTTCTGCGCGGACTGGGCGGCGGTCAGGACTTCCTGCGGGAAGGAGCGCGCCACCGTCGTCTCGACAATCGTCGGGCTGACGGAAACCCAGACAGCCAACAGAAGAAGCGCCGGCAGAACCGACCACACGAACGTGTAGCCACCGTGATAGGACGAGCGCGAATGCATGGAGGAAAGTTTGGCGCCAGCGAGAGCATTCGCCCTCATGCGGCCGAGCCAATAGGCCACGACACCGATAACCAGCAAGCAAAGGAGGAGAACTGATCCACTCATCGGGTATTCCCTTCGCCGCCCTTGTGGACGGCCGCCGAAAGAGGGAGGCGCGGCAGAGAACTGCCGCGCCCGATTTCACGTATCAGAGGCTCTTGCCAGCGGCAAAGTCAGCGCGAACCTTCTCGCGCTCGGCATCCGGAGCGGCAACAAGGCCATACTCAACGAGCGGAGAGTCCGGGCCGACCATCTGGTCAGAGGTGAAGAACTCGACATATTCCTTCAGGCCCGGGATCACGCCAAGGTGAGCCTTCTTGACATAGAAGAACAGCGGACGGGAAACCGGATATTCGCCCTTGGCAATGCTTTCGGCCGTCGGAACGATACCGGAAACCGTGGCGACCTTCAGCTTGTCGGCGTTGTTTTCGTAGAAGGACAGGCCAAACACGCCGACGCCGGTCTTGTTGGCGGAGATGCGGGCGAGCGTTTCGGTGTAGTCACCGTCGATGTCGACAGCAACACCGTCCTTGCGAACGGCGACGCAAGCCTTCGCGGCAGCCTTCTCATCGGTGATGAGCTTCTTCAGCTCTTCCGTGGCACCGGTGTCCTTGCAGCCATGGGCCAGGAGCTTTTCTTCGAACACTTCGCGCGTGCCGTGCTTTTCGCCCGGGATATAGGCGGCGATGGCAACGTCAGGAAGCTTCGGGTTGACTTCCGACCACTTCTTGTAGGGGTTGGCAACGAGCTTGCCGTCGATGACGAGCTGGGCAGCCAGGGCCTTGTAGATGTCCGAGGGAACGAAGTTCACGTCCGGGTTGCCCTTGTCGGTGGCGAAGACGATACCATCGTAACCGATGCGGATTTCCTGAACATCGGCGACGCCGGCGTCCTTGCAGGCCTTCAGTTCGCTTTCCTTGATGGGACGCGAGGAGTTGGCGATATCGATGGTTTCCGGGCCGACGCCCTTGCAGAATTCCTTCAGGCCGGCAGAAGAACCACCGGACTCAACGACCGGGGACTTGAACTGCGGGAAGGTCTCTCCGAAGGTTTCGGCAACGATCTTGGCATAGGGAAGCACGGTGGAGGAACCGGCGACCTGAACCTGATCGCGCGCAGCAGCGGCGCCGGCGAAGGCGACGGAGGCGACCAGAGCGGCGGCGGACATTTTCAGAAGGGTCATGAACATCTCCCGACAGGGCTGGCGCATGAACCCCGTCCGGATCAGCCGATACGGGGCATACGCAATTTTGAACTTCAAAGCATTGCGCCACCCCTCTTCCCGAGGTCGGCCCGATGACTTGCCGCAAGACAGCAAGAAGCGTTTCCTTCGCTCCTCATGGCCTCGCTGAGGGGTTCTTAGCCCCCATTGGCCCTATCTTTTATGTCATTTCGGTGAAACATTTGTGACAAGTCAAATATCTGAAATTACTATATAAAAATATATCACGTCCGACTTATGCAAACCAATATGTCAAAAACGGACGGTAAACTCCGATCCCTCTCCCTCGCGGGAGCGGACAATGAGGCGCGCGCGGTGGCGCGTGAGGATGTGCTTGACGATGGCAAGGCCAAGACCGGTGCCTTTTCGTGACCGGCTGGCCTCGACATTGACCCGGTAGAACCGTTCGGTAAGGCGTGGAACATGTTCGGCGGGAATGCCCGGCCCGTGGTCACGAATGGAGACTTCGACCGGCCGACCCGCATCGCAGGAAATCTTCACATCGACCGTCTCGCCGTCCTGCCCGTATTTGCAGGCATTTTCCATCAGGTTCTCGAAGACCTGCACCAGTTCGTCGGGATCACCCGTCACCTCCACCTTGCCCGGCGGGGCCTCGATGACGATTTCGACGCCAAGCTCGCTCGCCAGCGGCCCGAGCTGATCGCGCACCTTGCCAATCAACGGCACGAGATCCACGATGCTGTCCGGTGCGATGTGGGATTTGACCTCAAGCCGCGACAGCGACAGAAGGTCGTCTACCAGCCGGCTCATGCGGGTCGCCTGATCGAGCATGATCGCGAGGAACCGTTCTCGGGCCTTGGCGTCATCCCTGGCCGGCCCCTGGAGGGTTTCGATGAAGCCGCGCATGGAGGCAAGCGGCGTGCGCAACTCGTGGCTGGCATTCGCCACGAAATCGGAGCGCATGCGATCGATGCGCCGCAATTCGGAAATGTCACGGAAGGACAGAACATAACGCGCCGTGCCCTCGCCCGCAGGAAGCGGCGCGATGCGCACCACATAGACCGTATCGGACGGCAGGCGCTCGGCATGTTCGATCTGGTTCGGCTCGCCCGTCGCCATGGTTTCGCGCACCATGTCGAGAATGCCCGGCGAGCGTAGGCGGGCAGTGAGATGCGCGCCGCGCGGCACGATCCCGAGCAGCCGCTCCGCAGCCCGGTTCTGGAACAGGACCGAGCCGTCATTTCCCAGAAGAAACAATGGCTGGTCCAGGGCGGCGGGAACCGCCGTCATCGCCGCATCGATGGCGATGACGGGGTCCACCGGTTCTTCGGGCACGGGCGCGGGCTCTGGCGGGGCGATGGCATGGGGCGGAAAGTTGGCAACGAGAACAACCAGCACGCACAGGGCCGCACCAGCCGCCGCCGCCCAGACATGGGCGCCCGCCGCCACGGCAATGCCCGAGGCCAGAAGGATCGTCAGAAGGACAAGGCGCTGGGTCGTGACAGCCCGGCCAAGACGAGCGAAAAATGTCTCCTGTCCGCCCAAGTTCCTGCTCCTTTCCGACTGCCGCGCGATGTGCGAGCCTGATCGCATATCACCCGTTCTTGACAGATATGCAATTGCGCATCGTCCATCTTCAACCGGCGCGGAAAACATATATTCTCCAAATCCGCAATGCATCAATGAGGAAGCAGCCATGCAGCAGGACCCGAAGGGCAGTCGCGTCGCCGAACTGGTGATCGACGGACAGAAGCGCATTTTCGATGTGGATGATCCGGTTCTTCCCGACTGGGTGGAAAGCGCCGCGTTCGACTCCGGCGATTACCCGCACAAGAAAAAGCTGAACGAAGCCGAATACATCGAGATCCTGACCAAGCTGCAGGTGGAACTGGTGAAGGTGCAGTTCTGGCAACAGGCCACCGGCGAACGCTGCATGGCGGTGCTGGAGGGACGCGACGCCGCCGGCAAGGGCGGCACAATCGCCGCCACCATGGCCTATATGAACCCGCGTTCGGCCCGCATCGTGGCGCTGACCAAGCCGACCACGACCGAACAGGGGCAATGGTATTTCCAGCGCTACATCTCGCATTTCCCGACGGCAGGCGAGTTCGTCCTGTTCGACCGTTCCTGGTACAACCGCGCCGGCGTGGAGCCGGTCATGGGCTTCTGCACCCCGGAACAATACGAGCAGTTCATGGAGCAGGTGCCGCGCTTCGAGAAGATGATTGTCAAGGAAGGCATTCACTTCTTCAAGTTCTGGCTCGATATTGGCCGCGAAATGCAGATCAAGCGCTTCCATGACCGGCGTCATGACCCGCTGAAGGTCTGGAAGCTCTCGTCCATGGATATTGCCGCCCTGTCGCGCTGGGACGATTACACCGAGAAACGCAACCGCATGCTGAAGGACACCAACACCAATCATTCGCCATGGATCGTGGTGAAGGCCAACGACAAACGCCGTGCCCGCATCAACGTCATCCGCCACATTCTCTCCAACCTCGACTACGAGGGCAAGGACAAGGGCGTGATCGATGAGGTGGACGAGAAGATCATCGGCCGGGGCTACGGCTTCCTCAAGTCATGAAACAAGGCCCGGCGGGGATCACTCGCCGGGCAGAACGCGAACCGAGAAGAGTTCGACGCTGCGACCGGCAGCGCCAAGACCGGGATTTACGAGAAGCGAGCCGGGAGTTCCCGGCGTCAGCCCGCGCGGCAGCGTAACCTTGAACAGCGCGTCGAATTTTTCCTGGTTGGCGGTGAAGCGGTGGCGGTCGCAGGTACCGAGGCTGCCGAACTGGCACTGCACGGATACACTGGCGGACTCGCTCGTGGCCGATTGCATGGTCAGGGCAATGGTGGACGTCTTGCCGGCCATGCGGCTCAGCACATCCACCGGCACATCGAACCGCACCTCGCCGATGGCGCCGGCACGCGACGCGGAAATGCGAATGGCCGGACCGCTCGCGGTTGTCACCGACTCAACCTTAGCCGCCGGTCCCACCTTGAGTCGCGATGCAGCGGCAGGCGTAAAGATTTCCACCCAGTCGCCAGAGAAGCCCCCCTGTGGATCGAAGGCCGGCGTGCGCGGCGTGCCGCCGCCGGCAAAGTCTTCGTCCACCACCTGTGGCGGCGGGTTCGGTACACTGGTGTCGCGCTCGGCATCAGTCAGCAAGGCGCCGGAGGTGTAAAGCCACGCAGCGCCTGAAATCAGCGAGCCGAACAGGATGAAATAGATGAAGGCGCGGGCAAAGACACCGCGCTTGCGCCGGGGGCGGGCAACACGCTCTTCGGACTGAAGGCCAGCGCCCGACGACGCCACCCGCGCATGCGGTACGGCACCGCCGAGCATCTCGCCGTCGGGAACGGTCGCCATGCGATCGGCGCGCAGATCGTCATCATCGACGAACTCGTCCTGATCCTCTTCATAAACGTCATCATCGTCCTGCTGCGCCGAGAAACCCGGTTCGCGACGTTCACCCGGCAGCGGTTCGGCTGTGGCCGGACGGGCAGCGGAAAAGCCCGGCTCGATGCGCTGACCTGAATTTGCCGATGGGGTGGCTGACGCAAGTGCGGCTGCGGCCGCCTTCTGTTCGCCGGCCTCGACAGCGGCAATCAACTGCTCCAGCCAGCGCCTTTGCGCGGAAATCCTGGCAGCATCGGTGACACCCTGCTTGCGCAAGCCACCTTCCAGAGCATGACGCGCCTGCTGATAAATACGGGCCCGCACTTCCGGATTGGTCCGGTCGGAGCGCTCCAGCGCATTCCTGATGGCAGCTTCAAATCCGTTCACGCGCCGTCCTTCTCGCAAGCCGGAGGACCGGGTTCACCGATCCGTTAACACTTCGTGAAAGATTCGGTAGCGACAAGCATCGCAAACCGCAAGTCTCAGAAATGACAAGTCCCCTTTTGAGTGGGCGACTGGACCGGACAAATGCTCTGCGCAACGATAAAGCTGCTGACAGAGCGCAGGCGGATCGCTATTATTGACGTTATCGTAAACGTCAATTCTCAGGGAGGAGAACATGGCGCTACCGTCCATTCTGACGGAGAACCTCAGGCTGCCGGTGATCGGCTCGCCGCTTTTCATCATATCGCATCCGGCATTGACGCTGGCGCAATGCAAGGCCGGCATCATAGGCGCCTTTCCGGCACTCAATGCCCGGCCGGAAAGCCTGCTTGACGAATGGCTGGCCCAGATTACCGAAGAGCTTGCCGCGCATGACGCTGCCAATCCGGAACGCAAGGCTGCACCTTTCGCCGTCAACCAGATCGTCCATACCTCCAACAAGAGGCTGGAACACGATCTGATGCTCTGCGTGAAATACAAGGTGCCGATCGTAATTTCCTCGCTCGGGGCGGTTCCGGAGGTGAATGCGGCGGTGCACTCCTATGGTGGCATCGTGCTACACGATATCATCAACAATCGTCATGCCCAGTCGGCCATCCGCAAGGGAGCCGACGGCCTGATCGCGGTCGCCGCCGGCGCTGGCGGCCATGCCGGCACCATCTCGCCTTTTGCGCTGATCCAGGAAATTCGCGAATGGTTCGACGGGCCATTGCTTCTCGCCGGCGCGATCGCCACTGGTGGGGGCATTCTGGCGGCGCAGGCCATGGGAGCGGACATGGCCTATATCGGCTCGCTGTTCATCGCCAGCGCCGAGGCTCGCGCCAGCGAGGACTACAAGCGCGCGCTGACGGAAAGCAGTTCGAAGGACATCGTCTATTCGAACTATTTCACCGGCGTTCATGGCAACTACCTGCGCCAGTCGATCATCGCAGCCGGTCTCGACCCCAACCACCTGCCCGATGCCGACAGCTCGAAGATGGATTTCGGCAGGGCCAGCGATGGCGCCAAGGCCTGGCGAGACATCTGGGGCGCCGGCCAGGGCGTGGGCGCCATCAAGGCCGTGGAACCTGTCTCCGCCATCGTCGACCGGCTGGAGACGGAATACCACGCCGCCCGCAAGAGACTGACCCTTTGAAGGGATTGAGGGAAAATGCAGCAAAACTTTCCGCATTTTTCCCCAACTCAGCGCTTGAAATCAAAACACTTTGCCTGTATCCACCGCCACACAAAACGCGATCCGGTCTTGCCGGACCGCCTTGCGGGCCGCTTTAGCTCAGTCGGTAGAGCACATCATTCGTAATGATGGGGTCACGTGTTCGAGTCACGTAAGCGGCACCATTTCTCCCTTTTCACACAAAGTACCCGCGCATACGATTTTGCCGTCACAGCGCCGTCGACAGGTCAGACCGGGTCAACGACCGCGGATCGGCGATGACGACGCGATTGCGGCCGAGCGACTTGGCTTCATAGACTGCGCGATCTGCTCGTGTGAGGATGGCTTTGTAATCAAGCTCACCCTGAAAAGCCGCCAGGCCAATGCTGACGGTTACCGAAACGTCCACCCCGTCGGCCACCGGTATGACCAGATTTTCGACCCCGATCCGGATCTTTTCGGCGCGCTGCAGGCCTTGCCGCTCGTCGCATTCGATCAGGAGAACGAGGATTTCCTCACCACCATAGCGGAAGACGAAGTCGGTCTGACGCACATTGTCGTTGATGGCGGCGGCAATCAGCGAAAGGGCCTGGTCACCCGCCTTGTGGCCATAGGTGTCGTTGATGGTCTTGAAATGGTCGACATCAATCAGGAGGACGCAAAAGCCCGATGCATTCGGTGCCTTTTGAAGATGGACTTCCCGCATCAGCACCGATGGCATGAAGCGCCGCGTCAGGAGCCGCGTCAGCGGATCCCTGCCACTCTCGATTTCGATGTGCTCGTCGAAAATGGTGTTCACCAGAAACTTGATCGAGGCGATTTCCTCCTCGATCTGGCGGGTCGTCTCACGCACATCCTCGGGATTTTCGAAGGTCAGGGCTTGCAGCCTTGGCACCAACTGGGTGTCGACCCGGTCCACGGCTGCGCGTATCCGGGCGAGCTTCGGTTCGCGTTCGAACAGGATATGGGCCTTGTGGTTCAGCCAGAGGCCAAAATCGGCCTTCCAGAGTTTGGGCAGGCTGCCAGCGGGCACGCGCTGATAGAAAGCGGCAAGAATGGCGTGCCCCCATTCCATCAGGGCAGCACGTTGACGCTCGCGCTCCATGGCGAGGTTCTGGCCGAGCAGATGCAGCCTGTAGGCTTCGGTGACGCGAACATCGACGGTGATTTCCTGCTGGTAGCTCGTTTCACGCACTTCGAGCGCAATGTCGAAGAGGGTGATGATGAAGGTCATCATATCAACCAGTTGCTCGCGCGGCACATTCCTCTCCGCCAGATGGCGCAGGAACCAGAGCTTGAGCTTGCGCGTCGAGCGGGCCAGGGCATGCGGAGGAAAGCCGATCCGCGCCAGCAATTCGCCGATCTGATGCTGCTCGGTAAAAAACAGGTCACCGGCCGTCGCATTCGGATCGACCAGCCGCTTGACCCATTCCACGAAGCGCCCGGCGAATTCATGACGAATATCCTCCGCATGCATCAGTTCCGCGAGTTCGGGATCGGCAAGAAGGTAGCTCCCGTAGCGCTGCCGCAAGTCGTGTTCGTGCTGGATGACGATGTCGGAAATGATCTGCCGTGTCGCAAGCGCGGTCTGGCTCACGAGCGTTCGCCAATCTTCCACGAAACGATCAGGCATCTGTATTTCCTCTGAGGTCACGCTTTGCTCTCGCTACGGCGCTTCGCGACCGCTTGTGATTTGAAGTTGTCGTTTCAGCATATGATCGATGGTTTCTATATAAACGGGCAAAACCCTCCCGCAATACGCGTTTTCACCTAGTTATCGCAAAGCCGGCAAATGACATTGGCTTCACGCACCCGGGTATTTGAAACGAAAAACCCCCACAGCTTTCGCTGCGGGGGTTGTATGACCTCAGTTAAACGGGCCTTACTGCTGGGCGGTGGCCGGACGAACGAGCGAGGTGACGCGGCGGATGGTGACGCGGCGGTTCTGCTGCTCGGCGGCTTCCGTGCGGACCTTCAGGTAGCGTTCGCCGTAACCCTGCGTGGCGAGGTTTTCCGGCGGAATGCCGTAGACATCGGTCAGAAGGTTGGCGACGGATTCCGCGCGCTGGTCGGAGAGAACGAGGTTGGATTCGTCGGAACCCACCGCATCCGTGTGACCTTCGATCAGGAAGGTTTCACCGGGGTCGCGCTTGAGAACCTTCAGCATCGCATCGGCGACACTGCGCAGCGTGGAGGCCTGCGACATCGGCACTTCCGCACTGCCGGTCGCAAAGGTGATCGTATCGAGGTCGATACGGCGCACCTTGTCGCGCAGACGGGCGGAGTACTTCACCTCATCCATCGTATAAACCCGCTCGACCTGCTCCACCGGCGGCTCTGACAGGAACTCGTAATAGTTCCGGTTCGGGTTGGTCGAGGTGTCGATGATGTAATCCTGCACCGGAATGCGCAGACGCATCGGCGGCAGATCGTCACCGGGATCGCGGAACACCGGCGGGCGCTGTTCCTGATCCGCTTCAGGTGCGAAGACGAGCAGGATTTCACGGCCATCCGGCGTCATGCGGCTACGCTGGATCACATCACCATAGCGGTTATAGATCGTGATGAGGCGATCGCCATCCGGGCGGACAATGGTTTCGCGAACGCGGCCACGTGACAGATCCTCGTAATAGCTCTGCTCGGCGGCGCGGCTCAGGCGGCGGCGTTCATCCGAACGCACCACGATACCGTCATCCGTTTCATAGACCGTCCGGTCATCGAACCGGCGCGGCGGCTCGTAGTTCTGGGCCGCAGCACCGCCACCGGCAATCAGCGGCGCAATCAGGGCACCGAGGAAATCCGGCGCCCGATCACGACGACGACCTTCTTCCTGACGGCCGGCCTCGATTTCGTCACGACGGACCACCGGCGCCCGGCGCTGGGCGTCCGCGTCGTTGCGCGGCGGCGGCACATCATTGGCGGTCTGACGCTGGCGTTCACGGTCACGACGACGCTCGTCGCGGGCCGACTGGCCGCCGCGATTGTCGGCGTCCTTGTCGCTGTCAAGAACCGCAGCACCCTTGTCGACGGGCAGCACCACGGTGTCATCCGTCTTGGACGGATCGGCGGCTTCCTCCTTGCGCTCGCGTTCGGTACGGCGATCCTCGATCGGCGGAGCGGGACGCCGCGGCCGATCAGGGGTCGCATCCTGCTGAGCCGCCGGATCGGTGCCGGGCTGAGGCCGTGCCGGACGCGGCTGGGCATTATCACCGGGCTGCGGCGCGGGATCGCGCTGCGGCTTCTGGCCCGGCTGCTGCGCATCGATTGCCGGATCGGCACCCGGAACAGGCTTCTTCGGCGGACGCGGCTGGGCATCGTCACCAGCCTGCGGGGCGGCTTCACGCGGCGGCTTCTGGCCCGGCTGCTGCGCATCGGTTGCCGGTTCGGCACCCGAAACAGGCTTTTTCGGCGGACGCGGCTGGGCATCGTCACCAGCCTGCGGGGCGGCTTCACGCGGCGGCTTCTGGCCCGGCTGCTGGGCATCGGTTGCCGGTTCGGCACCCGGAACAGGCTTCTTCGACGGACGCGGCTGGGCATCGTCACCCGCCTGCGGGGCGGCTTCACGCCGTGGCTTCTGGCCCGGCTGCTGTGCATCGATTGCCGGATCGGCACCCGGAACAGGCTTCTTCGGCGGACGCGGCTGCGCGTCGTCACCAGCCTGCGGGGCAACATCGCGCCGCGGCTTCTGGCCGGGCTGCTGGGTATCGTTTGCAGGATCGGCGGCGGGAGCTGGCTTCTTCGGCGGGCGTGGCTGAGCGTCATCGCCGGCCTGCGGGGCCACATCGCGCCGCGGCTTCTGGCCGGGCTGCTGGGCGTCGTTTGCGGGATCGGCGGCTGGAGCCGGCTTCTTCGGCGGCCGCGGCTGGGCATCGTCACCAGCCTGCGGGGCAACATCGCGCCGCGGCTTCTGGCCGGGCTGCTGGGTATCGTTTGCAGGATCGGCGGCAGGAGCCAGCTTCTTCGGCGGGCGTGGCTGAGCGTCATCGCCGGCCTGCGGGGCGGCTTCACGTCGGGGCTTCGGGACAGGTTGTGCATCATTGGCAGGATCGGCAGCGGGCTGCGCCCGCTTGGGCGGACGCGGCTGCTCGTCGCCACCAGCCTGCGGCGCAGCCTCACGCTGCGGCTTTTTCTGCGGCTGGGTATCTTCCCCCGCCTGCTTGGCGGCCTCTCGATTCTTCCGCTTCAGAAGCTGCTCTTCTTCAGGCGACAGTGGCTGCGCCTGGGCGATTTGAAACGGAGCGGTCAAATTCTCGGCGCGGGCCGGGTGACCGGCAAACCAGCCGGCCATGACCGGGACCAGTGCCGAGGCCAGCAATCTGTATTTGGTGGTCATTGTGTTTCCTCTTGTACTTTGCCGCAGACCATGCGGCTTATGCAGGCTTTTTAATGACGCCCCGTGATCAACCGGGTGCTTCGGCACGAGAATCCGACCTTTCCGCTGAACTGCGCATGAACGGACGACAGGATTTCAAAGGCCTCGCCAAGGATCTGTATGGTCAGGAAAATCTCTTCACTTTCCTGAAGAAATCAAATTATCTTGATCACAGCCATTAAACGCATATTGGCCGATGGAGTTCCCGCGTGAAGCCTGCCCCGCCGCTTGTCATCCTCAATGCCTCCATTCTCACCATGGACCCGCTGCATCCCCGCGCAGAAGCACTTTATTGCCGCGAAGGGCGTATCGTCGCGGTGGGCAGCAATGCCGATGTCCGCGCACTGGCCGAACCGGATGCGGTGGTTCTCAGTGCCGAAGGGGCAACCGTCACGCCCGGTTTTTCGGAAAACCACATGCACCTGTTCTCCGGCGCCGCGGAACTGGACCATCTTCAGCTTGCGGGCGTTTCCGGCTTCCAAGAGTTGGCAGCGCGCGCGCATGCCTACGCGGCAGGCAGACCCGAGCAGCTTTTCCTGTTTGCCCAGGGCGCGGATTACACGCTGCTCGGTCCTGACGAGCGCATGACCCGGCATCACCTCGACCGCATCCTCCCCGACCGGGCCTTCGCCATTTTCTCGCACGATCACCACACGGCATGGGCCAACACCAAAGCACTGGAACTGTCCGGCCTCATCAATGGTGCGGAAGTAGGTGCCGGCGCCGAAATCATGATGGGTGAAGATGGTCTGGCGACCGGCGAATTGCGCGAGATGGAGGCCTTCGACCCCTTGCTGGTTACCGCCGGTGCGGACCGTTACCGTCTGGGGCTTTCGACCGGCGGCGAGCCCGATCCCTACCCCGCCGGAGCGGATTTCGAGACGGATATCGCTGTCATGCGACGCGGGCTCGAATGGTGCGTTCGCCACGGCTTCACATCGTTGCTGCTGATGGATGGAAACTACCACCAGCTTCAGTTGCTGGCCGAGATCCGTCGCCGCGACGGCTTCCTGCCGGCGCGGGTCCGCGTGCCCTTCCACTTCAAGAACTTCATGGCGCTTGCCGACATGCAGAAGGGTTCCGACATGGCCGCCGCCTATGGCGACGACGAATTGTCGTCCGGCACGGTCAAGATGTTCTATGACGGCGTGCTCGATGCCTGGACGGCGCTTATGGTCGAACCCTATGCCAACAAGCCGGAGTCGATCGGCGATTGTCTGTTCACGCAGGAGCAGTTCACGGCGGCTGCCATCGAGGCCGACCGGCGCGGCCTGCAGATTGCCGTCCACGCCATTGGCGATGGCGCGGTACGCGCCGTGCTGAACGGATATGAAGCCGCCCGCAAGGCCAACGGTTTGCGCGACAGCCGCCACCGCATCGAGCATATCGAGGTCGTCCATCCTGACGACATCCCGCGCTTTGCCGAACTGGGCGTCATCGCCTCCATGCAGCCGCCGCACCCTCCGGGCGCCATGGGTCTGCCGCTGGAGCCGACCGTCTCGATGATCGGGCGCGAGCGCTGGCCCTATGCCTATGCCTGGCGCACACTGAAGGATGCGGGCGCCCACATTCCCTTCGCCTCCGACTGGCCGGTTTCGCCGATCTGCCCGATCCGCGGCATGAAGGCAGCCATCACCCGCCGCAAATGGGCCGAGACCGATCCGGACCAGCGCTTCACGCTGCTGGAAGCCATCGCCGCCTATACGGTGGAGGGTGCCTATGCGGAGTTCAAGGAAGATCGAAAGGGCATGATCCGGCCCGGCTACTTCGCCGATCTCACTGTATTCTCACGGGATCTGGAGGCGATGGCCCCCGAAACACTGGACGAGGCGAAGGTGAAATGGACGATCACGGGCGGTCGGGTGGTCCATGCTGCTTAGCCAAGGGAGATGGGGAGCTTTGGAAAATCCGAGTTGCCAAGCTTTCGAAATTATATCCAATATATTGCCAACGGTCCTAGAGGTCAGGTCATTGCATGGGGTCTAAGTACGCAGTCGAAATTTGGCGTGTCACGAAGACCTATGGCAGCGGCGATGCCGCAGTCGTCGCCGTCAACGATGTGACGCTCAACATTGGTAACAACGAGTTCTTCACGCTGCTTGGCCCTTCGGGCTGCGGCAAGACCTCTCTTCTCAGGCTGATAGCCGGATTCGAATTTCCCGCAACCGGTGACCTGATCCTCGACGGCGAAAATATCACCGGCACGCCACCCTATAAGCGGTCGATCAATACCGTCTTCCAGTCCTACGCCCTCTTTCCGCACATGACCGTGGCCGAGAACATCGGTTTCGGCCTGAAGATGCTGAACAAGCCGAAGTCGGAAATCGAGCCGCGCGTTCAGGAAATGCTCCGGCTGGTGCAGATGGAGGCGCTGGCCAACCGGCCGGTCGCCAAACTTTCCGGCGGCCAGCAGCAGCGCGTGGCGCTCGCCCGCGCCCTTGCTCCTTCCCCCAAGGTGCTTTTGCTGGATGAACCGCTTTCGGCGCTCGATTACAAGCTGCGCAAGGAAATGCAGGTGGAACTGAAGCGGCTCCAGGCCGAAACGGGCGTCACCTTCATCTTCGTGACCCACGATCAGGAAGAGGCGCTGACCATGTCGGACCGCATCGCGGTCATGTCAGGCGGCAAGCTTCTGCAAGTGGGGGAACCGCGCGATATCTACAACAATCCCGCCGACCGTTTCGTCGCCAGCTTCATTGGCGAGGCCAACTTCCTGCCGGCTACGGTCGCTGCAGCCGATACCACCGGCGCTGCGCTGACGCTCGCCAGCGGCGCAACGCTGAAAGGCCCGATAGCCGACGACCTGGCCCCCGGCCAGACCGTGACGCTGATGATCCGCCCCGAACACATCCGCATTGCCGGCGGTCCGCCCTCACCGGGTGCGCTGGCCGGCACGGTGGCGGATCTCGCCTATATCGGCACCGATACCTATTACAAGGTCAGGCTTGCCGATGGCGCATCGCTTTCCGTCCGGCGGCAGAACAGGCCCGAGGATGAGCAGGATTACAGCCCCGGCGATGCGGTCGCCCTGTCGCTTCCTGCTTCGGCTCTCCGGTATCTGCAGGAGTAACGGCGATGAGCGCGGCCCCTGATCTGATTACCAGGCAAATTCAACGCGACATCCGCAACCGCTGGCTTCTGTCGCTTCCCGCGCTTCTCATCATCCTGCTTGCGGCAACCGGCCCGCTGCTGATTGTCGTTGTCTATTCCCTACTCACGCCGGGTGATTATGGCGATGTGAAGTGGGTGTTTTCGACGGAAGCCTGGGTAAGCGTCTTCTTCCAGCGCGATATGTTCGATGACACGCTAACGCCCGCCAGCGCGCATCTTTCGATTTTCATGCGCTCGGTGAATCTTTCGGTGATGACGACCGTCTTCACCGTGCTGCTCGGCTTTCCGACCGCCTGGTTCATCGCCACCCGCCCGGCCCGCAGCCGCGACCTCTGGCTTTTCCTGATTACCATTCCCTTCTGGACCAACATCCTCATCCGCACCTATGCGATGCTGGAGGTGATCCGCAACGAGGGCCTGATCAACACGTTCCTGATGCGAAGCGGCCTGATCGACAAGCCGCTCCAGATGCTGTTTACGGATGGCGCGGTGCTGGCGGGCATGGTCTACACCTGTCTGCCCATGATGGTTCTGCCTATTTATGCCAGCCTGGAAAAACTGGATTTCCGGCTGGTGGAAGCGGCGTATGATCTCTACGCCACGCCGTTCCGGGTTCTCACGAAGGTTATCCTGCCCATCGTCAAGCCGGGCGTTGTCGCCGGATCGATCCTCGTTTTCATTCCCTCGCTCGGCGCCTATGTTGTTCCCATCCTTCTCGGCGGCGGCAAGACCATGATGGTCGGCAACCTTATCGGCCTGCAATTCGGGCAGGGCCGCAACTGGCCGCTCGGTGCCGCCCTTTCCATCACGCTGATGGTGGTGGTGATGATCGCCCTTCTGGCCTATGTCCGCTATTCCGGCGGGAAGGGAGCAAAGGCCCATGGCTGACCACCGGGACACCAGTTTCGACGTCCGCCGGCTGGGCGGCTTCACCTTCATTGCAGCGCTCACCTTCTTCGCGCTCTATGTGCCGATTGCCGTGCTGGTGGTCTTTGCCTTCAATGCCGGGGAAAGCATTTCCGACTGGCAGGGACTATCGATGAAATGGTTCGCGATTGCCGTTACCGATGCGCGCGTCATCGATGCGGCGGTACGCTCGATGGTGATCGCGGTTTCGGCGGGCATCATCGCAACCGCCGCGGCAACACTGGCGGCCATCGCCACCACCCGCACCGCACCCTATCGCGGCCTTTCGGCGAAATATGCCTTCATCAACCTGCCGCTGATGGTGCCGGAAATCGTCACCGGCGTGGCGCTCCTCATCTTCTTCTCGCGGCTGAAGATCTGGACCGGCTATTCCGGCCTTGGCTATCTGATCGCCGCGCACGCCGCCTTCTGTATTCCCTTCGCCTATCTGCCGATCCGCGCCCGGCTGGAAAACATGGACGACACACTCGAACGCGCGGCAGCCGATCTCTATGCCACGCCATTGCGAGCCTTCCGCCATGTCACGTTGCCGTTGCTTTGGCCGGGCATCATCGCGGGCTTCATGCTGGCCTTCGTCATCTCGCTCGATGACGTGGTGATTACCGAATTCGTGAAATCGGGCGGGCAGGACACGTTGCCGACCTACATGCTGGGGCAGATCCGTCGCGGCACGACACCCGCGCTGAATGCCATATCGACCATCTTCCTGCTGTTTTCCGTTCTCGCCGTGACGATCATGTTCCTCGCGGACGGCAAGCGCTCGAAAGACCAATAATGGAAACCAACCAGAGGGAATCGCAATGAAGACGAAACTTGCACTGGCCCTGACCGGCATGCTGCTCGCCTCGACCGGGCTTGCCCGCGCTGATGGCGAACTCAACATCTATAACTGGGGTAACTATACCAGCCCCGAGATGATCAAGAAGTTCGAAGAAAAGTACAAGGTCAAGGTGACGATCACCGACTACGATTCGAACGACACCGCCCTTGCCAAGGTGCGTCAGGGCGGCAGCGGCTTCGACATCGCCGTGCCGAGCCAGAGCCACCTGCCGATCTGGATCGCCGAGGGGCTGGTCCAGGAAACCGATGTCGGCAAGATGGAGAATGCCAAGAACATCATGCCGGAATGGTCGAACCCCGACTTCGATCCCGGCCGCAAGTATTCGGCACCGTGGCTGTGGGGCACGGTCGGCGTCGTCGTCAACACCGATGTCTACAAGGGCCCGGCTGATAGCTGGGGCATTCTGTTCGACCCGCCGGCCGAACTGAAGGGCAAGGTCAACATCGTTCCGGAAATGTCGGACATTCTCTACGCCGCCATCAAATACAACGGCGGCAAGCTGTGCGAAACCGACAAGGCCATTCTGAAGAAGGCCCGCGACACGCTGGTGAACGCCAAGCCGAACTGGGTGGCGATGGAATACGGCACCATCGAGAAGATGACGGCCGGCGATTTCGCCGCCTCCTCCGACTGGAACGGCTCGGCCTTCCGCCAGCGCCTTGCCAAGCCCTCCATCCACTATTTCTACCCGAAGGAAGGCTTCACCTACTGGTCGGATAACGTTGTCGTCCTCAAGGATGCAAAGAACCTCGAGAACGCCAAGCTGTTCCAGAACTTCATCATGGACCCGGAAAACGCTGCGATGCTTTCGGCCTTCGCGCGCTATGCCAACGGCATCACCGGCTCGGAACCCTTCATGCCCGCCGACATGAAGGGCGCAAACGAACTGAACGTGCCGGCCGACAAGAAGGACAAGGCCGAGTTCATGAGACTGTGCGACCCGGCCACGCAGGAACTCTACACCAAGATCTGGACCGAGCTTCAGAAGTAACAGCCAGAGCCCGCCGGACCGGACCTCCGGCGGGCTTTCCTTTTCCGTATAGCAGGCCAAACCCATGAAAACCGTCTTCTCGCCGCGCCATCGCGGCCATGCCAACCAGCTCGAACTCATGGCTGGCGCCATCGTGCCCGGCTTCGAACTGCCATCGCGCGCCGAATTCATCCATGACCGCATTCTTGAAGTCGGCCTTGGCGACATCGTCGCGCCGAAGGACTTCGACCTTTCCATCGCCGAGCGCGTGCAGGCCAAGGACTTTCTCGACTTCCTGCCAACCGTCTATCCGCGCTGGAAGGAACTGGGCCGTGAAGGCACAGCGCTTGCCTATACCTGGCCCACGCGCGGCCTGCGCGGCGATGTCGTGCCGGAATGCCTTGACGGAGCGCTTGGCCACTATTCCTTCGATGCCGGCTGTGGCTTCGTGGAAGGCACCTGGGATGCGATCAAATCCTCGCATGACGTGGCGCTGACCGCCGCCGAACTGGTGAAGGAAGGCGCGGGCTCGGCTTACGCGCTTTGCCGTCCGCCGGGCCACCATGCAGGCTCGAATTTCATGGGCGGTTACTGCTACATCAACAACGCCGCCGTCGCCGCCGAGTATTTCCGCGTCAACGGCGCGAAACGGGTGTCTATCCTCGACGTGGATTACCACCACGGCAATGGCACGCAGGAAATCTTCTACAGCCGCTCCGACGTTCAGGTCATCAACATCCACGGCGATCCGAACCAGGAATATCCCTATTTCCTCGGCTACAAGGAAGAGACCGGCGCCGGTGAAGGCGAAGGCTTCAACATCAACTATCCGCTGCGCTGGGGCACGGATTGGGCCGGCTGGTCGCAGGCGCTGAAGGATGGCATCCAGAAACTGGAAGCTTTCGGCCCGGATGTGGTGATCGTCTCGCTTGGCGTCGATACGTTCGAGAAGGACCCGATCTCACAGTTCAAGCTGAAGACCGAGGACTATCCAAAGATCGGCGCGCTCATCAAGGCCATCGGCAAGCCGACGCTCTTTGTTCAGGAGGGCGGCTATGCCGTTGCCGATATCGGCGTCAACGCTGTCGGTGTTCTGACGGGGTTCGAGGGGGCCTGACCCCCTCCTTCTTATCCAAACACATGCTTGAGGAAGGCGGCGGCACGCTCCGCCCCTTCCTGCGAGATGGCGTGACCGAGGCCGGGCTCGATGCTGGCCGTCGCATCGATGCCAAGCGCCTTCAGCTTTTCGGCAGCGGCAACGCTTTCACCGACAGCCATGATGCGGTCGGCATCGCCATGAACCAGCAGCGCCTTCGTGGCCGTGGACGGTGCAAAGGGCTCCGGCGCGGCGAGGCGGCCTGAGAAAGCGACGATACCCGCTACCGGCCAACGGCCGGACACCAGCGCATCGAGCGCCATGATCGAACCCTGCGAGAACCCGACCAAAGCCACCTTGTCCAGCCGGTCCGTGAGGCCGTGGGCGGCGATGATCGCAGCAAGTGTCGCGTCAAATCCCTCACGCGCGGCAAGAACTCGGCCCGGACGGTTTTCCTCCGTTACGCCGCGCACGCTAAACCATTGATAGCCCTGCCCCATATCGGAGGCGAATGGAGCGTCTGGAGCAGCAAAATCCGTATCCGGCAAGGCTGCCGCCCATGCATTTCCGAGCGGAGCAAGGTTGGCGCCGCTGGAGCCGACGCCATGCAGGAAGATGACAAGGTTGCGGCTCATGCCGTTACCTCCTTGACGGAGACCGGATAAATGCCCGGCAGATCGGGCCCAAGCGGCACGATACCGTTCGGGTTCAACGACTTGATCGAGTAATAGCCGTGCTTGATATGGTCGATATTGACCGTTTCTGCCACGCCCGGCAGACCGTAGACACGGTAGAGATAAGCGCTCAGAGCCTTGTAATCGGCGAGGCGACGCAGGTTGCACTTGAAGGCGCCGTGATAAGCGGCATCGAAGCGGATGAGCGTCACGAACAGGCGGATATCGGCTTCGGTGAAACGTTCGCCCAGAAGAAACGGCCCACCCCCGGCAAGGCGTTCTTCCAGCGCATCAAGCGTGCGGAACACCTGACCGAAGGCTTCGTCATAGGCCACCTGCGTGGTCGCGAAGCCGGTGCGGTAAACGCCGTTGTTGAGGTTCGGATAAATCCAGTCGTTCAGCGTATCGATCTCGGCGCGCAGGTCTTCCGGGTAAAGGTCGATGGCATCGTTCGCCAGATCGCCGAAACCCGTGTTGAAGATGCGCAGGATATCGGCCGACTCGTTGTTGACGATGGTGCCTGTCTTCTTGTCCCAGAGCACGGGCACGGTGGCACGGCCCGTATAGGTCGGGTCCGCCTTCACATAAAGCTCGTACATGAACTCGGCGTGGTTCACCGTATCCGGGATCGTTCCGGGATAATCACCGAAGCGCCAGCCCTTGTCCGAAAGGTTGGGATCGACGATCGAGACGGAGATGACGTCTTCCAGACCCTTCAGCTTGCGCGCCATCAGCGTGCGGCAGGCCCAGGGACAGATGAGCGCGACATAGAGGTGATAGCGTCCGGCCTCCGCCTTGAAGCCGCCTTCCCCGGTCGGACCCGGCGCGCCATCCGGCGTCACAAAATTGCGAAAGGAAGAGGTTTGCCGCACGAAGCCACCCTTGGCGTCCTTCGCCTGCACGGGCTGCCAGTCTTCCGTCCATTTGCCGTTTACGAGCATGGTCATTCCTCAAAGCGGGGAGCGGCCAGCCTTGGCCGCAGTTTTCACGACCATACACAGCGCGAACCCGGCGGAAAATGCCGGATTCGGTTGACAAAGCGGCACCCTTCGGGTGCCGCAGAGTGAACAATCAGACAGTCGGCAGTTCGCCGACGCCGCCCATCCTGGCCGACCAGGCAAGCGGCGCGTCGAGGAAAGCCTCGACCTCGGAGAGTGTCTTCTCGTCGAACAGCTTTTCAGCCTTGGCCACCGCCAGCACGTCGCGCCAGGTGGCGAGGTAGTGGAGCTTGACCTTGCCGTTGCCGAATCGCTGTTCTGCTTCCGGGAAGATACCGTAATAGAAAAGCGCGATGCCGTGGTCGATCACACCGCCGGCGGCGCGAATGGCGTCGATGAAGGTGAACATGGAGCCGCCGGCCGTCGTCAGGTCCTCGATGACGAGAACGCGCGCACCGTCGGGCATGTGGCCCTCGATCTGGGCGTTGCGGCCATGGCCCTTCGGCTTCTTGCGGCAATAGATCATCGGCAGCGACAGGCGCTCGGACAGGAAGGCGGCAAAGGGAATGCCCGCCGTTTCGCCACCCGCCACGCAATCGAAGGCCTCGAAGCCGGCCTCCCGCATGATGGCGGCGGCGGCGAAATCCATCACCGCCGATCGGATGCGCGGGAAGGAAATCAGCTTGCGCATGTCGATATAGACAGGGCTCTTCATGCCCGAGGACAGCGTGTAGGGCTCGGCGGCGGAAAAGTGTACTGCCTTGATTTCCCACAGCATCTTCGCCACGAGTTCGGCGACCACCTGCTTGTCGTTGAAAGAATTGACGCTCATCGTATTTTTCCTTTCGTAAGGCAGGGGTCAGGCCACATCCCAGTGCAGCGGGAACATCGGATCGAACACCGTGACCGGGCCAGCGCCCGTTTCGATCTTCTTCGGGAAGGCGACCGGCTCATCGCGCTTGATAAGCGTGATCGTCTCGGCATTCGGCGAAAGACCGTACCAGGCCGGACCGTTCAGCGAGGCGAAGGCTTCCAGCCTGTCGAGCGCGCCGTCCTCTTCGAAGACATGGGCAAGGCAGCTCATGGTGTTGATCGAGGTGTAGATGCCGGCGCAACCGCAGCCGCATTCCTTCAGTGGATCGATATGCGGGGCGGAGTCCGTGCCAAGGAAGAAACGTGCGTCGCCCGAGGTCGCCGCCTTGCGCAGCGCAACGCGGTGGTGCTCGCGCTTGGCGACCGGCAGGCAATAATAGTGGGGCTTGATGCCACCGACGAGGATGGCATTGCGGTTGATGATGAGGTGATGAGTGGTGATCGAACCGGCAAGGTTCTTCTCAGCGGCGCGGATATAGTCCACGCCGTCCTGCGTCGTGACATGCTCCATCGTCACCTTCAGTTCCGGCAGGCGCTTGCGCAGGGGATCGAGCACCGTCTCGATGAACACGGCCTCACGGTCGAAAATATCGACTTCCGGCGTCGTTACCTCGCCATGGACGCAGAGCGGCAGACCGATCTTCGCCATGCGCTCCAGCACGGGCATGGCCTTGTCCATGTCGCGCACGCCGCCGTGGGAATTGGTCGTCGCACCGGCGGGGTAGAGCTTGACGGCGGTGATGAGGCCGCTCTTCTTGCCCTCTTCCACATCGTCGGCGCTGGTATGTTCGGTGAGATAGAGCGTCATCAGCGGCTCGAAGCGATCACCGGCCGGAATGGCCTTCACGATGCGGTCGCGATAGGCGCGGGCATCCGCCGTCGTCACCACCGGCGGCACCAGATTCGGCATGATGATGGCGCGGCCGAAATGGCGGCTCGTATCGCCGATCACGCCCTCCAGCATGGCGCCATCGCGCAGGTGAAGGTGCCAGTCGTCGGGACGACGGATGGTGATCTCGGTCATGGGGGGCCTCCGGACAGGAATGTTTCCCGCGCTTAGCATTTTTCGCGCGGGAAAACAGCAGCAAAAGGCTGAAAATCAGCCCTTGGCGCGGCCGATACTGCCCGCTTCCGGCCCCCAGACATCGGTCAGCGCAAAGCCGCCCTCGAAGGGATCGAACGGATCGAGCGCCACCTGATGCAGCCCGAAGGTAAAGCCGCGCCCGGTGATGGTCGGGATGATCGCCTGATGCCCCGCAACCTCGGTGACGGCGGCAAGGCCAACCTCGAATTCCGAGCCGATGGTGGAGCGCGACTTGTACGTGTCGCCAACCTTCACCTTGCCGCGGGCGTAGAGCGTGGCGAGATTGGCCGAATTGCCGGTACCGCAGGGCGAACGATCAACCCGGCCCGGCCACATCGTTGTAGCCGTACGGATTGCGCCATCCGGATCGACGCCGCGGAACATGACATAGGCGACACCGCTGATCGCCGGGATTTCCGGATGAACGACAGTGAAGGCCGCGTTGATCGACGCCTTCAACGCCATGCCGGCCTCCACCAGTGCGCGGGCACTCGCCTCGTTGATCTCCAGACCAAGCTGATCGGCATCGACCAGCGCGTAGAAAATGCCCCCATAGGACAGATCGAACCGCACCTTGCCCCAAGGGGCGACCTCGATTTCCGCATCCAGCGTGTGGACGAAGGAGGGCACCATGGTCAGCTTCACCTTTTCGCAGCGCCCGTCGCGGCAGGTCGCCGTGGCCTTGACCAGGCCGGCGGCAGTTTCGAGCATCACGATGGTTTCCGGCTCCTTCATCTCCACCATGCCGCTTTCGAGCAGCGCGGTCGTGACGCAGATGGAGTTGGAGCCGGAGGAGGCGTGCGCCTGATCAGGCTGAAGAATGATGAAGGCGAAGTCCGCCGCCGGGTTCTTCGCCGGCAGTACGAGATTGACGGAACCGATGGGTGCTCCGCGCGGCTCAAGACAGACCATGCGCCTCAGCGCCTCGCCTTTCGGGTCGGTGTTCAGCCAGTGAAGCTGTTCCGCCACGGTTTCACCGGGGATCTTCGGCACGCCGCCTATGGCGGCCTTGCCGATTTCACCTTCGCAATGAACATCCAGAAGCTGAAGTGTACGCTTCCACCGCATTTTTCGTCCTATCGTTCGTTGCCGGTAACAATCTGAAGCGGTGCGCCAAAGGAGCCGACGGTCGTGCCGACCGATCCGGTCATGCGCTGCCACTGGCCACCATAGTTGCGCCGCGTATTGGCGTCGAACACCGCAATCGGCGTGGAAACGGCAACCGAAGCCGCCTGCCCGACGGTGTTGGCGGCGCCGATGGCAACCGAGCCGAGCGCCTCGCCGATACCGACATCGGAATCGGTGACCGTTTGGCCAGCAGCAAGACGCGTGCCGATGAGCTTTACCACTTCAGGGCTTTCGGCGAACTTGCCGTGATTGAGTCTATCGCCCGACTTCATCTTGGTGAGATCGATGACGGTAATGCCGAGCTTTTCCAGCGCCGAGCGATAGGGCTCGTTAGCCGGATCGATCTGGCCCAGACGATCGACATTGCCGGCAATGCGGCGAGACACAAGCAATGCCCGGTCATCCTGCGAGGTGAAAATGGTGAACTTCGGGCCTTTCTGACCAATCTCGGAAATCTGCCGCCCGAACACATCGACATCGAGGTCGGGGGCTGCGAGAATGACGTTGCGGATCTTGGAAGCAACGTGCTTGTCGCGGATCGCCATCTGGCGCAGCGCTTCCATTGCGAGCCACGTTCCCATCGAATGGGCCATGACTGTGACTTCGCCAACCGAGGGTTCGCTGGCGACGTTGCGCAGCAACTCCTCCAGCGAATCGCGCGAATAGTTGGTGCTTTCCTTGTCGTAATTGTAGTCGAAGATGCTCGCACGCGATGGCCAGGTGAAAATGACCGGCGCCACATCCGCATTGGAGTCATGCACGATCTGGGCAAAGCGGTAGACCGCATCCTCATATCGGTTATTGAAGCCGTGCACGAACACCATGACGCGGCGGCTCTTGGTCAGGTGCGCGCGCCCCCATTCTCGCGCCTGCTGGGCGCCGAGCATCGGCTTGACTGAAACCGTCGTGAAGGATTTCAGGGGATCGGCCGGCAGCTTTTTCGGCCACTGCACCTGCCCGACGACCCGGTTCGCGTCGGGCGGGATGGACACGGTGATGGCCGAAAGCGCAAGCCCCGTTCCCCGTTCCCCGGAAAACAGCACGGCCGGATCAGCCGCCGGCGCACGGGTTGTTGCCACAAGCAGGTCAACCTTGGAAGTGCCCGGTGCGTTGACGGCCTCCGGCTGCATGACGCCGATGGGCCGTCCGCCACAGGCGGCAAGGAACAGCGTTGCGGCCACCATGACCATGATGCGTGCGCCGCGTCCGAAGCCTCGAAGGTCCTGACCGCCAAAGATGGACGACATGCCGCTTTCCCGTCAAATCGTTAAGGAGGCTTAACCTTTAGTGCCACGCCCGACGGATTGCCAGTGGCTGAACGACAACATCAACGCAAAAGGGCGCCCGAAGGCGCCCTTTCCGATTTCGTATCCGTAATGCCGGATCAGAGCATGGTGCCCTTGGAAGCCAGGTTGACGTGCCAGGAGAAGGCTTCTTCCAGCAGGTGCGGGGTGTGACCGCCACGCTTGACGGCGCGCTCGTAGTAATCCGTGATCATGTCGCGATACAGCGGATGCACGCAGTTCTTGATGATGAGCGGAGCGCGTTCACGCGGCGCCAGGCCACGCAGGTCGGCGAGGCCGATTTCGGTGGCGACGACGGCCACGTCGTGTTCCGTGTGGTCGATAT
The DNA here is from genome assembly GCF_014196535.1 of Allorhizobium borbori. Classification (GTDB taxonomy): domain Bacteria; phylum Pseudomonadota; class Alphaproteobacteria; order Rhizobiales; family Rhizobiaceae; genus Ectorhizobium; species Ectorhizobium borbori. The sequence continues at coordinate 91,302 of NZ_JACIDU010000001.1, forward strand.
GGGCGACCATCGGCACGATCGAGGAGATCTTGCCTTCCTTGGCGATCGACTTCGTCACGAAGATCGACATCTGGCCGGAGCGAGCGAAGTCGCCCGAACCGCCGATGCCGTTCATCATGTGCGTGCCGCCGACATGCGTCGAGTTCACGTTGCCGTAGATGTCGAATTCGAGCGCGGTGTTGATGCAGATCAGGCCGAGGCGGCGGGAGATTTCCGGGTTGTTGGAAATTTCCTGCGGACGCAGAACGATCTTTTCCTTGAAGGAAGCGAGGTTGGCCATCACGTGATCGTTCGTGGCTGCGGAGAGCGAGAACGAGGTCGTGGAAGCACGCAACAGCTTGCCGCTCTCAAACAGTTCGAAGGTCGAATCCTGCAGAACTTCCGAATACATTTCCAGATCGTAGAACGGCGAGTCCTGGAAGCCGGACATGACCGCATTGGCAATGGTGCCGATGCCGCACTGCATGGGACGCAGCGAGTGGGTCAGACGGCCCTGCTTCACTTCGTTCTTGAGGAAGTCGAGCAGGTGACCGGCGATCTGAGCGGTTTCTTCATCCGGCGGCAGGTTGTTGGCGGCGCTGTCCGGGATGTTGGTCTCGACAATCGCGGCGATCTTCGACGGATCGACGGCGAAATACGGAACGCCGATGCGGTCCATCGTGGAGTTGATCCGGATCGGCGTACGGTTCGGGCGCTTTTCCGGAATGTAGACGTCATGCATGCCTTCAAGCTGGTCCGTGTGGGCCAGGTTCAGCTCGACAATGACCTGGTCGGCGTCGAGTGCGAAGGTCGCGGAGTTACCGACCGAGCTGGTCGGAACGATGTAGCCGTCTTCCGTGATGGCGCAGGCTTCGATAACGGCGGTGTCGACCTTCTTGATCTGGTCGGCGCGCATGGCTTCAGCGGTCAACGACAGATGCTGGTCGATGAACATGATCTCGCCGTTGTTGATCGCCTTGCGCATGACCGGGTCAGCCTGGAAGGGCGAACGGCGGGTCAGCAGGTGGGCGGCGGCCATCTTGCCGTCCATGTCGTTGCCGAGCGATGCGCCGGTGAACAGCTCGATCTTGAGGCCATCATTCTTGGCGCGCTCGACGAGAGCCGGCGGCACAACCTTCGCCTCACCGGCGCGGGTGAAGCCGCTCATCCCGAGACGGCTACCGTTCTTTACCAGCGAAGCTGCCTCTTCGGCACTTACCACTTTATCCAGAAGCGCTTTGCGGCGCACGCGGTCACGAAGCATAGGCAATCCCTCTTTGCGTAATGGTCGTAAAACCCTTGTTTCCTCAACCCAAGGTGCGCGGGCGCCAGAAGCATCCACGAACACACTTATGCCTGCAATAATCACCGGTGTACGAAAAGCAATTACCCATGAGACTAAGACACATCGGAATCTTTGGCCCATTGCGCGCTGCAACCTTGGCGCAAAACAGGAAAATTCCGTTCCCCGTCAAGTGCATCGCCATTTAAGCCACTGTTTCGTAATAGATTTTCAGCAAGCTCGAACGGTTCGGGGCTAGGCTGGCGATCGGCAGACGTCGTTAACGATCCGCTGCATCTCGAATGCGCTGCAACAACGTTTTCCCGGCAAAGATGTTCACGATGCCGTGCGGTCGGGCAGCCAGTCCGACGGACGGGAAGAGAGATTGCCAACCGGGGCGATATGGCTTTCCGCCCAGGTGCGGATGACGGCCCCCAACTCACGAAACTCGGCGGCGCGTGAGGAATTCTTGCGCCAGCAAAGTCCGATCTGGCGCACGGCGCCTTCGCTTTCGGCCAACGGCCGGGTCGTGACATTGCTTTCGTTGAGAAGGCCACTGGAGATCGCCAGATCCGGCACGAGCGTCGCACCCAGCCCTTCGGCGACCATGGCGACGAGCGTGTAGAGGCTGGTGCCCTGAAACGTGGTGACGGCCTGGCCCGAAAGCCCCTTGAGGAAGGGCAGCGCGTGGCTGTGCAGGCAATGGTCCTTTTCGAGCAGCATGATCGGCACGCCGCGCACATCGTCATTGCTCACACTTTCCAGTGCGGCCAGGTGATCGTCCGGGTTGCAGGCCAGCCGATAGCCGTCGGAAAACAGCATGAAGGTTTCGCAACCCTCCGCCTCGTACGGGAAGGCCATCAGCACCAGATCGAGCCTACCGGCATGCAGCCGTTCCAGCAATTCCGCCGTCTTGTCCTCGCGCAGGATAAGGCGCATGTCCGGAAAGAGGCCGATGATATGAGGCACGAGCTTTGGCAGCAGGAAAGGACCGATGGTGGGGATGACGCCCAGTTCCAGCCGCCCCGATAGCGGATTGGCGGCGCGCGCACCGATCTCGACCAGTTCCTCCGCATCGCGCAGGATGAAGCGGGCGCGCTCGACAATGCGCCGGCCGACCGGCGTAATCATCACGGAGCGCTTGGTGCGTTCGGCCACCGCCACGCCCAGCAGCGATTCCAACTCCTGAATGCCGGCAGAGAGTGTGGATTGCGTAACCTGGCAGGCTTCCGCCGCCTCGCCAAAATGAAGGTGATCGGCAAGAGCGACCAGATAGCGAAGCTGGCGCAGATTGGGCAGCGGGTTCAACCGTTCATTCCTCAGACACTCCCGACCTTCCTGTTTTTTGCCGGAATGCACAGTCTATCGCACAGGAATGAGCAGGGCGCAAATGGTGCGGCCCCAGCCCATGCCCGGCTCATCGCTTCCATCAGCAATCCTTTCGCGTCAGCCCTTGCGCCAGACAGACCGGGGGAGAATAGTAGCCTTCCCGTCACATCCGGACGACACGCCCATGGACCTCCTGCCGACGCTTGCCCATCTCGCCGCCATTCACCTTCTCATGGCCATGGTGCCGGGACCCAACACGGTTGCCGTCAGCTATTGCGCCGCCGGCATGTCCCGCCGCGCAGGCCTGCACGCGGCGGGTGGCATTGCGCTGGCCTCACTCATCTGGGTGTCGCTCAGCCTTGCCGGCATCGGCATCGTCCTGCTCGAAGCCGGCACGCTCTACCGGACCATCCGTCTGGCGGGCGCACTCTATCTGCTATGGGTCGGCTACAAGTTGCTGCGCTCCACCTTCATTAAGCCAGCGGCAACCGCATCCGCAAACCCGCCCGTCTATCGGCACCCCTTGTTCTCCGGCTTCGTCACCACGCTCAGCAATCCGAAGTCGGCGATCTTCTGGACCAGCGTGTTTGCGCTGGTGGTGCCGGCCCATGCGCCCGCTTGGTTCTATGGCGCGGTGCTCGTCATTGTGGGGCTTCAAGCCTTCGTCTGGTATGGCATCGTTGCGCTTGCCCTTTCCTCGGGCGTCAGCCGCCGCTATTACACCAGGCTGACACAGGCGTTGAACGGTGTCGCCGGTTTCGCCATGAGCGTTTTCGGCTTCAAGATCCTCAACGACATCCGCATCGAAAGCTTCGTTTCGCAGGATTGAGGCCCAATGGCGCATATACTGGTTGCCGGAAACATCAATCACGACCGGGTCTGGCACCTCGACCGCCCCCTCACCCCCGGCGGCCGGCTATCCTGCGTAAACCGCGAAGTGCGGCTGGGCGGCGGCGCTTTCCACACCGGCGCACAATTGCTGCGGCTTGGCCATGCCGTGACCATCGCCGGCCACCTGATGGACGACGAGACGGGCCACAAAGCCCTTTCGACGCTTGAAACCATGGGCTTCGATACCGCGCGGGTCTCGATGATCCCCGGCGAGACCGCCGCCGCCGATATTCTGCTCGACCCCACCGGCGAGCGCACGATCATCGCGCCACCGAACCGCAAGCGGCTGGCGGCCGACCTTTTCGGCGCGGTCGATACCGATGCCATCTACGTCAACGCCAGCGAATGCGGCCCCGGCCTGCTCGCAGCCATGGAGAAAGCCCCGCTTTCCATCGCGCAGTTTCCGGCGAAGGAGGCCGCTCGGCCTGCCGACATTCTCATCGGCTCGGCAGCGGACATGGCGGGGCACGACTATGCGGATCTTTGGTCCGTGGCGCATCGTATCGCCGGGACTCGGCTTTCCCATTTCGTCATCACCGACGGACCGGACCCGGTGCGGTTGATGGACAGCGCGGCGATCCGGCTGGTGCCACCGCCCGAACGGCTGCAACTGGCCGATACGATCGGTGCGGGCGACACGTTCGCCGGCAGCTATCTGCACGCCATCCTTGCCGGCCATGCGCCGCCGGAGGCCGCCCTTCTCGCCTGCCGGCTGACGGAGGACCACCTTATAGCGCGCCGTGACCGGGGCCAGAGTCCATCAGGTTCATTCTGAACCGGTCAGACTCAAGCCTTTTTGTTTTCGTTTGTCTTTTCAGGAAAACCGGATTTCACTTTTCCCTGACAAACTCTAGTCGCCGACGTAATCCGTCCGGGCGATGCCGTGGCGCTGGAGCTTGTCGTAGAAGGTCTTGCGGGCGATGCCGAGCGCCTCGACCGTGCCGGCTACATCGCCCTTCTGCTCCTTCAGCGTCTCGCGGATGATCTCGGCCTCGTAACGGTCGATCCGTTCCGGCAGCGTGCCGCCAGCGGCAAGCGCCGGCGATGGGGCTCCCACCGGCGCATCGCCCTCTAGGCCAAGCACCACCCGTTCGGCATAGTGGCCGAGTTCGCGAACATTACCGGGCCAGGAATGTTCGGCAAGGTGGCGGGCCACCGTGGGGGTGATCGCGGGCACCTCGCGGTTGAAGCGTGACGCCGCGCGGGCGGCAAAATGGGCGTAGAGAAGCGGTACATCCTCGCGACGTTCACGCAGCGGCGGTATCGATAACGTCACCACATTCAGGCGGAAAAACAGATCCTCACGGAAATCGCCGCGTTCGGCCGGATTGCCGAGATCGATCTTGGCTGCGGCGACGACACGCAGATCGACCGGACGCACCTCGTTGACGCCCAGCGGAGAAACCTCGCGCTTTTCGAGAACCCGCAGCATCTTGACCTGAGCCGAGAGCGGCATGCTCTCGATTTCATCGAGAAACAGTGTGCCGCCGCTGGCATACTCAATGCGACCGACACGCTTCTTCTGGGCCCCGGTGAAGGCGCCGGCCTCGTGGCCGAACAGTTCCGCCTCGATGACGCTTTCAGGCAATGCCCCACAGTTCAGCGCCACGAAATGGCCGGAGGCGCGGCGGCTCCAGCGGTGGAGCAGCGTCGCCACCACTTCCTTGCCGCTGCCGGTTTCACCGGCCACCAGCACATCCACATCGGTATTGGCGATGTGGCGGATGGTGTTGCGCAACCGCTCCATGGCCGGTGTCTGACCGATCAACGGCGCATCGCCCTCCGCCTTTTCAGCGGCAAGCCGCAGGCTGCGGTTTTCGATGATGAGGCGACGCTTTTCCATGGCCCGCAGCGCGCTCTGCACCAGTCGGTCCGCCGGGAAAGGCTTGGCAATGAAATCATAGGCCCCCTCCTGAATGGCCCGGACCGCCATCGGAATATCGCCATGGCCGGTGACGAGAATGACCGGCAGATCGGGGTCCATCGCCCGTAGCCGCTCGAAAAGCTGCAAGCCGTCAATGCCCGGCATGCGGATGTCGGAAATGACGACGCCACCGAAATCCGGCGAGATCATTTGAAGGGCTTCCGCCGCGCTCGCAAACGGCGTCACCAGGAAGCCCGCGAGATCGAGCGTCTGGGTCATGGCCTTGCGAAGCTGGGCGTCGTCATCGACAAGAAGAACGGGTCCGAGCGCTTCCATGGATCAGGCTCTCCTCAGGTGAACGGCGAAGGAGGCGCCTTCCGGCCCGCTTTCCACCGTGATACGCCCGCCATAATCGGCAGCGATTTCGCGGGAAATGACCAGGCCGAGGCCAAGCCCCGCCTCCTTCGATGTGTTGAACGGGGTAAACAGCGCCTCGCGAATATCGGGCGCAATTCCCGGGCCGTTGTCGGCAACGGTCAGCACGACCTCATCCGCCCCCTCTTCGCGAACGCGAACCGAGACACGAGCGTCGTCCCGGCCGGCGACGGCCTCCAGCGCATTTTGCAGAAGGTTGATGATGATCTGCTCCAGCCGCACGCGGCTGCCGGATACCTTGAGCCCTGCCGGCGGCAGCACGATGTCCAGCGCGCCCATGTGACCGGCGAAGCGACTGCGCAACAGAAGAACCGCCCCTTCTATCACGTCCTTGACACCGGTCGGGCCAGCGGCAGAGCGGCCCTTGCGGGCAAGCGTCTTGAGATCAGCCGTAATGGTGCCGATACGCTCAGTGAGCGCTGCGATCTGCTCGAGGTTTTCGCCGGCCTCCGCAAGCCGCCCGCGTTCAATCAGTGTCTGGCCGTTATCGGCAAAGGCGCGGATCGTGGCAACCGGCTGGTTGATTTCATGCGCCACCCCGGCCGCCACCTGGCCGAGAATGGCAAGCCGGTTGGCCTGCACCAGATCCTGCTGCACGCTTTGCAGCTTGCGACCCGTACGCTCGTGGTCGGATATTTCCGCCTGCAAGCGGTCGCGCGCCGCCGTCAGGTCACGGGTACGGGTTTCCACGCGCTGCTCCAGTTCCTCGCGCGCCACCCGCTCCGCCTCGATATTGCGCAGCGCCCGCTGGCGCCGCCGCAGCACAAAACCGGCAAGGCCGATGCCGGGCAGAAGCGTGGCAAAGGCAAACGACAGGTTCTGCCAGACCGCCCCTTCGATGGCCGCGCCCACCGGCAGCAGGAAATGCAACTGCCATTCGGTGGTCGGCACCGGCAGGCCGAGATGCAGCCACTCGGCGCCGCGCTGGTTGCGAACCAGTTCCGTGTCGTCGTTCAGCCGTTCCGCCGGCCTGAAGGGCAGTTGCGCCAACCGCGCATCGCCGAATTGCAGGCTTTCGGCAATCGTCGCCTTTTCAGCATCGGGGATCGGATCGATGGTCAGGAAGCGCCAGTCGGAAACGCTTGTCATCAGCACGATGCCGCGCCGGTCCGTGACATAGACCGGGCGCCCGCCAATACTCCAGTCCGCTTCCAGCCGGTTGAACTCCACCTTGGCGACGACGACGCCAAGCGCTTTTCCCGTCTCGCTTTCCACCCGCCGCGAGATGTAGAGGCCCGGCCGGCGGCTGACCGTGCCGAGCGCATATTGCTCCGCCCCGCCCGCCGCCATGGCATGGCCGAAATAGTCACGGAAGGCATAGCTCGATCCGACGAAACTATCCGGTTCGCGAAAATTGCTGGCGGCAATCGCTACACCGTCCGGGCCGATGACATAGATGACCGAAGCCTGCGTGCTGACAATCAGACCCTCCAGCTTGCGATTGACCCGCTCCAGCACCGGTGCGGCGCGGGTTTCCAGTGCATCGCGGAGATCGCTGTCGCCGGCCAGGATCAACGGTAGCGCGCGCGGGCGCTCCATTGCGGCGTTGAGCAGCGCCACCTTGAGCGCGGCATCGGTTTGCGCCTGCGCCTGCAACTCCCTTATCGCCCGCCCGCGACCGATTTCCGCGGCAAACCACAACGTCGCAGCCACCAGCACAATGGCCACGGCAGCGAACACGATCCATTGACGGCGCGCGCTGCGCCTGATGTCACCGGCAGGAAAAGAGGGCGTCTCGGACATCTGAATATTGTGCGCCTTTCCACACGACGCGCAAGACATCTTGTGTGGATTTCCGCACAAATGGGATGTTCTCACGCGACGTAAAAATAATAATCCATATTTTTCAAAGCATTATAGAAAATATCAAAACTGGCACGCGCCTTGCGAAGAGAAAACCGAACAGCCGAGGGACGGCTGCGACGCAACACAGGCGCGCCTCGGAGGCCGGGGAACCGGGCAGGCCCGCCAAGGAGGACATCATGATCGATGAGAAGATCGTGGCGACGCGCCACATCCATACCCCTTTTTACAAGCTGCTCTATTTCCAGGTTCTGGTGGCGATTGCCGCCGGTATCACGCTCGGTCATTTCTGGCCGGACTTCGGCGCTGAACTGAAGCCGCTTGGCGATGCCTTCATCAAGCTCGTCAAGATGATCATCGCGCCCGTCATCTTCCTCACCGTCGCGACCGGCATTGCCGGCATGAGCGACATGAAGAAGGTGGGTCGCGTCGCCGGCAAGGCGATGCTTTACTTCCTGACCTTCTCGACGCTGGCACTGATCGTCGGCCTGATCGTCGCCAATACGTTGCAGCCTGGCACCGGCATGCACATCGACCCGGCGACACTGGACAGCAAGGCCGTAGCCGATTACGCCGCCAAGGCACATGAATCGACCATCACCGGCTTCCTGATGGGCATCATTCCGACCACCATCGTCGGCGCCTTCGCCTCCGGCGACATCCTGCAGGTGCTGTTCTTCTCGGTTCTGTTCGGCATTTCGCTCGGCATTGTCGGCGAGCGCGGCAAGCCCGTCGTCGACTTCATGCATGCCCTGATGTACCCGATCTTCAAGCTGGTCGCGATCCTGATGAAGGCCGCCCCGATCGGCGCGTTCGGCGCCATGGCCTTCACCATCGGCAAATACGGCATCGGCTCGGTCACCAACCTCGCCTTCCTGATCGGCACCTTCTACATCACCTCGGTTCTGTTCGTGGTGGTCATCCTCGGCGCCGTGGCAAAATATAACGGTTTCTCGATCTTCGCGCTCATTCGCTACATCAAGGAAGAAATCCTGCTCGTGCTCGGCACCTCCTCTTCGGAAGCCGCCCTGCCGGGCCTGATGAGCAAGATGGAAAAGGCGGGCTGCAAGCGTTCCGTTGTCGGCCTCGTCATCCCGACCGGTTACTCCTTCAACCTCGACGGCACCAACATCTACATGACGCTGGCCGCCCTCTTCATCGCCCAGGCCACCGACATTCACCTGACATTCGGCCAGCAGATCCTGCTGCTGCTCGTTGCCATGCTGTCGTCCAAGGGCGCCGCTGGCATCACCGGCGCGGGCTTTATCACGTTGGCCGCCACGCTTTCGGTCGTGCCCTCCGTGCCGGTTGCCGGCATGGCGCTTATCCTCGGCATCGACCGCTTCATGTCGGAATGCCGGGCCATCACCAACTTCATCGGCAATGCTGTGGCCACCGTCGTCGTCGCCCGTTGGGAAGGCGAACTGGATGAGGAGGTGTTCCACGCTGTCATGGCCGGCAAGACGATCGATGCCGAGCCCACCACCGCGCAGGTTCTGCCGGCGGAATAAACATTACCGATCACGGACGGGTCAGCCCCCTACAACAAGAGGCCTGTCCGAATATGCGAAACCCGCCGGGAGACCGGCGGGTTTCGTCATTTCAGGGCATCGGCGAAAGCTGCGATCAGGGAACGATCAGCGTGCCCGCACCGCCTTCGGTGAAGATTTCGAGGAGGACGGCATGGGCCGTCTTGCCGTTGAGAATGACAACACCCTGAACGCCGGCCTGGATCGCCTCGATGCAGGTCTCGACCTTCGGGATCATGCCACCGGAAATCGTGCCATCGGCGATCAGTGCGCGGGCCTGGGCGACAGAGAGTTCCTTGATGAGTTCGCCGTTCTTGTCGAGCACGCCGGGCACATCCGTCAGGAACAGAAGGCGGGTAGCGCAGAGTGCACCGGCAATGGCGCCCGCGAAGGTATCCGCATTGATGTTATAGGTATGACCGTCGCGGCCCGGCGCAACCGGCGCGATGACCGGGATCATCTCGGACTTGGCCAGTAGGTCGAGCAGGGTGCGATCGACTTCGACCACTTCGCCGACAAAACCGAGATCGAGCACGCGCTCGATATTGCTGTCGGGATCACGGAAGGTCTTGTTCGCCTTCTCGGCGAAGACCATGTTGCCGTCCTTGCCGCACAGGCCGATGGCCCATTCGCCGGTCTGGTTGATGAGCGCGACGATTTCCTTGTTGATCGAACCGGCCAGCACCATCTCGACGATCTCGACCGTCTTCTGGTCGGTCACACGCAGGCCACCCTCGAACTTGGATTCGATGCCCATCTTCGTCAACATCGCACCGATCTGCGGGCCGCCGCCATGCACGACGATCGGGTTGACACCCGACTGCTTCAACAGTGCCACGTCGCCCGCGAAGGCCTTGCCGAGTTCGGGGTTGCCCATGGCGTGACCGCCATATTTCACCACGATGGTCTTGTTCTCGTATCGCTGCATGAAGGGCAGCGCCTGCGCCAGAAGCCGGGCCTGGGTTTCACTTTCCGAAGCGCTCATGCAATCCTCCATGCGGTTCATGTCGCGGCCTTTTAGACCAAGTTGGGTCGAGAGGGAATAATCCGGCAAAATATTACGGTCTTGTGACATTCTCTTTGTCACATGGCGTGCGCAGCAATTGACAGACCGGGGAAAGCAGGAAAAATGATTAACAAACGCGAACCGGAAGAGTTCGCGAAATCCGGGCAGCAGGAACAGACAAATGACGACACCCGTGGGAGGGACCGGCAGCGGCGCGCATGACGAAGTCCTGGCCGGCGAATATGTTCTCGGTGCGCTGGCGCCCGATATGGAGCGCGTGGTCGCGGCGCGCCTGAAAACCGACAGGCAGTTTGCCGCCATCGTCCGGCGCTGGCAGGACAATCTCACCGATGTGAACGACAGCGAGGCCGACCCCTGGCTCATCGCCGCCAGTTCGCGTATTTCCGGCGCGCCGAGCGTGGTCGATCTTGCGCTTCCCAAACGCACCCTCAGGCATTCGTTCACGCTGTGGCGGAGCGTTGGCATCACGCTGCTCGGCCTTCTCGCCGTCTACACGATTTTCACAATGCAGAACCCAGCGAGAACGACGACCACGGCGTCATTGCCGGTCGTGAATGCGACCTATGACCCGGTCGCAGCCCGCGTCGGCATGGATACCGCAACCTCCGTCAACACGCTTTCTAAAATCTGGATCATCGACGCATCGAACCAGGCGCATCTCGTCGGCGAACTCCCGTCCAACGGCTTCATCACGCTTGATGACACCATGAAGCGCATGATGGACCAAGGCGCGACCCTTGCCGTCGCGCCCGCGCGCTAAGGGTCCCCCCTCAGCCGCGCACGCCCACGGTTCTTGCGATTTCGGCCCGCAGTTCATCCAGACCGGATGCCTTCTCCGACGAGGTCGCGAGGATTTCCGGATAGGCCGCCGGATGCTTGGCGATCTTCGCCGCAGTTTCCGCCAACAGCTTCGGCACTCCCGCCGCCTTGATCTTGTCGGTCTTGGTGAGAACGATCTGGTAGGAAACGGCTGCCTTGTCGAGCAGCGTCAGAACTTCATCATCATTCTTCTTGATACCGTGGCGGCTGTCGATCAGCACGTAGACGCGCTTCAGCGTGGCGCGACCGCGCAGATAATCGAAGACGAGCTTGGTCCAGGCATCCACCTGTTCCTTCGGCGCCTGCGCATAGCCATAGCCGGGCATGTCGACCAGAGCGGCCGGCGGCAGGTCGTCGCCTTCGCCCGAATAGCCATCAGGCACGAAGTAGTTGAGTTCCTGCGTGCGGCCCGGCGTGTTCGAGGTACGGGCCAGCCCCTTCTGGCCGACCAGCGCGTTGATCAATGAGGATTTGCCCACATTGGAACGCCCGGCAAAGGCCACTTCCGGCGGCCCTTCCGGCGGCAGGAACTTCATGGCGGGAACGCCGCGGATGAAGATCCACGGATTGCCGAAGATCGGCCTGACGGTCTTGCTGTCGGTGTCTGCCATGGCTGCACGCATCCTTTTCAGTCCGGACGGATTTCCCGCCCATGAAGCAAAACCCCGGGGGCCTGCCCCGGGGTTCGAAGGTCACTTTTTCGAAGCGGCCGATCCCTTTCGTCGGAACAGGCCCTTGATATTGTCGAACAGCTCGATCTTGGCGCCATGCTTCTTCATGATCAGCGCCTGCTGGGTCACCGAGAGCGTGTTGTTCCAGGCCCAGTAGATCACCAGACCGGCCGGGAAGCTGGCCAGCATGAAGGTGAAGACCAGCGGCATCCAGTTGAAGATCATCGCCTGCGTCGGGTCGGGCGGCGTCGGGTTCATGCGCATCTGCACGAACATGGTGATGCCCATGATGATCGGCCAGACGCCAAGATGCAGGAAGGTCGGTGCAGCGAAGGGCAGCAGACCGAACAGGTTGATGAAGCTCGTCGGATCGGGCGCGGAAAGGTCCTGAATCCAGCCGAAGAACGGTGCGTGGCGCATTTCGATGGTGACATAGATCACCTTGTAAAGCGCGAAGAACACCGGGATCTGCAGAGCCAGCGGCCAGCAACCGGCCAGCGGATTGATCTTTTCGGTCTTGTAGACCTCCATCATCGCCTGCTGGAGACCCATGCGGTCGTCGCCGAACTTGGCCTTCAGTTCTTCGAGCTTCGGCTGCACGCGCTTCATGTTCGCCATGGACGCGTACTGCTTGCTGGCAAGCGGGAAGAAGAGGAGCTTCACAACGACCGTGGTGAGCAGGATGGCGAGGCCGAAATTGCCGATGTAGCGATAGAAGAAATCCATCATTTTGAACATCGGCTTGGTGATGAAGTAGAACCAGCCCCAGTCGATCATCAGATCGAAGCGCGGGATTTCATACTGGCTCCGGTAGGAATCGACGATCGGCACTTCCTTGGCGCCGGCAAAGACGCGGGACTGAAGCTCGACGGGCTGGCCGGGTGCCACCGAAACCTCGTCACCGCGATAATCGGCCTGGTAGCGGGACTGACCGTCGGTGAAATGCGAGAACCGGGAATCATAAGCCGTCTTCTGCGGCGGCACGAGCGCGGATGCCCAGTACTTGTCGGTGATGCCGACCCAGCCACCGGTTGCCTTCGGATTGACGAAAGGCGTTTCCTCGATGTCCTTGTACTTTTCTTCCACGAAGGAGCCATCAGCGCCAATCACGCCGAGGAAACCTTCATGCAGAACGTAGATGGAGGGTGTCGTCGGCTTGTTGTAGCGGGTGATGCGACCGTAGGAGGACAGCGTCACGGCTTCCGTGCCGGCATTCTCGATGCGGTCGGTCACGGTGAAGAGATAGTGATCATCCACCTCGAGCTTGCGGGTGAAGGTAACGCCCTTTTCGTTTACGAAACGCAGCGTCACCGGGGTCGCCGGCGTCAGCTTCGAGCCTTCGGCCACTTCCCACACGGTCGACGGGCCGGGAACCGTGCCGGAATTGTCGCTCTTCACGAAACCCAGTTCGGCAAAATAACCGTCATGGGTGTCGGACGGCGAAAACAGCGTGATGATCGGGCTCGTCTTGTCGACGGTCTCGCGATAATCCTTGAGGCGGATGTCGTCGAGACGCGCACCCGTCAGGTTGACGGAGCCGGTGATGGAGGGCGTATCGATCTCGACGCGCGCCGTGCGGGCGACCGCTTCGTCGCGGCTCATCGGCAACAGGGGCGTCGGCGACGAGGGAATGGAGGTGGCACCCGGCGTCGCGGGCGTCGAAGCGGCGGGCGCGGTGGTCGTCGTCTGAGCCTGCGTCTTGGCGGCCAGTTCCGCTTCCTGGGCGCGGCGGGCCTCCAGACGCGGGTTCATGTAAAGAAACTGCCAGGCCAGCACGATGACCACGGACAGGGCAATCGCCACCAGATAATTACGGTTCTTTTCCATCACTCTTTCCTGGGGCCGTGGCCCTTGCGTTTCTGGCCGGACCGGCCATTCACGCGCGCGACAAGTTCGGTTGCCAATTGGTCGAACGGCGCCGCCAGCGCCTCCCGACGGGCGACGATCACATAATCATGTCCGGGCTGCATTGCAATTGCGGCATGAAGCCGAACGGCTTCTTTCAGACGCCGTTTCATCCGGTTCCGCTCGACTGCATTGCCCTGCTTCTTCGTTACGGTGAAGCCGGCGCGCGGGAGCATATCCGGAAGCCGCCGATCGAGCACCTCGAGGAGAAACAAGGGTCCCCGGCGTTTCTCGCCCTCTCTGACGGCGAGGAATTCCGGCCGGCTCTTCAGCCGCCCGGGCTTCTTTTCAGAAAGTCTGGAGTCCGTCATACGGCGTCCTCACGGAAAGCGCCGCACGGGCCGGAACCCGAACCGACGCGGTCATCCCCGAACATTCGAAAAGGCTCGGGGTGCGCGATGCATTACGCCGAAAGACGCTTGCGGCCGCGACCGCGGCGAGCGTTCAGAACGGCGCGGCCGCCTTTGGTGGCCATGCGTGCACGGAAACCGTGACGGCGCTTGCGAACAAGCTTGGAGGGCTGATAGGTACGCTTGGTAGCCATGTTATTTAAATACCGCGGAGTGCGGCCCTTCTTGATTTGCGCGTTTTGATTGCCGAACGGCGCTGTGGCCTTCTCCCATAAGAAAATGGCAAGCATCCGGACGTCGGCGGCTTATAAGGGCAAGCGGGCGGAAAAGTCAATTCGGCGCCGCCAGAAAGCTTGTAGCGCAAGCCGTTTAGACTTCAGTCGAACACTTCCTTAAGCTTCACCTCATAAGCTCCGACCTTATTTCGGCTTCGCGACCACTTTGGAGGATGGTGATCGCGGCAAGCTGACCGTGGTGGAGGATGCCAGTGAATATCGGCCGTAAAATCAATCTGCTCGTGGCTTTCGCGAGCCTCATGGCCGCGCTTGTCAGCGGGCTGTCGCTCTATGCTCTTTCCGAGTATCGCAACAAATCGCAGGCCTACGAGGCAGCGGCTTCACGCGCCTATCAGGGTGAGCGGCTGAACCGCCTGGTGACGGCTGTGGTCATGGAAGCGCGCGGTATCTATGCCTCCAAGACCACCGAGGACGCCAAGAAGTTCGGCGACGGCCTCCTCAAGAACCTCGAAGACATGCAGGCCCTGCTTGCGAACTGGGCCACGGTCGTGCCCGAACCCCAACGCGCCGCCTTCGACAAGATGACCGCCCAGGCAAAGGCGTTCGACACATTCCGCTCCGAAACCGTTCGCCTGGCCGCGACGGAAGGCCCGCAGGCCGCCAATACACAGGGTAACAACGAGGCGAACCGCGCCAACCGCAAGGCTTTCCAGGCCGCAATCGACGCGATTGTCGAGGCCGACAAGGCCGAACTCGCTGCGGTGACCGCAAGCCTTGCCAGTTTCTCCGCGATGATCGTACAGGCGGTTCTGGGCCTGACCGCGCTCGGTATCCTCACGGGCACTGCCGCGGGCTTCTATGTCGCCAACAGCCAGATCAGCCGCCCGATCCGCGACATCACTGCGGCCATGCGCGCCGTCGCCGACGGCCACCACAATGCCGCCATTCCCCATGCCGGTCGCCGCGATGAAATCGGCGCCATGGCCGCGGCCGTCGCCGTGTTCCGCGACAATGGCCTCGAGATCGAGCGCCACGGCCACGAGGAAAAGGCAATGCGCGCCCGCAGCGACGATCTTCAGGCCGGTCTTTCCACCGTCGTTGCCGCCGCTGCCAACGGCGATTTCTCCCGCCGCATCGACAAGGTCTATGGCGACGAAAACCTCGACCGCTTCGCCGCCAACGTCAACGGCCTGCTGGCCGGCGTCGAGGACGGCCTTAAGCAGACCAGCGAAGCCGTCGCTTTCCTTGCCAAGGGTGACCTGACCGAAGGCATGCGTGGCGACCTTCGCGGCGCGTTTGCGGAGTTGCAGACCAACTTCAACAGCGCCGTTGCCGAACTGCGTTCCGCGCTTGCGGACGTGCGGGCCGGCACCGGTGGAATCGAGGCGAATGCGAGCGAGTTGCGCCACGCCGCAGACGATCTTTCCAAGCGCACGGAACAGCAGGCCGCCGCTCTGGAGGAAACTTCCGCTGCACTCGACGAAATCACCGTCGTCGTAACGACCTCCACCGATCGGGCCCGCGAGGCCAGCGAAATGGTGGCCGCCGCCAATCGCAGCGCCGCCGAATCCGGCCACATCGTGCGTGATGCGGTTTCCGCCATGGAGCGCATCGAAGCCGCCTCTGACGGCATTACCCAGATTATCAATGTCATTGACGAGATTGCCTTCCAGACCAACCTTCTGGCGCTGAACGCCGGCGTCGAGGCAGCCCGCGCGGGAGAGGCCGGCAAGGGCTTTGCCGTCGTCGCACAGGAAGTGCGCGAACTGGCGCAGCGCTCCGCCACCGCCGCGAAGGATATCAAGGCGCTGATTTCGCGTTCCGGCGAAGCGGTGAAGAGCGGCGTGACACTCGTCCAGCGCACCGGAGAGGCGTTGTCGGAGATCGAGAACCATGTCCAGAAGATCAATGACCGCATCCAGTCCATTGCCACGGCAGCCGGCGAGCAGGCCTCAGGCCTGAAGGAGATCAATGCCGCCATCAATCAGATGGACCAGGTGACCCAGCAGAATGCCGCGATGGTGGAGGAAACTTCCGCCGCGACACACCGTCTTTCTGCCGATGCCGCACAACTGCTGACGCTTGTCGACCGCTTCCGCATCGGCGAGCGCAGCTTTGCAAGGCCCGCCGCCGTGAACCACACGCGGTCGACTCCCGTTGCCTCCCCCGCGCGCCAGATGATGGCCAAGGCGGCGCAGGCCTTCGGCGGTGGACGCCCTGCAAAGGCCGGCGGCGACTGGCAGGAATTCTGAATAACCGCTTTTCATGCGGATGCGGCATCCTCGCCCGGTTTCGGGACTGGAAATCGCCACGAAGCGCTTTAGTATAGGCATGATCATTCGCCGCCGCAGGGAATCCCCTTCGGCGGCGCAATGCCAGAAAGGCACATTCGCGCGATGAAAGACAGAACGGCAGCGGAAGAAGGGCAGGGCGCGGCTGAACGCCTGCCCGGCTTTTTTCGCGGTCTTTCGGGCCGGCTTCTGGCGCTGACCATCGCCTTCATCATGCTGGCCGAAGTGCTGATCTTCGTGCCGTCCGTCGCCTCCATGCGGCTGCGCTGGCTTCAGGACCAGCTTGCCATTGCCGCCGCCGCCGGTGTCGTCATCGACGGGTTGCAGGCCGAACTCCCCCCTTCCGTGCAGGCCGACACGCTGATGGCCACCGGCGCCCGCGCCATCGTGCTGCGCAAGGATGGGACGTCGCGCCTTCTCGCCAAGGCCGAGGACATGCCGAGTGAGGTCGACGGCCATTACGACGTCGGCCACACGCGGGTGATCGCCACCGTCAGCGATGCGCTCGATACCCTGCTATTCGGCGGCGGGCGGCTGATGCGCGTCTACGGCCACGTTGGCGACAGCGACATGACGATCGAACTGATCATGCCCGACGAACCGTTGCGCCGCGCCATGCTGACCTATGCCCGCAACGTGTTCGCGATCTCGCTGATCATTTCGCTGATTACCGCCGGCCTCATCTATGTCGCGATCAACCGCATGATGATTCTCCCGGTACGCCGGCTGACCAACAACATGCGCGATTTCTCCGCCGATCCGAGCGATCCTGCCCGCATCATGGTGCCAGAGGCAGGTGGCGACGAACTGACCATTGCCGGCCAGCATCTCGCCAGCATGCAGACCGAACTGCAGCACACGCTGAAACAGCAGAAGAACCTTGCCGATCTCGGCCTTGCCGTTTCCAAGATCAATCACGACATGCGCAACATTCTTGCCTCGGCCCAGCTCATGTCGGACCGCCTGGTGGATGTGGACGATCCCATGGTGCGCAACTTCGCGCCGAAGCTTCTGCGCACCATAGACCGCGCCGTGGGCTATACGAACGAAGTCCTTTCCTACGGGCAGACCACGGAGGCCGAACCGAAGCGGCGACGCCTGTGCCTGGCGGAAATTGCCCGCGAAGTGCGCGACATTCTCGGCATAGACCCGGCCAGCGGCATCGAGTTCGCAATTGCCATCGAACCCGATCTGGAAGTGGATGCAGATGGCGAACAGCTCTTTCGCATCATCAACAATCTCTGCCGCAATGCCCATCAGGCGCTCGCCTCTCTGACAGCCGATCCCGGTTTGCCGCGCCGGATCACCGTCTCGGCCGAACGGCGCGGCACGGTCGTCGCCATTTCCATCGATGACACCGGCCCCGGCATGCCCGACAAGGCCCGTGAGAACCTGTTCAGGGCGTTTCGCGGCGGCGTCCGCTCCGGCGGCACCGGCCTTGGCCTCGCCATTGCCCGCGAGCTTGTGCTGGCCCATGGCGGCACGATCGCACTGGTGGAGAAATCCGCGCCCGGCACGGAATTTCGCATCGAGATTCCCGACCGTCCGGTATCGCTTGATGACTACCGCCAAAAGCGCATCTAATATTTCGTTTAAAATCAAACACTTGTATTTTTTGTTTCGAAAAAATGTCAGCCTGCGTCGAAATTCGCTTGCAATCGAACCGGCGACGTTTTAGAGGATCGCCACGCCAACGGAACACCGCTGGCAACGCCGAAACGGCACGCACCCGTAGCTCAGCTGGATAGAGCACCAGACTACGAATCTGGGGGTCAGGAGTTCGAATCTCTTCGGGTGCGCCATTCGCTTTCTCTTCAAAAACGAGAACAGTTCGATCCGCGTTTTGCACAGGCAGACGCGGTTTTTGCGTTTCGGGCTCTCCTGCACATATGAAAAAGGCCGCCCTTGCGGAGCGGCCTTGCGACCGGCGCCTTGTGGGCGCCGGCAACTGTTATCGATGGATCAGCCGAAAACCTTGGTCAGGGCCTTGTCGATGGCGTTGGTGATCGCGTCGATGTCGGCGGCGGTGGCGATCAACGCCGGGCTGAGGCACAGCGTGTTATTGAGACCGGGCAGCGAACGATTGGTCGCGCCGATGATGACGCCCTGCGCGAGGCAATCGCCGACCACGGCCTGAACCTTCTTCTCGTCTGCCGGCTCCTTGGTGGCGCGGTCGGCCACGAGTTCGGCGCCGCAGAACAGGCCTGCACCGCGAATGTCGCCGATCACTGCGTGCTTTTCCTTGAGCGCGGCGAGATTGGCCATCAGGCGCTCGCCCATCTTCACGGTGTTTTCGAGCAGGCCCTCATCCTCGATGATGCGCATGTTTTCCAGCGCCGCCGCCGGGCCGGCCGTGCAGCCGCCGAAGGTGGAGATGTCGCGGAAATAGCTCATCGTGTCGTCCGGAGCGTCCTTGAACAGGTCGAAGACGCGCTCGGTGGTGACAGTGCAGGAGATGGCGGCATAGCCGGAGGCAAGGCCCTTGGCCATGGTCACGAAATCGGGCTCGATGCCATAGTTCTGGTAGCCGAACCACTTGCCGGTACGGCCAACGCCGCAGACGACTTCATCGATATGGAGCAGGATTTCGTACTTCTTGCAGATTTCCTGCACGCGCTCCCAATAGCCCTTCGGCGGCACGATGACACCACCGCCAGCCGTGACCGGTTCCAGCACGATGGCGCCGATGGTGTCAGCCCCCTCGCGCAGGATGACTTCCTCGATGGCGTCAGCGGCGCGTTCGCCGTAGTTCTCGACATCCCACTGCTTGCGGTATTCGAGGCAGTGCGGCACGCGCACGAAACCATCCGGATAGGGTCCGTACTGGGCAGCGCGCTGATCCTGGCCGGAGGTGGCGAGCGTGCCGATCGTCGTGCCGTGGTAATCGCGGTCACGGTAGAGGATCTTCCACTTCTTGCCGCCATGGTGACGATGCGCGATCTGGCGCACCATCTTGTAGACCTTCTCGTTGGCCTCGGAACCGGAGTTGGAATAATAGACGCGGCTCATGCCGGGCATCTTGGTCAGAAGCTTTTCAGCGAAAAGGGCGGCAGGCACGTTGCCGCCGGCGCCGGCCCAGTAGTTCAGCTTGATGAGCTGGTCGCGGATGGCGTTTGCAATGGTCTCGCGGCCATAACCGACATTGACCGTCCACACGCCGCCGGAAACGGCATCCAGGAACTCCTGGCCCTTGGCGTCCCAGAGCTTCATTCCGCGTCCTTCAACGAAAACACGGGGATCGATCGTTTCATACTGCTTGTGCTGGCTCAGATGGTGCCAGACATGCTTGCGGTCGGCTTCCACGACGCCGCTGATATCGTTGGGGTTGACGACAGTGTTCATAGCGAGCCTCTTCAAAGGGTCATAGGATGATCCTGAATTAGCACGATATATCGCGATCTGACGGCAAGAAAGTCGTCTGGCTCCGTCGAAAGTGCGCCGTGGCCCAATAAGGCGGCTTCATCAGGCCAGAAGAAGGCCCAGAATACCGCTGACGATCAGCAGGCAACCAAGCAGTTCGCGCAGGTTCAAGCGCTCCTTGAACAGGAACCAGGAGGCCGCGAAGGTGAAGATCAGCTCCACCTGCCCGAGCGCCCGGACATAGGCCACCGGCTGGAGCGCCATGGCCGTGAACCAGCAGGCCGAGCCCAGCACACCGGCAAGCCCCACCAGCGAGGACGAGCGCCAGGAGCGCACAACGCGACCAATCTCGCTACGGTCGGTCGCCAGCATCCAGACGAGCATGTAGACGGTCTGGAAGCCGGTGACGCAGACAAGCGTCACCGCCGCCTGCATGATCGGGTTCGGCCCGTCGAGTGCAAGAGCTGCGCTGCGATAGGCAACAGCGGAAATGCCGAAGATGCCGCCCGAGGCGATACCGATCAGCGCCGTGCGTCCTGTGAGCGAGGTCAGCAGGCTTTTCGGCGAGAGCGGCGAGCGCGCCATGGAGATCAGCATCACGCCGAAGACGCCGACGAGGATGGCCAGAACGGCGCCGGTCGTCAGCTTCTCGCCCAGAAGCACGAAGCCGAACAGAGCGGCCTGCACGGGCTCCGTCTTGGAATAGGCGGTGCCGACGGCAAAGTTTCGCAGCGAAAAAAGGTGGACCAGCAATATGGTGGCATAGATCTGGGCCAAGCCGCCAATGACCGCCCACAGCGCGAAGCGTCCGCTCAGCGCGGGAAAGGCATAGCCGATCACACCATGCAGAAACGAGACGTAGAGAATTGCAATCGGGAAGCCGAAGCCGAAGCGCACGAAGCTTGCTCCGCGCGTGCCGAGCGAGGAGCGCAGGCGTTTTTGAAGGGCCGAACGCAGGTTCTGCAGGAAGGCGGCGGCGATGGTGATGGGGATCCAGAGTTCCATGGCCTGCGGTAGCATGACAAGCGCCGGATCGAAAGCTCATCGGGCCAAACGTTCGTACCTTTTCTTTTGCAGGCAGCCGGTGCATAAAGCGCCCATGACCCAGCTCACCAATGTCCCGAACCCCGCCGATTTCTCCCATGTCCGGGACTGGGTGTTCGACCTAGACAACACGCTTTATCCGCATCGGGTCAATCTCTTCGCGCAGATCGACCGGAACATGACAGCGTTTGTTTCGGAGCTTCTGCAGGTGGATGGCGTCGAGGCCAAGAAGCTGCAGAAGCAGTATTATCTGGAGCATGGCACGACGCTGAAGGGGCTGATGATCCACCACAAGGTGGATCCCGACGCCTTCCTTCAAAAGGCGCACTCCATCGATTACTCGCCACTGATACCGCACCCGGAGCTGGGCGAAGCCATCAAGGCGCTTCCCGGCCGCAAATTCATCTTCACCAATGGCAGCGTGCCCCATGCCGAAGCGACAGCGCGGGCGCTCGGCATTCTCGAGCATTTCGATGACATCTTCGACATCGTGGCGGCGGATTACGTGCCGAAGCCGGCGGGCGAAACCTATGACAAGTTCGTGGCGCTGAACCGCGTCGATACGAACCGCGCCGCCATGTTCGAGGATCTGCCGCGCAATCTGAAGGCGCCGAAGGAACGCGGCATGAAGACCGTGCTGATCGTTCCGAACAATCTGGGCGAAACGGTTCTCGAAAGCTGGGAATATGCCGGCTCCGAAGACGATCATATCGACTATCTGACGGAAGATCTGGAACACTTTCTGACGGCGCTGAACAGGGCCCTCTGACCGTCAAAACTTACCAAAGTTTCATCTACCTTACCGTCCTTTAAGTGGTGGTTGGGCCTTGGCGGGCGTAATTTCTTCTCATCAACAACCGAGAGGAAGAGATATGAACGCCAAGAAGATCGCCATCGCCGCCCTGGGCAGCCTGCTGCTGGTCGGCGGCATCGCTCACGCCGCGCCCTGGGGTGATCGCGACGGGCGCCCCGGCCCGGGAATGATGGGCCCGATGGGTCATGGTCCGCATGGTGGCATGCGTGGCGACGTCGCATTCGTGCGTATGCTCAAGCTTGCCGATGCCGACAAGGACGGCAAGGTGACGAAGGCCGAAGCCGATGCCGGCTTCCTGAAGATTTTCGACACGATCGACACCGACAAGAACGGTTCTGTGACGCCGGGCGAATTTCGCACCTATGCCGAGGCCCGTATGGAAGAGTTCCGCAAGAACAATCCTCCGCCGGCTGGCGACAAGGAACAGGCCATGAACGAGAATGGCCCCGGTGACGATCGCCGCGGCCCGACGCCGAGGGATGGCGAAGGACCGCGCGGCTGGAAGCATCATGCCGAGCGGGGTGAAGGCCGCGGCTGGTTCGGCAAGGACAAGGGCGACGAGCCCCGTCCGATGCGCGCCTCCTTCATGCTGCGCCAGGCCGATACCGACGAAAACGGTCAGGTGAGTCGCGATGAAGCCAAGGCGCTCGGTGACAAGATCTTCGCCCGCCTCGACGTCAACAAGGATGGTGTTATCTCCATCGACGACCTGCCGGACCGTCCGTTCCCCTGACGGTCGTGCCATCTGCCGGGAAAAGCCCCATGTTCCCGGCATGACGTGCCTGAACGCCGCCCCTGTTCAGGCGTGCCTGCAGTCGGTCAGCTTCCCGCCAGGGAAGCTGACCGACTGAGCATTTCTCGCTTTCGTTTGTCGTTCGAAAAGCCGGTACCCCACTTTTCCTGACAAACGCAAAAGAGCGTCCCGCCTCACGCCTGCCCCATCCCGTGGGGCGGGCGCTCTTGTTGGCGGGATATGATCGGGCTCAACCGTCGATATTGTAGAAATCCGAAACGACCCTCCAGCCCTCGTCGGCGGTTTCCGCAAAACTGATAAGGTCCATGTCCTCGGGCGCGATGGTGCCGAACTCGGCCAACGCCTCGAAATTGACGATCCGGCGCCAGAAGGCCTCGCCGAACAGGATGAGCGGAATGCGCTCCATGCGGCCGGTCTGGATCATCGTCAGCGCTTCGAAGAGTTCATCCAGCGTGCCGAAACCGCCGGGGAAGACGGTGATCGCCTTGGCACGCTTGAGGAAGTGCATCTTGCGAATGGCGAAATAGTGGAAGTTGAAGGACAGTTCCGGCGTCACGAACTGGTTCGGGGACTGTTCGTGCGGCAGCACGATGTTGAGGCCGATGGTCGGCGCACCGACTTCCGCCGCCCCCTTGTTGCCAGCTTCCATGACGCCCGGGCCACCGCCTGTCACGACGACGAACTCCTCGAAATCGGATTTGCGGGCATAGTCAGAGCACATGCGCGCGAACTTGCGCGCCTCTTCATAATAGTGGGACGCGCCCTCAAGGCTGGCGCGCTGGGCCGGGTTGCGTGCCGCCCAGGCTTCCGCGCCGGGGGCGGGAATGCGCGCACCACCGAAGATCACGATGGTCGAGCGGATGTTCAACTCGGCCAGCGTCATGTCCACCTTCATCAATTCCAGTTGAAGGCGAACCGACTGAAGTTCGGGACGCAACAGAAAATCGGTATCTGTATAGGCAAGACGATAGGTGGGCGAAAGCGTTTGCGGGGTCTTCGGAACGCCCTCGGCGCGGCGCTTGTCGCTTGCGCTGTTCTTCAACGGGTCCCAGCGGCGGGATACCTTGTGCCCGCCCGCCTTTTCACTCTTCGCCATGCCATCCTCGCTTTCCGTTCGGCCCGGCCATCCGGGGCGGACAAGCGCATTGACGCCCGCCCGGCTCTCCCTTAGACCAATCGCATCTTTGCGCCAGCCACCCTGACGATAGCCAGAAAATATTTAAGGAAAGCCATGACCACGGATCTCGCCTCCCTCGAAAAGATCATCGAAACCGCATTCGACAATCGCGACGCGGTGAACACGGGCACCAAGGGTGAGATCCGCGATGCCGTCGAAGCCTCGCTCGAACTGCTCGACAGCGGCAAGGCGCGCGTCGCCTCGCGCGGTGAAGACGGCGTCTGGACGGTTCACCAGTGGCTGAAGAAGGCCGTGCTGCTTTCCTTCCGCCTGAACGACATGGAAGTGGTCAAGGGCGGTCCCGGTGCCTCCACCTGGTGGGACAAGGTGCCGTCGAAGTTCGAAGGCTGGGGCGAGGACGAGTTCCGCGCGGCCGGTTTCCGCGCTGTGCCGAACGCCGTTGCCCGTCGCTCGGCCTACATCGCCAAGAACGTCGTGCTGATGCCCTCCTTCGTCAATCTCGGCGCCTATGTCGATGAAGGCACGATGGTCGATACCTGGGCCACCGTCGGCTCCTGCGCCCAGATCGGCAAAAACGTCCACCTCTCCGGCGGCGTCGGCATTGGCGGCGTGCTGGAGCCGATGCAGGCCGGCCCGACCATCATCGAAGACAATTGCTTCATCGGCGCGCGCTCGGAAGTGGTCGAAGGCTGCATCATCCGCGAAGGTTCCGTGCTCAGCATGGGCGTCTATATCGGCAAGTCCACCAAGATCGTCGATCGCGCCACAGGCGAGATCTTCTATGGCGAAGTGCCGGCCTATTCCGTGGTCGTGCCGGGCAGCCTGCCGGGCAAGCCCTTCCCGAACGGCGAGCCGGGCCCGAGCCTCTATTGCGCCGTGATCGTCAAGCGTGTGGATGCCAAGACCCGCTCCACCACCGGCATCAACGAGTTGCTGCGCGCCTGATACCCCTCTCACCGGCCGGATCGTTCCGGCCGGTTTTCTTTCCGGACCTGAAACCATGACCACGACCGATCCCGTAGCCAATCTCCAGACCCTCATTCGCTGCCCGTCCGTGACACCCGCCGAAGGCGGCGCGCTGGCCGCGCTCGAGGCCATGCTCGCACCGCTCGGCTTTGCGGTGGAGCGCATGGTGGCCCGCGAGGACGGCACGCCGGATGTGGAAAATCTCTATGCCCGGCTGGGCTCGGACGGTCCGCACCTGATGTTTGCCGGTCACACCGATGTCGTGCCGCCGGGCGACGAAACCGCCTGGACGCACCCGCCCTTCTCCGCCGTCATCGACGGCACCGAGCTTTTCGGGCGGGGCGCTGTCGATATGAAGGGCGGCATTGCCTGCTTCGTGGCGGCGGTTGCCCGCGTCATCGAAAAGCAGGGCGCACCGAAGGGATCGCTTTCGTTTCTCATCACCGGCGACGAGGAAGGCCCGTCGATCAACGGCACCGAAAAGCTCTTGAAATGGGCCGAGGAGCGCGGTGAGCGGTGGGATGCCTGCCTCGTCGGCGAACCAACCAACCCCGATGCGCTTGGCGACATGATCAAGATCGGCCGGCGCGGTTCGCTGTCGGGCTACATCACGGTCGAGGGCGTGCAGGGTCATGTCGCCTACCCGCATCTCGCGGACAATCCGCTGCGCGGCCTGCTGCAACTGACCCATGCGTTGCTCGATCCGCCGTTCGACCACGGCACGGACCATTTCCCGCCGTCGAACCTCGAAGTGACCTCAATCGACACAGGCAACAAGGCCGTCAACGTCATTCCGGCCCGTGCCAGCGCCGCCTTCAACATCCGTTTCAGCGATGTGTGGAACGAGGCCAGCCTCAAGGCCGAGATCATGCGCCGCCTCGACGGCGCCGCAGCCACCGGGCCCCTGCGTTCGGGCCGCGCGCCGGTGAACTACACGATCACCTGGCCCGAGCGGGTGGGACAGGTGTTCCTGACCCGCAACGACGCGCTGATTTCCTCGCTTTCGGCGGCAATCAATGCCGTGACCGGCAAGCAACCGGTGCTTTCGACCACCGGCGGGACCTCGGATGCACGCTTCATCAAGAATTATTGCCCGGTGGTGGAGTTCGGCCTCGTTGGCCAGACCATGCACAAGATCGACGAGCGCGTCGCTGTCGCCGATCTGGAGAAGCTGACTGAAATCTACCAGAGCTTCATCGAAAGCTGGTTCGAGCATGCCGGGGATTGACGAGGTTCGCTTCTATCTGCGGGGACTGGTGCTGCTTGCCCGGCACGACCCTCAGGGTTTCCGGTTCCTCGACCTGACGGATCGGGGCATGATGCGCTCCTTCTGGGCGATCGTCTGGTGCCTGCCGGCCATGATCATTTCCTGGTTGTGGCGGCGAATGCTGTTCATGGATGGCATGCCGGACGGGTTCCGGCTCGGCTGGATCTTCTATTTCCGCCTCGGGCTGGTCGAAGCCGCAAGCTGGATCTTCCCGCTGGTGATCGTCGGACTGATGCTCTTTGCGCTCGGTGCCAGCCGCTTTCTTCCGGCCGTGGTCACGATCAACAACTGGCTCGCGGTTCCCTTTTCCTACGCCTACACCGCCCTGCTCATCTTGCTGGTGTTCGTGCCCGGCGCAGTGGGGCTGGTGTCGCTGCTGCAACTCGTTCTGGTGCTGATGCTCGTCACCATGCTGTTTCGCATTCTCTACATCATCTGCGAAAAGCAAAATCTGATGGCGGGAACGCTGACGATGCTGCTGCTCGTGCCTTCGCTTCTGCTGGCCGACTGGCTGCAACGGTTTCTGGGCATCTACCCGCTATAACGCCGCCAGTCAGCCGTCGTAATCAACCTGCATGAAATAAAGCCCTTCAGGCGGAGCGACCGGGCCGCAATATTTGCGGTCACGGGCCTCAAGGGCGGCCTGAACATCATCGGGCGTCATCTTGCCCTCGCCTGCCAGCTTCAGCGTGCCGGCAAAGGAGCGGATCTGGTTGTGCAGAAAGCTCTGCGCCGTGGCGCGGATCTCGATGCGATCACCATCGCGGGTCACATCCAGCCGGTCGAGTGTGCGGACCGGGCTGTTGGCCTGGCAATGGGCCGAGCGGAAGGTGGAGAAATCATGCTTGCCGATCAATCGCTGGGCGGCGGCGTGCATGGCTTCGTGATCGAGGTGCTTCGGCACCCACCACGCCCGGTTCGCCTCGATGGCAAGGCGCGCTGGGCGGTTGATGATGCGATAGAGATAATGCCGGCGCAGCGCCGAAAAGCGGGCATCGAACTCCGGCCCGACCGCCTTCACATCAAGCACCGAGACCTGTTCGTTCGCAAGGGCCAGGTGAGCGTTCAGCGCATTGCGCAGCTTGTATTCCTTCCACTCGCGGGAAAGATCGGCATGGATGACCTGACCGAGCGCATGGACGCCGGAATCGGTTCGCCCCGCGCCGCGGATTGTCACCGTCTCGCCTGTCAGGGAAAGAATGCCGCCTTCCAGCGCCGACTGTACGGAATGACCGTTTTCCTGCCGCTGCCAGCCGACATAGGCCGTTCCGTCATATTCGACGACCATGCGATAACGCGGCATCAGGAAAGCCTCGTGCCAGCGGGAACCGGCGTGCCACGCAGGAAGTCCTCCGCCGACAGCGGCTTGCCGCCAGCCTTTTGCAGCCTCACTAAACGGACGGCCCCTGCCCCGCAGGCAATCGTCAGCGGTGCTTCGGCCAGAACCTCGCCCACCGCGCCTTCACCGGCGCCAAGCGTCGAGGCCAGCACCTTGACCCGCTCGACCTTGCCATTGATCTCCAGTTCGAACCATGCGCCGGGGAACGGGGCCAGACCGCGAATATGGTTGTGAACCTCAACGGCTGGCCTGGAGAAATCGATGCGCGTTTCTTCCTTGGAGATTTTGGCAGCGTAGAGAATGCCCTCTTCCGGCTGGGGCGTGAGCGGTAAATCGCCGGCCTCAAGCTTTGCCATGGCCTCGACCATGGAACCGGCGGCCACTTCGCACAGGGCATCGTGCAACTCGCCCGCCGTCATGTCGGGTCCGAAAACGACCTCACGCGTCAGCGCAACGGGGCCGGTGTCGAGCCCCTTGTCCATCTTCATCACCATCATGCCGGTCTTTGCATCGCCGGCCATAATGGCGCGCTGAATGGGGGCGGCACCGCGCCAGCGCGGCAGAAGCGAAGCGTGGCCATTATAGCAGCCAAGCCGCGTCCCGGTCAGGATCGATTCGGGCAGAAGCAGGCCATAGGCGACGACGACGGCGACATCGGCGTTCAACGCGCGAAAGCGTTCACGATCATCCTCGGCCTTGAAATTGAGCGGGGTGAAAACCGGAAGGCCCAGCGCTTCGGCAGCGCGATGCACCGGCGACGGCACGGCCTCAAGCCCGCGTCGTCCGCCCGGACGCGGCGGCTGGGTGTAGACGGCAACAATCTCGTGACCGGCCCTGGCCAGCGCTTCGAGAACCGGAACGGAAAAATCCGGCGTGCCCATGAAGACGATACGGAGCGTCATGACGGCGGTTCCCCTATTTCAGCGCATAAAGCTTGTCGCGCAAAAGTGTGCGGCGGTTTTGCGATGACGACATGCCACAAAACAACAACTTAAAGCGCGGATCGCCAATCCTGAAGATCGCGACGTGCTTTAAAGGATGCGCCGCGACAATCAGACCTTCGCCTTGGAGGCCTTGGTGAACTTGCGGATCACCATGTCGCGCTTCAGACGCGAGATATGATCGATGAACAGCACGCCGTTCAGGTGGTCGATCTCGTGCTGCAGGCAGGTGGCCAGCAACCCGTCGGCCTTCAACGTCTGCTCCTTGCCGGCACGATCGAGGAAGCGCACGGTGACCTCGGCGGGACGCTCCACCTCGGCATAGTAATCGGGGATCGAAAGGCAGCCTTCCTCATAGACCGAAAGCTGGTCAGAAGCGGCGACGATTTCCGGATTGATGACGACGAGCGGCTGCTTTTCCTCACCCTCGCGCGAAACGTCAATGACCAGCATCCGGCGCGGCACCGCCACCTGAATGGCGGCAAGGCCGATGCCGGGAGCATCATACATCGTGGCGAGCATGTCGTCCGCCAGCGTCAGAATGTCGGAATCGATCCGCTCCACGGGCTTCGACACCTCGCGCAGCAGCGGATCCGGAAGAATGATAAGGGGTTTGATCGTCATAGGGTCCCTTAGCGCATCTTGCCGCACGAGGGAATAATCAGGATCGCCCGGCGCATGAAAATTTTGGCGGCAGGCCGATCCCCCTCAGGCTGCCGAGCGACGGCTGGCTTCGCTGTATACGACGGCGTTGGGATCACGCACCCGTTCACGGGTCTTGAAGTCGCGCAACATGTCCACCAACCGGTCGACCTGTCCACGCAGACCATTCGTTTCGCCAGATGTTTTCTCGACCATCGCGGCATTCTGCTGGGTGATCGTATCCATGTTGCGGATCGCGACATTGACTTCACTGACGCCAATGGCCTGATCGCGGGCCGCGGAAGCAATGCCGGTAACGATCTGGTTGATCGAGTCGATCCGTTCGATCATGCCGGTCAGGGCCTGGCCGGTCGTACTGACGAGATCGACACCTTCCTGCACCTGCGTCGAGCTTTGCTCGATCAGGGTCTTGATCTCCTTGGCAGCGTCGGCCGAGCGTTGGGCTAGCTGGCGCACTTCCTGCGCAACGACCGCAAAACCCTTGCCGGCTTCACCGGCGCGCGCAGCCTCGACACCCGCATTCAAAGCCAGCAGGTTGGTCTGGAAGGCAATATCGTCGATCACGCCGATGATCTTGTAGACTTCGGAGGACGAATTCTCGATCTCGGCCATGGCGGAAACGGCCTTGGTGACAACCACGCCGGAGTTTCGGGCCGCCGTCTGCGTGTCGCGTACGACCTTGGAAGCCTGTTCGGCGCTCTGCGCCGTTTGACCGACGCTGATGGAAAGCTGCTGGAGCGCGGCTGAACTCTCTTCCACGCCTGCCGCCTGCTGGGCGGTGCGCAATGAAAGATCGTCCACGGCGGAAGCGATGGCATCCGCACGACCAAGGATTTCGCGGGACGTCTGGCGAACGCCGGCAAAGGACCGACGCAACCCTTCGAGCGTCATATTATAGTTGGCCGCCATTTCCTGGAAATTTTCCGGCAGGTCGGTGGTCATCGGCGTTTCGAAATCGCCGCTGGCTAGGGCTTCAAGACCCGCGCGCAGCGTATCGAGCGCGAGCTTCTGATCCGCTTCGAGCTTGAGCCGTACGGCTTCTGCCGTCTTGCGCTCGGTTTCCAGCGCTTCGATATAGGTGGAAATGGAATAATCCATGTCGATATTGGCAGCCTTGACGATCGCCACAATCTTCTCGGCGAGACGCCGGGCATGCTGCTTGCCGAAGAAGAAAGGCCAGTGCTTGTCAAGGACAGCGTGCACGAGGCCGGCGACGACGAGCGAATAGGCGCCGATATACCACTGCGGCTCGAGACCGATGCGGGCATGTGTCTTGCCGATCATGGTGACGCTGCGAACATAATCCATGTCCAGTTCAGCGCCTGCCAACCGCTCCCAATGCTTTTCCTGCAGCCCCTTGGCCGCGTTCATATGCGTCTTGTCACGGAAGAACCTGCTGAGCGCAGGAACCTTGGAAACCTTGTTGTAGAAGTATTCGAGCGTGCCGCCAATGTGTTCGCGGATCGTCGGTTGTATCTCGCGCAGGGTCTGACGCGTATTGGCATCGAATTCAATGAAGTCGAGACGCTCGCTTAACGCTTTTTCAGCTTCACCGGCCATCGACATTTCACTCCCTGCGAATAAAATAATAAAAAGCAAGCACTTACCGATAAACACCGCGGCTGCTGCAAGCCAAACGGCCGAGGAATCAATCTCGGCCGTCTCTTAACAACCATGTCAAAACACGGTGAACTGACTATTAAATCTCAGGGAGTTCGATGTATCGGGCCTTAATTTGCGGCTGTCAGAAGTCATCCCTCAAAACCCTTAGTGGTGTTTGACAGGGCCTTGTCTTTTCTGCACTGTCCCGCCGTTCCCGATCGAGGAGAAAACGACGTGATCATTGTACTCGGCTCCATCAATATCGACCTCATCGCCAATGCGCCGCGCCTGCCGCAGCCGGGCGAGACGATTGGTGGTACCGCTTTTTCGATGGCGGCCGGCGGCAAGGGCGCCAATCAGGCGCTGGCGGCCTGCCGCGCCGGACGGTCGGTGATGATGGTCGGCGCAACCGGTCGGGATGCATTTGCCGCGCCCGCACTCGAACTGCTGCGCGACGCCGGTGTCGATCTTTCCCGCGTGCGCCAGACAGAAGAACCGACCGGCACCGCCATCATCACCGTTTCCGATGACGGCGAAAATACCATTGTCGTCGTGCCGGGTGCAAACGGTGCGCTGACCGAGGCCGATGCCGAAGCGGCACTTGGCAAGGCGGGCACCGGAGATATTCTCATGCTTCAGCTCGAAATTCCGGCGGCGGTGGTGGAAAAGGCCCTGCATCTTGCCCGCGGAAAAGGCGTTAGGTCACTGCTCAACGTAGCACCGCTGACGGCAGACGCCGCCCGGCTTGCCGCCCTGGCTGATATCGTCATCGCCAACGAAACCGAGTTTGCGCTTCTGGCGGGTGTTGCGACCTTCGATGAAACCGCGCTCATGACCCTCCATGCGAAGACAGGCCAGACCCTGGTGGTGACGCTCGGTGCCGAGGGCGTGGCTGCGGCCAGCAACGGCGCCATCCAGCGCGCTGAAGGGCTGTCGATCAAGCCGGTCGACACTGTGGGAGCCGGCGACACCTTTTCGGGCTATCTGGCCGCCAGCCTCGATGCAGGCATCGCCTTGCCGCAAGCATTGCGCCGGGCCGCCGTCGCGGGATCGCTGGCCTGCCTTGCTGCGGGCGCGCAACCGTCTATCCCACGCGCCGAGGCCGTCGACACTGCTCTCTGAGCGAGACCGGTACATAGTCTTCGTGGGCTAAATCCGCGACGTGCACTTCATAAGCGGTTAACATTTCACGTCATAGTTTATGGGTATCGACGCGGAGCATGCAGGCTCCGTGCCGCTCCATGACGGGGCATTTCCAAAAAAGCTGTAGAACCCTTTAACGGCAATTCCCGGTTGTCGAGGAACCCATGTCCCCAATCCGTCTCAAGTCACTCGCCAGCAAGCTCATTCTTGCCACCGGCTGCGCCATTGCCGGCGTCATGCTGATCTCCAATTCGTTCCTGATCCTCCAGACACGCGACCGCGTACAGCAACTGACGCTGGAACGCGCCGAAGCCGAAGCCAGTTCGATCGCCAACGAACTGAGCGCGAGCACCGGTCAGTTGATCAGCGCAGCGCGCTCCATGGCAGATATCATCGGCAAGACGCATGAAGCGCAGATGCTGGACAGAGCGGGCGTGGTCAAGATCCTCAAGGCCAGCACCGACCAGAACCCGTCCGCCTTCGGAAGCTGGTTCATGGAAGAGCCGCAGGCCTTCGACGGTCGCTCGGACATCAAGGGCGACGACAAGCTGGGCGCCAACAAGGACGGTGCTTTCACACCCTACTGGGCAAAGGACCGCAACGGGCAGTTGACGCTGACCACCTTTACGGCGGACTATCAGGCCGAATGGTACAAGGTTTCCCAGCAGACGAAGAAGGGCTCCGTTACGCCGCCCTACACGACCCAGGACACGGACGTTCCGACGTTGATGACGTCGATTTCCTATCCGGTGATCTCCGGCGGCAAGCTCATCGGCGTCAGCGGCATCGATGTGTCGCTCGCTTCGCTATCGGAACACCTTGCCAAGCTCAAGCCCTTTGGGACAGGCCGCGTCATGCTGGTTTCCGGTGACGGGAAGTGGCTCGTGGCGCCGACCGCAGAGCGGCTGATGAAGGCATATGACGGCGAACACGCCGACCTTCTGAAACAGTCCATCGCCTCCATGAAACCGGTCGATTTCCAGGCGACCGAAGCCAGCGGCAGCGATGAAGGCTACCAGCGCGTCATCCTGCCATTCCAGGTGCCGGACATGCCCACAACCTGGGCCGTGCTGGTCGACGTTCCGAATTCCGCTATCGGCGCATCCGTGAACCAGCAGACCATGATGATGGTGATCAGCGCGGTTGTCGTTCTCGGCGCCGTCATTCTGGCCCTTTACCTCGCCGTGGGCGCCTTCATCCGCCGCCCGATCAACAGTCTTGTCGCCGATGTCGGCCGGCTGGGTGCCGGTGACTACGAACATCCGGTGAGCGGGCAGAACCGGGCCGACGAAATCGGATCGGTGGCGAAAGCCCTTGAAGGCTTCCGTCATACGCTGTCGCAGTCGCGCCGTCTGGAGCAGGAAGCCAATGCCCACCGCCAGGACGCCGAGAACCAGCGCTCGCTTTCGGAGACGGATCGCAACCGTGCCGCCGAACTGCAACGTCACATCGTGGGGATTGTCGGCGAAGGCCTGAGCGCACTGTCGCGCGGCGAGCTTACCTATCGCATCACAGAGGACTTCCCCGGCGAGTATGCCAAGCTGCGCAGTGACTTCAACTCGGCCATCGCCAGCCTTGACGAGACGATCATGACCGTCAACAGCGCAATCCACGGCATCGGCAGTGGAACGGGCGAGATTTCGGTCAGCGTTTCCAACCTGTCGCAGCGCACCGAACAGCAGGCTGCCAGCCTGGAGGAAACCGCAGCTGCGCTCAACGAGATCACCGAGCAGGTGAACTCCAGCGCCGAAAACGCCAAGTCTGCCGCCAAGTCCGTCACGATGACCTGTTCGGATGCGGAGAAGTCGGGGGAAATCGTCCAGCGCGCGATCACTTCGATGCACGCCATCGAAAGCTCTTCGAGCCAGATCGGCCAAATCATCGGCGTGATCGACGAGATTGCCTTCCAGACCAACCTGCTGGCCCTCAACGCCGGTGTCGAAGCTGCCCGCGCCGGTGACGCCGGCAAGGGTTTTGCGGTCGTCGCCCAGGAAGTGCGTCAGCTCGCGCAGCGTTCGGCAGAAGCCGCCAAGGAAATCCGCGCCCTCATCAACGCCTCCTCGACGCAGGTGGCCGATGGCGTCGATCTCGTCGGCAAGGCCGGCACCGCACTGCAAAGCATCGCCTCTCAGGTTCTCCAGATCAGCGGTCTCATTCAGGAAATCTCGCAGTCGGCCAGCGAACAGGCCGTTGGCCTGAAGGAAGTCAATGCGGCCATGAATCAGATGGATCAGGTGACGCAGCACAATGCCGCCATGGTGGAAGAAACCACGGCCGCCTCCATGACGCTGAAGGACGAGGCCGAACGCCTGAGGACGCTGGCCAGCCGCTTCCACATCTCGGGTGGCCAGATGTCGACGGGTCAGGGCTCGGCCTCGGCGGCGCTCCGCGATACGGCCGCGACGATGCGCGCCGCCACCTCGCCCCGCCCGGCACGGGTCGAAGCGCCCGCACCGCGCCCTGCCGTCCGTGCGCCGGCCCGGGCCGCAGCGGCTGCAACGGCCGCTGCCACGGATAGCTGGGAAGAGTTCTAAGCCCGGCATTCAGTTGAACAAGAAGGCCGCCGGCATGCCCGGCGGCCTTTTTCATATACAAATTTCCGCGGCACCGACCCTAAAGCGTGTCGCGCAAAAGTGTGCAGCGGTTTTGCGCCAACGACTTGCGAGAAACCAAAGCTTTAAAGCGCGGTCGTGAAGCTGAAAGATCGCGACGCGCTTTAGGCCGGCTTGCGGACAGATCCGCAGTTGCGCCGAAACACTGAACGACATAAAGATATGCTTATGTCCTTGTGCGCTTGTTTTCCGACTGCGAACTGAATAGAAGCCTTTTACCGTTTCTTTGAGGGGAATCCCGAATGCGTGCCAACTACCTCTTCACCAGCGAGTCCGTCTCCGAGGGTCATCCCGACAAGGTGTGCGACCGCATTTCCGACGAGATCGTTGATCTGGTCTATCGCGAAGCCACCAAGACCGGCATCGATCCCTGGTCGGTTCGCATTGCCTGCGAAACGCTGGCGACGACGAACCGGGTGGTGATTGCCGGCGAAGTGCGCCTGCCGCCGAGCCTAATGAAGAAGGACAAGGACGGCAGGGACGTCATCAACCCCTCGAAGTTCAAGACCGCAGCCCGCAAGGCGATCCGCGACATCGGCTACGAGCAGGACGGGTTCCACTGGAAGACGGCACGCATCGACGTGCTGCTGCACTCCCAGTCTGCCGATATTGCTCAGGGTGTCGACAAGGCCGCCGACCATGACAATGCCGAGGGTGCCGGCGACCAGGGCATCATGTTCGGTTATGCCTGCCGCGAAACCCCGGATCTGATGCCGGCGCCGATCTATTACGCGCACCGCATTCTCCAGCTTCTGGCCTCCGCCCGCAAAAAGGGCGAGGGTGAGGCCGGCAAGCTTGGTCCCGACGCCAAGAGCCAGGTAACCGTTCGCTATGTGGACGGCAAGCCGGCGGAAGTCGTCTCCATCGTGCTCTCCACCCAGCATCTCGACGAAAGCTGGGATTCGGCCAAGGTTCGCTCGGTCGTGGAACCCTACATCCGCGAGGCACTGGGTGACCTGAAAATCGCAGACGACTGCGCCTGGTACATCAACCCCACGGGCAAGTTCGTGATCGGCGGTCCCGATGGCGATGCCGGCCTGACCGGCCGCAAGATCATCGTCGATACCTATGGCGGAGCAGCCCCCCATGGCGGCGGCGCCTTCTCCGGCAAGGACACCACCAAGGTAGACCGTTCAGCGGCCTATGCCGCACGCTATCTCGCCAAGAACGTCGTTGCCACCGGTCTTTCCGATCGCTGCACGATCCAGATTGCCTATGCGATCGGCATTGCCCAGCCGCTGGCGATCTATGTCGACCTGCACGGAACGGGCAAGGGCGTCACGGAAGATCAGGTGGAAGCCGCCATCCGCAAGGTCATGGACCTGTCGCCAACGGGCATCCGCCGTCACCTCGAACTGAACAAGCCGATCTATGCCAAGACGTCTGCCTATGGCCATTTCGGTCGCAAGGCGGGCCGCGATGGCTCGTTCTCCTGGGAACGCCTTGACCTCGTCAAGCCGCTCAAGGAAGCGATCAAGGGCTGAATGAGCCAAGAGGACACCGGCCAGTGAGTGAAGAGATACGAGGCAGCCGCGCGACCGAAGCGTTCTTCGGTCGGCGCAAGGGCAAGGCTTTGCGCGAGCGGCAGGTGGATGTCATGGAACATCTGCTGCCAGCCTTGCGCATCGATCCGAAATCGCCGCCCGTTACCGATCTGGCCGGGCTGTTCCCCCATCCGGTCGAGCGTATCAGGCTGGAAATCGGCTTTGGCGGCGGCGAACATCTCGCCCACCGCGCACAGGAAGAACCGGCGACCGGCTTCATCGGCGTGGAGCCTTTCGTCAATTCCATGGCCAAGCTTCTGGCCAGCGTACGCGATCTCGGCCTGAACAATATCCGCGTCTTTGACGACGATGCGACATTTCTGCTCGACTGGCTGCCCGCGGGCTCCATCGACCAGATCGACCTGCTCTACGCGGACCCCTGGCCGAAGCGCAAGCACTGGAAGCGTCGCTTCGTTTCACAGGTCAATCTCGAGCGTTTTCATCGCGTGCTGAAACCGGGCGGCGTGTTCTGCTTCGCCTCGGACATCGATACCTATGTGAACTGGACGTTACAGCATTGCAGCCGGCATGGCGGCTTTGCCTGGACGGCGCGCAATGCCAGCGACTGGTTGACGCCCTATGCCGGATGGCCGGGCACGCGCTATGAGGCCAAGGCCAAGCGTGAAGGGCGTTCATCCGCCTACCTGACCTTCCGCCGGGTCTGACGATCCGGCCACGCCGAAAATCTGTCGTGAACCCAGGCCCGCCGCCCACCGGCGGGCTTTCCTGTTCAAGCCATCAGGAAAGCGGGAGTTTGCTCAGTGCAGGCTGACCGTCTTGAGGTCGTCTTCCGCAGCCTTGAAGAAGGTGCTGGAACGGTTGTCGGTCAGGAGGATCGGCGTACCATCCGCGCCAAACAGCGCCCAGAGGTCGAGTTCCGGATCAATGGACGGTGCCTCGGGGAAGCATCGCGTTACTTCTTCCGAGCGCATCTTGCGCACATAGGCAACTTCACCCGATCCCAGATGCGCCAGTTGCGAACGGGTCAAACGGGCGTGGGCTTCTTTCAAGAGCATTGCTGTTTCTCCGTGAAACAGAGGGATTCTCGGCTTTCGCCTCAATGCTCAGTCTGGGACGGAAATGTTAATTTTCCGCACTACGACGACGTGTTCGGGACGAATGAGGTCGATCGAAAGAAGGCCGTTGCGCAGGGCCGCACCATGCACCTCGATACCTTCGGCCAGAAGAAAGATACGCTGGAACTGCCGCGCCGCGATGCCGCGATA
Organism: Allorhizobium borbori; assembly: GCF_014196535.1. Classification (GTDB taxonomy): domain Bacteria; phylum Pseudomonadota; class Alphaproteobacteria; order Rhizobiales; family Rhizobiaceae; genus Ectorhizobium; species Ectorhizobium borbori. The sequence goes on from NZ_JACIDU010000001.1 coordinate 128,126, forward strand.
GATGAACTCCGCTTCCGGGCGCTCCGCCTGCCTTCCCCGCACGATAAGACGGTTTTCTTCCGTCAGGACATCGAGTTCGCCTTCCGAAAAGCCTGCAACCGCCAGTGTGATACGCAGATAGTCGACATTCGTATCCTTCGGGCGCAGGCGCTCGATATTGTAGGGCGGATAGCCGTCATTGCCGCGCATGTTCCGGCGCAAGGTTTCCTCAAGCATGTCAAAGCCGACAAGCAGGGGATGCGAGAACGGACTCATTGTATCTCCAGTCATTTCCCGCCTCATTTTGGGACCAATAAGCAATCGTGAATATACGGAACAGGGGTCCCCTTGCAAGGAACAGACGAACAAAAGCTGGGCCGGTCAGGCTGCGACATCTTGACATGGGCAGGGTCACGGATTCCTATCGGGCACCAAAAGACGACCTGAAGGACATCATGACTGTGCCACAGAAGATCATCATCGATACCGATCCGGGGCAGGACGATGCTGCCGCCATCATGCTGGCGCTGGGCAGTCCGGAGGAGCTTGAAGTTGTCGGCATTTGCGCTGTCGCCGGGAACGTTCCCCTGGCGCTGACGAGCCGCAACGTGCGAATCATCTGCGAACTCGCGGGCCGTCCCGACATGAAGGTTTACGAGGGCGCATCGGCACCTATCGCCCGGCCGCTGGTTACGGCCGAACACGTTCACGGCAAGACCGGCCTGGACGGCACGGAACTCGCAGAGCCGACCATGGGCGTCCAGCCGCAGCATGCAGTGGACTTCATCATCGAAACGATCCTGCGCGAACCCGCCGATACGGTAACGCTCTGCACACTGGGTCCATTGACCAATATCGGTCTGGCGCTGCGCAAGGCGCCGGAGATTGCGCCGCGCGTAAAGCGCCTTGTGATGATGGGCGGCGGCTTTTTCGAGGGGGGCAACATCACGCCTGCGGCCGAGTTCAACATCTACGTCGATCCGGAAGCGGCAGCAATGGTCTTTGCCTCCGGCATACCAATCACCATGATGCCGCTTGACCTCACCCACCGCCTTCTGACCCTCGAACACCGGGTGGCGCGTCTCAAGGCCGTCGGCACGCGCCCTGCGGTGGCCCTTGCGGAAATGCTCGAATTCTTCGAGCGCTTCGATCTGGAGAAATATGGCAGCGACGGCGGCCCGCTGCACGACCCATCGGTCATCGCCTGGCTTATCAGGCCGTCATTGTTTTCCGGCAGGGATTGCAACGTGGAGATCGAAACCCAGTCACCACTGACCCTGGGCATGACCGTCGTCGACTGGTGGGGCGTTTCCGGACGGGCACCCAATGCTTCCGTCATGCGGTTTGCCGACGATCAGGGCTTTTTCGACCTGCTGACGGAACGGGTCGCGCGTCTGTGATCAATCCAGAAAACGTCAAAAGGCCGGAGCGGCGTCTCGCTGCTCCGACCTTTCAAACACAAGCGACCGTGAGGCCGCTGAAATCACCGGATATTACTCGGCATCGCCCTCTTCGGCGAGCGTCTTGACCAGGTCAACGATGCGGCGGCGCACCTTAGGATCGCTGATCTTCACAAAGGCGCGGTTCAACTGCAGGCCTTCGGCTGACGACAGGAAATCAACGACATAATTGGAACTGGCGGCTTCTGCCATGCCATCGGCGCGGGCCGGCGTCTCACCCGGGGCGTCCTCGAAGAAGAAAGATACCGGAACGTTCAGGATGCTGGAAATATTCTGAAGGCGGCTTGCGCCGACACGGTTCGTGCCCTTTTCATATTTCTGAATCTGCTGGAAGGTAATGCCGAGACTTTCGCCAAGCTTTTCCTGGCTCATACCCAGCATCGTGCGACGAAGCCTGATCCTGCTACCGACATGGATATCGATCGGATTCGGCTTTTTCTTGTTCTCAATCATCATGTCGTCCTGATTATTGTTTACACTCGGACACTTGCAGCACCGCCGCACAACCGGACGTAGATCGTCGCCCCGCCCCACAACAAAGCATCAACGTGCCTAGCACCAGAAAGTTCCGGCACTATGCAATTTTAGGGGTTTTCGGTCAATTCTTCAGAGAAACAAAACGTTCCCGCATAAAAACAGCATAAAACAATACTGTCAGGATAATCAACCACAAGTTAAATTTTCGCCACTTTGAGAACGGGCCCGGGCCGGCTTTCATATCCACGGTAGCATCGACTTTTCCTTTAGCACCAAGCGCTAAACCCTCAAGAATTCTCCCTTTTTCGTCAACGACAGCCGAAATGCCGTTGTTGGCCGCGCGAATCAGCGGAAGGCCGGTTTCCACAGCCCGGATCCGGGCCTGCTGGAAATGCTGCCAGGGACCGGGCGTGAGGCCAAACCAGGCGTCGTTGGTGACATTCAGCAGGGCGTTGGCACCCTTTTCCAGACCCTCCATCTCATCCGGAAAGATGATTTCGTAGCAGATGAGCGGGTAGAGCGCCGTACCGTCGGGCAGGGTCAGCAGCGAACGCCGGGAGGCCGCCGTGAAGCCGCCCGGCAGGGCAATCATGTTGTCGATGCCGAACTCCCTCAACAAGCCTTCCATCGGAACATATTCGCCGAACGGCGTCAGATGCACCTTGTCGGAGGCAGCGAGGATCTGTCCGCTGCTGTCGATGACATAGACCGAATTGTAATACCGCGGCGGATAGCCTGCGGCGGCAGCCTCGACACGCACCGCACCCGTCACGAGGATCTGACCATCGTCCAGCGTGTCGGCGATGGCCGCGAGCGCATCGGTATTCTCCGTCAGGATGAAAGGGATCGAGGTTTCCGGCCAGACGATGATATCGGGACGCGGAGAACCCTCTGCCGGCGGCAGGGCGGACAGGCGCAGATGCTCCTTGAAGATCGCCGCGCGGTCGCCGCCTTCGAGCTTTTCCGACTGGTCGATGGCCGGCTGCACCAGACGGACATTGAAGCGCTTGCCGCCCTCAGCCGCCGGCTGGGAAAGGCTCCAGAACCCATAGCCGAACTGCGCGGCCAACAGGACCGCAGCCAGACCGACCCCGGTTTTCAACCCCTTTTTCGTGCCGAAGAGCGCGGGGGCGGCGCAGACGAGTACTGCCAATACCGTCATGCCATGCACCCCGACGATCGCGACAGGTTGCATCATCACCGGAATGGGCATGAAACCGTAGCCGATCGCATTCCAGGGAAAGCCGGTCAGCAGGAAGGCGCGTAACCATTCCGCCAACCCGAATCCGACTGCAAGCGCCCCGATGCGCCCGGCCCCATCCGACCAGAGAAGCCGTGCGACCAGGGCCGCAAACCCGTAATAGACAGCCAGGACAGCCGGCAGCCCCAGCGTGGCCAACGGCAATGCCCAGGCAAATTCATCGGCCTCGAGAAGAAGTGCGTTGCCGAGCCACCAGAGACCCGCGGTGAAATAGCCAAAGCCGAAACACCAGCCAAGGAAGAAGGCAGAAGCGAAGCGGCGCAACCCGCCGCGATTGGCGCTACCCGCCGTTCCATCCAGCAGCCAGACCAGAACGGGAAATGACACGAAAAGAGCGGCGATGAAATTGAGCGGCGGCATGGCGAGCGCCGCCACCGCACCCGCCGCGATGGCCAGCACCATCGGCCGCCACCCCCACAACAGCATGATCCTGCCAGCAAGCCGCTCCAAGCGCATTCCCTTCCGCAAAATCCGGCGTCATCCCAGCCAAGCCGCAAGGCGGAATGCGCACGCAAGGACGCTGCCCTGCACATCGTCAGGGCAGCGAATCACATCACGCAGTCTTGCAAAAAAATGCAACGCTTGTCGTCAGCTCTCGTCGGTCGATGAGCCGGGTTCGGCGTCGACAGGCGCGGGAGTTCCGGATCTGGACGTTCCGTCATCCTTGATGGGACCGCGATGGTGCTGCCTGCGAACCGCCGCCGTCTTCTTGCGGACGATGCGGACACGCTTGATGCGGCGCGGATCAGCATCGAGAATGTGGAACTCGAAGCCCGGAATGGCTTCCACCACCTCGCCACGGGCCGGAATGCGGCCAAGCGCGGAAAAGATCAGGCCGCCGAGCGTGTCGATGTCCTCGACCTGCTCGCGTACGTCGAAATCCGGTCCGAAGGCTTCGGCAATCTCTTCCAGTTCTGCACGGGCATCGGCGACAAAGGTGTCATCCGAAACCCGGACGATCATCGTATCCTCGTCGTCGTGTTCGTCCTCGATGTCGCCGACCACCATTTCCACGATGTCTTCGTGGGAAACGAGACCATCTGTGCCGCCATATTCATCTATGACGACGGCCATCTGTGTGCGGGCGGCCTGCATGCGCTTCAGCAGATCGGATGCGAGCATGGAGGGGGGAACGAAGAGGACCTCGCGAATAAGGCCGGCTTCGGCCACCGATTTATCGAGATCGACGCGGGCGAGATCGAAAACCGGACGCGGCTGGCGTGCCGGCTTCTCGCCGCTTTCCGCCGTCGCCGTCTTCGAACTGCCGCGACGTTTGTTGCGGGCCTGACGGGTGACGTAGGACAGCACGTCGCGGATGTGAACCATGCCGCGCGGATCGTCCAGTGTCTCCCGATAGACCGGCATGCGCGAACGCCCGGAATCCTCGAACAGGACGAGAAGATCACGAATGGTGATGCTCTGCTCGACCGCTTCGATATCGGCGCGCGGCACCATCACGTCCTCGACGCGAACCTCACGGAAATGCAGGATGTTCTGCAGCATCGCGCGCTCTTCGGGCGAAAAGGCAGCACCGATATCGGAATCGGTCAGCAGCGCGTCGGCAATGTTCTCACGGAGTTTCTCACCCTGGGCGGGTCGCACGAGGCGCGCAACGCGCGCCCAGAATGACGGGCGCGCACGCGCCGCCGTCTCGTAACCGTTCGAGGTACTACTACTGCCCTCGTCGGAGGACTGGGTTCCGGTATCGTCTTGAGCCGTACCGGTCGGCCTGGAAGAAAAGTCGCTCATTATACCTGTCTGTCAAACGGGAACCTGTCCCTCATAGGGATCAGATAAGCCAAGCCCCGCCAAAATGCGAGTCTCAAGCCCTTCCATTTCCTCCGCCTCTTCGGCTGTCATGTGATCGTACCCGAAAAGATGCAAAAAGCCATGCACAAGAAGATGGGTCAAATGCTCGTCGAACGTTTTTTCCAGCGCAACCGCTTCCCGCTCCACCGTTTCGCGTGCCACCACGATATCGCCCAGCATGGGACCAGGCATGTCGGAGGGTTGAATGGGCATGGCCGGGAAGGAGAGAACATTGGTCGGCTTGTCCTGCCCGCGCCACTCGGCGTTGATCTCCTGTACGTCCTCGTCACCGGTGAAGAGCAACGAGACCTCGACCGGATGCGCGGGAAAGGGCTGCCCCTCGGTTTCAGCGAGGTAGCGTGCCGCAGCGCCCAGAATGCGCGCCGCAGCAGCCTCCAGAATGGCTTCGTCGGGCCATCCAGCGTCCTCGACGCTTACCTGTATGTCCAGTTCGGGCATTGCCTGTCGCTTATTCCTGCGGTTCGACCGGGGTGTCGTCCTGCACCGCCGGCGCATCGTCGGGACGGGGAACGTAAAGCGCGTCGTAAGCCTGAACGATGCGACCGACCAGCGGATGACGGACCACATCCGTATCCTTGAAGCGGACCACGGAGATACCCTCGACACCCTTGAGCACGTCCAGCGCTTCCACCAGACCGGACTTGACGCCGCGCGGAAGATCCACCTGGCTCGGATCACCGGTGATGATCATCCGGGAATTCTCACCAAGACGGGTCAAGAACATCTTCATCTGCATGGATGTGGTGTTCTGCGCCTCGTCGAGAATGACGGCGGCATTGGCGAGCGTGCGCCCGCGCATGAAGGCCAGCGGTGCGATTTCGATGACGCCGGCGGTGATCGCCCGCTCCACCTTGTCGCCGGGGATCATGTCGTAAAGCGCGTCATAGAGCGGCCGCAGATAGGGATCGACCTTTTCCTTCATGTCGCCCGGCAGGAAGCCTAGACGCTCACCGGCTTCGACGGCGGGACGCGACAGGATGATCTTGTCGACCGCGCCGCGCTCCAGAAGCTGGGCGGCCTGCGCAACGGCCAGATAGGTCTTGCCTGTGCCGGCGGGGCCGACGCCGAAGACCAGTTCCGACCGTTCCAGCGCACGCATATAAGCGTCCTGCGTCGGCGTGCGGGCGGCGATGGTTTTCTTGCGGGTGGAAATCTGCGCCATGGAAAGGCGGGCGCGACGTTCCAGCGTCGGCAGCGTGAGCTGATCGTCGGCAGCCAGCGCCATGCGGATGGCGCCCTCCACATCGGAAAGCTCGACGGAACCCCCGCTCTGCAGGCGGGCATAAAGGAAATCAAGCGCGCGGCGAGCCTGATTGGTCGCGGTCACATCGCCCTTGATTGCAACGGAATTTCCGCGGGGATGGGCGGCGATATTGAGCCGCTGCTCCAGAAGCTTGAGATTTTCATCGAACTGGCCGAAGAGTTGCCCGGCTAACCGGTTATTCTCGAAGGTCAGGACAAAGTGGTTGGCGTCGGTTGCCGCACTTTTGGGTTGGCGCGTGGGGGTGGCTACCAATTCCTGTCCGTTCAAGCGGTCATGCTCCTCTAGTTTGGCCTATGATAGCTCCAACACCATGTCAGCATAAAGACTATTCGGCCCGGTTCCAGTGATTCGCACAGGAATAATGTCACCGATTTCGACGCCCTTTGCATCAACATTTACAGACTGGAGCCAGGGCGAGCGTCCGATAAGCTGTCCGGGGAACCGGCCGGGCTTTTCCAGAAGCAGTGAAACGGTCTTGCCGACACAGGATTGATTGAACGCCGCCTGCTGTTCGATGAGCAGCGACTGCAGGCGTTCCAGCCGCTCGGCCTTCACTTCTTCCGCCACATGGTCGGGCATGTCCGCACCCGGCGTGCCGGGGCGGCTCGAATATTTGAAGGAAAAGGCGGCGGCATATTTCACCGCCCGCACCACGTCCATGGTCGCTTCGAAATCCGCATCCGTCTCGCCGGGGAAGCCGGTGATGAAATCGCCGGACATGGCAATATCGGGGCGAACGCTGCGAATACGATCGATGAGGCGCAGATAGTCATCGGCCGTGTGGCGGCGGTTCATGGCCTTCAGAATGCGGTCGGAACCGGACTGGATCGGCAGATGCAGGTAGGGCATGAGCTTGCGGAGATCGGCATGGGCCTCGATCAGCCGGTCGTCCATATCGCGCGGATGGCTGGTGGTGTAGCGCAGGCGCTCCAGACCCGGAATGTCGGCCAGCCGGTAAAGTAGATCGCCCAGCCCCCACTCCCGCCCGTCGGGACCTTCCGCCCGCCAGGCATTGACGTTCTGGCCCAGCAGCGTCACCTCGCGCACGCCGCCATCGACCAAGCGTTTCGCCTCATCGATGATCTGGGCCAGCGGACGCGAAACCTCGGAACCGCGCGTGTAGGGCACGACGCAGAAGGTGCAGAACTTGTCGCAGCCCTCCTGCACGGTCAGGAAGGCCGTGACGCCGCGGGCACGGGTGCGGGCGGCGTCCGTCTTCGGCAGATGCTCGAACTTGTCCTCAATGGCGTAATCCGTCTCGACCACCCGGTCACCGGCACGGGCACGGCTCAACGCTTCCGGCAGGCGGTGATAGGTCTGCGGGCCGACCACGACATCCACCGCCGGTACACGGCGCATGATTTCCTCGCCTTCAGCCTGCGCCACGCAACCGGCTACGCCGATCATGAATTCGCGGCCCTCACGGTTGCGCGCTGCCTTCAGGTCGCGCAGACGGCCAAGCTGGGAATAGACCTTCTCGGCCGCCTTCTCGCGGATATGACAGGTGTTGAGCAGAACCAGATCGGCCTCGGCCATTTCCTCCGTCTGCACATAGCCATCACGCGCCAGCGCATCGCTCATGCGCGTGGAATCGTAGACATTCATCTGGCAGCCATAGGTCTTGATGAACACCTTGCGGCTGTTTTCGCCATGCGCGGGCGTCGTCTGTTCGGTCATCGGCAAAAGGGTCCGTGGCGCGGGAAAGTTTTGCTTTCCTCTAATCGCTTTCGGGCCGGGATCAAATCAAAAAATCGCGGCGCATGCCGGCAAACCGGGAGTTTCAGCCCGGTTTGCGGCCCCGCAGGCGCTCGGACAGCATGGTGCGGATGGTCTTCGTGACATCGGCGGCCAGCACCTTGCGGTTCGCCTCCGGGCCGAACATGATAGCCTCGGCGAAGTCCACATCGACTTCGAAAGCGCCCGCTTCAAGGATGCCCTTGAGATGCGGCAGAAGGGTGATATCGCCCGGCCAGGCGGCGATCGGGCGGTGAAAGCGACCCATCGGCATGCCCTGCACGCCTGTGTAGGCGATGGAAACCGGCTGCACATGGACGGTGCCGTCCGGCACATGGGCGCGCGCTGTGGCGGCGGCACCGAACAGCGAGGTCTTCACCTCCAGCAGACGGTTGCCGTCGGAGGTCGTGCCTTCGGGAAAAAGGACGACGATTTCGCCACCCTTCAATCGCTCGGCAATCTCGTCCACCTGCTCGCCGGTCTTGGCGCGGGCCTCACGCGCCACGAAAATGGTCTTCTGCAGCTTTGCCAGAATGCCGAAAACCGGCCAGCCCGCCACATCGGTCTTGGCGATGAAGACGACATCGGCCAGCGCGCCGAGCACGAGAATATCCACCCAGGAGGCGTGGTTGGCGATGAGCATCAACGGGCGACGGCGATCCACGCAGCCATGGGTGCGGATTTCAAGCCCGATCAGCCAACAGGCGACGCGATGCCAGAGGCGGGGAATGCGGCGGCGGATTTTCCAGTCGAACCGAAGCCCCAGAAGCTGGAACGGCAGAAGCACCAACGTCACAAAGAGAAGGGAAATTGCGACGAAGGCCGAACGGAGCGCCAGCATGGAACGGGATCAACCCTCGTCCTTGCGGATCGGCACGCCGTACAGCTCGAAACGATGATCGATCAGCCTCAGTCCGTATTCCCGCGCGATGCGCTCCTGAAGCGCCTCGATCTCCGGCGAGTGGAACTCGATCACCTCACCGGTCTTGAGGTTGATGAGGTGGTCGTGATGCTCTTCCGGCACAGTCTCGTAGCGCGAGCGGCCATCGCGAAAATCGTGGCGGGCAATGATGCCGGCATCTTCGAACAGTTTCAGCGTGCGATAGACGGTCGAAATCGAAATACGCGGGTCGACCTTCACCGCACGGCGGTGCAATTCCTCGACATCCGGATGATCATCGGATTCCTCAAGGATGCGGGCAATCACCCGGCGCTGCTCCGTCATACGCATTCCGCGCTCGGTGCAAAGCTCTTCAAGCGTGCTGGAAAGATCGGCCATGCGGCGCCCCCCGTCCGTTCAGGTCTTGAGAAAGGGGTTAGCCAAGATCGCGGCGCATGACAAGCGCCGTCGAGCGTGTCCCGTCCTCTGCCGCGTAATAGGCCGCCCGTTCGCCGACCTTGGCAAAGCCGAGCTTGGCATAAAGTCCGATAGCCGGCGTATTGGCCGAATCGACCTCAAGGAACATTTCGGTAGCGCCGCGCAGATGTGCCTCGCTCATCGCAGCGCGCATCAACCGCCAGCCGAGGCCGGCACGGCCCGCTTTTTCCGCCACGGCAACGGTGAGGATTTCCGCCTCGCCCGCCACTTCACGGGCCAGCACGAAGCCGGCCAGCGGCCGACCATTCCAGGCATTTGTCTGGCGGGCCACGAAGCCGAAAACCGTATCCTGCGAAAACAGGGAGGCGAACTCATCCTCGCTCCAGGGCGCGGGAAAGCGGTCGGCATGCAGCGCGGCAATATCCCCGCAGTCACGACCTTCCATGGGCGCGATATCAAATTCAGGCGCTCCGGTGAAATATTTCAGCATGCTTGTCTCGATTGTTATCAGGCGCGGGCGACGGCGAAGCCCATTTGCGGCTTGGCATCGGGACCACGCAGGTAGAGCGGCGACGGCGCAAGCGCCGTATCACCCATGCCCAGACGGGCGATGAAAAGCGGCGGGTAGCGATCCGTTTGCACTTCCGCCCCTTCGACCAGCAGGGCGCGTGCCGAACCGACAACCACGGCGCCGCTTTCGCGGGCAAGGTTTGCGGCCTCCTCATGGCCCAGAAGACGCGGCGCGGTGAGCGCCTCGCCCGTGGCAGAAAAGAGCTGGGCATAGATCTCGTCGCGCCGGGCATCGATCGCTGCCAGAACCGGCTGTCCGGGATGATCTTCCTGCGCCGCAAGGCCGATGACCGAGAGCGTCGAAACACCGGCCGCTTCGATGCCAAGCGAGAGCGCGAAACCGCGCGCCGCGGCCACACCGACCCGAATGCCCGTGAACGAGCCGGGACCGACCGTCACGGCAATCTTTTCAACGGCGTCGAGCGTCAATCCGGCCTGTTCCAGCGCCTGATCGATCACCGCCATCAGCCGTTCGGCATGGCCCTTGCCAATGGTCTCGACGACGCTCGACAGAAGACGATCCTGCACGGAATCGTAAAGGGCGGCGGTGCAATCGCCCGCCGCCGTATCCAGCACCAGAAGGATCATACGCCGACGGCTTCGACTTCGCGGATTTCCGGAACGAAATGGCGAAGCAGGTTCTGCACGCCGTGCTTCAACGTGGCCGTGGAAGACGGGCAACCCGAGCAGGCGCCCTTCATGTTGAGGTAGACCGTGCCGTCCTTGTAACCGCGGAAGGTAATGTCACCGCCATCCTGAGCGACAGCCGGGCGAACACGGGTTTCCAGCAGTTCCTTGATCGTCGCCACGATACCCTCATCATCGGCGTCGAAGAACTCGTCGTCCGAATCGACGTCAACGGCCGGGCCGTTCTTGCCCATCACCGGTGCGCCGGACATGAAGTGTTCCATGATCGTGCCGAGGATCGCCGGCTTCAGGTGCGGCCATTCCTGGCTGTCCTTGGTGACGGTGATGAAGTCATAGCCAAAGAAAACGCCCGTGACGCCCGAAACGCCGAAAAGGCGCGCGGCCAGCGGCGAGGTTTCGGCATCCGCCGCAGAGCGGAACTCGGCCGTGCCGTTTTCCATCACCACGCGGCCGGGCAGGAATTTCAGCGTGGCCGGGTTCGGGGTGGTCTCGGTCTGGATGAACATGGATGTCTCCCTGCGGCAAGCCGCGTGTTTTAGAATTCTTCCAAAATATAACTCTGCCGCTCATCTTTCAAGAGCGACGGGCGAGACAAAACGTCCGGGACAGGGCTGCTCACGGCCTTGTCAGCACAGCGCGTCGATCTCCTCGTTGGTCAGCGTATCCGGCAGAACCGTGACGGGAATGGGAAATGCAGCGCCGCGACCGGCAATCGACGACACCAGCGGCCCCGGCCCATCCTTGGTCGAACCGGCGGCCAGCACCAGAATGGCGATGTCGCGATCCTCTTCGATCACCGCATTGATCTGCTCGGCGGCGGAGCCTTCACGGATGACGATTTCCGGATCGACGCCCATGGTCTCGCGCACCTGGGCGGCGGCGGCGGCAACGACGTTTTCGGCCTCCTCACGCGCTTCGGCCCGCATGATCTCCTCGACGCCCAGCCATTGCTGGAAATCGCCGTCGGGAATGACATAGACCAGCACCAACCCGCCATTGGAATTCTTGGCGCGGCGGCCGGCATAATGCACGGCGCGGGCGCATTCGGGCGTGTTGTCGATAACGGCCATGAACTTGCGCCGATGGCCTTCGAGGCTGGACAATCGTTTTGAAACCATGAAGCCTCCATCCGCAAAACCGCTGACCGGCGGGACGGGCCCGCCGGGTGCAATATTATCGTACGAAACCGATGATGTCGCGCACGTCCGTCATGGTTTTTTCGGCGATCTCGCGGGCGCGGGCGCCGCCATCGCGCAACACGGCGTCGATATGTTCGGGCGCATCGAGAAGGCGGCGCATCTCCTCGCCGATGGGCGAGAGAACGTTGACGGCAAGTTCGACCAGCGCCGGCTTGAAGGCCGAGAACTGCTGGCCGCCGAACTGTTCCAGCACCTTTTCGCGGGTACTGTCGGAGAGCGCTGCATAGATGCCGACGAGGTTTGCGGCTTCCGGGCGACCGGCAAGGCCGGCGACTTCGGAGGGCAGTGCGTCGGGGTCGGTCTTGGCCTTGCGGATCTTCTTGGCGATGGCGTCGGCGTCATCGGTGAGGTTGATGCGCGAAAGATCGGACGGGTCCGATTTCGACATCTTCTTGGTGCCGTCCTTCAGCGACATGACGCGCGGCGCGGGACCGCCGATCAGCGGCTCGACCATCGGGAAATAGGCGTGCACCGGCTCTTCGCCGACGGTGATATCGACACCGAGGCCCTGCTTGCGGATATGCGCACCGAAGTCGATGTTGAACTTCTGGGCGATGTCGCGGGCAAGCTCCAGATGCTGCTTCTGGTCTTCGCCAACCGGAACGTGGGTGGCACGGTAGACCATGATGTCGGCGGCCATCAGGCTCGGATAGGCCAGCAGGCCGAGCGAAACCTGCTCGGCATTCTTGCCGCCTGTCTTGTCCTTGAACTGGGTCATGCGCTCCATCCAGCCGATGCGCGCGACGCAGTTGAATATCCAGGCGAGTTCCGCGTGCTGCGGCACCGCCGACTGGTTGAAGACGATGCTCTTCCTGGGATCGATGCCGGAGGCAAGGAAGGCCGCGGTGATCGAGCGGATCTGGGTCGGCATGTCATCATGCACGAGTTGGGCGGTCAGGGCATGCAGGTCCACGACGCAATAGATGCAGTCGCGGTCTTCCGCCTGCAAAGCCACGAACTTGCGGATGGCGCCGAGATAGTTGCCGAGGTGGAGATTTCCGGTGGGCTGGATACCGGAAAAGACAAGCGGTTTGAATTCAGTCATCGTCGTCCTCGACAGGCGGGCAAGGGAATTTGGTGCGGGCTGTATGCACCCTCACCCGCCGCCGATCAAGAAAAACCTTTACTCCGAAACCGGCTCGGCCTTCGGCTTTGCACCGCGTTTCAGGGCACGCGTCAGCATCGAGCGATCCGCCCCGCCAGTGGCGAAGGCAAGGCCGAAATAGATGACCATGGCCGCCAGAACGAGGGCAGCAACCGTAGCCGCCTTGATCGCCGTCGCAGCCGACGAGGCCAGTTGCGGCCCAAGGAAGGCGATGGCGTAATGCAGTGCCACGGCCATCAACCCGGCGGAAAGAACAAGACGCGGAATGCGTTTCAGCAATGGCTTGTCGCTGCCCCAATGGCCGCGTTTCACTAGCGTGAAAAACAGCAGGCCTGCATTGACCCAGCCGGCGACGATCTCGGCGGTGGCGATGCCGAGCGCCGAAAGCTTCGGGAAGAGCGTGATGGCAAGCGTCACGTTCACCAGAACGGAAATACCGGCGAAGATCATCGGCGTGCGCGTGTCCTCCCGGGCGAAGAAGCCGGGAATGAAGGCCTTGATGAGCACGAAGGCGGGCAGACCGAGGCCATAGAGCCCGAGAATGGCGCCGACCGTGACCGTCGAGTCCGCATGGAAATTGCCGCGTTCATAAAGCAGCCGCACGATCGGTTCGGACATGACGAGCAGCGCGGCAGCAGCCGGCAGCGTCAGGAACAGCACGAACTCCACAGAGCGGTTCTGGAGATTGGCTGCTTCCGTCGCCGCGCCACCACGCAGCGCCCGCGCCAGTTCCGGCAGAAGCACGGTCGCGACCGCGATGCCGATGACACCCAGCGGAAGCTGGTAGATGCGGTCGGCATAAACGAGCGAGGACACAGCTCCCTCGGCGCCTGACGCAATGGCCGTGTTGATGAGCAGGTTGACCTGGGTGATGCCGCCGGTGATTGCCGCCGGCAGCGCCAGCACGAGCAGCCGCTTCACATTGGCGGTGAGACGCGGGCGGCGGAAGCCGATCTTCATGCCGGCATGGCGAACGGCTCCCCAGACGATGGCAAGCTGCACCACGCCAGCCGCCATGACGCCCCAGGACAGACCAAGACCGACATCGAGCGCGTCATAATCCTTCCACCAGGCAAGCGCCAGCACGCCGATGAGGATGAAATTCAGAAAGACCGGAGCAATCGCCGCCGCGAAATAGCGATGCAGCGAGTTCAGCATGCCGCCCATCATCGCCGCCAGCGACATGCAGGCAAGATAGGGGAACATGACGGTGGCAAGCCGCACCGTGAGATCGAATTTCACGGGGTCGTCGGAAAAGCCCGGCGCGATCACTGTGCGCACCAGAAGCGGCATGGACAGTTCCATGACAATGGTGATGGCCAGCAGCACGGTGAAGAGAACGCCGAACACTTCCTCCGAAAAACGCCGCGCGCCTTCCATGCCACCGGCATCGATCTCCTTGGCGAAGAGCGGCACGAAGGCGGAGTTGAACGCCCCTTCGGCGAAAAGGCGACGAAAGGTATTTGGAAAACGGAAGGCGGCGTTGAAGGCATCGGCCACGGGGCCGGTGCCTACGGCCGAGGCCATCAGCATTTCACGCACGAAGCCGAAGACGCGACTGCCGAGCGTGGCGCCGCCGACGGTCGCGAACTTCTTGAGAAGGCTCATCGACCGCCGCTCCCGGCATTGGAAAGATTGCCGCCGGAATGGCGCGGCGCTCCCGGCCGCAGTGCATCGTGATCGCCCGCCATGACGGAGCGCAAGCGGTTGGTGATCGCCGCCTGACGGTTCTCGCTGTTGATCTTCTCACCGGTGAGATCGGTGACGTAGAAGGTATCGATGACCTTCTCGCCAAAGGTTGTGATGTGGGCCGACTGGATGTCGAGCAGAAGATCGGCAAGCGCCGCCGTGATTTCCGCCAGAAGACCGGGCCGGTCGAGGCATTCGATTTCGATGACAGTGAACTTGTTCGACAGCGTATTGGAAATGGACACGCCGGGCGTAACCGGGAAGGCGCGGTTCTTCGGGCGCTTGCCGCGCGTGCGGCTGGCAATCACCTCCGGCAGGCGCTTGGTGCCGGCCAGAACCTCCTCGATCATGCGGCCGATGGTGGCGGCGCGGCGCATTTCGTCCTCATCCTCGGGATATTCGCGGTTGATGAGGATCGTGTCGAGCGCGCGCCCGTCCGACGTCGTGAACACCTGCGCGCCGACGATGTTGGCGCCGGCAAAGGCACAGGCGCCGGCAATGACCGACAGCAGGCGGGGATGGTCGGGCGACAGCACGGTGATTTCCGTCACCGCATGGAAGGAATGGGTGCGCACCGACGTGGCGAGCGTCTTCCTTTCCTTGTCGGAATCGCGGATGAACTGGGCATGGCGCACCTGATCTTCCAGCGGTACGGACAGGAGATAGGGCTGGTAATGTAGCCGCGAATATTTGCGGCGGTCCTTCTGGCTCCAGTCCGAGAGCGCATCGTAAAGCGCCTGCTGGGCTGCCTCGGCGCGTTCCTTGCGGGACACCTGCGAGAAGCCGCCGGACAGAAGAAGCTCGGTCTCGTAATAGAGCGTGCGCAGAAGCTGGCCCTTCCAGCCGTTCCACACGCCCGGCCCCACCGCGCAGATATCGCAGACGGTGAGGATGAGCAGCATGTTCAGCCGGTCGAGCGACTGTACCTTTTCGGCAAAGTCGGTGATCGCCTTGCGGTCGTGCAGATCGCGTGTCTGGGCGGTCATCGACATGGTCAGATGTTCCTGGATCAGCCAAGCGACCAGTTCGGTCTGCTTCGGCGAAAGACCGAAACGCGGGCAGAGCTTGCGCGCCACCTTGGCTCCTGCAATGGAGTGATCCTCCTGCCGGCCCTTGGCGATGTCGTGGATCAGCACCGCAACGTAAAGCGCCGTGCGATCCTCGATGGTTTCGATCAGCTTCACCGAGAGCGGGAACGTATCGCCGCCGAGCCCCTTGTCGATGCGTGAAAGCTGCTCGACGGAGCGGATCAGGTGCTCGTCCACGGTATAGTGATGATACATGTTGAACTGCATCATCGAAACGATCTTGCGGAATTCGGGAATGAAGCGGCCGAGAACGCCGGCCTCGTTCATGCGCCTCAGAATGAGCGCCGGTTCGCGCTTGGAGGTGAGGATCGACAGGAACAGGCGGTTCGCCTCTTCACTCTCGCGCACGTCCTGATCGATCAGCGACAACGAGCGGGTGACGCGCTTCAGCGCATCCGGGTGGAATTCGAGACCGTTGAGGCCAGCAATGTGAAACAGGCGGATGATGTTGACCGGATCGCGCTTGAACACGTCCGGATTGGCCAGCGTGATACGGCCGTGATCCTCGACGAAATCCACCGTGCCGGCGATCTTGCGCTTGCGACGGGCAAAGCGGCTGATGACGCCGGTCAGGCCGGGCGTATCCTTGGCCTGCTGGTCTTCGAGGGCGGCGCAGAAGATGCGGGTGAGATCGCCCACATCCTTCGCCACCAGGAAGTAGTGCTTCATGAAGCGCTCGACATTCGACAGGCCGGGCCGGGAATTGTAGCCCAGAAGCTCGGCGATCTCGCGCTGGATATCGAAAGACAGGCGTTCCTCCGCCTTGCCGGTCAGGAAGTGCATGTGGCAGCGCACCGCCCAGAGGAAATCGTCCGCCTTCTGGAACAGCCGCCATTCCTGTCGCGACAGCACGCCGAGACGCACCAGTTCGGCGGAATCGGAAATGCGGTAGTAATATTTCGAAATCCAGAACAGCGTGTGCAGGTCGCGCAGACCGCCCTTGCCTTCCTTGACGTTCGGTTCCACCACATAGCGCGTATCGCCGGCCTTGCGGTGGCGCTCGTCACGCTCGGCGAGCTTGGCGGCGATGAACTCCGGCCCGGTATTGACGACGATTTCCTTGTCGAAACGGCTGGCCAGTTCCTCGGCAAGGCTTTCCTCGCCGCAAATGAAGCGGGTCTCGAGAATGGCGGTGCGGATCGTCATGTCGGCAATGGACTGGCGGATGCACTCTTCGACGCTGCGGACCGAATGGCCGACCTTGAAGCCCATGTCCCACAGCAGGTAGAGAACGAACTCCACCGCCTTGTGGGTCATGTCGGCCGCTTTCGGAGGAAGCAGGAACAGAAGATCGATGTCCGATCCCGGCGCCAGCGTGCCGCGACCATAGCCACCGACAGCGGTAATCGCGATCTGGCCTCGCGCCGCCGGATAGACGTGATTGATCGTGATGTCGTTCAAGATGGCAATGAGGCAATCCTGCAGATAGGAGATGCGGCGGGCGCAATCGAGGCCGCCGCCTTCAGTCTCCAGAATGCGGCGGGCATTGGCTCGCCCGTCCTTGCTGGCGGCTTTCAGCACGGGCAGAAGCGCTGCCTTGATGTCATCGGGTCTACCGGCATGGGCGGCCGCCAGCGCCATGCATTCCGCGCTCAGCCGCGCGACATCGATGACTTCAGGAAATTCGACTTCGAGCTTTGCCATGTCGTGCATCTTTCGTTCATCGCGCCGTGTTCCGCGCGTTTCAGGCGGGGCTTAAGATACAGGTCAGCCGTTGCCAAGCTCTTTCTTGAGAGCGTAAATCTTCTCTAACGCCTCGCGCGGCGTCAGATCGTCGGGATTGATGCCCTTCAGCAGCTCCTCCACCTTCGATGGGCCGGCCTTGACCTGATCCCGGCGCACCGCCACCTGGAACAGCGGCAGGTCGTCGATCAACTGGCTGGCCGGGTTCTTGCGGTCGGCATCCTCCAGCCGGGTCAAAACCTCCCGCGCCCGCGCCACCACCGAATCCGGAAGGCCGGCGAGACGCGCCACCTGAATACCATAGGAGCGATCGGCAGCGCCCGGCCCGACTTCATGGAGGAAGATCACCTCGCCCTGCCACTCCTTCACCTTCATCGTGACATTGGCAAGGCGGGCGAGCTTTTCGGAGAGAACGGTCAGCTCATGAAAATGGGTGGCAAAGAGCGCACGCGACTTGTTGGCCTCGTGCAGATGCTCCACCGCCGCCCAGGCAATCGACAGGCCGTCGAAGGTGGCCGTTCCGCGCCCGATTTCATCGAGGATGACCAGCGAGCGGTCCGTCGCCTGGTTGAGGATCGCCGCCGTTTCGACCATCTCGACCATGAAGGTGGAGCGACCACGTGCCAGATCGTCGGATGCGCCAACCCGCGAAAACAGACGGTCGACAATACCGATCTTCGCTTCCGACGCAGGAACGTAGGAGCCCATCTGCGCCATGATGGCGATCAGCGCATTCTGGCGCAGGAAGGTCGACTTACCGCCCATGTTCGGACCGGTCAAAAGCCAGACGCCGCCGAAGGAACCGCCGGCTGCGGGTGAAAGATCGCAATCATTGGCGATGAAGGGGCCGGCGCCCTGCCGGAACAGCGCCTGCTCCACCACCGGATGGCGCCCGCCTTCGATGCGGAAAGCCCGTGTATCGTCCACATGCGGGCGGCAATAGGCGCGCTCGATGGCGAGAACGGCAAGACCTGCGGCAACATCGAAGACGGCCAGCGCGCGGGCTGCCGCCTTGATGATCTCCGCTTCGGCAACGACGGCTTCCACCATGCGGGCGAAGGCGGCCAGTTCGATGGCCACCGCCTCGCCCGCCGCATTGGCGATGCGGGATTCGAGTTCGGCCAGTTCCGTCGTGGTGAAGCGCATGGCGTTCGCCATGGACTGGCGATGGATGAAGCGGGCCTTGGCCTCGGGCGTGCCGGTCATCGTATCACTGTTACCGGCGGTGACCTCGATGAAATAACCAAGCACATTGTTATGCTTGATCTTGAGGGCGCGAATGCCCGTCTCTTCGGCATATTGCAATTGCAGGCCGGCAATGACCCGGCGCGACTGATCCCGCAGGCCGCGGGCTTCATCCAGCTCGGCCTTGGCACCCTCGCGGATGAAGCCGCCGTCGCGCTTCAGAAGCGGCAATTCGTCGGCCAGAAGCTGCGCGAGCATTTCCTCCAGCCCCGACGGCAGGGACTGAAGGGTTTTCAGCGCCGCCGACAATTCCGGCGGCATCGGCGCATGAGCCAGCTTTTCTGCAAGTTCGCGCGAGGCGGCAAGCCCCTGAAGGATAGCGCCGAGATCGCGCGGGCCGCCCCGGTCGAGCGCAAGGCGCGTCAATGCACGCGGCATGTCCGGCACACGCTTCAACAGTTGGCGCAGCGACGAGACCGTGTCCGGCTCATCCATCAGCCAGCCGATGGAATCGAGCCGTTCGCCGATGCGGGCGGGGTCCGTCAGCGGCGACATCAGGCGTTCGGAAAGAAGGCGTGCGCCGCCGCCCGTCACCGTGCGGTCGATGGCTTTCAGCAGCGAACCTTCCCGACTGCCGGACAGCGTGCGGGCAAGCTCCAGATTGGCGCGGGTTGCCGGATCGATGAACAGGGTCGAGGCCGCACTTTCACGCTCGGGACGACCAAGCGGCGGGCGCTCGTTGATCTGCGTCTTCTCGACATAGGCGATGATGGCGGCAGCGGCAGTCAGTTCGGCCCGGCCGAACGTGCCGAACCCGTCGAGCGTGCCGACACCGAAATAGCGCGTCATGCGGCCTTCGGCACTGGCGCTATCGAACAGAACCGCCGGCTGCGGCACCACACGACGCCCCAGCACATCGAAGACGGGCTTCAGTTCCGCATCGTGGAACACCTGATCGGCAAGAATGAGTTCGCTCGGATCAATTCGCAAAATATCGGCCAGAAGCCGGTCTTCCCCGGTCTCCGCCACCCGGAAAATGCCCGTGGAGATATCGATCCAGGCCAGCGCATATTGCGCCTCGCCGCCGCCGCGAATACGGGCAAGCGCCATGAGATAGTTCGATTCCGACGGCGAGAGCAGCTTTTCTTCCGTCAGCGTACCGGGCGTGACGAGACGCACCACATCGCGGCGCACCACTGATTTCGAGCCGCGCTTCTTTGCCTCCGCCGGATCTTCCACCTGCTCGCAGACGGCAACGCGGAAGCCCAGCGAAATCAGCTTCTGGAGATAATCGTCGGCCGCATGGACCGGCACACCGCACATGGGAATGTCATGGCCCATATGCTGGCCGCGCTTCGTCAGCGTGATGCCAAGAGCGCGAGAGGCCTCCGCCGCGTCGTCAAAGAACAGTTCGTAGAAATCGCCCATGCGATAGAAAAGCAGCGAATCCGGGTTCGCCGCCTTGATCTCGATATACTGCTCCATCATCGGCGTGGCCGATGCGCGGCTTTCCTCGGAGATCAGGGTTGCGGCGTCGAGGCCGTTTTCATTTGTGTCGCTAATCGTCACGGCGTTAATTTTTTATTGCGCGGCAGGACTTGCGACTCTATCGATGTGCCCCGACCAAAACAAGCCGACGACCCGGTTGAAGCCGGGCTGCCCACAGAAACGGGGGATACCCATGTCCGCATCCGAAAAGCCTGAGCGTAGCCGCACCACCGTCACCGCGCAGGAAGCGCTTGATTTTCATGCCATGGGCCGTCCCGGCAAGCTGGAAATCGTGCCGACCAAGCCGATGGCGACGCAGCGCGATCTTTCGCTGGCCTATTCGCCGGGCGTGGCGGTTCCGGTGAAGGCGATCGCCGAAAATCCGGCGGCGGCTTACGACTATACGGCGCGCGGCAATCTCGTGGCCGTCATTACCAACGGTACGGCGATCCTCGGTCTCGGCAATCTCGGCCCGCTCGCCTCAAAGCCGGTGATGGAAGGCAAGGCCGTGCTTTTCAAGCGGTTTGCCGATGTGGATTCCATCGACCTTGAGGTCGATACTGAAAATGTCGACGAATTCGTCAATGCCGTGCGCTATCTCGGCCCCTCCTTCGGCGGCATCAACCTCGAGGATATCAAGGCCCCTGAATGCTTCGTCATTGAAAGCCGCCTGCGCGAACTCATGAACATCCCGGTGTTCCATGACGACCAGCACGGCACCGCGATCATCGCCGCCGCCGGACTCATCAATGCGCTGGAACTGACCGGTCGCGACCTGAAGACCACGAAACTCGTATGCAACGGCGCGGGCGCTGCGGCCATCGCCTGCATCGAACTCATCAAGGCCATGGGCTTTTCGGCAGAAAACGTCACCCTTTGCGACACCAAGGGCGTCATCTATCAGGGCCGCACCGAAGGCATGAACCAGTGGAAATCGGCCCATGCCGTGAAGACGGACGACCGCACGCTGGCGGAGGCCATGAAGGGCGCCGATGTCGTACTCGGCCTGTCGCAGAAGGGCGCCTTCTCCGCCGACATGATCCGTTCCATGGCAGCGAACCCGATCATCTTCGCCATGGCGAACCCAGATCCGGAAATCACGCCGGAAGAGGTGGCGGAAATCCGCGGCGACGCGATCATGGCAACAGGCCGCTCGGATTATCCGAACCAGATCAACAACGTGCTGTGCTTCCCCTACATGTTCCGTGGCGCGCTC
This sequence comes from Allorhizobium borbori, assembly GCF_014196535.1. Taxonomy (GTDB): domain Bacteria; phylum Pseudomonadota; class Alphaproteobacteria; order Rhizobiales; family Rhizobiaceae; genus Ectorhizobium; species Ectorhizobium borbori. Next base: position 149,320 of record NZ_JACIDU010000001.1, read on the forward strand.
GACGTGCAGGCCACGACGATCAACGAGGACATGAAGATCGCCGCCGTGCGGGCCATTGCCGGCCTCGCCCGCGAGGAAGTGCCAGATGAGGTCGCCGCCGCCTATCATGGCCAGCGTCCGAGTTTCGGGGCCGAGTACATCATTCCCGTGCCGTTCGATCCGCGCCTCATTGCCGCCGTTCCGGCAGCCGTTGCTGCGGCCGCAATGGAAAGCGGAGTTGCCCAGAAACCGATTGCCGATTTCGCCGCCTACAAGCGTTCGCTTCTTGCCCGCCGTGATCCCATCGCCTCGACGCTGGAAGGTCTCTACGGTCAGGTGCGCGCCAACCCGAAGCGCGTCGTCTTTGCCGAAGCGGAGGAGGCGCAGGTGCTGCGTGCGGCCATCGGTTATGCCAATCAGGGCCTCGGCACCGCCGTTCTGCTCGGCCGGGAAGCGGAGATCAGCGCCATGGCGGAAAAGATCGGTCTCGATCTCGACCGTCCGGGCGTCGAGATCGCCAACCACCGCTCGCCCGAGATCCTCGACCGCTATGCGAGCTATCTCTATGGCCGCCTTCAGCGCAAGGGCTTTCTGTTGCGCGATTGCCAGCGGCTGGTGCGCACCGACCGCAACCACTTCGCAGCCTGCATGGTGGCGCTGGGCGAGGCCGATGCGATTGTCACCGGGGCGACACGCAAGTTCCCGACCGCGCTGAAGGATATTCGCCGCTGCATCGACACGGCGACGAACCGCCCGGTCGTCGGCGTGTCGATGGCAATTTCGCGCGGGCGCACCGTGTTCATCGCCGACACTGCCGTCAATGACAGCCCGAGCCCGGCTGAACTGGCCGATATCGCCGAAACGGCAGCGGATTTCGCCCGGCAGATGGGTTATACGCCGCGCGTCGCCTTCCTTTCCAGCGCCACCTTCGGTTCACCGGTCAGCGGCACCTCAGAACGCATGCGCGCCGCCACAGCCGAACTGGACAGCCGCGACGTCGATTTCGAATATGACGGCGAGATGGGGGCGGATGTGGCACTGAATGCCCAACGTCTGGCGCAATATCCGTTCTGCCGTCTGTCCGACACGGCAAACGTGCTCGTCATGCCCGGCACACATTCGGCCTCGATCTCCTCGCGCATGTTGCAGGAACTCGGCGGTTCGACCGTGATCGGCCCGATCCTGCTTGGCTTCGCGAAATCGGTGCAGATCGCCTCGCAGGGCGCGCGCGACAGCGACATCGTCAATCTCGCGGCGATTGCGGCCTATAACGCAGGCAATTGATGCAGCAAAAAGCCCCGCATGGAGGAAACCCATGCGGGGTATCTGAAAATACGCAACGCTGAAAAGAGCTTTCTGAAACCGCTTCGCACTTTTGGGGAACTGCTCTAGCCGGCGAAACGGCCGGCATCCGCACCGTAGTAGTTCACGTAACGCCCGGAGATCGCCGCAATCGGCAGAACGACGAGAACATCCGTCGTGTTGAAGGCCCGGTCGATGACCGCCCCTTCACCGAAAACCGCGCCGAGGCGCAGATAACCCTTTACGAGCGGCGGCATAACCGCCAGTGCCCGGCGCGCATCGACTGCTTCCGGTGGCATCATGTCCATGGAGCAATGGAGCGACGGCAGCGCGGATACCGCCCATTCCCCCTTGCCGCCGGCATGGTGGTGCAGGAAGGACAGCGCAAGCGCGTGCGCCTCGGGCTGAATGCCTGGGAAGGAAGCACAACCGAACATGGCGTCGATGCCGTGTTTCAGCGCGTAAGCCCAGTTCCCCTGCCACAGAAGCTCCACCGTGCGACGCGTGCGATAATCCGGCAGCACGCAGGAGCGGCCAAGCTCCATGAAGCGCTTGTCGGCATGGCGGGTCAGAAGCGGTCCGATATCGAATTCATGGGCGGAGTAGAAGCCCCCGTGGCGCTCGGCCACATCCTGCCGCAGCAGGCGATAGGTGCCGACGATCTGGTCTTCCGGATCACCGTCAATGGCGCTGTCGATGACCAGAAGATGGTCGCAAATGGCGTCATAGGCATCGTAATCGCGTCGCGCCTGCATGGCTTCCGGAGGAAGTTGCGCGCCCATTTCCTCGACGAAAACAGTGAAGCGAACCCGCTGGGCCGCCTCGACCTCGGACGTTGTGCGGGCCAGCCGTGTTTCCAGCGAACCGATGCGCCCCAGAAGACCCTCTGTCGTGGAAGATGCCTTGGCGAGAACGCGCTCACCCGTTTCGGTTGCCGTTTCCGGCATGAGGAGTTCGATGCTCATGGTGCCCTGCCCGTCGTCGATCCTGTGTCTGGCATATGACACTTCTCTGCGACAGGAAAGTGACAGGCTTGAAAGTGCCGGTCACACACCGGATTTTTCGTCGACCTGTGCCCGGCGAATGGCCTTGATCTCCTCCAGAAGCCGTTCCGGGCCGGCGGGCTTTTCCATCACGACATCCGCACCGTTCAGGAGCGCACGCTGGGCGGCCTGCCGGCGCTTGTCGGCGCTCAGCACCAGAACCGGCGTACGGACAAAGCCCCGCTCGCGCTCAGCCGCACGGATGCGGGCGATCACGTCGATGCCGTCGCCGCCCGGCATGTTGAGATCGGTGATCAGAAGGTCGGGACGGTTGCCGTCCGGGGCGAGCATGACATCCAGCACATCGCTGAAATCCATGACATGGGTCACGCGATGCCCCTCCTTCTCCAGCGTCGAGCGGGCGAGCATGGCGTTGACCGGATCGTCCTCGGCAAGCAGGATTCTGAGACCATTGGCATTGGCCACGACAGGCTCAGTATTGGCAAAGCCCGGCAACGGTCGGTTGTCGTTCAGCGCGTCGCGCTGTTCGACGCCATGCATGCGCCCGGTCAGGACATCGGCCAGCGACTTCTCCCGCAGCGGGCGGATCAGCCAGGCGTCGTAATCGCCGCGACGACGTGCGGTGCGTTCTTCCGGATTGACGAGGAATATACGGCGCGGGCCGCTGATGTCATCGGCCGCGCGGGCGGGAACGGCGCGCGCAAAGGCCTGCGATAACCGGTGATCGACGATGATGTCGGTGAACGGGCCGGACTTCGCCGTGCCCTCAAGCGCCTGCGCCGCCTCCGTGGCGGTGGTGACATGGCGGCAACGGGCGCCGAGCGTCAGAAGCGTGGATACGGTGGCCCGGGCCGCCGGACCGGCCGGCGCGACGAGAAGAACGTGACTGGCCGCAAGGCGCAGGCCGCGCTCCTCGCGGTTCACTTCCCCCTGCACGGCGCGAACCGGCAGGCGCAGCGTGAAAGTGCTTCCAGCGCCCTTGCGGCTGGCAGCGGAGAGTGTGCCGCCAAGTGCTGCCATGATGCGGGTGGAAATGGTCAGCCCAAGGCCCGTTCCGCCGCTACGTTCGCCGGCCGCACCCACCTGTTCGAACTCGCGAAAGATTTTTGCGAGTTCCGCCTCGTTCATGCCGGGGCCGGTATCGGTGACGGTAATGACGAGATCCTGACCTTCGAGCATGGCGGCGATCAGAACGCCGCCGGTGCGGGTGAACTTCACCGCATTGCCGATAAGATTGAAAAGCACCTGCCGGACGCGAGCACTGTCGAATTCCAGTCGCCCAGGCACGGAGGCATCCACCGTGACCGCGATTTCCAGACCCTTGGCATGGGCGCGGTGCGCTAGCATCTCGCAAACGCCTTCGATGAAGGGGCGCGTATCGGCAATCACGGGATTGACCGTGAAGCGGCCGGCCTCGATGGAGGCGCAGTCCAGCAGTTCGTCCACCAGTTGACCGAGCGCCTCCCCGGACTGACGAACGCCTTCGATGTAGCTTGCCTGCTCGGGGCTTAGCCGCGTGCGGGAAATAAGGCTGGCCATGCCAAGGATGCCGCCAAGCGGCGTGCGGATTTCGTGGCTGACGGTCGCCAGCAGGCGCGACTTGGCGTCGCTCGCTTCTTCGGCACGCCGGCGGGCATCCTCGCGCGCGCGGGCAAGCTGGCGTTCGTCCGTCACGTCGCGGGCAAGGCTCTGCACGACGAGATCACCGCTGCGGGCATCGCGTGTCGTCACATCATGCCAGAGGAAGGTGCGCGGGCCACGCTCCGTCAGCATCTCCACCTCGAAACGACCGGGCTGGCTGGCTGCCTCGAACAGAAGACCGAGATCCTGACAGGTGCGGCCTTGCGGGTTGACGTCCGCAACCAGCCTGCGAAACACGGCATTGGCCGAGAGAATACGGCCCTCGAGATCGCGCGTCAGGACGATATCGCCGAGCGCATTGTGGATCGAATCGTGGATCGCGGCGCTATCGTCATAGCCCCATCGCGCATCCTGCTGTCGCTCGGCCAAGGCCAAGGCCGACACCGGCGCCCGCTGCGGCACCTTGAGAACCGGTTGCGGAGGCGGAGCGGAGGCAACAACGGTGGAAGAACGGGTGAGGAAATGCAGGATGACGGCGCCGATGCCGACGCTGCCCAGCCCGCCGATGACGGCATAAAGACCCGCTTCCTTGCCGATGGCCAGCGCCGCTGCAGAGGCCAGAAGGCCTGCGCCGCCGAACAGATAGGGGCTGAATGTCAGGCCCCGAGGCCGAGCCTCCACCGTCTTCACGGTCTCGGGCTCGAAGGTCGCCTCTGCCGAAAGGGGCGGCGGCGTAACGGTGACGCGTTTCGCAGTCTCCTCACCGGGGACCGGGGAGGAGCCGAAGGCGTTGGCGATACGGTTCTGCAGTCGGATCAGGTCGCTCATGCCCCCTGCATTAGCACAAAGCCCGTTCCGATCCGGTTTGCTGCATCGTTAGAAGTTTAACGATCCTGCACTTTAGGCGCGAAGAACTCGTTGAGGAAAATCAGCGCGGCACCAACGCTGATGCAGGCATCGGCCAGATTGAAGACGGCAAACGACCATGTCTGCGTGTGAAACAGCACGTAATCCACCACATGGCCATAGACGAAACGGTCGATGATATTGCCGAGCGCGCCGGCGACCACGAGCGCGAAACCAAGATGCGCCAGCCAGTGGGATGGCGGCGTGCGCTTCCACAACCAAAGCACGAAGGCAACAATGACCAGCCGCATGCCGACAATGAACCAGCCATGCGTATCGGCCAGCATCGAGAAGGCGACACCCAGATTATAGGTGCGGTAAAGCGCCAGAAACGGAATGACAGGCACTTCCTGCTGGAACGGCAGATAGGCCTCGACCGCCACCTTGACGATCTGGTCGAGCGCCAGCGCGATGATCACGAGAATGACGGCAAAAAGCGGCCGCGACGCAAGGGGAACACGCTCCATACTTACGCCTCGTCCAGCGACAGAAGATGCCGCCGCGCCTCATAGAGCATGACAGCGGTGGCTACCGCCAGATTGAGCGAATCGGCCCTGCCCTGCTGGGGAATGCGCACGCGCTGGTCGGCCTTGCCGGCCAGTTCGTCCGGCAGGCCGGACTGTTCGTTGCCCATGAGCAGCACGGTCGGCTTCTTCTTGTAATCCACCGTTCGATAATCAACCGAGCCCGCCAGATGCGTTGCGACGATCTGCACATCCGCCCCCTTGCGCCAGGCGAGGAAATCGGCAACCGAAGCCTGCGACACCGGCAAGGCAAAGACGGAGCCCATGGTGGCGCGAACGGTTTCGACCGCGAAGGGATCGGTGCAATCACCGACGAGGATGACACCCGAAGCGCCCGCCGCATCCGCCGTGCGGATGATCGTACCGAGATTGCCGGGATCGCGCACGCGGTCGAGCGCCACATAGGTCTCGCCCTGCTGAGGGCGGATGGCCGAAAGGGGCTTCCAGCGCTGCTCGAACACACCGGCCACCATCTGCGGATTGTCCCGGCGCACGATGGAAGACATGACCTTTTCGGAGACTTCCAGCACCAACCCGCCGGACGCCACGGTCTTTGCGGCAATTTTCTCCACCAGCGGCTTGCCCTTGGCGGCCTTGGCGTAAATCAGCGTGCGGATGACCCAGCCGAGTTCGATGGCGTCGATGACGAGTTTCAGGCCTTCAGCGATGAAGGCGCCGCTCTCCTCGCGCGCCTTCTTGTTCATCAGGGTCTTGATGTCCTTGACGATGGGATTGGCGAGGCTGGTGACTTCCTTGACCTGCCCGACGCGGCGCGCGCCGTCCTGTCCGTAATATTCGCTCATTCCGGTACCCAGCGGCTGAAGAGAGAGGTGGAAAGCGCCCGACCGGGCGTTTCGCCATCGAGGCCAGCCTCACGGATGACGAGTTCGCCCGATTCGACCACGCCGCCGCGCCCGCGCATGGTGTCACGCATCAGTTCGTGCATGGAATAGAAGCTGGCACGAATGGAATAGGCCGTCAGCACAAGGCCGCGAGCCTTCGGCGCGAGGATTTCGCGGCACTGATCGAGCATCAGCGGCAGGTGTTCGAAGAGGTGCCAGACCTCGCCGTTGGTGCCGCGTCCGAACTTCGGCGGGTCGGTGAGGATGATATCGTACCGGCTGCCGCGACGGACCTCGCGCTGCACGAACTTCATCGCATCCTCGCAGATCCAGCGGATCGGGGCGCGATCGAGGCGCGACAGCGCCTGGTTTTCCCGCGCCCAGCCGATGGCCTTCTTGGAGGCGTCCACATGGGTGACTTCCGCACCGGCAGCGGCGGCCACCAGCGAGGCGACACCCGTGTAACCGAAGAGGTTCAGCACCTTCAAAGGCCGGTTGGCCTTCTCGATTTCCGCCTTCATCCACGCCCAGTGGGCAAGCTGCTCGGGAAACACGCCAACATGGCGGAAGGCGGTGAAACGACCGAGGAAATCGGCACCGAGAAGCTGAAGTGGCCAGGTCTCGCCCAGCGCCTCACGCGGAAAGCGCCAACGACCGATGCCATCCTCGTCAGTGTCGCCGGTGAAGACGGCGTCTACCTTCTGCCAGACATGCTCCGGCAGCGATTTCGGCCAGAGCGCCTGCGCCTCGGGTCGGATGATGCGGTAGGGTCCATATTGTTCGAGCTTTTCGCCATTGCCGCTGTCGATCAGGCGAAAATTTTCCGAGCCGGCTGTTTCCAGAATGATCGGAACGCGTTCGGCGGGCCGAGCCCCAGACCTGAGAGGAAGGAAGACCTTTTCCGCCGTTTCGCCGCGCTTTTCGTCCTGTTCGGCGCGAATGGGCGGGCGCTCCGGCTCCCGAACGGGCCGTTCCTGCGCCTTTTGCGGGCGCGAAGACGATGCCGGACGCGCATCGGGACGCCGCCCCGCCACCGGCTTTTCGCCAAAGCCCGGCTTGCCCGCCGGTTTCTGCGCCTTGCGGCGATCCTTGTCCTTCACGCCATCACCCTAAGATTTGCGGGCACCCTAAAGATTTGCGAGCACCCTGACGATACCCGCAACCGCACACGGCCCGGCTTCGGCGCATGCTTTACCATCGCCACGAGCGCGGTCAAAGCCTGAAAACGGGGGGAAACGATCACTTGGCGGGGAGTTGCGCCACGGCCTGCGCCGCCATCTCTTCCGCCCTTGCCTTGTGGCGGTCGGCTTCGCTCTGCCATTTCACGGCTTCGCGGGCCTCGATGCGGGCACGCTTGCGGTGGCGTCCCTGCGAAAACCAGGTGACAAAGGAACCGATGACCATGCCGAGCATCAGCGCCAGGAAGATGAACACGAAAAACGGTGCGTGGAGGGAAAGCGCCTCGTCTTCCGGACGGAACGGATTGAACGCCAGCGACACGATATGCCGGTTGGCCACAGACAACACGATCAGCACGATGGCGAGCGGCAGCAGAATGAAAAGATTAGCGATTTTCTTGACCATGACGGACCTCCTTCCGCAGGACGCAGCGGCAACGAGGGTCAATCGCCCTGTTCGTCCTCGTCGTCCATGCCGGGGTTCAGGCGCTCACGCAGTTCCTTGCCCGTCTTGAAGAAGGGCACCCACTTTTCCTCGACGAACACGGTTTCGCCGGTACGCGGATTGCGACCGGACCGCGAAGGACGATTCTTGACCGAGAACGCGCCAAAGCCGCGCAGTTCCACGCGATTGCCGGCAGCCAATGCATCGGTGATCTCGTCGAGCACGGCATTGACAATATTCTCAACGTCCCGGTGGTAAAGATGCGGGTTACGCGCCGCAACAATCTGTACAAGCTCGGACTTGATCACGTCGATCCCCTGAAACCCCGAAACGCATGCTCTCCGAAACCGGAATTGATCTCGGCTCGCACGCATAAACCCAAGCGCTACAAGCCCTTCCCGTCTCCAGGACGAGACTCGCAACCGCTTTCAGCTCTTCTTGTTAATCTCGCCCAACCTGCCAAACGGAAAGAAGCCCGTCAAGGAACAAGTTGCGCGACCTGATTTCCCGCAAAACCGTCGCGGGATCAAAGGCCTCCGCCTGATCACCGAATCCGGCGATCCGCATCATGCTGCCAAGGAGCGGGAACATCGAACCCGTCGCGGGCGCCTTCCACTCCACAACCGGCAGGGTTGCGTCGACACCCTTGGTGGCCAGCCAGTTGCGGATTTCGATATCGCCGCCCAGTTCATCGACCAGCTTCAGACCAAGCGCCTGACGTCCCGTGACAATGCGCCCGTCAGCAAGTGGCAGCACCGTTTCACGCGAAAGACCGCGACGTTCCGCCACAAGACCGACGAACCAGTCATAGCTATCCATCACGGTGGCGCGGATCATCGCCTTGGCTTCGTCGCTTGCCGCATGGAAGGGCGAAGGCTCGGCCTTGAGCGGCGCGGATTTCACCTCATCGATCGAAACACCGATCTTGTCGAGAAGCTCGCCGGCCTGCGGATATTGCATGAGAACGCCGATGGACCCGGTGATCGAGGTTTCTCCGGCGACGATCCTGTCACCGGCCAGCGCCACGATGTAGCCTGCAGAAGCCGCAAGCGTGCGGACATCGGAGACGACCGGCTTCTTTTCGGCGACCTGACGGAGCGCCTTGTAAAGCCGCTCGCCACCATAGGTCGTCCCTCCGGGGGAGGAGATCGAGACGACGAGCGCCTTGGCCGCCGTGCTTTTCGCGATCTTGTCCAGGCGTTCGAGCAATTCGCGGTCATCCTGGATAACCCCGGAAATCGTCACCCGCGCGACATGGTCGCCATCTGCTCCGGCTTCGTCCGGCTTCACGGCTCGCCAGGCGGCAAAGAGCCCGGCAATCACCAGCAAGAGTGCGGCGATGCGCCAGAAGGTCAGCTTGCGACGCAGATGCCGCCGTTCGGCAATCGAGGTTCCGTCCATGTCCATGGTTCTTCCCGCTTCCATTGCGCCGGACCGACTGTCTCAAAGAAGGCGCAATGACCGTACTTATGGCGAAAGCGCCTCCGGTTGAAGAGGGGGCAGGCAATTTCCATATTGGCAAGTGCCCATAACCATGCGAAACGACCTTGGGACTGGACAACGCCAGTTCCGCCTTCTCTACAGGCCCCGACAATGCTTGATCGAACCGACAGCCCCGCCGCGACCTCAGTCGGCAGCCCGTCCATGGCCACCCGCGCCTATGACGACGCACGCCAGCACTCCCAGCGGGTGCGGCGGCTCAAGGTCATACTGCCGGTTGGTGCAGCCTTCATCTCGCTCGCGTTCATCCTCGTATCGGTTGTCAGGTCCTACCTTCCGGAGAATGTCTCCGTGCTGGGCGCCAAGGTCGAAAACGGCAAGATCGTGATGGAAAAGCCGGCGATTGCGGGACGCAACAAGGACGGCATCAACTATTCCATGACCGCCGAGCGGGCCTTGCAGGATATCAAGAATCCGAACAACCTCTCGCTGGAAACGATCAAGGCAGCCGTGCCGCTCAACGACCAGATCATCGCCCGCGTCACCGCGGAACGGGGGGATTACGATCGCTCGTCCGACCGGCTCAACATGACCGCGCCCTTCGATATCGACCTTTCGACCGGCCTCAAGGCCCACCTCTCCTCGGCCTTCATCGACGTGAAGGAAGGGTTGCTGGAAAGCGACGAGCCCGTGAGAATTTTGATGGACGGCTCTTCGATTATTGCGAACAGCGTCAAGATAACGGATAAGGGTCATATCATTTCCTTCTCAGGCGCGGTTCGTGTCAATATCGACCCGGTCGCCATCCGCAACGCCAAGCAGCAGAGCCGGCCTTAATGATTGAGTTCAGCCCTATTAAAGACCGCAAGACCGCCGCCTTTCTCACGGGCCTCGCCATCGCCGCCGTCTGTCTGCCGCAGATCGCCCTGGCGCAGAGCACCACGACCAAGGGCAACCTGAAGCTTTCCAACGACCAGCCGATCCAGATCGAGAGCGATCAGCTCGAAGTGAAGGACAAGGAAGCCAAGGCCATCTTCACCGGCAATGTGAAGGTGGTGCAGGGCACGACTACCATGCAGTCCGGCAACATGACCGTTTATTACAAGAGCGGCGAGGGCACCTCGATCAGCTCCGGCAGCACCGACATCAAGAGCATCGACATGGGCGGCAAGGTGTTCCTTTCGTCCGGCACCCAGCAGGCCACCGCCGATGCCGGCCGCTTCGACATGGACACGCAGACCTTCGTGCTGACCGGCGACAAGGTGGTTCTCTCCGAAGGTCAGAACGTATTTGTCGGCTGCAAGCTGACGGTGCATATGGACAGTGGCGAAGCCAAGCTCGACGCCTGCGGTGGTCGTGTCAGCATCCAGCTCGATCCGTCTTCGCAGAAGAAGCCGTAAGGCCGACGCCCCGTGAAAATCAGCAGCCTCACGAATATTGCCGGCAGGCTTCTGTCGAAGGGCAAGCCCGTCAAGACGGTGGCCGACAAGAGCCGTTACGAGGGTACGCTCATCGTACACGGGCTGACGAAGACCTATCAGACGCGCCGCGTGGTCAATGGAGTGTCTCTCGTCGTGCGCCGTGGCGAGGCTGTCGGTCTGCTCGGCCCGAACGGTGCGGGCAAGACCACCTGTTTCTACATGATTACCGGTCTCGTGCCGGTGGATGCGGGCACCATCGCCATCAATGGCGACGACGTGACGGGCATGCCCATGTATCGCCGGGCGCGGCTTGGCGTCGGCTATTTGCCCCAGGAAGCCTCTATCTTTCGCGGCCTGACCGTGGAAGACAACATCCGCGCCGTCCTCGAGTTGCACGACAATGACAAGGCCCGCCGCGAGGCCAAGCTCGATTCGCTGCTCAACGAGTTCCACATCGACAAGCTGCGCAAATCACCGGCCGTCGCGTTGTCGGGTGGTGAACGCCGTCGTCTCGAAATCGCCCGCGCACTGGCGACAGACCCCGCCTTCATGCTGCTCGACGAACCTTTTGCGGGCGTCGATCCGATTTCCGTTGCCGATATCCAGAACCTCGTGCGCCACCTGACGGCGCGTGGCATTGGCGTTCTCATCACCGACCACAATGTGCGTGAAACGCTCGGCCTCATCGACCGGGCCTACATCATCCATGCCGGTGAAGTGCTGACGCATGGACGCGCCGACGATATCGTCTCCAACCCGGAAGTACGCCGCCTCTATCTCGGCGATAAATTCAGCCTCTGAGGCGAAAACTCCACGGCGCAGGCATTTTTTCCATCATTTTTCGCCCCGTTGAAAGTTTTTGACAGGTAGGTGACAGTTCCGCTTGACCGGAACCTCCAAAAAAGCAATTTTTGGGCCAGTTCTTCTTTTCGTATTCCAGAAACGAAGAAGCCAAGGGAATTGTGGGAGTTTCGCGTCCGTCATGGCACTTTCCGCCGGCCTTTTCCTGCGCCAGAGTCAGTCTCTCGTCATGACTCCGCAACTGATGCAATCCATCCAGTTGCTGCAAATGACTCATTTCGAACTCGTCCAGTTCATTGCACAGGAAGTGGAAAAAAACCCGCTGCTGGAAGTGAGCGGCGGGGATGACGATCACGGCGCACCGCTGGAGGCGACGCCGGACAATTTTGGCCCGGAACTGCCGGAAGGACGGGGCGAGGACGGCGACAAGGGCGAGGAGCGCCTCAACGCCGACTGGTATGAGACCGGGCAGAACGCCAGCGCCGACCGGCTGAACAGCGCACTCGACACCAATTACGAAAACGTCTACCCCGATGACGGGCATGAGCGCTCGGCCGATGTGCCCGAACTCGTCAGCCAGTGGAAGTCCATGCCCGGCGGCGATGCCGGCGAGGGTTACGATCTCGACGCCTTCGCGGCGATGCAAGTAACGCTATCCGACCACATCGCCCAGCAGATCCCCTTCCTGCTGACATCCGCACCCGATCGCCTGATCGCCCAGCTTCTGACCGAACATCTGGACGAAGCCGGTTATTTCCGCGGCGATCTCGCGGAAATCGGCGAGCGCCTCGGCAAGACAACCGCGGATATCGAGTGCGTGCTGACCGCGCTCCAGACACTCGATCCGCCGGGTATCTTTGCCCGCTCGCTCAGCGAATGCCTGGCCATCCAGCTCCGGCAGAAAGATAGGCTGGACCCGGCAATGGCGACGCTGGTCGAGCATCTCGAACTTCTGGCCAAGCGCGACTTCCAGACGCTCAAGAAGCTGTGCGGCGTGGATGAGGAAGACCTTCTGGAAATGCTCGGTGAAATCCGTTGCCTCAATCCCAAGCCGGGCAGCGGCTTTTCCAACACCATACCGGAAACGATCACGCCGGATATCGTCGTGCAGGCGGGGCCGCAGGGTAACTGGCTGGTGGAACTGAACCCGGATACGCTGCCGCGCGTTCTGGTGAACCAGAGCTACTTCGCGGAAATTTCGCGCAACACCGCCAAGAGCAATCAGGATCAGGCCTTCCTTTCCGAGTGCATGCAGAACGCCAACTGGCTGACGCGCAGCCTCGACCAGCGTGCCCGCACCATCATGAAGGTCGCGAGTGAAATCGTGCGCCAGCAGGATGCCTTTCTCCTGCATGGCGTCGATCACCTGAAGCCGCTGAACCTGAAAACGGTGGCGGATGCCATCAAGATGCATGAATCGACGGTGAGCCGCGTCACCTCCAACAAATACATGCTGACGCCGCGCGGCCTGTTCGAGTTGAAGTATTTCTTTACCGTCTCCATCGGTTCGGCCGAGGGGGGCGACAATCACTCGGCGGAGGCCGTGCGCCACCGCATCCGTGTGCTGATCGACAAGGAGCGCCCGGATGCCGTTCTTTCGGACGACGATATCGTCGACAGCCTGCGCAGCACCGGCATCGATCTTGCCCGCAGAACCGTCGCCAAGTATCGGGAGGCGATGAATATCCCCTCCTCCGTACAGCGGCGGCGCGAAAAGCGGGCGCTGGCGAAAGTGGCTGCGCAATAAGGGCTTTCGAGGCATCAAGCCACAGGAATTAACCCGCCTTTAACCGGTGATTGACTTTTGGCACCCTGACCGGTAGAAGCCCCGCCAGCATGAAAGGCAGGCGACACCGGCTCGAAACAGGACGTGCCCGGACCACTCGCTTTCACTCACGACGCGCCGAGAGGCATGATCGAAGGATTTTCTACCCTGCTGCGGCAAACCGGCACATTCACGACAAATTGCCTATTCGGAACGGCTTTCGCCGCCCGGTATATTTGTCTTGAAGGCTTGGATGCGAACCGGCGTTGACTTAGACTGTTCGACGCAAACCACAACAAGAAGGGAAACTCCATGAGTGTGCGTGTAACCGGGAAGCATATGGATATCGGCGACTCGTTCCGTCAGCGGATCGAAGGGCAGATTGCCGATGCGGTCACGAAATATTTCGAGGGAGGGTATTCCAGCCAGGTTATCGTCGAGAAGTCTTCATCCCGCTTTGCGGCGGATTGCCGGCTTCATCTCGATACCGGCGTCAATCTGCACGCCACCGGCCAGGCAGCCGAACCGCAGGCCGCGTTCGATGCCGCCTGCGAGCGTCTCGAGAAGCGTCTGCGTCGCTACAAGCGCAAGCTTCGCGACCATCACGCCGGCCAGAGCGGCAACCCCGGCGAATTCACTTTCTCGGTGGTCGATGCCGTTCCGGATGAAGCCGACGAAGTGCCGGAAGATTTCGCACCGACGATCGTTGCCGAGAACACCCGGCCGCTCAAGACGATGTCGGTCGCCAGCGCCGTGATGGCACTCGACATGACCGATGATCCGATCCTTCTGTTCCGCAGCCCCGGCGGCGAACAGTTGAACATCGTGTACCGTCGTCCCGACGGCAATATCGGCTGGATCGATTCGGCCAACATCAAGAGTTAACCAACTGGGGAGGCGCTGCCGAACGCCAGCGCCTCCCTCTTCCGCCTGAAGGCTTGAAGGAAAAGAAGTATGGCTTTGGCAGATTTGCTGCAACCAGATGCGATCATTCCCGCCCTCAAGGTCAATTCCAAGAAGCAATTGCTCCAGGAACTCGCCGCCAAGGCCTCGAAGCTCATCGGCGTGCCCGAACGCGAGATTTTCGATGTCATCCTGCAACGGGAACGGCTCGGCTCCACTGGTGTGGGCAATGGCATCGCCATTCCGCACGGCAAGCTGAACAGCATCCCCACCATTCGCGGGCTTTTCGCGCGGCTTGAAACGCCGGTCGATTTCGAAGCGATCGATGACGAACCCGTCGATCTCGTTTTCCTGCTTCTGGCGCCCGAAGGCGCCGGCGCAGACCATCTGAAGGCCCTGTCGCGGATTGCCCGCGTGCTGCGCGACCAGGATCTCGTCGCCAAGCTGCGCGCCACGGATTCCGCCAGTGCCATCTACACCTTCCTGAACGAGGATCACGCGTCCAACGCGGCCTGATCCTTCCTGCGCTGCAAGCGTGCCGATAAAATGAAAAAGCCGCGGCAAAACCGCGGCTTTTTCATTGTCTTTACGTGGAAGCGATCAATCGCCCTTGGCCTCGCCAGCCGTATCCGCAGGCGCGGCTTCCGCTGCCTTCGGGCCGCCCTTGGCGACGCCGACCATGGCGGGGCGCAGAACGCGGTCGCCGATGGTATAGCCGGCCTGAACGACCTGCACCACCGTGTTGTTCGGCACGTTAGGGTTCGGCACCTCGTACATGGCCTGATGGAAGTTCGGATCGAACTTCTCGCCTTCGGCGTCAATCTTCTTGACGCCGTGACGCTCGAGTGTCGACAGCATGGAGCGCTCGGTCATCTCGACGCCTTCGAGCAGCGACTTGACGACGGCATCGGCCGCCTCCTTGAGTTCCGCCGGAACGGCTTCCAGCGCGCGGCGCAGGTTGTCGGAAACAGCCAGCATGTCGCGAGCGAACGAAGAGGCCGCATAAGCCTTGGCATCCTTGACCTCGCGCTCGGTACGGCGGCGCAGATTGTCCATTTCGGCAGCCAGACGCAGGAACTTGTCGCGCAGATCCTCGTTCTCTGCCTTCAGAAGATCGAGCGGGTTGGCTTCTTCGGCGGGCGCAGTCTCTGCGGCTACCGTCTCCGGCTTTTCCGCCGCGCTGGCGTCAGGTCCGTTGGTCTTTGCTTCGTCGGTCATGACGTACTCCGATTTCAATTGCTTCTCTAAGGAATTGCCGCACATATCGAGGTTCGAGCGGCAAAAATCAAGGCTTGCGGGAGAGCCTTGCGATCACCTGGGCCGTGTAATCGACCATGGGAACGATCCGGGAATAGTTGAGCCGCGTCGGGCCGATGACGCCGACCACGCCGACCACGCGCTCTTCACTGTCCCGGTAGGGCGCAAGGATAAGCGAAGAGCCCGACAGCGAGAATAGCTTGTTTTCGGAACCGATGAAAATGCGCACGCCGGGACCACTTTCGGCAAGGTCGAGCAATTCGATCAGCCCGTCCTTCTGCTCCAGGTCCTCGAACAGCATGCGCACGCGATCGATGTCTTCGGCACCGGCCAGCCCCTCCAGCAGGTTGGCATGGCCGCGAATGATGAGGCGGGCGGGCTTTCCGGTTTCGCTCTCGCCGGAACGGACGGCAAGCCCGCGCTCCACCAGATCACCGGCCAGTTGATCCAGTTCGCTGGCGATCTCGATCTTGAGCTGGGCAAGCTGGCTGCGCAGTTCGACCAGCGTCTGGCCACCGAGATGGGCATTGAGGAAATTGGCGGCTTCGGTGAGCTGCGACGAAGAGACCCCTGCGGGCAGTTCCACGATGCGGTTTTCGACCTGATTGTGCTCGCCAACCAGAATGGCCAGTGCCCGCGTCGGCTCCAGCCGGATGAACTCGACATGTTTCAACACCGGATCGTTCTTGCCGGTAATGACGAGGCCCGCCCCCCGCGAGACGCCGGACAAGAGCTTGCTTGCCTCGTTCATCACGCTTTCCATCGTCGTGTCTGTTCCCGCCGGACGGATCTGCCTGTCGATTTCGGCGCGTTCCTGATGCGAGAGGTCGCCGACCTGCATGAAGGCATCGACGAAGAAGCGCAGCCCCTGCTGGGTGGGCAGGCGACCGGCGCTGATATGTGGAGAATAGATGAGACCGAGTGCTTCAAGATCGCTCATGACGTTGCGCACCGAAGCGGGAGACAGCGGCGAGGCGAGAAGCCGCGACAGATTGCGCGAGCCGAGCGGCTCACCGGTATCGAGATAGGTTTCGACGATACGGCGGAAAACGTCGCGCGAGCGCTCGTCCAGCGCGGCGGCAATGTCTTTTCCGGTCTGCTTCGTCAGTCCCATCTGTCCCTTTATTACGCAATCTCGATCCGTGGTTTGAATATAGTCATGACAGCGCCGTTACAAAAGGGAAAATGCGGCGTTGCTGCATTCATTCGCACCCGCTTTTCCTTTGCAAAACGGCAAGCAGCCCCTTAAAGCGTGGTTGATCGCATGTCATAGCAGGCGAAAACCCACGAATTCAGGAGCAAGCAATGCGGCCTTCAGGCAGAAAAACCGACCAGATGCGCAAGGTCTCCTTCGAGCGGAACTTCTCCAAGCACGCCGAGGGCTCGTGCCTTGTGAAGTTCGGCGACACGCATGTGCTGTGCACCGCAAGCCTTGAGGAAAAGCCGCCGGCGTGGCTGCGCAACAGCGGCAAGGGCTGGGTGACCGCCGAATATGGCATGCTGCCGCGCGCCACGGGCGACCGTATGCGCCGCGAGGCCGCCACAGGCAAGCAGGGCGGCCGCACGCAGGAAATCCAGCGTCTCATCGGCCGCTCGCTGCGCGCCGTGGTCGATCTTCAGGCGCTCGGCGAGCGACAGATCACCATCGACTGCGACGTGATCCAGGCCGATGGGGGCACCCGCACCGCATCCATTACCGGCGGCTTCATTGCCTTGCATGATTGCCTGAAATGGATGGAGGCCCGCAGCATGGTGAAGGTCGACAAGGTTCTGAAAGACCATGTGGCCGCCATTTCCTGCGGCATCTTCGCCAACCAGCCGGTGATCGATCTCGATTACCTCGAGGATTCCTCGGCCGAAACCGACGCCAATTTCGTGATGACCGGCAACGGCGGCATCGTTGAAATCCAGGGCACGGCCGAAGGCACCCCCTTCAGCCAGGAGGAGCTTCTGAAGCTGCTCAGCCTTGCAACCAACGGCATTGCCGAACTGGTCGAACTGCAGAAGCAGGCGATCGCCTGACAGGAAACGCAAGTGGCCGAACTGATCGAAGGCATTCTGGAAACGGCGCTCTACGCCGATGATCTCGACGCGGCAGAGGCCTTTTACGGTGGCGTTCTCGGCTTCGAAAAGATCCGGCGTGGCGGCAATCGCCACGTCTTCTACCGTTGTGGTCCCGGCATCCTGCTGATCTTCAACGGCGCGGAAACGCTGAAACCCGTGACGGATGGCAGCCTTGCCGTACCGCCCCACGGCACGACCGGCCCAGGCCATGCCTGTTTCCGGGTCCGCGCCGCCCACCTCGATCGAATGGTGGCGAAGCTCGTTTCGGCCGGCATCGCCATCGAACAGGATATGACCTGGCCCCAGGGCGGGCGCTCGATCTATTTCCGCGACCCCGCGGGTAACAGTCTCGAATGCGCCACCCCGCTGATCTGGAACATGGAAGAAAACTGAGATGCGCAAGCTCGATACCCGCACCATTGTCGTCGCCAGCCACAATGCCGGCAAGATCCGCGAAATCGCCGAACTGATCGGCCCCTTCGGCTTTTCGGCCAAGTCCGCCGCTGAACTGAAATTCGCCGAACCCGACGAAACCGGCACCACCTTCGAGGAGAATGCCGCCATCAAGGCGCTCGCCTCGGCCAAGGCGTCCGGCCTGCCGGCGCTTTCGGACGATTCCGGGCTTGTGATCGATGCGCTGGGCGGCGCTCCGGGCGTCTATACCGCCAACTGGGCCGAGCGCGAGGACGGGAGCCGCGACTTTCCCTGGGCAATGGAAAAGGTGGAGAAGGCGCTGGCAGAAAAAGGCGCCGCATCATCCGCGCAGCGCACCGCCCGTTTCGTCAGCGTGCTTTGCCTGGCCTGGCCGGATGGACACACGGAAATCTTCCGGGGCGAGGTGGAAGGCACGGTTGTCTGGCCACCGCGGGGCGACAAGGGCTTCGGCTACGATCCGATCTTCCAGCCCGAAGGCTATGACAAGACCTTCGGCGAACTGACCTCTGACGAAAAGCACGGCTGGAAGCCGGGCGATGCACAGGCGCTGTCGCACCGCGCCCGCGCTTTCAAGCTCTTCGTCGAAACCTGTCTGGCAGCCTGAACCGATGAGCGCCGAAGCCTCGACCTTCCTTCTGCCCGATACGGGCGAGCCGGGTTTCGGCGTCTACATCCATTGGCCGTTCTGCGCCGCCAAATGCCCCTATTGCGACTTCAACAGCCATGTGCGCCATCAGGCCATCGACCAGCCGCGTTTCGTCTCCGCATTCCTGAAGGAGATGGAGACGATGCGGACGATCTCCGGCCCCAGAGCCGTGACCAGCGTCTTCATCGGCGGCGGCACCCCTTCACTGATGGACCCCGCAACGGTGGATGCCATCCTTTCCGGCATTGCGCGCTTCTGGCATGTGCCTGCCGGAATCGAGATCACCATGGAGGCAAACCCTTCCAGCGTGGAGGCCACACGCTTCCGGGGTTATCGCGCCGCCGGCGTCAACCGCGTGTCGCTCGGCGTGCAGGCGCTGAACGACCGGGACCTGAAATTTCTCGGACGGCTGCATAATGTCGAGGATGCGCTGAAGGCCATTCATCTCGCCCGCGAGATCTTCCCACGCATGTCCTTCGACCTGATCTATGCCCGCCCCGGCCAGACTGTCGAGGACTGGGAAGCCGAGTTGAAACAGGCGATTTCCTACGCCGTCGATCACCTCTCGCTCTATCAGCTCACCATCGAGGAGGGCACGCCCTTCTATGGTCTGCACAAGGCCGGCAAGCTGGTGGTGCCGGATGGTGACCAGTCTGCTCTGCTTTACGAGGCGACGCAGGACATTACCGCCGCCCACGGAATGCCGGCCTATGAGGTTTCCAACCACGCCAGGCCCGGTGCGGAAAGCCGCCACAACCTGACCTACTGGCGTTATGGCGATTATGCCGGTATTGGCCCCGGCGCCCACGGACGCCTCAGCATCGGTGCCGACAAGCTGGCAACGGCGACGGAACGCAATCCGGAAGGCTGGCTGAAGCTGGTGGAAGATCATGGCCACGGCATGGTCGATCGCGAGCTTCTTGGTCGCGACGAACAGGCCGACGAGTTGCTCCTGATGGGGCTTCGTCTGCGGGAAGGGGTCGATCTCGCCCGCTGGCATACGCTTTCGGGGCGCGATCTGGACCCCAAGCGGGAAGAGACGCTGCTGGAGCATGGCTTTATCGAGCGGCTCGGCAATTCGCGCCTGCGCTGCACCCCCTCCGGCATGCTCATCCTCGATGCCGTGGTGGCCGATCTCGCCTGCTGATTACGCCGGTCTTTTCCGGAAAAGCGCGCGCCAGAGCCGCCCGTCAATGGCAAGCAGGCCCAATCCGATCAAGACCATGCCGATGAAATGACGGGCCGCCAGTTGCTCGCCCAGCACCAGCGCCGCAAGAAGGATGGCGCTCGGTGGAATGAGGATCGTCACCAGCATCAGGTTCGTGGCGCCGGCCGTCGCAAGGATACGGAAGAACAGGATATAGGCGAGCGCCGACGACAGGATGGCGAGCCCGAAAAGGGCAGCCCAGGCCTCCAGCCCCGGCACAGGCAGGCTGAAGGGACGATCCACGATCAACGCCACCGGCAGAAGCAGGACCGACGAGGCCGTGACCTGCCCGACGGCCGGCACCAGCGGCGGCAGACCCATAGCCCTGAACCGGCGACCATAGACCCCGGCAAAGGCGTAGCTTACCGCCGCGCCGAGCACCGCGAGTTCGCCGAGCAGGTCGCTGCCGACATGGCCGAGAACCGAAGGGCCGACCATGGTGACGACGCCCGCAAAGCCGACCAGCAGGCCCGCCACCCGGTTCACCGTCAGTTTTTCATCAGCGGTCAGGGCATGGGCGACGATGACACCGAAGAGCGGCGTCGTGGCATTGAGAATGGCGGCAAGGCCGCTGGCAATATGCGTCTGACCCCAGACGATGAGGATGAAGGGGATGACATTGTTCAGGATACCCATGCCGAAAAAGGCGCCCCACGCCTCTCGGCTTTTCGGCATCTTGACCCCCATGACGCGAACGATGAGCCAGAGCGCCAGCGCCGCCAGCACGACACGGCCCGTGACAATGGTCAGCGGCGGCCAGACCTTGACCAGAATGCCGTTGAACAGGAACGAACCGCCCCAGAGCAGGGACAAGGCCCCGAGCATCGCCCATTCCGCCAGTCCCATTTCCTTCGTTGCCATCATCGTCTCCCTTTAACCAACATCACTCTGATCGCAGGACAGGGTGCCCGCCACCCGTTTTCTGCATAATAACGATGAAGCTCAGCTCGTCGTCTCTTTTCGATCCGGAAGAACACCAAGATCTGGCATCCGTCGATACGGATTGATATAATTACCAATAACCTTGGATACACCGTTCAAACAAACGAGGAATCCTCGTACAATGATCGAGTTTTTCTAAATCATGAACCAATCGCTGCCTTCGCTTTCCGCCCTACGCGCCTTCGAGGCAACCGCCCGCCATCTGAGCATGACTCGAGCGGCGGAGGAACTGCATGTCACGGCCGGAGCTGTCAGCCTGCAGGTTCGCGATCTGGAAGCAGCCATCGGATCACTGTTGTTCGAGCGAAAACCTCGCCAGTTGGCTTTGACCGCAGCGGGTGCCGATTATGCGGCTTCGCTCGGCTCGGCCTTTCGGTTGATCCGCGAGGCGACCGAAATCGCCCGCTCGCTGGCCCGGCCCGATATCGTGACACTGAGTTGCACCACAGGCTTTGCCATCCAGTGGCTGATGCCCCGGCTGGAAGCGTTCCAGTCCGACCACCCCACCATCGATCTCAGGATCGGCACGACAGCACGGCTCGTGGATTTCCAAAAGGACGGCGTTGCGCTGGCCGTTCGTCATGGGCTCGGCGCCTATCCGGGCCTTGCCTCGGAAAAGCTTATCGATGATGAACTGATCGTCGTGGCACACCCTGCCCTGGCCTGTCGACTGGGGCCGGCGCCATCGGCGCACGCGCTGGCCGGCGAAACCCTGATCCATGATGCCGGCCGCAACGACTGGCGTTTCTGGCTTGAAGCCGCCGGCGCTCTGGAAGTCGACTGGCGCAAGGGGCCGGTCATCGCCCCGGACAGCAATGGTGCGCTGGAAGCGGCGCGGGCCGGTCTCGGCTTTGCCCTGATGCGCGAGAGTTTTGTTGCCAACGATCTGGTGGACGGCCGGCTCGCAGCACCCTACGGCAGGCCGATCCGAAGCCGCTTCGCCTATTACATGGTCTACCCGCCGACCGCGCTCGATCGTCCTTCCGTCCGGCAGGTGCGCGACTGGCTGCTGGCGGAAGCGGGCAAGGCCTAAATTCCGGCAAAGACATGGAGCCAGCGGGTTTGCTTGCGATCATAGCCGCTGCCATCCACCTCTTCCATCGTCACGACAGGCCAACCCGCCATGGCGTAGGTCTGCCGCAACCAGTCCGGATCGGGATAATTATAGTAGCGGCCAAGGCCATCCATCCCCTCCCCATCGCCGGCCTTGAAGCTGGCATAGAAGGTACCGGCAGGGCGCAACGCCCGGCGGATGCGGGTGAGAATGTCGGCGAGATCGCCCCGCGGCGCATGCAGCAGGCAGGCACTGGCAAAAACACCGTCGAAGGCCGCCTCGAAGGCAATGTCACGGAACTCCAGAACCCGGACCGGAACCCCGAGCCGCTTCTGCGCCTCGGCTGCCATTTCCGGAACACCATCGGTCGGCGTCACCTGAAACCCGTGCGCCATCATCGCCTGCGTGTCGTAGCCACCACCGCAACCGAGTTCGAGGATCTCCGCGCCCGGTCGAAGTGCCGCCAGAAACCGGTCGCGCCAGAGATTGTCACGATGGCTGCCCGCCGCGACGTAATCGGCGGCATTGACAGCATAGAAAGTGGCGGTCTTGTCGGACATTCCTGCCCCTTCAACGAAAAGGCCGCCCGAAGGCGGCCTCTTGTCAGGCGTTGTTCTCGTTGATCAGCCGCTTGAGCAGCTCGATCTCGTGGCTGAGCTTGGCATCCGCCGAAATCAGTTCCTCGATCTTGCGCACGGCGTGCAGCACGGTCGTATGGTCACGCCCGCCGAAGCGACGGCCGATTTCCGGGAAGGAACGCGGCGTCAGCGTCTTCGACAGATACATGGCGATCTGACGCGGCTTGACGATGACACGGGTGCGGCGGTTGGACACCAGCTCCTGACGCGACACGTTATAGTGCCGGGCAACGATGCGCTGAATATCCTCGATGCGAACGCGACGGGCCTCCCCGGTGCCGACCAGATGGGCGAGCAGCTCATCCACACGGTCGATGGAAATATCCGGTTCGAAGGAACGGCGGAAGATAAGCTGGTTGAAGGCCCCTTCCAGTTCGCGACCGCTGGCGGTGATGTTGCGCGCCACATGGGTCAGGATTTCCTCAGGGATCTCCAGCGTGTGGTCATCGGCCTTGGCAGCATCCAGCCGGGTGCGCAGCATCGACAGGCGCATATCGTAGTCGGGCGCTTCCATTTCGATGGCAACACCACCCTGAAGGCGCGAACGGACGCGCGGATCGAGCGATTCCAGTTCCCACGGGGCCCGGTCGGCGGCGACCACGACCTGCTTGGCGCTGTCGAGCAGCATGTTCAGCAGGTGGCAGAACTCGTGCTGAATCATTTTGCCCTGCAGGAACTGCATGTCATCGATGATCAGGAGATCGATATTGCGCAGCGAGTCTTTCAGCGTCAGGGCATCATTGTCACGGATCGCGGTGGCGAAACGCCACATGAAATATTCCGCCGTCAGGTAGACAACACGCGGCTGGCGCGGCGAACGCACTGCGGCATTGGCGATGGCCTGCAGCAGATGCGTCTTGCCGAGGCCGACATTCGAGTGGATGAACAGTGGATTGAAACGTACGGCGCTGGCACCGGCCTCAGCAATGGTGCGGGCGGCGGCAAGCGCCACGCGGTTCGATGAACCCTCGACAAAATTGTCGAAGGTGAAGCGGCTGTCGAGCGGCGAACCGAAAAGGGGACCAGAGGCAGCGCGCGGAGCCGTCGAAGGCGCTTCCGGCTGCGGCACCGAGATCTGGCCAATCTGCTGGGCGCCGCGCATGCGGCCCTGATTGACGGCGATTTCACTGACGGGACGTTCCTCACCGGACGGCATCCGCGTGCTGCGGGTTGCCGTGCGAACGAGGATCTCGACCTTCAGGATCGCCGGATCTTCCGCCTGGAACAGGCCGGTGATCTGCTCGAGATAACGGTTGTTGATCCAGGATTTGAGGAATGTGGTCGGCACGGTCAAGCGTGCGACGCTCTTGGAAATGGAGTGCAGCTTCAGTCTGCCAAACCAGCTTGCATAGACGTCAGGCCCGACCTGCGCTTTCAGCCGGATGCTCACGCGCTCAAACAACGCGTCCTGCTTCATCGGAGCAGCATCTCCCGCTGTGGTTCCGGAGGATAGTTCTTCCCGCTCGCATCCCTCGGTCTCACCGAGGGAAGCGTTCTTCGTCACCAGGTTCATATGCATATTGCCGCCTTCCGGAATTCATTACCGGCAGGGACCTCGTAGCCACCCGCCGGGACTTGCATTTATATGCGGATATACGGCTCAATCATGAACCGATCTCCGCGCCCCCGTTTGGACCACAAGGATCCGTCCGGCCCCACACGTCCTCGTAACGGATGTGGCCGCTGAATGTCGCCGTCCATCCCCGCTTCTGATCCATGGACGCAGAACATCGTTCTGCCAAGAGAAACAGCGCAGGCTTGGAACAGCCAGTGATTGAAAAAGCGAAGCTGAATGGCTTCGAGGAAGGGTTGAGGCTTGTCCCGCCGCGTTTGTCGCGACTGGGTTTAAGGTAAACTTTCTTCGCCCCCGGCCCTTGCCTGGAAGCCATTTACGCAGGATCAAACCGGGAGATCAACGGCCTTTTTTGCCGCGGCGCATCGGAAAGCCATTGACTCATCCGGTGTCATTTGGGCGTCACATTTGCCGCAATCGAGAATCGCTTTTGAATCAATGGGATTCAAAAAAGGCCGGCAGAAGCACGACACAAACGATAAAAAAATAAAAAACAGCTTGACTCAAGATTGGGGTCCGCCCCCCTGCCCGGACGGCGTAGCCCTCTTGGCATTCTCTTGTAAGTATTTGATTTGTTTTGATTTTTTATGTTCCCACCAAAAGCTGGAACAAGGCGCGAACGCAATTGCGAGCGTCAAAATGGAGCATGAATCAAAAAGCCCGGCCGTCATACGGCCGGGCTATAAATTGTCATAATTAATCAATTAGGCAGCGAGTGCCTTAACGCGCTGAGCAAGACGCGACACCTTGCGGGACGCCGTGTTGCCGTGCAGAACGCCCTTCGTGGCTGCGCGCTGGATTTCCGGCTGCGCTGCCTTGAGAGCTGCCGTTGCGACGGCGAGATCACCGGAAGCGATCGCTTCTTCGACCTTGCGGATGAAGCCACGAACGCGGGAGCGGCGTGCCTTGTTGATTGCTGTGAGGCGGGCGATCTTGCGGGTCGCCTTTTTCGCAGAAGTAGTATTGGCCATTTATGCCTCTCTCGAAATCGAACCTATTCTCCGCGATCACCGCGCCAGCCTTCTAGGAGCCTGTCATGACAGCAAACGGGAGTAACCGGAAAACCCCTCGGGCTTTCCTGAACCGTGGGCGGTCATATAACGGGAAAGCGGACAGGCGTCAACGCGCAATTTCATGCTGCTGCAACATTCCCGATTCCCGTCCGTACCTTAGCGGTTGCGGAAAGCGGGTTTCCGCTTTTCCACGAAGGCCGCCATGCCCTCTTTCTGATCTTCCGTGGCAAAGAGCGACTGGAACTGGCGGCGCTCGTAACGAAGCCCTTCGGCCAGCGTTACTTCGAAGGCACGCCCGACACTTTCCTTGGCGAGAAGCACGGAAGCCCGCGAGAAGGCCGCAATTTTGGCAGCGGCGGTCAGCGCCTCCTCCACGAGCTTGTCCGCAGGGACAATCCGGGCCACCAGGCCGGAACGTTCGGCTTCGGCCGCGTCCATCATGCGGCCTGTCAGAACGAGGTCCATGGCCTTGGCCTTGCCGACGGCCCGCGTCAGCCGCTGGGTACCGCCCATGCCGGGGATGATGCCGAGCGTGATTTCCGGCTGGCCGAACTTCGCCGTTTCCGAGGCGATGATGAAGTCGCAGAGCATGGCGAGCTCACAACCGCCGCCGAGCGCATAGCCGGAAACGGCTGCGATCACCGGTTTGCGGATACCGGCCACCTCATCCCAGCCGCCCAGAAAATCGCCCGTCACCACATCGGGGAAAGACAGCGGCTGCATTTCCTTGATGTCGGCGCCGGCGGCAAATGCCTTTTCGGAACCGGTCAGCACGATGGCACCCACCGCTTCATCCGCCTCGAAGGCGGCGAAGGCCGCAAGCAACTCCTTAAGAACGGTCGAATTCAGTGCGTTCAGCGCCTGCGGGCGATTGAGCGTGACGAGACCGACCGCGCCGTGCGTCTCCACGAGAATGGTTTCATAGGCCATGTTGTTCTCCTTCCGAACGCGTTGAGACTATCGCTGGCATGCAGCACAATAGAAAGTCGAGCGGCCGGCCTGGACGATGCGGCCGATCGTGCAGCCGCAGTCCTGCGTGCGGCACATCTCGCCTTCCCGACCATAGACGGAAAACGAGTGCTGGAAATAGCCGAGCGATCCATCCGCCTGCCGGTAGTCCTTCAGCGACGAGCCGCCGGCGGCAATGGCATCGGCGATGACCTCGCGGATCGATTGCGTCAGAAGCTCCAGTTCGGTCCGCGGTCGCCCCTCCGGCGTCACCAGCGTTCCCGCTTTGCGCTCCGGTGAAAGGTGGGAACGCCACAATGCCTCGCAGACATAGATATTGCCAAGACCGGCGATGACCTTCTGATCGAGCAACGCGCTCTTCAAGGGCTGCGCCTTGCCGGCGAAACGTTCTGCCAGATAATCGGCACGCAGGCTGTTGCCGGTGGGCTCCGGGCCGAGACCGGCAAAGGCTGGATAAGCGTCGCGGTCGCCGGGGGCGATGAAATCGAGAAAGCCGAAACGGCGCGGATCATTATAAAGAACGCGGCGCGCGCCCTCCGGCGTCCTCAGATGAAAGACGACGTGATCGTGCTTCTCGTCCTTGCCGCGCGGATGGTGGAAGATACCGGGCACATCGTCCTCGATGCGGAACGAACCGGACATGCCGAGATGCGACACGATGACCGCACCATCATCCAGTTCGATCAGGAGATATTTGGCGCGCCGCCCGAGCGAGGCGATGGTTTTCCCCTCGACACGGGCCTGAAGCCCGGCGGGGAAGGGAAATCTGAGGTCCGGGCGGTTCAGTTGCAGCCGCTCGATGACGGCTCCCTCCATGCTGGGGGCAAGGCCCCGGCGCACGGTTTCCACCTCTGGCAATTCCGGCATCGGCTTCATCTTCCTGTTTCAACGGTCAGGCGCTTGGGCTATAGAACGGGGCTGAAAAGGTCGCAACCCACAGCATGGCGCCGGTTCTTCGCCTGTTATATGGTGCGGCCGGGTTCGAGTTGAAATGAGGGAGTTTCACGATGGCTGACAGCCGCACCACCGCCGATGGCGGCATGTCCACCTCCTATGGGTTCCGCGAGGTGAACGAGGGCGAGAAGCAGACCCTCGTGAACGACGTGTTCCACAAGGTGGCCAAGCGCTACGACATCATGAACGACGTGATGTCGGCGGGCCTGCATCGTCTGTGGAAGGATGCAATGGTCGCGGCCCTCAACCCGCGCAAGGATGCGGATTACAAGGTGCTGGACGTGGCCGGCGGCACCGGCGACATCGCGTTCCGCATCATCGAGGCCTCCAACCGCAAGGCCCATGCGACCGTGCTCGACATCAACGGCTCGATGCTGGGTGTGGGCGAGGAACGCGCGAGAAAGAAGGGGCTTTCCGAGAACCTGACCTTCGTGGAGGCCAATGCGGAATCCCTGCCGTTCGAGACCAATACGTTCGACGCCTATACGATTGCCTTCGGCATTCGCAACGTGCCGCATATCGATGTGGCGCTTTCGGAAGCCTATCGCGTGCTGAAGCGCGGCGGGCGCCTGCTGGTGCTGGAATTCTCCGAGGTGGAACTGCCATTGCTTGATCGGTTCTACGACGCCTGGTCGTTCAACGCGATCCCGCAATTCGGCAAGATGATTACCGGCGAGGCCGAGCCCTACCAGTATCTGGTGGAATCGATCCGCAAGTTCCCCAATCAGGAAGACTTCGCGACGATGATCCGTCAGGCCGGGTTTGCACGCGTGGGCTTCACCAATTATACCGGCGGCATTGCCGCACTCCATTCCGGCTGGAAGCTCTGATGGGTTCCTGCTGCCCGGAGTCCTGCCAATGAGCCTTCTCAATGCCTATTACCAGCTCGTGCGCGTGGGCTGGGTTCTGACGCGCGAAGGCGTGATTTCGGCGCTGCCCGCCGAGGGTCTGCCCCCGCTTGCCCTGCTCGGCCAGAAAATCGCCTCGCTCATGGCGCGCAACCGCGCCAGGGACACCGAGCGCAGCGACCGGCTGGCGAGCGCCGTGGAGCGGCTTGGCCCTTCCTATGTGAAGATGGGCCAGTTCCTCGCCACCCGTCCCGATGTGGTGGGCAAGGATTTCGCCGACGACCTTTCCAAGCTTCAGGACCGCATGGCCTTTTTCCCGCAGGGTGCTGCGGAAAAGGCGATCGAAGGTTCGCTCGGGCGGCCCGTGGCCGATCTCTATCTGCGCTTCGAGGCCCCGATAGCCGCCGCCTCCATCGCGCAGGTGCATCCGGCTGAGGTGAAGACGGCGGATGGTCCCCGCAAGGTCGCCGTCAAGGTCATCCGTCCCGGCGTGCGCCAGCGCTTCACACAGGATCTGGAGGCCATGTATCTCGTGGCGCACATGCAGGAGCGTTTCCTGCCCTCGCACCGGCGCCTCCGACCCGTGGAAGTGACGCGGACGCTGGAGCAGACGACCCGCATCGAAATGGACCTGAGACTCGAGGCCGCCGCCCTTTCGGAGATTGCCGAGAACACCAAGGACGATCCGGGTTTCCGCGTGCCGAAGGTGGATTGGGAACGCACCGGCCGCGATGTCGTGACCATGGAATGGATCGACGGCGTGAAAATGTCGGATGTCGAGGCATTGAAAACCGCCGGACACGACCTGAACAAGCTTGCGGATACGCTGATCCAGTCCTTCCTGCGGCACACGCTGCGCGATGGCTTTTTCCATGCCGACATGCACCCCGGCAATCTCTTCGTCGATGCCTCGGGCACCATCGTGGCCGTGGACATGGGCATTGTCGGGCGGCTGAATCCCAAGCAGCGCCGGTTCCTGGCCGAAATCCTTTATGGCTTCATAACCCGCGACTACATGCGGGTGGCGGAGGTGCATTTCGAGGCCGGTTACGTGCCTGCCCGCCACGATATAGCCAGCTTCGCACAGGCGATCCGCGCCATCGGCGAGCCGATCCATGGCCAGCCAGCGGAAACCATTTCCATGGGCAAGCTTCTGACGCTTCTCTTCGAAGTGACCGAGCTTTTCGACATGGAAACCCGCCCCGAACTGGTGAACCTGCAAAAGACCATGGTGGTGGTCGAGGGTGTCGCGCGCATCCTCAATCCGCAGTTCAATATGTGGAAGGCATCCGAACCCGTCGTCGGAAGCTGGATACGCCAGAATCTCGGCCCCGGCCGTATCGTCAACGACGTGCGCGAGGGCCTGAAGGCCGTGCGACGTCTGGCGGAGGCTGCGCCGGAAATCGCTGCAAAGGCCGAAAAGCTCAATCAGGACATTGCCGGCATGGTCGATACCGGCCTGCGCTTCGATCCCGAGACGGCGGAAGCCATCGGCCGCTCGGAAGCGCGGCACAATCGTTCGGGCCGCGTGGCGCTGTGGGTGATTGCCGCGACCCTCGTCTATATCGCATTCCAGTTCAGCTAGAGCATTTCGCGCTTTTGCTGAAAAAGCTCCAACGCCGGACGCCGGGAGGGGACCATGGCACTTTCGAAAACACTTTCGGGCAAGCGCATCCTTCTCGTCATCTCCGGCGGCATCGCGGCCTATAAGAGCCTCGACCTCATTCGCCGACTGCGCGAGCGCGGTGCTACGGTCACGCCGGTGATGACGAAGGCCGCACAGGAATTCGTGACACCCCTCGCCGTCGGCGCGCTTGCGGCCAGCCATGTGTTCACGGATCTGTTTTCCCGCACCGACGAACAGGATGTCGGCCACATCCGCCTTGCCCGCGATCACGACCTGATCGTGGTGGCGCCAGCCACCGCCGACATCATGGCGAAGATCGCCAACGGGCTTGCCGATGACCTTGCCTCCGCCGTTCTGCTCGCACGGCGCATTCCACTTCTTCTCGCTCCGGCGATGAACCCGGCCATGTGGGCGAACCCGGCAACCCGGCGCAATGTGACGACCCTTGCCGGCGACGGTATCCGCTTCATCGGCCCGATGGCCGGTGAAATGGCCGAAGGCGGCGAGGCGGGCCTTGGCCGCATGGCCGAACCGCTGGAGATTGTCGCCGCCATCGAGACGCTGCTGGACGATGCGCCGAAGCCGCTCGCCGGCAAGCGCGCCATCGTCACCTCCGGCCCGACCCATGAGCCGATCGACCCTGTGCGCTATATCGCCAACCGCTCATCCGGCCGGCAGGGTCATGCCATTGCGGCAGCGCTCGCGCGTCTCGGCGCGGATGTGACGCTCGTTTCCGGCCCCGTCTCGATTCCCGATCCTGAGGGTGTGAAGGTCATCCATGTGGAACGCGCCTCGGAAATGCTTGAAGCCGTGCTGAACGCCCTTCCCGCCGATCTCGCCGTGATGGTGGCCGCAGTGGCCGACTGGCGCGTGGCGACGGAATCGAGCCAGAAGATCAAGAAGCAACCGGGCGATGCGGCGCCAACGCTGACCATGGCGGAAAATCCGGACATTCTGAAAACGGTGGGCCACCATGCCGAGCGTCCGAAACTTGTGATCGGCTTTGCCGCCGAAACCAACGACGTACTCGCCAATGCACAGGTGAAGCTGGACAGGAAGGGCGCGGATTTCATCGTCGCCAACGATGTCTCGCCGGAAACCGGCATCATGGGCGGTACGCGCAACAGCGTGAAGATCGTATCCCGCACGGGCATCGATCATTGGCCGGAAATGGACAAGGACGCGGTTGCGGAGAAGCTCGCGGGATTTGCGGCGGAAAAGCTCGGCGCTTCCCGTTCCTAACCCGCTTTACGCATCCGCGCGGCCCAGTTCACCGCCGGCTCGAACAGGGCGACATCCATGCCGCGCTCGTTGAGGATAACCGTCGACCCATCGGGAATTTCGACCCAGGTGTCGGCCTCGTCGTTCAGCGGTTCGGACACCAGACAGTGGCCGTTGCCGCCGCAAACGGGTGCAGCATAAAGCGTCGGCGCCTTCGCATCGGTGGCATAACGAACGGCAAACAACGTCTTGCCATCGGAGAAGGCCGCGGTGAAGCGGAGAAGCGCGTAACCGAGCATGTCGTTCGACAGGTCTTCGACAAAACCCGCCGCCTTGGCCATGGCCTCCAGCGGCTTGTCGTTCAGGCCGAATTGCAGGGCCAGAAGGAACAGAAGCTCGGAATCGGTGGTGCCGGTACGGTAGCGGAACAGGTCGTCGGACAGTTCCGATTCCATACGGCGGCGCAGATGCTCGAAACCGTCGATCTGACCGTTATGCATGAAGGACCAGTTGCCAACCACGAAGGGGTGGCAATTGTCGCGACGCGTCGACCCATGGGTGGCGGCGCGCACATGGGCGAGAAACAGACCGGAACGGATCTGGCGGGCAAGGCTCATGAGATTGCAGTCTGCCCAGGCGGGCAGGATATCGCGGTAACGGCCGGGATCGGGCCGATCCCCATACCAGGCAATGCCGAAACCATCGGCATTCGTTGTCGTGCGGGCCATGGTCGCGCAGTGGGATTGCGCCACCAGCGAATGGGCAGGCGAGGACACCAGTTCCTCGATAAAGACAGGTGCGCCGCGATAAGCAGCCCAGCGACACATGCAATCCACTCCGATTTCTACCGTTGAAACAAGTTTCAGCCCGACTGAGTTAATACAAGCTGAACGTTCAAAAATCTGACACAGATCCGCGCGGCGGACTGTTCACATTTTTGCAACGCTGGTATCCGCCTGTGAACGACCTCAATGACTGCCTGTCGTTCTGACCGGAGAATGCGGTGGGAGGAGGGTGGAAATCGGGAAATTGCGCGGTCCTTGCAAGACCGCGCGCCCATTTCGTTAACGAGGCTTCAGATCATGCCGCCTTGACGGCGTGATACTCCTTAATGGCAACCATCTTGATGGCCGGATAGCGTTCCGACTCGTAACGCAGCGAGAAGCTATCCTGCGCCAGATAGACCGGATCACCGTCGAGGTCGCGGGCGATATCGCCGCGATGGCTGTTGGTGAACTTGTCGAGGTCGGCGGCCTGATCCGCCGAAATCCAGCGGCAGATGGAAAAGCGCGACATTTCGAACGACACCGGCAGGCCATATTCAGCCATCAGGCGCTCCTTGAGCACGTCGAGCTGAAGCGCACCGACGACGCCGACGATGGCGGGCGAACCGTCTTCCGGCGAAAAGAGCTGCACGACGCCCTCTTCCGCCATCTGCTGCAGCGCTTCCTTGAGCTTCTTTGCCTTCATGGCGTCCTCAAGCCGCACGCGGCGCAGGATTTCCGGGGCAAAGTTCGGCACGCCCTGGAAGACGAGCGATTCGCCTTCGGTCAGCGTATCGCCGATGCGCAGCGTACCATGGTTCGGAATGCCGACGACATCGCCGGCAAAGGCAGTATCGGCGAGCTGGCGCTGCGAGGCAAAGAAGAATTGCGGTGCGGTGAGGCCGATCTGCTTGCCGGTGCGGGCAAGCCTCGCCTTCATGCCACGCTGCAGCTTGCCGGAGCAGATTCGCGCAAACGCGATGCGGTCGCGGTGGTTCGGGTCCATGTTGGCCTGAATCTTGAAGACGAAGGCCGTCATCGCATCTTCCGCCGCATGCACCGTGCGGGTATCGGCGACCTGGTCGCGCGGCGGCGGCGCATAGGCACCGAGCGCGTTGATGAGATCGCGAACGCCGAAATTGCGCAGTGCCGAACCGAAGAAGACCGGTGTCATGTGGCCTTCGAGGAAAGCCTCGCGATCAAACGGACGACAGGCCTCGATGGCCAGCTCCAGTTCATCGATAAAGGCCTGACGTTCGTTTTCCGGTAAATGGCTGGCGACGCTCTGCGCACCATTGACCTTTTCCGGTTCGACCTGCGTGTCAGAACCGCGGAACGTGCTGTTTGCCAGATTGTAGGCGCCGCAGAAGGTTTTGGAACGCCCGACCGGCCAGGTAACGGGCGCGGTGTCCAGCGCCAGCTTTTCCTCGACCTCATCCAGAATCTCGAAGGGATCGCGGCTTTCGCGGTCCATCTTGTTGATGAAGGTGATGATCGGAATATCGCGCATGCGGCAGACTTCGAAAAGTTTCAGCGTGCGCGGCTCGATGCCCTTGGCGGCGTCGATGACCATGATGGCGGCATCCACCGCCGTCAGCGTGCGGTAGGTATCATCCGCGAAATCTTCGTGACCGGGCGTGTCGAGAATGTTGAAGACATTGCCGTCATATTCGAAAGTCATCACCGAGGTCACGACCGAAATGCCGCGTTCACGCTCGATCTTCATCCAGTCCGAACGGGTCTGGATACGGTCCTTCTTGGCCTTCACTTCACCGGCGAGCTGGATCGCGCCGCCGAACAGCAGCAGTTTTTCGGTCAGCGTGGTCTTGCCGGCGTCCGGGTGGGCGATGATCGCGAAGGTGCGGCGGCGGGAGACCGCCTCTGCAAGGGTTTCGGCCATTCTTTGAAATCCTGTGGAATTGCCGCGTATCTAGCGGGTCTCACCCCCCATTGCAATTGACCTTGCCGCGTAAAAGGCAAACTGTCGGGTCATGACCCTTCAAAACAATGTTCGCCCCACCCTGGGCCTCAAGCGCCTGCCGCACGCCGATGCCATCGATCTTCCCGCCTATGAGACGGCGGGGGCCGCCGGCATGGATCTTCGTGCCGCCGTGCCTCCGGACCAGCCTCTCACGCTCGCCCCCGGCAAACGCGCACTGGTGCCAACCGGTTTCATCATGGAAATACCGCAAGGGTTCGAAGCACAGATCCGTCCGCGTTCGGGGCTGGCCTTCAAGAACGGCATCACCTGCCTCAACACGCCCGGCACCATCGATAGCGACTATCGCGGCGAAGTGAAGGTTCTGCTCGTCAATCTCGGCGATGAGGCGTTCACCATCGAGCGCGGCATGCGTATCGCCCAGATGGTCATTGCACCGGTGACACAGGTGGCTGTGGCAGAAGTGACGGAAACATCCGACACCACACGCGGGGCCGGCGGTTTCGGCTCCACCGGCGTCTGACAAGATCGTTTCTCAGAGAAGACCGGCCAGCATCGTGCGATTGCGGCCGGCGGCATGGCCCGATGCCATTGCCCTTTCTGCATCGGCGATGGCGATGGCAATGTCATCGCTTGCCCGGGACTGGGCGATGCCAAGCGTTACCGACACCCGCAGTGACAGATCGCCGACACGCAGCGGCAGTTCCGCAATGGCAGTGCGGATACGCTCCGCCACAACACACGCCTCCTCCTCCACCGTTTCAGGCAGGAAGATAAGGAAGGTCCGGCGTCCCCGCCGGCTGATCATGTCCGTTTCCCGAACCTTGCCGAGGATCATCGCCGACGCCTGCCGTGCGACCTGCTCGGCGATGAAGCGGCCGAAAATCTCGGCGATAGCGGCATGGTGGTCGACCTCGAGCACGATGACCGAGAAAACACGATCCGGCTCCATGAAATGCAGGTGTGGCTTGCTCACCGCATCCGTCAGGCGCCGGCGATCCGGCTGTACACCCCCAAGGCGCGGCGATGCGATGGCTGGCGCATCCCGGCGCATGTCCTCCCTCTTGAAATCGAGCGCAATGCGAATGAAAGCGGCCAGCAGAAGGAAAGCCAGCGCCATGTTGACGAAGCGGAACAGGCTGGCCTGCGTGACCATGGCTTCCGAATGCAGAAGGAAGGCGCCGCCATCGCGAAATTCGATCCACAAGGTGAAGAAGCACAATGCCGCAGCGGCCGCCCATTTCCCGACGTCGCCTGCCCGCTCCGAAGCGAGCGCAACCGGCAGGAAGGCGATGAGAAGAAAATGAAAGCCGAACGGCCCGCCGAAACCGAGCGCCATGACGAGGCTGTAAGCAACCGCGAAGCCGATCGTTATCGCTGTGGCTGCAAGCGGACGGCGGTCGGCGGCATGCGCAATCACCGTGTAGGCTGTGGAAACTAGCAGGATGACCGCAACCGGCAGAAGCGCCCAGGCCGCCTGCCCGACCCAGACCAGAAGCAAAGCCTGCAA
Source organism: Allorhizobium borbori (assembly GCF_014196535.1). Classification (GTDB taxonomy): domain Bacteria; phylum Pseudomonadota; class Alphaproteobacteria; order Rhizobiales; family Rhizobiaceae; genus Ectorhizobium; species Ectorhizobium borbori. The sequence goes on from NZ_JACIDU010000001.1 coordinate 184,072, forward strand.
CGCCAGAGCGGGAACGGACACGACGGCGCCCTTGAAGAAGGCATTACGAAAAGACTGGCGGATCGAGATACGGGGAAACATTGCAAGGGCTGGGTGCGTGTGCTGCAGAATCAAATACTTATCCGTCGGATTGAAGTGCAATCGCAAAAGAATGATTTCCCGGCGCAAGGATAGACTGACGCGGATCGCGTTCTTTTCGGCCTGGCATCAGCCACATTCCGCTGCAATCGTCCCATGCGATGAACCTCCGGTTCTGTCGATCGCCGGGCGAGCGGCCACCCGCTGCAACCGACACCGCACCATGGCAGCACGACTGTCTGACAATCTAGCGCGATTGCACCGCTTTTACTACCCAGCCGTGCCTTGATCGCCGCCAGATCGGAACCTACGGGCAACAAGCGCCGCGTTTGGAATATTTAACTCCATTTTCTCAATAATCGGACGTCAATTCCATATACTTCTTTGTTTCGAAATAAATATTTCTCGCCCTCCCCGCGTACCCGCCCTATTGTCCCGCCATATGCTTTCACAAGGAGGGACGTCATGTCCGGTATTCAAGAGCCTGGTCGCGGGCGCATTTACGCATCCATCACCGAGACGGTCGGCAATACGCCCCTCGTGCGTCTCGACAAGCTGGCCAAGGAAAAAGGTGTCAAAGCCACGATCCTCGCCAAGCTTGAATTCTTCAACCCGATCGCCTCCGTCAAGGATCGTATCGGCGTGGCGATGATCGAAGCGCTGGAAGCCGCCGGTAAGATCACCCCCGGCAAGACCGTGCTGATCGAGCCGACGTCGGGCAATACCGGTATCGCGCTGGCCTTTGCCGCCGCCGCCAAGGGTTATCGCCTGATCCTCACCATGCCGGAAACCATGTCCATCGAGCGTCGCAAGATGGTGGCGCTTCTCGGCGCGGAACTCGTGCTGACCGAGGGCACCAAGGGCATGAAGGGTGCAATCGCCAAAGCCGAGGAACTGGCCGCCTCCCTGCCCGACGCAGTCATTCCGCAGCAGTTCGAGAATGCCGCCAACCCGGAAATCCATCGCAACACGACGGCGCTGGAAATCTGGAACGATACGGACGGCGCTGTCGATATTCTCGTTTCGGGCGTCGGCACCGGCGGCACCATCACCGGCACAGGCCAGGTACTGAAGGCGAAAAAGCCTTCTGTGCGGGTCATCGCCGTCGAGCCGAGTGCAAGCCCGGTTCTGTCGGGCGGCCAGCCTTCACCGCACAAGATCCAGGGCATCGGCGCCGGCTTCGTGCCGCCGGTTCTCGACACCAAGGTGTATGACGAGATCATCACCGTTTCCAACGAGGATGCGTTCGAAAATGCCCGCCTGATCGCCCGCCTCGAAGGCATTCCGGTCGGCATTTCTTCCGGTGCGGCGTTGACGGCCGCCATCGAGGCCGGCCAACGTCCAGAAAACGAGGGCAAGACCATCGTGGTCATCATCCCCTCCTTTGCCGAACGCTACCTGTCGACGGCACTGTTCGACGGTCTCGGCGACTAACACCACAAGACCCCGGAGCCCGTCGCTCCGGGGCTTTTCATGATGCGTTCCGGCCTGTCTTGGCCCGATTGTGATTTGGCGTCATCTGAAGTAGCGTGGTCTGGCGTTTGGTGTAGCGAACGCGTGTGCACGGGACCCTTCATGCCCAAGAAAATCGGTTTCTTCCGGAAACTGCCTGCTTTCAAAGCCGTTCGCGGTGAGCTTACACCGACAAAAAAAGCCGCCAGCTACGCGTTGGCACTCGTCGTATTTGCCGTGGCGCTTGCCCTTCGCTTCTGGCTCGAGCCCACCTTGCCGCAGGGTTTTCCGTTTCTCACCTTTTTTCCCGCAGTCGTGATCGCCGGTTTCCTGTTCGGCGTCCGGCAAGGCGCGATGGTCGCCGTTCTGGCCGGCTTTGCGTCGTGGTACTTCTTCATCTCACCGCAGGATGGCGGCGTGAACAGTGGCACGCTGACGGCCCTGCTGCTCTATGTCATCGTGGTATCGACCGACCTCTTCCTGCTGAGCCTGATGATGAGCGCCTATCGTGCCGAGTTGATCGCCCGCCGAGACCTGGAGCGCATGGGCGAGGAACGGGAGATGCTGACCAATGAGCTGGACCACCGGCTGAAGAATGTCTTTGCGACGATGAATGCGGTCATCACCCTGTCGCAGCGCCACGCCGCCACTTCCGAGGAACTGGCCCAAAAGCTGAAGGAACGGCTGAACGCCATGGCGCGCTCGAGCCTGCTGCTGCGCAACGCGGGACCCGCTGGACCGACGACACTGCGCTCCGTGGTTGAACAGGCGCTCTCCCCCTTTGGCGCCGGTGATACCAATCGCTTCACCCTCGCCGGTCCCGTCGTTTCTGCGGCAGGGCAAACCTCCGTTGTTCTCAGCCTTATTCTGCACGAACTCGGCACGAATGCCGCCAAATATGGCGCACTTTCAACCGGCCGGGGTCATATCGATGTTACCTGGAAAGAAATATTTCGTGCGGAAACACCCGACGAGCCCGACCTTGAGATCGTCTGGTGCGAAAGGGGGGGACCGCAACCGGAAACCGATTCCGAGCGCAAGGGCTTCGGCTCAACCCTGATTTCACGCGTCATCGGCATGCTGAACGGCGAGGCACAGGTCGCGTTTCCCGCCACCGGCGCCATCGTCATCATGACGATCCCGATGCGCAGCATCGCCAAATCCGTGAATGATACCGAGCCTGCCGACTTCTGAGCCGGTCAGGCCGCCGCCGAAAGACGCTCGCCGGCAATGCGGTAGGAAATCGCCTCAGCCAGATGCAGCCTTCCGACGGTCTCGCTGCCATCGAGATCGGCCAGCGTGCGGGCTACCTTCAGGATGCGGTGATAACCGCGCGCGGAAAACTTCAGCTTCTCCGCGGCATCGCGCAGCAATTGCAAGCCCCCCGCATCCGCATTCACCAGCGCCTCGATAAGCGCCGCCGGGCAGCGGGCATTGGTCGTCACCGCCGGAAGGCCGGCCTCGATGAACCGCTGGCGCTGGCGCATCCGGGCTGTGGCGACACGCTGCGCCACGATCTCGCTGGGCTCGGAAGCCGCCGGTTTGATGAGGTCCAGCGCCGTTACCGCCGGAACGTCGATACGGATGTCGATGCGGTCAAGCAGTGGACCGGAAACCCGCCCCTGATAATCGGACTGGCAGCGCGGACCCCGCGCACAGACATGGCCAGGCTCGCCTGCCATGCCGCACCGGCACGGGTTCATGGCGGCAACGAGCTGGATATGGGACGGGTAGGACACACGATGATTGGCGCGGGCCACCACGCATTCGCCCGTTTCCAGCGGCTGGCGCAAGGCATCAAGCGCCTGCGGGGAAAACTCCGGCAACTCATCGAGAAAGAGAACGCCGTGATGGGCCAAAGACGCCTCGCCCGGACGGGCACGCGCGCCGCCACCCGTCAGCGCCGCCATGGTGGCGGAGTGATGCGGCGTGCGGAAGGGCCGCCGATCCGTCAAACGACCATCCGCCAGTTCGCCGGCGATGGAATGGATCATAGAGACTTCCAGCAGTTCCGCCGGCGAAAGCGGCGGCAGGATCGACGGCAGGCGCGCGGCGAGCATGGATTTCCCCGCACCGGGCGGCCCGACCATCAAAAGGTTATGGCCGCCGGCGGCGGCGACCTCCAGCGCGCGGCGCGCACTTTCCTGCCCCTTGATATCGGCAAGATCCGGCAAAGCGGCGGCGGCCCCGCGAATGGCGGGCTGCGGACGGGCCAGCTTCTGTTCGCCCTTGAAGTGATTGGCGATGGCGATCAGGCTGCGTGGTGCGAGGATCTCCATCCCCTCACCCGCCCAGGCCGCCTCCGGGCCGCTGGCGGCCGGGCAGATCAGGCCCTTGCCGGCAGCATTGGCGGCGATCGCGGCAGGCAGCGCGCCGGAAATCGCGGCAATCGTGCCGTCAAGGTTCAGTTCACCCGCCACCACATAACCGTCCAGCGCGTCTGCGGGCACGGCCCCCAGGGCAGCCATCAGCCCGAGCGCGATCGGCAAGTCGAAATGCGACCCCTCCTTGGGAAGATCGGCGGGGGCGAGATTGACGGTGATGCGCTTCGGAGGAAGGGCCAGTCCGGTGGCATGAAGGGCCGCCTGAACCCGTTCGCGGCTTTCGGCCACCGCCTTGTCCGGCAGGCCGACGATCTGCATGCCGACCTTGCCCGGCGCGACCATGACCTGCACCTCGACAGGCACGCCTTCTATCCCCTGAAATGCAACCGTCGAGACGCGCGCCACCATGCCGAATTCCCCTGCCGATCCCCTTTACCCTGAATACCCCGTGGGTAGTATCGGGTTACGGGTTGCAATCTGGCACGAAAAAAGGAATACAACAAGAACGTTTTAAGAACAATTTCGCGCATCACGATGCATAGAGGTTGCATCCGGTTGTGCGCCCGGAACAAAGTGTGGCAACCGGACACGCGCTTAACGTGTCCGGCGGCCCCGGTCAGGCGCGCTTGCGCTCGATGGCATCCCAAAGCAGGGCAGCAATGTCGGTACCGTCGAAACGGCGCACTTCGCGAATGCCGGTGGGCGACGTTACATTGATTTCCGTCATGTAATCGCCGATCACATCGATGCCGACGAGCAGGAAGCCGCGTGCCTTCAGCGCCGGGCCGATGCGCTCGCAGATTTCCTTTTCGCGTGCCGTCAACTCCGTCTTTTCCGGGCGGCCACCGACATGCATGTTCGATCGGCTGTCGTGTTCGGCGGGAACGCGGTTGATGGCGCCGACAGGCTCGCCATCGACGAGAAGAATGCGCTTGTCGCCCTTGCGAACCGCCGGCAGATAGGCCTGCGCGATGAAGGGCTCACGGAACATCTGACCGAACATTTCCAGCAGCGAGGCGAAATTGCGATCGTCACGCGAGGTGTGGAACACACCCGCACCCCCATTGCCATAGAGCGGCTTCAAAATGATGTCGCCCATTTCAGCGCGGAAGGCCGCGATTTCCGCAACGTCGCGGGTGATCAGCGTCGGCGGCATGAGGTCCGCATACTCGGTGACGAAAATCTTTTCCGGCGAATTGCGCACCCAGGCCGGATCGTTGACGACGAGCGTCTTCGGATGGATGCGCTCCAGAAGGTGGGTCGCCGTGATATAGGCCATGTCAAAGGGCGGGTCCTGCCGCAACAGAACGACATCCATCGTCGCAAGATCAACGCGCTCGGGTTCGCCCAGCGTGTAGTGATCGCCCTTGACGTCGCGCAGTTCCATGGGCTCCACGGTGGCGAAAACCTTACCGTCACGCAGGCTCAGGCGATCGGGCGTGTAGTGGAACAGCTTGTAGCCGCGAGCCTGCGCCTCAAGGCTCATGGCGAAGGTGGAATCGCCCGCGATATTGATGGTCGAAACATGGTCCATCTGGACCGCGACATTCCTGATCTTCGCCATGGCTGGCCCTCTCCTGATACGGTTGCGTCTATTTAGGACGCGGATCGGGCAAGCGCAACGCAATCACGGAAAGATTGGCGCGATGCCTCAGGCCGCAAGGCCTGAAGCCGGATCGCCACCCTTCAACGCCCGCTTCAGCTTCATCGCCGCAACCATCAGGCTGGGGAAAGGCCGGCGCACGAAGGCAACCTTGCGCACATAATGGTCGATATGCCAGGTGGCCCAGGTGCCTGCCTTGAAATAGGCGATGTCGCCGGCGCAAAGCAGGCGTTGCGTACCGTCTTCAGCGGTGATGTGCACCGAGCCCTCGAGAATCACCACCGTCTCGTCCCAGCCGAAAAACCAGCGGAAGGTGCCGGCGGTGCAGTCCCAAACCGCCGTTGCGGAGGCCTTGTCGTGGCTCTTGGAGTGTTCGGAAAGACGCGCATGCGGCGCGCCTTCGATTACCCAGCCGGGTTCGATCGGCGCGTCCTTCATCATCATCTGCGAAACGCCATCCGCCACGAAAACCGGTGCCGGTTCGGCGCGTTCCTGTTCGTCCATATGTCGCTTTGCCGTAATGGCCAGCGCTGCCGCCATCAAGAGTTTCAACGGCATGATCCCACCCCTGTCTTGTCCGTTCTTCGCCAAGAGGTAGCAGGGGAAGGTAACGGACGGGTTCAGGGGAACGCTCGCATTTTAACGATCCGGCTTTTCAGAAGGCGTCCGGGAAATGTCGCGGCAGACGAAAGGGAAGCACGGCCACGATATCGTAGCGCTGGGAAAGGCGGGCCGCATCCTTCCGGCCTGACAGCCAGATATCGCTGGCCGCCCGGATGCGGGTCTGTGCCGAGAACCCGACGGCATCGATGGCAAGCCCTTCCTGGCGCCGGGCCTTCACCTCCACGAATACCGCCAGATCGCCCCGCATCGCGATGATGTCGATTTCCCCGGCAAAGGTGCGATAACGCAAGGCGACGACGCGATAGCCCTTGAGCATCAGCCAAAAGGCAGCGACACGTTCGGAAAAACGGCCCCGCCATTCAGCCTTCTGCCGCGCCTGCCGGGTGTCCCTCATGCGCCGTCCTTCAGCTCCAGAAGCCGCTGGTAAAGTCGTTTTCGCGGCAGACCTGTCAGTTTCGCAGCCTCCGTCGCGGCCTGGCCGGCAGAGCGCGTTGCGGCCAGGTCGCGCAATATCCGGTCCACATCGGCCGGATCTGCTCCGGCCTTTTCGCCGGGCGGGCCAATGACGAAAACGATCTCGCCCTTGACCTGCCGCTCGGCGAATTCGGCTGCGAGTTCGCCAAGTGGGCCGCGCCGGAACTCCTCATAGGTCTTGGTCAGTTCGCGGCAGACGGCGGCAGGCCGGTCAGGACCGTATTCCTCGGCCGCCGCGGCAAGGGTCGCGCCGATGCGGTGAGGCGATTCGAAAAAGATCAGTGTCGCAGGGACATCGATCAGAGCCCGCAGCCGTTCATGGCGGGCCTTGTCCCTGGTTGGCAGGAAACCCGCGAAGAGAAAGGCATCATTGGGCAAACCGGAACCGAGCAGAGCCGCCAGCGGCGCAGAAGCCCCCGGCAGCGGCACGACGGGATGGCCGGCCTCAATGGCCCGCTGCGCCAGCCGGTAGCCGGGATCGGACACGAGCGGCGTCCCGGCATCCGACACCAGCGCCACCGACTTTCCCTCTTCCAGAAAGGCAAGAAGCCGGGTTCCGGCCTCATCGGCATTGTGCTCGTGATAGGAGAAGGGGCGGTTTCGGATGCCGTAACGATCAAGCAGGACGCGGGTGACGCGGGTATCCTCACAGGCCAGCACATCGGCCGCGGCCAACGTTTCCAGCCCGCGCAGCGTGATGTCACCGAGATTGCCGATGGGCGTGGCCACGAGATAGAGGCCGGCGCTCAAGGGCCGGGCGGCAATGACGTGGTCGTGCACGCGGAAGGTCTTATCCACTGCGCCCGCCGGCTTTTCGCTGTCCGTCACCGCTGCCATCGTGCCTCGCCTCGCTGTTTTTTCTCTTATGGGTCAAGCAGGCGATGCGCCGCAAGTCATGTTTTTAAGGGGATAGCCACCGTGAAAAAACGGCAAAGCGCACAGCAGGCCCTGACAGCCCTTGCCAAAGACCTCAAGCTTTTGCAATTTGGCTCTCCACCCCGCGATGTTTTAGAGCGGGACATATTCATGCGGGCCGGCGCAAGCCGCCTGAAATGGTCGGAAAACGGTCGTATCCCATGCGTATTACTCTCGAGCGCTCGAATCTCCTCAAGTCCCTGAACCACGTTCACCGTGTGGTCGAGCGGCGCAACACCATCCCGATTCTCTCCAACGTGCTGCTGCGCGCCGAGGGTGAAAGCCTTTCCATGAAGGCGACCGACCTCGATCTCGAAATCACCGAGGCGACGCCCGCCGCCGTGGAACAGGCCGGCGCCACCACCGTTCCGGCACATCTGCTTTACGAAATCGTCCGCAAGCTGCCCGATGGTTCGGAAGTGCTTCTCGCCACGACGCCTGACGGCGCGGCGATGACGGTCGCTTCCGGCCGCTCCAAGTTTTCGCTGCAATGCTTGCCGGAACAGGATTTCCCGGATCTGACGGCCGGCAGCTTCAGCCATTCCTTCAGCCTGAAGGCGACCGACCTGAAGATGCTGATCGATCGCACGCAGTTCGCCATCTCAACGGAAGAAACGCGCTATTATCTGAACGGCATCTATTTCCACACCATCGAAAGCGGCGGCGACCTGAAGCTGCGCGCGGTGGCGACCGACGGTCACCGTCTGGCCCGCGCCGAAGTACAAGCGCCCTCCGGTTCCGAAGGCATGCCGGGCATCATCATTCCGCGCAAGACGGTGGGCGAAATCCAGAAGCTTTCGGACAATGCGGACGCCATTGCCAAGGTCGAAGTGTCCGACGCCAAGATCCGCCTGACGGTCGGCTCCATCGTGCTGACCTCAAAGCTGATCGACGGCACTTTCCCGGATTATCAGCGCGTCATTCCCGCGGGCAACGACAAGGAGCTGCGCATCGACTGTGGCGCCTTCGCCCAGGCTGTCGACCGCGTCTCCACCATTTCTTCCGAGCGTGGCCGCGCGGTGAAGCTTGCGCTGTCCGACGGGCTGATGACGCTGACGGTCAACAACCCGGATTCCGGGTCGGCAACCGAAGAGATTGCCGCCGATTACCGTGCCGATGCCATGGAGATCGGCTTCAACGCCAAGTATCTCCTCGACATCACCAACCAGCTTTCGGGCGACCAGGCGATCTTCCTGCTCGCCGACGCCGGGTCACCGACCCTCATTCGCGATACGACCAGCGAAGAGGCGCTCTACGTTCTTATGCCCATGCGCGTCTAAAACGCACTGGGAGCGGTTCCTGGCGGAACCGTGGCGGGCGTCGCGCATTTGTGTTAAGGCAAGTGGTGACGCCGGTCGGTTCAAGACATGACGTTGTTTGAACTCAGTGGAGAGAACGAGGATGGCTTTGCGCCTCAAGGAAAAGATCGAGCAGAAGTTCGATGAGGAAATTCGTTTCTTCAAGGGATGGATCGACAAGCCGAAGCGGGTCGGTGCAATCCTGCCGACTTCGGCGATCACCGCGCGGCGCATGGCAAGCGTCATCAATCCGCAGTCCGGCCTTCCGGTTCTGGAACTCGGCCCCGGCACGGGCATCATCACCAAGGCGATCCTCGAGCGCGGCATTACCCCGGAAAAGCTCTACGCCATCGAATTCTCGACCGACTTCTACCAGCATCTGGTGGACCACTTTCCGGGTGTGAACTTCATCAATGGCGATGCCTTCGATCTGGATGCAACCCTTGGCGAAGATCTGAAGGACCAGCAATTCGACTGTGTGGTCTCGGCCATTCCGCTGCTTTCCTTCCCGATGTACCGCCGTGTGCAGTTGATGGAAAAGCTTCTGGAGCGGCTGCCGCACGGCCGTCCGGTCATCCAGATCACCTATGGTCCGGTTTCGCCGGTCATCGCCTGGCCTGACCGCTACCACATCGAGCATTTCGAGTTCGTCGTGCGCAACATTCCACCGGCACAGCTCTGGATCTACCGCAAGCCCTGATCCGAAAGCTGAACCAGAATGTTCGGGCTCTATATCACGCACCCGCAGGTGAAGATCGACCCGGACATTCCCGTCCCCCGCTGGGGCCTTTCGGATGTGGGAAAGGCCCGCAGCCTTGAAGCCGCAAGACGGCCCTGGGCGCGGCAACTCGGGCGCCTCGTCTCAAGCGACGAGACAAAGGCAATGGAAACGGCGGCCATTCTGGCGGAAGCCGCCGGTATTTACTTTGAAATTGCTGAGAACCTTCACGAGAACGATCGCTCGACCACCGGCTTTCTGCCGCCCGATGCTTTTGAGGCGGCGGCGGACCAGTTCTTTGCAGACCCCTTCGAAAGCTTTCGTGGCTGGGAGCGCGCCGCCGATGCGCAGGCGCGGATCGTTGCGGCCGTGACCGGCATTCTCGATCAACACGATCCCCGTCTTCCCATTGCCTTTATCGGCCACGGCGGCGTCGGTACGCTGCTGAAATGTCACCTGCTGGGCGCGCAGATTGCCCGCAGCCACGACCAGCCCGGCGGCGGCGGCAATCTCTACCGCTTTTCTCTTGCGGACCGCGCCGTCTCATGCGACTGGACGCCCATGGAACACTGGCAGGGAGATTGAAGAATGAATGCACGCGATCGTCTCATCGTCGGCCTTGATGTGCCGACCCTGAAAGAAGCCGAAGCCATCGTTTCGACGCTTGGTGACGATGTATCCTTCTACAAGATCGGCTACCAGTTGCTGTTTGCCGGCGGCATGGGCTTTGCCCGCGAATTGATCGAGAGCGAAAAGCAGGTCTTCCTCGACATGAAGCTGCTCGACATCGACAACACCGTTGCTTCCGGCGTCGAAAACATTGTGCGTATGGGCGTTTCCATGCTGACGCTGCACGCCTATCCCAAGGCCATGCGCGCCGCTGTAAAGGCGGCTGCCGGGTCGAAACTCACCCTGCTGGGCGTGACAGTGCTGACCTCGATGGACGACGAAGACCTCAAGGAAGCCGGCTACTCTGACAATGCGGAGACGCTTGTTGCCAAGCGCGCGGCGCAGGCCCGTGCAGCCGGCATGGGCGGCATCGTCTGCTCGGCGGAGGAATCGAGCCGTGTGCGCGGCATCGTCGGACCCGATATGGCGATCGTCACGCCGGGCATTCGCCCTGCTGGCGCAGATCATGGCGACCAGAAGCGGGTGATGACGCCGGCGGATGCCCTCAAGGCGGGTTCGACCCATCTGGTCGTCGGTCGGCCTATCGTCAAGGCGGAGGATCCGCTGACGGCGGCCCGCGCCATTCTCGATGAAATGAACACCGTACTTTAAGGGAGGCTTCCATGCCCAAGGGATACTGGATCGCCCGCGTCGATTCGCGCGATGCGGAGCGTTACAAGGATTATGTCGCCGCTGCAAAACCTGCCTTCGAAAAATACGGCGCGGTGTTCCTCGCCCGGGGCGGCGCCATCACACCGCTCGAAGGTCAGGCGCGCGCCCGCAACGTGGTGATCGAATTTCCGTCCGTTCAGGCCGCCGTCGATTGCTACAATTCGCCGGAATACCAGATCGCTGCGAAAATCCGCCAGCAGATTGCCGATGCGGAAATGATTGTGGTCGAAGGTATCTGAGCGACGAAACAGAAATCCGGCGCCGGGCCCTTGAAAATGCTTGTGCCGGACTTGCTTTCAGACCTTATGCGGTCACGCTTGTCTCTTCACCTTCACACCTGTTTAGGCTAAGAAGCGCTATAAGCAGCGCATTGATCCCTTCCCATTCGAGGAGTTCCTCATGACCCTGGCAAACCTTCCTCCGCTCGTCACCGTTTTCGGAGGGTCTGGCTTCGTCGGACGTTATGTCGTCGGTGCGCTCGCCAAGCGTGGCTACCGCATCCGCGTCGCCTGTCGCCGGCCCGATCTGGCGCTGTTCCTGCAGCCGCTCGGCAATGTCGGCCAGATCTCTTTCGTGCAGGCGAACCTGCGCTACCCGGACTCGGTGACCAAGGCCGCCGAAGGCTCCGACCACATCGTCAACTGCGTCGGCTTGCTGGCTGAGAGCGGCAAGAACACCTTCGCCGCCGTGCAGGACAAGGGTGCAGCCGTGATCGCCGCCGCCGCCAAGGCTATCGGCGCAAAGCTGACCCACGTTTCCGCCATCGGCGCAGATGCGTCATCCGCATCGTTTTACGCCTCGACCAAGGGCCGCGCCGAAAAGGCCGTCCTGGAAGCCGTTCCGGATGCCGTGATCATCCGCCCCTCCGTGGTATTCGGCCCGGAAGACAATTTCTTCAACAAGTTCGCTGCAATGGCGAAGACCTCGCCAGTTCTGCCGCTCATCGGCGGCGGCCAGACGAAGTTCCAGCCGGTTTATGCCGGTGACGTGGCCGAAGTCATCGCCCGCTCGGTGGATGGCAAGCTGAAGCCCGGCGCGACCTATGAACTCGGCGGCGAGGACGTGCTGTCCTTCGAGGACTGTCTGAAGCTCGTTCTCAAGACGATCAGCCGCAAGCGCCTGCTCATCACCCTGCCTTTCGGTCTGGCCTCGGTCATCGGCAAGATTGCCGAGAAGGTTCCGCTCATCACCCCGCCGCTGACGGGCGATCAGGTGGAACTGCTGCACAAGGACAATGTCGTTTCCGCTGCTGCGGAACAGGCCGGCCTGACGCTCAAGGGTCTTGGTATCGCGCCGGTTCTCATCAGCTCGGTTCTGGCCAATTACACCGTGCACTTCCGTCCGCAGGGCCAGTTCACGCGCCCGGCCAAGGCCGCCTGATTTTTCAGCAGGCGCATGCCGGCTCTGTTGTTTGTGCAAACCCGGACGGGCATTCGCCCCTCCGGGTTTTCCTTTGCGTTGCATAAATGCAGCAGCTAAAAATAATAGACGTTAACTTGCGGTTCAGTATGAACCTCTATTGATATTGAGCGTTTGTAGACTTAGACAGCCTCGCAGCACGTAGCGGACTGTTTCGCGGCGGAACATACGTGCATCACCGATTTTCGAAAGGCACTCCTCCATGGGCAAGTCCATCGCGCTCTTCTTTGCGTGCGCGGCTCTCATCATCCTGACCGGTTCCTTCCTCTCGCCCGGCACAGTTGCCGCCGGCCGAGCCGAATGCAGCCCCGCTTACGGCGTGGACCCCTGCAACGCAGAATGAGAGATAACGAAAAGGGCCGGTTTGAAACCGGCCCTTTTCGTTTGAGGCAAAGCCTGCCGCCGAAACGGTCAGGCGATTTTCACAGCCGGTCAGCCTGCCAGATAAAGGCCGACGAGACCGGCAATGCCGACGGCGATGCGCCACCAGGCGAAGGGCGCATAGCCGCGACGCGATACGAAATCGAGCAGCGAGCGCACGACCAGAAGCGCGGAGACAAAAGCCGCCACGAAGCCGATGGCAATGATGGCGCTATCCCCGAAATTCAGGGCATCACGGTTCTTGTAGAGATCCAGTGTGAAAGCGCCGAGCATGGTGGGCATGGCGAGGAAGAATGAAAACTCCGCCGCCGAGCGCTTGTCCGCCCCCATGAGCAGGGCGCCGACAATGGTAGCGCCCGAGCGGGAGGTGCCGGGCACCATGGCAAGGCACTGGCAGAAGCCGATCTTGAGCGCCAGCGACAACGGATAATCGGAGACATCGTGGTAACGCGGCTTCAATTTCAGCTTATCGACCACGAGCAGGACGATGCCGCCGAGGATCAGAACCGTACAGATGAGCTTCGGCGTTTCAAAGAGAACACTCTTGATGAAGTCGTGCGCCAGAGCGCCGATGACAGCAGCCGGGAGGAAGCCGACGAGAACGGCGAGAACGAAATGGCGGGCCTTGGCGCTGGTCGGCATCGCGACAGCGATCTGAACCAGTTTCGTGAAATAAACCAGAAGGATAGCAAGAATTGCACCGAGCTGGATCAAGACAGCGAATGTATTACCCGGCGATTCGAAACCAAGAAAGTGACCGGCGAGTAGAACGTGAGCAGTAGAGGAAACCGGAATGAACTCTGTCAGCCCCTCGATCAGGCCCAGAACGAGAGCGCTGATAATGGATTGGTCAGCCATGATTTATCCTTTTTGCAGCCTTAGAAGGGCCAGCCTTTCGCTTGTGTCGATGGAGCGCTGCTTATATAGCTCAGCGAGTCTGCCGGCATGTGAGTGATAGACGAAACACGAGCAATTTCCAGCCAAACTTAACCGCAAGCGCGCATTTCCATATGACAACCCTTTATCACCACCCGATGTCCGCCGCCTCCCGTTTTGTTCGCCTTATTCTTCAGGAATACGGCTATCAATACGATCTTGCCGAAGAACAACCCTGGGAAAAGCGGCGGGAATTCCTGACGCTGAATCCGGCCGGCACCCTGCCCGTCTATGTCGATGACAATATGAGGGTGTTGAGCGGCGCAACGGTGATTTCGGAGTTTCTTGACGAAACCCACGGTGTGCTGAAGCGCGACCGCCGGCTTCTGGCGGAAGACCCGTTCCAGCGCGCAGAAATCCGCCGCCTGACGGAGTGGTTCCTGGAAAAAATGGAGCAGGACGTGACTATGCCGCTGGTGCGCGAGCGGGTATTCAAGCTGCAGATGCCGCCGACGATGGGCGGCGGTGCGCCGGATTCGAAAATCCTGCGCACGGCGCGCAACAATGTGCGCCAGCACATGAAGTATCTCGGATGGCTTTCGGCCTCCCGCCCCTGGCTGGCCGGTGACCGGCTTTCCTACGCCGATCTTGCGGCAGCAGCGGCAATTTCCGTGCTCGACTATCTCGGCGAGATCAACTGGCAGGAAAATCCGGAGGCGAAGGAGTGGTACCAGCGGCTGAAGTCGCGCCCCTCCATCCGCACATTGCTGACGGAGCGTATTCGTGGCGTCACGCCGGTTTCGCACTATGCGGACCTCGACTTCTAAACACAGACGGAGGCCGGGATCGCCGACGAGGACGCCAGGGCGCTGAAGCGCCGCGAGACGCTGACCGCCTTCCTGCACAAGGAAGCTGCGACGCTTGGCTTCGATGTCTGCCGTGTCACCACCCCGGATGCCATTCCGCTGGCTCCCGAACGGCTCGACGCCTTTCTGGAGGCCGGCCATCACGGCACGATGGAGTGGATGGCGGAAACGCGCGAACGCCGTGCCGATCCCCGTGTACTGTGGCCGGATGTGCGCTCCGTCGTGCTCTTCGGCTTCAATTACGGCCCGGAAGACGATCCGCGCGCGCTGGCAGACCGAAAGGACAAGGCCGCCATTTCCGTCTATGCCCGCCATCGCGATTACCACGATGTCATCAAGGGCAAGCTCAAGGAGATCGCCACCCGCTTCGCCGCGAAATCCGGCGAGGATGTGAAAGTGTTCGTGGATACGGCCCCCGTCATGGAAAAACCGCTCGCCGCCGCAGCCGGGCTCGGCTGGCAGGGCAAGCACACCAATCTCGTTTCCCGCGACTTCGGCTCCTGGCTTTTTCTCGGCAGCCTGTTCACCACCGCGGACCTGACGGTGGACGCGCCCGAGCGCGATCATTGCGGTTCCTGCCGTTCCTGTCTCGACGCCTGTCCGACGGATGCCTTTCCCGCCCCCTATCGCATCGATGCGCGGCGCTGCATTTCCTATCTCACCATCGAGCACAAGGGGATTATCGCCCCCGAACTGCGCCCGCGCTTCGGCAATCGCATCTATGGCTGCGACGACTGTCTGGCCGCTTGTCCGTGGAACAAGTTCGCGGCGATCGCCTCCGAGATGAAACTGAAGGCGCGCGATGATCTCAAGGCGCCCGATATCGCCCTCTTCCTGACTTTCGACGATCCGACGTTCCGCAGCTTCTTCTCCGGTTCGCCGGTCAAGCGCATCGGCCGGGATCGCTTCGTGCGCAATGTGCTGATCGCCGCCGGCAATTCCGGAAGCGAAAGCTTCATTCCCGCCTGCACGCTCCTGCTCGATGATCCCTCGACCGATGTGCGCGGCATGGCCGTCTGGGCACTGTCGAGACTGATGACACCGAACGCATTTCACTCTCTATATATACAGCGGTCCGCAGACCCCGATCCGGTGGTCGCGGCGGAATGGGAAATGGCAGGAGAAACCCCATGCATCTGATGATCCTTGGCGCTGGCTATTCCGGCCAGGCGATTGCCCAGGCTTTCGCAGCAAAGGGCTTTTCCGTTTCCGGCACGACGCGTTCGCCCGAGAAGGCGCAACGGTTGCAAGCGGCCGGCATCTCGCCTTGCGTCTTCGATGGCGAGACCCTTTCCGCAGAACTGAGAACGACGCTTTCGACGGTGACCCATCTCGTCCAGTCCATTGCGCCAGATGTGGCGGGCGACCCCTTCCTGCGTCTGGCGTCCGATGTGGCCGTGCCCTCGCTCGAATGGATCGGCTATCTCTCCACCGTCGGCGTCTATGGCAATCATGACGGTGGCTGGGTGGATGAGCAAACTGAATGCAGGCCGGTCTCGGCCCGTTCCCGCGAGCGGGTGGCGGCGGAGGCGGCATGGGCTGCCTTTGCCGGGGCACGACGCCTGCCGATGGCATCGCTGCGCCTGTCCGGCATTTACGGGCCGGGCCGCAATGCTTTCCTTAATCTGGCCAACGGTACGGCACGGCGCATCGTCAAACCCGGACAGGTCTTCAATCGCATCCACGTCGAAGACATCGGCGCGGCCGCTCTTTTTCTGGCTGAAAGACATGCGGACGGGCTCTACAATGTTACCGACAGTCTGCCCGCGCCGGCACCGGATGTGGTGGTCGAGGCGGCCCGGATGATGGGTGTCGAACCGCCGCCGGAGACCCCTTTCGATCCCGCCTCGATGTCGCAGATGGCCCGCTCCTTCTATGGAGAGAACAAGCGCGTTTCGAACGCGAAGATTGTTTCCGAAGGCTTCACCTTCCGCTTTCCAGACTATCACTACGCCCTCACGGACCTGTGGGAACGCAACCGCTGGCGCGGCTGATTTCGCATCCGCGAACCCCCGTTTCGGAAGAAAATTCCTGAAATGCGAGCTTTTTGAACATTAATTCTTTGTTAACTCCCGAGCATCGCCACAAAGAATCCCCATTTCAGGCAGCGAATTGGGCACTGTTGGAAAATTATTTCTCTCATTTTTGTGATCACCCGAGAGCGAACCCTGTGACATCCGCAGGATTTGTTAGGGTTACTGATTCCAAAGCATTTTTCTGGACTATCCGATTTTCATAGCCCGATATGATTCATTCTGGTTGCATCACGAATGTTACATTATGTAATGTTTCGTGAATTGCCTTGGCCGTTTTTCGCCACTTTTGACCGTCTTTAAGCCCCCGCCGCTCAGGCGGAAGTTCAACGGCCCAAGGAATTACGGTTTGACGCTCAAAAAGCACCTCGCACTTGCAACCGCTTCGGCGATTCTTCTCTCCACCTTCGTCGCCCCGGTCGAAGCTCTTGCTACCCAGAATTGTGGCGGCGCTTCCTGGTATGCCCTCTCCTCCCGCACCGCCTCCGGCGAACGGATGAATGCATCGCTTCTGACCGCCGCGCACCGTTCCCTGAAATTCGGAACGAAGGTGAAAGTAACCAATCGCAACAATGGCAAGGCCGTGATCGTGCGCATCAATGACCGCGGTCCGTTCATCAAGGGTCGCGTGCTGGATTTGTCCAAGGCCGCCGCGCACCGCATCGGCATGGTAAGCTCGGGCACAGCGCATGTCTGTTTCCAGCCGGTCGGCTGAGGCAATGCCGCGAGTCAGGGGCGGCCTTTGCGACCTTCAGGCGCAGACAAGGCTTGCCCTGACGCGGTTTCACCGCTAGAGCCCCGTTTGAGTTTCGCCCCGATGCACAGGCAATCCGGGCGTTTTGCGGAAGCGGGAGACGGAATATGCGGCTGGGCGGCAGGCTGAGCGGAGCCATCGAGGTGCTGGGCGACATCGAGACGCGCAAACGTCCGGTCGCCGATGCCCTGAAGGACTGGGGCCTTGCCCATCGTTTCGCCGGCTCCGGCGATCGTTCCGCCATCGGCAACATTGTCTATGACGCTTTGCGCCAACGCCTCTCCCACGCCTACATGATGGACGACGACAGTCCCCTGGCTCTGGGCTATGCCGTTCTTCTGCGCCAATGGGGTTTCACCCTTGAAACGCTTGGCGCCGAATTCGAGGGTGATCGCTTCGCCCCCGCGCCACTCAAGGCGGAAACGATTTCCGCCTTCGGCAGCCGCTCCCTCGAGGATGCCCCGCTTTATGTGCAGGGCGACATTCCGGAGTGGGTGCAGCCTTCGCTGGAAAGCGCCTTCGGTAACGGCTGGCTGGCGCAGGCACAGGCGCTGACCGAGCGCCCGACGCTCGACCTGCGCGCCAACACGCTGAAGGCCGACCGCACCAAGGTGCTCAAGGCTCTGGAGCGTGCCAGCGCCACCGCGTGCGAGATCGCGCGCTTCGGTGTCCGCATTCCCGCCGGCGAGAAAACCGACCGCCTTCCCAACGTCACAGCCGAGCTTTCGTTCCAGAAAGGCTGGTTCGAGGTGCAGGATGAGGGTTCGCAGATCGTCGCCGATCTTGCCACGCCGCACGAGGGCGAACAGGTGCTGGACTACTGCGCCGGCGGCGGTGGCAAGACGCTGGCCATGGCGGCAGCCATGAACAACAAGGGGCAGGTGCACGCTTACGACACCGATTCCAAGCGCCTCGCTCCGATCATCGAACGCCTGAAGCGCGCCGGCACCCGCAATGTTCAGGTTCATGATGGCGAAGCAGGACTCGAACGGCTGAAGGGCCGTATGGATCGCGTGCTGGTCGACGCGCCTTGCACGGGTGCGGGTACGTGGCGCCGCCGCCCCGATACGAAGTGGCGGCTGACCCAGCGCAATCTCGAGGAGCGTGTCTCCCAGCAGCAACAGGCCCTGACCGAAGCCAGCCGTTTCGTGCGCCCCGGCGGCGCGCTCTATTACATCACCTGCTCGGTGCTGCCGGAAGAAAACGACCGGCAAATGGCATGGTTCACGAAGACCAACCCGGACTTCGAGATCGTATCGGCCCTGCCGACCTGGGACCATCTCTTCGGTGCCTCCGCCCCCAGGCCTGTCAGCCTCGACGGCAAGACCCTGACGTTGACGCCTGCCGCCACCGATACGGACGGTTTCTTCTTCTGCCATCTCAAGCGGCTGAGCTGACCACTGGAACGAAGACCGAAGCGCCCTAGATGATGGAGCATGAAAACCTTCATCATCTACGCGCTTTTCATCGCCGCCGTTCTGGCCGCCGGTATTCTGACCGGCGTAAGCAATCTGCCCGGCCCGTGGTATGACAGCCTGCAGAAACCGTTCTTCCAGCCGCCGCCGTGGATCTTCAGCCCGGTCTGGACCGTTCTTTACGTAATGATCGCCGTTGCTGGCGCACGGACATGGCTTCGCGCCCCGGCCTCGGGCCGGATGCAGGTGTGGTTTGTGCAGATGGTGCTGAACCTTTTGTGGTCGCCTGCCTTTTTCGGGATGCAGAGCCCGGGCTTCGGACTGACGATCATCATTCCGCTTCTGGCGTTCATTCTCGCCTTCATCGCCATGAGCCGCGCAAAAGACCCGGCCAGCGTGTGGCTTTTCGCTCCCTATGCGCTGTGGACTGCCTTCGCCAGCGTTTTGAACGCCAGCATCTTCCTCCTCAACTGAGTGAACGCCTTGCCTTGCCGAAGCCGCATGTGCGTGCCACTCTCGCGGTGAACAGGGAGGAATCGATGAGCGAGGGACATGCGGCATTCGTCCGCAATCGCGTCGAAGGCAATTTCAAACGTCAGCCGGCGCTGAAAAGCATGGGCGCCGAACTGACGCGCATCAGCCACGGCATCGTGGAACTGGAATTGCCGTTCAGCGAAAAGATGACGCAACAATATGGCTGGCTGCATGGCGGTGCGATTGCCGCCGGGCTCGATTCCGCCTGCGGTCTGGCCGCCTATACGCTGATCGATCCGGACGCCTCCGTTCTCACCATCGAATTCAAGGTCAATCTTCTCTCGCCGGGGCGCGGCACGCGCTTTCTCTTCCAGGGCGAAATCACCAAGCCCGGCACCACCATTATCGTCGCGGATGGCCGCGCCTATGCACTCACCGACGGCCCTGCAAAGCTGATCGCATCCATGACCAGCACGCTGATGATCGTGCGGGGTCGCGAGGATATTTCCGCATGACCTTCGAACTGAAGACCGTTGGCGAGAAGACGATTCTCTATGTCATGGCCGCGAAGGCCGAGTACGGTCCCCATCTGCAGGCCCGCTTCACACCACTCATGACCGGTGTCGGCCCGGTTGAAGCGGCCATTGTCCTGACACATGCGCTGGCCGGGCTGAAAACCAGAGAAACGCTGCCGCACATCATCGTTTCGCTCGGTTCCGCCGGATCGGCAGTTCTGGAACAGACGGAGATCTATCAGGTCAGCTCGGTGTCCTATCGCGACATGGACGTGTCGCCGCTCGGTTTCGAAAAGGGCCGCACGCCCTTCCTCGACCTGCCCGCCGTGGTGCCGCTGCCCCACGCTCTCCCCGGCATTCCTGCCGTCCGACTGTCGACGGGCGCCAACATCGTTTCGGGCGCGGCCTATGAAGCGATCGATGCCGAGATGGTGGACATGGAAACCTTCGCCTTGCTGCGGGCCTGCCACCTGTTCGACGTGCCGCTGATCGGCCTGCGTGGCATTTCGGATGGCAGCAAGGAATTGCAGCATGTCAGCGACTGGACGGAATATCTCCATGTCATCGACGAGAAGCTCGCCACCGTGGTCGACCGGCTGGAGGCGCTGGTGGCGGATGGACGGCTGATCGGCTGAGCCCAAACCATTTCTAAGGTTGCGAAATGCGGCAAAAGCCATTAGAGCCATCGGCAATTCAATTGGAATTGCCGAACTGCTGCCTCGTTTTGTCTTCTCGCAATTCGGGTCGGACCTCCGTTTCACACTCTTCCGGGAATTGCTCCGAAGCGCGCCATGACCCAGACCGCTCATCACGACACCATCCTCATCATCGACTTCGGCAGCCAGGTGACGCAACTCATTGCGCGCCGCGTGCGTGAAACCGGCGTCTACTGCGAAATTCACCCCTTCAACTCGGCCGCGGAAGCCTTTTCCCGCCTGAAGCCGAAGGGCGTGATCTTCTCCGGCGGCCCGGCCTCGGTGACAGCGGAAGGCAGCCCCCGCGCGCCGCAGGCGGTGTTCGACAGCGGTGTGCCGATCCTTGGCATCTGCTATGGCCAGCAGACGCTCTGCACCCAGCTTGGCGGTGTTGTCGAGGGCGGTCATGCCGCCGAGTTCGGCCGCGCCGATATCGAGATCAAGGCGGCGAGCCCGCTGTTCGACGGCTTCTGGGAAGTCGGCAAGTCCTATCCCGTATGGATGAGCCATGGCGACCGGGTGACCAGGCTGCCGGAAGGCTTCAAGGTCATCGCGACCTCGGAGAATGCCCCCTTCGCCATCGCGGCGGATGAGAGCCGTCACTATTATTCCACCATGTTCCACCCGGAAGTGGTGCATACGCCCGATGGCGGCAGGTTGCTCGCCAACTTCGTCCACAAGGTCGTCGGGCTGAAGTCCGACTGGACCATGTCCGCCTACCGCGCCGAAATGGTGCGCAAGATCAAGGAACAGGTCGGTTCGGAGCGCGTTCTCTGCGCCTTGTCCGGCGGGGTCGATTCCTCCGTGGCGGCCATCCTCATCCATGAGGCCATCGGCGACCAGCTCACCTGCGTTTTCGTCGATCACGGCCTGATGCGTATGAACGAGGCCGACGAAGTCGTGTCGATGTTCCGCGACCACTACAACATTCCGCTGGTGCATGTGGATGCGTCCGACAAGTTCATCGGCGAGCTGGAAGGCGTGGCCGACCCGGAAACCAAGCGCAAGATCATCGGCCGCCTGTTCATCGAGGTGTTCGAGGACGAGGCGAAGAAGATCGCCTCCGATGGCAAGGGTGCACCGAGCTTCCTCGCCCAGGGCACGCTCTATCCGGATGTGATCGAAAGCGTTTCCTTCTCCGGCGGCCCCTCTGTCACCATCAAGAGCCACCACAATGTCGGCGGCCTTCCGGACCGCATGAACATGAAGCTCGTGGAGCCGCTGCGCGAACTCTTCAAGGACGAAGTGCGGGCGCTTGGCCGTGAACTCGGCCTGCCGGACCGCTTCATCGGTCGCCACCCCTTCCCGGGCCCGGGCCTTGCCATCCGCTGCCCCGGCGGCGTGACGCGCGAAAAGCTCGACATTCTCCGCAAGGCCGATGCCGTCTATCTCGACGAAATCCGCAAGGCAGGTCTCTATGACAAGATCTGGCAGGCTTTTGCCGTGCTTCTGCCGGTTCAGACCGTCGGCGTGATGGGCGACTACCGCACCTATGACTTCGTCTGCGCGCTCCGCGCCGTCACCTCGGTCGACGGCATGACGGCAGACTTCTTCCCCTATGACATGAATTTCCTTGGCCGGGCGGCAACCCGCATCATCAACGAGGTCAAGGGCATCAACCGCGTCGTCTACGACATCACCTCGAAGCCTCCGGGCACCATCGAGTGGGAATGAGAAAAAGGCGGGGCTTCGATGGAGCCCCGCCTTTTTTCTGTTCATCAGCGGAACGTGATAAGATCGACCGAAGATTTGGCTCGCAGTCTCTTGCAGCTCCCGCCGCTTGAGGTTTTACAGTGAGCGAACGTTCATGAGGGAATCACATGCCGGGCCTTCACTGTCCGACCGCAAGGCCATCAACGACACCCATCCCGTTTCGACCGTTCCGCCGGCTGGCGGCGCTGGCGGTGGCTGGCGCGCTGCTATCCGGTTGCGTCGCCATGGACCTGGCCGTGCCGGAACCCGAACTTTCCGGCAAGGTAAAGGCGGAGATGGCCGGCAAGGGCATGAAGCCGGAAAGCCCGGTTCTCGTGCGCATCTTCAAGCAGGAAAGCGAACTGGAAATCTGGAAGGTCGACAAGAGCGGCGCCTATAGCCGCTTCAAGACCTATCCGATGTGCCGGTGGTCGGGCAAGCTCGGGCCGAAGAAAGCCAGCGGCGACCGGCAGGCGCCCGAGGGTTTCTACCATGTCTCGGCGGATATGCTGAACCCGAAGTCGCAATATTACGTATCCTTCAATCTCGGCTATCCCAACCGGCTGGAATCCGCGCTCGGCTATACCGGCGAGGCGCTGATGGTGCATGGCGCCTGCTCCTCGTCCGGCTGCTATGCCATGTCGGATCAGGGCGTCGGCGAAATCTATGCCATCGTCAACAGCGCGCTGAAAGGCGGGCAGGACCGGTTTCAGGTGCAGGCCTATCCCTTCCGCATGAGCGCCGAAAACATGGCCCGCCATGCCGGCGACCCGAACATGCCATTCTGGCGCACGCTGAAGGAGGGTTACGACATTTTCGCGCTGACCCGCCGCCAGCCCAAGGTTTCCGCCTGTGGCCGCCGTTATGTATTCAATGCCGAGTTTGCGGGCGGCGAACCGGCCGATCCGCTGGCGGCTTGCCCGGCGGGCGCGAACCTCAACGCTCCCGATCTCACAGCAAGGCTCGATGCCGAACGACTGAAGCTCGATACGGCACTCGCCAGTCCGCCACCGCCAGCGGCAATGTCCTATGTGGATGGCGGCATGCACCCACGCTTCCGCGCGCTTCTGGAGCAGAAGGGCGCCAAGAGCATGGCCGCTATCGTTTCCCGCACCAAGTACCCCGTCAGTCGTCCGGAAGCCGCGCTCGCCGACCCCTATGGTCAGTCGGCGACCTCCACGCCTGCAAGCACCGTCAGCTCCCAGTAACACCCTCCCAAAGCTTCAAAACCACGGACATAACCGATGCAACGTGACGAAACGCTCATCCGCCGCCGCGGCATCCTCATTGGCATGGCCTCCATGACGGCACTTGCCGGCTGCTCCACCGTTGCGTCCCGCGCACCGATGCCGGGCGAGGCCATGCGCCCCATGGGCCCGCCGAGCGCCGAGGAACTCGCTGCACGCTACGCCGAACTGAAGGATGGCGATCACACGCTGCCGGCCATTCCCTACCAGCAGATCGACCCGCGTCTTTATCGCCAGCGCGTTCGCAACACGACCGGTGAGCCGGCGGGTACGGTGGTGGTCGATACGCCGTCGAATTATCTCTATGTGGTCGAACCGGGCGGCACGGCCATGCGCTATGGCGTCGGCCTCGGCCGCGCCGGATTTGCCTGGGAAGGTGAAGGCGTGATCCACTGGCGGCAGAAATGGCCGCGCTGGAAGCCGCCGGAAGAAATGATCGCACGCCAGCCTTCGCTCCGGAAATACTCCGTCGAGAACGGTGGTCAGGCCCCCGGCCCCGACAATCCGCTCGGTGCCCGCGCGCTCTATATCTTCCAGAATGGGCAGGATACGCTTTACCGCCTGCACGGCACCAGGGAATGGTCTTCCATCGGCAAGTCGGTCTCGTCGGGCTGCGTGCGCCTGATCAATCAGGATGTCATCGACCTCTACGAACGCGTGCCGAACAAGGCGCGCATCGTTGTTCGCCAGTAACGGCGAGGTAAGCGGGCGCAGGCCCGCTTGCCCGTTAGCACGAAATATTTCGCCTTCCACACCTCGAAGGAA
This sequence comes from Allorhizobium borbori, assembly GCF_014196535.1. Classification (GTDB taxonomy): domain Bacteria; phylum Pseudomonadota; class Alphaproteobacteria; order Rhizobiales; family Rhizobiaceae; genus Ectorhizobium; species Ectorhizobium borbori. The sequence continues at coordinate 208,031 of NZ_JACIDU010000001.1, forward strand.
TTTCATGCCATCATTCGGCCACGGAAAGGAAAAATAGGCAAAATATTGCCTCATACTCTCCATATTATTTGACTTTTTATGTGGAAAACTCTATTTAGGTTGTCATCGAAGACAATCGATGGAACCGGATTTTCCGCAGACAAACATGTCTGCCAACCAGAGGAGAGTATGCGATGTCATCTATGTTCGCCCGCCATACGCTGCCCTGGCCGGTGATGCGCTGCTGCCAGAAACGAACCTGTCGCTGCTTGCTTGAACGAATGTGACGTTCCCCGGCTCAAGAGAAAACGAACTTCCTGAGCCACCGTCATCTTCCCCTTACAAAGCGAAACTAAGAGACAGTCCGGCAGGCCCCTGCTGGCAGGAGTTTATCATGCAGAAGCAAGTCGTCGAATATGCGGGTGTTCCCGTCGGGATCGTTATCCCGGATCAGAACCAGCTCCGGTTCATCGCCGTCAAGTACCACGTCATCGATCTGGACAACCAGCGTTTCCAGTCGATCACAGAGGTGCAACGCGCCATCCGTTCGCATCTGAACGAGGCTCCGCGCTTCGCCGCCTGAGGGCATCCCTCCTCTTGAGTGGCCGGGACGGAAGAAGCTCGCCGTTTGTTTTGCGCCTTTACGCACGCAAAACCGTTTCACACTTTTGCTGGAAATGCTTTAGTGGCCGCCCGCGATGCCGGGACCCGGCATCGTCGCAGCTTTCTCCCGAGCAGGTCCGCATTCCACGCGGACCAGACGACAGGCATGGCCATGAATCTTTCCGAAATCGTCATTGATGGCGACACACCCGGCGCGGTGTGGCGCTTTCCGGTTTTCCGCTTCAAGGGCAGCGCTTCCGGCGCGCCATCCGTTTACATTCAGGCCGCACTCCATGCCGGCGAGCTGCCGGGCACGGCGCTTTTGCATATCCTTCTGCAAAAGCTGGTTGAAGCAGAGACGCAGGGCCTCATTCGCGGTGACATTACCATCGTACCGCACGCCAACCCCATCGGCCTGTCCCAGCAGCATTTCGGAGAGATCCAGGGGCGCTTCGATCTTGGGTCGCGCACCAATTTCAACCGGGAATTTCCCCTCATTTCCCTTTCGAACCGCGAAAACCTGTTGGACGGGCTCGAAAGCCAGAACGCCGTCGACCAGCTCAAACGCCAGCTTCTGCACATGGCGCTCGGCGCCGACCTGATGCTCGATCTGCATTGCGACGACGAATCCCTGCAATACGCCTATATCGATCCGGTCTTCTGGCCGGAGGCAGCCGATCTGGCCGAAGCGATGGCCATGGATGCCGTGTTCCTGTCCGATGGTGAAAGCACTGCCTTCGAGGAGGCCGTCGGCCACGCCTTCAAGGCGACCTCCCCTGCCGCCGAAACGCTGCCCGGCCGACTGGCCGTGACGGTCGAATTGCGCGGCCTTGCGGACGTGGGCGTGGAAACGGCCCGCCGCGATGCGGACGGCCTCTACCGCTTTCTGGTCATGCGGGGCGTTCTTGCCGGCGAGGCCGGGGTACGACACGGCTTTACCGGTGCAGTCTCGACACTGGATCAGGTGGAAGTGATCCGCGCACCGGAGGCGGGCGCCGTGTTCTTCCATCGCACGATCGGCGATCGCGTGAAGGCCGGCGACCTCCTCGCCACGGTCATCACCCGCCCCGGCCTTGCCGAAGGGGACCAGCCGATCCATGCGCCGCAGGACGGACTGATCGTGACACGCGCTTCCCGCCGCTACGTCCGCCGCAACGGCAACCTGATGAAGATCGCCTGCACCAACCCCAGCGCCCGCACTCGCCCGCCAGGTACGCTCGAGGATTAACCATTCTACTTTACGATGCATTAGGCGTGACGGCCTAGATTCGCGTTTGACATGCCCGCGCCATGAACGGCGCGGGTCGACAAACCGGATCATGATGATGCCTCGCCTTTCCCGCGACCCCGGCGCCATGCGGCGCCTGCTCGCCTGTACGACCGCCCTCAGCCTTCTGCTTCCGGCCTTGGCCAGCGCTGCCGATCTCCGCTATGCGGACACCGGCAACTGGTGGTTCGACCCGAACAACTGGATCGGTACGGCTGTTCCCGGTGCCACAGATACAGCAACCATCGACGGCGCGCTCGAAGCCCTGATTGTCAACGACCAGGCGAAGACCGGCACGCTTTACGTGGGCCGCAATGCCGATGGCGCGCTCCTCGTCCGCGATCCGCTTGCAACCCAGACCGCCACCATCGGCGCACAGGTCGGCATTGCTGGCACAGTCACCGTTTCCGGCACAATTGGCGCGTGGAAGAGCGAGGGCGACGTCATCGTCGCTGACCGGGGCACCGGCACGCTGAACGTAATGCAGGGCGCTTCCGCCGCGTTCGATACGATGCGGCTCGGCAACGCAACAGGCGGCAGCGGCACACTGCTGGTCAATGGCAACGGTTCCGGCCTGACGATCGACACCGCGCTGGATGCGGGCTATGCGGGCACAGGCTCCGTCACCGTTTCCTCAGGCGCACGTCTTACCGCCGGCAACGCGCGCTTCGGGACGCTTTCCGGCGCCGATGGCAGCTTGACCGTCGATCGCGAGGGCTCAACCTTCGACAGCACCTCGCTGATCCTCGGCGATGCCGGCTCCGGCCGGCTGGACGTGCTGGCCGGCGGTTCCGCCACGGTGGCCGGCAATACCGTACTCGGTGCACAGGCAGGGAGCGATGGCAGCACCATCATCCGCGGCGACGGCAGCAGACTTGCCGTTGGCGGTACGTTGACCGTCGGCGAAAGCGGTACGGGCGCAGTGACCGTTTCGGAAGGCGCGGACGCAGCAAGCCTCGATGCCGTCATCGGCGTGGCGGCAGGTTCCAGCGCAACGGTCCAGTTGAGCGGGCTCGGCACGCATCTGGCCGTGACCCGCCACCTCGACATCGGTACCGGTTCGCTGATCGTCGATACGGCGGCAGCTCTCTCCACGGGATCAGCTACCATCGGCACGCTTGCCGGAGAGACCGCAACGGCAACCCTTTCTGGCAGCGGCACTACGTGGGACACCACGGGAACGCTTGCGGTGGGCGACACCGGCGATGGCCGTCTCAACGTCCTCACGGGGGCGGATGTTTCCGCCCAGAACCTCGTCGCAGGCGATACGGCAAGCGGCACAGGCGAAATCCGCGCCGATGGCAACGGCAGCAGCCTGTCCGTTGCACAGACCTTCGACATTGGCCGTCTGGGACAGGCGACACTCGACGTCGTTGCCGGCGCGAAAGCCAGCGCCGGTTTCGTGCGCGCAGGCACGGAGCAGAGCGGAAGCGGCGCGGTTCATGTCGATGGCGATGGCAGCCGGCTGGATGTCAGCGGCGATTTCGATATTGGCCGTTTCGGCAATGGTACGCTTACCGTTTCCGGCGGCGCGGCCGTCGCCGCGCGGTCGATCACCATCGCGCGGGAAGCCGGTTCGACCGGTACACTCAATATCGGCGCGGAAGAGACCGCTCTGGCTGCCGGCGCGGGAACGGTTGAAACGGCCTCGATCCACTTTGGCGAAGGGAATGGCACTCTCGTTCTGAACCACGGCGAGACGGATTACGAATTATCGGCCGTTCTTTCCGGCACCGGCACCGTCAAGGTGCTGCGCGGCACGACGATACTGACTGGCGATAACAGCCATGACGGTGAAACCCACATCGATTCCGGCGCGACCCTAGCCATCGGCAATGGCGGCACAACGGGCACGCTCGGTTCCGGCGATGTTTTGAACGATGGCGCGCTTGTCTTCAACAGGTCGGGTGAAATCGCCTTTTCCGGCGATATTTCCGGCACGGGCACGCTGACCAAGACCGGCGACGGCACGCTGACCCTTTCCGGGCAAAGCACCTATGGCGGCGCAACGACCGTTGCGAACGGCCGTCTCGATGTCGACGGTTCGCTGAACTCCTCCGTCTCCGTTGCCGGCGGCGCGACGCTGGGCGGCGATGGCACGGTCGGCACCACGACCATTGCCGGCAGTGGTACGCTCCTTGCCGAGGGCCTGCATGTGGCGGGCGATCTCTCGCTTGCTTCAGGCGCAACACTTGCTGCGCGCATCAGGCGGGACGGACTGGATAGCGTGACCATCGATGGCATAGCAACACTAGGCGATGCGAACCTCACGCTTTCCTTCGACAAGGCAGCCGTCCTTGCCAACCATTACACGATCCTTGAGGCTGGCTCTTTGGCGGGTGATTTCGCTACTGTTTCGCTCACCGGCCTGTCATCCCGATTCAGCGCAGCCGGCGCCAACGACGCCACGACCGCCGGCCTTGATTTGCGGTATGACGGTTCCTCCGCTTCACTCTCAGGCCGGGCAGCAAACGGGGTTCACACGGCTCTCGGAAATGCCTTCAACACGGGCACGACCCTTTCGGGATCGCTTTCAACGGCCCTGATGAGCGATGGCGCGGATTTCCAGAACGCCATGACGGCCCTGACCGGCGAGACCGGTACCAGCGCCCGCATCCTGGGTCTGCTTACGCTCGAGGATTTCCTGCGGTCGGCGAGTGACGCGGGTTCTGCCTTCGCCGACGGCGAAAAGGGCGCTGATCTCTGGGCGCGCATGACCGGCCAAGGCTTCACCTTCAATGCGGATCGCAGCGCGGGCATCGGCGCGGCAACGGCAAGCCTTGCGGGGATCGAAGGCGGCGCACGCTTGGCGATCGATCCCGTCTGGAGCGCAGGCCTTGCCCTTTCCTTCGGGCAGGGCCGTTACAACAGCGACGACACCAGTGCCTCGGCCACCGGACGCTATGTGCAGGCCGCGCTTCATGTCGCCGGCCACTTCGGCAATGGCGCCTATGTTTCCGCAGCGCTTGGTACTGGCCTAGTGACCACCGACACGCGACGAAATCCGGGCGGCGGCGACCGCGTGGAAGGCAGCTTCACCAGCCGTACGGCCGGTGTCGATCTGGAAGCCGGGCAGCGTATTGATTTCGATGACTTCGCGCTGACGCCCTTTGCCGGCGTTTCACTCATCCATAGTCGCGCGCCCGGATATGCGGAAACGGTCATTGCCGGTAGCGGCAATCCAGCGCTTGCCTATCGCGGGCTCGACCAATGGGCCGGTACGATTCGCGTCGGTCTCGACACAGCCTATGCGACCGCCATCGATGACCATGTGCTTTCACTCTACACGCGGCTCGCCTATCTGCACCACTTCGCAAGCGATGGCGGAACGGGTGCATCCTTTGTTGCTCTACCGGGCAGTTACTTCGATCTGCAGAGCGCGACGCGCGAAGGCGGTGCCGTTACCGCATCAGTCGGTGCGAGGTATACGTTGGGGCCGAGAACCGATCTGACGCTCGATCTCGGCGGCGCGTGGAACCAGAAATCAACACAGTTCACCGGAAAACTAGGCTTCAACCTTAAATGGTAGCACGATTAGGCGCTCTCTGCGCACCAAAACTGCCTGAAAAACGTTCGCCGCCTTCTTTTTGGCCTGAAACCGGCATTGCTTTTGACACCGATTCATCGTTCCATGCCGGCGATTTCTGGCGAGGGGGAGAGGGGTGGGAATGGCTGGCGCAGCGGTCCGCGCAATCGATGATTTGCACAACCTTGACGGCAACGTTTATGCCCGTATCGTGACCGACATGGCAGATGCCGTGATCGGCATCGACAGGCATCATGTCATTCGCCTGTGCAATCCTGCTGCCGAAACGCTGTTCGGCTGGAAGCACGAGGAGATCATCGGCAAACCGGTGAACCTGCTCATTCCCGAGCGGTTCCATCAGTCCCATCGCGGAAATGTCGAAAGCTTTCGGGGCGAAACGGCCCACGCGCGCTACATGGGCAATCGCAAGGGTTTCATCCTCGGCCAGACCCGCACCGGGCAGGAAATCTCCCTTGGCGCGACGATCCTCAACGTGGCCGATGAGGGAGAACCGCTGATGGTCGCCATTATTCGCGACCTGACGGAACGGTTGGAACATCAGGGTGAATTGCAGCGTCTGGCCAACACAGATCCCCTGTCCGGCGCACTGAACCGCCGCGCCTTCCGTGATGTCGCCGAGACGGAAATCCACAATTCGCGGCTACGCAACCACCCCACGGCGCTCATCCTGTTCGATATCGACCATTTCAAGGGCGTCAACGACCAGTACGGCCACCACACAGGCGACCGGGTGATCTGCGAATTCACCGACCTTCTTCGCACGTCGCTGCGTGCCCATGATGTGCTTGGCCGCTGGGGTGGCGAGGAGTTCATCGTGCTTTTACCCTCAGCCTCGCTCGATCAGGCGACGTCGGTCAGCGAACGCATTCGCCGCGCTGTGGAAAATGCAGCCTTCGGCCTTGAAAGCGATATCGAGTTGAGGCTCACGATCAGTGCCGGCGTGACCCATGCCCATGAAAGCGAAACGCTGGACGGCTTCATTCGTCGGGCCGACCTCGCACTCTATGCCGCCAAGGAGAGCGGGCGGAACCGAGTCTTCTTTCTCGGTGTGGGACATGACGAGGCAAAACCATTCGCGCATACCGAGGAACGGAATCCATGACTGTCACCATCTACGGCATCCGCAACTGCGATACGATGAAGAAGGCGCGCACCTGGCTGGAAAGCCATGGGATTGCGCATCGCTTCCACGACTACAAGGTCGAGGGCATCAGCACCGCCGCGCTGGAAGACTGGAGCGACAAGGCCGGGTGGGAAACCCTCCTCAACCGCGCGGGCACCACCTTCCGCAAGCTCTCCGATGCAGACAAAGCTGACATCGACCGTGCAAAGGCGATCCGCCTCATGCTGGCGCAGCCATCGCTCATCAAGCGCCCGGTGCTGGAAAAGGGCGGCGTGATTCTCGTCGGCTTCCGTCCGGATATCTACGAGGCGACTTTCGCACAGTGATCCGATGTTTTTTGACAGTTTCGCAACGACCCGCGAAAAATCAATAAAAATGTTTTATATCAATAACTTGAGAATTAATTCCATAGCCGGAAACGCAAATTTTCAGCATTTTTTCGGGGTCTCGACCGGAAAACTTCAAATACCCCGTTGACAGAAAAGGCCCCGCCTTTTACATCGCTCCTCGTCGCCCAGATGGCGGAATTGGTAGACGCGCCAGCTTCAGGTGCTGGTACTCGAAAGGGTGTGGAGGTTCGAGTCCTCTTCTGGGCACCAAATTCCCTTAGGATCACGCAAGTGGTTCTAAACAAACAAAAAAGCCCGGTTCGCCGGGCTTTTTTGCTTTTGGGGGTCCAGTCTACTCCGGGCGCTTTCACCGGCTGGCGATATAATCGTTACGCCACATTGCGTGCCCCCGATCCGGCAGAGGAAGCCTGCCAGACCGACCCTCTCAGAAACGCGACTGGGCGCTCATGATCTCGTGAGCAATGCGCTCCAGCGGAACGACCTTGTCGACGCCGCCACGGGCGATCGCTTCCTTCGGCATGCCGAAGACGACGGAGGTCGCCTCGTCCTGCGCAACGGTCATGAATGCGCCGGCCTGCTTCATTTCCTCCATGCCGCGGGCACCGTCGTCACCCATGCCGGTCATGATGACGCCCATGGCGTTCGCACCGGCCGCGCGGGCAGCAGAGCGAAAGAGAACGTCGACCGATGGCCGGTGACGAGACACCAGCGGCCCCGTGCGCACCGAGACATGATAGCGGGCGCCGCGTCGCTCCAGCAGGGTGTGACGGTCGCCGGGCGCAATCAGCACATGCCCGCGCAGCACGGGGTCTCCGTCTGCGGCTTCCTTCACCTCGACCTCGCACAGGCCGTTCAGCCGGTTGGCAAAGGCGGCGGTGAACTTTTCCGGCATGTGCTGGACTATGACCATGCCCGGCGCATTGGCCGGCAGGGCTTCCAGCATTTCGCGCAGCGCTTCGGTCCCTCCGGTGGAGGCGCCGACGCAGACCACCATTTCCGTCGTCTTGGCCATGGCGCGACCGGCAGTGGGTGGCGGCAGTACGGCATCCGCCGTCAGCTTCTGCTGCGGCCCGGAAGCAGACGCCGAAACACGGTTGCGCCGCAGGTTGCCAAGCCGCGCCTTGGCGGCGCCCTTGACGGCATTGCGGATACGCTCGCCGGACTCGGCGAGATAATCGGCGGCGCCAATCTTCGGCTTCAGGATCACATCCACCGCACCGGCCTCCAGCGCCTGCATCAGCGTCTGCGACCCTTCCTCGGTCAGCGACGAGCACATGACGACGGGAATGGGATGCTGCGACATGATCTTGCGCAGGAAGGTGATGCCGTCCATCTGCGGCATTTCCACATCGAGCGTGATGACATCCGGCACCTCGTCGCGCAGCTTGCGGGCTGCCATGAACGGATCGGTCGCGACACCGATGATCTCGATTTCCGGGTCCTCCTTGAGAACCTGGGTCAGCGCCTGACGGACACTGGCGGAATCATCGACAATAAGGACGCGGATCTTTTTTTCCATGAAACCTCAGAGCTTTCGAAAGACGGTGTTTGCCACCTGGGTGATCGGCAAGTTCATGCCGGCCGCGGATTCGGAATGGCCGATATAGAGGAAACCGCCGGGCAGCAGGCATTCGCAAAGCCTGGACAGCACCTTCTCCTGTGTCGGCTTGTCGAAATAGATCAGTACGTTGCGGCAGAAGATTATGTGCATCTTGTCGCCGACGGGATAACGGGCATCCATCAGGTTCAGCCGGGCGAAGGAAACGCGGCTGCGCAGCTTTGGATGAATACGCACCTCATTTCGCGTCTTGTCGCGGGGTTGCATCACAAAACGGGCCCGTTGTTCGGGCGGCACCGGGACAAGCTGGTCGCTCGGATAGATGCCGGTGCGCGCCATGTCGAGAACCTCGGTGGAAAGATCCGTCGCGAGGATCTGGTAATCCATGCGCTTGCCTGTCTTGGCGAACGTCTCCATCACCATGGCGATGGTGTAGGGTTCGGCACCGGTGGAGCAGGCAGAACTCCAGATACGCAACCGGTTGACGCCAGCATTGGCATAGTGGGGCAAGGCGTGATCCAACATATGCTGGAAGTGGTTCGGCTCCCGATAGAAGTCGGTCTTGTTGGTCGTGACCGCGTCGATCAGATAAATCGACTCGTGCTCCAGGCCGTCATGATCGAACAGGAAGGCACAGTATTCATCGAACGAGGACAGCCCGCAGGCCTTGACCCGTCGACGCAGGCGACCTTCCAGCATGGTCATCTTGGTCGGCGGCATCTTGATGCCACTGTAATCGAAGATGTAGCGGGCCAGACGGTCGAAGTCCCGGCGGCTGAGGTGGTCGCTGGTATAGACAACCGGCGGCGGATTCGCCTTGGCGAAAGCGGTATTGCTCATGGCGATACCTCTCACGCGGCTGAACGCGGCGTGGATGCAAGGGCAGTGGCCTCCTGATGCGACAGAAGCCGGGCGAGGTCGATGATGACGACAAAGCCGGTATCGCGGCGCACGACGCCTGCAATATAATCCGAACGCCAGCGAATACCGATATCAGGCGCAGTTTCGATCTGGTCGCGCCGGAAGGGCGTGACCTCATAGACCCGGTCGGCAACGAGGCCAAGGCTGAGCGTCCGGTCGACGATCGGCACGTCGAGCACGAGAACACGCGTGTGCTCGGTCGGTACGGTCTTGGAAAGGCCGAGCCGCAGACGCAGATCAATGACCGGTACGCCGCTGCCGCGCACATCGCGCAGCCCCATCAGATAATCGGGGCCGTTCGGGATCTTGAAGGCTTCCTCGTGGTCCAGGATTTCCCGGACCACTTCCACCGGAACGGCAAAGACTTCCTCGCCGAGACTGAAAGTGACGAACTGGGCTTCTGACGAGATGTTCGACATATCAGGCGCTCTCCTTGAAGTCGGCGTCGTAGGCATCCGGCCCACCCTGGGAGAGATCAAGTGCAAAGCCCTTGGCACGCTCCTGCTGGGCACGGACGGGATGGGCGGCAGGGTGCATCGGTGCCTTGGCTTTCGCGGCCGGGGCGAAGCGGTGCGCCGGCTGCGACTGGGCAACGCTCTTCGGAGCCGGCGCCGCCGTATCGACCTTGAAGAAGGCGATAGAGGTCTGAAGTTCCTCGGACTGGGCAGCCAGTTCCTCGGAAGTCGCGGACATTTCCTCGGACGCACCCGCATTCTGCTGCGTCACCTGATCGAGTTGCTGAATCGCCTCGTTGATCTGCGAAGCGCCGATATCCTGCTCGCGGCAGGCGGCAGAGATTTCAGAGACGAGTTCCGCCGTCTTGCGGATATCCGGCACGAGACGGTTCAGCATATCGCCGGCTTCCGTCGCAACCTGAACCGTTTCGCCGGAAAGGCCGCTGATTTCGGCAGCCGCAGCCTGCGAACGCTCGGCAAGCTTGCGCACTTCCGAGGCGACAACGGCAAAGCCCTTGCCGTGTTCGCCGGCGCGGGCGGCTTCCACCGCAGCATTGAGGGCCAGAAGGTCGGTCTGGCGGGCGATTTCCTGAACGATGGAAATCTTCGCCGCAATGGTCCGCATGGCGCTGACAGCACGGCCAACGGCGTCGCCGGATGCTTCGGCATCCTTGGCGGACTGGCGCGCGATCTTTTCCGTCTGGGCAGCGTTATCGGCATTCTGCTTGATGTTGGCGGCCATCTGCTCCATCGAGGCGGACGCTTCCTCGGCAGCGGCAGCCTGTTCGGTTGCGCCCTGGCTTACCTGCTCGGAAGCCGATGAGAGCTGCTGGCTGCCGGCCGAAACATTGTCGGAGGCCGAAAGCGCATCGGCGACGATGGAGCGCAGGCGCTCGACCATGCTTTCCAGCGCAAGGCCCAGCGTATCCTTGTCGGAAAGCGGTTTCGGCGTTGCCGTCAGGTCGCCAGCGGCAATACGCTCGGCAATGGTGGCCATGTCACGCAGGTTGGACGTCATGACATTGATACGATCGACGAGATCCTTGATTTCGTCATTCGTACGGATTTCGACTTTCTGGTTGAGGTCACCGATAGAAACCGCATCCGCAACCGTCATGATCTTGCGCAGACCACTGCTGATGCCGAGCGCAATCCAGGTCGCGGTTACCGTCGCGACGAGAACTGCAATGGCCGACAGAGTAATGAGAAGCGTGCGCGTCTGCAGGTAGGTGCTGTCGGCTTCGCTCTGCGCGGCCTCCAGACGATCCTGGTTCATCTTCACGCCTTCCAGCAGCTTGTCCGTCAGCGCGGTCGCAGCAACACGCCCCTCACCGGAAGAATATTCCGCAGCCTGTGTGACGCTACCTCCTGTCACAAGCTGACGAACCTTGTCGTCGCTCACCTCAAACGCCTTGCTGGCGGACTTCAGCTCGTTCCAGAATCCGCGTGTCGCTTCGCTGGCGGTCGAGGCCATGTCATTCAGGAGCGTGTCGAACTGCTTGCGAGTGTCATCGCCGGCTGCCCTGTGGCGCTGCACCTCTTCCGGCGAAGAAGCCAGGATCAGGTTCTTCTGGGAACGAACCGTCGCCAGCGACAAAGCGTTCAACTGATGCATCTTGTCGAGGCGCACAACGGTTCCATCGACGACTTCATCCATGGCATCCTTTGAAGCACCGAGGCTGACGATGCCGTAGGCGGCCGTGCCAACCAGCATGAGGATCAAGAAGCCGAAGGCCAGTGCCAGTTTCAGTTTGATCGTAAATCGCATTTTCGTAACCCGCTTTCCTGAAGGAGCGCCAAAGCACGCTCGGTTCGTGATGTAACGTTGACGGCCGACTGTTGAGGTGGGTGAGTGAGGCATTCACGCCCACCCTCACAGATGCATTCGGCCTTCGTGACACCTGCGCCTTCATGCGCGGGTCAATATGTTTATGGTCGGTTCTCCCGTATCATGGTCACACCGGTTCCTCCGGAGAGACGCGTTCAGGCGCTCTCCTTGAAGTCGGCATCATAGGCGTCCGGGCCACCCTGGGAGAGATCGAGGGCAAAGCCCTTGACGCGCTCCTGCTGGGCACGGACGGGATTGGCAGCGCCAGAACGGACCGGAGCCTTGCCTTTGGCCGGAGCCGGACGATGGGCAACCGGAGCCGGGGCATGCCGCGCCGGAGCAGAGGCGGCGCCGCTGTCCACCTTGAAGTAAGCGATCGAGGTCTGCAGTTCCTCAGCCTGGGAGGCAAGCTCTTCCGCCGTGGCGGAGGACTCTTCCGATGCGCCGGCGTTCTGCTGCGTCACCTGATCGAGCTGCTGGATCGCCTCGTTGATCTGGGAGGCACCGATATCCTGCTCGCGACAGGCGGCGGTGATCTCGGACACGAGTTCCGCCGTCTTGCGGATATCCGGCACGAGGCGCGCGAGCATTTCGCCGGCTTCCTGCGCGGCCTTCACCGTGCTGCCGGACATGGCGCCGATTTCCGCGGCGGCAAGCTGCGAACGTTCGGCCAGCTTGCGCACTTCCGAGGCGACCACCGCAAAGCCCTTGCCATGTTCACCGGCGCGGGCGGCTTCCACGGCGGCGTTGAGAGCCAGCAGATCGGTCTGACGGGCGATTTCTTGAACGATGGAGATCTTGTCGGCAATGATGCGCATCGCGTCCACCGCACTGCGCACAGCCTCGCCGGAAGCTTCGGCATCCTTGGCGGACTGACGAGCGATCTTTTCGGTCTGCGCGGCGTTGTCGGCGTTCTGCTTGATGTTGGCCGCCATTTCCTCCATCGAGGCGGAGGCTTCTTCGGCAGCGGCAGCCTGTTCGGTCGCGCCCTGACTGACCTGTTCGGCGGCGGCGGAAAGCTGCTGCGAGGCGGAAGACACATTGTCGGAAGCCGAAACCGCATCGCCGATGATGCCACGCAGACGCTCGATCATGGTGTTGACGTAGGTCAGCAGTTCGCCGATTTCGTCACGGCTCGTGACCTGCGCGTTGCTGGTCAGGTCACCCTCAGCCACCGTGCGCACGGCCTCTACGGCACGACCGAGACCGCGGCTGATGATCAGTGAAAGCCAAATGGCTGCAACAACGGCAATGGCAAAGGCAACGCCGGCGATCACGATGAGCAAGGTCCGTGTCTGAACGTAGAAGTGCGATGCTTCAACCTGAGCGGCATCCATGTTTTCAACGGCCTGATTTTGCAACTTCACAGCCAGATCGCGCAAGGGAAGCGAAATCGGGCCCAGTTCTGCCGTGGCATAGGCGAGCGCGGCATCGCGGCCCTGCGTGTCATGAATCTCTTCGATTTTCTTGGTCACAACACCAAGGGCTTCTGCCGACTTCTGCAGCTCCATCCACATTGGGCGACCGACTTCACTGGCATTCGGCAGGCCTGCGGCAATAGCCGCCTGAAGATTCTTGGTCCGCTGTTCGGCATTCCGGTAGTCGGCTTCAGTTTCCTGGTCGGTAGCCCGGAGCAACGCATTGCGCTGCGCACGAATCTGTTCAGCCTGCTCGACGTTTACCTGCATCGCATATTGCAACTGCTTCGCCGGGCCGTTGATGACGTTTGCAAGCGTGTCATTCAATCCCGACAAGCTCATGATTGCATAAACGGCAACGCCGATAAGGAGCAGAACGACCGTTGCAAACGCGGCTCCAAGCCTGAATTTTATGGTCATACGCATTAGGGTTCTTTCTTCAAATAATGTGGCGGTTCGCGGCGTTTATCGGCGCTCGCGGTTTGTCGAGAAGATTGCTGTCAGGTTGGGAACGATGATGAAATCGGTTCCGCGCTTGACGAGGCACTCAATATAGTCCGGGCGCCAGCGCATACCGACGCTGGGCGGCGGCTCGCTGTTGGCCTTTGCAAGCGTGGTCACTTCATTGACCTTGTCCGTCCGGATGCCGACCAGCGTATCTTCGCCGTCGATGTCGATGGCGATGACGATGATGCGGCTGTCGATAGTGATCCGGGTCGGTTCCATGCCGAAAGCAAGACGGATATCGGCAAGCGGGATGACCTTGCCGCGGAAGTTGATGACGGAGCCGACGAAAGGCTGGCTGCCCGGCACCGGCGTTTCCGGCACCATGTCGAGAATTTCCTGGACCATAACGGCGCCAAGTGCGAAGGTCTCGCCGGCGATGTCGAAGATCAGGACCTCGATCTCCTCACGGTTTTCCCAGAATTCCTCATTGTGCTTCAAAGCCGCGCTGTTCATCCTGCCGCCCGCATATGCGCCTCCTGATGCTGCCCGGCCGCCACGAGATGGGCGACATCGAGAATGAGGGCGACATTGCCGTCGCCGAGAATGGTTGCACCCGAGAAGGTGGCGACGTCCTGATGAAGCTTGGACATGGACTTGATGACGGTCTGGTGATCGCCGATGATCTGGTCCACCACGAGGCCGACACGCTCCGAGCCGGTGGAGATGACGACGACCTTCTGGAAGGGATCGGGTTTGGTGCCGGTCAGGAAGAGATCGCGCAGGCGGATGAACGGCACGAGGCTGTCCCTGAGCGAGATGAAAGAGCGGCCTCTGGAACGCAGATCTTCTTCGATCGACAGTTCCAGGCATTCCTCGACTGCCGCGAGCGGAATGACGTAGCGCCCGGAACCGACACGCACCAGCAGGCCATCGATGATGGCAAGCGTGAGCGGAATGGCGAGCGACACTTCCGAACCCGCGCCCGGATTGCTCACGACGTTGATCGTGCCGCGCAACGCCTCGACCGACTTCTTCACCACATCCATGCCGACGCCGCGCCCCGAAAGATTGGTGACCTGCGCCGCCGTCGAAAAGCCCGGCTGGAAGATGAGTTGCAGCAGCTCCTGGTCGGAAAGCTGGGTGTTGGGCGTGATGATACCGGAGGATTCCGCCTTGGCGCGCACCCGGCTCCGGTCGATACCGCGGCCATCATCGACGATGGTGATTGTCACTTCGCCACCGGACTGGCGGGCGGCGAGCGTGATGCGGCCAACGGGCGACTTGCCGGCAGCGATACGTTCCTCCGCCGTTTCCAGGCCGTGATCGCAGGAATTGCGCACGAGATGGACCAGCGGATCGGCCAGCCGTTCGATGACACCCTTGTCGACCTCTGTGCTTTCGCCTTCCGTGACGAGTTCGATCTGCTTGCCGGTTTCGCGGGCGAGATCGTGGATGAGGCGGCGGAAACGGCCGAAAAGCTGGGTGATCGGCACCATGCGCAGAACCATCATCGTATCGCGCAGCTCACCGGAGAGACGCTCGATGTCTTCCGATACGGCGCGCAACCCGATATCGACGCTTGACGTGGCAAGCTGGTAGAGGCGGGACTGGGCGATCACGAGTTCACCGACGCGATCCATCAACTCGTCGAGACGCTCGGCGGGAACACGCACGTTTTCCTGACCGCGGGCATTGGCGCGGACGTCCTGAACCGGCGCCTTCTCCGCTTTGGAAACCGGGGCCGCTGCAGGCGCTGCGGCAATGGCCGGAGCCACAGGTTGTACCTGGGGCTTCACCTCGACAACGGGGGCGGTGTCCAGATCCTCCTCGGAAACCGAAAGCTCCATATCGTCCATGACGAAGATGAAGACGTCATCGATATCCGAACGCGGGCGTTCTGTTACCAGTTCGACACGCCAGCCGACATGAAGGTTGGTGGGCACGAGCTTTTCGAGGGGGGGAATGGAAGCACGGTCGGCAATGACCTTGCAGTCGCCGAGTTCGCGCAGTTCATCGAGCAGGCCGAGCGGATTGGTGCCGTTGGCCATGGCGTTGACGGGAAGGCGGAAGAGCAGCGTATAGCGCTTGCGGCCCGCTGGCTTCTTCTGTTCGCCGGCCTTGACCGGTGTGTCGACCGGTGCGGCTGCCTCACCGCCGCCGGCGGCCTTCACGGCCTGGTGCAGAACAGCCAGAAGCCGCTCGCTTTCAGCGCCATGTTCGCCGTTCGGCGTTTCCACGAGAAGACGCATCTGGTCGCGGGCCTCAAGCACCGCGGCCACCAGTTCCTGTGTCGCCGGAACCTCGCCCTTGCGCACCTGATCGAAGGCGGTTTCGCAGTGATGGGTAAAGGCGGCCAGCGCGTCGAAGCCGAACATCGCGCCTGAGCCCTTGAGAGTGTGAAGGCCGCGAAAAACGGCATCGACCAGATCACGGTCGTCGAGATTGCGACCGAGATCGAGCAGGCCGGCTTCGATCTGCTCGAGCAGTTCACCGGCTTCAAGACGGAATACCGTGATCGGATCGGGAAAACTCATTTGCCGAGCACCTTGCGAACGATCTTGACGAGGTTTTCCGGGTCGAACGGCTTGGTCAGCCAGCCGGTGGCGCCGGCATTCTTGGCCCGCGTCTTCAGTGCTGCATCGGACTCGGTGGTGAGAAAGATGATCGGGATGCCGGTCTGGCTCGGAATCTTGCGAAGTTCCTCGATCATCGTCAGGCCGTCCATGATCGGCATGTTCAGGTCCGTCACGATCAGGTCGAAACGCTCGGCCTGCGCCTTGGCAAGACCGTCCGCGCCGTTGACCGCTTCGCTCACCGCATAGCCAGCGGTCGATAGGGCAACATTCGTTGTCAGCCGAATGCTGGCGCTGTCGTCAACCGTTAGAATTCTTGCGCTCACCTCAAGCTACTCCTTCTTTAAACCAGAAACGAAGCGCGTCTTCCGCAGCTCCTTCCACAAACCCGCCGCGATGAAGCGTGGCGGCAACGGCGTCGCTGACGGGCAGCGACAACGTGAGAGACATGCCGGCAGAAGCGGCCTGAAGCCGCGCGGCTTCAACCATCTGAACAAGGCTGAGATCGGCGTCGGTGCAGGTGCTGAGGTCAAGTTCAACCGCAGCAGAGTTTTCTATTGCAGCGCGAAGCTCTTTATAGACTTCGGCGATGTTCCTGATATTGGCTGTCGGCCCAATACAGTGCGCTTTCACACCTGCCTGCATTTTATTTCCCTAATTTATATTATGACAATACATTGTATACCTCGAAATAGTCGAGCGTATTGGTAAACAAAGGACTAATACAAAACCTCAAGTTTAGCCGATTTGACGCCATTGCGACGCAAAATCTCATCGACAAGAAATTAATGATATCCGTCAAAAAACTCATTAAATTTTAAATACAGCGGCTTAGAACGACTATGGGCCAAAATTGGTGGCTTTTCGAAGCAACTGGCACTAATGGTACAGTTTCTCATCGATTAATATATATAGTATTGAGTTGTTGATGATGACGAGTTTACGAATTTTTTCCCTTATCAGTGTAGTCGATTTTCAGTTCAGGCCAAGTAGAGGGTGAAATCGTGAAAACATCGATCAAGCAGGATAATGGCCTCGTAAACCCCAGTCGCCGCAACCCTGAGCTGCTCTCGGCGCTGGATCAGGCCCATAGCCAGCTTGAAACGCGCTTTCTCAATGGCGGCGCCGTGCTGATGTCCGTCATGGAGGTTCTCAAGCGATTGATCGGATCGCTCGACCTTCTGAGCAGCGCGCTCGACGAGAAGACCACCGAAGGCACGACTGCCAGCATTCTGGAAACCGTCGGGCACCTCTCCCATCTGCCTGTGAAGGAAGAAGCGCGGCGCCTGTCGCTGGATCGCCTGGCCGAAGTCTGTTTTTCGATGCGCGAGCATGTCTGCGACATGCAGGAAACCATGCGCTACCTGCGTACTTTCGCCGTCACGGTGAAGATCACCGGGGCGGGCCTGCCGGGCTTTTCCGCCTTCGCCGAGGAAATTCTCGAACGTATTCAATCCGGAACCCAGGAAGTTTCGCGTTTCGCCACGCAACTGGAAGCGATGTACGCGAAACTGACGGAAGCGAAGGATTTTTCGGCGGAAACCGCGCTGGAATATGCCCAGACGGTGCCGGCAATCGTTGAGGATCTGAGCCGCAATGCCGCGAATGTCGGCGATCACCAGAAGTCGATGGCAAGCATGGCCAAACAGGTCGGCAACCTCGCGCGCGGCGTCCAGATGAAGATTGCCGCCGTGCTTTCCGCGTTGCAGATCGGCGACATTACCCGTCAGCGCATCGAGCATGTGCGAACCAGCCTCGAAATTCTCGATGCCTATCTCCTTGAACGCGATGCCGATATCCGCAAGGACGAGTGGGCGTTGCGGCTGGAGACGGCCGTCCTTCACCTCGCTGCCGCGCAAATGACGGAAACGGCTTCCGACTTTCGCCACCAGTGCCGGGAGATCGTCACCAAGATCACCAGCTTTGTCGACGATACCCGCGAAATCCTCACCATGCGTGACGCGATGGCCACGGAGAACACGGGCGGTGGCCACACTTTCCTGCACACGCTTGAGGAAAGCGTATCCTCTGCCGGTGAGGTCGTCGCCCGCGTTCGCGAAGTCAGCAGCCGCGCCAATGCCGTGGCTCAAACCACATCCGGCACGGTTCAGGACCTGATGCAGGGCATCGAGGTGGTCCGCGCCATCAAGACCGACATTCACTATATGGCGCTCAATTCCAATCTGCGCTGCTCAAAACTGGGCGAAGCCGGCCGCTCCATCAATGTGGTAACGTCCGAATTGCGGATCTTCGCCGGCAAACTCGAGGTTGCGGCGGAAAGCATTGTCGGGCAACTTCATGACCTGACCAGTGCCGCCGGCGAACTCCATGGCGAGAACAGCGGTGACGAGGATGTCGGAGAGCCGCTGGCCAGGGCGCTGGTGACGATCCGGGGCGTCTGCGCCAATACTGAAGGCGCTATCGGCGAACTTGCCAACGAAGGCCAGGCCGTTTTCAGTCAGGTCAGCGCTGCCATCGCAAAGCTCGATTTCGAAAGCGAACTCGGCGAAATCATCGAGAACGTATCCGCCGGCTTCGCCGAGATCACCGATACGCCGCTCGATCTTTCAGGGCTCGATCAGGAGGCGGAAGATCTGGGTGCCCGCATCTTCCGGATCTATACGATGATGCAGGAACGGGCCGTGCACGAAACGATCCTGCCCGGCAATCTGTCCGCAGCCGCGCCGGCGCCTGCCGCACCGGCGAGCGACGACGACCTGTTCGAGGATGCCCTTTTCTAACGAAACCCTGGCGGGAATTGAGGCCGTCCAACCTTGGTGACGGCAACATTCTGCTTCCTCCACTTTACCCTGCCTTAATCACAATCCGAAAAGCCGGTTCGCGCCGGCTGCATTCCGTTCTATGCAGATGCGCGCCGCTAAAACCCTGCATTTTTGAGGGGTTGACCTTTCCCGTGAATGGTTTCGCTGGGACCTGCATCAAATTATCGCAGTTGTGCGAGAGTTTGATGTTGCAATCCCGGTCGATTAGCAGAGGAAAATTAAGCTACACGTAATACACGTTGAGCGTACATATATTTTATGCAAGGAAAGGGAATAACCGGTGCCGGTCGCTTTTGATCCCACGACTTTCACGGCGTCAATGCCGGGAAGCGTTGGCCTGGCTGCGGAGTATTCCCGATTTTTGAAGACTGAGGATCGCCGATGATGGATGAGCCGGCCGAAGTTGCCGATCTGATCAGAGACGCCCTGGACAATGCGGCCATTGTGGCCCGCACAGATCTCAAGGGCACAATTACCTTCGTGAACCGGAAATTCTGCGAAATAAGCGGTTATTCACGGGAAGAACTGCTTGGTGCGAACCATCGCATCCTGCGTTCCGGCCTTCACGACAGCGGCTTCTTCCGTGAGATGTATCGCGCCATTGCCCAGGGCACCGTATGGCATGGCGAGATTTGCAACAGGCGCAAGAATGGTGAAATCTACTGGGTCGACACAACCATCGTGCCGCATTTCGACCCGCAGGGTAAGCTTACCAGCTACACCTCCGTGCGCTTCGACATTACCGCCCGCAAGATCGCCGAGCGTGACCTCAGGCTCAACAGATCTCAACTCGAGCGTGCAGTCAATATCGACCCCCTGACCGATCTTCCCAATCGCCGCTGCTTCCAGAATTACATGGAACGCCGGATCGCCGAGGCCGGCGAAGCGAGCCCGCTTCATCTGGCGCTGCTCGACATCGACGCGTTCAAGGAGATCAACGATACGTTTGGCCACGATGCGGGAGACCAGCTTCTGAAGATCGTTGCCGAGCGGTTGCGCGCGTTCAGCAGCGACGCCGTCTTCATCGCCCGTCTGGGCGGCGACGAATTCGCCGTCGTCATTTCGGACATGCAGGCTGCACAGGCCAACGATCTGATTCACGACGTACAGGAGGCGTTGCGCGCACCGTTCTCGATCAGTGACTGGCAAAGGCACAGCACGACGAGCCTTGGGGTTGCCATCTGCCCCGACCACGCGCGCGATGGCGAAAGCCTGTTCAAGCGCGCCGATATCGCTCTCTACTATGCCAAGGACATGGGTCGCGACCGTTGCGAAGTGTTTCGCAGCGAGTTTCAGGATTCCATCGACCGCCGTGCCGAACTGCTCGACGAGATCGAGGCGGGACTGGATGACGGCCAGTTTGCCATGAATTACCAGCCGATCGTCAACGCCGACCCGCAGGAGCCGGTTTCACTGGAAGCGCTGCTCCGCTGGCAGCATCCGCGGCTCGGCACGATTTCACCCGAACGTTTTGCATCCGGCATGAACGATCCGGCGATCCAGGCGGAGATCGGCCTTTTTGTAATGCAGCGGGTGCTTTCCGATTTTGCCGCCATGCGCAGGCAAGGATTGGCCATCGGCCGCGTCGCGCTCAATCTGACCAATGCCGACTTGCGATCCGACACATTCAGCAACCGCTTCTTCGAACTCTGCGAAACACTGGATATCATGCCTTCGGACATCTGCATGGAAGTCACGGAGGGCATGTTTCTGGGGCGCGGCACGGCATCGATGCGGGCTCGCCTGACGCGGCTGCATTCAGCCGGTGTCGAGGTTGCGCTCGACGATTTCGGAACAGGCTATGCTTCGCTGACCCATTTGCGCCAACTGCCGTTCGACCGCCTGAAGATCGACCGCAGCTTCATCACCAACATCATGAAAAGCCAGGAAGATCTGGCCATCGTGCGGGGTATCATCGGCATTGCCCACAGCCTGGGCAAGCGCGTGACTGCCGAAGGCGTCGAGACCGCCGACCATGCGGAGCTTCTGTTGCGTCTTGGCTGCGACCATCTTCAGGGTTGGCATTTCGCCAAGGCCACGCCGACGGCCTTGCTCGGTGATGTTCTCATCAGCATGCCGGCCTTGCCGCCGGTCGGCAAGGCGAAGCGAAGCGCACCTCCGGAGGATGACACAAGGCTGGCAACGTTATCCGGCAAGTGAGCCGGGTTGATCCCTGCCGTCAGCGGGCGTCGGGTGGATTGATGCCCGGCATCCAGACGCCACGGGCCGGCGGGTCACGGCTTTCCAGCACTATACCGTTCTTTTCGCAACGATAGACGCGCTCGGGCAGGCTGCGATCGAACCCTTCGCTACCATCCTGCCGATGGGTGCTGAGCGTGGTGGTGCAGGTGAAGCCATCCGCTCGCGCCGCCTCCATCTCCTCCGGTGTCTTCACGCCAGGCAAATCCTGATAGGCGGGCGTCGGCTGCGCATCGAGGTTCAGCTTCGGCAGCTTCTTTTCCGCCGCGCCCGCTGTCGCGACACCGGCGAGAAGCAGAACAAGGAAAACGGCAGACCGATGCATCAGGGCCTCCTGTAACCGGTCGGCGCCTCATAGAGCCAGCCAATGCGCTTGATTGCCGCCTCCAGATTCTCGCGTGCCACCGTCATGGTATGGCCATTGGCATGCAGCAGGGTTTCCGCGTCTTCCATGATGCCGACATGGCCCTTCCAGAACACCAGATCGCCACGGCGCAGTTCCTCGCGGGTAATCGGCGTACCGAGACGCGCCGCCTGCATGTCGGAATCACGCGGAGCTTCCCGGCCGGCCATCATCATCGAAAGCTGCACGAGACCCGAACAATCGATGCCGAAGCCCGAGCGGCCGCCCCAGAGATAGGGCGTTTCAAGGAAACGGGCGGCAATCGCCACATAATCATCGGAGGCGACCTGTTCAAGCGGCAGGCAATGGGCGGCGATGACGGCGCCGCCGCCATCCATCAGCGCATATTTCGTGCCGCGGGTCTCTTCCTCACCGACCAGCGAAACGCGGCTGCCCATGGACAGTTCGCCCGCGTGGGGAAACCGCAGGTCGGGACCGGGATAGACGAAGGTGCGCGGCGCGACGACCCAGTGGGTCGGCTCATCGATCTCGTCGGAAATATCCTCTTCCGGGAGATAGCCGACATAACCGTCGATATCGGATTGCACGAAGGCCCATTCGTCCTGACGGTCGAACACCGTTATCGGCTCGCCGAACAAAAATTGCGTATCGATGGAAGCGCGGAAATCCGGGCGCGGGCGAATGCCCGCCACCGGCACGACGACCGTTGCCACGTCACCTTCGACAAAACGTTCCGCTTCGACCTGACCCTTCAAACGGATATCCGCGAGATCGGGACGAAAGGCGTTGAGACGGCGGTCGAGCATAGGAATGTCCTCTGGTTCATGCTGCGGCGGATGGCTTTACACATCCAGCCGACGGCCTTCGGCGATGATGAGATCGCCAAGGCGTTCGAGATAAAGCGCGCCGGTCACGGTGCGGCGGATGATGACATTGCGCCGGTCACGCTCGTCGCGCACGCGCTCTACCAAACCCATTTCTCCCATCGTGTCCAGTGCTCGGGTAATCACAGGTTTGGTAACATCAAGCGTCGCGGCCAGCCCCCGCACGGTGTGCGGCGGCGGCTTGAGATAGATATGCAGCAGGATGGCCATCTGGCGAAGCGTCAGGTCGGTGCGTTCCTGCCGCACCTGCTGAAGGGTTGCCGCATGCCAGAGCAGAAGCGCCTGCGACGGACTGAGTTCAACGGGCAACGGACACGCTCCGGGTTATCGTTTCGCTTCCGTTTCATTGTCCGTCAATCCGGCCTTTCAGGCAAGCGGTTCAGACGAACCGTTTGACGATATGGTGATAGAGCGCACGGATGGCCTGCGCCTCGCCACCGGACGGCCCATGCGCCCGCTCCGCCGGTGCCCAGCCATAAACGTCGAAGTGAACCCAGCTTTTGGCCTCTGCGACGAACCGGTTGAGGAAAAGGGCCGCGGTGATCGCGCCGGCCATGCCCCCCGCGGGCGCATTGGTCAGATCGGCGATCTTGGCGGAAAGGTCCTTTTCATAGCCGCGGTGAAGCGGCAGGCGCCAAAGAGGATCGTCATAGCGGATGGAAGCCGCGGCAATGCCGGCGGCCAAGTCCTCGTCATCGGTGAAGAAGGGCGGCACATCCGGACCGAGCGCCGTGCGGGCGGCCCCCGTCAGGGTCGCCATGTCGATCAGGAGGTCGGGGGCTTCCTCATCGGCCAGAGCCAGCGCATCGGCAAGGATCAGCCGGCCCTCGGCATCGGTATTGTCAATCTGCACCGAAAGGCCCTTGCGGCTGCGATAGATATCGCCGGGTCGGAAAGCATTGCCGGCGATGGAGTTTTCCACGGCAGGTACGATCACCCGCAGATCGACCTTCAGCCCGGCATCCATGATCATCATCGCGAGACCGAGAACATTGGCCGCACCGCCCATGTCCTTCTTCATCAACGCCATGCCGGAGGCCGGCTTGATGTCCAGACCGCCGGTATCGAAACACACGCCCTTGCCGACCAGAGTAAGCTTCGGTGCGCCGGGCTTGCCCCAGCGCAATTCCATCAGGCGCGGCGCTTCCGCACCGGCACGGCCGACGGCATGGACCAGCGGGAAATTGTGATCGAGCAGCGCATCGCCCACCGAGACCTTCACCACCGCCTTGTACTGGCTGGCAAGTTCCCGGAACGTCGCCTCGAGCTTGGCCGGGCCCATATCGTTGGCCGGCGTGTTGATGAGATCGCGCACGAGATAGATCGCCGCGAGTTCGCGGTGAAGCTGGTCAGCATCGACGCCGGCGGGCATGCGCAGGCGCGGCAGAGCCGGTGGATCGGATTTGTAGCGGTCGAAACTATAGGCACCAAGGCCGAAGCCGAGCGCCATCTGGGTGGGCGTCAGCGGTGTCGTCTCGATATGCCAGTCACCCGCCGGCAGAAGGCGCACCAGCTTGCCGGCGATGAAGGGGGTGTCCTGCGGCTTCGCACCCAGACCGAACAGCACTCCGCCCAGCTTTCCATCGGTGCCGGGAAAAGGCAACAGTGTGCCGCTGGCCGCCTTGAAGCCTGCCTTGCCAGCCCAGTCGCGCGCCGCCGGCGCAATCCCCGACCCGGTTTCGAGATCGGCAGGGGTGACAGCGAAAACGGGCAGCGTCTTGACCCCTTCCGGGCAGAAGGGCGAGGTTCGTTCGATGAACTGATAGGACTGCATGGGGACCTTCGGAGTACGGCGGAATCAGCGCGTTAACGATCTATTAGGGTTAACAGATTATTGCTGAATTGAGGATTGCGCCACACCCTTCCGGCAAATCGGACCGGTCCGGCGCCGGAACCCGGAGATCGTGCCATGCTGCTGACAACGCCAGATCTGAAAAGCCGGCTGCTGCGCGGCGTTGCAGTCGCCCTTGTTGCGCTTCCGCTTGCCGCCTGCGGCACCAGCCGCCAGACGACGGGTTCGACCACCGACAGTGCCTCGCTGAGCATGCCGGGCAAGCCGGTCGACTCCATGACCGCTACCGAACTGGCGGATGCCGCGCGCAAATACAGCATTGCCTACGAAAAGAACCCCAAGGATCGCCGCATCGGCCTTAACTACGCCAATGTGCTGCGCATGACGGGCCGCAATGCACAGTCATTGGCGGTGATGCAGCAGATGGCCATCGCCTTCCCCAACGATCGGGAAATTCTGGCCGCCTACGGCAAGGCACAGGCCGGTGCCGGCCAGCTTGATGAAGCCCTGACGACCATCCGCCGGGCGCAGACGCCGGATATGCCCGACTGGCGGCTCGTTTCCGCCGAAGGCGCTGTGCTCGACCAGCTTGGTCGGGCGAACGACGCCCGCCGTCGCTACAACGATGCGCTGCAGATCCAGCCAAACGAACCGAGCATCCTGTCGAATCTCGGCATGTCCTACCTGCTCTCCGGCGACCTGAAATCCGCGGAAAGCTATCTCCGGGCCGCCATGGCACAGCCGACCGCCGACAGCCGCGTGCGGCAAAACTATTCGCTGGTGGTCGGCCTGCAGGGCCGCTTCGCCGAAGCTGAAAAGATCGCCCGTCAGGAGCTTTCGCCGCAGCAGGCCGATGCCAACGTCGCCTATCTGCGCAGCATGCTGTCCCAGCAGAACGCCTGGCAGCAGCTTTCCCAGAAGGACAAGAAGGCCGGCGGCTGAACCACCCCACCAGCCACTCTGCCCTGACAAGCCGGACGGTGACTTGCCTTTTCCGCGATACGGGTATATACCCTCATCCATGTTGTCGCCCTGTCACTGCACACGCCTGAGAATGGCGGCCCGGAAGATTTCCGCCCTTTACGATGCCGCACTGGCACCGGTAGGCATCAGCGTTGCGCAATTTGCGGTTCTGCGAACCATCGAACACCGGCAACCGATCAGTCTGACGGATCTGGCCGGGCGGCTCGACCTCGACCGATCCACCATGGGCCGTAATGTGCGGGTGATCGAGAAGATCGGGCTGGTCGCAACCACCAAGGGCGACGACCAGCGTGAGGCAGCCGTCAGCCTGACGGATAAGGGTGCGGCCCTCCTCGCCCGCGCGATCCCGCTTTGGGAGAGTTGTCAGAAAGATATCGAAAGCCGCCTTGGTCCCGATCGAGTTGCCATGATCGGAGAACTCCTGCCGTTGCTGTGACGGTCTTCTGTTTCACATATACGGGTATATACCCTTAAAATGGAGCCTTTTATGCCATCAAGCGAACCCGCCGCCGGTACGGCATTTCTTCCGGCCTTCTTCGCGCGCCGTGGCGTGCATTATGGCTGGGTGGTTGCCGGCGTCACCTTTCTTGCCATGCTCGTCACCGCCGGCGCGGTCGGCACGCCCGGCGTGCTGATCGGTCCGCTGCAGAAGGAGTTCGGCTGGACGACCTCTGAAATTTCCTCGGCCTTCGCAATCCGGCTTGTGCTGTTCGGTTTGATGGGTCCCTTTGCGGCCGCTTTCATGAACCGCTTCGGGCTTCGCCCGGTGGCCACGGTGGCGCTTTCGCTCATCGGAGCCGGCATATTCGGCTCGTTCTACATGACAACGATCTGGCAGCTCATGCTGCTGTGGGGTGTGGTCGTGGGCTTTGGCACGGGACTGACGGCGATGGTGCTGGGCGCAACGGTTGCCACACGCTGGTTCTCCAGACGACGCGGCCTCGTCATCGGGCTTTTGACCGCGAGTACCGCAACCGGCCAGCTTGTCTTCCTGCCGCTGCTTGCCTCGCTGGCGGAGAATGCCGGCTGGCGTGGAGCGCTTGCCTTCATGCTCGTCATGCTGCTGATCGCCGCGATTGCGGTTCTCTTCCTGCTCAGGGATCGTCCTGCTGATGTCGGGCTTGCCCCCTACGGCGCAACCGAGGTACAGCCCGGCCCGGCAGCGGCCCCAGCAACCCTGATGGCCATGCTTGCTTCGCCGCTCATCGCGCTCAGGGATGCTAGCCGGACCAGCCTGTTCTGGGTTCTCTTCGGCACTTTCTTCGTGTGCGGCGCAAGCACCAACGGGCTGGTGCAGACCCATTTCGTTTCACTATGCGGCGATTACGGCATGGCGGCGGTTGCCGCCGCGGGGATGCTGGCGGTCATCGGCGTGTTCGATTTCATCGGAACGGTGGGATCGGGCTGGCTTTCCGACCGGTTCGACAGCCGCACGCTGCTGTTCTGGTATTACGGCCTGCGGGGCCTGTCGCTCATCTACCTGCCCTTCACCGATTTCAGCTTTTACGAATTGTCGATCTTCGCGGTGTTCTACGGGCTCGACTGGGTGGCGACCGTACCACCGACGATCAAGCTCACCGCCGACCGGTTCGGCGAGCGCGCCAACCTCGTCTTCGGCTGGATCTTCGCCGGCCATCAGTTGGGCGCTGCATTTGCCGCCTTCGGCGCCGGCTTCATCCGCTCGGCCTATGAGACCTATCTTCCGGCCTTCTTCCTGGCCGGGCTTCTGTGCCTTGCGGCATCGCTGGCCATCATCGCGCTGCGCGATCCGCCTGCCCGCCTTGCGCCGGCCGCCAGTTGAGGCGGCCGGACCCGCCTCCGCTCAGGAGGCGGGTCCGGTCCTTGTACATCAATAGATGAAATCGCCGGTATCGAGCTGCGAAAGCTTGAAGTTCTCGATCGTCACGCTCGACGTTGCAGAAAGCTTCAATACGACATCATCGCCGGACTGTCTTGCGCCGGCAATCACCGAACGAACCTGAGCAAGGCTGAAATCATCAAGCTCGATACGGTCCACACCGTTGCTGAAATCCGTGATCACGTCACGACCGTCATTCCGGTCGAACTCGAAGGTGTCGGCGCCGCTGCCACCGGTCAGGATGTCGTTGCCGAGCCCACCTTCCAGATGATCGCGACCATATCCGCCGTTCAGCTTGTCGTTTCCGGAGCCCCCGTCAAGTTCGTCATTGCCGGCGCCGCCAAGAAGCGTGTCGTTGCCCGAACCACCCTCAAGCTCATCATTGCCGGTACCGCCATCGAGAACATCGGCGCCCGAGCCGCCTTCCAGATCGTCATGGCCATCGCCGCCATAGAGCTTGTCGTTACCCGAACCGCCTTCGAGATCATCATTGCCGGCACCGCCCCAAAGACGGTCATTGCCGTTGCCGCCGTAAAGCTCGTCATTGCCGGCATAGCCGTAAAGCGAATCATCGCCATCCCGTCCGAACAACCAGTCGGCAACCGTCGTACCCTTCAGGAGATCTGCATTGATGGTTCCATTCTTGCGTGCCATGGCTGTGCTCCTTCGAATATGTACGCCCTGAACCGGACAGCGCGGCTGCGCCTCGATCCACCGGGCTTGTGACTGCCGATGGCGCCCATGCACCCGGCCTGAGACAACAATTGCCACAGGGCGCCTGACAGCGGCCTGACCCGACCTGTCAGGCAAATGTCAGGTTGGAAGACTTATAAGAAAGCGCATGAAACGCACTGTCTTCCTCGCTTCCGTTCTGACGCTTCTGCCGCTGTTTGCAGCCGGTCAGCCGCCCGCTGTGGCTCCGGATTTCGAGATCGCTCGCGATGCCGTCGAACGGGGCGATATCCTGCCGCTCGCCGAAATTCTGAACCGGCTGGCCAGGGTGCATCCCGGCCGGGTCGTCGAGGTCGAACTGGAATACAGCAAGGGTATTCTGGTTTATGAAGTCGAACTCGTGACCGAGGACGGTCGTCTCATCGAGGTGGACATGAACGCCGCAACGGGCGACATTCTGGGGGTTGAGGAAGAAGAAGATGACGACTGAGCCGAGGATCGATGCGCGCGCTGATCGTTGAGGATGACCGACGGATCGCCGAAAGCCTTGAACGCGCCCTCGCCTCCGCAGGCTTTCGCGCCGAACGCGCCGAGGATGGCGAGACGGCGTGGTTTCGTGGCGGAACGGAAGATTACGATCTGATCGTTCTCGATCTCGGTCTGCCGAAGCTCGATGGCCTGACCGTGCTCAAGCGCTGGCGCGCGGAGGGCTGCGAAAGCCCGATCCTCATCCTCACCGCCCGCGGAGCATGGACGGAACGGGTTGAAGGGATTGATGCAGGCGCCGACGACTATCTCGCCAAGCCCTTCCGCATGGAAGAACTGATCGCCCGCGCGCGTGCGCTGGTGCGCCGGGCGGGCGGGCGCGGTGCCGCGCGCCATCAGGTCGGTCGATTGACGGTCGATCTCAACCATATGACCATCGCCATCGACGGTGTGCCAACCTCTGTCACCCCGCTCGAGTTCCGCCTCATCGCCTATCTGACGCTGCATCAGGACAAGGTTGTGCCGCCCGGCGAATTGCTGGAGCACCTTTACGGCGAGGACGACGCCCGCGAGGCGAATGCGCTCGAAGCCATCATCGCCCGCCTGCGCCGCAAGCTCGGCCCCGGCGTCATCGCCACCCGGCGTGGCTTCGGCTACCATCTGGAACGGCCGGAATGAGAAGCCGTTCCCTGCGATGGCGGCTATTGCTGGCTGGCGCGGTTGCCATTTTTTCCGCTCTCGCCCTCTCCGCCATCGTCCTGGCCATTCTCTTCGATCGCCATGTGGAGCGTGTCGCCGTCTCAAGCCTGAACGCCCGTGCACTCGCTCTTGTCGCGATGGTGGAGCCGGGCGGGCCCGCCGGTGCAACCATCCGCAAGCCGCCGGCCGACCCGCTCTACGATCAACCCTTTTCCGGCCACTACTGGCAGATTGCCCTCGGCGGCGAAATTCATCGGTCACGCTCGCTGTGGGATCACCAGTTTTCCATGGCAGCCGATGGCCCCGTTCCGGGTAAACCGCGCACGATTGTGCTGGAGGGCCCACGCAAGGAAGCGCTGGTCGCCGTCGAACATGCCTTGCGTGTGGGTAGCGGCAAGGATGCCGTTCCGCTACGCATCATCGTCGCCGCCGACCGCAGCGAGATCGCGGCGGCGCGGCGCGCGTTTCTCGGTGATCTCGTTCCCTACATCGCAGTTCTGGCAGCCCTGCTTCTGGCGGCATCCTGGGCACAGATCACCGTGGGTCTCAGACCGCTCGCCCAGATCGGCCAGCGCATTGCTGGGCTGAATTCCGGCGGACCAAGCCGCATCGGACAGGACCTGCCAACCGAAGTCATTCCGCTTGCCAGCGAACTGGACGCACTGCTCGATGCCCGCGACCGGGAGCTGGAACGGGCCCGCCACCGGGCCGGCGATCTGGCGCACGGTTTCAAGACCCCGCTTCAGGCGCTTCTCGGCGATGCCCAGCGTCTGCGTGATCAGGGGGAAGACGAGATCAGCGGCAGTATCGAAGACGTGGTGGCAGCCATGCGCCGACTGGTGGACCGGGAACTCGCCCGCGCCCGCATCCGCTCGAACCGTAATCCCGGCTTCTGCGATCCCGCCGCTCTTCTGCGGAAAGTCATCGCCGTGTTGCGGAAAACGCCGAGGGGTCGCGATATCGACTGGCGCATCGAGGTCGAAAACGGGCTTTCGGCGCGCATCGACGCCGACGACCTGACCGAGGCGCTCGGCGCATTGCTGGAAAACGCGATGCGGCATGCGCGTGATACCGTAACAGCACGCGCTGCCGCCCAAAAAGGTCGCGTCGTCATCACTATAGAAGACGATGGTACCGGCGTGCCGGACGGCGATCTTCTGCGGCTGGTGGAACGTGGCGTGCGTCTGGACGAGAGCGGCGAAGGCCAGGGCATAGGTCTTGCCATTGTCGCCGATATCGTGGAGGCTGCCCGCGGGACGCTTGCCTTCAGCAATGCCTCGCCGGGGCTCAGGGCCGAGATTTCCCTTGCCGCCGGACCGGGCGGCGATGCAGCCGGTCAGAAGCGATCGGCCACCTGAATACCGGCAGGGCCGAGAATGACGGCCACGAGAACCGGCAGGAAGAACAGGATCATCGGTACGGTCAGCTTCGGCGGCAGGGCGGCGGCTTTCTTTTCGGCCTCGTTCATGCGCTCGTCACGGCCCTCCTGGGCGAGCACGCGCAGAGCCGAGGCAATCGGCGTACCATAGCGCTCGGCCTGGATCAGCGCCTGCATCACGCTTTTGACCATGTCGAGCTGCGTGCGCAGGCCGAGGTTCTCAAGGGCCG
This sequence comes from Allorhizobium borbori, assembly GCF_014196535.1. Classification (GTDB taxonomy): domain Bacteria; phylum Pseudomonadota; class Alphaproteobacteria; order Rhizobiales; family Rhizobiaceae; genus Ectorhizobium; species Ectorhizobium borbori. The sequence goes on from NZ_JACIDU010000001.1 coordinate 238,429, forward strand.
TTCGACGGTCCTGGAGGAAGGAGAGTTCCGCCGTTGTCACGACCATTTCCTCCGCCAGCTCCGGCGAAGCTTCGGTCATCTCTTCGGCCACGCGGCGCATGGCCGCTTCCATGGAAATCCCCGATTCAACGCAGATCAGCATCAGGTCCAGCGCATCCGGCCAGGCGCGTTTGATCGAAAGCTGCCGCTTCTTCATCTTGTTGGAAATAAAGATGTTCGGTGCGTAGAAGCCGAGATAGGCAAAGACGATGGAGCCGAAAATACGCATCGGCAACGGCTTGTCCGCCAGGTTGCCCAGAACGAACAGCCAGACAAGCGCCGCGACGAAGAACACGAAGGGCAACGTGAACCGCGCGACGAGGAAGGTGTTCAGGGCGTTTTGCGAGCGATAACCCGCCGCCTTCAGCTTGTTGACCGTGTTCTCGTCGACAAGCGCCTCGCGCAGGTTGAAGCGCTCGACGATCTGCTTGACGGACCGGTTATTGTTGCCGCGCAATGCCGCACGGCCAATCGTGGTTTCCGAAGCCATCCGGGCACGTTCACGGGCGCGGATCAGTTCGCGCTCCGACGAGACGGCGCGCATGCGTTTTTCGAAACCCTCGCGCGCCAGATAGGGCTGAATCATCGCAAACACGGTGGCGAAAACCGCGACAGCGACGAGAAGGGCGACGATCATTGACGGTTCCATGGCGCCGTTCCCTCAGATATCGAAGTTGATCATGTTTCGCATCACGAAAATGCCGATCGACATCCAGAAGGCGGAGACGGCCAGGATGATGTGACCACGCGTATCGGTGAAGAGAATCATGATGTATTGGGGCGACGTCAGATAAACGAGCGTCGCGACGATAAAGGGCAGCGCACCGATGATAACGGCGGATGCCTTGGCCTCCATCGAAAGCGCCTGCACCTTGGCGCGCATCTTGCGACGCTCGCGCAGCACCTTCGAGAGGTTGGCCAGCGCCTCGGACAGGTTACCGCCCGCCTGCGCCTGAATAGCAATGACGATCGAGAAGAAGTTCACTTCCTGAAGCGGCATGGTCTGCATGATACGGGCGCAGGAATCGGACACGGAAAGCCCCATCTGCTGCGACTCCACCGCCCGGCGGAACTCGCTCTTGACCGGCTCCTGGCCATCGGCGGCAATCAGACGCAGCGCATCGTTGAGGGGCAAACCCGACTTGATCGAACGCACCATGACGTCGAGCGCGTTCGGAAACTCTTCCAGAAACTTCTTCTTGCGGCGATTGAGGAGGAAATTCAGCACGAAACGCGGCAGGCCTGCACCGGCGACGAAACCGGCACCAAGGCAAACGATCAGATTGAACCCCGCCAGCAGCAACACGAAAGCAACGAAAACGCCAAAGCCACCCCCGATCATGTAGAACTGGCGCGGCGAAATATTCAGCCCCGCCTGCACGAGGCGGACCTTGACACTGGCCTGTGCGGCCTTGCGGCTTTTCTCTTCCTGCTTGCGCTCCAGTTCCTTCAGCGAATCCTGCACGGATTTACGGCGCTTGGACACTTCGGCAATACGGTCGCGCGAAGCCTTGATGCGGGCACGGTCGGTTTCGGCCGCCTGCACCCGCTTTACGCGGCTTTCCGTCTTCTTGTCGACCTCAAGGCGGCTGTAGAGCAGGCCCCAGGCAACCGCCCCGGCAGAAATGGCGGCGAGCACGACAATCGCCAGCACGGTCAGGTCCATCGCTCACTCCTCCTTTTTTCCCGGTCCGACACTCCGCAGGAGCCTCAGTTGGTCTGCTTTTCCATCGCGTCCAGCGTCGCTGCCAGCCGCTTTTCTTCATTGTAGTAACGGGCGCGATCCCAGAAGTGCGGCTTGCCAATGCCAGTCGAGACGTGGCGACCGATGATCTTGCCGTTGGCGTCTTCACCCTCGATCTCGTAGCGCATCAGGTCCTGGGTCACGATCACCTCGCCTTCCATGCCCACCACTTCGGTGATGTGGGTAATGCGGCGCGAACCGTCGCGCAGGCGGGCGGCCTGGATGATGATATCGATCGAGCCGGAAATGATTTCGCGCACCGTCTTCGCCGGCAGCGTGAAGCCGCCCATGGCAATCATCGATTCCATACGGCTCAGGCATTCGCGCGGCGTATTGGCGTGGATCGTGCCCATCGAACCGTCGTGGCCGGTGTTCATGGCCTGCAGAAGGTCGAACACCTCCGCGCCACGCACTTCGCCGACGATGATGCGTTCGGGACGCATACGCAGGCAGTTCTTGATGAGATCGCGCATGGTGATCTCGCCCTCGCCCTCGATGTTGGGCGGGCGGGTTTCCAGTCGCACCACATGCGGCTGCTGAAGCTGGAGTTCGGCCGTATCCTCACAGGTGATGACACGTTCATCCGTTTCGATGTAGCGCGTCAGGCAGTTCAGAAGCGTCGTCTTGCCCGAACCAGTACCGCCCGAGATGACGAGGTTACACCGGCTGCGGCCGATGATCTGCAGAAGCACCGCGCCTTCCGGTGTAATGGCGCCGAAGCGTACGAGCTGATCGAGCGTCAGCTTGTCCTTTTTGAACTTACGAATGGTGAGCGCCGGACCATCGATGGCAAGCGGCGGGGCGATAACGTTCACACGCGAACCGTCGGGCAGGCGGGCGTCGCAAATCGGCGAGGATTCATCGACGCGGCGCCCCACCTGACTGACGATGCGCTGGCACACCGACAGGAGTTGCGCATTGTCACGGAAGCGGATCTCCGATTCTATGGTCTTGCCGCCCACTTCGATAAAGGTCTGGCCGGCCCCGTTGACCATGATGTCGGCGATGTCGTCGCGGGCCAGAAGCGGCTCCAGCGGACCGTAGCCCAGAACGTCGTTGCAGATGTCCTCAAGCAGGTCTTCCTGCTCGGAAATCGGCATCGCGATGTTCTTGATGGTGATGATATCGTTGACGATATCACGAATTTCCTCACGCGCGCTCTCGGTATCCAGCTTGGCAAGCTGCGAGAGATCGATCGTGTCGATCAGGGCGGAGAAGACCTGTGTCTTGGTGTCGTAATAATCTTCCGTGCGGGCGACGCGGCGGCGGGTTGTGCCAGTATTGCCCGGCGGCTGCATGGCCGGCGGCGTCATCTGCTGGCGTGAAGACGTATTGTCCCGCGGCGGCTCGGCAAGAACCTCCGGTCCCTTGGTAACGACGGGCGCGGGCGCAACCGGCGCCGCAGAGGTCGTCTGCACCGTTCCAGCGGGTTTTTTCCCGAAGCCATCGTTACCGCGTTTTCCAAACATGCCCTGTTTCCATCTTCATCATTCCGGAAGCGTTCCGGCCCGGCGGCGGCCTCACTTGCGCTTGCGCAGCATCGAAAGCATCGCACCAAGACCGGCGCGTTTCGGCTTCTTGGCGGCGACGCGCCCCGTCACCACATGCGAAAGCTGTGCGAATGTTTCAGCAATCGCCGACTTCGGATCGACCTCGAAGATCATGCGCCCGCTATTGGCGGCATTGCCGAACATCTGCACATCGAAGGGGATGATCGCGACCGGCTCCAGTTCCAGCGGCTCGAAGAAATCAGAAGGCGCGATTTCCGGGCGCTTGGGCATGCCGACCTGATTGAGAACGAGATGCGGCGGCTTGTCATTCGGCCGCAGCTTCTTCAAGGCGTCGAGCATGTTCTTGGTGTTGCGCAGATTGGCAAGATCCGGCACCGCCGTGATCACGATCTCGTCCACTTCGGAAAGCAGGGAACGGGTCCAGTCCGACCACTGGTGCGGGACGTCGAGAACGGAAAGCGGCGCACTGCGCTGGAGAACTTCGAGAACGGGCAGGAAAGCCCCGCTTTCAAAATCATAGGCGCGATCGAGCAGCGACGGCGCCGCGAGAAGCGAAAGATGCTCGGAGCATTTCGTCAGCAGGCGGTCGAGGAAGACCTCGTCCAGACGATCCGGCGCGAACACCGCCTCGGCGATCCCCTGGGCAGGGTCCTGATCGAAGTCGATATTGGCCGTGCCATAGGGCAGATCGAGATCGGCGAGGATCGTTTCGGAGGAGAACAGGGTCGAGACGCCGAAGGCGCAATTATGCGCGATGGTCGAGGAACCGACACCACCCTTGGCGCCGATAAAGGCGATGGAGCGGCCAAGCGGCTCGGCTTCGGGATCCACGAAGATGGAAGCAATGGCAACCAGAAGGTCGGCCATGCCGACCGGGGTCACCATATATTCGGAAATGCCGTTACGGATCAGCTCGCGGTAAAGCGAGATGTCGTTGTAGCGACCGATGACGATGACGCGCGTATTCGGGTCGCAGACTTCGGCCAGCGGCCCAAGTTCGGGAAGAATGTCCTCCGGCTTGGCATGGCTTTCGATGATGATAAGGTTCGGCGTCGACGTGGAGGCAAACATGTTCGCGGCCGCGGCAACGGACCCGCCCGTGACACGCATCGCGACCTTGGCCATGCGACGGTCGCCTGCAAGGCGCTCCATCACCCGCTGAACCTCTGCGCTTTCGCAGAAGGCATGGACCGAAATGCGGGGGAGCGGGCGCAGGCCTTCGAGATCCACCGCGCGGGCTTCTTCTTCCGGCGCGTGATCTGCGAAGTCGTCTGCCTTGCGGATTTCGTAATTGACCGTGCTCATATCTTACGTTCCGTTTCCTTGCCGGATTGCCTCAATTGCCGCTCGTTTCCTTGAGTTCCGTGAACGTCGTGCGATAGCGGTTGAGCGCATTTGCACGCGATTCCGCATCGACCGGCGTCATGGCGCGCGGGCCAAGCAGATCGGAAGGATTGGCGATCTGGGCCGCGAGGTTATTCTGATAGGCGCAACCAAAGTTGTGGTACTGGCGGTTGGCCATGTCGGGGGCGATGTTCTTCGGCCACTCGCCGCACTGGCTGGCAACCATGGCGGTGGTTGCGACATAGCTCAGGCGGATCGGCGCCGCTTCCCCGCCTGATGCCGGGTAACTACCCTCAACCACCGAACGGGGATCGACGCCTCCGCGCTTCAGGTCGGCAAAAATCTGTTCGCGCATGCTGCGGGCAGCAGCCGAGTTCGGAGCGCCCTGCGGATAAAGAACCTGCACGGTTCCTTTCGAATACTCACTGCGGGCACGCGCAAAGCCACGTACCACCTCACGCGCCGACATGGTCAGCGCCCGGTCGCCGGATGCAACCGGCACATCCATCGTATGTTCCGCCTCGGTAATGACGATCGGATGGCGCTCGCGGTAATCATCAACAGAACCCGTTGTCATGCCGTCGCGGGTGCTGCCGCACGCTGAAAGCAGAAGGACCAGCGACAGGCCGCCGAGCATGCGAAGCGGATGAGCCTTGATTGCAGAGGACATGCTTTCGTCCCTTCCGTTGAACGGCCTGATGGTTTCGATCATCGTCATGACGCCGCTCCTCATTTGTAGATAAACCCGACATTGCCGTGGTACTGGCCGGGCTGGACCTGCTCCTTGCGGCCGTAGATCTTGTTGACCCGGTCAAGCAGGAAGGTGCCGGCATCGTTCGACGGCGAGAGATTGTCATCCGGCCGGGCCAACTGGTTACGCGCCACCGGGCGCACCAGATACGGTGTCGCAATGATGACGAGTTCGGTTTCCGTGCGCTCAACGGTCTTGTCTCTGAACAGGGCACCCAGAACCGGTATCTTGTTGGCGACAGGCGTTCCATTGGTTGTATGCTTCTGGTCATCCTGGATCAGGCCGGCCAGCGCGAGCGAGCCACCGGACGGCAACTCGACAGACGTCTCCATATCGCGCTTGCGATACTCGACCCCGGACGTGGAGGTAATCGGCTCGGACACCTTGGTCTGGATGCGGAGGCTGATGCGGCCGGACGACAGGACCGTCGGGGTGAAGCCAAGGGAGATGCCGTAATTATAGGACGTCAGCGTGTAGCTGCCATTGCCGTCCGGTACATAGTAAAGCCGGTCGCCACCGGAATTGAACGTGGCCGACTGACCGGAGATCGCCGTCAGCGTCGGTTCCGCCAATGTCTTGAGAACCTTGGCCTGTTCAAGCGCATCAATGGTCGATTGCAGCGCATATTTACCAATCTGTCCGGTCACCGTGCCGGAAAGGCCGGTCGAGCTGGTGCCGAGCGTCAGCAGGTCGAAGCCGGAACCTGAGCCCTGCTGGACGGAGTTGGTAAAGCCGAGTTGTTTCAGAACCTCGCGGCGAACCTCGGCCACCGTAACCTTCAGCGTCACCTGATCCTCGCCATCGACCGTCAGGAGGTTCACGACCTGCGAGGTCTGGCGCCCTTCGGCATAAATGGCGACATCACCGCCATTGTTGCCACCGCTGGCGGTCATGTTGCGGGTTGTCGCCTCACCGCCCTTCAGGAAGACTTTGGCCAGTTTCACGACCTGATCGGAATCCTGCGGCGTGCGCACGGACCCCGTCAGCACGATGTTGTCCGAAACAATTTCCACCTTCACATCCGAGTCCGGCACGAAGCGGCGAATATTGGCCTCCAGCCCGCCGATGTCGCGTTCGATCTCGACATCGAGACTGACGATCTCATCGCCATTGGCACCGAAGATAAAGATGTTCGTCTGACCGACCGTCTTGCCGAAAAGGTAGATGCGCCGGGATGTACGCGTCACCGCGTCAGCCATGGAGGGATCGGCAACCAGGATGTCGTGCGCGTCGGCAGGCAGGTCTACGACCAGCGCCTTATTGAGGCCAAGCTTAACGCGCTTGCGGGCACCCGCTCCGGAGTTGGTAATGCGCAGAATGCTGGGCGCTTCATTGGAGGCGGCCTGTGCGCGTTCCACGGCAACGAACGGCGGCGGCACCAGCGAAAGACTGATGCCCAGAACGAGACTGGCCCGGACAGCGCCGGCGATCTTGCGATTCTTCTTCACTGTACCGACCTCGCTCATTGCATATCCGATGTTTTGCTGGACGAAGCCGGCTGCCCCGTTGCGGTCGCCGTGCCAGCCGAACTTGCCGCGCCTGTCCCGCTCGGCGTGCTGGTGGTCAATGTGCCCGATTTGATCAACTGAACGGCCGGATTGTTGCTACCGCCGCTCAGCAGATAATCCGCAGAACGCGTATCCGCTTCCTGCGCATCGACAATCGAGCGGAGCGACAAGGTCAGGCGATCAGCCATCTGCTGGGTAACCGCGATCACCTTTGCCTGGTCCGGCGTCAGTTCCAGTGTCGCAGTGGTCCCGATAACGGCCTTTGCCCCATCCTCCCGCTCCTGGATCTGCTGGTCGATGGCCAGAACGCGGATGTTCTCGAGAACGGTTTCCGTCGTGAAACTGCCACCGTCACCACGGCGCACCATGATGACGTCAACGCGATCGTTCGGCAGGATGAAGCCGCCGGCACCGGTCGAGACGGAAATTTCGGTCGAAACCGCGCGCTTGCCGGCCGGCAGCAATGCCGACATGACATTGGTTTTGGCATCGGCGATCTTTTCGCGGCGCACCGGTTCACCGGCAAAGAGCGGCATGCGGACCACAGACCCCGTCACATCCTTCACCGCTTCCGGCATGGCACGGTCGGTGATGTAGCCATCGATCAGCGCCGTTTCAGGCCACTCGGCCCAACGTACCGTATTCTCGTTCAGACGCGATCCGACGGGCAGGTTCTCGGCCGAAACCAGAACCTTCACGGTGGGTTCCTTCTTGATGATCGTCTCGGCCTGCTGCATCACCACCTGCTGCGTGCCGGTCATACGCATGGCGATCAGGCCTGCCAGACCGGCGGCGCCAATGGCGACTGCGAGAATTATGATGCGAGCGGGCTTCATGGGCGTTCTCTGAAAGGGGCACAAATCTCTAGTTCAGCCCGCAGGATGGGCCCCAATGGTGTAATTATGGTTAACAACTTCCTTAAATATGGGATTAACAAACCGTTGATGGCCTGCGTCGACGACACGAAAAAGCCGGCACGAGGGCCGGCTTCTGATTATCAACGATGGGATTCGTTAACGCCTTGCTGCAGACCTTCAGAAGGCGCGGGCCAGATGTTGCGCAACGATGGGCGCTTCGGGGAAAGCCATGAAGCCGCCAATGGCGATGGCAATGCCATAGGGCACCTTCTTGGCCATCAGAAGCGAGTCCGGGATAGGCAAGCCCATGGCGAGGACCGAGGAAGACTTCACACGCAAGAGCACGATCAGAAGCGTCAGGAAGCCGCCGACATAAGCCACATAAGCCAAAAATCCGACCAGCGGCATGCCAAAGCCGAACCAGACGGATGCCGCCGTCAACAATTTGGCATCACCGCCACCCATGACGTTCAGAGCAAAAAGCGCGAAGCAGGCGACGAAAACGGCCACGCCCCCGAGAAGGCTCATGCCGATTTCATTCCAGCCGAGGCCACTAAACGGAGCAATGACGACAAAGGCGGCAAGCAGAATTGCCGACACCCGGTTCGGGATCGTCATCGTGAACAGGTCCGTGAAGGCCGCAAAGGCAAGGCAAAGCGGAAATACAATGAAGGTCGCTGCGGTAATCATTTCCTGCGCGCTCCGGGCAAAAGTGTTTCAAGCCACATTTATGCTCTCAACCCTCTTAAAAAAGGGAGAACACAAGCGGCGAGCATGGCCGGTCGTGAACAATGCAAAAAGCCACCCGACTCGCGCCGGGTGGCTTTCCGATTGTAGTTGCTAGGCGATCAGCAAGTGGTACCAAGGCCGCCCTGCTTGCAGGCGCTGTTCATCTTGCCCGAAATCGCACTGAACGTGTTGTTCAGCGTGTTGCCAAGCGTCGTGGCGCCGGTGATCAGGGCGACGGAAATAAGGGCAGCGATCAGGCCGTATTCGATAGCCGTTGCGCCCGATTCGTCCTTCAGAAACTTTGCGAAAATCTTGGTCATGGAACTCTCTCCTACTTCACTTGTTTTTCAGCACACCCGACAACTGTTTCCGTTGTTCGGTTGAGCAAACATTAGTCCGGCCTCATTTCCATCCGCTTAAGGAACAGGGTTAATCGGGGATGAAGAACAACCGCTGGTGTGAGGTGGTGAATAAAACACTAAAGGGGGAACCCGAATTTACACCTCGCATTTCAGCCACCATTTCCAAGAACCACTCCAGCAAGGGATATCGTTGGCAACCCCGGCACGGGGCCTTAACCCTTCATTCACCTATCCGGTTCATTTTCATGAAAGGATTTCACCACGACCACTTGCGGGATGACTGCCGTCATGACCTTGAAGAACGTTCTTTCCTGCCTGGCTGCCGCGACCATCATAGCTCTCATGTCGATCGGTCCGTTGCGCGCGCAGGACGGTGACATGCTGCGGGTCTACATGGATCATGCGCGTGTGCTGAGGCTGGAACGGCCGGTGGCCAAGGTCATCGTCGGCAATGCCGACGTCGCCGACGCGACGGTCGCCGATTCCCGTACCATCGTGCTCACCGGCAAGAGCTTCGGAACGACGAATATCCTTCTTCTCGACGTTGACGGCAATCCGATCGTCGATGAACGCATTCTCGTTTCCATCGATGAAGGCAACACGGTGCGTCTTTACAAACAGACGGAGCGAAGCGTGTTCTCATGTTCGCCCAATTGCGAGAAGCACGAGCAGCAAAACCAGAAGGGATCGTCCGGCACGCCTTGAGCCGCAGAACGGGACGGCAACGGAAAATAAACCCTCTTGCCCCTATTCTGACGCTCCAAACTGGACGCGGATACCGGCATGAGCGAGCGCAATCCCAAAAAAGGCAGGCTGATGTCCCGCAAACGGCGACTTCTCCGTCTTCTGCCCCGTATCGCCCGCACGCGCGACGGTGCCGCCGCCATCGAATTCACGCTGCTGGCCATTCCCTATTTCATGATCGTATTCGCGATCTTCGAGACCTTCATCGCCTTCACGGGCGAACAGCTCGTTTCGAATGCCGTCGATACGCTCTCGCGTCAACTGCGCACAGGCCAGATCACGTCCGGGCTGAATCTGTCCAGCAACAAGACGGAAAAGGAGTTCCGACAGGCGTTCTGCGACGAGATATCGATCCTCATCTCCTGCTCGGCCTCCGAGGTGAACACACCGTCCAAGCTCTTTCTGGATATTCGCAGCTTCAGCAATTTCGCAAGCATTCCCAAGAACTTCACGATGTCGGAGCAGTCCGACGGCTCCATCGACCTCGACACCAGCACGTTTCAGTTCAATCCGGGCGGCCCCAGCACGATCAACATGTTCCGCGCCTATTACAAGTGGCAGATCATCACCGATCTCGTTCGTCCCTATATCAGCAACGTGAAGCTCGGTACGGACGGTTCGCAATCCTATTTTCTCATCATGGCGACCACCGCCTACAAGAACGAAGCCTATCCGAAGTAGAAAGCTCACAATGACCGGTCGGTTGCCGTCACCATCGAACGAAAAGGGGCTTGCCGCACTTGTACACGCAGTGCGCAGCAGGCTTTCGCGTTTCGGCAAGGATCGGTCGGGCATGGGCGCGGTGGAATTCGCGATGATCGCGCCGCTGCTTCTGATGCTCTACATTACCGCTTTCGAGGTGACGATCGGTCTTTCCGTGGCCAAGCGCGCCACCCGTTCGGCCGGCGCCATTGCCGACCTGACGACGCAGGCCGACACGGTCGACCTCGCTACGCTGAACACGATGAAGGACGTGGCCAGCGCAATCTTCGCCCCCTATTCGACCGACGAAATGACGCTGCAAATCACCGGCATCGATATCGACACAGCCGGCAAGGCAACCGTGCGCTGGTCCTGGGCGGGCGACGGCTCCGCCCCCTACCTCAAGAAAGCGGCCTTCTCGCTACCCGCCAATATCGCGACGCCGAGTTCCTTCCTGGTGCACGCCCGGGTTTCCATACCGCATCAGCTTCTGATGTTCATGCCCGGCCTGATGCCGGCTTCGATGCAGAACATCACCATCACCCGCGAATACTACTTCCGCCAGCGTATCAACGAAGCGGTCAGTTGTCCCGGCTGCCCTTCCGGTTGAGTTTCTTGCAAAGCCGCCTCCGGCGCTTTATCTGACGATAAAGGCCGCGTCTTTCCCGTTTTCGGGTGGATCGGCATAGTCTGGATAGGTCGATCATGGCACGCGCCTTCATTTATGTTCTCGATTCCTTCGGTATAGGCGGAGCACCGGACGCCGAGGCCTATGGCGACGCCGGCGCGAACACGCTTGGCCACATCGCCGAGTTCTGCGCCGCTGGTGCCGGCGATCGCGCCGGATTGCGGCAGGGACCGCTCCAGCTTCCCAACATGAGTGCGCTCGGCCTTCTGCACGCCGCCAAGCTCGCCTCGGGCGACTTCCCGGCAGGCATGCCCGTGCCGGAACGCATATTCGGGCTTTCCGGCGCCGCCAGCGAAATCTCGCGCGGCAAGGATACGCCTTCCGGCCATTGGGAGATCGCCGGTGTGCCGGTTTCCTTCGACTGGGGCTATTTCCCCGAGGGCGAAACCGCCTTTCCGCAGGATCTGATCGAGGATATCTGCCGCGATGCCGATATTCCCGGCATTCTGGGCAATTGCCACGCTTCGGGCACAGAGATCATCGCGCGCTTGGGCGAGGAACACATCCGCACCGGAATGCCGATCTGCTACACTTCCACCGATTCCGTCTTCCAGATCGCCGCCCACGAGACCCATTTCGGCCTCGACCGGCTGATTGCACTGTGCCGCATCGTGCGCACCCATCTCGACCCGCTCAACATCGGCCGCGTCATCGCCCGGCCCTTCATCGGCGAAACGCCGGAAACCTTCGTGCGCACCGGCAACCGGCGCGACTTCGCCGTGCCGCCTCCGGAACCGACGCTACTCGACCGCGTCGTTGCCGCCGGCAGGCAGGTGCACGCCATCGGCAAGGTGGGCGATATCTATGCCCACCAGGGCGTTTCCCGCGTCTTGAAAGCCAATGGCAACGCCGCACTGGTCGAGACCTCCTTGCGCGTGATGGCGGAGGCTGGCGATGGCGATCTCGTCTTCACCAATCTCGTGGATTTCGATCAGACCTATGGCCATCGCCGCGACGTGGCGGGCTACGCCGCCGCGCTCGAAGCCTTCGACCAGCAGATCCCGGACATCCACCGTCACCTGCGGGACGGCGACCTTGTGGTTCTGACCGCCGACCACGGTTGCGACCCGACGTGGCGCGGCACGGACCACACCCGCGAGCGGGTGCCGGTCCTGATGTTCGGCCCCGGCATTCGTTCACGCTCCATCGGCGTGCGTGAAACCTATGCCGATATCGGCGAGACCGTTGCCGCCCATCTCGGCCTTGCGGCAGGCCCCCACGGAAAGAGCTTCCTTTGACAAAAAGCCTGCCCAAAGCCGAACTGCACTGCCATATCGAGGGTGCGGCGCCGCCATCCCTCGCCCTCGAACAGGCTCGAAAATACAATGTCGAAACCGGACATTTCATCCGCGACGGCATTTATGTCTGGGACGATTTCACCAGTTTCATAGCTGCCTATGATCTGGTGGCCGACCTTTTCCGCACGCCGGAAGACTACGCGCATCTGGCCGAAACCTACCTTCTGGAACTGGCCGCCGAAAACACGATCTATAGTGAGCTGTTCGTTTCACCCGACCATGGTGAAGCAGTCGGTCTTTCCGCCGACGCCTATCTCGACGGCATCGCCGCGGGCATGATCGCGGCGAAGGAAAAGACCGGCATCGAATCTCGCATGGTCATCATCGGCGAGCGCCATCTCGGCCCGGAAAACGTACTGCGTCGCGCCACCGAAACGGCAAAGCATCTCCACAGGCATCCGCTCGTCACCGGCTTCAACATGGCCGGCGAGGAACGCATGAACCGTGTAGCCGATTATGCCCGCGCCTTCGATATCGCCCGCGATGCCGGCCTTGGTCTCACCATCCATGCCGGCGAACTGGTCGGCCCGCAAAGCGTTATCGACGCACTCGATCTCGTGCGGCCCTCACGCATCGGCCATGGCGTGCGCGCCATCGAGGATGCCGATCTGGTGAAGCGGCTGGCCGATCTCGGTACGGTACTGGAGGTCTGCCCCGGCTCGAATATCGCGCTCAAGGTCTTCCCGGATTATGCCAGCCATCCGCTTTGCCGCTTCATCGAGGCGGGCGTGCGGGTGACGCTGAACTCCGACGATCCGCCCTTTTTCCACACGACGCTGGCGATGGAATACGAACGCGCCGAGACGGTGTTCGGCCTTTCGCACGACCAGATCGTGGCAACCACCCGCACCGCCATCGAGGCGGCGTTCATCGACTCGGACACCCGCACCCGTCTTCTCGCCCTCGTTTAGAACGAGGATTGGGGACGGGCGGACGAAACTCTTGCAGCGCCTGTTGTTCCGTGGAAAACAGGGATGAATAATCAATGCCGGGGAGCTTCCGATGAATGGCGTGACCGTTATCAAACACCCGCTTGTCCAGCACAAGCTGACCATCATGCGCAGCAAGGAAACGTCCACCGCGAGTTTCCGGCGTCTGTTGCGCGAGATTTCGACGCTCCTCTGCTATGAGGTGACGCGGGATCTGGAACTGACGATGAAGACCATCGAGACACCGCTCGAAACGATCGAAGCGCCGGTGCTCGAAGGCAAGAAACTGGTCTTCGCCTCCATCCTGCGCGCCGGCAACGGCCTGCTGGAAGGCATGCTCGATCTCGTGCCTTCGGCGCGCGTTTCGCATGTCGGCGTCTACCGCGACCACGAGACACTGGAAGCCGTCGAGTATTACTTCAAGGCTCCGGAAGACATTGCCGAACGCCTGGTCATCGTCGTCGACCCCATGCTCGCGACCGGCAATTCCTCGATTGCCGCTGTCGACAAGCTGAAGGAGCGCGGTGCCCACAATATCCGCTTCCTCTGCCTGCTGGCCGCACCCGAAGGCATTGAAAACTTCCGCGCCGCCCATCCGGATGTTCCGGTCTACACGGCGGCCATCGACCGGCACCTGAACGAACATGGCTATATCGTGCCCGGTCTCGGCGATGCCGGCGACCGTATGTACGGCACGAAGTGAGGCTGGAAAAACGGCTCCATTCCGGCATTGATTAAAATTGCCGGAATGGATTTAACCGCGTCTCAGCGTCGCTCTGCAAGACTTGCTCCGAACTCACAACGCCCGGAGCAGCTTCATGACGATGCGCAGCCTTCTTTTCATCGCCGGTCTGACGGCAGTCGCTGCAACACAGGTGCCGTCCTATATGGAGCGCCTCGCGCCGCCGCCGCGGGCCGAGACACCGGCCATGGCCGCCGCCGCCGATGCTCATGTCGATACCCAGGTGCTCAACGGCAGCGCCACGCTCGCCTCCGACAATCGCGGCCATTACTCCGGCTCCTTCCGAATGAACGGCAAGGCCGTCGACGGGCTTGTCGATACCGGCGCATCCTTCGTCTCTGTGCCTGAAAGTGTCGCCCGTCGTCTCGGCTTCAGCGGTGCCACGCTCGATTTCCGCCATCCGGTGAGCACCGCCAATGGCAAGGCCATGGGCGCGCTCGTGACCCTCGACCGCATCGAGATCGGCCAGGTGCGCGTGCGCAATGTCACCGCACTCGTGCTGAAGGACGACGCGCTCTCGACCACGCTGATCGGCAACAGCTTCCTCAAGCAACTCGCCTCCTACAAGGTGGAAGGCGGCCAGATGAAGCTTTCGAACTGATTACATCCGGGTCAGGATAACAGGCCGATCACCGGGAGTGTCGTTCGACAGCGTGTAGGCGGCCTGCAAGGCGGAAATCGCCTTCCGGGCAGCCGCCTCATCAGGCGCATGCACGAAGGCAAAGGGCTGTGCCTTCTCCACCCGCGCACCAAGCGGCAGGAGATCGGTAAAGCCGACCCGATGGTCGATGGCATCCTGCGGGCGCTTGCGGCCACCGCCGAGTTCCAGGACGGCCAGACCGACATCGCGCGTCTCGCAGGCCGAGAGAAAGCCGCTCGCCCTTGCGGGAACCGGCAGAATGACAGGCGCCCTCACTAGATAGGCTTCGGGCTTCTCCATGAAATCGGCAGGGCCACCGAGCGCATGCACCATGCGTGCGAAAACATCCGCAGCGGTACCGTTTGCAAGCACCTTGCGGGCCGCAGCTTCCGCAGCATCGTGCGTTGCAAATACACCAGCCTGCACCAGCATTTCAGCCGCCAGCGCGAAGGTCACGGCATCAAGCCGTGTTCCCGCCTTTTCACCGCGCAGGAAGGAAACGGCATTCGCCACTTCCACGGCGTTGCCGGCCGCATCCGCCAGCGGCTCGTTCATATCGGTCAGAAGCGCCGCCGTCCGGACGCCGGCACCGTTCGCCACCTCGACCAGCGAGCGGGCCAAGGCCTCGGCATCCTCCTGGCGGGCCATGAAAGCGCCATTGCCGCATTTGACATCGAGCACAAGGGTTTCGAGGCCGGCGGCGAGCTTCTTGGAGAGGATCGAGGCCGTGATGAGCGGAATGGACTCCACTGTCGCCGTCACATCGCGAATGGCATAAAGGCGTTTGTCGGCAGGTGCCAGATCGCCCGTCTGGCCGATAATGGCGCAGCCGACCTCCTTCACCACGCGACGCAGAACGTCCTCGCCCGGCATGACGTCGTAGCCGGGAATGGACTGGAACTTGTCGAGCGTTCCGCCGGTGTGGCCAAGGCCCCGCCCGGAAATCATCGGCACGGCAAGGCCGCAGGCGGCGACGATGGGGGCGAGCATCAGCGAGACATTATCACCGACGCCCCCGGTCGAATGCTTGTCCGCCACCGGCTTGCCGGCATCCGTCCAGGTCAGCACATCGCCGGAATCGCGCATGGCCAGCGTCAGCGCGATCACCTCGTCGCGGCTCATGCCGCGAAAGAAGGTGGCCATGGCGAAGGCCGCGACCTGCCCTTCCGAAACGGCTTCCCGCGTCAGGCCCTCAATGAAGGCGGCGATGTCCGCGCCGGTCAGTTCCTGCCCGTCACGCTTGCGGCGAATGATTTCCTGCGGGATCATGACGCCCTCAATAGCCCTTGCCGGTCGACTGGTGGCCACCCGCCAGAACGGCGAGGATATTATCCAGCAGGCTGGAGGCGCCGAAGCGGAAGGTCGAGGGAATGGCCCAGTCCGGCCCGCGAATAGTGTCGGCCAGATCGAGATAGAACACGGCGTCATTGACCGTGGAAATGCCGCCCGCCGCCTTGAAGCCGACCTTGCGGCCGGAATCGCGAATGGCGTGCAGCATCGTATCCGCCGCCTCGAGCGTCGCATTGACGGCGACCTTGCCGGTGGAGGTCTTGATGAAATCCGCCCCTTCGGCAATGGCGATTTCGGAGGCGCGGCGAATGAGCGCCTTGTCCTTCAACTCACCGGATTCGATGATGACCTTGAGCTTGACGGGATCGGGGCAGACGCCGCGCACCGCCTTCACCACAGTCTCGCAGGCGGCTTCATCGCCCGCCATAAGCGCCTTGTAGGGCATGACGAGATCAATCTCGTCGGCGCCATCCGCAATCGCACGTTCCGTCTGCGCCAGCACATCGGCCAGCGGTTCTTCGCCGGAGGGGAAGTTGACAACCGTGGCGATGCGGATCGGGCTGCCATCGCCGAGCGTGGCGGCCGCAGCAGCCACGAAACGCGGCCAGATGCAGATGGCGGCCACATCGCCGAAGGGCGTGCGGGCGCGTTTGCACAGCGCTTTCACATCGGCTTCCGTGCAATCTTCCTTGAGATTGGTGAGATCGAGAAGGGTCAGCGCCAGAAGGGCGGCTTCCCTGAGGTTCAACTCGCTCATGCCTCGAATCCTCCCTCGGCAATCATGTCTTTCAGGATGGCAGTCAGCCGCCTGCCACCGGCGGGGGCCCATTCCTTTGTTTCTTCGTGGCTTTGTTCCGCGCCGGTCATGCCGGCACCGTAATTGGTAATAACCGATGCGGCGGCCACGCGCAGCCCGAAAAAGCGCGACAGAATGACTTCCGGCACGGTGGACATACCCACCGCATCCGCCCCCAGAATGCGCGCCATGCGGATTTCCGCCGGCGTTTCGAAACTCGGGCCGGAAAACCACATATAGACGCCCTTGTGGATGGGCAGGCCGAGTTTTTCGGCGGATGCTCGCACACGATAGCCGAGCACCTCGTCATAGGCCGTGGTCATGCCGACGAAACGGCCATCGTTTTCCTCGCCGATCAGCGGATTCATGCCGGAATAGTTGATGTGATCGGTAATCGACATGACCGACCCCGGCGGCATGTCTTCCCGCAACGAGCCGGCGGCATTGGTCAGAAGGATGGACTGGACGCCGAGCCCCGCCAGAACCTCGATGGGCCGGCGCATGGCGCGGGCATCGCCGCTTTCGTAATAATGCACCCGGCCCGACAGCATGAGAACCGGTTCACGCCCGATATGGCCAGCAATCAGCTCACCGGCATGGCCGGAAACCCGGCTGACCGGAAAGCCCGGCAGTTCGCCATAGGGAATACGAACCTTGACATCAATCTCTTCGGCGAGCGGCCCGAGGCCGGAACCGAGTACCACCGCGACGCGCGGCATCAGGCCATCGAGACGGTCGACGAGCAGATCGGTCACGTCCTTCATCCGAGAATATCCGTCTTGAAGGACAGGGGCAGAAGCTCGTCCATGGTCAGGGTCTTCTGCACACCGGCCTCGTCGCAGAGATAGATGCGCGTGCCGGCATCGGCGAATTCCGCGATCTTCTGCCGGCAACCACCGCAGGGCGGGCAGAGCGCCAGCTTTTCCGCAATCACCGCCATTTCGACAATCTTCTTGGCTCCGCCCATGACCATGCAGCCGATGGCCGTCGGTTCGGCGCACCACCCTTGCGGAAAGGACAGGTTCTCGATGTTCGCGCCGGTATAGATCTTGCCGTCATCGGCGCGGATCGCCGCCCCGACCGGAAACTTCGAATAGGGGGCATGCGCGAATTTCATGGCGTCGCGCGCCGCCTCGAAGAGATCGTGAGCCATATCAGCGCTCCTTGGTATAGGCGACACCGCCAGCCTTGGGCGGACGGGCAACGCCAATGAAGCCGGCGAGCAAAATGCAGGTCAGCACATAGGGCAGCGCCTGGAAAATCTGTACCGGCACTTCGCCGATACCGGGAATGGCCTTGCCCTGCATGAAATTGGCCATGGCATCGAGGAAGCCGAACAGCAGGCAGGCGAAGAGCACCGGCACCGGCTTCCACTTGGCGAAGATCAGCGCGGCCAGCGCGATGTAACCCTTGCCAGCCGACATGTTCTGGATGAAGGCCGCCGACTGGGCGATGGCGAGGTAAGTACCGGAAAAGCCGCAGAGGAAACCGGCGACGATGACGGCGCGATAACGCAGCCACGTGACGGAAATGCCCGCCGTATCGACCGCCCCCGGATTTTCACCGACGGCACGCAGCCTGAGGCCAAAGCGCGTGCGGTAAAGTACCCAGGCGCAGGCCGGAACCGCGAGGAAGGCAAGGTAGGTCAGCAGATTATGGCCGGAAATGACATTGGCATAGAACGGTCCGAGGATCGGCACATCATGCAGCGTATCGGCGCCCGGCAGCGTGATCGGCTGGAAACGCGCGGTTGTCGGCAAGGTGGGCGTGCGGCCGCCCTGCCCGAACCAAGCCTGCCCCAGAACGATGGTGAGCCCCGCCGCAACGAAGTTGAGCGCCACGCCGGAAACGATCTGGTTGCCGCGACTGGTGATCGAGGCGAAACCGTGCACCAGCGACAGCAGGATCGATACGACGATGCCTGCCCCCAGCCCGGCAAGGGCCGAACCGGTCAGATAGGCGACGCAGGCCGAGGCAAAGGCCGCCGCCAGCATCTTGCCTTCCAGCCCGATATCGAACACGCCGGCGCGTTCGGAAAAGAGCCCTGCAAGAGCGGTGAAGATCAGCGGGATCGACAGGCGTATGGTGGAGCCGAGGATGCTGACGAAAATATCGAAGCCGTCCATTCCTGCCTCCTCAAGCCCCGGCCAGCCGGGTGTAAATTTTCACGATCGCCGGGCGGAACATGAATTCCAGCGCACCGGCGAACAGGATGACGAGGCCCTGGATGACCACGATCATGTCGCGGGTAATATTCGGCATTTCGAACGACACCCAGTTGCCGCCCTGATAGAGCATGCCGAACAGGATGGCGGCGAGCACGATGCCGACCGGATGGCTGCGCCCCATGAGCGACACGGCAATGCCGACGAAGCCTGCGCCACCGACGAATTCCACCTGCAGGCGCGCGGAAGCCCCCATGACCGGGTTGAGCGCCATCATGCCGGCAAGACCGCCGGAAATCAGCATGGCGATGATGACGGTGCGGACGTAAGGCACGCCGGCATAAATCGCCGCCGACGGGCTGATGCCGAGCGTGCGCATCTCATAACCCAGCTTGGTGCGCCAGATCAGCACCCAGACGAGGAAGGCCGCGACGAGTGCGATGATGAAAGACACGTTGAAGGGAGCGGGGCCGAGCTTCATGCCGAACAGCGCCATCAGCCAGTCGAGCTTCGGCAGTTGCCCGCCCTCGAGGAAGGTGCGGGTTTCCGGCGCCATCTTGCCCGGCACGATCAGCACGTTGACGAGCAGATAGACCATCAGCGCCGCGCCGATGAAATTGAACATGATGGTGGTGATGACGATGTGGCTGCCGCGTTTCGCCTGCATCCAGGCGGGAATGAAGGCCCAGGCCGCGCCGAACAGGGCGGCGGCGGCGACCGCCACAGGCATGGTCACATACCACGGCACATAGTGGTCGAGCGCCAAAGCCGCGAGCGCTGCCCCCAGACCGCCGACATAGGCCTGCCCTTCCGAACCAATATTGAACAGCCCTGCATGGAAGGCGACCGCCACCGAGAGGCCGGTGAAGATGAAACTCGTGGCATAGTAGAGGGTAAAGCCGATGCCTTCGCCATTACCCAGCGCGCCTTCCAGCATCAGCGAGACCGCCTCGAACGGGTCCTCGCCGATCAGCCAGACGACCAGCCCCGAGATCACGAAGGCAACCGCGAGGTTGAGAAGCGGCATCAGGCCGTAATTGATCCAGTTCGGCAGCTTGACGGAAGCAGTGCTCATGCGGGCCTCATGCGGCAATGCCGGCCATCATCAGGCCCAGCGTCTTTTCATCGGCATTGGGCACGGTTTCGCCCACCACATGCCCGGCAAACATCACCAGCACACGGTCGGCCAGCGCCCGGATTTCGTCCAGTTCGACGGACACCAGCAGCACCGCCTTGCCGCTATCGCGCATGTCGATGATGCGCTTGTGAATGAATTCGATGGCACCGATATCGACACCGCGCGTCGGCTGACCGATGATCAGCACCTTGGGATCGCGCTCGATCTCGCGGGCGCAGACGATCTTCTGCTGGTTTCCGCCCGAGAAGTTCGCCGTCTTCAGGCGGCAATCCGGCGGACGGATATCGTATTTCTCGATCTTGGCCTTGGCATCGTCCCGCATCGCATCGAGATCAAGGAACGGACCCTTTCCGTAAACAGGATCGCGGTGATAGCCGAGGGCTGCGTTCTCGTATTCCTCGAAGGGAAGCACAAGGCCCATGTGGTGACGGTCTTCGGGAATATGGGCAAGCCCGATCTCGCGTAGATAGGCCGGGTCAGCCTTGGCGAGCGACTGGCCGTTGACGAAAATCTCGCCCGACACCGGCTTGCGGATGCCGGCAATGGCTTCCAGCAGTTCCGACTGGCCATTGCCTGCCACGCCGGCAATGCCGGTAATCTCGCCGGCGCGAACGTCGAAGGAGACGTTATCGACCATGACGACGCCGCGATTATCCTTGACCGTGAGGTTACGAACCGAAAGCAGCACATCGCCCGGCGCGGAGGGGCCCTTTTCGACACGGAGCAGAACGCGGCGACCGACCATCAGTTCGGCCAGTTCCTCCACTGAAGTTTCGGCAGTCTTCACCGTCGCCACCATTTCACCGCGGCGCATCACCGAGACGGTATCCGTCACCGCCATGATCTCACGCAGCTTGTGGGTAATGAAGATCACCGTTTTTCCCTGATCGCGCAATTGCGCGAGAATCCTGAACAGGTGGTCGGCCTCGGCCGGCGTCAGTACCCCGGTCGGCTCATCGAGAATGAGGATTTCAGCACCGCGATAAAGCGCCTTGAGGATTTCGACGCGCTGCTGGAGACCGACCGGCAGTTCCTCGATCACCGCATCGGGCTCGACTTCGAGGCCGTAGGTTTCTTCCAGACGCTTCAACTCGCTGCGCACCCTGCTCACGCCGCCGCGCAGCAGCGCGCCGCCTTCGGCACCCAGCATGATGTTTTCGAGAACCGTGAAATTTTCGACCAGCATGAAGTGCTGGTGAACCATGCCGATGCCAGCCGCGATCGCCGCCTGGCTGTCGCGGATGTGGATCGGCTTGCCATCCACGCGGATTTCGCCGCTATCGGCCTGATAGAAGCCATAGAGGATGGACATGAGCGTCGACTTGCCGGCACCGTTTTCACCGATGATGCCGTGGATCGAGCCCTTCCCGACCCTCAGGTCGATAGCCTTGTTGGCGTGAACGAGACCGAACC
This sequence comes from Allorhizobium borbori, assembly GCF_014196535.1. Taxonomy (GTDB): domain Bacteria; phylum Pseudomonadota; class Alphaproteobacteria; order Rhizobiales; family Rhizobiaceae; genus Ectorhizobium; species Ectorhizobium borbori. The sequence goes on from NZ_JACIDU010000001.1 coordinate 259,819, forward strand.
GCTTGTCGATCCCGATGAGTTCAATGGCTGGAACGTCAACCAAACCGCATACCCCCGAAACGAACGGAACGGAAAGCGGACGGGCATGGCAGCCCGCCCGCGTTCGCGATGGATTTCAGTTCGATCAGGACTTGGGGCAGGCGTTGTCCGACATATAGTCGTGTACCTTGACCGCGCCCGAGATGATGTCGGCTTTGGCCTTGTCGACGGCTGCCTGCATTTCCGGCGTGATCAGCGCCTTGTTATTGTCGTCCAGAGCCCAGGCAACGCCATCGTCCTTCACGCCCATGGCGACGATACCGCCGGTGAACTTGTCGGCCTTGGCATCAGCATAGGCATTGTAGACAGCGAGATCGACGCGCTTGACCATCGAGGTCAGCACCGAGCCCGGATGCAGGTGGTTCTGGTTGGAATCGACGCCGATCGACAGCTTCTTGTTATCGGCAGCCGTCTGCAGAACGCCGAGGCCGGTGGCGCCGGCGGCGGCGTAGACCACATCCGCGCCCTGATCGATCTGCGACTTGGTGAGTTCACCGCCGCGAACCGGATCATTCCAGGCAGCACCCGTTGTGCCGGTCATGTTCTGGAACACTTCGATCTTCGGGTTGGCGGCGCGTGCGCCCTGCTCATAACCACATTCGAACTTGCGGATCAGCGGAATGTCCATGCCACCGACGAAGCCGATCTTGCCGCTCTTCGAAGCCATGCCGGCGAGAACGCCGACGAGATAGGAGCCTTCATGCTCGGCATAGACGACCGAACGGACATTCGGCTTTTCCACCACGGAATCGACCAGCACGAACTTGGTGTCGGGGAATTCGGCGGCCACCTTTTCGATTGCCGAGGTCCAGGCGAAGGACACGGCGACAACCGGGTTATAGCCACGGCTGGCAAAGTTGCGGATGGCCTGCTCGCCCTGCGTATCGCCGGTCGGCTCGAAATCACGGTATTCGATGCCGGTTTCAGCCTTGAACTTCTCGGCGCCGGCAAAGGCGGCTTCGTTGAACGACTTGTCGAACTTGCCGCCCGTGCCATAGACCAGCGCCGGCTTCACATCGGCGGCGAGTGCGGTCGTGGACATCGCGGCAAGCGCCAGCATGGTCAAAAAGCTTTTCTTCATTTTTTTCAGCCCTGTCATCGCTGTTGAAACTTGTTCCCCCCGTCGCCCGCTGGAAGGCGCTGCCGCAGCGCAATCCGCCATGAGCGCGGTTGGCGGCAGTCTTGCACGGCTAAAACAAAAATTCATCCGCTTTTTTTCAACTGGTAAAGATTTGCGCCGAGGCTGCCGGATACGCAAAAACGCCGACCCAAACGGAACCGGCGTTTTTGACGCATCACAACCAAAACGTTTTTCTTTCAATCCCTTGCGACCGGGCAGGTAACGCCCGTGCCCTTCAGGCCACAATAACCATCGGGCACCTTGGCAAGGTATTGCTGGTGATCGGGCTCGGCGAAATAGAACGGCCCGAGCGGCGCGATCTCCGTGGTGATCGGGTTGCGATGGCCGGCCTTTTTCAGCGCTGCGGCAAAAGCGTCCTGCGCTTCCAGCGCCTCGTGCTCCTGTTGCGGGGTCGTCGTATAAATCGTCGAGCGATAGGTGGTGCCGACATCATTGCCCTGACGCATACCCTGCGTCGGATCGTGCTCCTCGAAGAAGGTCTTGAGCAACGTACCATAGGAAATGACCGCGGGATCGAAGACGACAAGCACGACTTCGGCATGGCCGGTCAGTCCCGTCGTCGTCTCGCGATAGGTCGGATTGGGCGTCAAGCCGCCGGAATACCCGACGGCAGTGACCCAGACACCCGGCATTTTCCAGAACAGGCGCTCGGCACCCCAAAAGCAGCCCATGCCGAACACGGCGGTTTCGAAACCATCGGGATAGGGCCCTTTGAGCGGGTGACCGTTGACGAAGTGATTCGTTGCCGTGGGGATGGGGTCTGCCCGACCGGGAAGCGCTACTTCCGGAGTCGGCATGACCACCTTCTTTTCATAAAAACCGAACATGATTTTCCTCCAGAGTATCAGGCCCCTGCCGTGGCGAACGGCTTGAAGGGCCTCGGGCGGCGATATCCCGCCATCCAGAAAAGTAACGACAGCACCAGAAAAACAAACGCGGCGGGCTGAGCCGTCACGACGCCCAACAGGCCGTTATCAAAATCACCCAAAAGGCCGGAAAGCCTCTCCGGCCCTATGCCTGACCAGGCGAGAACGACCTTGAGGGTCAGCGGTTCCAGAAGCGAGGTGGCGACGAAACGGATGGAATCGATGGTCGCAACGACAACGGCCGCTGCCAGCGCCGCAAAGCTCGTGAATCGGGCAAGAAACCGCATGAAACCCAAGCCTTTCCGCCGCGTGAAGCCCCCGTCCCGCTTATAGATAGGATGAGCCGGCGTCCGCGACAATGCCACCTTCAAACGTCTTTTCACAGAAGCCTTCAAGAAAACGTCAGATTCAGGTTGATCCTTTGAAAATCATCGGTATATATCCCGCCGAACCGGCTGATTTGCTCCCTACAGGCATTCAGCAAAGCCTGTGGACAGGTGGCCGAGTGGTTTAAGGCGCACGCCTGGAACGCGTGTGTACGTGAAAGCGTACCGAGGGTTCGAATCCCTCCCTGTCCGCCACTTCGGTATAAAACCGGGAACGCCGATTCCCGCCGTTTTCCCTCCTCCAGTGGCTACCAGCGTCCTCAACAGGACGTTTTTGTTTCCTTTGATGTAGATTGCGTCGTCCGCGACCTCGACGTGTTGGGCGAAGGCCCGGACGTGTTCCCGCCGATAGCCGCCCTTTCCAAGCCGGAGCCGGGTGCGGGCTTCGCTCGCCATTTCCCGCACGGCTGCCCCCGTGAGGCCCTGATGGGCCGAGCTTTTCAGCATGGCCTCGGTCCTTTCGGCGTCGGCCCGTGCCTGATCCCGTAGCGCGGTAAGGCCCGCGATGCGCTCGCCGAGTGCGGCTTCGGCCGGGTCGAGCGAACCGGACTCGATAGCGTCATAGAGGCGTTTGAGGCGCATGTCCGCCTCGGCGGCGCGGTGGTTCAACTCGGCGATGTGCTGGCTGCGCCGCTCGACGCTCTCCTGCCGGCGATCCAGAAGCGAGGCGAGCACGTCTTCGATCCGCTCGGGGTCCAGCAGCCTTTCCTGGATGTGGCCGACCACGATGCGGTCGAGCTTGTCCATGGGGATCGCACGGCCCTTGCATCCGGTTTCGCCCTGCCGCGCCCGAATCGAGCAGGCGTAATAGCGATAGCGGCCATTCTTGCCGGTGCGCAGCGTCATCGCGCCCCCGCAATTGCCGCAATGGCAAATGCCGGTCAGCAGGTTCGGCCCGCTGACGACGCGCGGCGGCGTCACCTTCGGATTGTTGACCTTCAAGCGGTTCTGCACCGCCTCGAATATCTCAAGGTCGATCAGCGGCGGCACGGGGACGGTGACGATTTCTTCCTCGGGCTTCACCACGCCCTTGTTGGAGCGGCGGTTGAAGCGATGCTCGCCGATATAGGTGCGTCGGGTCAGGACACGGTGAAGCTGGCCGATACCCCAACGCCCGCCGCTGCGCGTGAACATGCGGTGCCTGTTCAAGTAGCTGACGATGTTCTTGACGCCCATCGGGCCAGACGTGCCGTCGCCTTCCGAGGCAAGCCGAAAGATCAGCCGCACGGTGTCGGCATGGAGCGGGTCGATTTCGAGCTTCTTCTTCATCTTCGCGCCACGCTGCTCGGCGTCGACGACACGGTAGCCTATGGGCGGCAGGGAGCCGTTCCAGAAGCCTTGCCGGGCATTCTCCTTCAAGGCCCGGATGACGTGCTTGCCGTTCTCCTTGGACTGGTATTCGTCGAACAGCGCCATGATCTGCCGCATCATGACGTGCATGGGGTCGTCGCCCATCTCCTGCGTGATGGAGACCAGCTTGACGCCGTTCTTGGCGAGCTTCCTGACGTTGAACTCCAGCTCGAAGTGATCGCGGAAGAACCGGCTGAACGAATGGACCACGACAACATCGAAGGGCGCGGGCTTGGACGTGCCGGCCTCGATCATCCGTTGGAACTCGGGGCGGCGGTCATTGGTGGCCGATGCGCCGGCTTCGACGAAGGTTTCGACAAGCTGGTAGCCACGCGAAGCGCAATAGGTTTCGCCCTGCTTGCGCTGGTCGGGAATCGACACGTCATGCTCGGCCTGCCGCGTCGTGGAGACACGCAGATAGAGCGCGGCGCGCAAGGCGACATGGGGACTTTGCATATTCATAGCGCGCTTCCTTTCGCGGCCCGGCGTTCGATCAGCGGCAGCTCCAGCGCCACGCGATCATGCAACACCTTGGGAACGACCTTCTGGCCCTCGCCGGGGTCCATGCGAACAAGGCCGTAGTTCGCCATCGTCTTGAGGGTTCGGGACAGGCTGGGCTTCGACCGCCCGGTGATCCGCGACAGTTCCTCCAGCGAGCCGGGCGACTGCTCGTCGATGACGCGCAGCAGCTCGCGGTTTCCGCTGGACAGGATTTGCGCGAAGGATTCCGTGGACGTGAACCACACCTTCGGATCGCCGGGCGCGGGCTTTTCCTCGCCCTTGGCAATCCGCATGGTGCGGGCCTTCATCTCGTCATAGTCGGCAATCCCGACTTTCAATGTGGTCATGTTACGCCTCGTTCCTTCAACACCGCGTCCACAGCCCGCCAGAAGTCGGCCAGCAGCGTGGCCGCATCCTCGTAGGCGTAAGGCTTCACGGTCTGGAGGCGGTGCCGATGGTCCATCGGCTCGCCCCTCCTGCCTCGGCCGACCGGATGGGCGTTATCGAAGCCGACCAGCCGTTCGCCCGAAGGCCCGTGAAGCGTGAGCGAGTAATCGAGGCCGCGCGGCTTCTCCGGTGATGCCGGAACGCGGGTGACAACGAACTTCACCCAATGGCCGCCCTCGGGATCGACAACGAGCACCTGACCGTCGAGGTCCAGAAGCGTGTAGAGGCTCGGGTCACGATCCTCGCTCATGACTTACTGTTACCATCTGTTGTTAATGGTGGCAAGCCCTGATTGTCAGGATCGTCGATTGGGCCGAACAGCCGGTCGAGCACGTCGCCGAAATACCGCTCGAAGATTTGCAGTTCTTCCTCGGTGATCGGCACCTTCTCGGGCCAGTCGTCGAAGACCGGCAGCGACTCCACATCGACGATGCGAAGCGGCGACCGGCGGCGCTCCCTGCCGTCCGGCGTGGGTTCATCGGCATAGTCGAAAAGATCGTCGGGAAGTGCCTCGGGGACCGGCTGTCGTTGTCGCCCTTTGCGGGCGCGGCGGCGCTCTGCGCACATGGAATCCTCCTTGGTTCTGGTGGATTCCGGGGCGATGAAAGCCCCGGAATTAGTCGAACCATGGAGGGCAGTCGGCAGCCTGTAGCGTGCCGCATTTGCATTGATGCGCTGGCGGCACCCCTGTGATCTACTTGCTCGCCCTTGCGGACTTGGAAGTTAATCGACAATCTCGGATGCTCTATGAGGGCGAGCGTGTGTCATTTTGGAGAGCAATTAGTATGGATGCTGATCTGTTAAGAGGAATCGCCGCCGCTTGCTCGGTGGGGGGATCGTTGCTCCTCGCTTGGCGAGTGACGGGCATACTTAAGGCGCTCGGCTCTGTCGCGAGCATCCACGAAAGTAACATCATGGAGCTGTCGAAGTCTCACGGTGATATTGTTATCGGTCATGGCTCTACGAAATGGATCAAGAAAGCCCAAAAGATTTGGCTTTTGGTCATTGGATTTTTGCTTTCTATCGTTGGTGGCGTCCTTCAGTTCGTAGCCAGCTTCTGGGGAACCTAAGAGCAAGCTAATCGCCGCGCGTCTCACGCGACCTTGAAGTGACCATGCGTTGCCCCATCGCTCCGTAAATTAGTTGTCTAGTTTCGTCCTCGCCGCGCCTTTGCAAACCCGCGATCCGTAGCGATGAATCGCTCCAGCATCGGCACGATCAGCCTTACGGGATCGGCGGCGGGCTGGCCGCTCTCGCGGGCCAGCACCTCGGCATAGGCGACCAGATCGCGGTGAAGCGGCGCGGGCAGCTCCACCATGACCTTCACGGGCTTGTCGTCGGGCAGCGGGCCGAGCTTCAGCTTGGTCATGGTCAACCTCCTGCCGGCGCGAACACAAGGTCGCGGGTGACGATGATCCTGACCGGGAAGCCGGGCCGGATGGTGAGCGTCGGCGCAACCTGCAACTGGCGTTGCACGATCTGCTGGCCTGCCTGATTGACGGTATCCTGCGCCCCGTCGCGGAGGGCGCGGATCAGCCGGTCCTCGTCGCTGGTGGCCAGCTCCGTGCCGACCGCAAGCAGCGTGGACAACCCTGCGGCCTTCATCAGATCCCACCAGTGATAATCGACGCCATCCTCAAGGCCGGCGTAGCCGCTGGCGTCCGCGCCCGGCAGGCGTTCAAGGACGATGGAACGGCCGCCCGGCAGTATCAGACGATTCCACACCAGCAACACGCGGCGCTGGCCGAAGGTCACGCCGTCATCATATTGGCCGATGATGCGCGTCCCCTGCGAGATCAGGAGCAGCGAGCCGGTCGGGCTGTCATAGACGTTCTCCGTCACCTGTGCGGTGATCTGGCCCGGAAGGTCGGAGCGGATGCCGGTGATGAGCGCGGCCGGGATCACGGCCCCGGCCTGAAGGATATACGGCGATGCCGGCGGCGCGACGCGATCCGGCGCAACAGTCTGCCGGTCCACCGGCCCATTGAGAAACGCCGCGTGGCGATCCTGTGTCGCGAGCTGCCCGCCGAGGCCAAGCCCGGCAAGGCCGGGCATGGCCGTCCCGGCCGTCGCTCCCGTGCGCGGGCCGGACTGGAAAAAGACGTTGCTCAAGCGCGCGGCTTCTTCCTCGGCGCGGCGACGTTCCTCTGCCGGATCGACGGCGGGCGTCGCCATGACGGGCGGCGCGACGGGCTGTCCCCGGTTCTGCGCATCGAGAATGGGGCGGCCGAGGTCGCCGGGCAGCGCGGGGCCGAGCACCGGGCCGGAATAGTCGCGCGGCAGGCCGGCAAGACCGTCCGCCGTGGGCCGGTTTTCGGTCGAATAGAGTTCTTCGCTACCCTGTCCCCCGTCGCGGGTCTGGAGGGCATAGATCAGCGCGCCGCCGATGCCGAGAAGCGCGACGGCTCCGACGCCCGCCAGCATCTTGCGGGACAGGCGGGTGACGCGCGGCGGTTCGGCGCGCAGCCGCATGGTCGGGGCGGTATCGGCAATGGTGTTGTCGGTCATGACGGGGAGCCTCCGGTCGCGCTGGCGGGCTGCGCGTCGGCGGCCTGCGTCGGGTTGATGCGGACGATCCTGACGATCTGCTGGCGGTTGCCGCTGCCAAGGCGCAACTCGGCCGCGCCGAACAGGCGGTCCACGATCAGGACGTTCTGGTGGATGCGGGAATTGACGATCTGCGGTTCGCCGTCCGTGCCGAGCACGAAGATCGGCGGCATCTCGCCCTGAACGATCCCGGCCGGGAAAACGACATAGACGCGGCGTCCATCGTCGAAGACGGAGATGGGTCGCCACGGCGGGCTGTCTCCTGTGAGGCCGTAGCGATAGTTCCGCGCGGCCTCGGCCGGGATGATCGGCGCGGCCGGGACGGTCTGGCGCTGGCCGGGCGTTGCGGGATAGGCCCATGCCACGGCCGGCATGTAGAGCGATTCCCGCGCGCGAAGCTCGATCATGTAGGTGCGGCGGTCGGTGGTGAGGATAAGGTTGGTGGAAATGTCCGGGCGCGTCGGCTTCACGAGGATATGGACGCGGCGGTTCGCGCCGTTGCCGCTCTCGGTGTCGCCGATGATCCAGCGGGCGGTGTCGCCCGCCGCGATCGGCCCCGCGCCGGTCAGGCTTTCGCCCGGCTCCAGCGCAATGGTCGTGATCTGCCCGACTGCGGCATAGACCTGATAGAGCGCGCCTTCGCTCCAAGGGAAAACCTGTATGGCGTTGTAATAGCCTTCGCGGCGCGGCTCGACGCGGGCGGCCGCATTGGCGTTCTCGACGCGGCCTGCCGGCGTTCCCGCTGCCTGTCCGCCCCGCGCCACAGTCCATGCCGGGGGCACATGCAACGGCCGGGGCGTGTTGTCGGCTGCTGTGGTCTGCACGGTCGGCAGCGGCGGCACGCTGGCGTCGTAGCTGAATTGCGGCGTCCGGTTGGTGGCGCAGCCCGCCAGCATGGTTGCGGACAGGAGCAATGCGGAGACGGCCGGTTTGCTGATCGCGTGAGTCATTGGCTCATCTCCCGCGACCACGAGATTGCATTGACGTAGATGCCGAGCGGATTGGCGCGCAGCCGCTCGGTATTGCGCGGCGGCTGGATGACGATGGTGAGGATGGCCGTCCATCGCTCGGTGCTGGAAAGCTGGCCGTTCTCGTAATGGCGTTCGGTCCACGCGACGCGGAAGCTGTTGGGGGAGGCCCGGATGACGCTCGAGACCTCGACGGCGATCTGCTGACGGCCGACCTTGGCAAAGGGATCATTCGCCCTTGCGTAATCGTTCAACGCCGCCGCACCGCGATCCGTGGTCCATTCATAAGCCCGAAGCCAGTTCTGGCGGACAATGATCGCGTCGGCCGGGATCGCGCGAACCTGCTCGATGAAGCGGCCGAGATGGAACGCAAGCTGCGGGTCGGTCGGGCGATAGTCGGCAACGGCCGGCGCGACGGTCTGCGCCTGTCCGAGATTATCGACCTGCACCACCCACGGCACCACGGTCCCACGCGCGGACTGCCAGACCAGCGCCGAGGCGAAGCCGGCCGAAAGGATCAGCGAACCGAACGCCATATAGCGCCAGTTCTTCGCCTGAACGCGGGCCGAGCCGATACGCTCGTCCCAGACCTGTGCGGCCTTTTGATAGGGTGTCTCGGGTTCGGGCGATTTGCCGTAGTGGGTCGATGGTCGTTTGAAGATGCTCATGAGCGGTCACTTTCGGAAAGGTTGATGGAGGAACCGGAGCCGTGGCTGTCGCCCGACCGCACCGCATGGGCCGTCATGGTCGCGCCGTGGTTCATGGCCTGTGAGCGCCGCATCCGCTGCGCCCAAGCGGGCGGACTGCCGCTCGCCCCTGACGGCGCGGCAGCGGCTGTGTCGGTGGTTGCGCCGCCGACCGTGCCCATGGTGGAGCTGCCGCCCGACGCGCCGAATCCGGCCTTAGCGCCAGCGGAGAAGCTGGATTTGACGCTTTCGCCTGCTTGGGAAGCGGCGCGTTTAAGGGGAGAGATGGCGGCCGAGCCTGCGGCGCGGGCGACGCCGCCGAGACCGGAAGCGACGCCGGCCGCGCCGGTCTGGCCGAGCGAGCCGAGGCTATAGGCAGCGCCCGCCGCGCCCGCGGCGGTCGCGCCGCCGCGAACGGCCGCGGCTCCACCGGACAGGGCAGCAGCGCCACCTCTGGCGGCAAGCATGGCCCCGCCACCGGCCGCCGCACCTCCGGCAAGCACCATGCCGCCGGCAGCGAGGCCGGTTCCCACGGCCGCGCCCGCGCCGAGCTGCGGCCCGCCCGACACGATGCCGTTGGCGATGCCGGGGCCGAAGATGCCAAGGCCGAGCAGCGACAGCGCGGCGAGCACAATCGCCATGGCGTCGTCGATGGTCGGGGTCGCCCCGCCGAAACCGGCCGTGAACTGGGAAAACAAGGTGCTGCCGATGCCGATGATGACGGCGAGCACCAGAACCTTGATGCCGGACGACACCACGTTGCCGAGCACCTTTTCGGCCATGAAGGCGGTCTTGCCGAAGAGTCCGAAGGGGATCAGCACGAAGCCGGCGAGCGTCGTCAGCTTGAACTCGATCAGCGTGACGAAAAGCTGGATGGCGAGGATGAAGAAGGCCAGCACCACCAGCGCCCACGCAAACAGCAGGCACGCGATCTGGATGAAGTTCTCGAAGAAGGCGATCCAGCCCATGAGGCTGGAAATGGAATCGAGCAGCGGGCGGCCGGCGTCGAGGCCGGTCTGTGCGACGCGGCCCGGCCGCATCAAGTCGGCAACCGAAAAACTGGTGCCGGACGCCATGAGGCCGAGGCCGGCGAAGCTCTCGAAGACGATGCGCGCGAGGTTGTTCCAGTTGCCTATGATGTAGGCGAAGACGCCGACGAACAGGGTCTTCTTGACCAACCGCGCGATAATGTCGTCATCCGCGCCCCATGCCCAAAAAAGCGCGGCGAGCGTCACGTCAATGACGATCAAGGTGGTGGCGATGAAGGCGACCTCGCCGCCGAGCAGGCCGAAACCGCTGTCGATGTAGCGGGTGAATACGCCGAGGAAATTGTCGATGACGCCCGTATTGTTCATGGTCAGCGTCCTTCGCCGGATTGCGGCGTCGTGGGTGCTGGCGTGCGGCCGAGGAAACGGTCACGGGATTCAGCCCATGCGGCGAGGCAGCCGGCATCGCTGGCGGCTGCCTCGCCGCGCTGTTGGCAGCGGCGCAGAGTTTCGCGCAAGGGATCGGTCGGCTGCGCGAGGGCCGGCGCTGGAGGCGGCGCGGAAGGTTCGTCCTTCCGCGCCATGTCGATTGCGGTCGCCGTGACGGCGATGGCGACGAACACCACGGCCCCGAGGCGGGCCAGCATCTTGCCGTCCATGGCGAGCCTCCCGGTCAGTTGCCGTTGTTGAACATCTGCGCATTGCCCGGCTGGTAGCCGTTGCCGGGCGTGAGGAAGCGACGGCGCTGTTCACGGCCCTGCTCGGCAGCGGCGGCGCGCTCTGCCTCGGTCAGCGCGTCGGCGCGGCCGTTCGCGGAAATGACCGCGATCAGGTCGGAAAGCTGCTGCGACTGGAGGGCGAGAAGCTGGTTGCCGGCCTGCGTGGCTTGCAGCGCGCCGGTCGCCCCTTGGCTCTGGCCGACCAGCGCGGCCATCTCGGCGCGGTTGCTGTCGATATTGCCGACCGCGCCGGCCTGAACGCGCATGGCGTCCTGCAAGCCGCCGACCGTGTTCTCCCACCGGCTGCGGGCGTTGGCGACAAGCTGGGCGTCGGTCGTCGAAAGCGAGACGTTGCCATATTGCTGCTGGAACGCTTGGTCGATCTGCCCGACCTCGAACGCGATGTTCTGCGCCTGCCCGAGAAGCTGCTGGGTGCGCTGGACGTTCCGCTGGAGCTGCTGGAGCGACGAATACGGCAGGCTCGCCAGATTGCGCGCCTGATTAATGAGCATCTGCGCCTCGTTCTGGAGGCTGGTGATCTGGTTGTTGATCTGCTCCAGCGTGCGCGCGGCCGTGAGCACGTTCTGCGCGTAGTTGGACGGGTCATAGACGATCCGGCCGAAAAACTGGGCGTGAGCCGGGCTTGTCAGCATGGGCGAAAGCGCGGCCGGGACGGCGAGCGCCAGCGCGAGGGCCGAGGCCCCGAGGGTCTTGGAATAGGTCATGGAAGAATCTCCTGCGTGGGGTGGGTATCGAGCCGGGCCGGCGCGGCGGATTCCGCTCGGTCGGCAAGATTGGTGAGGTTCGGGATCAGGCCGGCCGCCCACTCGACGCCGCGCTCGCGCAGCCATGCGGAGAGGAAGCCGTCGCGGCCGTGTTCGGCGACGATCTGCGCAATGAGCGTCTGGTCGGACTTGGAGGATGCGGCGCAGAGCGCGAGGCCGACTTCGGACAGGCCAAGCTCGAACAGGCGATTGCCCCTGCGGCTTTGGCAGTAGTAGTCCCGCTTGGGCGTGGCCCGCGCGAGGATTTCGATCTGGCGGTCATTCAACCCGAACCGCCTGTAGATCGTGGTAATCTGCGGTTCGATGGCGCGCTCGTTCGGCAGCAATAGCCGCGTCGGGCAGCTTTCGATGATGGCGGGCGCGATGTTGCTGTTGTCGATGTCGGAGAGCGATTGCGTGGCGAAGACGACGCTGGCGTTCTTCTTGCGCAGAGTTTTCAGCCATTCGCGGAGCTGACCGGCGAAACCCTCGTCGTCCAGCGCAAGCCAACCCTCGTCGATGATGAGCAGCGTCGGCCGCCCGTCGAGCCGGTCGCCGATACGATGGAACAGATAGGCGAGCACGGCCGGGGCCGCGCCGGTTCCGACAAGGCCCTCGATCTCGAACGCCTGCACATCGGAGCTGCCAAGGTGCTCGGCTTCGGCGTCGAGCAGCCGGCCATAGGCACCGCCGACGCAATAAGGCCGAAGGGCCTGTTTGAGGTCGTTGCTTTGAAGCAGGACCGCAAGGCCGGTGATGGTGCGTTCTCCGACCGGCGCGGACGCCAGCGAGGTCAGCGCCGTCCAGATATGCTCCTTCACTTCCGGCGTGATCGCCAGTCCCTCACGCATGAGGATGGCGGCGATCCAGTCGCCAGCCCACGCCCGTTCATAGGTATCGTGGATGCGGGCAAGCGGCTGGAGCGAAACCGAAGCCTCGGCCCCTTCCGTGAGGCCACCGCCCAAATCGTGCCAGTCGCCGCCCATGGCGAGCGCGGCGGCGCGGATGCTGCCGCCGAAGTCGAAAGCGAAGACTTGGCTGGCCTCATAGCGCCGGAACTGCAAGGCCATGAGCGCGAGCAGGACGGACTTGCCCGCGCCGGTCGGGCCGACGACAAGGGTGTGGCCCACGTCCCCGACATGGAGACTCAACCGGAACGGGGTCGATCCTTCGGTCTTTGCGTAAAGCAGAGGGGGCGCACCGAAATGATCGTCCCGTTCCGGCCCCGCCCACACCGCCGAAAGCGGGATCATGTGGGCGAGATTCAAAGTGCTGATAGGCGGCTGGCGGACATTCGCGTAGGCGTGTCCGGGCAGGCTGCCGAGCCATGCGTCAACCGCGTTGACGCTCTCGGACATGGCGGTGAAGTCGCGGCCCTGAACAATCTTCTCGACCAGGCGCAGCTTCTCTTGCGCCACGCGCGGGTCGGCATCCCAAACGGTGACGGTCGCCGTGACGTAGGCCATGCCCGCCACGTCCGCCCCAAGCTCCTGCAACGCCATGTCGGCGTCGAGCGCCTTGTTCGCGGCGTCGGTGTCCACAAGCGCGGACGCCTCGTTGGTCATGACCTCTTTCAGAATCGCGGCGACGCTCTTGCGCTTGGCGAACCATTGGCGACGGATGCGAGTCAGCAGCCGGGTCGCATCGGTCTTGTCGAGCAGGATCGCGCGCGTGCTCCACCTGTAGGGGAACGGCAGCCGGTTCATTTCGTCGAGCAGGCCCGGCGTCGTAGCGGTCGGGAATCCCACGATGGTCAGGACGCGCAGATGCGCGTTGCCAAGCCGAGGCTCCAGCCCGCCGGTCAACGGCTGGTCGGCGAGCAGCGCGTCGAGGTGCATCGGCACTTCCGGCACTCGCACGCGATGCCGGTTGGTCGAGATGGTGGAATGGAGATAGGTCAGCGTCGCGCCGTCATCCATCCAACGGCATTCGGGCATGAAGCCGTCGAGCAAGGCCAGCACGCGGTCTGTGCGGTCGATGAAGCCGCGCAGCAGCTCCCATGGATCGACGCCCGTTTTCTCCCGGCCCTCGTAGAGCCATGTTTCGGCACGGGCGGCTTCCTCGGCCGGGGGCAAATAAAGGAAGGTGAGGAAGTAGCCGGATACGAAATGCGCGCCCGCTTCCTCGAAATCGGCTTTCCGCTCCGCATCGACCAGCGCCGACGCTGGATCGGGAAAGGTGCTGCGGGGATACGTCGCGGCTTCGCTGCGCTGTGCCTCTACGAAGATGCTCCAGCCGGAGCCTAGACGGCGCACGGCATTGTTGATCCGGCCGGCGACGGCGACCAGCTCGGCCGCGACGGCGGAATCCAGATCGGGACCGCGAAACTTCGCGGTGCGCTGGAATGAGCCGTCCTTGTTCAAGACGACGCCCGAGCCGACCAATGCTGCCCATGGCAGATAGTCGGCGAGACGGGATGCGGTGCGGCGGTATTCTGCAAGGTTCATCATGGCCGCGCCCTCACACCGCCATATGGCCGGGGATGCGCAGATGCCTGCGCCCAACTTCGACAAATTGGGGATCGCGTTTCGCCGCCCACACGGCAGCGAAATGGCCGATGGCCCAAATGGCGATGCCGACCAGCCAGAGGCGCAGGCCGAGGCCCACGGCCCCGGCCAGCGTCCCGTTCATGATGGCGATGGAGCGCGGTGCGCCGCCGAGCATGATATGCTCGGTCAGCGCCCGATGGACCGGGACCGTGAAGCCCGGCACGGCGTCCAGTTGCTCAAACGCGACGGCCATCAAACGAGCGCCCCGCCGCCGAACGAGAAGAACGACAGGAAGAAGCTCGACGCTGCGAAGGCGATGGACAGGCCGAAAACGATCTGGATCAGGCGACGGAAGCCGCCGCTGGTGTCGCCGAACGCGAGGGTCAGGCCGGTCACGATGATGATGATGACAGCGATGATCTTGGCGACCGGCCCCTCGATGGACTGGAGGATTTGCTGGAGCGGTTGCTCCCACGGCATAGACGATCCGGAGGCGTATGCCGGTGCCGAATAGAGCAAGCCGGCGGCGGTGATGCCGGCCGTGCCAAGACGGTCGAGGAATGTCCCGTTGAGCAACCTGCTACGCAGGCGAGGCAAAGTTTTGGGTTCGGAGGTCATGAAGCGTCTCCTTCAAGGTTGGGGTTGGTGATGCGGTAGTCGCCGTCCGGCCCCAGCCCTTCGACGCGGGCGAGTTCAGCCAGCCGGCGCGCGGAACCGCGCCCGGACAGGACGGCAACAAGGTCGATGGTCTCGGCGATCAGGGCGCGCGGCACGGTGACGACAGCCTCTTGAATGAGTTGTTCGAGGCGGCGCAGCGCGCCGATGCCGGTGCCGGCGTGAATGGTGCCAATGCCGCCCGGATGGCCGGTGCCCCATGCTTTCAACAGGTCGAGGGCTTCGGAGCCGCGCACCTCGCCGATGGGGATGCGGTCGGGGCGCAGACGCAGCGACGACCGGACCAGATCGGAGAGCGTCGCCACGCCTTCTTTCGTCCGCATGGCGACAAGATTTTCCGCGCGGCATTGCAGCTCGCGCGTGTCCTCGATGATGACGACGCGATCCTGCGTCTTCGCCACCTCGGCGAGCAGCGCGTTGGTCAGTGTCGTTTTGCCGGTGCTGGTGCCGCCCGCCACGAGGATGTTGGCGCGGGAGGAAACGGCCGTGCGTAGGGTCGCGGCCTGATCGGCTGACATGATCCCCGCCGCCACATAATCGTCGAGGCTGAACACCGCGACGGCAGGCTTGCGGATGGCGAAGGTCGGCGCGGCGACCACGGGGGGCAGCAGGCCCTCGAATCTTTCGCCAGACTCCGGCAGCTCGGCCGAGACGCGCGGACTGCGGGGATGCACTTCCGCACCGACATGATGCGCCACCAGCCGCACGATGCGTTCGCCATCGGCGGCGGACAGCCGCTCGCCCGTATCGGACAACCCTTCGGACAGGCGGTCGATCCACAACCGCCCATCCGGGTTCAGCATCACCTCGACCACGGCCGGGTCTTCGAGCAGCCGCGCGATTGCCGGCCCCAATGCCGTGCGCAACATGCGCGCGCCGCGCGCAATGGCTTCCGGTTTTTGGTGGTTGGTGGTCATGTCGGCCCCGGTTTCTGGTGGGGACGCGACAGGCGATCCCCGGATCGGGGTCGATTAAGAGAGGCCGAAATCTGGCCGCTTCAACAAGTATCTAACTGTGTGCGGTGATCGGCGGCGAACGGCGGTAAATAGGACGGGTCCGAATACTTAGTCTTGGCTGCCATTAATCTCGGATTCGTCTGGAAAAGGATCGTCGTCGAGTGAGTCGAGGTCGCGCGACAACTCTTTGAGGAAGCTGTCGCCCGTCGCCAACCGCTTGCCGAGGGTCTGCATGAAGCCCTCGAACCGTTCCGCGCCCTTTGCACGGGCAGCGGATTGCGCGGTGCCCGAAAGCGGCGGCGTGAGGGTCATCCAGAAATGGATGAACTGCGCGACCGTCTCGCCGAGGACGGCGAGATCTAGGTCGAGCGTGTCGATCTGGCGGCCGAGCTTGTCGAGCCGGCGCGACATGGCGGCTTCGAGCCGGTCGGCGGAATCGCCGGACAGGTAGGACATGACGGCCGCCTCCACGATGGCGGATTTCGAGACTTTGCGGCGCAGCGCGAGCGACTCGATCTGCGGCATGAGCGCGGGGTCGAAATAGAGGTTCAGTCGGGTGCGTGTGGTCATGGGCTTGTCCTCAAAGGTCGATTCCGTCATCGGGGTTCAGCGCCACCTGTCGCGCCACCATCCTCATGCGCTGGCGCATGGCGCGGGCCTTGGCCGCGTCAACGTCCGGCTCGTCGTCCAGAAACTCGAACTCCTGTTCGGGGGATGGCGGCGGGGCGACGATTTCCTCATGCTCGGGCAATGCCGGCTCGCGGCGGATGCCGGCATTGGCCGGATCGCCCTCGGCCTCGTCTGCGGCGGCCGTCGCGGAACGGCTTTCCGCCGCGACCACGCGGCCGGACCAGTCATCGGCGGATGGGCTGGGCGCCAGCGGAGCGGCGACCAGATCGGGCGGGGTCAGGATGCGCTCCTTGAATCGCGCATCCTCGAAATAGCGGGCCTTGGTCGCGCGGATCGGCGGCGTGCCCGCGACCATGACGATTTCGTCGGTGGGCGGAAGCTGCATGATTTCGCCGGGGGTCAGCAGCGGCCGGGCCGTCTCCTGCCGGGAAACCATCAAGTGACCTAACCACGGGGCTAGGCGGTGCCCTGCGTAGTTGGTGGAGTCGCGCAACTCGGTCGCGGTGCCTAGTGCGTCTGAAATGCGCTTGGCCGTCCTTTCGTCGTTCGTGGCGAAGCTGACGCGGACATGGCAATTATCGAGGATCGCGTTGTTCGGGCCATAGGCGCGCTCGATCTGGTTGAGGCTCTGCGCAATCAGGAAACCTTTGATTCCATACCCCGCCATGAAGGCGAGCGCCGATTCAAAGAAGTCGAGCCGGCCGAGCGCCGGAAACTCGTCCAGCATCAGCAGAAGGCGATGGCGCTTGCCCGAGGTAGTCAGTTCCTCGGTCAACCGCCTGCCGATCTGGTTGAGGATCAGGCGGATGAGCGGCTTGGTGCGGTTTATGTCGGACGGCGGCACGACCAGATAGAGCGTGACGGGCTGGCGGCTGCCGACCAGATCGGCAATGCGCCAGTCGCATCGCGCCGTCACCCGCGCCACCACGGGATCGCGGTAGAGGCCGAGAAACGACATGGCGGTGCTCAATACGCCCGACCGTTCGTTCTCGGATTTGTTCAACAGCTCGCGGGCCGACGACGCGATGACGGGATGAACGCCGGCCTCGCCAAGATGCGGCGTATCCATCATGGCACGCAAGGTCGCCTCGACCGGACGGCGGGGATCGGACAGGAAGTTGGCGACGCCCGCCAAGGTCTTGTCCTTCTCCGCATAGAGAACATGCAGGATCGCGCCGACCAGCAGCGAATGGCTGGTCTTTTCCCAATGGTTGCGCTTGTCGAGACTGCCTTCGGGATCGACCAGAATATCCGCGATGTTCTGCACGTCGCGGACTTCCCATTCGCCTTGCCGCACCTCCAGCAGCGGATTGTATGCGGACGATCTGGCGTTCGTGGGATCGAACAGCAGCACACGGCCATGCTTCGCGCGAAAGCCTGCCGTCAAGGTCCAGTTCTCGCCCTTTATGTCGTGGACGATGGCGGATGCCGGCCATGTCAGCAGCGTCGGCACCACCAGCCCGACGCCTTTGCCGCTGCGCGTCGGGGCGAAGCATAGGACATGCTCAGGACCATCATGGCGCAGATAGTCCCGGTCGTATCGGCCGAGCAGGACGCCATCGGGGCCGAGCAATCCGGCCGCATGGATTTCCTTGCCCTCGGCCCATCGCGCCGATCCATAGGTGGCGACGTTGCGCGCTTCCCGCGCCCGGATGATCGACATGAAGATGGCGGCGGCGATGGCGAGGAAGCCGCCCGATACCGCGATGATGCCGCCCTCGACGAAAATCGCGGGCGCGTAGGCGTCGAACGAAAACCACCACCAGAAGAAGGCGGGCGGATAATGGACCGGCAGGCCCGCCAGCTCGAACCATGGTGCTCCAAGCTGCGGCTGGAAGCCGAGGCGGAACGCCGTCCATTGCGTCGCTGCCCACACCATCACCAGAACGATGGTGAAGACGACAGCGATTTGACCCCAAAGGATTCGGCCTCCGCGCAATGCAGGCTCCCAGTCGGCAAAAAGAGACGGAGCCGATCAGAGAGTAGGCAAAATCGGGACGGGCAACAGGAAAGAGGATGCCGGAGGGCTGCCGGATACTATCGGCGGAAAATAGGACGGTCGTGGCAGCGTCATCGCCTGCGCCAATGACTATGCTGGTGGATTAAACCGAATCGCGGGGAAAATTAGTCCGCCCGGACCAGCCGTCCCATGTCGTTTGCGAGTGTCAGCAGATTGCGGAGTGCGGCGCTGCGGTTGAACGGCGACCAGACTGCGGAGAACGGAACTGGCTCCGGCTCATCCGCGAACGGGACGAATACAACGCCGGATGTTTGCAGGAGCGACGTAGCCGCTCCGACGATGGTGATGCCGAAGCCCTGTCCGACCATGGACAGCAACGTGCCGCGCTCCACGTCGAAACGCAGGATCGACGGCGCAGGCCAGCGTCCGGCAAGGCGCAGCACGATATAGTCATGCACCTGCGGGCCGGTGCCGCCATATCGGACAAGGAACGTCTCGCCGACCAGATCGGTCCAAGTGGTTGCCGATTGTCCGGCAAGGCGATGCCTATCGGGCAGCACGGCAACCAGCGGTTCTGTCCAGATCGGGCGGCAATGGCAGTCGGGCAGCTCGGGCGTGCCTGCGACGAATGCCACGTCCAGCCGGTCGGCACGAAGCTGCATGACCGCATCGCGGGCCGTGCCTTCGGTGATTTCGACCTCGATGCCGGGATGGTTTTCCCGATACTGCCCGATCAGATCGGCGAGGAAGCTGCGCGGAATCAAGGCATGGACGCCGATGCGCAGGCGGCCCCATTCCCCCGTCGCCGCCATGCCTGCGGTCTTCACCGCATGGTCGAGTTGATCGACGCCGGCTGCGATCCGCTCGACGAAGTGGCGTCCGGCTTCGGTCAACCGAACGCCACGCGCACGACGCTCGAACAGGAGGATGCCAAGGTCTTCTTCCAGCGCCTTCACGCGGGCGCTGACGCTGGATTGTGCAACCCCGAGTGCGTTCGCTGCGTGGCGGAAGTTGAGATATTCAGCGACCGCAAGCATCTGGATCAGCGACAAGAGAGGTATGCGCGACCCGAGCAGCGTTTCACTTGATCGGAAGGCATCGTTCGCATGTCTTTTCGAACGCCGCATCCTATGCTCCCGCTAGGCGGCCTTTTTTGTGGCTCCGCGTTTTTCGACCGGGATTCCGCGCAGATCGCGCAACCAGAGCTGACCGCATGCCGCCGAAATATCCCGCCCCTGTGTATCCCGCACCACCACCGGCACACCGGCGCGATCCAGCACTTCACGGAAAAGTCCGAGGCTGCGGTCGCCGGTTCGATCAAGCGCGATGCCATCGACAGGATTCCAGCGCATAAGGTTCACACGCGCCCTTCGCTTGTTCATGAGACCGGCAAGCCGTTTCGCATCAGCAAGCGTGTCGTTGATGCCGGGGAGGACCAGATAGACAAAGGTGACGATCCGGTTGTGCCGTTCCGCCCATGACGAAGCGCGCGCGATGACTTCATTGATGTCGTGCTTACGCGATCCGGGGATGAGACGGTCGCGAACTTCCTGCGTCGTCGCATGCAGCGATATAGTCAGATTGATCGCCAGATGCTCTTCTCGCAATTGCGCTAGAGCCTTCGGTATGCCGATGGTCGAAAGCGTGATTCCCGTGGTGGGAAAATTCATCCCTCGCCGGTCGCGCAGGATACGAATCGCCTTCATCACCTGCTCGTAGTTGTTCAAAGGCTCGCCGATGCCCATGAACACGATCCGGTTGACCTTCGGCCCGAGTTGAACGACCTGTTCGACAATCTCGCCCGCCGAAAGGTTGCGCTTGAGGCCGGCTTGGCCGGAAGCGCAGAACTGGCAGGCGAAGGCACATCCAACCTGTGACGAAATACAGGCGGTGTGTCCGTCGTGACGACGGATCAGAACGCTTTCAACGGCATAACCGTCATGAAGGCCGAAAAGCACCTTCTGCGACCGACCGCCGCGCTCATGCGTGATTTTGCGAAGGCTCCGCAACTGGACGCCCCGAGCCTCTGACCAGTTCCGCAAGGCGCGCGGCAGGTCCATGTGTGGGCAGAACAGGTCGCGATAGGCGATTTGCGGCCCGCTGCTCGCGTTCAACGCATCGAACTCGTCGGCCATGAGGTTCAGCGCCAAGGTTGGCGCAGGCAGTGCTTTTTGTCGTTCGGCCCCCAACGGGCTGGGTTCTTGTATAGGCATGATAGTCGTTCCGGGTTTCCGTGCCCGGCGATACCGTGGCGCATGCCTTATAGATAACCGACACGACGGTTATAAACAACCCTCCAGATGGTGTTACCCGAACACATGGTCGGGATAGAGGACGGACAGAAGCATGTGGGTGCGCTTGGTCATGAAAGCCGCTAGCTCGCCTTCCGGCTCAACGAGCCACTGCATGCAAGACCCCTGAATGACCGTCTGAATCAAGCCGGCGGTATGCTCGGGTTGGCGCGGCCCGGCGGGCAGTCGTGCCTCGATAGCTTTCAGGACCAGTCTGTTCCGCTCCGCCGCAAGGGCGCGAAGCGACGGCTCCTGAACGTCTCCCCACAATAGAAGAAGGTAGCCTTCCGTTCCGGCACCGTCACCCATACCGGCGATGAGGTCCTTGAGCATCGCCCACAGCGGATCGAGGCCCTTTTCGGGACTCGCACCCGCGAAATAGTCGCGCACCTCCTGCGTGTTGCGCTCCATGACCTTTAGATGCAGCGTCGCCTTGTCTTTGAACCGCTGGATCAGTGCAGCCCGCGAGATGCCGACCGCTTCCGCAACATCGGAGAGGGTGAAGGCCGATGGACCTTTCTGAAGAAGGATGCCTAGCGCGGTATCTAGAATGAACTCATCGCTATGTAGTTTCGGTCTCGGCATATCTTCTTTTCTACTGCTCGCTTGAATGATGGCCCCTACAATAGCCGGCATCCAGCGTGAGATACACGGGGCATGATAGATACCGGATGAAACACGCGTATGTGCTAAAGGCCAAGGTCATGCCTTCGCCCCAACTGCCACGACACCGATCCGCCCTGCACGACGCCAGTGATCTCGCGGCCGAGCTGGCGGTCGATCACCGGCCGCCACGGGACAAGCGTGAACTCATGGCTCTTTTCCACCACGGCGAACTTGCCGCTCGATAGCTGAACGGTCCCGGTGAACTTGCCGCTGACGTTCTCGCCGTCCGTGGCGGCACGGAACGGCAACCCCTTGCCCTCGGCCATCTCCGCGCCAATGCGGGCAACCTCCCGCTCGCGCAAGGTGGCGAGAAGGCTGCGCCGGTAGAAGATGCGGCCGTTCCGTGCTCGGGTGGCATCGCCCTGTTCGATGTGATGCTCGCGCCGCTGGTCCATCGCCTCACGCACCTGCTGGCCGAAGCCGGCCGGCGCAAGGTCGACCGTTTCGCCATGGACCAATCGCCGGTCCAGCCATGTCGTGCCGTCCGATCCGATCTGCTTGCCTAGATCGACCGGGGAAAGGATGCGAACGCTGGCCTGCCGGTCACGGCCGGCGTCATAGGCGGCGGCGCGGCTGACCAGATCATCGGGGATGCGCCATTGGTCGGCGTCGATCCTCTCGACGATCCCGGCGCGGCGCAATGCCTCCAGTCGCCGGACATGGGCATCGACATAGCCCTCATAATCGCCGCCCGGAACGCGGCCCTCGAACTTCGCCTGCTCCAGATGACGGCTCGGCCGGTAGATGCCGTTCTCGGCGATGGATGTGATGGTGCGGTCGGACGGCCGGGCTGCCGCTTCGGCCGGACCGATCTCTATGATACTGCCAATGCGGGCATCCTCCAGCCGCTCGGGCGCGATGCCGGCGATGTGGTGCGTCCGCCCGTCGATCCCGTCCACTACGATTGTCAGGTTCTCACCCAGCTCGTCGGACAGGTGCTTGTCCACGACGCGGCCAAAGATTGGCGTCTCGGGCACTCCGTCATGGATTTGGAAACTCATGGGGTCGCGCTGGCCGCCCTTTGGGCCGAGCGCCTTCTGCATGGTGCGGATAATGTCGCCGCGTTCGCCCAGCTCGCGCAGGGCCGGCTCCATGTCCTTGCTCAACTCCCAAACGCCGGGCGCGTGTTCGGTCGCCAGCCCCATCTTCTCCAGCTTGCCGAGACGGCGCAGGCGCAGCGTCCGCTCGAATTGCCGTTTCGGCTCTGCCGGTTCATGGCGCAGGTCGAGGAAACGCGCATCGGCTTCCTCGGCCATGGCGCGGTCGATCCGGGTGAAACGATCTTGGTCGATTTCGGCCGACAGCTTGCGGGTCTGCTCGATCTCGGTGACGGGGCCGAGTTCCAGACTGGCAAGCTCGCTGGCGCGTTCGCGCAGGCCGGCGGAAAGGTAGTCGCCGTTAATGACTAGATCCCCGCCCGTATCGTCGCGGCCGTTGACGATGATATGCACATGGGGATGGCCGGTGTTGTAGTGATTGACGGCAACCCAATCGAGTTTCGTGCCGAGGTCGGCTTCCACCTGTTTCATGAAATCGCGGGTGTAGGCCGTGAGGTCCGACAGCTCCGCGCCATCCTCGGGCGAGACGATGAACCTGAACTGGTGGCGGTCGTCCTTGCCGCGATCAAGGAAGGCGTCGCCATCGGCGCGGTCCTCGGTCGCCGAATAGAGCCGGCCGCGCTCGCCGTCGCGTGAGGTTCCGTCACGCTGGACATAGCGCAGATGCGCGCGGGCACGGCCGCCCTCCCATGCGGCCCTGACGCTGCGCTGCTTGACGATGACGCGGCGGCTGCCCGGCTGGCGATGATGCCAATGGCCGGAGATATTGCGGGCGCGCACGAAGCTCGCGCCCCGGCCGCGCTTCACGCCCTTGCCGCTGGCGACCACGGCACGGGACCGGCCCGGCGTTGACGGGCGGGCGGATGACGGCACGGAAGGATCGCGGGAGGCCGCTGCCTGATGCTGCCGGGCGATCTTCTTGACCTGCGTGAAAAAGCTCTTGGTCTTGCCAGCCTTCGGCGTGTCGGATCGGATGCGGCCGGGCTTCGGTCGGAAGCGGTTTTCGTCGTCGGCACTCAAGGGCGCGACTCCAGCCCAAACCGCCGGAAAACGGCCGATCTGCGCCTATGGTGCCGCTCGAAACCCTGCAAAGCCAAGGCTTTGCGCAAAATCGCGGCACGCGGCCCCTTAAAACCATGGTGCCGGAACCGGCCACCTAACCAGTGTGCAGACAACAATAATTTCCAGAAGCGGCCCGACATAGTGCCGTCTTCTTTAATCTTGCCCTCCGCCCTTTCTGTCTTTTCTGCCCCTCCTGCCGGGAATCCAGCCGGGCGCAAACCTGCCCGACCGGATGCCGAAACCAGCGCCGCCGAGCGCGGGAACGCTGCCCTCATGGCGTTCCGCCGTCGCTGGCGCTCGCCACGAAAATGCTGCCGTCCTGCGGCTCCGCACGGGCGGGGTCGCGCGCCGGAACGGCAGCGCGGCCGTCGCCTGTTTGCACCTCGGACGGCGGCGCGGCGGCAGCCCGCGTGTCGGCCGGGCGCATGACGAATAGCGGTGCCTCGCGCCAATCGGGCGGCGGTGCCGGTGGTTGCAACGGCGCATCCGATGGAGCCGCGCCGCCAAGGATTGGGGCGAGCGCGGCGACATAGGCGCGTGTCTCGGCGGGAAGCGGTCGGCCCGTGGCGCGGTGCTCGTCATAGCGGCCGGGACCGGCGTTATAGGCCGCAAGCATCGCGCCGACATTGCCGTAGCGATCGAACATTTCGCGCAGATAGGCGGTGCCTGCCATGATGTTGTCGCGCGGGTCATAGGGATTGCGGCCGAGGCCATGGCGGACGCGCAGGTCCGCCCATGTATCAGGCATCACCTGCATCAATCCCATCGCGCCGGCCGTTGAGACCGCGCGCACATCGCCCGCGCTTTCGGCGCGCAGCACGGCGCGAATCCAGTGCCCGGGGATACCGAAACGCTGCGACGCCTCGGCGATGTGCGCCGCATAGGGATGGGCGGCGGCCGGGCGCTCGACGGGCGCGGATTGCGCGACCGCGACGCCCGATCCGACGCAGACGGAAAGCGTGCCGGCCAGTATCAGGACGGCACAATGCCATGCAATCCTGTCTCCGCTTCGCCGCCAGCCTGCCAGCGTGCTCGCTTCGGTCAAGGGCAAGGCGCAAGCGCCGGCCGATGGCCGCCCCTGAGCTTCGCTGCGCGCGCCGGCCGTCCGCTGGCCGTGCGGGACGAAGGGATGAGACGGCTTTTCCGCGAGCAAAGGGATGACGGTCTTGGGCCGAATGGCAGGCCGGACGCGCGCGGCCGTCATTCCTCGTCCTCGACTTTCCGGGGGTGCTTCCAACGCAGCGTCCAGACCGAAGGATCGTCGTTGGACTGGGACAGTTTGGCGCGGATCGGGAACGGGAAGATCGGTCCCTCCAATCTCATCGACACGAACTCGCCAGCGTTATCGCTGGAGTCTTTCCATGCGGGGCCGGCGTCCGGGCCGTCCTCGCTTTCGAGGCGCAGGCGATAGTCGGGCGCGTTTTTTACGTCGCTGGGCTTGGCCGGGACGATGAACAGCTTTTCGTGGAGGCCGAACGAATGAAGCTCGCCCGCATAGGCGGTTTCGGTACGGGTGAAGGTGCCTATTTCTGCCATGGGAAATCTCCTGCGGTTGATTTTCGGGGGGTGGTTTCAGTGCGTCGGCGCGCGCCACTCGTAGCGGCCGACGCCTTCCTCATCGGTCCAGAGCGGGACCGCTCGGCCGATGACGGAAGCTGCGGGAATGGGTCCGAAGTAACGGCCGTCGAGGCTGTCGCGGACCTCCCAATTCATGAGGAAAAGCTGGTCGTCGCCGATGACGCGGCAGCCCTGCCAGATGGGCAGATCGCGGCCGAGGCTGTCGCGCTCCAGCGCCTCGCCCATCTCGATCCCGTCAACCGTGATCGTGGATCGCAAGCGGCAAACCCGCTGCCCCGGCAGGCCCAAGACGCGCTTCAAGAGCGGGACGCCTCGCGCGATATAGCCGCGCTCGACCATGAAGGCGGCGAGCGGTTCGGGCGGCATGATGGCGACCAGCTCGGGCACGTCGATCCGGTGGGCCGGCTCGACGGTGTAGAACCCGACTGGCGCGCTGGCCGTGGCGTTCCAGATGAGCCTCAATGGCGTCTCGACCGCGCTTGCGGCGGTGATGCCGAGCACCGCCAGCGCCGTCACCGTAAGGGTAAGGCGGCGCGTCATGGGTCGATCCTTCGGCGATGAAGCCAAGCGGCATGTCGCTCGGGCGTGTAGGCGTGCGGCTCCAGATTGGCGGTCAAACGGTTGTGGACGTGCCGCCAATGCTCCGGCGAGGCGTCGGCCGGATCGAGGCCGAGCTCATCCACGGCGTCGATAGCTGCAAACGCGCGCTGCACCTTGGACCAGCTATCGAGGCGCAGCAGGATTTCGCCGCCGGGCCGGACGAAGGGCAATGTCTGGAACGGCTCACCCCGACCGATGGCGCGCACAATGTCGATGCGCGAAACGACAGTGCCGTGCTCGCTCTTCGCCCATCGCACGAAGGCAAAGACGCTGCCCGGTGCGAAGCCGACGACGCTGCGGCGGCGGTCGATGATCTGTTCATAGCTCTTGCGGCCGAAGCGTATCCAGTGCTCGACCTTGCGTTTCTCGAAGGTCAGCTCAACCAATGTTGTGAAGGGCGCAGGCCTGTCCGGCAGCGGACGGCCGTGCGCGCTGCGATGAGCGCGACGGGTCATTGTTCGTCTCCGGTGATGTGCTGGGGGCTGCGCGGGCGCAGCGCGTCGAGCGCGGGCGTCATGGCTCGCCGCTCCCGGCAAAACCGGCACCACGCTTCGCCTGCGCGCGCGTCAAAGAAAAAGAGTTAGATTCTCTGTTAGACAAGTTAGCGGTCGGATTCCGCTTTTCAGGCCAAAGCGTTAGCTGCGGTTCGTGCGCCTGATCTGCCGATAGTGATGCGCCTGATGTGCCGATACCCCGTGCGCCTGATCTGCCGATGGCATTAACAGGGTTATCAACAGTGCCTGTTGACAGGTTTCCGGGCCGGATGCGCAGCAGCTCGCGGCCGTCTTCCCACTCGATCTGGAGCAGGTAGCCGGGGAGTTGCTGACGGGCCGCGATCCGGCGCAGGTCGAGCGCGAAATCGGACGGCCGGGCGAGGCTGCCGGATTTCTGGTGGAGGTGCGCGACCTCGAAAATCCAGCCGTGGCGCTGATGTCCGGCGTGCTTTCTGGCGACTCGGTAAAGCCATCGCTCGATGCCGCCAGTCAGCCGGAAATAGGCCGGGTCGATGGTCAGGACCAGCGAGCGGTCGTTGACGCTGTTGTAGAACCATTCGGGCAGGACGAACTCCATGCCCTCGACGCGGCCGGCGCGCGTCGTCATTTCCTCCCACTCGTTGATCCATGAGAATTGCCGGCGACGCCAATGCGGGCCGTTGCGGATGGTGGTGGCGATGACGGTCGATTGCAGCCGCGCCAGTGCGGCTTTCAGAAGCCGGTATTGGTGATTGCCGGTCGGCCGCCCGATGGCGCGCAACAGATGGTAGGGCGTAAACCGGACAAAGCGCGACGTGGTGAGGCCGTTGTTCTCGGCCGCGACGATCTGCGAGGCCGCCCATATCAGCACATCGGCGTCCCATATGGTCGCCATGCCGTGCTCGGGCATCCCGAACACCTGCACCTCTATGTCGGCGGCCTTGTAGAGAATCGGCTTGGTGCGCGGGGTCTTCGCCAGCGAGAAGAATGGCCGCTCCATCAAGTCGCGCTGGTCGCGCGGCGGCGCGTCGCCCGTTGCGACCACGAATGGGTCTAGGCGGCTGCGCTCGCTGTCCTCGGTCGGCTGCGCGGGGGCATGATCGTCCTCGCGCAGCATCTAGCAGTTGCCCCGTTCCTCGGGCGTAAGCGGACGCGCGGGAAAGACCGTGCCGGCGGTCTTGTCGCGGGTGGATTTGCGCTCGCCAGCCGCGCTCCAGTCTTCCAGATCGCGGACGGTGTAGAGGACGCGACCGCCGACCTTGCGATAGGTCGGTCCGGTGCCATAGGTGCGATGCTTCTCAAGGGTTCGGATGGATATGCCGAGGAAGCGCGCGGCTTCCTTGGTGCGCAACAGGCGCGGCGGCAGGCCCGCAAGCGGGTTGGGCATGGATCACCTCCAGTCGGGATTGGGCTGCCGAGGGCGGCAGCGGACTGTGGCGAACCATGGCGAGAGACCGGCGGCGCGTAGCGTGCCGCATTTGCGCCTATGCGCTGGCGGCACCCCCTCTCGGGGCGATGCGCGGCCAATAGATGAGGGATTTCAGCGACTCATCGCCTGCCGTGCTGAATAGGCGAAGACATTCGCACGCGGTTCGGCTAAGAATGCGGGTGGAGCAGACGCGCTGCTCCGGGGCGTCGAAACCCCTCTGTTACCGGTTGGTGCCGGCCGTCACGGCACCACACTCCTTGACCTTATGGTCGGGGAGCCTGTGGCGTATACAACAGGCTTTCCGAGCTAAAGGCCATGGGGCCGTGTAACAGCGGTTTCGAACTCCCCGATCACCAAGAGTCAGAGAGAATCGTTTGCGGGGGCGTACCGCAGACAAAGCTCTCTCCGATACGGGGAATGACCATGCGAACACCCGTCGAACTCGATCCCGATGTGGATGACGAAGCGCCGACAGGCGACACCATAACCGTCTATGACGAACAGCATTACATCACCTATCTGCGCCTTCTCGATGCCAAGGCCGAGGGCGCGCACTGGAAGGAAGTCGCGCGCATCGTGCTGCACCGCGATCCGGTCGCCTATGAACTTCGGACCTATCGTTGCTGGCAAAGCCATCTCGAACGCGCGCAATGGCTATCGCGTGAGGGCTATCGGAAGATTCTGGAGCAGGCGGCAGCCAACAGGGCGTGAGCGCAATGCCCACACAATCAACGCTTGCCGGGCTTGATCGGATAGTGGAGCAGAAGGCGATAGCCGCCGCGCATCATCTTATTACCGTGCGCGACCAGGCGGCGGGCCTTGTTCTTGCGCGGATCGTTCTCAAAGTCTTCCTTGGTGCCGCGAAAGCCGAGCAGGACTTCAGCGATGGTACGATAGCTCTCGCCATGCAGCCGGGCGTCGAGCGCGCGCAGGGACAGGTTGTGCCATTGCCGGAGTTGGGCGGGGACTGCCCGAAAATCGGGACCGGGCGCACGGCCGTTAAGGGACCGCCAAAGACGGCGTGCGGCGTGGGCACGCAGCTCCAGAAAGGAATCCATCGGCAGGGTCACGGCATAGAAGGCGGCGGCGGGCACCGTCTCGGGCAGCCAGAATTGGTGCGCGACGCCATCCACATGCCAGATACCGTGCCAG
This sequence comes from Allorhizobium borbori, assembly GCF_014196535.1. Taxonomy (GTDB): domain Bacteria; phylum Pseudomonadota; class Alphaproteobacteria; order Rhizobiales; family Rhizobiaceae; genus Ectorhizobium; species Ectorhizobium borbori. Next base: position 288,238 of record NZ_JACIDU010000001.1, read on the forward strand.
CCATCGGCGGCGCGGCGCAGGTCGAGGCCGTCGAGATGCGCCAACGTCAATATCGGTTCGGTGTCGTCGCCCTTGTGAACGACCGGCGACAACATCACGGCTTGCGGTTGAAAGCGCGGGCTCCAGATTGGCGATTGCCGATCATGCGGCGCGTCGGGATCGCACGGGAAATCGCACCCCCCAGCGATGCGCGAACGCTTCAAGGTCGCTGGCAGCCGCCCCTCCGGTCAATGCGATGGTCTGGCAGTCCCGACGATATTCGTCGTTGCGGCGCAAATATTCCCAAGCGAAACCAGCGGCCGGGATATGCTTTGTGTGCCCATATGCCGCCGGTGATCGCCAATCGATGCTGAGCATGGCGTCACCTCCCCAAGCCGGGATGCTGGGCAGCGCCCGGCAAAAGGAGGTTCAAGGATCACGGGAAATATAGAAGCCGCTCAAAGCAGATACCTTGAGCCGCTAACCCGATCATTTTTGGTGCTTTTGGGTTGGCGACAGCCGTGCTTTCGCGATGCCTGCCCGTATGAGCACGGACAGGCAGTCATGTTTTCACCTGTTGGAAAACACATGCACTTCGCCGTGCGCCGTCTCGATAGTGAACAGGTCGCCGCCCATCTCGGCGTCGCGCGCCATCCCCTCCCAATCGACATAGTAGCGCAGCGCCTCGGGGATCGTGATGCTCTCGGTCGTCAATTCCTCCATGTAGTCGGCGAGGCTGGCGAACTGACCATGATAGCAATCCTCCAACGTTGATTCGGCTTGGTCCATGTCGCCGCTGAAATGCTCCAGCAGGCCCGCGCCAAGTGCGCCATGCTCTGCGATCAAAGCGGCCATCCGCGCCACGGTGTCGATGCCGGTATATTCGGAGATGCTGAGGCCCTCGAAGCCCTCATAGTCGTGAATGGCGTATTCCTCCGCGTCCTCGACAGGGGAACGGGCAAGCATCGCGGCAATCTCGTCCCGGATTTGGTCCGCGTCCTGATCCGCGTCGATCCAAGCCCCATGCAGATAGCCGTTATTGTAGGCGGCAAGGCAGGCGACATAGGTGCGGGGGTTGCTGTCGGATACGTTGGTCATGTCTCTGATCCTCGGGTCTGAAGGTCAGCGAAGCGGAACGCCGCGCCTGACCTTCTGGCCGTCGCCGAGACTGGGGTAGCAACGAGCAAGGGCGGCCGGGGTGGAGGGGGATCACCCGGCCTGCACAAGCCCATTGGGCGCGGAAGGCTGGGGATACCGCCCCGGGCGGTTCCACTTACCTTGCTGGCGCGAGGGCAAAGCCCTTAGCAACCTTCTTGGTAACGATCAGATGAGACGCGGCGGCAGCCGCGCCTGCCCAGATTCATCGCTAGCTATCTTCAGAAAGCGGTCATTCTTCCTACAATCGTTGCCAACGTCGCCGCTGTCGTGCCCTCTGAGGACCAGCCTTCAGCAAAGGAAATATCGTGTGAATTCGGTAACTGGTCTCGGCTGAGAGTTCGCAGCCTTATCCGAGAAGGAATGGCCGCTGCTTCACCAACGAAAAGCGCCTCTTGCCTAGGCAACGAAGAGAGCACTTTGGTCATACCTGCTAGGCTGTCCGGCAAGATGCGGGCAACGTGTTCTTGATCAGTGCTGTTTGCGAGGCGCAACACGATCCACGAATTGCATTGGGATATAACCGTATCCTCGATGTCGGACGGTCGCTGCGAGACAAGCATAAGGCCAAGACCGTATTTGCGTCCCTCGCGCGCAAGCCTTCGTACCGCTGTTTGCGCCACCTCGTACTGAGCGTCGCCACGATTTGGTACGTAGCGATGCGCCTCCTCGCAAACGAACAGCACAGGGTCTCGTTCGCGTTCTTCTCGCGTCTGGTGGAGCTTGTATTGGAACAGCAGGCGCGCGATTGCGCCCGTCAATGGTCCGGCCACTTCGTTAGGCAATCCTGAAATGTCTATGATCTTCAAGCAGGCATCGTCCGCTCCATCCACATTCAGGAACTGAGACAAAACGTCAGGAAGGCTCGGTGCGTCCGGACCATGCTCTTCCATAAGGAACTGAACCCGGGGGTCAGTCCTGAGCACGCGAAACTTGTTCAGTATCGACGCATAGTCCTTTTGGAAATCCGACGCCGTCACGTCGGTCCAATTGGGACCGTTGCGCTTCGCCTGACGCTCTCTAATGTGAGTTTCGAACTCAGAGAGGGTGAAGGGACGAGGTTTATCACGGTCGAACGATACGAGGTGATCTTCGTTCACTCCGGCCATGGGCATAGGTTGTTCTGGATGTTGTCCCGGCGGAAGATCAGCAGGGATTCCGCCAGCCGCGCTGCGAGCTAGACCAGCACCCACCATTCGTGCGTGGGCAAGCGCCTTATAGACAGTGTTTGCCTGAGACGTGGCTTCGAATTCCGTTTTACCGATAACGAGCGAGCGGAACTCGTCGCTCGACATGAGCCAGTACGGGAGTTTCAGCGTGGACACGTCATCGGGGTTATTCCCCAGCGCATCATATGCTCGAAAGACTTTGGCCCTGTTGCCGAACGCGGAAGCATACTCTCCGTGCGGGTCAATCAGAATGATGCAAGGTCTGGTGCTCTGCTCGGGTCGGCATTGATGCTCTAAAATCGAGTGGATTACGGCTGCTACCGCGCTAGATTTTCCAGACCCCGTAGAGCCGAGGATTGCGCAATGGTGGCCGAAAAGCTTGTCCATATTGGCACGACAAGATACGCGCGTCGCTCCTACATAAGAACCGATGGTCACTAATCGGTCTGCGCCATCCTCGGATGCCTTCTCTGCGCTGGCAAATAACTTGTCGGTCTCTTCCTTGGTGATCAGATGCACCGCTTGAAGCGGTAGAGGGTATGTCGAAACCCCGCGCTTGAAGGAGAGTTCCTTCTCTGCGGGGTTAAACCATGCTTCACCAAGCATGTCGGCCTCTATGACCCTGCGGTCTTGATCGAAAGACTTGCCCTGAGTCGTTGAAAGCGCCGCCGCTTCTTCATCAGATTGGAGCCGCAGGAGTCTTACAGTGGCGAATAGAATTCTACGCCCAAGGTGCATTTTCACAATGCTGCCTATTTGGCCTACGTCATAAACTCGTCCGCTATGGCTCCTAGTAAGTTCGGTGATGTCGCGCTTGAGCGCGATTTTTATGGCGCTACCAGCAACCTCGAAGACTGTGCCAATCTCCAAATCGGTATCCAGAAGAAATGCGCTCATGCCATTGCGTCCTGAATGTCCTTTGGAAGTCCGCTGGCAAGAAGCGTTGCCGCTCCATCAAAAGTCCACCAGTCCCGCTTTCCTTCTTCAATGGGAAAGACTGGCCCTATTGATCCTTGGTAGATGCCCTTCGGACTCGCAACAAAAAGCCGTTGACTCCAAGATTTCGACTGCCATTCCCTTACGGTCGCGGGCAGTTCTCCGTTCGGCTCGTCATTGAAAGCAATTATAGTCAACTGATTTCTCGAAGAAGACATAGCAATTTCGATCTCAGCGTTAATGTGCTCGTCTCCAAAAGAGTAGCCGCAAACGAGCAGGACGTGATCGCTTCCATGGGATAGCCGCTGCCGGAATCTTTGAAAGATTTCGGCGAAAGGATCACGCTGCGTATTCAGATATTTGGTCGCTTGCGGATAGATCATGACCGAGCCGCCATCGCCTGGATAGGTGTCCCCATGCCTTACTCGCAGCAAATTTGTCGTGCCAGAACGCGGTCTATACCAGTCGATTGAGCCATGCAGTTTCGATACGACGGCCCGTGTCCCTGTTTGGCTCGCATAATTCCGAGCATTCCAGAACGCGACGCCGCCGCCGATAAATCCATCTTGGAACTCGATCCCGGCTAACGCGAGGGCGTCTTCCAGTAATGTGTCGTAGTTGGTGGTGAAGAATTCAACGGGCGTTCGTACAAAATCGAGGCCAGCACGACTGGTGCCGAACACGGCTTCGACAAATTTCCGGTGTCCTGAGATGTCTATGATGGCGCCGCTCTGGCTACCTACTTGCGCTTCGGAGACTATCTCACCCTCGTCGTTCTTACGCGCTGCCCGATAACCCCATCTTACGGTCGACGCGATTTGCTCAATGAGCCCCTGATGGACTTCTTCGAGCTTCTCCTTTGAAACGCGTCCTCCGCCAATATCTATGCCGCCGGTACGCGATCGCTCAGCGATGGAAATGAGATCCCCAAGGTGAGTCAGATGATGCTCGATATGTGAGGTTTCAGCGCAATCCCGGACAACAAAATCCAGAACGCGAAGGGCGTCGGCGTCGGCTGCGAAAAGGTCGCCCCTTGCCAGTTCCATTACACGATCAGTCAACGGATACATCAGCGGAATATTGGCAGGATAGCTGACACCCGCTCCGAGAAGCCAAGTTTGCTTCGGACTGTTAAGATGTTTCTCGAACTGCTCAGCAATATCGGCGTCTTGTGCCATTGAGCCCCTCATGGTCCAACCGTCAACGGGGACATGCTGATAGCAACGTATTACATGCTCCCCCGCCGCACCTTTACTATCGTTTGCAAAATGCGGTGTCACGTAAATCTCACAGGTCAAAGACCCTATCCACGAGCTCCCGCGGGCTGGAGACAGCAACGGGGCCGGTTGCTGACAGACTGCATTCGTACGGAAAGACGCCGGAAGTGGACCTACGTTTTGCCAGCGGCAACCTGCACCGCGACTGGCAGACTAACTCGCATCCCTGAACAGTTTTCCACTGTCCCGCTTCGTCCACGTGCGTGCTTAGACGTTTTGAAGCACTCGTCTCAGTTCCCCTGCCACGTAAGGCGATAGCCCTGCTGTCTCGGGTGTCAGCCGGGAGAGGAAGCGTCGCGCTGATCCTAGATCCATATCCCTGTTAATCGTCAGGCCGGACAGGATGTGCGCCGTGTGGCGAGAGAGACCGAGGCTGATAAACTGGATCATCGTTTGCGATGCTGCCCCAAGCTCCAGATACAGGGGCAGCGCCGGTATCTTTGCAACGTGAGAAGCGTGTCCGGTTGCGATCAGGGCCTCTTTCAGCACAGCTCCGTAGCAGCCCAGCATGTTCACGTATTTGAACCGGAGACTGCTTTCCACATCCGTCAGCACCTCTCGGATGACCGTCCGGCTGGACCGGTTCTTCCCCTGGCTCTTGTGGTACTTGATCGCCTCCTCGATGATCATCGGCAGCGGCTCACCGCGCATCCAGCGAAGAGCCAAAGGAGCCCAGTACCGATGATGCTGGCCGCTCTTTAGCTCAAGATATTTGTGCACCCGGGCAAAAACCGGTCGCAGCTTGTCGAGCGCTTCCTTCCACCCCGCGATAGGATGCAGCGGGATCAGATAGTCGGGACCCTTTTGCCCGATCTTCTCGATCATATAATCGTAGAGTTCTCGCTGCCGGTACCCCGAAATCTGAGGGCTGGCCGCCAGCGTTTCCACGTTCAAACCGATATGATTGTCAGCGATCGCCAGGGCGGAGGTGATGCCCGCCCGTGTCTGCGGCGACAATCCGCTGAGGAGGTCAAGGGTATCGTCAAGCTGCCCTTGCCGACGATCGCGAAGGAGCTTTGAGAAGGCGGCTTCCAAATGCGGAGACTCGCCCGATGGACGGTCCGTCGCCGCTATATACTCCAGCAGCTCGGCCGAGGTGTCGGTCAGGGTGGTCTCAAGCGACGGCTTGATGGGCTCATCCTTCGGCCCGGAGAGCGGACTCGATTCCCACTCATCGTAATCGACGAGAAAGACGTTCCCCTGGAAGTCCCGACCAAGGCGACCGGCACGTCCCGCGAGGTTCCAGAAATCGACGGGTTCGATCGGGTTCTCTTCTCCTTTATGGGGGTTCTGCATAAACACGTTACGCGCGGGCAGATTAACGCCCTGCAGCAACGTGCTTGTGCAGACGATGTAGTCGAGATGCCCGTCAGCAAAGGCACTCTCAACCGCGTTCCTCAGCAGCGGAGGGATGCGGCCATAGTGGAAGCCGACGCCGCCCTCCACGGTTTCAGCAAGCACGTAGCTCGGATGGACCGCCTCTTTCGCAAAGGCAGTCAGGTCCTTGCGAACCTGTACAGATAGCTCACCGGGTCCGGAGGAAGGCACCACCTCAGCAACCGCCGGATCTTGCGACAGCTCTTTGATCTTGAAAGCGATATCCTCGCATGCCGCAGGACCCACAGCGTAAACGAGGCTTTGAGAGGCATTTCCAAGAGCCCAGCTCAGATACACGAGCCCATCATGGGAATTGTAGATGGGGATCGCGGCATCGATCTCCGCGAGCGGGGTCTTCTCGCCGTCCCGCCATAGCAGCATATCGATCTTCTTATCGTCGCTCGCTCTGCGGTTCAGCAGGATGATGTTCTGGGCGACGGGGGAGTCTTTGGTCTTGACCACCTTGACGCTCTTGCGGCCGACCACCGTGCCGAAGACGGCCGGTTCTCGAACTTGCGGGGACGAGAACAGGAACTGCATGTCGGGGTGACGCCGTTGCAGGTCCTGCAAGACTGAATGCAGGACCACTCCCCGGGAGCCCTCGCCGATAAGATGCGCCTCATCGACGATCGCCACGTCGAAGCTGAGGTCAGGAGCCGTATGAAAGAGCACCTGGAGCCGTTCCGGCGTGAGCACATAGATCGGCGTGCCTAAATCAGTCGGCGCTGCCGGTATCGGCACCGTCGTCACCTCGAACGCATTGTCGAGGCTTGCTGCGCGCAAATCCGTGGCAACCTGGCTGATCAGGGCGCGGCTCGGCACAAGATAGACTAGGTTAGCGTTCGGACGCGTTCGCTTTAGATGTTCAATATACGCTAGGAACACAAACGATTTGCCCGCCGAGGTGGGCGCGGAAAGCGCCAGCGAGGAGCCAGACACCAAGGCCTCCCAGACCGCCCGTTGCATGTCGGTAAGGACGGCGCTGCGCTCGCCAATGTGCACGGTATTGTCCAGCTGACGGCCGAGGATCTCGTAAAACACCCCTTCAGTGAGCGTCCTTGGCTCCGCCTCGCCCTTGAACGCGAATTTGATCGCGGGGTAATTTCCAAGACGCGCCAGGACAAGTCTGGACGCACCCCTGATCCCGGCGAGAGTTTCGCTGTAGGCTAGCGATCCGACACTAATGCGATAGGCGAGCTGCCGCCATTCCGCTTCTTCAGATTGCGCGAATATCGTAGCGCTTTGAAGGAGCCGCCGCAGGACTTCTTCTTCAAGCGCAGGGCCGTCAGCGAAGCCCGCGCCGCTCAAAATCGATTGACGCAGTATGGCCTCATAGTCGGCCGCGAAGCGGGGATCGCCGCTGATCGTTTCGCAAAGCCCGTCCACGAAGCTCATGCCGCCACTCCGAGCTTCTCATAGAAGGCCGCCCTGAAGATCTTTAGGGACGGGAACGGCAGAAGGAAGAGATGCAGGTTCGTGGTTACCGGCAGGCGCTTGCCGTAGTGGCGCTCGATCACGCGGCAGGCGCTGCCGATCCTCTTCTTGTACTTTTCCTCGAATGCCGATGCGACTTTGTCGGGTTCAAGATCAAGGATGCGGTTGTAAGCGGCATACTCAAAGCCAAGCAGGCATGCGTGAACGATACGCTTTTGCAGCGTTAGCTTCGACGTGGAGTACGGGTTGATATAGTCCGCGATCTTCGCCCGAAACGCCGGGTCCAAGCTGTTGAGGTCGGACAGGTTGTTCAGGATCTCAATCTCACGAGAGATCTGACCGGCATTCGCCAGGAGCTCGGCCATAGAGGTGAACGCAGCGTCAGCCGCCGACGAAAAGCTCTGGTATATTTTAGACTCGCCAAAATAGATGGTCAGAACATCCTTGGCTTCGTCGTAGCCAAGATGAATGCCATCCGTGCCGTGAACGGGCATGTTGCTATTAGTCTTCAAGTACATCTTCGAGACCAGACGCGGTGCCTTTAGCACCCATTCCAGCAAAGCATAGAGGATTAGCTCTCCCGGCTCTCCACCAGACTCGAGTTGATTCTTCGCCTTGATAAACAAGCTCTTCGCATCGTCGCCAAGTCTGACGATGCGGTGATAATCGAGAACGGGGTCGATCCCCTGTAGCGCATCCCGGACCTTGCTCTTTGGCAGGCAGTACGGGATCAGGCAGTCATAAAGGTACTCGACAAATTCCTGAACCGTGGGAACGCCATCAGCGAAGGTGATGTAGTGGAAGCTACCTGTGAGCCGGTGCATCCCAGACGTCCAGTCGAACGGGACCTCCTTCAGGCGGATACCGAGGCCCGCGTGGTCCTTCAGAAGTGCAGTCATCGCGGCAGCGAGAGCCAATTGGTCCGTCGCCCACGCAGTTTCCCCTTCGACTGCTGTTACGTCATTGCTAGCCAAGTCCACCCCCTTTTCAAGCAGGTTAGGTCAACACCAACTTTGAATCTATGGGCTTTTCAACCGGCAACTACGTCGCCCAACCGTTCGCGTGATCGCGCCATTCAAACACGCTCAGCTTTATTCTAAACTCGGACGCCCATTGATCCTGAGATACCCGCCGCTAAAAAGGCGTCACGCCGCAGGAGCGGAGCAGCTACTTGTAGACCGCTTCCGTCTTCGACTGGATGGCCCCGGCCAGCGCCTTTAGTGTTACGATGACGTGCCGGAAATAAGCATCGTCAATGATCAGTTCTTCCCCAGCCTCGCCCCGACGCTTTTCGCCCGCCTTCTCGACGTAGAGCTTGTTGATGAGCCCGCTGTTGTGGATGATGATATCCCGTGAGGCCTTGATCTCGATGAAGGCGCGCACTGTTTCTGGCTCAAGCTCAATCGACAGCACCTTCGCCGCCTTGTCGAGATATTCGGACGGTTTGCCAAACATCAGTCCCTCGCACTTCAGCGCGACGAAACGGCGGATCACGTCATCCCGGTCCTCGTGCTCAAGGAACAGGTCGAGGGGAATACCGCTCTTGTCCGCCAGAACCGATAGCTTGGCGGGAAAGGTACTCGCGGCGATCGCAATACAGTCCTGGATGAAGGCTTCGACCCGCGACACCATCGAGACGATGTTCGTCTCAAAGACGCCCCGCTCGTGCTGGGCGTAGAAGATCAAGCCGATATCCTCGTCCCGGCGCCGGCTTGTCACCGTGCCTTTGCGCTTCGGTACCGGATAGGGCTTTTTTGCCTTGCTCTTTGAAGTCTGGAGCTTGTCCGCGCGCGTCTTCAACTCCGGTCGCAGCAGCGACGTAAATATCCATGCGTCGTTGAGATAGCGGTAAAGCCGGATGTGGCGCGTGTAGATCGCCTTCGATACAGCACTTTTCCTTGCCACACCTTCCCTCCCTGTCGTCATCTACGATCCTAAAATATCTTGGACACTACGGCCACTGACATCCGCCTCGTATAAAGCTATGTCTTTATAGAAACGGAATTGCCTTCCTCGCCTCCCGGAAAGACCTCACGCTAATGTTCAAATCAGATTCGACTAGACTCGGCGCTTCCGGGAGGCCGATCCTGAAAGGCCCAAAACACTGTAGCGGGGATGGATGCTTTACGCTTGGATTGACGGAATAAAGCGCGCCCCCCTCACAAAAGGGGAAAGCACGGTCTGCCGTGATTGCGGCGGGTTGCTGACCTCCGTCATGCCGGTCGAGAATGTCAGGCACTGGCGGCACAAGGCCGGGGATTGCGATCCATGGAGCGAACCGGAAGGCCCCTGGCATCTAGGCTGGAAAGAGGCCTTTCCCGAGAACTGCCGCGAGGTCGGTCTGATCGACCAAGCGACCGGCGAGCGCCACAGGGCCGACGTGCTTTGCAACGCTGGTACCGCGCACGCGGCCGTTCTGGAGCTGCAATACTCTCCGATTTCGGAGGAGGAACGAGCGGCACGCGAAGCCTTTTATCGTCAGGGCCACCGAATGTATTGGCTCGTCCACGTTCATGACGGGCCGTCGAGCTTCACCGGCTGGAGCTTCAAGGCCTCAATGAATTGGGGAGCCCGGCCCGTCGAGATCGATGGCCGCCGCTATGCGATCATGCAGTGGATGGGCCGTAGCAAACAGTTCATCGAGAAGTGGAAACGAGCGACGGGCTATGTTTTCCTTGAGTGCGAAACTCACATTTTCTTCCTCGCCGGCGACGAGCTTGCGCGGCGCGTAACCGGCGGAATTCCCCTCAAAAAGGGCGAATACGCGCTCACTCGATGGAGTCGGGAAGACTTCATCCGCTCCGTCCAGTGGACGGGCGGCGCATGAAGGAAGGCAAAGCACGGGTCGAGTTGGGCGACGGGCTCGTGCAATACATGGCGGCGGCCGAGGAGACCGTGCACGAGCTGCGGGCAGCCGACAGCCCCTTGCTGAAGGCGCTGTTGCAGTACGACGCCTATTTTCGGCGCGACGTGTGGGATCACGTATCGCCGACGTCGGCCTTCGCCTTCGTCCTCTTCCTCAACGCCTACCAGATGTTCCTCGGCGCGGCGCGCATGGCATTAAGCGGGCATCCGGCAGCGGTTTTTCCACTTCTGCGGACCGCCCTCGAATCTGCAAGCTATGGTTACCTCATGGAGCAGCAGCCCGCCCTTTCCGAGGTCTGGGGCAACCGACACCGCAGCGAGGCCGACAAGAAGGCTTGCCGCAACGCCTTCACCTTCGATAAGGCGATCAAGGGTTTTGCCCATAAGGCTCCGGATATCGGTAGGCTCGCCAAAGAGGCCTACGAGGGCGCGATCGACTACGGCGCGCACCCCAATCTGAAGGGCGTTTTCGGCCATGTGTCGATCAACGAAGATCGACCGGACGGCATGGTGGCCGTCACCTACACCAGCCTATACGGCTCAGGCCACCACGAGACGATCCGCGGCATCTGCGCCTGCCTCGACTTCGGCTTTGCCATTATCGGTATCATTACGCTGTCCGGCCCGACCGCGACCGGGAAGCTTCAGAACGAGCTGCAGGCGTTGAACGACGCCAAGGAAGCGGCGATCGCCGCCTATCAGTCTGCGCGATAGTTCGTCCGCCGTTCCTGAATCTACGGCCCCTTTGGCCGGCGAAAATAGCAGAAGATAGCGCGACAATACGTCGATGTGTGCGGGCTGACCGGATCTTGATGCAGATCGGCACCGGCACCAAGCCGCAGTTTCATTGCCACGGCACGCGCCGCCACAGCGCTTGACGTGGCCAGCCATTCGCTTGCGCCTCAATTTTGGAGGGCTATAGCGTAGGTGTAGTTCTCCGTTTCTTCGTCTTCGGCCCGCCATTTCTTCTCCAGACGATGACCTCCCTGCTCTTCACCGCGTCTGCCTGATTGCTTGCCGGGAACCTTCCTTGTGGTTCTGCGTTTTTCCTTCAAATACTCACGAAGGAGATGAAACGTGGCTCAGAAATTGACCGAAGCAACCATCGAAGAGCAGATTGCGGCATTGCGCGAGCAGATTGCCGGGTTGACCGAGTCGGTGTCGTCGCAGGCGGGGTCATTGAAGGAAAAGGCTGAGGAGCGGCTGGATGAAGCCAGGGGCGGCTTGCGCCGCGCGGCGTCCACCGTGCGCGAAGGCGGCCAGCAGGCGCTTGAAACCGTTCGGGACAATCCGGGCGCCGCGACATCCGTTGCTGCGATTGCGGCCTTGTCGGGCATGGCGGTCGGCTATCTGATCGGCAGCCTGAGCCGTAATCCGCCGGCGCATTCGGGCTGGACCAAAAACTGGCGGTGATGCCGTCTGAAGACGTTTATCCAAAGCCCCTCGGGATCTCCCGCAGGGGCTTTTTCATGCCCGGCGTGGCCTTGATGCCCGTTCGGGGTCAGACCCGAACGGGCTGGGCGACACGATCTTCCTGACCGAAGAATTTCAGGTAGCGTTCGACTTCGGCCGGGTCGCCGGTCGCTTTTTCCGGATTATCGGACAGTTTCACAGCCGGACGGCCATTGGCCTCCGTGACCTTGCAGACGATTGAAATGGGCTTGAGGCCGGCGATCTCGCTCGGCGCGCAGCCGGCGAAATCGTTTGTGAGGTTGGTGCCCCAGCCGAAGCTCATACGCACCCGCCCGTCGAAATGGCGGTAAGTATCGACGATGGCGTCGACGTCGAGGCCATCCGAGAAGATGAGCAGCTTCTTCCTGGGATCGCGGCCCTTCTCCTGCCACCAGCGGACAATCTTTTCACCGCCCTCGATGGGCGGGGCGCTGTCAGGCCTGAAGCCCGTCCAGTCCGCGACCCAATCCGGCGCACCGCGCAGGAACGCCGCCGTGCCGAAGGCATCGGGCAGAACGATCAGCAGGTTGCCGCCGTACAGCTTGTTCCAGTCGCGCAGGATCTTGTAGGGCGCGGCGCGTAATTCGTCGTCATTGTTGGCAAGGGCTGCCGCCACCATCGGCAATTCATGGGCATTGGTGCCGACGGCTTCCAGATCTGAATCCATAGCCAGCAATACATTGCTCGTACCGGTAAAGGCCGGGCCGATGCCTTCCTTCAGTGCCTCGACGCACCAGCGCTGCCACAGGAAGGAGTGGCGACGACGGGTGCCGAAATCAGAAATCTTGAGCCGCGGCAGTTCGCGCAACCGCTCCACCTTCGCCCACATCTTGGCCTTGGCGCGGGCATAGAGCACATCCAGCGTGAAGAAGCCGAGATTGCGCATGGCGGCGCGCGAGCGCAGCTCGTTGATGATGGCGAGTGCGGGGATTTCCCACATCGTCGTATCCTTCCAGCGGCCATGGAAGGTCAGTTCATATTGCCCGTCACGCTTCACCAGTTCGTATTCCGGAAGCTGATAGGTGGAAAGCCAGGCGAGGAATTCCGGCTCGAAGATCTGGGCGCGGCCATAGAAGGTGTTGCCGGCGAGCCAGATCATTTCCTTCTTGGTGAGGCGCAGCGTGCGGGCGAAATCGAGCTGGGCGCGCAATTCGCCCTCATCGATCTCGTCGGCCAGACGCACGGTCTTGGTGCGGTTGATGACGGAGAAGGTGACATCCACATCCGGATGCAGCTTCCAGATCATCTGCAGCATCAAAAGCTTGTAGAAGTCGGTGTCGATCAGGCTGCGGATGATCGGGTCCAGCTTGAACGTGTGGTTGAACACACGCGCTGCAATATCCGTCTTCGTCATCTGCGCATCCCCCGCGAACTGCGTCGCTCTCCCTCAAGAGGGCAGACTAGGAAATAACCATTGCCGCTGTCCACCCTCGACAGCGGCAATTCCTCAATAGCCTGCCGCCGTGTTCACGGTGAACTGCAACGTTTCACCCCGTTCAAAACGCCCGATCTGCTCCTGCATGAGTTGAAACAGCGCCACCGGCTCGGAAGGAGCTGCCGCATGCGGGGTGATGACGAGGTTATCCAGCCCCCAGAGCGGGCTCGCTTCCGGCAACGGTTCCACCGCAAACACATCCACCGACGCGCCACCCAGTGTGCCGTCCGTCAGCGCGATATGCAGATCGGCCTCGTTCTGGCTCTTGCCGCGCCCGGCATTGATGAAGACCGGTTTGCCGAGCGCACCGCCCTGGCGCAGCCTGCCGAAGAGATCGTGGTTATAAAGGCCGGTGGTTTCCGGGGTCAGCGGCAGAAGGCCAACGAGGAAATCCGTGCGCGACAGGAAGTCATTCATGCCGGTGGCATCGAAGGTTTCCATGCCTTCGATCTCTTTCTTCGTGCGCGACCAACCGATGACGGTGAAGCCGAGTGCCCTGAGCTTGGCGGCGGCATCGAGCCCGAGCACGCCGAGCCCCATGAGACCGACGGTGATTTCCGAGGCTTCCGGTTGAAGGAATTCACTCCACACACGCTTCTTCTGCTGTTCCAGATAGGGCAGAACGCGGCGCAGGTGGATAAGGCATTGCAGCACGATCCACTCGCTCATGCGGGTCGTCAGGTTACGATCCACAAAGCGGACGATCGGAATATCGGGAATCCCCTCGACCGACATGATGTGGTCAACACCCGCACCGCCAGAGAACAGAACTTTCAGATCGGGCGCGCGGCGGAAAAGATCAGCATCCGGCTTCCAAACCACCGCATAATCGATGCCAGACAGGTCACGGGCTGCATTGTCCGGTTCCGCCAGATCGATGATCTCGCGATCGGGGAAAAAGGTCTGGATCGTTTGCTTGAGATTGTCGCGTGCGAATTTCAGGTCGAGAATGATGGCGCTTTTCGCACGCATGACAGGCTTCCTCTGGTCTTTCGTTACTGGCTGACAGCCGGGCGGGCTTCAAGATTGAAGGCGGCAGCCAGCAAGGCCTTGGTGTAAGGCTCCTTCGGCGCGGCGAAAATTTCTGCCGCAGGGCCCTGCTCCACCACGCGGCCGGCGCGCATGACGATGATGTCGTTGGCGAGCGCCTTGACCACCTTCAGGTCATGGCTGATGAAGAGATAGGCGAGATCGTGACGCTTCTGGAGATCGCGCAACAGATCCACCACCTGCGCTTGCACACTCATATCCAGCGCAGACGTCGGCTCGTCCAGCATCACGAAGCGGGGTTTCAGCACCATGGCGCGGGCAATGGCGATGCGCTGGCGCTGGCCGCCGGAAAATTCGTGCGGATAACGCCAGCGGGTGGCGGGGTCGAGCCCCACCTCGTTCAGCGCCTCCACCACGCGGGCGTCGCGCCCTTCCGCATCGAGCGTGGGCTCATGCACCTGAAGCCCCTCGGCAATGATGTCGCCCACCGTCATGCGCGGCGAAAGCGAGCCATAGGGGTCCTGGAACACGACCTGCAGACGGTCGCGCAGCGGGCGCATTTCCTTGAAGGAATAGGCATTGATATCCGCGCCGAGAAAGGCGATCCGTCCCTTCGAGGAAATCAGACGGGTCAGCGCCAGACCGAGCGTCGTCTTGCCGGAACCCGATTCACCGACAACGCCGAGCGTCTGGCCGGCGCGCAGCGTCACGTCGATACCATCGACCGCCTTCACATGATCGACGGTACGGCGCAGGAAGCCGGCCTTGATGGGGAACCACACACGAATGTCGTCGCCCTCCATCACCACCGGACGTGATGTATCGGCACGCGGCGGCTCGCCGCGCGGTTCGGCGGACAGCAGATGCTTCGTGTAATCATGTTGCGGTCGGTTGAAGACCTCTTCCACCGGTCCGGTCTCGACAATCCTTCCCTTCGTCATCACGCAGACGCGGTCGGCGAACTTGCGCACGATGCCGAGATCATGGGTGATGAACAGCATGGACATGCCATGGCCAGTCTTCAGATCGCGCAGCAGTTCGAGAATCTGTGCCTGCACGGTCACGTCGAGCGCGGTCGTCGGCTCATCGGCAATCAGGAGCGCCGGACGGTTGGCAAGCGCCATGGCGATCATCACGCGTTGCCGCTGGCCACCGGAAAGCTCGTGCGGATAGGCCTTCAGGCGCTTTTCCGGCTCGCGAATGCCGACCTGATTCAGCAGCTCAAGAATACGCGCCCGCGCCGCATTACCCGTCATGCCCTGATGGAGTTCAAGGATCTCGCCAATCTGCTTCTCGATGGAATGCAGCGGATTGAGCGAGGTCATCGGCTCCTGGAAGATCATGGTAATGTCGTTGCCGCGCACCTGCCTCAGCGTGCGCTCGTCGGCCTTCAACAGATCCTTGCCTTGAAACAGGATTTCACCCGAGGGATGACTCGCCGCAGGATAGGGCAGAAGCCTGAGGATGGAATTGGCCGACACCGATTTTCCGGAGCCCGATTCCCCCACCAGCGCCACGACCTCGCCCGGCATGATGTCGAAGGATACACCATCGACCGCGAGCGACGTCTTGCCGCCCTGATGGAAGGCAACCGAGAGGTTCTTTACGGAAAGAAGCGGCGTTTTCTGTTCTGTCATGACCGCCTCACCGGAATGTCTTGCGAGGATCGAAGGCGTCGCGCACAGCTTCGCCGACGAAGATCAACAGCGAGAGCATTATCGACATGGTGAAGAAGGCCGTCAGTCCCAGCCAGGGCGCCTGCAGGTTCTTCTTGCCCTGCGCGATGAGTTCGCCAAGCGATGGCGAGCCTGGCGGCATGCCGAAGCCGAGGAAGTCGAGCGAGGTCAGCGTGGTGATCGAACCCGAGAGGATGAAGGGCAGGAAGGTGAGCGTCGCCACCATGGCATTGGGCAGGAGGTGGCGTGCCATGATCGTGGCATTTCCGACGCCGAGCGCCCGCGCCGCCCGCACATATTCGAAATTGCGCGCCCGCAGGAATTCGGCGCGCACCACGCCGACAAAGCCGACCCACGAGAACAAAAGCATGATGCCGAGCAGGATGAAGAAGCCGGGCGGCAGGATGGCGGCGATGATGAGCAGGATATAGAGCACTGGCATCGACGACCAGATCTCGATGAAGCGCTGCATCAGAAGGTCGGTCCAGCCGCCGAAATAGCCTTGCACAGCGCCCGCCGTGACGCCCACCACTGCCGAGCAGATGGTCAACGCCAGACCGAACAGAACGGAAATACGGAAACCGTAGATCATGCGCGCCGTCACATCACGAGCCTGATCGTCGGTACCGAGCCAGTTGAGATTGCCGAGATTGCAATCGGGGTCTTCGACGCCCTTCGGATAGGCCGAGCAGCGCTCTTCCTTGCTCATCAACCAGAAGGGCTTGGTGGGGGCGGAATGGGGAATGTTGGAATTGACGGTGTTGTAGGAATAATGGATCGGCGGCCAGATGGCCCAGCCGTTCGCATTGATCTCGTCGGCAATGAAGGAGGAGCGGTAGTCGGTTTCGGCGAGGAAACCACCAAATTTCTCCTCCGGATAATTCACCACCACCGGAAACAGGATCTCTCCCTTGTAGGAGACGAGGAGCGGTCGATCGTTGGCTATGAATTCCGCTCCGAGACTGAGAATGAACAGCACCATGAACAGCCAGAAGGACCAGTAGCCGCGCCGGTTCGCCTTGAAGTTCTCCAGCCGCCGGCGATTGACCGGCGAGAGGAACGGGCGACGGGGCTTTTCCGTAATCGTGGTCGCGGTCGAGGTGGCGTCCATGTCAGACCTCCCTCTTTTCGAAGTCGATGCGCGGATCGATCCAGGTGTAGATCAGGTCGGAGACGAGACTGACGACGAGGCCGAGCAGCGAGAAGATGTAGAGCGTGCCGAAGACGATGGGGTAATCGCGATTGACGACAGCGAGATAGCCGAGGCGGCCGAGACCATCGAGCGAGAAGATGTTCTCGATCAGCAGCGAACCGGTGAAGAAGGCCGAGATAAAGGCGCCGGGGAAACCCGCGATGACGATCAGCATGGCGTTGCGGAAGACGTGACCATAAAGAACCCGATTTTCCGAAAGCCCCTTGGCGCGCGCCGTCACCACATATTGCTTGCGGATTTCATCGAGGAAGGAATTCTTGGTGAGGAGCGTCGTCGTGGCGAAGGCCGAGAGCGCCAGCGAAATCAGCGGCAGCGTCAGGTGCCAGAAATAGTCGATGATCTTTTCCCACCAGGAGAGCTGGTCGAAATTATCGGACACGAGGCCGCGAAGCGGAAACCAGTCGAAGAAGGACCCGCCGGCAAAAAGCACGATGAGCAGGATACCGAAGAGGAAGCTTGGCACGGCATAGCCGACAATGATGACACCTGAGGTCCACACGTCGAAGGCGGACCCGTCCTTCACGGCCTTGCGAATCCCGAGCGGAATGGAAATCGTGTAGGAAAACAGCAGGATCCACACGCCGAGCGAGATCGAAACCGGCATTTTCTCAAGGATGAGATCGATTACCGGCGTGTTGCGGAAGAAGCTTTCACCGAAATCGAAGCGGATGTAGCTGCCCATCATGTCCAGAAAGCGGGTCAGCGGCGGCTTGTCGAAGCCGAACTGCTTTTCCAGCTTGGCGATCAGTTCGGGATCAAGCCCCTGCGCGCCGCGATATTTCGCATTATCCTGCGAGGAAAAATCCTGCGTGGCCAGCATGTCGCCGCCGCCGGTCAGACGGTCGGAAGCGCTGTCGCCCTGGCCAGTCAACTGGGAAATGACCTGTTCCACGGGCCCGCCCGGCGCAAACTGCACCACGAGAAAGGAAATGCCCATGATCCCGATCATGGTCGGGATCATCAGGAGAAGGCGTCTGAGGATATAGCCGCCCATACGGTCAGGCCCTTCCGGTCTTATTCAAGCTGCCATTCCCTTTGCAGAGGATGGTGATTCGTTCGGTTTCATTTGGTAACGGCTTGGCCCGGCAACGCAACCCCGGCCCGGTGTGCCAGTTCACTTGCCCGCCGCCGTCGACCACCACGCATCCGGGAAGCCGGTGCCGTAATAGGGCAGTTCCTTCGCGTGGGTGATCTGGCTGGAATAGGCAAGGCGCGCCGTATTGCCATAGAACAGCGGCATCACGTAATTGTGGGCGAGCAGCACGCGGTCGAGCGCGTGCACCGCCGGCACGAGTTCCGCCCGCGTCTGGGCAAAAGTCACCTGACGGATCAACTCATCGATGGCCGGATCGGCGATGCCGACATAGTTCTTGGAACCCTGCTTGCCGACGGAGGCCGACCCCCAGTAATCCGATTGCTCGTTACCGGGATGCAGCGTCTGTGCCCACACAACCCATGTCACGTCATAATCGAAGGTGCGGACGCGGTTGGTATATTGCGCGGCATCCACCGTGCGGATGCTGGCCTCGACACCGATCTTCTTGAGGTTCTGGGCATAGGGAACAGACCAGCGCTCCAGCGTCGGGCTGGACAGCAGGATTTCGAAGGAGAAGGGCTCACCGGTCCTGGTATTGACCATGCGGTTACCCTTCAATTCGTAACCCGCCTCCTTGAAGAGGGCGATGGCCTTGCGCAGGTTCTCCCGCGACTTCGTGGGGTCGCCGCCCACCGGATTGGTGTAGGGCGTGGTGAAAACCCGCGCGGGCACCTTGTCCTTCATCGCGTCGAGAATTTCCTTCTCCCGGCCTTCCGGCAGGCCGGAAGAGGCAAGCTCCGTACCCCAGAAGTAGCTGTCAACGCGTTTGTAGGCCGAGAACGCGATGGTGCGGTTCAGTTCCTCGAAATCGAAGGCATAGTTCAGCGCCTCGCGCACGCGCTCGTCCTGGAACTTGGCGCGGCGCAGGTTGGGCGCCATCGCCTGCATGACGCCAGTTGCACGGAAGGGATTTTCGACCTCCTCGCGGATGACGCGCCCGTCCTTGACCGCCGGGAAGTCGTAACCCGTCGCCCAGCGCGCTGCCATGTTCTCATACCAGTAGTCGGTATTGCCGGCGCGGAAGGCTTCGAACTCCACATCGCGGTCGCCGAAATAGGTGTAGGTGATGGCGCCGAAATTGTTCTGGCCGACATTCACCGGCAAATCCTTCGCCCAGTAATCGTCGCGCAGTTCGTAGCGGATGGTCGCGCCCGGCGAAAACGCGGCGATCCTGTAGGCGCCGGAGCCCATGACCGGCTCCAGCGTGGTGCGGGAAATGTCGCGCGGCTTGCCATCCGGGCCGGTTCCTTCCCACCAATGCTTCGGCACGATCGGGAACTGACCGAGGATCTGCGGCAGTTCCCGATTGTTCTTTTCATCGAAACGGAAGGTTACCTCACGCGGGCCGGTTTCCACTGCTTCGGTCACATGGCGATAATAATTGCTGAAGAGCGGGTTATGCTCCTTCAACTTTTCCAGCGAAAAGATCACGTCCGCCGGTGTGACCGGCTGGCCATCGGCCCACTTTGCTTCCGGGCGCAGGCGGAAGCTCACTTCCGAGACATCGTCCGGATAGGATACGGCCTCGGCGAGAAGACCGTAGGCGGTGGAAACCTCGTCGCCGGATTCCTTCAGCAGCGTATCGAAAACCGCGCCTACGCCGGCGGCGGCCTCTCCCTTGGAAAGAACCGGGTTGAACGTGTCGAACGTTCCATCGGCGGAAAGGCGGAGCGTACCGCCCTTCGGCGCATCGGGATTGACGTAGTCGAAGCGTGCGAAGCCTTGCGGGTATTTCAGCGCGTCGCCCAGCGTCACGCCATGGCGCCAGACTTTTTCCTCTGCCCGCGCCGCCGGCACTGCCGCCACAAGCGTAACCGCCAAGAAGGCCAGCCCCTTCACCATCATCCGCATCAAAGCCATGCCTTCCCGTTCTCCTGAACCGCTTCGCGCCAGAGCATAAGCAAAAGTGGGGCGAAAAACAGGGGCGTGCAATCACATTGCGCCGAGCACCGCGAAGGTCACGCTTTCACCCCAATCGCAAATCAGTTTATCAAGAAAGCAGATTCCCCCGGAAGATCGGGGCTCCATAAAGCGGCGGCAGCATGACCTTCTCTCTTTCCCGAATTTCCGGCGCGTGGCAGATGGCCGGCGCGCTTCTTGGCATCTCCATCTCGGCGCTCGGCGCCCTGTCGGCGAGCGCCGCCGACAACCCGAAACCGGCCAAGGAATTGTTCGGCGCCGTCAATGCGCCCAGCACCGGCATCCCGACACCCTATGGCTTTTACGCCAAGGGCTGCATCGAGGGCGCGCAGGCGCTGCCCATCGACGGACCGAACTGGCAGGTGATGCGCCTTTCGCGTAACCGAAACTGGGGGCACCCCGCCCTTCTCTCCACCATCCAGAAACTGTCGCGTGACGGTGCCAAGGACGGCTGGCCGGGCCTGCTCATCGGCGATATTTCCCAGCCGCGCGGCGGCCCGATGAAGAACGGCCATGCATCGCACCAGATCGGCCTCGATGCCGATATCTGGCTGACGCCGATGCCGAACCGCCGCCTTTCCGCCGACGAGCGGGAAAAGATGCCTTTCACCTCGATGCTCGAACCCAACAAGTTCCTGACGATCAACGACAAGTGGACGCCCGCCCATGCCCGCATCATCATGCGGGCCGCGAGCTATCCGGAAATCCAGCGCATCTTCGTCAACCCGGCCATCAAGAAGAAGCTCTGCGAAACCTGGACCGGCGACCGCAACATGCTTGGAAAGGTGCGCCCGATCTATGGTCACGACGCCCATTTCCACATTCGCCTTGCCTGCCCTGCCGGTTCCGCCAACTGCAAGGAACAGGCCTCCACCCCGACGGGTGACGATTGCGGCAAGAATCTCGCCTGGTGGTTCACCAAGGAACCGTGGGCCGCACCGAAGAAGGACCCGAACGCGCCGCCGCCCAAGCCGCCGAAGCCCGTGACGCTGGCCGACCTCCCAAAAGCCTGCACCGCCGTTCTGGCCTCACCCGCCGCCACGCGCTGAAAGCACCGTTAAAGGGCTTGCCTCCCTCGGGCGGGAGCGCTATTCAATCGGTTGAAACCGCGATTGAGCGATGATTGGGCTTTCCCGGCCATCGTTCAATCTTAATGGTTCGGGTGTATTCCAGCACCTGAACCCGGCCCGCTCCCGGCGGGACCCGCCAGCCCCCTTGCCACGGCGCCCTCCGGCGCGGATTGGATAGACGATGCTCAAATACCCGGACACCGACCATCAGCCCTTTCCGATCCTGATCGGCGACATCGGCGGCACGAATGCCCGCTTCTCGATTCTGATCGACGCCTATGCCGAGCCGAAGGATTTCCCCGTGCTCAAGACGGCGGATTTCCCGAATATCGAGGATGCGATCCAGTCCGGCGTTCTGGACAAGACTTCACTTCAGCCGCGCTCGGCCATCCTCGCCGTCGCCGGCCCCATTGCCGCGCAGGAAATTCCGCTGACAAACTGCCACTGGGTGCTGCGCCCGGCCAACATGCGCCAGAGCCTTGGCCTTGAAGACATCATCGTCATCAACGATTTCGAGGCACAGGCGCTGGCCGTTGCCGCGCTTTCAGAAGACAGCCGCGAGGAAATCGGTTCGGTGGGCAAGGTGCAGGTCGCCTCGCGCGTCGTGCTGGGACCGGGCACCGGCCTTGGCGTTGCGGGCCTCGTCCATGTCCAGCGCCGCTGGATTCCGGTCTCCGGCGAAGGCGGCCATGTTGATCTCGGCCCCCGCACCGAGCGTGATCTTTCCGTCTTTCCGCATCTCGAGCGGATCGAAGGCCGCGTCTCCGCCGAACAGGTGTTGTGCGGCCGCGGGCTCGTAAACCTCTACCGGGCCGTCTGCGTGGCCGATGGCGTCAAGCCGACCTTTGGCGACCCGGCCGACATCACCACTGCCGGTCTTTCCGGCAGCGATTCTGTCGCTGTCGAGACGCTTTCGCTCTTTGCCACCTATCTTGGCCGCGTGGCCGGTGATCTGGCGCTGACCTTCATGGCGCGCGGCGGCGTCTATCTCGCCGGCGGCATTTCGCAGAAGATCCTGCCGGCTTTGCAGAAGCCGGAGTTCCGCGCTGCCTTCGAGGACAAGGCACCGCATTCGGCCCTGCTGCGCTCCACCCCGACCTACGTGGTGACGCATCCGATGGCCGCGCTGGCGGGGCTTGCCGCCTATGCCCGCACCCCCACCAATTTCGGTGTCGCGACCGAAGGCCGCCGCTGGCGCGGCTGAGCTTCGGCCGCGCGAAACCCTATGGCCAAACGGCTTCCCAGCCTCTATAGAGCTTTTCCGTTCCAAAGACTGCGACGGAAAAGCTCTATCTGTTTGTTCAGACGCGATTCCGGACGCAAAACCGCTACGCACTTTTGCTGAAATTGCTCTGGACGCGGCGGCAAAGCATCTGAACCCACAGGAAGGTTTCGCGCCCTTGACCGAAGCGGATAAGCCGAAGCGTGCCATCGACAGCCAGGGCGTGCGTGACGTTCTCAAGCGTGTCATCGCCGAGAACGGGCGTGAGCATCTCAAGTCCTACATCCTTGCCATCATCTGCCTCGGCATTGTCGCGGGCACCACGGCCTTTACGGCCTGGATCATGGAATCGGTCATCAACGAGGCCTTCGGGCGCTCGGATTCCGGCATGATCTGGATCATCTGTGTCGTGATCTTCCTGACCTTCGTGGCGCGCGGCTTCGCGACCTACTGGCAGGCGGTTCTGCTGCTGAAGATCGGCAACAACATCGTCGCCAAATACCAGCGCCGCATCTACGAACACCTCATGAAACTCTCGGTCGGCTTTTACAGCGAATCGCGATCGGCACAGCTCGCCGCACAGATCAGCCAGAATATTTCCGGCATTCGCGACGTGCTGAACATGACGGTGACCTCCATCGCCCGCGACTTCCTGACCCTGATTGCCCTCATCGGCGTGATGCTGTCCAAAGACTGGGTGCTGACGCTGATCGTCTTCGTCGTGGCGCCGCCGCTGATGCTCGGCCTGCGTTATGTTTCCAAGCGCCTGCGCGCAGCGACCCGCCAGTCGGTGGAAATCAACAGCCGCGTCCTCGGCGCCATGCAGGAAAGCGTGCAAGGCATTGCCGTGGTGAAGGCCTTCACCATGGAAGACCAGTTGAACAGCAAGGTGCGGGTGCTGATCGACGACGCCGAGATGCGCGCCAACAAGATCGCCCGTCTGGCCGAACGCACGGCACCGATGACGGAAACCTTCGCCGGCCTGGCAATTTCCTGCGTGCTCGCCTACACCGCCTATATGTCGCTCTATCAGGGTGCCCTGCCCGGCGCCTTCGTGTCGTTCGTCACAGCTCTTCTGATGGCCTATGATCCAGCCCGCCGCCTTGCCCGCCTTCAGGTGCGCGTCGAGGCCGCCGTGACCAACGCCCGCATGCTCTACGAGATCCTCGACATCGAACCGCATCAGCGCGATGTCGATGGCGCGAAATCCCTCGTGACGGATAATGCCCGCATCGAATTTCGCGACGTGACCTTCTCCTACGGCAACGGCAAACCTGTGCTCGACCGTGTGTCCTTCGTGGCCGAGGGTGGCAAGACGACGGCGCTGGTCGGCCCTTCCGGCGCCGGCAAGTCTACGATCATCAATCTCATTCCGCGTTTCTACGACCCGGAAGGCGGCTCGATCCTGATCGACGGGCAGGACATCGCAATGGTGACGAAATCGTCGCTTCGCGAACACCTCGCCTATGTCTCGCAGCAACCTTACCTGTTCGAAGGCACGATCCGTGACAACATCCGCTATGGTCGGCCCGATGCGACGGATGTGCAAGTGGAGGAAGCTGCGCGGCTGGCCTATGCCCACGACTTCATCCTGGCGCAGCCGATGGGTTACGACACGCCCGTTGGGGAAAATGGCGTGACACTGTCGGGCGGCCAGCGCCAGCGGCTTTCGATTGCCCGCGCTCTGGTTCGCAACGCACCGATCCTGCTTCTCGATGAGGCAACGTCTGCGCTCGATACGGAATCGGAAGCCTTCGTGCAGAAGGCGCTCGACACTGCCATGGCCGGCCGCACGGTGATCGTGATTGCACATCGCCTGTCCACCGTCGTCAACGCCGACAAGATCGTGGTGATGCACGAAGGCAAGGTGGCGGAAGAAGGCACGCATGAATCGCTGAGCGCCCGTGAAAACGGGCTTTACGCGCGCCTCAACAACCTGCAAACAGTGCGAACGGATATTTGACGGAAGCGACATGACGAAGACCGGCATGAAACTGGTGGTGACGGGTGCGGGCGGGCGCATGGGCCAGACGCTCATTCGCATCATAGCAGCGATGGAAGGCGTGACACTGCATGCCGCGATCGCGCGTGCGGGTTCATCGCTCATCGGCCGTGATGCCGGCGAATTCGCCGGCGTGGGGCATCTCGGTGTTCCCGTGACCTCCGATCCGCTGGCCGCCTTCGTCCATGCTGATGGCGTTGTCGACTTCACCACGCCAGCCACCAGCGTCGAGTATGCCGCGCTTGCCGCCCAAGCGCGCATCGTCCACGTCATCGGCACGACCGGCTGCTCTTCGGCCGACGAGGAAAAGATCCGCGCCGCCGCCCGCCATGCCCGCATCGTCAAATCCGGCAATATGAGCCTTGGCGTGAACCTTCTGGCCGAGCTGGTGCGACAAGCCGCCCGCTCGCTCGATGCCGCCGACTGGGATATTGAAGTCCTTGAAATGCACCACAAACACAAGGTCGATGCCCCCTCCGGCACGGCGCTGCTGCTTGGGCAGGCGGCTGCGGACGGCCGCGGCGTCGATCTTCAGGAAACCTCGGTGCGCGTGCGCGACGGCCACACCGGCCCGCGCAATGCCGGCGATATCGGCTTTGCGACACTGCGTGGCGGCTCCGTCATCGGCGAGCATTCCGTGCTGCTTGCCGGCGAAGGCGAGATCGTCACGCTGTCGCACAGCGCCGGCGACCGCACCATCTTTGCCCGTGGCGCGGTGAAGGCCGCACTCTGGGCCTTCGGGCAGAAGCCCGGCTTCTACTCCATGTCCGATGTTCTCGGACTGTCGAAATCCTGATTGCCTTTCCACCATCCCAAGCGGAGGATCATGTCATGAGCGGTACCCTCGTCCTCGTTCGCCACGGCCAGAGCGAATGGAACCTGAAAAACCTTTTCACCGGCTGGCGCGACCCGGACCTGACCGCGCTCGGCGTGGAAGAAGCCAATGCCGGCGGCAAGGCACTGGCCGAATACGGCATCAAGTTCGACATCGCCTTCACCTCGGCGCTGACTCGCGCCCAGAAGACGCTCGGCATCATTCTGGAAAATGTCGGCCAGACCGGCCTTGAAACGATCAAGGACGAGGCGCTGAACGAGCGCGACTATGGCGATCTTTCCGGCCTGAACAAGGACGATGCCCGCGCCAAGTGGGGCGAGGAACAGGTCCACATCTGGCGCCGCTCCTACGACGTTCCGCCTCCGGGCGGCGAAAGCCTGCGCGACACCGGTGCGCGCGTCTGGCCCTATTACCTCACGGAAATCCTGCCGCGCGTCCTGTCGGGCCAGAACGTTCTGGTCGCCGCCCATGGCAATTCGTTGCGCGCCCTTGTCATGGTGCTCGACCGCCTGTCCAAGGAAGAGATCCTCAAGCTCAACCTCGCGACCGGTGTGCCGATGGTCTACAAGCTCAAGGCCGATTCGACCGTCGCATCGAAGGACGTTCTCGGCGACATGTCCGGCGCGCATTAAGCGCTGGCGGCCGATAAATCCATTGAAACCGCCCGCCGGACCAGTATCCGGCGGGCGGTTTACGTTTGAGCCGCATCACACTTCGACAGTGAACTGCACCCTGTCCGCCGGGAAGCGGCTGACGGCAAACTGGATCGGCATGCCCTCCGGATCGGCATTCACCGCCTGTGTGACCAGCACGATGGCACCGGGCGCAAGGCCAAGATCGGCGAGATCGCCGGGTTCGGCATGAACAGCGCTGATTTCCGTCTTCACCCGCACATAGTCCTCGACCCCGAAAGCCCGAAGCGCTGCGGTTACTGAACCGGACTTGGCGAATGCATCGGCCAGACCGTGAAAGCGAGGCAGCGGAAACCATGCTGTCGAGCGCGACATGCCCCGCTTGTCGGCGCTGCGCAGGGTTTCGATGCGCAGAACCGGTGCATGCGGCGCAAGGTGAAGCGCTGTGGACACCGCTGCACTGGCGGGTTCTTCCGCGTGATCCAGCAGCGCCCCGGATAGCGCGCGGGCCTGCTCACCCACCCCTTCCGTAAAGCGGGTGCGCCGGGAAATCGGCAGACTCAGCCGCTCGCGGCGCAGGATCAGCGTTCCGATCCCCTGCACCGGACGCAGCATGCCTTCCTGCGTCAGCGCCGAAAGGGCGGCGCGGACAGTGTGGCGGTTCACCCCGAAATCGGCGGCCAGCACCGTTTCCGGCGGCACCATGCCGGTTTCGTCGTAGCTGCCATCGGCAATGGCCGCCCGGATTCGGTCAGCAATCTGCCGCCACAGGGCCACACCGCTTTGTCGTCTCACCAGTCCGCCGTCGTTCATCCGTCACACGCTTGTCATGGGTTCGGAATAGATATACATCTTAATGTATGGTTGTCTACATAAATAGACATTTGAGGTGCAGAGGATGGCCGAAACGGCAACACCAACCCCGGAAACGCTGCGCGCCAAACGCGCTTCCGACCTGATCGCCCGCGCCACGCGGGCGGAACTGGCAACGCTGATCGACACGCTGGGCGGACCTTTCGAAGCCAGGCCGCTGCGCGGGCCTGAAACCGGACTGGTCATGGTGCGCGGGCGTATCGGCGGCGGCGGCGCCCCCTTCAATCTGGGCGAAGTCACGGTCAGCCGCGCTTCTGTGCGCCTTGCCTCCGGCACGGTCGGCCATGCGCAGACGCTCGGCACCGACCGCCAAAAAGCA
The DNA here is from genome assembly GCF_014196535.1 of Allorhizobium borbori. Lineage (GTDB taxonomy): Bacteria > Pseudomonadota > Alphaproteobacteria > Rhizobiales > Rhizobiaceae > Ectorhizobium > Ectorhizobium borbori. Next base: position 315,165 of record NZ_JACIDU010000001.1, read on the forward strand.
AGGCTCGGCGCCATCATTCATGCGCTGTGGCAGGAGGCGGCCACACGCGACAGCATCGAGACCCGCCTGCTGACGCCAGTGGAACAGCGCATAGCGGAGGCCCGGGGCCATGCGCGCGCGCAGACCGCCGCCACGCGTGTCGATTTCTTCACCATGGTACGAGGAGAGGACTGATGGGCCTTGAATCCGATTCGCTTTCCGGCGGCTTTCACGATCCGGTCTTTCAGGGTCAGGCCGTGTTCCGCCTCGTCATGGACGCCATGGCACGCCCCGGCACGCTGCAAACGGTGACGGACGATACCGGCGCTCCTTCCCCCCTCGGGATCGCGGCCGGCGCCATCGCGCTCACCCTTCTCGATCACGATACGCCGGTCTGGCTTTCAGTGCGGTTGCAGAAATCGGCCCTACCAGGCTGGCTCTCCTTCCACACCGGCGCGCCGCCTGCCCCGGAAAAGGCAGAGGCCCGCTTCGCCTTCATCGAGGCCGGCGCGCCCCTTCCTTCCTTCGGCCTGTTTTCGGCCGGCACGCAGGAGTATCCGGACCGTTCGGTAACGCTGATCATCGAGATTGCCAGCTTCGAGGGCACCACGCCGCTGAAGCTGACCGGCCCCGGCATCGCCGGCGGGCGGATCGTTCACCCGTCAGGATTGCCCGATGGCTTCCTGCGGCAATGGGCGGAAAACCATGTGCTGTTTCCGCGCGGTGTGGATGTGGTGCTGACGGCGGGTGACCGCTTCCTCTGTCTGCCGCGCACGACGCGGATTTCCGCAGGAGCGTTGTGAGATGTATGTAGCCGTCAAGGGCGGGGAAACCGCCATCGCCAACGCGCACCGCCTGCTCGCCGACCGGCGGCGGGGAGATCGCTCGCTTCCGGCCGTTTCCAGTGAACAGGTTATCGAGCAACTGGCGCTTGCCGTCGACCGCGTCATGGCCGAAGCCTCGCTTTACGATCGCGATCTCGCGGCCCTTGCCTTCCGGCAGGCGCGCGGCGACATGATCGAGGCCATTTTCCTGCTGCGCGCCTACCGCACCACCCTGCCACGCTTCGGCGTGTCGAGCCCCATCGATACCGGCGCGATGCTGATCGAACGGCGTGTGTCTGCCACATACAAGGACCTGCCGGGCGGCCAGCTTCTCGGTCCCACCTTCGATTACACCCACCGCCTGCTCGACCCCACGCTGCTGGAAGACGGTCCGGTGGAGGAAGGCGCCGAACGCACGGAAACGCCCGAAGCCGTGATGCGCGTGTCCGAAATTCTTGCCCAGGAAGGTTTGATCGAGGGTGACGGCACGCTGGGCGAAGATGAGGGCGGCGGCGACCTGACGCGCGAGCCGATGGAGTTTCCCATGAGCCGCGACCTGCGCCTGCAGGCCCTGGCGCGCGGCGACGAAGGTTTCCTGCTGGCGCTCGGTTATTCCACCCAGCGCGGCTACGGCCGCACCCACCCCTTCACCGGCGAAATCCGCATCGGTGAGGTCGAGATCGAGATCGATGCACCGGAACTGGGCTATGCCGTTTCGCTTGGCGAAATCCGCGTGACGGAATGCCAGATGGTCAACCAGTTCAAAGGCTCGGCCAAGGTGCCGCCGCAGTTCACCCGCGGCTATGGCCTCGTCTTCGGCCAGAGCGAGCGCAAAGCCATGTCCATGTCGCTGGTCGACCGGGCGCTTCGGGCCCGTGAGTTCGGCGAGGATATTGTCGCCCCGGCGCAGGATGAGGAATTCGTTCTCTCCCACTGCGACAACGTGCAGGCGACGGGCTTCGTGGAACATCTGAAGCTGCCGCATTACGTGGATTTCCAGGCCGAACTCGGCCTTGTGCGGCGAATGCGGGCGGAGTTCGAAGCCGCCCGCACCGCATCCGAATCATCAGACAGGAAGGAGGCCGCGGAATGAGCGATCTGGCAGCCTACAACTTCGCCTATCTGGACGAGCAGACCAAGCGGATGATCCGCCGTGCCATCCTCAAGGCCATCGCCATTCCCGGCTATCAGGTGCCCTTCGCCTCGCGCGAAATGCCCATGCCCTATGGCTGGGGAACGGGTGGCGTGCAGGTGACGGCGGCGATCATCGGCCCCGCCGACGTGCTGAAGGTCATCGATCAGGGCGCCGACGACACGACCAACGCCGTTTCCATCCGCGCCTTCTTCGCCAAGGTGGCGAATGTGGCGGTGACCACCCATACCGACGAGGCGACGATCATCCAGACGCGCCACCGCATTCCGGAAAAGGTGCTGAAGGAAGGACAGGTGCTCGTCTATCAGGTGCCGATCCCCGAGCCACTGCGCTATCTCGAGCCGCGTGAAACCGAAACGCGCACCATGCATGCGCTGTCCGAGTATGGCCTGATGCATGTGAAACTTTACGAGGACATCGCCATCAACGGCCATATCGCCACCACCTACGCCTATCCGGTAAAGGTGGCGGGGCGCTACGTCATGGACCCGTCGCCCATTCCGAAATTCGACAATCCGAAGATGCATATGTCGGAAGCACTCCAGCTTTTCGGTGCGGGCCGCGAGAAGCGCATCTATGCCGTGCCGCCTTTCACAGAGGTCGTCAGTCTCGATTTCGAGGATCACCCTTTCGAGGTACAGACCTTCGACAAGCCCTGCGCGCTCTGCGGTGCGGAGAACGTCTATCTCGACGAGGTGATCCTCGATGACCGCGGCGGACGCATGTTCGTCTGCTCCGACACCGACCATTGCGAGGAGCGCCGCGCCTGCGGCTGTGTCGGCGAACTCGGCGTGAAGGAGGCAGCGGAATGACCGGCACCTTGCGAAAAGCCCCCCTCACCCCCCTGCCGGGACCTTCTCCCCGCTGGGGAGAAGAGGATCAAGGTCACAACATCGCTTCCTTCGCCTTCTCCCCCGCGGGGAGAAGGTGGCGGCAGCCGGATGAGGGGGCCGCCTGCGCAAAAGCCGATTTTCTGGAGTACATCCGATGACAGATACCCCTCTTTTCAAGGTCAGCGGCGTTTCGAAATTCTATGGCGCGCGTACCGGTTGCCGCGATGTGTCCTTCGAGCTTTTTCCGGGCGAAGTGCTGGCCATCGTCGGCGAAAGCGGCTCCGGCAAGACGACGCTGCTCAACTGCATCTCCACACGGCTTGCCCCCACCGCCGGTACCGTCGAATACCGCACGCGAGACGAAAACTGGCGCGACCTCTACCGCATGAGCGAGGCGGAACGGCGCATGCTGATGCGCACCGACTGGGGCTTCGTGCACCAGAACCCCGCCGACGGCCTGCGCATGACGGTTTCCGCCGGGGCAAATGCCGGCGAACGACTGATGGCGATTGGCCAGCGCCATTACGGGAACATCCGCACCACCGCCTCCGAATGGCTGGAGCGGGTGGAAATCGGTATTGACCGCATCGACGATCAACCCCGCGCCTTTTCCGGCGGCATGCGCCAGCGGCTGCAGATTGCCCGCAACCTCATCACCAGCCCGCGCCTCGTCTTCATGGACGAACCGACCGGTGGCCTCGACGTCTCGGTGCAGGCCCGCCTGCTCGATCTCATCCGCTCGCTGGTCAACGATCTCGGTCTCGCCGTCATCATCGTCACCCATGATCTCGCCGTCGCCCGGCTTCTTTCCCACCGCATGATGGTGATGAAGGACGGCCGCGTCATCGAAAGCGGCCTGACCGACCGCGTGCTGGACGATCCGCGCGAACCCTATACGCAATTGCTCGTTTCCTCGATTTTGCAGGTGTGACAATGCCGACCCCTCTTGTCGTTTCCGAAGTCCGGAAAAGCTTCGTCATGCACCTGCGCGGCGGCCTCGTTCTGCCGGTGGTATCCGATGTCAGTTTCTCCGTGGCAAGCGGCGAATGCGCCGTCCTGGCCGGCCCCTCGGGCATCGGCAAAAGCTCGATCCTGAAAATGCTCTACGGCAATTACGCCGTCGACAGCGGCCAGATCCTTGTCGATCACGACGGCAAGGTGATCGACATGGCCAAGGCCTCGCCGCGTACCATTCTGGACATTCGCCGCAGGACCATGGGTTACGTCAGCCAGTTCCTGCGCACCGTACCGCGTGTCGCGGCCATCGATGTGGTGGCAGAGCCGCTGCTGGCGCGGGGCATCGCACAGGAAGAAGCTCGTGAACGGGCGGGTGCCATGCTCGCCCGTCTCAACCTGCCGAAGGAATTGTGGCAGCTTCCGCCCTCCACCTTTTCCGGCGGTGAGCAACAGCGCGTGAACATCGCGCGCGGCTTCATTACCGATCATTCGATCCTGCTGCTCGATGAGCCGACCGCCTCGCTCGACGCGGCGAACCGCGCCGTGGTGGAGGACCTGATTGCCGCCAAGAAGGCGGCGGGTGTCGCCATCATCGGCATTTTCCACGATCTCGACGTGCGCGAGAAGGTCGCCGACCGCTTAATCGACGTCTCGGGCTTCTCGCCCAGAAAGAAGGCCGCATGAGCACGCTCTCCGAACAGCCCTCGATCCATGACACGGCACTGGTCGAAAACTCGACGCTTGGGCGCTATACCGAGGTGGCCGAGTTCTGCCGCATCCGCGAAAGTGAGATCGGCGACTATTCCTATGTGATGGAACACGGCCACCTGTGGAACGCGAAAATCGGCAAGTTCTCGAACATTGCCGCCTTCGTGCGCATCAACGCCACCAACCATCCCATGGACCGGGCAACGTTGCATCACTTCACCTACCGGGCCGGCAAATACTGGCCGGGCGTGGAAGAAGACGAGGCGGATTTCTTCGCCGCCCGCCGCTCAAAACCCGTGGTCATCGGCCACGACACCTGGATCGGCCATGGCGTGACGCTCCTGCCTGGGGTGACCGTCGGCAATGGCGCGGTGATCGGTTCGGGCGCCGTGGTGAGCCGGGACGTAGCCCCTTACACCATCGTTACCGGTGTTCCAGCCAAGCCGGCACGCGAGCGGTTCGACCGGGAGACCGTCGCCCGGCTTGAAGCGCTCGCCTGGTGGGACTGGGATCACGAACGACTGAGGGAAGGGCTGAACGACTTCCGTACGCTCTGCGTCCATGACTTCCTCAAGCGATATGGCGGCTGAGCGCCCGCCACCCGTTCAAAAAACCGGTCGGCTTCTGCACTTTAACAAAACTGTCATTCAGATGACATGAGCGCTTCACGACCGAACGCTATTGCCGGGCATGAATTAATGGCAATGGACGGATGAACATGAAGTTCGAACTGAGGAATGTCACCCGGCGTTTCGGCGGTCATATCGCGGTAAACAGCGTCAATCTGAGCATTCCGCAGGGACAGATGGTCGGCGTCATCGGCCGCTCCGGCGCCGGCAAGTCCACGCTTCTGCGCATGATCAACCGTCTGGCCGACCCGACCTCCGGTTCGCTGCATTTCGGCGATCTCGAAGTCTCCGCGCTCCGCGGCGGGGCGCTGCGCAACTGGCAGCGCGATTGCGCCATGATCTTCCAGCAGTTCAATCTCGTGCCGCGCCTCGATGTGCTGACCAATGTCATGCTCGGCCGGCTGAACCATCGTTCGACAGCGATGAGCCTGCTCAACATCTTCACCCGCGAAGAGCGCATTGCCGCGATTGCCGCGCTGGAACGGCTCGGCATCGAGCAAACGGCGCTTCAGGCCGCAGGCACGCTTTCGGGCGGCCAGCAGCAGCGCGTGGCCATTGCTCGCGCCCTGATGCAGTCGCCGAAGATGCTGCTTGCAGACGAACCCATCGCCTCGCTCGATCCGCTCAACGCCCGCATCGTCATGGATGCGCTGAAGGACATCAACGAACGCGAAGGCATTACCGTCATCACCAACCTGCACACGCTCGATACCGCCCGCGCCTATTGCGAGCGGATCATCGGCATGTCGGCCGGCCGCGTCGTGTTTGACGGCGGCCCGAACGAACTCGATGCCGAGGCCGTGCGCACGATCTACGGCACCGGTCATGACGGCGCTGAAATCGACGAGAGCATGACCTCGACTGCGATCAGCGTTGGTCATGCCGCACCGGTTGCCGTCGCCTCCTTTTCGGTGATGGCCTGAATTCATTCCCATCATGGCGTCCATGCGGGCGCCATTTTTCTTGATCCCCTCAACCAGGAGAAACACCTCATGCTGAAGAAACTTCTTCTTGCCGCGACCGCCCTTGGCGTTCTCGCCGGTTCCGCTGCCGCTGCAGACGTCAAGGTTCTGCGCATCGGCCTCGATGGCTCGGAAAACGAAGCCGACCAGGTTCGCAACACCAAGTGCGTTGCCGATGGCCTGAAGGCTGCAACGGGCGTCGAAGACGTCCAGATCTTCCCTTCGCCGGACTATAACGGCGTCATCCAGGGCCTGCTCGGCGGTACGCTGGACATCGCTTCCATGGGCGCTTCCTCCTATGCCAAGATTGCCCTTGCCGATCCGAAGGCGGTCGACCCGATCCTGACCTATACGGGTTCGGACGGCTCCAGCGGCTACTACTCCATCATGGTCGCCCGCAAGGACAGCGGCATCAAGACGCTCGCCGACCTCAAGGGCAAGAAGCTCGGCTTCGCCGATCCCGACTCGACCTCCGGCTATCTCGTTCCGAACGTCGCCCTGCCGAAGGACATCGGCGCGCCGATCAAGGAGTACTTCTCCGAAACCGGCTTCGGCGGCGGCCATGAAAAGCTCGTTCTCGCCGTTCTCGACAAGAAGTTCGATGCCGGCACCACGTTCGGCTCGGGCGTTGGCAAGTGGGAAGAAGGCTATTCCGCCGGCAACCTTCACCAGATGGTTGGCAAGGGCATTCTCGATATGGACGATATCGTCGAGATCTGGAAGTCGCCGCTCATCCCGAACGGCCCGCTGATGGTGTCGAACAAGCTCGGCGAGGACATGAAGACCAAGGTCGAGAACTTCTTCATGGAACTGCCGAAGAAGGACCTCGCCTGCTTCCAGGGTTACACCCAGGGCAAGAACCAGGCCTATATCAAGGTCGATTCCTCCTTCTACCAGACGATCATCGACGCCCGTAAGTCCGTCATCGGCGGCTGATCGCATCCACGGCATGCAGGGCGGCTTTCCATCCGGGGGCCGCCCTTTCTTATGAAAAGGAAAACGGCATGGCGACCACGCTGGCACAATCCCCGGAACCTCGTCTCGGCGCACAGGCCGTGACGACGATGCGCCACTACCAGCAGCAATTGAACCGCCGCCGGATCTATACCGTGCTATCCATCGCGGTGTTCACGGTCATCCTCGTCGCTTCGCTCGACTTCGCCAACAGCGCCAATTCCGGCAAGTTCCTCGAACGCCTGCCCTATCTCTTCGACTTCCTGAAGACCTTCACGCCCGACAGCCCGGTCGATATTTTCCGCGCGATGTTCGACCTGCCTTCCCCCTTGGCCGACGGGTCGCTGAAATATGATTTCACGTCGGAGCGGGTCTACATCACCGATAACATCTACATTCCGCATTTCATCTACCAGCTCGTAATCACCGTGAATATCGCACTGGTTTCGACGCTGGTCGGCAGCACCTTTGCCTTCTGCCTGTGCTTCTTCGCCTCCACCAATCTGGTCGGGGCCGGAGCGACACGCTTCGTCGTCCGCCGCACGATGGAAGTGATGCGCGCTTTCCCGGAAATCGTCGTTGCCGGGCTCATCACCGCGATCCTGTCCATCGGCCCGATCGCGGCCATCGTCGCCATTACGATCCACACGGTCGGCGCGCTCGGTAAGCTGTTCTTCGAAGTAGTGGAAAATGCCGACATGAAGGCCGATGAGGGGTTGCGCGCCGTCGGTGCAAACTGGCTCACCCGCGTGCGCTTCGCTATCGTGCCGCAGGTTCTCCCGAACTTCGTCTCCTACACACTGCTGCGCGCCGAAGTGAATGTGCGTGCCTCCACCATCATCGGCGCGGTGGGCGGTGGCGGCATCGGCGAGGTGTTCCGGCTGGCCATCGGGCGCGACCACGCGGCCAAGGCCTATGCGATCATCATTCTCCTGCTCGTCACCATCATCGCCATCGACCAGTTCTCCGCCTGGCTGCGCCGCCGCCTGATGACCGACAAGCCCCTTCTCGCCGCTCCGGGAGCCCTGTGATGCACTCGACACCGCTCATTCCGCTGGCCGACCGCGAGCGCATCGAAAGACAATATGCCACCGTGCTCGGGCGCAGCTTCCTGCAGCGCTTCGGGCTGGCCATCGGCCTTGCCGCCGCAACCGTCTATCTCGCGCTCAGCTTCGTCTTCTTCAATGTCGGCCCCACCCTGATGAACGGGCAATGGGACCGCGCCACGGCCTATCTGCAGGACTGGATTTCCTGGCGGGCCCAGCCGCGCCTGCGCTTCGAGGACGGCAAGGTAACGCCGAAATGGACGCTGCGCGGGCAGTATCCCGAGGGCGCAAAGATCGACTGGCTGCAACCGCGCACCGATGGCGGCTATACCGTCTTTTACGGCAACGCCGACAACCGTTTGGAGGTGACGACGACCGCCGTGGACGTCATCATCGACGGCGTTTCCTACCCCGTGACGATTACCGCCGATGCAGTGCGTGCGCCCGCCGACCGACCGTCCGCCATCCGTCAGGACGAGACCAAGGTCATCGTCAGCTATGGTTTTGCGGGGCAGGCGGAAATCCGCGGTTCGCAGGTCTATGTGCAGCGCCGCTTCCTCGGCTGGGCGAACTTCTTCTTCGATACGCGCTCCGCCTTCTGGGGCAAGAGCTTTACGGAACTTGCCGGTCTTGCCATAAGCGGTGAAAGGCTCGACCCCGCGCGTTCCAACATTTCCGCTATGGCGGACGACTTCCTTGAAAACCATGTCTGGCAGCATGGCGATGTGTTCGGACAGCTTGCCCAGACGCTGGTGATGGCCTTTGTCGGCACGCTGTTCGGCACCGTGCTGGCCTTTCCGCTGGCCTTCATCGCAGCGCGCAACATCACGCGCAACCGTGTCGCCAACTGGGGCATGAAGCGGGCCTTCGACTTCCTGCGCTCCGTCGACATGCTGATCTGGGCGCTGTTCTTCACCCGCAGCTTCGGTCCCGGACCGATCCCCGGAATAGCCTCGATCTTCTTCACCGATTCCGGCGCGCTCGGAAAGGTCTATGCCGAGGCCATCGAGAACGTCGACGAGAAACAGCGCGAGGGCATGAAGTCGCTCGGGGCTTCGTCGGCGCTGGTCAACCGGTTCGGCGTTGTGCCGCAGGTTCTTCCGGTCTTCGTGTCGCAATCGCTTTATTTCTTCGAAAGCAACATCCGCTCGGCCACCGTCATCGGCGCCGTCGGTGCAGGCGGCATCGGCCTCAAGCTGCTGGAGGCCATGAGCACCAATGCCGACTGGGACAAGGTGGCCTATATGGTGCTCCTCATCCTTGGCGTCGTCTTCCTGTTCGACAACATTTCGAACACGTTGCGCTGGAAGCTGATCGGCAAGCAGGGACACTGAAACCAGTCACAGCGTGTCGTCATCGCAAAGCCTCTGCACACTTTTGCGCGACGCGCTCAAAGGCATCATCATTCTGTCACGGAACGGCGTTAGGGCAGAACCGACCTTGCGACGGGGTGGCGTTTGCACTCTAATGCACCACTCCCGCCGCCGACTGAAAGACCCGCCCGTGCGCTATGCCCTTTATTTCACGCCCGCCCAGGACGATCCGCTGACCGTTGCGGCCGCCCGGTGGCTCGGTCGCGACGCCTTCTCCGGAGGGCTCGTTGCCCAGGGCGACGAACCGCCTCTTTCTTCCGAAACGCTCCGGGAAGCAACCGCCGAACCGCGCCGCTACGGCTTCCATGCCACGTTGAAGGCTCCCTTCGCGCTGAAGGACGGTGCTTCGCTGACGGAACTGACGGAGAGCTTTGCCTCTTTCGCCGCCGAAACCCGTCGCTTCGAAATTCCTTCGCTGGCGCTCGGTCGCCTCGGCGCCTTCTTCGCGCTCGTGCCGGGCCAGCCCTCGGCTGAATTGCAGGCATTCGCCGCCGAAGCCGTTCGCCGCTTCGAGCCCTTCCGGGCGCCGCTTTCGGAAGGTGACATTGCCCGCCGCAAGCCGGATACGCTGCCGGCCATCCAGCGCGAGCATCTGCTGCGTTGGGGCTATCCCTACGTGTTCGATGAATTCCGCTTTCACATGACGCTGTCCGGCGCGCTGGAACCGGCACTGGCCGATGCCATCGAACCCCTGCTGAAAACCCGTTTCGCTTCCTTCCTCGGAAAGCCGCTGACCGTGTCCGGGCTTGCTCTTTTCGTTGAGCCCGAACGGGGAGCGCCATTCACCGTCCACACCTGGCTGCCACTTGCGGCCTGACCCCGCACGAGAGAAAACCATGCCCGCCGAACAGATCTTCACCAATGCCGCCATCGTTCTCGAGGACGAGATCGTCAACGGAACCATCCTTGTCCGTGATGGCAGGATCGCCGACATTTCTGCCGGCAACGTGCAGACCGGCGAGGATTGCGAAGGCGACTTCCTGATCCCCGGTCTCGTGGAACTGCACACCGACCATCTGGAAGGCCATTATTCGCCGCGTCCCAGCGTGCGCTGGAACAAGACGGCCGCCATTCAGGCCCATGACGCGCAGATTGCGTCCTCCGGCATCACCACCGTGTTCGACTGCCTGCGTCTCGGCTCCGACGAGGACGGCGGCTTCCAGAAGGGTGAAATGCGCGAGATGGCCGATGCGATCCAATCCGCCGAACGCGAGGGACGGTTGCGGGCCGAACACCTTCTGCACCTGCGCTGCGAAGTGGCCTCGAACGACGTACTCGACCACTTTTCCGATTTCGAGGAAGACCCGCATGTCCGCCTCATCTCGCTGATGGACCATTCCCCGGGCCAGCGGCAGTTCCAGTCAATGGACCAGTATGTCTTCTACTACAAAACCAAGCGCGGGCTGGACGACGCCGCCTTCGAGCGCTTTGTTGCCCGTCGCAAGGCGCTGTCGGCCGAATATTCGGCCAAGCACCGTGATTATCTCGCACAGGCCTGCGCCGAGCGCGGCATTACCGTTGCAAGCCATGACGACGCAACCGTTGCCCATGTCGAGGAAGCCATCGGCCATGGCGTGCGTCTTGCCGAATTCCCGACCAGCATCGAGGCGGCGAAGGCTTCGCACAGTGCCGGGATGAGCGTGCTGATGGGCGCACCGAATGTGGTGCGCGGCAAGTCGCATTCCGGCAACATCGCCGCCCGCGATCTGGCCGAGCACGGCGTTCTGGACGTTCTGTCGTCGGATTACGTGCCGTTCAGCCTGCTTTATGCGCCTTTCCTGCTGGCCGAAAGCGTCGAGGGCATGTCGCTGCCCAAAGCCATTTCCATGGTGACGGCGACGCCGGCCCGCACGGTTTCGCTCGATGATCGCGGCCGTATCGCGCCAGGGCTGCGCGCCGATCTCGTTCGGGTACACCGCTCCAACGACGTGCCGGTGGTGCGTTCGGTGTGGCGCGAAGGCCGGCGGGTCGTCTGATGGAGTGTGTTGCCGGCACCGGCAAGGGACTGTTGATCGTCGTCGTCGGCCCGAGCGGGGCCGGCAAGGACACACTGATGGACGCTGCCCGCACGCATTTTTCCGGGCGTGGTAACGTTCACTTCGTGCGCCGCGTCATCACACGCCCGGCGGAAGCGGGCGGCGAGGACCACGAAGCCGTTTCCCGCGAGACCTTCGACCGGCTGGTAGTGGAGGATCGTTTCGCGGTCTGGTGGGGCGCACATGGCCTGAAATACGGCGTGCCGCGCACCACCTGCGAGGAACTCGCCAAAGGCCACGTCGCTATCGTCAACGGCTCCCGCTCGGCACTGCGCGCCTTCGACCGGGTCTTTACCCGTGTGCGGGTGATCTCGGTGACGGCAAGGCCTGAGGTTCTGGCCGAACGGCTTGCGGCCCGCGGTCGCGAAAGCCGCGAGGATATTCTGAAACGCCTTGCCCGCACGCCGGCGGATATAGACGGTCATCTCGATGTGGTGACCGTGGATAATAGCGGCGCGCTCAACGATGCGGTGAAAGCGTTCATCGGCGTTCTGGAAACAGCGGTGGCTAAGCGGGTCTGATCCGCTCTATGGGTTAACGTGTGCCGCCTTTCCTTCTCCCCACCGGGGAGAAGGAGGGCAACAGGATCGCTCCATCATTCCTGCCCCTTGTGCCAACAATACCCGACAGGCCTGGGAGCGCGTGAGGTCTAAACCCTCAATGCGCCTCATCCCAGTTATGTGCCGCGCGGGCATCGACCTTGAGCGGCACGCGCATGTCGAGCGCCGGCATGGCGGCGTTTTCCATGGTGTGCGTCACCGTCTTCAGCGTCGCCTCGACGGCCTCGTCTTCTACTTCGAAGATCAGTTCGTCGTGAACTTGGAGCAGCATGCGGGCCTGTTCAGCAAGACCTGCGTCTGAAAGGGCGCCTTCCATGCGGATCATGGCGCGGCGTATGATATCCGCTGCCGAGCCCTGGATGGGGGCGTTGATGGCGGCGCGCTCGTTGAAGGCGCGCACCTGCGGGTTGGACGAGCGGATTTCCGGATAATAGGCGCGACGGCCGAAAATCGTCTCGACATAGCCCTTCTCGCGCGCCTCGGCCTTGGTGGATTCCATATAATCGCGGATGCCGGGGAAGCGTTCGAAATATTTCTTGATGTAATCGCCGGCTTCCGAGCGCTCGATGCCGAGTTGGTTGGCCAGACCGAAGGCGGAAATGCCGTAGATGATGCCGAAGTTGATAGCCTTGGCGCGACGACGCACTTCAGAGGGCATACCTTCCACCGGCACACCGAACATTTCCGATGCCGTCATGGCGTGAATGTCGATGCCCTCGGCAAAGGCGCGGGTGAGCTGCGGAATTTCCGCGACATGGGCAAGCACGCGCAGTTCGATCTGGCTGTAATCGGCCGACACCAGCTTGTGACCGGGTGTGGCGATGAAAGCGGTGCGGATCTTGCGGCCTTCCGCCGTGCGAACCGGGATATTCTGCAGGTTCGGTTCCGAGGAGGAAAGACGCCCTGTCGTGGTCGCCGCCAGCGAATAGGACGTGTGCACGCGCTTCGTCTGAGGGTGAATGAAGCCCGGCAGCGCGTCGGTATAGGTGGATTTCAGCTTGGTCAGCTGACGCCAGTCGACGATCTTGCGCGGCAGCGGATGACCGGCGGCGGCCAGATCTTCCAGCACCTGTGCGGAGGTGGACCATTGGCCGGTCTTCGTCTTGGCGCCACCCGGCAGGCCCATCTTGCCGAACAGGATATCGCCCAATTGCTTGGGCGAGCCGACATTGAAGCTTTCACCGGCCAGCTCGTAAATTTCCGCTTCGAAGGCAGCGGCCTTCTGGGCAAGTTCACCGGAAAGGCGCGAAAGGATCTGCCGGTCGACGGAAATGCCTCGCTCTTCCATGCGCGCCAGAACCGGCACCAGCGGGCGCTCCAGTCGCTCATAGACGGTGACAAGTTGCTCCGAGACGAGGCGGGGCTTCAGCACCTGCCACAGACGCAGCGTCACGTCCGCGTCCTCGGCCGCGTAAGCCGTGGCGCGGGCGATATCCACCATGTCGAAGCTGACCGCCCCCTTGCCCGAGCCTGCAACGTCCTTGTAGGCGATGGGTGTGTGGCCAAGCCAGCGCTCCGACAGCGCGTCCATGCCGTGCGAGCCGGTTCCGGCCTCCAGCACGTAGGACATCAGCATCGTATCGTCAAAGCCGGCGATTTCGACGCCGTGACGCTTCATCAGAAGGTAGTCGTATTTGAGGTTCTGCGCCACCTTGAGGACGGCGGCATCCTCCAGAAGCGGCTTCAACCGTTCCAGCGCCTTGCCGAGCGGGATCTGGTTTTCCACCAGCCCGCCTCCCAGCAGGTCGCCCTGTCCGGCCTTGTGGGCGATCGGCACATAGCAGGCCCTGACCGAAACGCCCGTCGCATCCGCACGGTTATCGGCGACTGCCAGCGAGAAGCCGACGAGTTCGGCCAGCATGGGATCGAGCGAGGTGGTTTCCGTATCGAAGGCGACGAGGCCGGTCTCACGCGCCAGCGCGATCCAGCGATCGAGCGCATCGAGATCACGCACGGTCTCATAGCCTTCCGTATCGATCTTCACGCCCTTGAAGGCTTCGGCCCGGGCAGACGAAAGGGCGGCAGGCGTCAGCGCGCCGGCAGCGGCCACCGGCGCGGCTTTAGGGGTTGTTTCAACCCTGGCGGTGGCGGGTGCGGCGGCAGCGCCACCTTCACCGACATCCGGCCCGTGTGCGTCGGCGCCCCATTCGGTTGTCACCTCAACCGCTTCAACGGCAGCGGCGTCCGTGCCCGTCGCCTCAGCCACGCGGCGGGTCAGGGTCGTAAAGTCGAGCGCCTTGAGGAACGCGACAAGCTTCGGCCCGTCCTGCGGTTCCAGTACCAGCCCGTCCAGATCGACATCGAGCGGCACATCGGTGCGCAGTTCCACGAGCTGGCGCGAAAGGAGCGCCTTTTCCCGGTTTTCGATGATGTTCTCGCGGCGCTTGGCCTGCTTGATTTCGCCGGCGCGGGCCAGCAGCGTTTCGAGATCGCCGTATTCTTCCAGCAATTGCGCCGCCGTCTTCGGACCGATGCCGGGGACGCCCGGAATATTGTCGACCGAATCGCCCGTCAAAGCCTGCAGGTCGATCATCTTTTCCGGCGGCACGCCCCATTTCTCGATCACGTCGGGAATGCCGATCTGCTTGTCCTTCATGCTGTCATACATGTGGACGTTGTCGCGAACGAGCTGCATCAGGTCCTTGTCGGAGGAAATGATGGTGACGTCGCCGCCCTTTTCCGTCGCCATGCGGGCATAGGTGGCGATGATATCGTCGGCCTCGAAGCCTTCGGTCTCGATGCAGGGCAGGTTGAAGGCCACCGTCGCCTGGCGGATCAGACCGAACTGCGGGACCAGTTCTTCCGGAGGCGCCGAGCGGTTCGCCTTGTATTCCGGGAAAAGCTCCTTGCGGAAGGTTTTCGAGGAATAGTCGAAAATGACCGCGAAATGGGTGGGGGTGACGCCCACCGAGGTATCGCGCGCATTGGTGATGAGCTTCCACAGCATGTTGCAGAAGCCGGACACGGCGCCGACGGGCAGGCCGTCCGATTTGCGGGTGAGCGGCGGCAGCGCGTGAAACGCGCGGAAAATGAAGCCGGAGCCGTCGACGAGGAAGAGATGATCACCTTTTTTCATGGGCGAATGGATAACCCGCCGCGCCCGCCCGCGTCCATACAAACTTCTACCGCCAACACGATGATCGCTCACCGGAACGTTACCGAATTGTAATGCAGCATTCCCTTGAAAAGCCGCATTTGGCCTATCATCTGTTACTCATCGGCGGATGAAACCGCCACCGCTCTTGCCGCTGGCCCGTCCCCCGCCGCGGCAGGCCGGATGGAGACCTTCCCCCCTCTCCGGGTCTTCGTCCAACAGCACAGCCGCCATGGTCAGCCCCCGGACCGTGGCGGCTTTTTTGTTGGCATTTACCCTGGGTACAATATGCGACTACCCTGTGATTGTATGCGGCACGAATTCGGCTTATGCAGTTTCCATGGCGTTCGATCGTATGAATTCGGCTACATATCTCGCCAGCCAGTTGGCGAAGAGCTTCAGCCGGTCGCTTCAGGAGCGGTCGGCGAGCGTCGGATTCTTGCCCGGACAATTTCCCGTTCTCGTGGAACTGTGGAACGGCGATGGCCTGACCCAGAAAGACCTCCTCGACCGCCTCGACGTGGAACAGGCAACCCTCGCCAACACGTTGTCCCGCATGGAACGCGACGGACTGATCGAGCGGAAGACGCACCCTCAGGACAAGCGCAAGCAGGTCATCCGCCTGACGGACAAGGCCAACAGCATGCGCGACGCCGCGATTACCGCAGCCACAGCGGCGGATGACGCGCTGTTTGCGGGCTTTCGCACCTTCGAGCGCGAACTGATGCTGGAATATATCCGTCGCATCATCGGCAACGCCGGCAAGGTGTAGGGCGCGGCAAAGTTTCTTGCGCCGCGCGGCTGGGCGTGCTTCGTTCGGCGCCGAGTGTTTCACCAAGTGAGTCCCCACCCATGACCGATCTTTCCGCCCTTCTCGACCATGCCGACACGAATCTGGACGCCAGCCTCGAGCGCCTCTTCGCGTTGCTGCGCATTCCCTCGATTTCCACCGATCCGGCCTACAAGCCGGAATGCCGCAAGGCGGCGGAATGGCTGACGACCCGGCTCATCGAACTCGGCTTTGAAGCTTCCGTGCGCGATACCGCCGGTCATCCCATGGTCGTTGCCCACCACGCGGGCGCGACGGCGGACGCGCCGCATGTGCTGTTCTACGGCCATTACGACGTGCAGCCCGTCGATCCCATCGACCTGTGGACCCGCGATCCCTTCGACCCGTCGATTGCCGAGATTGCGGGGGGCCGCAAGGTCATTACCGGGCGCGGCTCTTCCGATGACAAGGGCCAGTTGATGACTTTCGTCGAAGCCTGCGCGGCCTACAAGGCCGTAACGGGCAGTCTGCCGGTGAAGGTCACGATCCTGTTCGAGGGTGAAGAGGAATCCGGTTCCCCGTCGCTCAAGCCCTTCCTCGATGCCCACGCCGCCGAACTGAAGGCGGATTACGCCCTTGTTTGCGACACCGGCATGTGGGACGGCGAAACGCCGGCGATTGCCGCAACGCTGCGCGGCCTTGTCGGCGAAGAGTTCGTCGTCACTGCTGCCGACCGCGACCTGCATTCCGGCATGTTCGGCGGGGCTGCCGCCAACCCGATCCATATCGTCGCCGATATCTGCGCCGGTCTGCACGACGAAACCGGTCGCGTGACGCTGGACGACTTCTACGAGGGCGTCGAGGAAACGCCGTCAAACATCAAGGACTCGTGGGCGAAACTCGGTCGCGATGCGGAGAGCTTTCTGGGCGAGGTTGGCCTATCCATTCCCTCCGGCGAAAAGGGCCGCTCTGTTCTGGAACTGACCTGGGCGCGCCCGACGGCGGAAGTAAACGGCATCATCGGCGGTTATACCGGCCAGGGCTTCAAGACGGTCATTCCGGGGCAGGCCTCGGCCAAGGTTTCCTTCCGCCTTGTCGGCCAGCAGAACCCCGCGAAGGTGCGCGAAAGCTTCCGCGCCTATGTGCGCTCCAAGATACCCGCGGATTGCTCGGTGGAATTCCACGAACACGGCGCTTCGCCCGCCATTCATCTCGGCTACGATTCACCCGTTCTCCAGAAGGCCAAGATTGCGCTTTCCGACGAATGGCCGAAGCCCGCCATCGTTGTCGGCATGGGCGGCTCGATTCCGATCGTCGGTGACTTCCAGAAGACGCTTGGCATGGAATCGCTGATGGTCGGCTTCGGTCTGGCTGACGACCGTATCCACTCGCCGAACGAAAAATACGAACTGCAATCCTTCCACAAGGGCATCCGCTCGTGGATCCGGATTCTGGCGGCACTTTGAGGAAAAACCTCTGCCAAACACCAAGGGGCGCTGACAGCGCCCCTTTTGCGTTCCGGATGCCTGAAAAACAAAAAGGCCGGGCAAGCCCGACCTTTCCCAATCCGCTACCCGAAACCTGCCAGTACATCCGTGGTCAGCATTTCGACGCGAATTAAATCTCGATTTTCCGGCGCGTCAGGATTTACACCCCGTGAACGCTCTTGAAGACAAGCTTGCAGCAAAAGGATTAACACAAGGTTAACCGTACTGCTCGCATCTTCAGGCGACCGCTTCCGTTTCATGCATGCCAAGCCTAACCCGGCTGTCTTGCGTGAAACTGTTTCTTCGGAACACCGATGAACGCTAGATGGGAAGTCCTGCCCTTGCTTTCAAGAGGTCCTGTTCAGAAATCCGGAAAGCAGACAGCCCGGCCTGGGAGGAGGAAGGCCGGGCTGCTTGAAACTGACCAGCAACCGGGAGGAGGGTGTTGCCAGTCCAAAGCCAAGGACACCGGGAGGAGAATTGCGTCACTTGGTTAATCACAAGATACGCTAGTCGCGCCTAAAAAACAGACACATTAAGGCAGCGCTGTTATGCACCAAACGCATACCTAAAGCGCTACGGGTTGACCATCCGCCATTCCGGGGTAGATTTCACGCATGAGCATTGAATCCGTTCGCGCGTTCTTTACCGCGCATGCCCCCGACATCGACGTTATCGTGACCGAAGCCAGCTCCGCCACGGTGGCTGAGGCGGCGCACGCCCACAGCGTCGAGCCCGACCAGATCGCAAAGACCATTGCCGTCAAGCTGGGGGATGACATTGCCCTGGTCGTCGCCGCCGGTACCAAGCGGCTGGACAACCGGAAATTCAAGGATTTCTTCGGCGTGAGGCCACGCATGCTGGATGCAGAGACGGTCGTATCCGTTACCAGCCATCCGGTCGGCGGGGTCTGCCCCTTCGGCCTCCCATCGCCGATCAAGATCTATTGCGACATTTCGCTGAAGGCCTATCCGCGCGTCGTGCCCGCCGCAGGCGCGACCAATGCCGCCGTGCATATCGGCCCTGAACGCATGGCGGATCTGGTACAGGCCGAATGGGCCGATCTCTGCCAGTAGCAGCAGAACGCGGGAGCGGGCTGGTTAACCGCCCGTTTACGCCCCCTTAAATCGCCTCATTTAGAGTCCAGTCCACGCGCATTGGTGATGCGCAGCCTCAGGGCTCGCGGTCGGTTCACGACGCATTCATGGACCTTCTTCTAATCAAGGTCGGAATATCAGGAGGATATGGCCGGTTCCATGGCAGGCAAGAAAAGACCATCCCAGCGTATGGAACCTTCCTTCGAGGCGGGCAGCCGCTCCGATTCCGGCAATGACTTCCGTCTCGACGCCAGCGAACGGGTGAGCGGCGGCGGGCGCGGCTCCAAACCGGCGAAATCCAAAGCGCGCAAGCAAGCTGGACAGCGGCGGGCGCGGTCCGGCGGATTGTTCGGCCTCATCCGCTTTGCCATCTACTGGACACTTGTGCTCGGCATCTGGGGCGGCATCGGCCTTGCCGGCATTCTCGTCTATTACGGCGCGCGCATGCCGAGCGCCTCCACCTGGTCCATTCCCGAGCGCCCGCCGAACGTGAAGATCGTTTCCGTCGATGGCGATACGATTGCCAATCGCGGCGCAACCGGCGGCGAGGCGCTGTCGCTCGACGCCATGTCGCCATACATTCCGCAGGCCGTGGTCGCCATCGAGGACCGACGCTTCTACTCGCATTTCGGCATCGATCCGCTCGGCCTTGCCCGCGCCTTCTTCAACAATCTGACCGGCCAGCCGATCCAGGGCGGCTCGACGCTGACCCAGCAGCTTGCCAAGAACCTGTTCCTCTCTCCCGAACGCACCATCGAGCGCAAGGTGCAGGAAGTATTGCTCTCCTTCTGGCTGGAGCAGCACTACACCAAGGACCAGATTCTGGCGATGTATCTGAACCGCGTGTTCTTCGGCTCGAACGCCTATGGCGTCGAGGCGGCCTCGCGGCGCTATTTCAACAAGTCGGCCCGCGATGCCAATCTGGGCGAAGCCGCGCTTCTCGCCGGCCTTCTGAAGGCTCCGTCGCGGCTTTCACCGGCCCGCGATCCCCAGGCGGCGGAAGCGCGCGCGCAGGTGGTTCTGGGCGTGATGCGCGATCAGGGCCTGATTACCGACAGCGAAGTAGCCTCCGCCATGAGCCAGCCGCCGACCAAGGCCAAAAGCTTCTGGTCCGGCGCGCAATATTACGCCGCCGACATGGTGATGGACGAGGTTCAGCGGCTCATTGGCGAGGTCAAGCAGGATGTGGTCGTCGATACGACCATCGACATGGGGCTGGAACACAAGGCCGACCAGACCATTTCCAAGATTCTGAACGGCGAGGGCAAGAAGCTGGGCGCAACGCAAGCCGCCCTTGTCGCCATCGACGGCACCGGTGCGATCCGCGCCATGGTCGGCGGCAAGGATTATGCTGAAAGCCAGTTCAACCGCGCGGTAAAGGCCAAGCGCCAGCCGGGCTCGGCCTTCAAGCCGTTCGTTTATGCCACGGCACTGGAACAGGGCGTGACCCCCGATTCGATCCGCAACGACGCGCCGGTGAGGATCGGCAACTGGACGCCGGAAAACTACGAGCAAAAATATCGCGGCCCGGTGACGGTGGCCACCGCGCTCGCCAATTCGCTTAATACCATTGCGGCCCAGCTCGTGATGGAAACCGGGCCGGACAACGTGATCAAGCTGGCCCACCGCATGGGTATCGATTCGGAACTTCAGTCCAACGCCTCGATCGCGCTCGGCACGTCGGAAGTGTCACTGACGGAACTCACCTCGGCTTACGCGCCCTTCATGAATGGCGGTTACCGGGCAACGCCGCACATCATCCGGCGCATCACCGGTGCGGACGGCAAGGTGCTCTACGAAAACACATATGATAACCCGCCGCGCGTCATTTCCGGCGCCATCGCCGCCAACATGAACGCCATGCTGTCGCGCGTCATCACCGAAGGCACCGGCAAGGCGGCAAGAATCGATGGCTGGCAGGCGGCTGGCAAGTCCGGCACGACGCAGTCCTTCCGCGACGCACTTTTCGTCGGGTACACCTCCAACCTGACGGCGGGCATCTGGTTCGGCAATGACGACGGCACGCCGATGAAGAAGGTCACGGGTGGCGGCCTGCCGGCAAAAGCCTGGAAGGATTTCATGACGGCGGCCCACAAGGGGCTTTCGCCTGCTCCGCTCTTCGGGCTCGGCAACGGAGGTCCCGCGCCGCTCGACGCCGCCCCGCCGCAGGACCTTCCTCCGGCGCAGGCGCCGCAGCAGACGACGATCATGGACATTATTTCCGGCGTCTTTCCGGGTGAGCGGGAAGCCCCTCCCCGGCCGGGCCTGACACCGGAACAGACCGGCGCGGTGGCACCGCTTCCGCCCGCGTCGGGCAACTTTGGCAACTTCCCTTCACCCGGCCCGATGGAGGCCAATGGCGGCCCTGTTCCGCCCGCCGATATCGGCCCCGCCCCCGGCCAGCCGCGCGGCACGCGTCCGACGACGCTGCTCGATGTCATCATGGGCAACTGAACATTCCAACAAGCTGAATTTTGGCCGGTTTTGAGCGCTCAAGCGCCTTGCAGTCCGAAAAACGGCTCCTTATATACCCGTCATAATCGTGGCCCCGGAGGCCCCGACATCAGGACCATACGTCAAGGGGTCGCCAGGCAAATGCCTTCAAGGGGTTCCGGCGACCTGCTTCAAGGAGAAGTAAACATGGCAAAAGTTATCGGTATCGACCTCGGAACGACCAATTCCTGCGTCGCCGTCATGGACGGTAAGGATGCCAAGGTGATCGAAAACGCAGAAGGCGCACGCACGACGCCTTCGATGGTCGCCTTCTCGGACGACGGCGAACGCCTCGTCGGTCAGCCGGCAAAGCGCCAGGCCGTGACCAACCCCACCAACACGCTGTTCGCCGTCAAGCGCCTCATCGGCCGCCGCTACGACGACCCGACCGTGACGAAGGACAAGGGTCTCGTTCCCTTCGAAATCGTCAAGGGCGACAATGGCGATGCCTGGGTTCAGGCAGGCGGCAAGAACTATTCCCCGGCCCAGATTTCGGCCATGATCCTTCAGAAGATGAAGGAAACGGCGGAAGCATATCTCGGTGAGAAGGTCGAAAAGGCCGTCATCACCGTTCCGGCCTACTTCAACGACGCCCAGCGTCAGGCCACCAAGGACGCCGGCCGCATCGCCGGTCTGGAAGTGCTGCGCATCATCAACGAGCCGACGGCGGCAGCGCTGGCCTACGGTCTCGACAAGAAGGACGGCAAGACCATCGCGGTCTACGACCTTGGCGGCGGCACCTTCGATATCTCGGTTCTGGAAATCGGCGACGGCGTCTTCGAAGTGAAGTCGACCAACGGCGACACCTTCCTCGGCGGTGAAGACTTCGACATGCGTCTCGTCGAGTATCTTGCCGATGAGTTCAAGAAGGACAACGGCATCGACCTGAAGAACGACAAGCTTGCTCTGCAGCGCCTCAAGGAAGCTGCCGAAAAGGCAAAGATCGAACTGTCTTCCTCGCAGCAGACGGAAATCAACCTGCCGTTCATCACCGCCGACGCATCTGGCCCGAAGCACCTGACGCTGAAGCTGACCCGCGCCAAGTTCGAAAGCCTGGTCGACGACCTCGTTCAGCGCACCATCGCGCCGTGCAAGGCCGCTCTCAAGGATGCCGGTGTTTCGGCTGCCGAGATCGATGAAGTCGTTCTGGTCGGCGGCATGAGCCGCATGCCGAAGGTGCAGGAAGTCGTCAAGCAGCTCTTCGGCAAGGAACCGCACAAGGGTGTGAACCCGGATGAAGTCGTCGCTCTTGGCGCGGCCATCCAGGGCGGCGTTCTGCAGGGCGACGTCAAGGACGTTCTGCTGCTCGACGTGACCCCGCTGTCGCTCGGCATCGAAACGCTCGGCGGTGTCTTCACCCGACTGATCGAACGGAACACGACGATCCCGACGAAGAAGAGCCAGACCTTCTCGACCGCCGAAGACAATCAGCAGGCCGTGACCATCCGCGTTTCGCAGGGCGAGCGTGAAATGGCCGCCGACAACAAGCTGCTCGGCCAGTTCGACCTCGTTGGCCTGCCGCCGGCACCACGCGGCATGCCGCAGATCGAAGTGACCTTCGACATCGACGCCAACGGTATCGTGCAGGTGTCCGCCAAGGACAAGGGCACGGGCAAGGAACAGCAGATCCGCATCCAGGCTTCCGGCGGCCTCTCCGACGCCGACATCGAGAAGATGGTGAAGGATGCCGAAGCCCATGCTGCCGAGGACAAGAAGCGTCGCGAAGGCGTGGAAGCCAAGAACCAGGCCGAAAGCCTCGTTCACTCCACCGAGAAGTCGCTGAAGGACTATGGCGACAAGGTTTCCGAAGCCGACCGCAAGTCGATCGAGGATGCCATTGCCGCGCTCAAGACCGCCCTCGAAGCGCCGGAACTCAACGCCGAAGACATCCAGGCGAAGACTCAGTCGTTGACCGAAGTCGCCATGAAGCTCGGCCAGGCCATCTATGAAGCCCAGCAGGCGGAAGCCGGCGCTGGCGCCGAAGGTGGCAAGGATGACGGCGTCGTCGATGCCGACTACGAGGAAATCAAGGACGACAAGAAGTCGGCTTAAGCCGAGACTCTCGTTCAAGTCTGAAACCTTGGAGTCCGGCTGTCTCAACAGGCAGCCGGACGTTCTTTAAGGACAGGAATTTCCATGGCAAAAGCTGATTTCTACGAAACGCTGGGCGTGAGCAAGACCGCTGACGAGAAGGAGCTGAAGAGCGCCTTCCGCAAGCTGGCCATGAAATATCACCCCGACAAGAATCCGGACGATGCGGAAGCCGAGAAGAAGTTCAAGGAAATCAACGAGGCTTACGAAACGCTGAAGGACCCGCAAAAGCGCGCGGCCTATGATCGTTACGGCCACGCCGCCTTCGAACAGGGCGGTTTCGGCGGCGGTGGCGGTGCCGGCGCGGGTGGTTTCGGCGCTGGTGGTTTCTCGGATATTTTCGAAGATATTTTCGGCGAGATGATGGGCGGCGGCCGTGGCCGCAGGGCTTCGGGCGGTCGCGAACGCGGTGCCGATCTGCGCTACAACATGGAGATCTCGCTGGAGGAAGCCTTCTCGGGCAAGACTGCGCAGATCCGTGTGCCGACCTCGATCACCTGTGATGTCTGCACCGGCACGGGCGCCAAGCCCGGCACTCAGCCGAAAACCTGCGCCACCTGCCAGGGTTCTGGCCGCGTGCGCGCCGCGCAGGGTTTATTCTCGGTCGAACGCACCTGCCCGACCTGCCACGGTCGCGGTCAGACGATTTCCGACCCCTGCACCAAGTGCAACGGTCAGGGCCGGGTGACGGAAGAGCGTTCGCTCTCGGTGAACATCCCCTCGGGCATCGAGGACGGTACGCGCATTCGCCTGCAGGGCGAAGGCGAGGCCGGCCTGCGCGGCGGACCGGCGGGCGACCTGTACATCTTCCTGTCGGTGACACCGCACGAGTTCTTCCAGCGCGATGGCGCGGACCTTTACTGCACGGTGCCGATTTCGATGACGACGGCGGCCCTTGGCGGCACATTCGACGTTTCGACGCTGGATGGAACGAAGTCGCGCGTGACGGTTCCGGAAGGCACGCAGAACGGCAAGCAGTTCCGCCTCAAGGGCAAGGGCATGCCGGTGCTGCGCTCGTCCCAGGTCGGTGATCTCTATATCCAGATCCAGATCGAGACACCGCAGAAACTGACCAAACGCCAGCGCGAACTGCTGCAGGAGTTCGAGAAGCTTTCCTCCGGCGAAAACAGCCCGGAATCCTCCGGCTTCTTCGCCCGAATGAAGGACTTCTTCGACAATTGATCGTAAGCGATGCTTGCTGCCAGGGCCGGGGCGGAAACGCTCCGGCCTTTTTCGTCAAGCCGGGCGCATGATGAAGCTGGCAAAGTGCTTCTGCACCATGGGTGCCACGAAGAAGACGATGCTGATAATCATGATCGGAGCGATGAGCAGGGTTCGTTGCCAGATGGCCCAGCCTTCGGTGAGCGGCATGACGATATAGAGCAGTACGGTAATCAGCGGATAGACCGGCAGCAGCATGGCAAGGGCCAGATGCGGCTTGGAGAGCCTGCGGATGGGAGCGGAAGGATTGCTCATGGGGAAACCTTTATTGAACGGAACGTTTCGTTTATATAAGAACGAAACGTTCCGTTCAAGTCCCTTTCGTGCTATCGTCGCGAAAAATGATCCGGGAGAGAAACCATGGCAGAGATTGCGGAAAGGCCGGCGCGGCGTTCCATCGGTGCGCAGCGCAACCCCGCCAGCGAGGAGGCGATCCTTGCGGCAGCGCAGGCCGTGCTTATGGAAAACGGCCTTGCCGGCTTTTCCATCGAGGCGGTGGCGCGGCGCGCGCGGGCCGGCAAGCCGACGATCTATCGCTGGTGGCCGTCCAAGGCAGCCCTCCTCCTGGATGTCTACCACAATCATAAGCGCACGCATTTCTCCCACGCGCCGAAGGGTAATCTGCGTGATGACCTCATCGTCTATCTGAACAACCTTTTTTCCGCCTGGCGCAATCCCACCACGGGTGCATTGTTCCGTTCCGTGGTGGCCGAGGCGCAGGCCGATGCCGACACCGCGGCGGCGCTCACAGCCTATATGGCTGACCGGCGTTGCCAAAGCAGCGCAATCGTGATCGAGGCCAAGGCACGCGGCGAGGTACGCGACGATATCGATCCGGAACTGGTGACGGAGCTTTTGTCGAGCTTCGCCTGGAGCCGGCTTCTGACCGACCGGCTGGGCGATGACGACGCCGACATCATCAAGACGGTGGACATGCTGCTTTCTGGCATTGCCAAGTCATGAGCGGCGGTATCGCCGCTGGCACGAATAGGCTAGCACTTTCTGGCACTTCCCGATTCGGATCATGACCCGCAAAGTCCATCTCAAGCGCCTGACGCTGACCGATTTCCGCAATTACGCGTCGCTGGCACTCCGCTTCGACGGCCGTCATGTCGTGCTGACCGGTGAGAACGGTGCGGGCAAGACCAATCTCATGGAAGCGGTTTCCTTCCTCTCGCCCGGACGCGGTCTGCGGCGCGCCGGCTATGACGAGGTGATCCGCAACGGCGCCAGCGCCTTCACTGTCTTTGCCGAAGTGGATGGCATGGAAGACGAGGTGTCGATCGGCACCGGCGTCGATCTTGCCGAAGAAACCCTGTCACGTCGGCTCAGGGTGAACGGTACGCCGGCGAAAAGCGCCGATGAACTGACCGACCATCTACGCGTCCTCTGGTTGACGCCCTCCATGGACGGGCTGTTCACCGGCGGCGCCTCCGACCGGCGACGCTTTCTCGACAGGCTGGTGCTTTCACTCGATCCGGCCCATGGCCGCCGCGCCTCCGATTTCGAGCGCGCCATGCGCAGCCGCAACAAGCTTCTTTCCGAAGGCCGCTTTGACCCCGCCTGGCTATCCGGGCTGGAGCGGCAGATGGCCGGGCTCGGCATTGCCATGGCGCTTGCGCGGCGGGAAATGCTTGCCCTTCTGGTGACGCTGACCGAGCGCACGGCAGACGGCGACCAACCCTTCCCGACCGCGACGCTCGCCCTTTCCGGCTTTCTCGACGATGCTCAGGGAGTGCCGGCGCTGGAACTGGAAGACCGCTACGCCGCGCTTCTGGTGGAAGGGCGCTATCGCGACGCCGCTGCCGGGCGCACGCTAGAGGGGCCGCACCGGGTCGACCTTCTGGTGCGCCACCGCGAGAAGGACATGCAGGCCGACCGCTGCTCGACCGGAGAACAGAAGGCCCTACTTGTCGGCCTCATTCTTGCCCATGCGCAACTGATTGCCGACATGACAGGCCATGCGCCCGTGCTTTTACTCGATGAGATCGCCGCCCATCTCGACGTCAACCGCCGTGCCGCCCTGTTCGACCGTATCCACGCGCTTGGCGGGCAGGCCTTCATGACAGGCACCGACCGTTCGATGTTTGCAGCCCTTGGCGAGAGGGCGCAGTATTTCACGGTGCGCGAGGCCACCGTGACGGAGGAAAGCCTGTGAGCGATGCCCTGACCCCCGATGAGATCGAGCGCTACAAGCGCCATATCCTTCTGCCTGAAGTGGGTGGCGCAGGGCAGCAGGCGCTGAAGCGGGCGCGGGTTCTGGTGATCGGCGCAGGCGGCCTTGGCAGCCCCGTGCTGCATTATCTCGCCGCCGCCGGTGTCGGCCATCTCGGCATCGTCGATGACGATGCCGTCAGCCTCTCCAACCTGCAAAGGCAGGTGATCCACGACACCGGCACGCTCGGCACGTTGAAGACCGAAAGTGCGGCGCAGGCCATTGCCCGGCTGAACCCGCATGTGACGGTGACGCGCTTCGACGAACACTTCACGCAGGAAACGGCCCCGCGCCTTCTCTCGGGCTTCCAGCTTCTGATCGACGGGTCCGACAATTTCGACACGCGTTATGCCGCGGCCGATGCGGCGGAAACCGCGCATGTCGCGTTGGTGACGGGGGCCGTCGGGCGCTTTGACGGATCGCTGACTGTGCTAAAACCGTATGAGACCGACATTGACGGCAAACTCAACCCAGGCTTCCGCGATCTCTTCCCCGAACCGCCACCGGCAGGGCTGGTGCCCAATTGCGCGGAGACGGGTGTCGTCGGCGCGCTGACCGGTGTGATCGGCACACTGATGGCCATGGAAGCGATCAAGCTCATCACCGGCGCAGGTGAACCGCTTGTCGGCCGGCTGCTGCTCTACGATGCGCTCTCCAGCCGTTTCGACACCATCCGCTATCGCCGCAGGAAACAGACCGCATGAGCATCACCCTCGCCGGTATCGACCCCGACCGCTTCACCGACTGGACTGCACTTCACGCGCTGATCATGGACGCTTTCGCCTATATGGACGGACGCATCGATCCGCCCTCGTCCGCGCACAGGCTGACGCCGGACAAACTGAAGGACAAGGCCGGCGTGGAAACCGCAATCGTCGCCACGGAGAATGGCGCGCTTCTCGGCTGCGTCTTTTGCAAGGCGGAGCCGGAAACGCTCTATATCGGCAAATTCGCGATTTCCCCTCAAGCGCAGGGCAAGGGTCTTGGTCGCCTGCTGCTGGCGGCAGCAGAGGCGCGTGCCCGCGAACTCGGCCTGTCGGCGCTCAGGCTCGAAACCCGCATCGAGCTTACCGACAACCACGCGGTGTTTGGCAAGTGGGGCTTCGTCAAGACCGCAGAAAACGCCCATGCCGGCTATGACCGCCCGACCTCCATCGAGATGAAAAAGGCGCTCTGACACCTCAAGACCTGGACGCATCGTTTCGACTTCGCGGCCATGGCGCTTGTATGCGTGGTTATACCCGCACCGGCAGAACGCGGTTCGGCGGGCGATGACCGTCATAGAAGGTGCGGATGTTGATCACCACCTTCTCGCCCATATCGACGCGGCCTTCGATGGTGGCCGAGCCCATATGCGGCAGAAGCACGACCTTGCCTTCGGCAGATAGCTTCACCAGCTTCGGGTTGATGGCGGGGGCGCTTTCGAAAACATCGAGGCCGGCACCGGCAATCTTGCCTTCGCGCAGCGCCTGGATCATCGCCGCTTCATCGATGATATCGCCGCGCGCCGTGTTGACGATGTAGCTCGTGGGCTGCAGCAGCGCGAGGCGGCGGGCCGACAGGAGATGGAAGGTCGCGGGCGTCGAGGGGCAGTTCACCGAAACGATATCGACGCGGGCCAGCATCTGGTCGAGGCTTTCCCAATAGGTCGCATTCAGCTCCTGTTCCGTGGCCGGATTGACGCGCTTGCGATTGTGATAATGTATCGAAAGACCAAAGGCCTTGGCGCGGCGGGCGACGGCGGTGCCGATGCGACCCATGCCGATGATGCCGATCTGCTTGCCCCAGATGCGGCGACCGAGCATCCAGGTCGGCGACCAGCCGGCCCAGTCGCCGGGTGTATCGGTAAGGAGGCGCGCACCTTCCGCCAGCCGGCGCGGCACGGCGAGGATGAGCGCCATGGTCATGTCGGCCGTATCCTCGGTCAGCACGTTCGGGGTGTTGGTGACGGTGATGCCCTTGCGGGTCGCGGCTTCGACATCGATCTGGTCGGTGCCGTTGGAAAAACAGGCGATGAGCTTGAGATCGGGACCGGCCTGCTCGATGAGTTCGGCATCGATGCGGTCACCGACGGTCGGCACGATTACATCGGCCTCACGCATGGCGGCAGCCAGCTCCGCGCGGGTACGGGGGTGGTCATCGGCGTTGACCTCGACGTCGAACAGCTCGCTCATGCGCGCTTCCACCGCCTCGGGCAGTTTGCGGGTGATATAGACCCTCGGACGTTTCTTGTTCGCCATGGCGTTTCGCACCCCCGAATTTAGAGGTCATTAACCAGAATGACCGAATATTAAGCCGTTATGGGCGTTTTCTACCAGACCCTTCGGGGAAGACAACAAAACTCGTGGTGTTGCGAACGGTTTTGGGGTCGCACCCTCGGATGAAGGTCGGTTCGGGCGCTCGCAAATCCAGGTTCAAGACCGAAGAGTGATCCAAGAATGCGCCGCGCGATTTTCCGTTCCTGCCTCGCTTTCGCCCTCGCGCTTGCCGCCTTTGCCTCGACCGCCGAGGCGCAGAATGCCAAGGGAGCGAGCGGATTGCCGCTGCCGCGTTTCGTGAGCCTGAAATCGAAGCGCGTCAACCTGCGCGTCGGCCCCAGCACGGATTATGCGACCTCGTGGATGTATACCCGCGCGGGCCTGCCGGTGGAAATCACCCAGGAATACGAGAACTGGCGCAAGATTCGCGATGCAGACGGCACCGAGGGCTGGGTGAACCAGTCGCTGCTTTCGGGCGAGCGCATGGCCGTGGCCGCCCCGTGGATGCGCGGCAAGGGCGACAACATCTATGTCAACCTTCGCCGCGACCCACAGGCCAATTCGACCATCACCGCCCGTCTTGAGCCGGGCGTGATTTTCAAGATTGCCGAGTGCACCGGCGAATGGTGCAAGGCCCAGGCCGAAGGCAATGAAGGCTGGGTGGCGCAGGGCGAGATCTGGGGCGCCTATCCCGGCGAAGCGTTCAAGTAACGCCCCCTCCTGCTCCTCAGAGCAGGCCGATCTTTTCCGCCGCCTTCTTCAGCGAATCCATCGGGCGCGGACCAATCTGCGCAATGACGATCGAGGCCGCAAGGCAGCCGAGACGGCCGCTTTCGGCCAGCGTGCGCCCCTGCGTATAGCCGAACAGGAAGCCGGCGGCGAAGAGATCGCCGGCGCCGGTCGTATCCACCACCGTTTCCACCGGGAAGGCCGGAACGTGAATGCGCTCGCCGCCCGAAAGAATGACGGCGCCGTCCTCGCTCATCGTCACCGCCGCCAGACGGCAGTCGGCGGCAATCGCCGTCAGTGCCGCATCGAAGTCGTCGGTCTCGTAGAGCGCCAGCACTTCCTGCTTGTTGGCGAAAACGATGTCGATCGTGCCGGAACGCATCAGATCGAGGAATTCGCCACGGTAACGGTCGACGCAGAAGGAGTCCGACAGGGTCATCGACATTTCGCGGCCATTTTCATGGGCAATGCGGGCGCAATCGCGAATGGCGTCCTTGGCGCGCGGCGGGTCCCACAGATAGCCCTCGAAATAGGTGACCTTGGAATCCGCCACCACGGCGGGATCGACATCTTCCGGGCCGAACTCGACGCAGGCGCCGAGATAGGTGTTCATCGAGCGCTCGCCATCCGGCGTTACGAAGATCATGCAGCGGGCGGTCGGCGCGCTATCGGCCAGGGGCGTCACGCCGTAATGCACGCCCTGGGCACGGATGTCGTGACGGAAGATTTCACCGAGGCCGTCTTGCGCAACCTTGCCGAAATAGGCGGCGCGACCGCCGAAATTGGCGACGCCCGCCGCCGTGTTGCCGGCGCTGCCACCCGAAGCCTCGACCGCCGGGCCCATGAGGGCATAGAGCTTTTCCGCACGCTCGGCATCGATCAGGTTCATCGCGCCCTTGACGATGGCATTGTCCGTCAGAAACGCCTCTTCGCAGCGTGAGATGATATCGACAATGGCATTGCCAACGGTAAGCACGTCATATTGCGTCATGAGACCCCGAAACCCCTGTTTTGCTCGCCGAGGTATAGCGCGTTTTTCGCGGTGCGGAAGAAGCAAGCGGCATTTATCCCGTCATACGTCTGTTACGAAGCGCCTTTAGAAGAAGCCGCAGCGGACGATGGTCCGCCCGGAAGAACCGGGGCCACGCCATGAAAGCACCGGCCTCAGGATTTCTCCGTCCGGACTGCTCGCGTCGACCACGGATGAACTGGCGGCGCGGCTTTCCGGCCCTGGCGGGCAGCGCAGCGCGTACCCTCTCCCCATGCGGGAATTGGTTCAAACCATTTGTCAGCTTCGGCATTATCCGCTAGACAGCGAGAAGTCCCTCCGCCGAAGGCTTCCCGCCCCATGTATGCCATTGCGCTCAATGTCGCCCCGATCTTCACCCTCATCCTGATCGGCTGGCTTCTGGCCCGGACCGGGCTTCTCAAGCCCTCTGTGGGCGATGGCCTCGGCGAATTCGTGTTCAAGATCGCCCTCCCGGTCCTGATTTTCCGGACACTCGTGGAGGCGGATTTCAATGGCCTTTCCCCGTTCCGGCTCTGGGGTTCGTATTTCTTCGGTGTCGCCGTTACCTGGACCACCGGCCACCTCATCGCCACGCGCATCTTCGGGCGCGATGCGACGATGGGCGTCATCGCCGGCATATCCGCATCCTTTGCCAACAACGTCTTCATCGGCCTGCCGCTGGTTGGCAACATCGTAGGCCATGATGGCTTGGTGCCGCTTTCGATCCTGCTGGCCGTGCACCTGCCGATCATGATGATTACCGGCACAATCCTGATGGAAAATGCCAAGTTCAAGCTGGAAGGCGGCACGAAGCGCCCCGTCTCCGCCATTCTCAGGCAAGTCGGCCGCAATCTCGTGACCAATCCGCTGGTCATCGCCATGGCATCCGGCGTTGCCGTCAATTTCGTGGAACTCCCCATGACCACGATCGGCAGCACCGTTCTGGCGCAGATTGCCGGCATCGCCGGCCCGGCGGCACTGATTGCGCTCGGCATGAGCCTGACGCGCTATTCCATCTCGGGCAATGTGGGGCTTTCCGGGGTAATGACGCTGTTGAAACTGATCCTGATGCCGGCAGCCGTCTGGCTTGGCGCCCACGGCCTTGGCCTGTCGCCAACCTGGGCGCTGGCGCTGGTGCTGACCTCCTGCCTGCCGACGGGTATCAACTCCTGGCTTCTGGCAACGCGCTTCAACACCGGTCAGCCGCTTGCCGCCTCCACCATCACCATGAGCACCGCGACAGGTATTCTCTCCGTTTCCTTCTGGGCCTGGCTTCTGACCTGAACGAGAAAGGCCCGGCTGGAAAACCAGCCGGGCCCGAATCCTCGTGAACAAGACTGCCCGCTATCAGGGCAGCGGCTGCGGCGAAGTCGACTGGCTGTTCAGCCAGGCCAGAAGATTGGCGCGGTCCTCGTCTTTCTTCAGACCGGCGAAGGCCATCTTGTTGCCCGGTACTTCGGCCTTCGGGTTCGTCAGGTACTTGTTCAGGTCCTCGAACGTCCAGTGCTTGCCGCCGTCCGCATGGGCCTTCATGCCGTCGGAGTAGGAAAAGCCCTCATGCGAGGCGACCGGACGGCCGACGACGCCATAAAGGTTCGGTCCGACCTTGTTCGGCCCCCCGGAGGAGGCGTCATGACAGGCGGCACACTTCTTGAAGACAGCCTGGCCCGCGGTTGCATCGGCGCTTGCCAGAAGCTCGGAGAGCGACTTCGGCGCGGCCTTCTCGGCAGCGGCGCCACCACCGGCTTCGCCAACGGCGATTTCATAGCCAGGCTTGGCTGGCGTCTTTTCCGCAAAGATGCCGTTGCCGGAAACCGTTGCAAGTGCCACCACCAACGCCGTGCTGATCAGTGCCCCCGCACCATTCAATACGATAGATGTCATTAACTCGTCCCTCTTCAATCGCGAGTCAGCGATCCGTCCCCCGGAGCGCCTTGAATTTGCGCGGAACCTATGTCTTTTGACTGTCCGTTGCAATATCGTCATTCGGCCCGGGTCGCGCGTATGGTGCCATTTCGCGGGTCGCAATTAAAGGGCCTCTTCATGTCCAAACCCGCTTCCGACCGGATTCTCGTGCTGATTCCGGCACGAATGGCCTCGACTCGCCTGCCCGGCAAGCCTTTGGCCGACATTGCCGGCCTTCCAATGATCGTTCAGGTGGCCAAACGCGCGGAAGAAGCGGGGGTGGGGCGAATAATTGTCGCAGTCGACGATAAACGCGTTTTCGATGCCGTTTCCGCCGCCGGTTTCACCGCCGTGATGACTGCCGAGAGCCATCAATCCGGTTCCGACCGTATTTTCGAGGCCCTTCAGGCTGCCGATCCCGAGCGCAAGGCAGAGATCATCATCAACGTGCAGGGCGACCTGCCGACCATCGAGGTCGAGTCCATTCGCGCCGCCCTTCGTCCGCTGGAAGACCCCGCCGTCGATATCGCCACGCTGACGACCGAGATCACCGATCCCCACGAAAAGACCAATCCGAATGTCGTGAAGGTCGTCGGCGGGCCTCTTTCGGCCACGCGTCTCAAGGCGCTTTATTTCACCCGCGCCACCGCTCCCTATGGCGAAGGACCGCTCTACCATCACATCGGGCTTTATGCCTATCGCCGCGCCGCACTTGAAAAGTTCGTTGCGCTCGGTCCCTCGACACTCGAGACCCGCGAGAAGCTGGAACAGCTTCGTGCGCTTGAGGCCGGCATGCGCATCGACGCGGAAATCGTCGATGGCGTGCCGCTCGGCGTCGATACACCGGAAGACCTCGAAAAGGCCCGCGCCATTCTCACCGCACGAAAGACGGACTGACTGCCATGATCCAGCGTACCAACAGGATCGCCTTCCAGGGCGATTTCGGCGCCAATTCCGATATGGCCTGCCGCGACATGTTCCCCAGCATGGAGCCGCTGCCCTGCCCGACCTTCGAGGACGCGTTCACCGCACTTGAGAACGGCGACGCAGACCTCGCCATGATCCCGATCGAGAACACGATTGCGGGCCGCGTGGCCGATATTCACTATCTGCTGCCGTTGTCGCGCCTCAACATCATCGGCGAGTATTTCATGCCGATCCGCTTCCAGCTCATGGTGCTGCCGGGCGTCGATGTCAGCGAGATCCGCACCGTTCACAGCCACATCCATGCGTTGGGCCAGTGCCGCAAGATCATCCGCTCCAACGGCTGGAAGCCGGTGGTGGCCGGTGACACGGCGGGCGCGGCGAAGCTGGTTTCGGAAAAGGGCGACCGCACGATGGCGGCGCTTGCGCCGCGGCTGGCCGCCGGTCTCTACGGGCTGGATATCGTGGCGGAGAATGTCGAGGACA
The DNA here is from genome assembly GCF_014196535.1 of Allorhizobium borbori. Taxonomy (GTDB): domain Bacteria; phylum Pseudomonadota; class Alphaproteobacteria; order Rhizobiales; family Rhizobiaceae; genus Ectorhizobium; species Ectorhizobium borbori. The sequence continues at coordinate 348,957 of NZ_JACIDU010000001.1, forward strand.
CCGACAATAACGTCACCCGCTTCGTGATCCTGTCGCGCGACGAGCGCTGGGCCAAGCGCGAGAAGGACGAGGACGTGATCGTCACGACCTTCATCTTCAACGTCCGCAATATTCCCGCCGCCCTCTACAAGGCGCTGGGCGGCTTCGCCACCAACGGCATCAACATGACGAAGCTCGAAAGCTACCAGATCGGCGGGCGTTTCATTGCCACGCAGTTCTACGCCGATATCCAGGGGCATCCGGATGACGAGCCGGTGCGCCGGGCGCTGGAGGAACTGCGCTTCTTCTCCGAAAAGGTCCGGGTTCTCGGCGTTTATCGCGGCCATGCGATGCGCAGCGATCTCTAGAACAAATGCTTGCAAGAGGAAGGGGCGCTTTATGCGCCCCTTCTCTTTTTGTCTCACTTGTCCGGCTCGCAGAAGCGAATGCGATGACCGTCCGGATCGAGGATGACGAAGGTGGGGCCGAAATCGGCGACCGTCAGCGGCTGGGCGATGGTGAGGCCGGCCTTTTCAACCTCTGCGAACTTCGTGGCGACACCACCGGCTTCCGCAATCATCGCGCCGATTTCGAAACCGCCGGATGACCCCGTGACGTCGGGCTTCACCGCGCTTTTGCGCCACAGGCCCATGAGACGACCACCCGGCAGAGGAATGGCCGTAAACCCTTCCGAGGAGGCGAAAGTCTCGACGCCGAGAAGGTCGCGGTAGAAGGCCGCACTTCTGGCCGGATCTTCGACATAGAGGACAGTGAGGTTGAGATCGAGGGTTTTCATGTCAGGTCTCCTTTGTGGATGGCCGGACACTAACCCACCCTACTGTCAGTTTATGGCAGCAGCATCATGTCTCCGGTGAAATTCCCTGCGCTGTCTTCCATTCCTTCAGGAGAACTGCCCGGCGGCGGCGATAACGACGGCCCGCGTCCGCAAAATCCAGAATGCGATCCGTGCGGAAGCTGCGGAAATCTTCGCGTAGCTCGCACCAGGCCAGAACCACGCGAACCCGCTCGAAATAGGCGAGCGCGAAGGGCCAGATATGCCGTTCGGAGGCCTCGCCCTGTTCATTGCGATAGGCAATCCGCAGCACCCGCTCCTGGCGGATCGCCTCGCGAATGCCACCGACATCGGCGGTATCGGCCACCTGCTCGCGACGCGGCACCATCAGCGTCGTGCGGTCGAGATCCTCACGCAGATCGCCGGGGAGCACGGCGGCCACCTTGGTCATGAGGTCACGCGCCGCGCCCGCCAGCTTCGGATCGGCCGTGCCAGCCACCCAGCGCGAACCGAGCACCAGCGCCTCGATTTCCTCCGGCGAGAACATCAGTGGCGGCAGCAAAAAGCCGGGTTTCAGCAGATAGCCGAGACCCGCCTCGCCCTCGATATGGGCACCCTGCGCCCGCAGGCTTGCAATATCGCGGTAGAGCGTGCGCAGGCTGATACCGGTTTCAGACGCCAGATCCGCGCCGGCTACCGGCCTGCGATGCCGGCGAAGCGCCTGCAACAACGCCAGAAGGCGTTCGGAACGGGACCCGGCCATGCGGGATCAGAGCCCGCGATCCAGCCAGTCCCGCATCAGCCGATTGGCAATGGCGCCGGAGGGAGGCGCATGAAGAACACCTTCATCGCCCGGACGGGCTGCAAGCACGGCGCGCACCTCCTCGCGGGTGAACCAGCGGCAATCCTCCAGTTCCTCCAGATCGGGGTTCAGATCAACGGTCAGCGCTTCGGCATAACAGCCGATCATCAACTGGTGCGGCATCGGCCAGGGCTGAGAGGCATGATAGCTGACGCGGCCGATCTTCAGGCCGGATTCCTCCGCCGTCTCGCGACGGACCGCATCCTCGATCGTTTCGCCCGGCTCCACGAAGCCGGCGAGACAGGAATACATGCCGGACGCAAAGTGGCGGCCGCGCCCGAGAAGGCAGCGGTCGCTCGCCCGGTCCACGGCCAGCATGATGACCACGGGGTCGGTGCGCGGGAAAATGACATTGCCGCAGGCGGTGCATTCACGCTTGTAGCCGCCGGCGCGGATGGCCATGCGGGCGCCACACTTGCCGCAAAAACGGTTATCGGCATTCCAGCGGATGAGGCCTGCGCCTTGCGCGAATTCGCCCAGCAATTCTGGGGCGAGATCGTATTCGCGGATCAGCGAACGCCCGTCGGTCAGACGGAATGGGCTTGCCGGTTCCTCGACATTCTTCAGAATGCTGACCGCAAGGCGCGGTTTTCCCTCGCTGTCGTGACCGAGCAGCACGGCCTCCTCCAGCGCAGGCTCCAGATCGGCGAGTTCGTAGAGCGAAAACAGGGGATCAACGGCGGTGTGCTCGTGCTTCAGCACCAGCTTGCCGCCACAGAAGACGAAAGCCTTGGCGCGTTTGTCACGCAGCGCCACCTGGGCGCAATCATCGGTGCGGTGTTCGGAATCGCGGATCAGCGTATTGCCGGAGAAAGCGGTGAGCGCGCTTGCCTCCCCGGCCCGATCAAATAAGGCAAGCGTCATGAAAGGGCCTCTTGCAGCTTGTCGACGAAAATCTTGCGGGCATCGGCATCCCAGGGCTCGGCGGTTCCGAAGCCCCAGACGGGGCCGGGCCAGTTCGGATCACCCTCGCTGCGGGCGATGACGTGAACATGGAGCTGACGCACGATGTTGCCGAGTGCGCCGACATTGATCTTCGTGGCGCCCGTCACCTTTTGCAACGCATTCGCCACCATGTTGATCTCGAAGGTCAGCACCGCCTGATCGAGCGGTGTGAGTTCGAAGATTTCGCTGACACCGTTTCGCTGCGGCACCAGGATCAGCCAGGGCCAGCGGCCATCCCTTGAAAGCCGCAACTGGCAGAGCCCGAGTTTCGACAGGCATTCGCTGTCACGCGCGAGCCGTTCATCGAGAAGAAAGTCGCTCACTTCATATCCCTCCCCAGGGCTGTCGCATTTTTTTGAATGGTGCATCGGCCTTACGGTTTTTCATAGCAGTTTTTTGACGGTTCGGCTTGCATTTGCAAATGGAATTGCCGATATGGAACGCGGGAGGCTGGTGGCGGACGTCGCTACTCGCCAACCGGGTCAGGTCCGGAAGGAAGCAGCCCTAACGAGCGGGCACGGGTCGCCTCGCCAGTCTCCCACCTATCGATCCATTCTCCGTTGGCGGCAAAACAGGGGTCGGATGAGCGACACGCAACCGGCGGCAAGCCAGACGACTGCGGGCGGATACCGCGTTCTGGCCCGCAAATACCGCCCGAAGGATTTCTCCGATCTCATGGTCGGTCAGGAACCGATGGTGCGCACGCTCACCAACGCTTTCGAGACCGGGCGCATCGCACAGGCCTATATGCTGACCGGTGTGCGCGGGGTGGGCAAGACCACCACGGCGCGCATTCTCGCCCGCGCCCTGAATTACAAGACCGACACGATCGACAAACCGACCATCGACCTGCGCGAGCCCGGCATCCATTGCCAGGCGATCATGGAGGGCCGCCATGTCGACGTGATCGAGATGGATGCCGCCTCCCATACCGGTATCGACGACATCCGCGAGATCATCGAGCAGGTGCGTTATCGCCCGGTTTCGGCGCGCTACAAGGTCTACATCATCGACGAAGTGCACATGCTTTCGACGCAGGCCTTCAACGGCCTGTTGAAGACGCTGGAAGAGCCGCCGGAGCATGTGAAGTTCATCTTCGCCACCACCGAAATCCGCAAGGTGCCGATCACGGTCCTGTCGCGCTGCCAGCGCTTCGACCTGCGCCGCATCAGCGCCTCGGATCTCGTGCACCTTTTCGGCACCATCGCCGGCAAGGAGGGCATCGACGCCGAACCGGAAGCGCTGGCGATGATTGCCCGCGCCGCCGAAGGTTCCGCCCGCGACGGTCTTTCCCTGCTCGACCAGGCGATTGCCCATGGCGGCGGCAAGGTGATTGCAGAGGCCGTGCGTGGCATGCTGGGGCTTGCCGACCGCGCCCGCATCGTCGATCTCTTCGAACATATCCTGCGCGGTGACGCCGCTTCGGCGCTCGCCGAATTCACCAGCCAGTACGAGGCCGGCGCCAACCCCGTGGTGGTGCTGACCGACATGGCCGATTTCACCCATCTGGTGACGCGGCTGAAATTCGTACCCGATGCCGCCGACGACCCCTCGCTCTCCGAGGTCGAGCGCGTGCGCGGCAAGGCGTTTTCGGACAGTGTTGCCGTCAGCACGCTGTCTCGCCTGTGGCAGATGCTGTTGAAGGGCATTCCCGAGGCTGAAAACTCCTCGCGGCCCTCTGCTGCAGCCGAAATGGTGCTGATCCGGCTGGCGCACGCCGCCAATCTTCCCTCACCGGAAGACGCCGCGCGCCGCCTCGCCGATTTTTCCAATGGCAATGGCGGTTCTGCGCCGCGCGCGCCCTCCGGCAATGGCGGCGGCGCGCAGATGCAGGCAACCGCAGCCATGGGCCGACCGCTGGAAAGCCGTGCGCCCGCCCCGACCAACGCCCCCTCCGCGCATCTGCGGGCCGTGCCGACACCGGAGCGCCCACCCGAAACGCTGGAGCGTCCGGCAGTTCAGGCCGAGCCGCAGCAGGAAGCCAAGGTTCACGTCCGCTCGCTGGAAGACATTGCCGATCTCTGCGCCGAACATCGCGAGCCCGTGCTTCGGGCGCGGGTGCGCCAGTCGGTGCATCTCGTGAAGCTCGAACCGGGACGGCTGGAAATCAACCTCGGCCCCGACGCACCGAAATCCATCGTCAACGATCTGACCTCGAAGCTGCGGGAATGGACGGGCATCACCTGGTGGGTGACGCTGTCCAACGAACCGGGCGAACCCACGCTTTCCGAAGCGGAAGTGATGGCGCAGGAAGCCCGGAAGGAAGATGCCAAGGCCGACCCGGACGTGATGGCGATCATGGCCCGCTTCCCCGGCTCGAAGATCATCGACGTGCGCATTTCCAAGCCGAGCGCCGAGGAAGACAGCGAGATGGATAATCCGCCGGCACCGCCGATTACCGAATCCTCCGAGGGCGACATCCTGCCCGGCGACGACATCGAATTCTGAAAACACAGCCGACAATTCAAACAGGGAGAGCCGCAATGCGCGACATCATGGGCATGATGGGCAAGGTCAAGGAAATGCAGGCCAAGATGGAGAACCTGCAGACCGAGATCGCCAGCCTCGAAGTGGAGGGCAAGTCCGGCGGCGGCCTCGTTACCCTGCGCCTGACCGGCAAGGGCGACCTGCTGGGCGTGAAGATCGACCCGTCGCTGTTCAAGGAAGACGACGTGGAAATCCTCGAGGATCTGATCGTGGCCGCCCACAAGGACGCCAAGGACAAGGCCGAGGCGATTGCCGCCGAAAAGACCAAGGCCGTGACCGCGGGTCTGCCGATCCCGCCCGGCATGAAGTTTCCGTTCTGAACCTCAGGACGATAACAGCGCCCGCATTCTGAGACTGACCGGGGCGGCGAGCATGCGCCGCCTGTCTTCCTCCGGAAGCCTTCGCCCGCCGGCCAACAGCATGTCCGGGATGGCGACACGTTGACCGGCATAGGGTTCGATCGAAACCACCTGCCCAGCCGCCAGTACGCCGCCCCTCAACACCCGACAATAGATGCCCGGCCGCCCGGCCTCATTGTAAAGCGAAGCGAATTTCGGATCGCCCATGCGGGCGGCGAGTGTGTTGCAGGGAATGCGCGCCGCCGTGGCTTCCAGCAGGACATCGCCGATGTGCAAACGGTCACCAACTGCCATGTCGCGATTGTCCAGCGCCTCGATCACCAGATTTTCGCCGAAGGTTCCAGGCGGAATTGGGCGGTTCAGGCGCTCTCCCCACCAGTCGAGCGTCACCGACCCTTCGAGCAGGATTGCCTGGTCCGGGCCACCGTGGTGCTTCGTGTTGCATACGGCGTCGCCGACGAGACCGGCGGTGTCGATCATCACCGGAGCCGTGACCTCGCTTTTGCCGATGCCGCTCTTGTAACTCTTGCCGGGAAGTCGTTCGGCCCGGCCGATGCAGATAGCTGTCAGTTTCATCGTTCCGCTCCTGCTCCACGATTCCGTTCGGGGTTCATATGGGATAGAAAGACACCATGGCAAAGCGAGTCACCGGTCCGGAAATCGAAAAACTTATCCAGCTTCTGGCGAAGGTGCCGGGGCTCGGGCCGCGTTCGGCCCGGCGCGCCGCGCTTACGCTCGTCAAGAAGAAGGACCAGTTGCTCGGGCCATTGTCGAAGGCCATGGGCGAGGCCTATGACAAGGTGCGGATCTGCTCCTGCTGCGGCAATGTCGATACGATCGATCCCTGCACCGTCTGCACCGACGAACGCCGCGACCACGGCGTGATCATCGTGGTGGAAGACGTCTCCGACCTCTGGGCGCTGGAGCGGGCCGGAGCGCTCAACGTGGTCTATCATGTTCTCGGCGGCACGCTTTCGCCGCTCGATGGGGTCGGTCCCGACGACCTCAACATCGCCGGCCTCATCGACCGCGTGACGCGCGGCCATGTGCGTGAGGTCATCATTGCCGTGAACGCCACCGTCGAGGGGCAAACAACAGCCCACTATATAACCGAGCAACTTGCCGGCATCGACGTGAAGATCACCCGGCTTGCACATGGCGTGCCGGTGGGTGGCGAACTCGATTATCTCGACGAGGGCACGCTGACGGCGGCACTTCGCGCCCGCACGGCGATTTGATCCGGCCCCATTGTTTCCTCCTTTGAGCCTATACGTCATCCTCGCGACAAACGATTCGCGGATGCCGGGAGGAATGAAATGGGTCTGAAACAGCTTGCCGCCGTACTGATTGCGGGCATCACGGCCTTTGCCACTCCGGCCGCAGCGCTCGACAAGGGCGCGGTCGATGTCCAGTTCCGGCAATGGATCGACCGTGACCTCTGGCCGGAAGCCAAGGCCGCCGGTATTTCCGAAAAGACATTCCGCGCAGCACTTTCCGGTGTCACGCTCTATTTCGACCTGCCCGATCTGGTGCCGCCCGGCACGAAGCCGCCGAAGGAGCAGAGCCAGAGCCAGGCGGAATTCTCCTCCCCAGGCGCCTATTTCAACGAGCAGCGGCTTCAGGGCCTTGCCGCCACGGGCCGGGCGCTGGCATCCGAACATGCGGCGACGCTGAAGAAGGTTGAGGCCGCCTATGGCGTTCCCGGCCCCATCATTCTTGCCGTCTGGGGGCGCGAGAGCGGCTATGGCAAGGCGAAGCTGCCTTATCCGGCCATGGGCGTTCTCGCCACCAAGGCCTTCATGTCCACCCGCAGGGACATGTTCCGGCAGGAGCTCATTTCGGCGCTGCAAATTGTCGAAAGCGGCGATTCTGAGCCGCGGGCCATGCTGGGCTCCTGGGCCGGCGCACTCGGCCAGCCACAATTCATGCCCGGCAGCTATCTGAAATATGCCGTCGATTTCGATGGCGACGGCCATCGCAACATCTGGACCTCCGTGCCGGATACGCTGGCTTCCATCGCCAACTATCTGAAGCTCAAGGGCTGGCAGCGCGGGCGCGGGTGGGGCTATGAGGTGACGATGCCGGCCGGCGTTTCCTGCGCGCAGGAAGGGCCGGATCGCGCCAAACCGCTTTCCGTGTGGGCCGGCGAAGGCATCAGGCCCGTTTCGGGCCGCGCCTTCCCCTCCAGCGAGATGAAGGCACCATCCATGATGCTGGTTCCGGCCGGCACCTTCGGACCGGAATTCATCGTCACGCCGAATTTCTACGTCATCAAGGAATACAACAATTCCGATCTCTACGCGCTTTACATCGGCAACCTCGCCGACCGCATTTCAAATGGCGGCGCCGCCTTCAAGGGGGCGTGGGGCGATGTGGGCAAGATGCTGCGCTCGGATGTTCTGGCCATGCAGAACCGGCTGGTGACGCTCGGCTACGATGTCGGCAAGGCGGATGGCCTGCCGGGTTTCAAGACCCGGCGTTCCCTCGGCGAATGGCAGGCAAAAAACGGGCTGGCCTCTACCTGCTATCCCGATGCATCGCTGAAAAGTCGCCTGAAATAGCCATTGCACGGGCCGGCACTTGCGGTTAGTCCATCAGACCATGCGCAAACGACCGGAGAAGACCATGGCCGCGAAGATCCGCTCTCACGAAGGCGATATTTCCGCCGAGGACGCCGCGCGCTATACCGGCGCCATTGCCATCGATACCGAGACGCTCGGCCTCGTTCCCCGCCGCGACCGGCTTTGCGTCGTCCAGCTCTCGCCGGGAGATGGAACGGCCGATGTCATCCGCATCGCCGCCGGGCAGAAGGAAGCACCGAACCTCGTTGCCCTGCTGGCCGATCCCGCCCGCCAGAAGATCTTCCATTACGGCCGCTTCGACATTGCCGTGCTCTTCCACACCTTCGGCGTGGTGACGACGCCGGTGTTCTGCACCAAGGTCGCCTCGCGCCTCACCCGAACCTATACCGACCGCCATGGCCTGAAGGACAATCTCAAGGAAATGCTGGGCGTCGACATTTCCAAGGCGCAGCAATCCTCCGACTGGGCGGCGGCGGTGCTTTCGCCGGAACAGCTCGAATATGCCGCTTCCGACGTGCTCTACCTGCATGCGTTGCGCGACAAGCTGGAGATGCGTCTGGTGCGCGATGGCCGCAAGGCACTGGCCGAGGAATGCTTCCGCTTTCTGCCGACGCGCGCGCAACTCGACCTTCTCGGCTGGGAAGAAACCGACATTTTCGCCCATAGCTGAGCGGTGCGGCCGGCTAGTCCAGACCCGCGGCCTGTGCAAGTGCGTGAATTTGACGGCGAAAGCCACAACACGCCCTTAACATTTTATTAACCATTCCGGATTATAAATGTCTTGGGTCGTTCTATGCCCATTGCATTCGGGCATCGTGCGCATATCCTCGGATTTGAAGCGTCGCCATGATTCGCCCGATTGACGCATCCGGAAATAGCCTTCTGCATATCGGCAGACGATATGCGAACTGAACGTGCATTCGCACAGGCCATGAGGCAATGCGCGGAAACCGGGCACCGCGTCTCGAATGCGACAGCCGTATGAGCGGCTTGATGTTGTCTGTTCCCCTTTTCCTGGCCAGAGTGGGAGCGCGCCATGCTGCCTCCGATCCTATCCGTTTCAAATACCACCGTGCAGCACAGGGTGCCGCCGCGGCAGGAACATGATGGTCATCCACGGGGTGGACAGGGCCAGAACCCGCAAGGCAACCGCAGCGATCAGGGTACGGTCGCCGTCTCCAGCGCCGTTTCAGGCCGGGTGAATATTCTCAATCTTTCCGGCCCCGAGACCATGACGATGAGCCTTTCCCAGCTCTCGGATGCAATCGCCAAGGCTCTCGACATGCCGGCCATGCCGGGCGAGAGCCCCGCCATGCATGCGCTTCGTCTTGCCAACGCAATTCTGGCCATGAACGAGGGACCTAGCATGGCGCTCGAACGCCAGCTCGGTCATCTTCTGAAGGGTCTTCCGCTGCAGCTCGTGGCTCTGGCCTTGAAGCAGCCCGGCGGCGCCGAAGCGGCGCGCGTGGCAGCCTATCTGGAAGTCAACCGGCAGAAGGGCGACGCGGCCACCGATGCGGTCGTGGCGTCCTACCTGCAGAACGAAGCATCCGAGGATGACAGCCTGATCGCGCTGGCGTTGCGCTCCGCACGGCCGGAAATCGAATTGAAGGGCGTCTCCAATATCCAGCCCTTCGAAAACCAGCTTCTTCAGGCCGCATTTCTCGCCGCACAACGGGTTGGCATTGCCCTGCCCTACGTGAACATGGCGATTGATGACGTCACGCAGGAAGACGAAGACGAGGATGAAGAACGGCACGCCTCGCATGAGGACGGCAACCACGCCGATGACGGCGACGGTGAAGAGGACGAAAGCGATCAACAGCCCGCGCTGACGCACGAGGCAAAATCTGGCGGCGAGACAATTTCATCTCCCGCCGACGAAGACGAAGCAGCCGACGAATTCGCCTATGCCTATTACCAGCGCATGTCGGGCGCACTGTAAAAGCCCGTTCAGGGCCAGGCCCGCCCGCTTACCGCTTCGCAGGACATGAAAAAACCCGCCGGACTATCCGGCGGGCTTCTTATTTCAGGCGATACCGATTACTCGGCGCCGCGGTTCTTCAGGGCTGCGCCCAGGATGTCGCCGAGCGAAGCGCCCGAGTCGGACGAACCGAACTGAGCCACGGCTTCCTTCTCTTCGGCGATTTCGAGCGCCTTGATCGAAAGCATGACCTTGCGGTCCTTCTTGGAGAAGTTCGTCACGCGAGCGTCGAACACCTGACCGACCGAGAAACGCTCCGGACGCTGATCGTCGCGATCGCGTGCCAAGTCGTTGCGGCGGATGAAGGAGGTGATGTCCTCGTGGTTGACGAGCTTCACTTCGACGCCACCATCGTTGACGGCGATGACTTCGCACGAAACGACAGCGTTCTTGCGCAGGTCGCCGGAAGCGGCAGCTTCGCCGACCGAATCACGGCCGAGCTGCTTGATGCCGAGCGAGATGCGTTCCTTCTCGACGTCCACGTCCAGAACGACAGCCTTGACGACGTCGCCCTTGTTGAACTCTTCGATGACCTGTTCGCCCGGACGGTTCCAGTCGAGGTCGGAGAGGTGGACCATGCCGTCAACGTCGCCTTCGAGGCCGATGAACAGGCCGAATTCGGTCTTGTTCTTGACTTCGCCTTCGACTTCAGAGCCAGCCGGATGCGAGAAGGCGAATGCCTGCCACGGGTTTTCCAGCGTCTGCTTGAGGCCGAGCGAGATACGGCGCTTGGTCGGGTCGACTTCGAGAACGACCACGTCGACTTCCTGGCTCGTGGACAGGATCTTGCCGGGGTGAACGTTCTTCTTCGTCCAGGACATTTCGGAGATATGGATCAGGCCTTCGATGCCCGGCTCCAGCTCGACGAATGCACCGTAGTCGGTGATGTTCGTGACGGTGCCCGAGATCTTCTTGCCGACCGGATACTTGGCCGAGATGCCATCCCACGGATCCGACTCGAGCTGCTTCATGCCGAGCGAGATACGGTGGGTTTCCTGGTTGATGCGGATGATCTGAACCTTGACCTGCTGGCCAATGGACAGGATTTCCGACGGATGGTTGACGCGGCGCCAGGCCATGTCGGTGACGTGCAGCAGGCCGTCGATGCCGCCGAGGTCAACGAACGCACCGTAATCGGTGATGTTCTTGACGACGCCGTCAACAACCTGGCCTTCTTCGAGGTTCTGAACGATTTCAGAACGCTGCTCGGCGCGGGACTCTTCGAGAACCGTGCGGCGCGAAACCACGATGTTGCCGCGACGCTTGTCCATCTTGAGGATTTCGAAGGGCTGCGGGTTGTGCATCAGCGGGGTCACGTCGCGGATCGGACGGATGTCGACCTGCGAACGCGGCAGGAAGGCAACGGCGCCGTCGAGATCGACGGTGAAACCACCCTTGACCTGGTTGAAGATGACGCCTTCAACGCGCTCGCCGGCTTCGAACTTGGCTTCGAGCTTGATCCAGCTTTCTTCGCGGCGAGCCTTCTCGCGCGACAGAACAGCTTCGCCAAGCGCGTTTTCGATGCGCTCGACATAGACTTCGACTTCGTCGCCGACCTTCAGCGAGCCGTCCTTGGCCTTGGCGCCGAATTCCTTGAGCGGAACGCGACCTTCGACCTTGAGGCCGACGTCAACGATCGCGACGTCCTTCTCGATGGCGGTCACGATGCCCTTGGCAACATAGCCTTCAGCGAGGTCGGTCTTGGCAAAGGATTCTTCGAGCAGGGCTGCGAAATCTTCGCGCGTGGGGGTAGAAACAGACATGTAATCTCCTGGAACATCCACTCTATCCGAGCGGACGCATATGCGCCGGGGGCTGGTGTTGAACCGGTTCGCAAGCGCATCCGTCCGCTTCAACGAGCGAACAACCGGCGCAGGACGTGCTTGCGGACCCATAAACGGAACAGGCAGGTGCCGGTTCCCTTCGTATTCGTCAATTTCTCTTGGATGAGAAAAGAATCAATTCGAATTCAGCCGTTCATCGATTATCGATTTTGCGGCCAGAAACGCCGCCTCTATACTCATTTCCGAGGTATCAAGCAAGAGCGCGTCTTGCGCTGGTTTCAAAGGGCTGTCGGCCCTTCCCATGTCGCGTTCGTCGCGGGTCTTCACATCGGCGAAAATCGCCTCGAAATCGGCCGTGCCACCATTCGCGATGATCTCGTCGAAACGCCGTCTTGCGCGCACCTCGGGCGAGGCCGTCACATAAAGCTTCACCGGCGCGTCCGGGCAGACGACCGTGCCGATATCGCGCCCGTCGAGAACCGTGCCCGGCAGTTTCCCGGAAAAGCGTCGCTGCGCGGTCACCAGCGCACGGCGCACCGGCGTCATCACTGCCACCTTCGAGGCGGCCTCACCGATCTCGTGGCGGGAAAGGACCGCCCGGTCGAGGCCGGACAGGTCGAGGTCGAGCGCCATGCGCTCGGCGACCGCCTCGTCATCGAGCGACAGGCCCGCGTCGAGCAATGCCTTGGCGGTGGCGCGATAGGTGAGCCCGGTATCGAGATGATGAAAGCCGTAGGTTTCGGCAATCCGGCGCGCAAGCGTGCCCTTGCCGGCTGCTGCGGGACCATCGATGGCGACAACGAAACTCATGGTGGACCTAAACTCCTGCGTCGGCTCCGGCCATCGCCTCGACGAGGCCGGGGAAACTGGCGGCGGTGCCGCTGCAATCATAGCCTCGCCGGATGCGCGGGTTTGTTGCGAACCTCGGCATGACGGGGATGCGGCGCTTGCTACCACACTCATGTGCCCCGGTCATCCACCAACAGCCGAAAAGCCCTGCCAGCCTTGAGAAGTTTGCCTTTGACAGACGGCGGCGCACAGATTAAGGGGACCGGCTATAATTTTTCGTCCTGCGCCCGTTTTGACGGCTCGCACCGATTGTGATCTCAGCCATTCAAGAGGCCTAACAGTGGCAAAAGCGGAACTTGGTACCAAGCGGACCGACCCGGATACCGGCAAGAAATTCTACGACCTGAACCGTGATCCGGTCGTCTCGCCCTACACGGGCAAGAGCTGGCCGCTCTCCTTCTTTGAAGAGAGCACGGCTGCAGCGATCATGGAAAAGGCCGAGGAAGAGGACGTTCAGGAAGTCGATACCGAGAACACGGATGTCGAACTGGTTTCCCTCGAGGACGCCGACGACGACGCAGCCGGCGGCAGCGACCTCCCGGATCTCGGTGATGACGATGTCGAACTGGACGACGACGAGGACGACACCTTCCTTGAAGCCGACGATGACGACGATGACGACGACATGACCGGTATCATCGGCGTTACCGGCGGCGACGACGAAGTCTGATCGCATGTGTTCCACAGGCCGGTCATAAAAAAATCGACCGGCCTGCATTTTTCGGCTTGCGCTTCAAAAAACCACGAAGTAATAAGCCGCCACACCCGACGGGGAGACACTCTCCGAAAGGTTCCCGGGCCGGAAAAACCGGCACCTTAGATGGGGCTATAGCTCAGCTGGGAGAGCGCTTGCATGGCATGCAAGAGGTCAGCGGTTCGATCCCGCTTAGCTCCACCAAATCTTTCCAGACATTGACGACAGTAACGCGATAAACGCCGAAGCGTCTGCGGAATTCGCCTCGCGCGAAAATTGACTTCTCGCGCCGATTCGCGGAACATCGCGGCTCTACAAGCGTTTTGGCATGCGGGCGGCCGAATCGGTTTTCCCGGCCTCGCCCCATTTTCGCGAGGAGCCATCATGACCATTTCACTCGATGCAGCCGCAGAAGTCTATCGCGAAGCGATGCGCCAGTCCGTGCGGCGTTATTCGCTCTGGTATCTCGTGGAGGGAGTGCTGCTAACGCTGGCCGGCATTCTCGCCATGGTCTTCCCGCTGATTTCCTCGACCGCCGCCGTGCTCATGCTCGGCTGGCTTCTGATCTTCAGCGGCGCCCTGCAGGCGATCAACCTCATCAGCGCGCGGCATGTGCCGCATTTCTGGCTGCAGCTTGCTGCGGTGCTGCTCAGTCTCATCGCCGGCTTCCTCATCCTGCGCGATCCGCTCCAGTCGCTCGCCATCCTGACGTTGCTGGTGCTGGTGTTCTTCATGTTGGAAGGCATGTCGAAGATCGTTTTCGCACTGACGATCCGCCCCCTGCCGATCTGGGGTTATGTGCTGGCAAGCGGCGTTGTCGGCGTGCTGCTGTCGATCTTCCTGCTCGTCAACCTGCCGGAAACGGCGGTGTGGCTGGTGGCGCTTCTGATCGGCGTGCAGTTCATCACCATCGGCGTACCACTGGCCCTCATGGCCTGGCGCATTCGCACAAGTCCGTGAGTGGCCTTGCCCGCGTCACCTTAACCCGGATGATGGCCGACGACCGAATCAATCCATGGATGCGTCGTGTTCTATGTCTCCCGCCTGTTCTGGCTGCTGGCCCAGCCTCTGTCGCTCGCCTTTTTTCTGGTAACGCTCGGATGTCTGGCGCTGCTCCTCGGTTTTCGCAAGAGCGGGATCACCTTGAGCATGCTGGCAAGCAGCATCCTCTTCGTCACGCTGTTCACGACGGCAGGCGACGTGGCCCTGCAGACCCTCGAGGATCGCTTTCCCAGGCCCGGACGCGATCCGGACAACGTGTCGTGCATGATCGTTCTGGGCGGAGCGTTTTCATCGCAGGTGAATACCGCGCGCGGCGGCATCGAAATGAACCAATCCGCGGACCGTTTCGTGGAGACCTTGCGGCTGGCTCTCGCCCATCCGCAAGCGAAAGTCCTGATTTCGGGCGGGGACGGTTCGTTCAGCGGCACTTACGAGGGTGACGGGGTGACGGCGGAGCGCTTCTTCCCGGCCTTTGGCGTCTCGACCGATCGACTGCTGCGCGACACGACATCCCGCAACACAGCCGAGAATGTGGAGAACACGAAAGCACTGCTGACGAGTGCCGGGCTTTCGGATTGCCTGCTGATCACCTCCGCCTTCCATATGCCGCGCTCCATCGGCCTGATGCGGAAGGCCGGGCTTTCCGTCATCCCCTGGCCGACGGATTATCGCACGGACGGGAAGACGACGCTTGGCGCGGACCTGACCCAGCCGACGCTGAACGCCCAGCAGACTGCAACGGCGCTGCGCGAATGGTTTGGTCTTGTGGCCTACAGGCTGATGGGGCGAACCGACACGCTTCTGCCCGGCTGAAAACCTACTTCTTCTGAACGGTGTACAATGTCGTGCCGCGAATGCGCGAGACAATCAGGCAGGGTTCCTCGCCTTCGGCACGATCGCAGAAACGCGGATGCATCTTCATCGCAATGAGATTGTTGCCATAACGAACCTCGTAATCGAGGCTGTAAAGGCGGGCGGTGGCGATCATGAGATAGCCGCCCTCCTTCACCTGAAGATAGAGGTTGTAGAGACAGCCATCGCCATTGCAGCCGACGCCACGCTCACCGTCACACACGACAGAACCGTGGCTGACGACCGCATCCACCAGCCCGTCATTGTTGATATCCTGCCGCTTGACGAAGCCGCTGTCGAACTGGACGACCTTACATTTGTCCTGGAAGAATTTCTTCTCATAGATTTCCGGGTCGCTGACGAGCGCCTGCTGCGCCAACGTATCGTTGGCGACAAAAAGCAAAAGAGCGGCAGCGAGAAGAGAACGGGACTTTTTCACGGGTTTCAGTTCCGGCAGAGGGGCGCGGGCGCCTCGGGAAAGAGCGGTCGGGACACCGGACCATCGCCGGGCCGGCATCATGCCCCGGTGCTTTCCAAATGGTCCAATGACAGGATGCCACGGAATTGTTAACGGATTGAGGATGGGGCAGATCGATTCAGCCCGACACCACACCAGGACCACCCATGTCGCTTCTGACCATTCTCGATTATGCCGGCGTCGCCGTGTTCGCAGCCACCGGAGCTCTCGCGGCCTCACGCAAGCAGCTCGATCCGATCGGCTTCCTGTTCCTGGCCGCGCTGACCGGTATTGGCGGCGGCACGGTACGCGATCTAGTGCTCGGCCGCGCACCGGTTTTCTGGGTGGTCAATCCGGCCTATGTGCTGGTTTGCGGCGGCGTGGCCATTATCGTCTTCTTCACCGCCCACCTTATCGAATACCGATACAGGCTTCTGCTGTGGCTCGATACGGTGGGGCTGGCCGCCTATTGCGTGATGGGAGCAGCCAAGGGTCTCGCCGCCACGGGCTCCGCCTCCGTGGCCATCGTAACCGGCGTGATGACGGCAACCTTCGGCGGCATTCTGCGCGATGTGCTTTCGGGTGAACCGTCGGTGCTTCTGCGCCCGGAAATCTACGTTACGGCGGCCCTGCTGGGCGCCGGTGTCTTCACCGGCATGCATTTCGCCGGCACACCGCTGTGGGCTGCGACAACGGCCGGCGCCCTTGCGGCTTTCCTGTTGCGTGGCGGCGCGCTGATCCGTGGCTGGAGCATTCCCTGCTACAAGCCGCGACCGGGCCGCCCGGTCAAGGACGACGGATCGACACAATAAGGTGTTTGGTGAATATCAGGAGGTCTTGCGACGCAGGCGCACCACGACGTCAACGTGGGCGATCTCCATGCCTTGCGGCGGCGTCGGCAAACAGTCGATCGTCACGTTGCCTTCCGGGAAATCGAGCACTTCGTTCGTGTCCTCGACGAAGAAGTGGTGATGGTCCGACGTGTTGGTGTCGAAATAGGTCTTAGACCCCTCGACGGCGAGCACGCGGATCATGCGGGCTTCGGTGAACTGGTGCAGCGTGTTGTAAACCGTCGCGAGCGAAACCGGCACGCCGGCGGTTACGGCTTCCTCGTGCAGTTCCTCGACGGTCAGGTGGCGATCGCCCTTGGCGAAGAGCAGTTCGGCAAGCGCAATCCGCTGACGCGTGGGGCGCAGGCCCGATTCACGCAGCTTGTCTTCCATCGCCAGATCCATGTCTTCGCTCATGCCTACCGCTCCGCCTCCCGGAAAAAGGGAGGGTCCTGTGGTTGCATATACCGTTTTGCCCCCGTTCTTTCAACAGATTCCGCAAAACCGCCTAACGGACAGGCGAAACGCCTGCTTTTTTCGCTGGCCGGAAACCAGTTGTTCCTGTATGCGACCTGTTGAACAAAAAACAGGGAGGGGCGGGCCTGGCCTGCCGCATGCGCCAAAGTGGCGCTTCATTTTATCGCGAACATGCACTAGAGGCTTTTGCAGGCACTCGCAGCAGGCGCGGCGTTAAAGACGGGAAACATCACGTTAATGACACAGAAACAATCGAGCTTCACCTATGAGGAAATCCTGACCTGCGGTCGGGGCGAAATGTTCGGTCCGGGCAATGCCCAGCTTCCGCTGCCTCCGATGCTGATGTTCCACCGCATTACCGAGATCTTCGAGAATGGCGGTCCGCACGACAAGGGTTACATCCGCGCCGAGTTCGATATCACTCCCGACCTGTGGTTTTTCCCCTGTCACTTCCAGGGCGATCCCGTCATGCCGGGCTGTCTCGGCCTCGATGCCATGTGGCAGTTGACCGGCTTCTTCCTCGGCTGGCTGGGCGAACCCGGCAAGGGCCGTGCGCTCTCGACCGGCGAAGTGAAGTTCACCGGTATGGTCACGCCGAAGACGAAGCTCGTGGAATACGGCATCGACTTCAAGCGCGTCGTGCGCGGCCGCCTCGTCCTCGGCATTGCCGATGGCTGGATGAAGGCCGACGGTGAAGTCATCTACAAGGCCACCGATCTTCGCGTCGGCCTGTTCCAGGAAAAGCAGGGCTAAACGGAAGCCGGGCGCACGGACGCCCGCTCCGCATATTCATAGAAAGGTCCATGAGATGAGACGGGTTGTTGTCACGGGTCTTGGCATCGTGTCTTCCATCGGAAACGATGCGGCCGAGGTCACGCAGTCCCTGCGGGACGCGAAGTCCGGTATTTCCTTCTCTCCCGATTTTGCCGAGCATGGCTTCCGCAGCCAGGTCTGGGGCAAGCCGAACCTCGATACGGCGGACAAGGTGGACCGTCGCGCCCTGCGCTTCCTCTCCGAAGGCGGCGTGTGGAACCATATCGCGATGGATCAGGCGATCGCCGACGCCGGCCTCGCGGAGAAGGACTACTCGGCCCAGGAACGGGTCGGCATCATCATGGGCTCGGGCGGGCCGTCGACGCGCACGCTGATCGAGGCTGCCGACATCACCCGCAAGAACGGCAATCCGAAGCGGATCGGCCCGTTCGCCGTGCCGAAGGCCATGTCTTCCACGGCATCGGCCACGCTGGCGACCTGGTTCAAGATTCACGGCGTGAACTACTCGATCTCCTCGGCCTGCTCCACCTCCGCGCATTGCATCGGCAATGCCTACGAGTTGATCCAGTGGGGCAAGCAGGACGTGATGTTCGCGGGCGGCCACGAAAATCTCGACTGGACGATGTCCAACCTGTTCGACGCGATGGGGGCCATGTCCTCCAAGTATAACGAGACGGCGGCGACCGCCTCGCGCGCCTACGACGCCGAACGCGACGGTTTCGTGATCGCTGGCGGCGCAGGCGTCCTCATCCTGGAAGAACTTGAGCACGCCAAGGCCCGCGGCGCGAAAATCTATGCCGAAGTCGTCGGCTACGGTGCGACCTCGGACGGTTACGACATGGTCGCCCCCTCCGGCGAAGGCGCGGTCCGCTGCATGCGTCAGGCACTGGCCACCGTGAAGGGCGACGTGGATTACGTCAACACGCACGGAACCTCGACGCCGGTTGGCGATTCGAAGGAAATCGGCGCCATCCGCGAAGTGTTCGGTGACAAGATCCCGCATATCCAGTCCACCAAGTCGCTGACCGGCCATTCGCTGGGTGCCGCAGGCGCACAGGAAGCCATCTACAGCCTTCTGTCGATGCAGGCCGGCTTTATCGGCGAAAGCGCGCATATCGAAACGCTCGACCCCGAATTCGACGGCGTTCCGATCGTGCGCAAACGCATCGATAACGCCAAGATCGATATTGCGCTCTCGAACTCGTTCGGCTTCGGCGGCACCAACGCCACGCTGGTGTTCCAGCGCTACAACGGATGAACTCCATGACGGGTATCATGCACGGAAAGCGCGGACTCATCATGGGTGTCGCGAACAACCATTCCATCGCCTGGGGCATTGCCAAGGCTCTGGCGGCGGAAGGTGCGGAAATCGCCTTCACCTATCAGGGCGATGCGCTGGGAAAGCGCGTAAAGCCGCTGGCGGCTGAGGTGGGTTCCGATTTCCTGCTGCCCTGCGACGTCGAAGACCTCGCATCCGTCGACGCCGTCTTTGCCGAACTGGAAGCCCGCTGGGGCAAGATCGATTTTCTCGTGCATGCCATCGGCTTTTCCGACAAGAACGAGCTGAAGGGCCTCTACGCCGACACGACGCGCGATAATTTCGTGCGGACCATGATCATTTCCTGCTTCTCGTTCACGGAAGTGACCAAGCGGGCGGCAGCGATCATGAATGATGGCGGTTCGGTGCTGACGCTGACCTATAACGGTTCGCAGCGTGTCATTCCGAACTACAACGTCATGGGTGTCGCCAAGGCAGCGCTCGAAGCCTCGATGCGCTATCTGTCTGCGGATTTTGGCCCGCAGAACATCCGCGTTAACGCGATCTCGGCCGGTCCGGTGCGCACGCTGGCTGGCGCCGGCATTGCCGATGCCCGTGCCATGTATGCCTGGAACCAGAAGAACGCGCCGCTGCGCCGTACCGCAACCATCGACGATATCGGCGGCTCCGCGCTCTATCTGCTCAGCAAGCTGTCGAACGGCGTAACCGGCGAAGTCCATTACGTCGATGGCGGGTTCAACATCACCTCGGTTCCGCCGCTGGAAGTGCTGAAGAACGTCGATCCGGAATAAGCCGGAAACCGATCAAAGAACAGAACCGCCTGCCGGCCTCCGGCAGGCGGTTTTCTTTTGGGCTTCATAGCGTCAGCGCGCCTTCCTGTTGCGCACGGCGCGCGGCGAGGTGCCGAACCAGCGTGTCACGGAACGGCTGAAGGCGCTTGGAGCGGAGTAGCCCAGGCGATAGCAGATCTCCGCGATCGAAAGATCGCTCTCCTTGAGAAGCGTCAGGCTCATGTCCCGGCGGATGGCGTCGCGAATATCGTTGAGGCTCGTTCCCTGTTCGGACAGGCGGCGCTGCAGGGTGCGCTCGGAAAGATCGAAATGCTTCGCGGTCTCCGTCAGCGACAGTTCCGGCTCGGCAATGCGCAGATGGAGATAATCGCGAACCTCCGTCACGAACTCCTCCTGCGAAGCCGGCTTCGACGGATGCAGGCTGCGGCATTGCATATCCATCAGCGTGAACAGCCGCTGATCGCCGCGCGGATTGACGACCCCCATGATCTCGTGCGGAAAGCAAACGCTGTTGATGCGACTTGAAAAGGTGAGCCGGTTCGAAAGATAGCGCTGGAAAATGGCAGGGTTTCGGGGCTTCGGACGCTCCAGTTCGATCTCCACCAGCGCTGCGCGTTCCCCGACGATGTCTCGCAAGCGGGCCATGACCATGGTGGTCGCCATATCCACATACTGGTCGCGCTTGACGACAAGCGGTGAAAAGGTCAGCCGGAGAACGACACCCTTTTCCGTTTCCTCGCGCACAAAGTAGCTGGAGGACGTGGCGCCCGGTACATGCGCCTCCAGAAAATCGACCAAATCACGCACGGTGGGTGCCACGATCAGGCCGTAGCCGAAGGGGCCGCTCGCGCCACGCTCATAGGCATCGACGCACTTCAACCCGAAGGCCTCATCGCCGGACAGCAGCGCACAGGCTTCCAGAAGACGGCAGATCTTGTCCAGGCTGACGCGTGCCGTCATGCTTTGCAGCATCTCGGGGTCGATCCCGAGCGCTTCACAAATCGGTTTGATATCAATGCCATAGCTGGCGGCGTGCTCCGCAACGGCGGACGCCACGCCGGCAATGATGGTCATACCCTCCAGTTCGGGTGAATTAGTCATACTATGGCGTCCAATGTTCGGAAATTGTCACGCAATGCTAAGATGATTGGGCGGCCTTGTCGATACAAACATTAGGAGTAGATGATACGCAACTACACCTATGTATAAATGTAAACGTCCGCCGAAGGGCGGACGTTCCATTGAAACAGATGAGGGTTCAAAAGCAGCTTGAAGGCGTTACTTGCGCGCCTGCAAGATCTTGAAGCGAGCATTGCGGCAAACCTCGCCGCTTTCGCGGAAGGCTTCCTTGAGCACCGGCTCGTAAGGCAGGCCGCGATTGGCGACCAGAAGCAATTCACCGCCCGGACGCAGAGCGGCAGCGGCAGCGCGAATGAAGGCCTGGCCAAGACCCGGCTCGGCGGCCTGCGCCTCATGGAAGGGCGGGTTCATGATGACGAGATCGTATTTTTCCTTCGGCGGTTCCGAACCCAGATCCTGCCAGAAGAAGCGCGTGGTGAGCTTCGGGCAATTGGCGGCCAGATTGGCCTTCGCATAGTCAAGAGCCGCATAGTCAGCCTCGAACAGGTCAATACGGGCGGTTGCCGGCGATTTGGTCGCCAGCATGACCGAAAGATAACCCCAGCCCGCACCGAAATCGGCTGCATTGCCATCGAAGTTGGTCGGCAGGCGGCTTGCCAGCAGTTCGGAACCTGCGTCGACGCGATCGTGGGAGAACATGCCGGGCGCTGCTGTAAAGCGGCCCTCGACCGTAACGGGATGGGTCGCGAACTGGGCGAGCGCGGGCGCAATGTCTTCCGGGCAGCGCAGAATGAGCGCCACGCCATGATATTTCGGCATGTGGTCGGTCAGCAGACCGAGACGCTCAAGCGCCTTGCGCAGCGGCTGGATGCCATCTTCCTTGCCTCCGGCCACGACGATGACGCCGCCGGTGCGCACGCGCTTCAGTGCTTCGGCGACACGGTTTTCATTCTCGCCCTTGTGCTTGCCGACCAGAACCAGTGCGCCATCATAATCCTCGCCCTCAACCAGCGGCTTCGGTGCGAAACCGGCCTTTTCGAGCGGCAGATAGAACGGCCGGAAGCCCTGGACACAATCGAGCGTGGCGGCGAAACCTTCCGGCGGGCGGAGACCGGCCTCGGCGCCCAGAAACAGGTAGCGTTCATCCGCGCCGGGCAGAGGCAGAACCTCGGCGGCAAAGGGATGGAACAGGGTCTTCAGGGCGTCGCGGGACATGGTTCAGGCCTTCGGGTTGGGCGGATACGACAAAGGCGCGGGATCGAAATCCCGCGCCTGATTTCCTGGAAAAGTGGCCGATTACTCGGCGGCTTCGCCATCGTCCTTCTTCTTCTCGGCGACGATTTCCTTGCCGGTCGTCTGGTCGACGGCCTTCATGGAGAGGCGAACCTTGCCGCGCTCATCGAAGCCCATGAGCTTCACGAAGACCTTGTCGCCTTCCTTGATGACGTCGGTCGTCTTGGCCACGCGCTCGGAAGCAAGCTGCGAGATGTGGACGAGGCCGTCACGGGCGCCGAAGAAGTTCACGAAGGCGCCGAAATCGGCGGTCTTGACGACCGTGCCTTCGTAGATCTGGCCGACTTCCGGCTCGGCAACGATGGAGTGGATCCACTTGCGGGCCGCTTCGATCTCCTTGCCGGAGGACGAAGCGATCTTCACGGTGCCATCGTCTTCGATGTTGATCTTGGCGCCGGTCTTTTCGACGATTTCGCGGATGACCTTGCCGCCCGAACCGATGACTTCACGGATCTTGTCGACCGGGATGTTCATCACTTCGATACGCGGGGCGAATTCGCCGAGCTGCGAACGGCCTTCG
The DNA here is from genome assembly GCF_014196535.1 of Allorhizobium borbori. Taxonomy (GTDB): domain Bacteria; phylum Pseudomonadota; class Alphaproteobacteria; order Rhizobiales; family Rhizobiaceae; genus Ectorhizobium; species Ectorhizobium borbori. Next base: position 371,630 of record NZ_JACIDU010000001.1, read on the forward strand.
CTGATGGCCTTGGCCATTTCGCCGAGGATATGGGTACGACCGCCCTGAGCCTGCTCAAGCGCGACCTTCATGATCTCTTCGGTAATACCGGCGATCTTGATGTCCATCTGCAGCGAGGTAATGCCGTCGGCGGTACCGGCGACCTTGAAGTCCATGTCGCCGAGGTGGTCTTCGTCACCGAGAATGTCGGAGAGAACGGCGAAGCGTTCACCTTCGAGAATCAGGCCCATGGCGATACCGGCAACCGGCTTGGCCAGCGGAACGCCCGCATCCATCAGAGCGAGCGAGGTGCCGCAAACGGTGGCCATGGAGGACGAACCGTTGGACTCGGTGATCTCGGAAACGACACGCAGCGTGTAGGGGAACTGTTCAGCGGCCGGCAGCATCGGGTGGATGGCGCGCCAGGCCAGCTTGCCGTGGCCGATTTCGCGGCGGCCCGGGGAGCCCATGCGGCCGGTCTCACCCACCGAGTAGGGCGGGAAGTTGTAGTGCAGCATGAAGTTTTCCTTGTACATGCCCGTCAAGGAATCGACATACTGCTCGTCTTCGCCGGTGCCGAGAGTGGCGACCACGAGGGCCTGCGTCTCACCGCGGGTGAAGAGAGCCGAACCATGGGTGCGCGGCAGAGTGCCGACTTCGGCGACGATCGGGCGAACGGTCGACAGGTCGCGACCGTCGATACGGCTGCCGGTGTCGAGGATGTTCCAGCGCACGATCTTGGCCTGCAGGTGCTTGAACACGGCGCCGATTTCTTCAGCCGTGTACTTGGCTTCCTCGCCTTCAGCCGGAGCGAAGTGCGCCTTCACCTTGGCCTTGACGGCGTCGACTGCGTTGTAGCGATCAGCCTTCTGGGTGATCTTGTAGGCGTCGCGCAGTTCAGCTTCGGCGATCGAGAGCATTTCGGCTTCAAGTGCGGAGAAGTCTTCCGGCTGGAAGTCACGCGGTTCCTTGGCGGCCACTTCGGCGAGCTTGATGATCGCATCGAGAACCGGCTGGAAGCCACGGTGGCCGAACATGACGGCGCCGAGCATGACTTCTTCGTTGAGTTCCTTGGCTTCGGATTCGACCATCAGAACGGCGTCATGCGTACCGGCGACAACCAGGTCGAGGACGCTTTCCTGCATTTCGTCGAGATGCGGGTTCAGGACGTATTCGCCGTTGATAAAGCCGACGCGGGCACCGCCAACCGGGCCCATGAACGGAACGCCGGAAATCGTGAGCGCAGCGGAAGCCGCAACCATCGACAGGATATCCGGGTTGTTTTCGAGGTCATGCTGCAGAACGGTAACGACGACCTGCGTGTCGTTCTTGTAGCCTTCCGGGAAGAGCGGACGGATCGGGCGGTCGATGAGGCGGGAAACGAGCGTTTCGTTTTCCGACGGACGGCCTTCGCGCTTGAAGTAGCCACCCGGGATCTTGCCGGCGGCGTAGGTCTTTTCCTGGTAGTTGACGGTCAGCGGGAAGAAGTCCTGACCCGGCTTCGGCGCCTTGGCGGAAACGACGGTGGCGAGAACGACGGTTTCGCCGTAGGTGGCGATCACAGCGCCGTCAGCCTGACGGGCGACCTTGCCCGTTTCCAGCTTCAGCGGGCGGCCAGCCCATTCGACTTCTACGATGTGGTGTTCGAACATATCTTGTCCTTGAGACTGCGGGCACGCCGGCACGATGGCCAGAGGCACGCCTCGCGATTGAGACTCATCACGGGCAAGACAGCGGGAGACTCGGCACACCCGCAATCCCGGGCCGAGCATCCTGCAATCCTGCCCCATGACAGGTCATCGGTTAAACCGGGCGACCGGCCCATCCGGTACACCCCATGCCTCCACCCTGCGGCGAAGGCGCTTCATTGGCCGAAGTCGTATCCGCCCGGATGGCGTCGCTTTTCGGCAGATCCGTATCCGGCAAAGCCGGGACGGTTGAGGGCTTTCAGTGCCCTGAAACGAGGCGGCAGACGCTGGAGACCAGCGTCTGCCGGAAGAGCTTAGCGGCGGATGCCGAGGCTCGCGATGAGCTTGGCGTAACGGCCTTCATCCTTCTTCTTCAGGTAGTCGAGAAGCGAACGACGGCTGGAAACCATCTTCAGCAGACCACGGCGGGAATGGTTATCCTTCTTGTGGCCCTTGAAGTGCTCGGTGAGGTTGTTGATGCGCTCGGTCAGAACGGCAACCTGGACTTCCGGAGAACCGGTGTCGCCTTCGGCAGTTGCGTATTCCTTGATGAGGGCGGCCTTGCGCTCAGCAGTGATCGACATCGGACAATCCTTTCATAAATGGATTTAAGGGACGCCATAAGCCGGGATGTCGTCCAGCTTCGGCCATGAATGCACGCGGACAAAAGCCCGCTGCTGGCGCCGCATATAGTGCATTTCCACATTAAAGGAAAGAGCGAAACCGGAAAGGGCTCAGAGGCCGAGAAAAGCAGCGATGCGGTCCGCCACGGCTGCGTGAATCAGCGCCCGGTCGGTGCCTTCGGGATCGTCGCACACAGGATCGTCCTTTTCCTCGGCCAGAAGCGCCCGCCCTTCCGGCTTGCAGAGCGCAAGAAAGGTGAAATGATGGGCCGGCCCGAAGCGGGCGTACTGCGCCTGCGGCATACGGCCCGCAAGGTTGCTGCCCCTGGCACTCACATCGATTGCCTTCCAGAGATCGTCACCACCGAGATTGACGAGCAGGACGGGCAGTTTCATGGCTTCGATACTCTGTTGTGTCATGGCATAGGTCAGGCCCGGATCGATGGCAATCGCCGCCGTGACACGAGGGTCACGCATGTCACCCGAAAATGTAGCAGGCATCTTCGCGAAATCGACACCGCCCTTGCCAAAGAACACGCAATCGGCCGCATCGGGAAAGCGATCGCAATAGGGCTTGTAGAGCGCGCCATCCGTGACAGCACCCGCCAGATTGAGCGCGGTGGCGCCACCCAACGAAAAGCCGAACGTGACGATGCGGGCGGGATCGATGCGGCTTGCGAGTTCCGGATCGGCCAGGACATGATCGAGCAGCGCCCGAATGTCACCTGCCCGCTCAGACAGGCGCACCGAACGGCGCGGCGAGGAGTCACCCGAAGTCGATCCCGGGTGATTGACCGCAGCGACGATGGCCCCCTTGAGCGCCAGCCGGGACGACAGCCAGCCAAGACCATCCATATTGCCGCCCGACCCGTGCGACAGGAGAACGAGCGGGTGCTTTCCCTCCGCCATCGCCGCACCGACATAGGCCGACGTCCCCTGAAAGACCGGATTATCTCCGACAAGACCGCGATAGGTGGCCTTGGCGGCGGGATACCAGACGGAGGCTGCCACCGGACCGCTGCGATCGGGTGGCATGATTTCAAAGCGGTCGTACCCAGCATAGGGTTCGGCACAGGCAGCGCCGGCCGCCAGCAGGAGGGCGCCAGCAAGGAGAGCAAGGTGCTTCATGGAATTCGTCCTTTCGGGATTGAACATCGACATCGATGCAGCTACGCCGTTTTCCGGTGAATTCGCGTCCTGAAACCGGATCGAGGTCGCGCCGGACGCGATTAAGGACAAGGATCGGCGCATGTTTTCGAACGGTGCCCCATGATCGCCCTACCCATTCCGCTTGTCGTTTCGCTGGTTCTCGGCTTCCTGCTCGTCCGTGCGCTGCTTGCGCGCCAGAGGCCACGCCCCTTCCTCACCCTGCTCGCAGCCTGTACGGTTCAGGGCGTTATCGTTTCGCTCAGCCAGCACTATGGCTTTACCGGCTTGCTGGCGGTGCAGCCCGTGACGGCAACCGCCATTCCGCCGCTGGCCTGGGTGACATTCCAGACAGCCGCCATCCGGACCGCAGACATACGCCGGGATGCTATGCACGTCGCCGCTCCGGCCTTCACCCTGTTTTGCGTATTGCTGGCGCCACAGGCGCTCGATTTCGTGGTACCCGCTGTATTTCTGGTCTATGGCGCTCTGATGCTCGCTGCGCTGCGCGCCGGAGCAGACAGCCTGCCGCTGACGCAGCTCGATGCGGGTGATCTACCCATGCATGTCTGGCGCGCCATCGCCGTGGCGCTCATGCTTTCGGCGCTGAGTGACGGGATGATTGCAGCAGCACTTGCCTATGGTATCCACTGGCTTCAACCGATCATCGTCAGCGTGTTTTCGTCACTGTGGCTTTTGGCCATCGGCGCACTCAGCCTGTCGCAAAGCATCGGTGAAGGCGATGCAGCGCCCGCAGAAAGGCCCGGCGAGCCGAGCGAACCCGATACGGCGCTGATGGTGGAACTTCAAACGATTCTGGAGACGGACAAGCTTTATCTCGATCCCGGCATGACGCTGGCGCGGCTTGCCCGGCGCCTGCATGTGCCGGTCAAACGTCTTTCGACAGCAGTGAACCGCGCATCCGGTGACAATGTCTCGCGCTACATCAATGGCTTTCGCATCCGCCATGCCTGCCGGCGTCTCGAAGAGGGGGCCAATATCACCGCGTCCATGCTCGATAGCGGGTTCAACACCAAATCGAACTTCAACCGGGAATTCCTGCGCGTGATGGGCCAGTCGCCAAGCGACTGGCTTGCCGGCCAGGTTGCAAAGCCGCCGGAATAAGAGGGCGCAGACGAAAACGCCGGCTCGAAGGCCGGCGCTTGTATTCTCACTGGAAAACCCGCTTGGGGCGGAACTCGCCGCCGGCGATCTCTCCGATGGCGACCAGTTTGCCACGCGCCGTCACCCAGGCATCGTCTGTCGCAAGCGGGGCGTCGCGGCCGCGCAGGATGATGGGGTTGCCCATGCGCAGGCGGTGCGCCTGATCATCGGTAACCGCGACATGCGGCAGGTTCGAAAGCGCTTCGCCGGTGTCAATCATCAGCGCATCGAGGGCCGCCAGACGTTCGTCGCGATCCTCGATGCTTTCGAGCGCCACGAGATCGGCGAGCGGGATCATCGTCTCCTCCGCAAAGGGCGCGACGAAGGTGCGACGCAGATCGGAAATATGGCCGTAGCAACCGAGTTCACGCCCGAAATCGCGGGCGAGTGCGCGGACATAGGTACCCTTACCGCATTCGACCTCGAAATGGGCCGTGTTCTCATCCGGACAGCCGACGAGGTTCAGCCGGAAGATTTCCACCTCACGCGCCGGAATTTCGACCGCCTCGCCTTCACGAGCCAAATCGTAGGCGCGTTCACCGTCGATCTTGATGGCGGAAAACTGCGGCGGGATCTGGCTGATCGTGCCGGTGTATTTCGGCAGGAGGGCCAGAATGTCTTCCCTGGCCGGGCGCTTGTCTGACGAAGCGATGACCTCGCCTTCCAGGTCGTCCGTCGTGCGCTGTTCGCCCCAGCTTACGGTGAACTCATAGATCTTGCGGCCGTCCATGACATAGGGAACCGTCTTGGTGGCATCGCCGAGCGCGATCGGCAGCATGCCGGATGCCAACGGATCGAGGGTACCGGCATGGCCGGCCTTCTGGGCGTTGAACAGCCACTTGATCTTGGAAACGGCTTCGGTGGAACCGAAATCGACCGGCTTGTCGAGGATCAGCCAGCCCGAAACGGCGCGGCCCTTGGGTTTGCGGGGTTTCGACATGATATCCGTTATTCTTCGTTGTCGTCGTGGGCTTTGAGATCGCGCACCACTTCCGGCGAGCGCAGCAGCGCATCGATGCGGCTGTAGTTGTCAAAGCTCGTATCGTCGCGGAAGCGCACTTCCGGCATGTATTTCATCTGATGCAGATACGGACCAAGGCGTCCGCGAATGTACTTCGCATGGTGGTTCAGCGCCTTGATGGTCGCTTCGTGATCAGAAACGCCAAGCGGCGTGACATAGGCCGTCGCGATCTTGAGATCGGGCGACATGCGCACTTCCGAAATGGAAACGATGGTCTTTTCAAGCAGCGGATCGCGCACGTCGCCGCGCTGCAGAACCTGCGTGATAGCGGCGCGAACCTGTTCGCCGACGCGCAGCATGCGCTGCGAAGGCGCAGAAGATGTAGGTCTGGTCATGGTCTCGTCCTTCAGGGATGGAACCTGGAATAAAATGGCGTTCGGCAAAGCCGGACGCTGGAAAAACCAGCGCCCGGAGCCAATTCGCTTTTATGTGTAACGCCGCTGTTAGAGCGTGCGCGTGATGTGCTCCACGCGGAAGCACTCGATGGTGTCGCCGACGCGGATGTCTTCGTAGTTCTCGAAGGCCATACCGCATTCCTGACCCATATTGACTTCAGCAACTTCGTCCTTGAAGCGCTTGAGGGTCTTGAGCTTGCCTTCGTGAATGACGACGTTGTCGCGGATGAGGCGAACGCCGTTGCCACGCTCGACCTTGCCGTCGGTGACGCGGCAACCCGCGACCTTGCCGACCTTGGTGATGTTGAACACCTCAAGGATTTCGGCATTGCCGAGGAAGGTTTCGCGACGTTCCGGCGAAAGCAGGCCGGACATGGCCGCCTTCACGTCATCCACCAGATCGTAGATGATGTTGTAGTAGCGGATTTCCGTACCAGCGCGGTCGGCGGCGACTCGGGCCTGGGCATTGGCGCGAACGTTGAAGCCGATGATGGCCGCGTTCGAAGCTTCTGCCAGCGTGATGTCCGTTTCGGTGATAGCGCCGACGCCGGAGTGAACGATGCGGGCCCGGACTTCGTCCGTGCCGAGCTTCTCGAGCGCGGCATTGATCGCTTCGACCGAGCCACCCACATCGCCCTTGATGACCAGCGGGAACTCCTTGGTACCGGTGCTCTGGAGCTGGATCATCATGTGTTCCAGCGAACCGCGCTGGCCGGACTGACGGGCAGCGGCCTTGTCGCGGGCCAGACGCAGGCGATATTCGGAAATTTCGCGGGCGCGGGCTTCGCTTTCGACCACGGCGAACTTGTCACCGGCCTGCGGCGTGCCGGACAGGCCGAGGATTTCGACCGGCATGGCGGGCGTTGCTTCCTTCACATGCTCGCCCTTGTCGTTGACGAGCGCGCGCACACGACCCCACACGTCACCGGCGACGATGATCTGACCCGGACGCAGCGTACCCTTCTGAACGAGGACGGTCGCCACCGAGCCGCGACCGCGGTCGAGCTTGGCTTCGATCACCGAGCCTTCGGCCCAGCGGTTCGGGTTGGCCTTGAGGTCGAGAATTTCCGCCTGCAGCAGGATGGCGTCGAGCAGCTTGTCGAGGTTCAGGCCGGCCTTGGCCGACACTTCCACGTCAAGCGTTTCACCGCCCATGCTTTCCACGAAGACCTCGTGCTGCAGAAGCTGCGTGCGCACCTTCTGCGGGTCGGCCTCGTGCTTGTCGATCTTGTTGATCGCCACGATGATCGGCACGCCGGCCGCCTTGGCATGGCTGATGGACTCGATCGTCTGCGGCATGACGCTGTCGTCGGCGGCCACAACGAGGATCGCGATATCCGTCACCTGGGCACCGCGGGCACGCATGGCCGTGAAGGCCGCGTGGCCTGGGGTGTCGATGAAGGTGATCTTGTGACCACGCTGTTCGACCTGATAGGCGCCGATATGCTGCGTGATGCCACCGGCTTCGCCCGAGACGACGCTCGTCTTGCGGATGGCGTCGAGCAGCGAGGTCTTGCCGTGGTCAACGTGACCCATGATGGTGACGACCGGCGGACGCGGCACGAGATCCTCGTCCTGGTCGGCCACATTGAAGATGCCGGTTTCGACGTCGGATTCCGACACGCGCTTGACGGTGTGGCCGAATTCGCCGGCGATAAGTTCGGCAAGGTCGGCGTCGATGACGTCGCCCGGCTTCATCATCTGCCCTTCCTTCATCAGGTACTTGATGACGTCGACGGCGCGTTCGGACATGCGCTGCGACAGTTCCTGAATGGTGATGGTTTCCGGCAGGATGACTTCGCGGGAAATCTTCTCGCGCGGCTCCTGCATCTGGCCACGGCGGAACTTTTCCTGACGGCGGCGCATGGCGGCGAGCGAACGGCCGCGGGAAGAGCCGCCATCCTCATCGTCGCCGGACACGGCGGTCACGGTCAGCTTGCCACGACGGCGGTCGTCCTCGACCTTCGGACGGGCCGGAACCTTGGCCGGGGCCGGGGCGGCAACCTTGCCGCGCGGCGCGCCGGTGCGGGCCGCGCCACCACGGTCATCCTCTTCCTCGTCGGCACCCTTGCGGCCGCGGCCGGCAACAGCCGGAGTAACGACCGGCGCCTGCGGACGGGCGTCGGTGCGACGAACGGCGGACGGCGCAGCTTCAGCCGGACGGGCCGGAGCGGGCGTCGGGGTAGCGGCCACCGGTTCCGGTGCGACCGGTGCCGGCGGTTCGGCAGCACGACGGGCAGCCTCGGCGCGCTCGGCAGCGGCGCGGGCTTCCTCTTCGGCACGACGGCGGGCCTCTTCTTCCACACGACGGCGGGCGTCTTCGGCGTCACGGGCCTGCGCTTCGAACAGCGCGCGGCGACGCGCTTCCATTTCACCGGCAGACAGGCCACCCTGCGAAGCGGGAGCACCGCCACGCGGACGATCACGGTCCTGACGATAATGGTCGCGGTCACGATCCTGGCGCTGGTTCTGCCCCTGCGGGCGCTGCTGCACAGGCTGGTGAATGCGCGGCGGCTGAGCCGGCTGGGCCGGACGCGCGGCCACCGGTTCAGGCGCCTTCGCGGGGGCGGCAGGTGCTGCCGGAGCGGGTGCCGGGGCAGTCGTCGCCACCGGTGCCGGCTTTGCCGTCGTTTCCGCCGGGCGCGTCGGACGGCGCTTCACCGTCTCGACCACGACAGAATTTGTGCGACCACGGCCCATGTCCTGGCGCACGGTGCCTTGCGTCAGGCCCGAAGGCTTCAGCGTCAGCGTCTTCTTGCCAGAGATGCCAAGGGTCTTGTCGTCTTTGTTGTCGGTCATTCCGTTTCCGTTCCTTCAGACAAGGCCGGATTGGGACCGGTCCTCGTCGTTCAATCAAATTCCTGCGACGGATAGCGGGTCATCGCCCGGCTCCGTCCGATCGGGAGGACCGGCCGCCACGACCGCCAGTCCCGCTGTCTTTTCCGCCATTGCGGAAGCTGACAAGCGCTGTTGCGCGCTTCACTACACCCTCACCCGCCTGCCCTGCAAGCGCCACGGCATGCATAAACGCGCTCTGGCCCATCAGCGCGTCCATTTCCGCGCTGCCGAGCAGGGAAAAGGACGGTATTTCGTCTTCCTCAACCATCATCGCGAAGGCCTTGCGGGCCTGATCGATCTTCCGGACGCCATCAGCGGCAGCATCACGGGCATGAAAGGTGGCGAGCGCCGCACCGGAACGGACGGCATTCTCGACCTTCATCGATCCCATGACGAACTGACCCGCCTTGCGCGCCATGCTCATCATGCTCGCGAGGTCCACCAGCAACAGACGGTCGATCTGATCGACCAGATCCGGTGCGGGTTTCACTTCGGTCTTCAGCGCCCGGGCGAAGAGTTTCCGCGCCAGGGCCGTTTCGATCGTTGCCCGGTTGGCGGTGACCCAGCAGCCGCGACCCGGAAGCTTGTGCTTCAGATCTGCCACCAATGCGCCATCCGGCCCGGCAACGAAGCGGATCAGACCTTCCGGCGGGGCGCTCTTGCGGGTAACGATACAGAGGCGACCGTTCACGGCCGCCTCCAGATCGTCATCGCCTGCGTCCGCCTGTCCGGCAGGGCCGCTCATTCTTCCGTTGCGTCGCCTTCGGCGGTTTCAACACCGCCTTGGGCAAGCTCTTCCTCGGTAATCCAGCCGGCGGCCAGGCGCGCCTGCAGGATCATGTTTTCAGCCTCGACGCGCGAAACGTCGAGCTTGGAGAACAGGCCGTCGAACTTCTTGGTTTCGCCGTCCTTGCGTTCCGTCCAGCCGGTGAGATCGTCGACGGCGCAGCCGGCGAAGTCCTCGATGGTCTTGATGCCGTCCTCGCCCAGCGCAACCAGCATCGGCGAGGTCATGCCGTCGATCTGCTTCAGTTCGTCGGCAACGCCGAGTTCCTTGCGCTTGGCATCCATTTCCGCTTCGAGACGGTCGAGGAAGTCACGGGCGCGGGTCTGGATTTCCGAAGCCGTCTCGTCATCGAAACCATCGATGGAGGAAATTTCGCTCGGATCGACATAGGCCAGTTCCTCGACGGCGGCAAAGCCTTCCGAGGCCAGAACCTGACCGACCATCTCGTCCACGTCGAGCGCGTTCATGAAGAGGTTGGTACGCTCGTTGAATTCCTTCTGGCGGCGCTCGGACTCTTCGGCTTCCGTCATGATGTCGATATCCCAGCCGGTGAGCTGAGAGGCCAGACGCACGTTCTGACCACGGCGGCCGATAGCCAGCGAAAGCTGCTCGTCGGGAACGACGACCTCGATGCGCTCGGCGTCCTCGTCCAGAACCACCTTCGAGACTTCAGCCGGCTGCAGGGCATTGACGATGAACGACGCCGGGTCCTGCGACCACGGGATGATATCGATCTTTTCGCCCTGAAGCTCGCCGACAACCGCCTGAACACGCGAACCGCGCATACCGACGCAGGCGCCGACCGGATCAATCGAAGAGTCGTTCGAGATCACGGCGATCTTGGCGCGCGAACCCGGATCGCGGGCAACGGAACGGATCTGGATGATACCGTCGTAGATTTCCGGCACTTCCATGGTGAAAAGCTTGACCATGAACTGCGGATGGGTGCGCGACAGGAAAATCTGCGGACCGCGCTGCTCGCGACGGACGTCGTAGACATAGGCGCGAACGCGGTCGCCATAGCGGAAGTTTTCGCGCGGGATCATCTCGTCGCGGCGAATGATGCCTTCACCACGGCCGAGATCGACGATGACGTTGCCGTATTCGACGCGCTTGACCGTGCCGTTGACGATTTCGCCGACGCGATCCTTGAACTCGTCGAACTGGCGGTCACGCTCGGCTTCGCGCACCTTCTGCACGATGACCTGCTTGGCGGACTGGGCAGCGATACGACCGAAATCCATCGGCGGCAGCGGATCGGCGATGAAATCACCGATCTTGGCGTCGGAATTGCGGTCGCGCGCCAGTTCCAGCGGGATCTGCGTCGCGTAATCCTCGGCCTTTTCCACCACTTCAAGCAGGCGCTGGAGGCGAATTTCACCGGTCTTGGAGTTGATGTCGGCGCGGATATTGGTCTCGCTGCCGTAACGGGAGCGCGCCGCCTTCTGGATGGCGTCCGCCATCGCGGCGAGCACGATGTCACGGTCGATCACCTTTTCGCGGGCAACGGCATCCGCGATCTGCAGAAGCTCAAGCCTGTTCGCACTGACTGCCATTTCGTTTCACTCCGTCTTTGGCCGGGGCGCAGTGGCCGGCATCTCAATCAAATCGAATCGGTTTCGTCCGTCTCGTCGTTCTGGTTCGCGGCTTCGCGGGCTTTCTTGTCAGCCTGCAGCGCTTCGCGGATCAGATCGTCGGTCAGGATAAGCTTGGCCTCGGCCAGCGCCGTGAAGGGCACGACCACGACCGGGCTTTCGCCGTATGCAATATCGGTGCGCTCCACCGTGAAGCCGTTTTCGTCGGCACCGGCGATGCGGCCACGGAAGCGCTTGCGACCATCAAGCATGACCGAGGTCTCGCACTTGACGATATGGCCTTGCCAGCGGACGAAATCCGAACGGCGCACCAGCGGGCGATCGATACCCGGCGAGGACACTTCCAGATGATAGGCGCCGGGGATCGGATCGTCGACATCCAGCACCGGCGAGATCGCCATGGAAACCGCTTCGCAATCCACCACGGTCATCGTACCGTCATTACGCTCGGCCATGACCTGAAGCGTCTGGCCATTCTGGTTCATCAGACGCACGCGAACAAGGCGAAAATCCATCGCCTCCAGCACCGGCTCGATGATTTCAGCGACGCGACGATCGAGACCCTGCTCGACGATCAGTCTCGGCTCCGGGCCGGTTACGGCCGTATTCGTATCAGACAATACACCCTCCCGGACGACAACGCCCGTTCAACTTCACGAGATCGCGGCAACAAAAAAGAGCGGGTCCGGAGGGCCCACTCTTCATCAAGCGATCAAGAATTTGGAGTTCTTATAGCCTGCATTGCCCGAAAATGCAAGGGTAGTGGCGCACCCATCGTCGTCGCGGCCCGACAGTGACTTCAAATTCGCACCATAGCTCATCACAGCGATGCGAAAAACTCATAGGCTTCGACTTGCATTGGATCGTACAAATAATAAGATGCACACAAATTTTGCACAGATTGGAAGTGATTAAATGTCAGTCAAGTTCATGCTTTTAACGGGGGCAAGCCGCGGAATCGGCCACGCCACGGTCAAGCTCTTTCAGGAACATGGCTGGCGAATCCTGACCGTGTCCCGCCAACCCTTCTCCGAAGAGTGCCGCTGGCCTTCGGCGCGGGAGAGCCACATTCAGGCGGACCTCGCCAATCTCGACCAGATCGACGCACTGATTGAGGAGGTGCGTTCGCGCCTGCCCAACGGCGAGCTTCACGGGCTGGTCAACAACGCCGGCATCTCGCCCAAGGGTCCGGGCGGTTCGCGGCTTGGCGTGCTCGCCTCCGATGCCGATGTGTGGACGCGGGTCATGAACGTCAACCTGATCTCGACCGCGCTTCTGGCGCGCGGACTTCTGCCGGAGCTTGAAAAGGCGCAAGGCTCCATCGTCAACGTGACATCCATCGCCGGGTCGCGCGTTCATCCCTTTGCCGGTGTCGCCTATGCCGCCTCCAAGGCCGGCCTCGCCTCGCTGACGCGCGAGCTTGCCCATGAATTCGGCCCGCGCGGCGTGCGCGCCAACGCGATTGCTCCCGGCGAAATCTCCACCTCCATCCTTTCGCCGGGCACCGATGCGCTGGTGGAAGCCGAAGTGCCGATGGGCCGTCTCGGCACGCCGGCCGAGGTGGCACGCACCATCTATTTTCTCTGCTCCACGGAATCCTCCTACATCAACGGCGCGGAAATCCACATCAACGGAGGCCAGCACGTCTAGGCAGGCTTCCGCGACATTCCAGACACGGACCGGCAAAAGCCGGCCGCAACACAAGGGGAACTACCACATGACCACAATGCTCCGTTCAACCATTCTCGCTGGCGCGGCTCTCGCGGCGCTGGCTACCGCGCTTCCGGCGGCAGCGCGCGATCTCACCATTGTCGGCTGGGGCGGCGCCGGCCAGGCCGCGCAGGATGAAGTCTACTTCAAGCCTTTTGCCGCCAAGACCGGCAAGCCGCTCATCCAGGAAAGCTGGGACGGCGGCTACGGCGTTCTTCAGGCCAAGATGAAGGCCGGCGCCCCGAACTGGGACGTCGTGCAGGTGGAAGCCGAGGAACTGGCGCTCGGCTGCGCAGACGGCATCTATGAAAAGCTCGACTGGGCCAAGATGGGCGTCAAGGACGAGTTCCTGAAAGACGCCGTCTCCGAATGCGGCGCGGGCGTCATCTACTGGTCCATGGCGATGGGCTACGATGGCGACAAGCTGAAGGAAGGCCCGAAGAAGTGGGCCGACTTCTGGGACACGAAGAAGTTTCCCGGCAAGCGCTCGCTGCGCAAGGGCGCCAAGTACAATCTGGAATTCGCGCTGCTGGCCGATGGCGTGAAGCCCGCCGAACTCTATGATGTCCTGTCCACACCGGAAGGTGTCGACCGCGCCTTCAAGAAGCTCGATGAACTGAAGCCGAGCATCGTGTGGTGGGAAGCCGGCGCCCAGCCGATCCAGTTCCTCGCCTCCGGCGAAGTGACCGTCACCTCGGTCTATAACGGCCGCGTTACCGGCATCAACAAGGCGGAAGGCAAGAACTTCAAGCTGGTCTGGCCGGAAAGCATGTATGCCGTCGATAGCTGGGTCATCCTAAAGGGCGCCGAGAACAAGGATCTGGCGCAGGATTTCATCAGCTTCGCAAGCCAGGCCGAAAACCAGGCAAAGCTGCCGCTCAAGGTGGATTACGGCGTGCCGAACACGAAGGCTGCCGCCGCCATTCCGGAGGAGGTGCAGAAGAACCTGCCAACCTACCCGGCCAACCTCGAGCACGCGATCGCACTGAATGTCGATTTCTGGATCGACAATTCCGAAGCGCTGACCGAGCGTTTCAACGCCTGGCTTGCCCAGTAACACACCCCTGCCAGCGTGGCGGTCTCGCTGCCGCCATGCCTTCCAGACGCCGACCCGCGCGGAGCCTTCCGCGCGGCCATCGGCCCATGTCACGGGCAAAGACCAGAACGAGGGGACAAGACCTTGGTGGACATCCGCATCCGCTTCGATAGCGTCAGCAAGAATTACGGCCCTGTCCGGGTGGTCGACAATCTGAAACTCGACATTGCCAAGGGCGAGTTCGTCAGTCTGCTCGGCCCCTCCGGCTCCGGCAAGACGACACTGCTGATGATGCTCGCCGGCTTCGAGGAAGCCACTGAAGGACAGATCCTCGTGGATGGCCGCGCCGTCAACGACCTGCCGTCCTACAAGCGTGACATGGGGGTGGTGTTCCAGAACTACGCACTCTTCCCGCACATGACAGTCGGTGAAAACATTGCGTTTCCCTTGCAGATGCGCGGCATCGGCAAGGCCGAGATTGCCGAACGGGTCGCCCGCGCCCTCGACATGGTGCAGCTTGGCCATCTTGCCGGGCGCAAGCCTTCGCAGCTTTCCGGTGGCCAGCAGCAGCGCGTGGCGCTTGCCCGCGCGCTGGTCTTCGAGCCGCGCGTGGTGCTGATGGACGAGCCGCTCGGTGCGCTCGACAAACAGTTGCGCGAACAGATGCAGCTTGACATCCGCGCCCTTCACAACCGCCTTGGGCTGACCATCGTCTTCGTCACGCACGATCAGGGCGAAGCGCTGACCATGTCGGACCGGATCGCCGTGTTCAACAAAGGCAAGATCGAACAGATCGGCTCGCCGCGCGACATTTACGACGAGCCGAAAACCCGTTTCGTCGCCGAATTCATCGGCGAGACCAATCTGCTCGAAGGCGTTGTCGACCGCACCAGCGCCGGCGACGCTCTCGTGCGGCTGACGAATGGCGAGGCCATCACCGTAACCGATGCGCAGGGGCTTACCCCAGGCCAGCCGGTTTTCATCTCCATCCGCCCCGAGCGGATCGAGGTTCAGGACGCCGCCATCGCCAGTACGGGCGCCAACGCATTCGCCACCCGTGTGGCCGACAGCGTCTATCAGGGCGACCATATCCGCCTGCAACTCGAAGACGGCGCCGGCACGCCCTATATCGCCCGACTCGACCGCAAATCGGCGGAGTGGCCGAAAGGCACCGCCGTCACCGCGATCTTCAAGCCCGCGGATTGCAAGGTTGTGCTGCCATGAAGAAACGCGTGCTTTCGCCCCGCATGGGGGCCTTTCTGCTGGTCGCGCCGCTCTTTTTCTTCATCGCGCTGTTCTTCGTCTGGCCTCTCGCCAGTGTCATGAAGCAGTCGGTATCGGATACCGCTGTATTGCATATCCTGCCGAAAACGGCGGAAGCGATGAGCGACTGGGATGGTGAATCGACGCCCTCTCCCACTCTTCAGCAGGCCTTGATCGACGATCTGCGCGCCGCAACCGACGAGCAGGCGACCGGCGATATGGTGCGGCGTCTCAACAGCGCCCAGTCCGGTTTCCGCACGCTGATGGCCAAGACCATCAAGGCCGCGAACGAGGCCAGGGAAGGCCCGGTCGACCTCCTCGAGATCGACAAGAAATGGGCCCAGCCACAATACTGGAAAGCCATCTCGGAAGCCCTTTCACCCGTCACGGACCGCTATCTTCTCGCCTCCCTCGACCTGACGCGTGATGCCTCCGGCTCCATCGTCTCGCAGCCTCCGGAAGCAGCCATCAACACCGCGATCTTCTCGCGCACGCTGTGGATCTCGGCGCTCGTCACCTTCTTCTGCGTCGTTCTCGGCTATCCCTATGCGCTGCTGATTGTCGCCTCCACCGGCTGGAAGCGCCAGCTTCTGCTCGCCGCCGTTCTCCTGCCGCTGTGGACCTCGCTTCTGGTGCGCACCGCCGCCTGGTTCATGCTGCTGCAGGAAAAGGGGCTCATCAACGAATTGCTGCAGACACTCGCCTTCATCAACGAGCCGCTGGCGCTGATCTTCAACCGCACCGGCGTCGTCATCGCCATGACGCATGTGCAGTTGCCGCTGATGGTGCTGCCGATCTACAGCGTGCTGTTGACCATTCCGAAAAACCTGATGCCGGCCGCCGCTTCACTTGGCGCACATCCGATCCGGGCTTTCTGGCGGGTGATGCTGCCGCTCAGCTTCCGCGGCATTCTCTCCGGCTCGCTGCTGGTCTTCATGTCGGCGCTTGGCTACTACATCACGCCGGCGCTGATTGGCGGCGCGGGCGACCAGATGATTTCCTATTTCATCGCCTTCTATGCAACGGAAACGGCCAACTGGGGCATGGCGAGCGCTCTCGGCCTCGTGCTTCTCATCATCACCATCCTGCTTTACGCCGTTTACGAACGGCTGTCCGCCACCCGTGAAAGGAGCGCATGATGCCCGTCAAAACGGTTCAGGCACTTTTCGCCGCGCTGATGGTGGCATTTCTCATCATTCCGCTCATCGTCATCCTGCCGCTTGCCTTCACCAACAGCGCGCTGCTCGTCTATCCCGTGCCGGGATGGTCCATGCGCTGGTTCAGGGAACTGGTGGAAAACGACGCATGGCGGCGGGCCATCGTCAACAGTTTGATCATCGGTGGCGGCACGACGGTGCTTGCCACCGTTCTCGGCACGCTCGCTTCGCTCGGACTTCGCCAGCGGCTCCCCTATATCGGCGCGGTGCTGCGCACGCTGTTCATGCTGCCGATGGTGGTGCCAGCCGTGGTGCTCGGTATCGGCATGCAGATCCTGCTGGCTCATCTCGGCCTTGCCAACACCTATGCGGCGGTCATCATCGCCCATACGGTGATTGCCGTTCCCTTCGTCATCATCAGCGTGGCGGGGGCTCTTGCCGGCATCGACAAGCGCGTGGAACTGGCTGCCGCCAGCCTAGGCGCTTCGCCGGCCACGGTTTTCCGCCGCGTGACGCTGCCGCTGGCCATGCCCGGCGTTCTCTCCGGCGCGGTTCTCGCCTTCGCCACATCGCTCGATGAGGTCGTACTGACGATTTTCGTTGCCGGCCCGAACCAGCGCACGCTGGCGCGGCAGATGTTCTCCACCATCCGCGAGAACATCAGTCCGGCGATTGCCTCTTCGGCCTTCCTGTTCATCGTGGGAACGGTGGTGATCGGCGCACTGGTTCTGGCTGTCCGCAGCCGGGCACCGAAAGCGGCCGCGTGAAGGTTTTATGCGCCCGCCTGATGGCGGAAGACCAGAACGATCTGACGGCCGATATCAGCGGGCGTCAGGCGGCCCTGCCGGTACCAGCCGCTGATATTGTTGAGAAGCGTAAGCAGAAGAAGACGATAGATACCCCGGTCTATGGCGGGATCGAGCGGTAGTCCATCGACCAGATCGCGGAAGGTCTGTTCGAAAATATCGCGCCGCGCGACCAGTCTTTCGCGCACTTCGAGCGGCGTCGACTGGAAGTCGTTCATGAGCGGCATTGTGATGGAGTGCGGATCGAGCTGGATTTCCAGCATCCTTACGCAGGCCGCCTCCAGCTTTTCCCAGGGGTCCGATACCCCGGCAATCGCTTCCTTGACCTGTTCCGCCGCCACTTCCAGCGCCGTGTCGTGGATCTTCACGAACAGCGCTTCCTTGGATTTGATGTAGTGATAGAGCGAGCCGCCGAGCAGGCCGACCCGCTCGCCGATGTCGCGCACGGAGGTAGCGGCGTAGCCGCGTTCAGCAAACAGGGCCGCCGCCGCCTCCAGAATTTCCTGGTAGCGTTCGCTTGCCTCGTTGCGAAACAGACCCTTGCCGGGCTGCGCCCGCTGCATGTCCGTCGCCTTGCCGTCCGTGTGTGGCGCCATCGTCTCTCCATCGCCCGAAAAGGGCTCTCAGGGCGTCGCCCGGCATTTGTCGGGATATCATCCCGCAAAGCGCCGCGCATCTTTCCTTCCCATATCCCGTCTTTCGCCTCTTGCAAACTGTAACAACCGTTTGATATAGAAACAATGGGAACTTGGCCGGCCGGGGAGGAGCACGGGCGGCCTTCGGCAATCCCATATCCAGTTCGCAAGCATGCCGGCAGCGCTACCGGCCAGACCGCTCCTGTGAGGCATCATGACCACGATCGCAAAAGCAACCGTCATCGGCGCGGGCACCATGGGCTCCGGCATCGCCGCCCATCTCGCCAATGCCGGCATCTCCGTGACCCTGCTCGATATGGACGCGAAACTTGCGGAAGCGGGTGTCGAGCGTCAGCTCAAGGCCGGCGGCTTCATGGAGCGCGGCTTCGCAGCGCGGGTACGCACCGGCTCGTCCGTCACCGATCTGGCACTGGCCGCCGACTCCGACTGGATTATCGAGGCCATTGCCGAGAAGCCGGAGATCAAGCAGGGGCTTTACCGGGCGCTCGAAGCCGTGCGCAAACCGGGCTCCATCGTTTCGTCCAACACTTCGACCATTCCGCTCGCCCGCCTGACCGAGAACATGCCGGAACGTTTCGCCGGCGACTTCCTCATCACCCATTTTTTCAATCCGCCCCGCCGTATGCGCCTGTTCGAACTCGTGACCGGTGAACAGACGCGGACCGATGCCTGTGCGGCGATTGCCGATTTCGCGGATCGCGGTCTCGGCAAGGCCGTGGTGCCCTGCAAGGATACGCCCGGTTTCATCGGCAACCGCATCGGCAATTACTGGATCATGGTCGGTGAATGCGAGGCGATTGCGCTCGGCCTTTCGGTGGAAGAGGCCGACGCCATCATCGGCAAGCCCTTCGGCATTCCCTCGACCGGCATTTTCGGCCTGCTGGACCTTATCGGCATCGATCTGATGGCGACCATCCTGAAAAGTCTGCAGGGCGCACTGCCGGCAACCGACCCGATGCAGGATTATGCCGCCGAGCCGCCGCTCGTTTCCCGCATGATCGCGGAAAACCGGCTGGGCCGCAAAAGCGGCGCAGGCTTCGTGAAACTGTCCGCCGACCGCAAGACGCGCGAGATCACCGATCTCGTCACCGGCGATTACCGCCCGATGCAGAAGCTTGCTTCCGCCGCGCTTGACGTCACGAAGGGCGATGCGCGGGCACTGATGGACCATGACAGCCCCGCCGGCCGTTATGCGGCGCTCACCATGGGCAAGACGCTCGCCTATGCCGCCGCCCTCATTCCCGAAATCGCCGATACGCCGCAGGCCGTCGATGACGCCATGCGCACCGGCTACGGCTGGAAGCTTGGTCCATTCGAACTGATCGACAAGCTTGGTCCGGAATGGCTGGCGAGGAAACTCGAAGCGCTGGGGGTCACCGTGCCTGCCTATCTTGCCACCGCTGCGGCAGCCGGCAGCTTCTACAGCGTGCGTGACGGCAAGGCGGTGTGGCTCGATCTCGACGGTGAGTGGCGCGACATCGAGACGCCGGAAGGCGTGATCACGCTCGCGGCGCTGAAACTTGCGACCGCGCCGGTGGAGACATCCGAAGCCGCAAATCTCTGGGATCTTGGCGATGGTGTCGCCGGCCTCGAGCTTCGCACCAAGATGAACACATTCAGCCCGGCAGCCCTCGACGCCGTGCTGGCGGCGCTGGAAAAGACCGGCCGCGACTTCGGCGCGCTGGTGATCGGCGGCGACACCGATCCCTTCAGCGCCGGTGCGGATCTGCGTCAGTTCCTCGCCCTTCTGGAAGCGCAGGGCCGGGCCGGGCTCGATCCTTTCGTGGCCAAGGGCCAGCAGACCTTCAAGGCCCTGAAATACGCCCCCTTCCCCGTGGTCAGCGCCGCTTCCGGGCTGGCGCTGGGCGGCGGAGCGGAGATCACGCTGCATTCCGCTGCCGTACAGGCCCATGCCGAGCTTTCCATCGGCCTGGTCGAAACGAAGATCGGCATCATTCCCGGCTGGGGCGGTTGCAAGGAAATGCTGCTGCGCTTTTCGCAGACGTTGTCTCCACTCGACGCAGCCAAGGCGGCCTTTACGCTTATTGCCGGCGCCAAGACCTCCGGCAGCGCATTCGAGGCCCGCAGCCTTGGCCTGATCCGGTCGACCGACCGGGTGACCATGAACCGGGAGCGCCTGATTGCCGACGCCAAGGCCCGCGCCCTGGATCTGTTAGCCGGCTACAAAGCACCGGAATCCGCTTCGGTGAAGGTGACGGGCGGCGAAGGCTTTGC
This sequence comes from Allorhizobium borbori, assembly GCF_014196535.1. Taxonomy (GTDB): domain Bacteria; phylum Pseudomonadota; class Alphaproteobacteria; order Rhizobiales; family Rhizobiaceae; genus Ectorhizobium; species Ectorhizobium borbori. Next base: position 391,729 of record NZ_JACIDU010000001.1, read on the forward strand.
CGCGTTGACCGCCCTTCTCGACACTGACGGCGTAACGCCACACGACAAGGTCGTGGGCACGGCACTCGCCCGCGTGCTGACCGGTGGCGATGTGGCCTCCGGAACCGTCATCAGCGAGGACGCATTGCTTCTTCTGGAACGGGAAGCGTTCCTTGATCTGCTGGAAACACCTGAAACGGTTGCCCGTATCCGCCACATGCTGGACACCGGCAAGCCGCTGAGAAACTGATTAGGAGGATTTGCGCGCATGGCAAACTATACCCCGCCCGTGGAAGATATGGTCTTCCTGCTTTCCGATGTCTTCGCCTTCGACAAGACGATGGCCGCCCTTCCGGGCTTCGATGAGGTGAACACCGAACTGGCCGCCTCCGTGCTGGAGGAAGCCGGCAAGTTCGCCGCTGAGATTCTTGAGCCGCTGAACCGTCCGGGCGACGAGGAAGGCGCAAAGCTTGATGGCGGTCTGGTGACGACGCCGAAGGGTTTCAAGGAAGCCTACCGCGCTTTTGCCGAGGCCGGCTGGAGCGGGCTTTCGGGCGATCCGGAATATGGCGGGCAGGGCCTGCCGCGCACGCTGCAGATCCTGATGGACGAAATGGTGTCATCGGCCAACCTGTCCTTCGGCCTCTTTCCGGGGCTGACGCGCGGCGCAACCGAGGCCATCGGCCATCATGCCAGCGACGAACTGAAGGCCATCTATCTGCCGAAGATGATTTCGGGTGAATGGACCGGCGCCATGGCGCTGACGGAATCCTCCGCCGGCACCGATCTCGGCCTTCTGACCACCCGCGCCGAACCGCAGGCAGACGGCAGCTACAAGGTCACCGGCAACAAGATCTTCATCTCCTCCGGCGATCAGGATTTCGGCGGCAACATCATTCATCTGGTGCTGGCGCGTCTTCCGGATGCACCGAAGGGCGTGAAGGGCATCAGCCTGTTCCTCGTGCCGAAATTCCTCGTCAATGCCGACGGTACCCTTGGCGCCCGCAACGGCCTGGCCGCCGGCGCGCTGGAGCACAAGATGGGTATCCACGCCCAGCCGACCTGCGTGATGAACTATGATGGCGCCACCGGATATCTCGTCGGTGAACCCAATCGCGGCCTGGCTGCCATGTTCACCATGATGAATGCCGAACGTCTCTTCGTCGGCATCGAGGGGCTGGGCGTTGGCGAGGCCGCCAACCAGAAGGCAACAGCCTATGCAAAGGAGCGCCTGCAGGGCCGCTCGCTCGACGGTACCCGTCCGCTGGTGCCGATCATCGAGCACCCGGATGTGCGCAAGATGCTGTTGACCGGCCGTGTGCTGTGCGATGGCGCCCGCGCGCTTTCGATGTGGACCGCCCTGCAGATGGATACGGCCGACCGCCATCCCGACGAGGCCACCCGCAAGGCAGCGGATGGCTTCGTGGCCCTGATGACACCTATCGTGAAGGCTGCCTTCACCGATTTCGGTTTCGAGACTGCCGTGATCTCGCAGCAGGTGTTCGGCGGACATGGCTATATCCGCGAATGGGGCATGGAACAGTTCGTGCGCGACGCCCGCATCACGCAGATCTATGAAGGCACCAATGGTGTGCAGGCCATGGACCTGACGGGTCGCAAGCTGCCGATGGAAGGCGGCGAACTGGCGCCGCGCTTCTTCGCCCTGATCAAGCAGGACCTTCAGACCGCATCGCTCGTCGCTGGTGCCGAAGCCATTACCCGCGAGACCGCAGCCGCGCTCGACCGGCTGGAGCGGGCAACCAGCTATCTTCTCGGCAAGGGGGAAAACCCGGCGGAGGCCGGTGCGGCCGCCACCGACTATCTGCGCCTCTTCGCGCTGACCGCGCTTGGCTGGTGCTGGGCGAAAATGGCGATGGCCGCCCTTGCCGCCGGCGCCGATGCCGCGCCGGTGGTGCGGCGCAAGCCGGCGCTGGCCGAATTCTACGCGGCCCGCATCCTGCCCCAGACGATGGCGCTTGAAGCGTCGATCCTCAAGGGGCCGGCGACGCTCATGGCTCTTGCTGCGGACGATTTCTGAGGATCGGTCGGGATCGTTCAAAGCAGAAATCCCGGCGGCCCCGTGGTCGCCGGGATTTTTCGTTCAAAGCATTTCCAGTGAAATCCGGATCGGATTCACGCCCGGACAAGGGGAAAACAGTGGTGTCAGAGTGTGGCAATCATTGCCAGAACGTCCTCTTCGACATCGATGCCGTTCTCCAATGCCTGACGCCGGAGATTGAAGCCGCGACGGCCCGGAAGGCGAACACCTTCCTCCCGTCCGAGTTCTTCCGCCAACCGCGCCATATGCGCCGCCGAACCACCGGTCGCCTCCGGGTCTATCGCTATGATCGTCTGGCCGATGCCGGGCGGGCGTCCCTTGTCGTCAATGACCGGTGTCGCCTCAAAGCCGAAATTCGCCCCGGTGAGGCCCGCGGCAAGAAGATCGACCATCATGGCGAGCGCCGCCCCCTTGGCACCGCCCGCCGGCATCATGGTTCCCGCAAGTCCGATCTTCGGATCGGTAGTCGGGTTGCCGTCGGGAGCCAGTGCCCAGTCGGCGGGAATGGGTTCGCCCTTCTGAGCCGCCTTGATGAGCCGGCCCCGCGCCACGGTGGACAGTGCCATGTCGATAACGATGGGTTCGGCCCCTGCCAGCGGCGCGGCAAAGGCGATGGGGTTGGTACCGAACATCGGGCGGCGACCGCCCCAGGCCGCCATCGCAGCCGGCACGTTTGAAACCATGAGGGCAACGAGCCCCGCAGTCGCCAACCGTTCGACGACAAGGCCGAGGACACCAGCATGGTGGGAGCGGGAAACAGCGGCGACCGCGATGCCCTGACGACGCGCGGTCTCCTCGAGCTTCGGCAGGAGCAGTTCCAGCGCAGGGTAAGCGAAGCCAAGCCCCGCATCCACCTTCAGCACACCGGGACGGGGCTCCTCAAGGCACGGCACGGCGAAACCGTCGACCTTGCCGACGCGCGCCTGAAGGCTGTAGGCCTCCACGCGGCGCAGACCATGGCCACTTTGCCCCACCGTCTCGGCCTCCACCAACGCCCGTGCCACAGCAACGGCGTTTTCAGGGCTGACCCGGTTTTTCCGGAGGGTTTCGGAAACGAGGCATTCGGCCTCGGCGATGGAAAGAAGCATGTCCGGCATTCCCGCATTGATCCTTCACGCCTCTTAGCGCGAATGACCGAGCGGCAAAAGTATTCGTCCGCTCAACGCGTGGTAAACTCGAAGGGAACCGTGAGCGTGCGGTTGACATCCGGTGGCGGTGCGGGAACCGGCGAGGCCGCACGGACCATGGCCAGCACATCCTGATCGAGCGAGGGATAGCCGGAGGAGCGCGACAGCGACACCGAGAGCACGTTGCCACCGGTATCGATGCTGAAGCGTACAAGAACCGTGCCCTGCGTGCCCTTGTCGCGGCTTTTCGCGAGTTGGCCCTTGCGGCGGGCCAGATGCGCCTGCACCTTCGACTGCCAGCGGGCCGGTGAAACGCTCGAGGTGGCGCTGCCGGAAGAGGATCTGGCGGAGGCATTGCGCTCGCTTTTCGCAACTTCAGCCGCTGCGGCCACGGAAGCCTTCGACGGCTGTGCGGGCTGCGGCTTCACCACGTCCTTCGGCTTTTCCTGCTTCACCACGACCTTCTTCGGCTTCGGCGGCTCAGGCTGCTTCTTCACCTCCGGCTTCACCGGTTCGGGCGGCGGGGGCGGCAAGGGGATCTCGGCCTTTTCAACCAATTTTTCCGTCGGCTGCGGCTGTTCCACCACAGGTTCCGGCAACGGTTCGGGTTCGGGAACCGTCTGCGTGGTTTCCTGCACCGGTTCCGGCTCGGGCGGCAAAGGCTCGGACACAAGCTCTTCGACCGGCGGTTCCGGCGGTATCAGTTCGGCCACTTCCTGCGCGTCCTCGGTCTCTGTCGAGACTTCCGTCATTTCAGTGTTGATCGCTTCCGGTTCGGCGGCAAGTTCGATCATGATTGCCGGTGGCGGACCGTCCGAGGCGACTTCTACCGGCATCTGGCTGAGCAGCCAGGCGGCGCTTGAAACATGGGCGAAAAGCACGATGAGAGCTGCAGAACCCCAGAGAGCAGCATCGCACAGGCGGGTCGAGCGGCGGGGTTCGTGCGGGCAAAGCGGCATCATGGCGCACCTCCTGCCGGTGCCTGCGGCACCGTTTCAAGGCCGACCAGACCGATCTTCAGATAGCCGGCATCACGCAACAGGTTCATCAGCGTCATGAACTGGCCGTAGTCAACGGTCTTGTCGGCGCGCAGGAAGATGCGGCGTTCCTTGTCGCCCTTCGTGATGCTGTCGAGCGTCGCACCGAGATTTTCCCGGGCCACCGGATCGTTGCCGACATTGATCGTCAGATCCTGCTGCAACGTCAGGTAAAGCGGTTCTTCCGGGCGGGGCGCCGGGCGGGCGGTGGAGGCCGGCAGATCGACATTGATATCAACCGTCGCAAGCGGCGCCGCCACCATGAAGATGATCAGAAGCACCAGCATGACGTCGATAAACGGTGTGACGTTGATTTCATGGCTTTCCGCCATGTCGTCGCCGCTATGTTCGCGAATACCGCCAGCCATGGTGGTTACTCCGCCGCCATGGAAACGGTTGCCTTTTGCCCGGCCTTGGGAACCTTGCGGTGGTCGAGATCACGGCTGACAAGGCGCTCCACGCCCGAAGACGCATCCGCCATGAGCATGCGATAGCCGGCGATGGCGCGGGAGAAGATATTATAGATCACTACGGCGGGGATGGCCGCAACAAGACCGACAGCCGTGGCCAGCAGTGCTTCGGCGATGCCCGGTGCGACGACGGCAAGGTTGGTCGTCTGCGATTCGGAAATGCCGATGAAGGAATTCATGATGCCCCAGACCGTGCCGAACAGGCCGACGAAGGGCGCGATGGAACCCGTGGTGGCAAGGATGCCAGTGCCGCGCATCATGCGGCGGCCGGCATGGGCCTCGACGCGCGAAAGCGCCAGCGTCACGCGCTCCTTGAGGCCGCTGCCATCGGCGTGGGGGATCGCGCCTTCCGACAGGCGCACCTCATCAGCGGCGACATGCAGCATCAGCGCGGCGGGACCCTTGCGCTTGCCGCTTTCCTGCAACGCATCTTCAAGGCTTTTCGACTGGCGGATGATGCGGATCACGGCGGCGGCGCGGCGGCGGGCGCCGGCCAGTTCCAGGGTCTTGGCCAGCCAGACCGTCCAGGTGGCGACCGAGGCAAGCGCCAGCGCAATCATGACCGATTTAACGACCCAGTCAGCGGCCATGAACATGCCGACGGGTGACAGGTCATGGGGAATATCGGCGCGGCGCGGCGCAGCCTCCGGCCCGACAGCGTCTTGCAGCGCAACCGGAGCGGCGCTTTCAACTGAAGGCGTGGAAATGGCAGGGGAAGGCGGGGGGGCCGTTTCCGTGGATTGCGCCAGTGCGGTCCCCGCAGTTGCACACAGCACGCCCGCGGTAAACAGGATGCGGAGGGTTCGACCAGTGGCAAGGTTCATCATACGCATGACCGGCTTCTTTCTTACGCTTCAGCTTTGCGGAAAGAATGGTGAAGGCGCCGCATGGGGCAGGCCAGACCATTTTTCCTTACGTCGCACACCGGGCGCTGTAAAGCAGGCCTTCAGTCGACACCTGCGACGATGCCTCTGCGATAAATAAGCTGACGAAAAAAAGCAAGTTTTAAGTCGACTGCATAACTCATATTTATGCGATCGCTCACCGGGGATCAGGTCGCGGGCTCCAGCGTCCAGAGATCACCGAGGATACGATCATAGGCCGCTGGCTGATAATTTTCAAAGCCGCCGCCGGGATAGAGCGTCAATTCCCCGACATGAACCCAGTCGTCGCTGGCATAGAGATCGACACGGACGAAATCCAGATCCTCGCCCAGGCGTTCGGCCACGGAAAGCATCTCGTCGTAGCGTTTCGGGCGCTCGACCTCCTTGGGAAAGGGAGGCAGGTAATCCGCGTCGAGGAACGGCATGCGCTTCCAGTCGCGGGAATAGAAGCATGAGTAACCCATGCCTTCATGCCGAATATCCACCTGCACGCAGAAAACCCGTCCGCCAAATGTGAAGAAGCGATAATCCCAGGGAACGCCGCCATTGACGCTCAACATCTTCTCGATGACCACCTGCGGCTTGACCTGCGAATAGGCCCATTCGCGATTGTAATGGGCGTGATCGAGTTTCAGCCAGTCCGGCACCGGGTTTTCCGCGATCAGCGCGTCGATATCCGCCTGATTATAGAGGAAACGGCCCTGCGCGCTCGCATGGGTCGGCTTGACCACGGCCGGCAGTTCGACTTTCGACCAGTCGACGGTCGCCAGATCGGTGCCGACCCAATAGGCGGGAACCGCATAGACCGCATCCAGTTTCTCGTCCACATAAGCCTTGGCGGCCGCCTTGTCGACGAGCGTCGCATGAAGCGGATCGCGATCATGCAACTTGCGATATTGAACCTTTTCCGAGAATGTTTTCGGCTGGTCGAGATCCGGCCACAGGCCTTTGATGACGCGATATTTGACACGGAGGTAGGGCTTGTCGGGCAAGGGTGCAATGATGCGCCAGATCAGGTGATGAAACTTCTCGCGAAACCTGCCATCCTGATAGCCAGGCATGAGAAAACTCTCCTGGCGGATCGAAACATCGCTCATGATATGGTCTCCGTAGCTGGATCGCGCCCGCTCTTTCCGCGCCGACCCCCATGCGGAGCGCCTTTCGCCCCACGCCAAGATGCGCTCCTTTCTTTAATCGAGCGTTACCTTATTTCCCCTAAAACGCGAGAATGGGTACCGTACTGAAATCCTCGCTCCTCAATCTGACCGCGACACTGGTGTCATTGCTGGCCGGCTTTGCTGTCAGCATTCTCAATGCCAGGTTGCTGGGGCCCGAGGGATCCGGGCTTGCCGCCTTTGCCCTGTGGTTCGCGACCTCGGCCTCGGCACTGGCCGATCGCGGCATGCCCCAGACGATGCTGCGGTCGCTCGGCACCCACGAGGACAATCCGGCCGCCCCCTGGCAGGCGACAGTGCGCGCCGCCTTTTCATTGTTCATCCGCCCCGTTTTCGCCGCAGCGCTCGCAACCGCCGCCTACAGTCTCTGGGCGACCTTTGAGAACGGGCCGGAGCGGGGTCTTTTCTGGGCTGCGGCACTCCTTCTCTTTCTCTGCTATGCCTTCTTCACCTTCACCACGGCAGCAGCGCGCGGGCGGGGAAACTTTCGCGAAACCGCGGTCAACACGGTCTCGGGCAGCCTGCTTCAGCTTCCCTTCATAGTCGCCGGCGCGCATTTCCTGGGGGCGGCCGGTGCGGTCGCCGGCATGGCGGTACGGTTCGTGCCGCAGCTTTTCAATCTCCACCGCTATGTCGATCTTTCGCTGCGGCCAGAACCCGCGCGGCTGACATCGGAAATGCGCCGCTATGCCCGGCAGATGTGGCTGAGTGACCTCATCGATGTCGTTATCATGACCCGCGTCGAACTGGCGCTGCTTGGGCTGTTCTTCTCCTCCACGGATATGGGATATTTTGCCGCCGCCGCCGTCTTCGCCGGGCTGGTCGGGCAGTTCGCGCTGCAGCTTTCACCGGCACTCATCGTCGGCTTCTCGACTATCGAGGAGGCCGGAGATACCCGCGCCCGGCTCTTCGCCAACGCCATGCGCTTTACCGCCCTCGGCATCTTTCCCGTCGCTTTTGGCGGTGCGGCGATCATCCAGCAGCTTCTGCCGCTGGCCTTCGGCGAGGCATTCGCACCTGCCGGCTCCGCCGCGGCGATCCTGCTCATAGCCTCCGCCATTACCGGGATCGCCGTCATACCCTGGGCGTTCCTTGCTGCAACGGGCGGCAGCGGCAGCCTCCTGCACATCATGACCAGCAGCGCCATCGTTACCGTTGCACTGCTGACGGGGGGGATCTTTCTCGCTGGCCTGAAAGGCGCTGCCATCGCCCGCATGCTGGCCGAATGCCTGACCCTCGCCATGCTTATCCTCGCAATCCGCAAGCGAACCAGGCTCACCATTCCCTATGTCACACTCTTCAAGGCTATGCTGGCGGCGGCTACCTGCGGCTTCACCGCCCATCTTGCAGTCAGGACACTGGATGGCTGGGCCGGCATCACAGTCGGGATCGTTGCCGGCGCTCTTACCTATCCCCTTGCCCTGAGGGGGTTCCGGCTGGTTTTGGACGCCGATACCGCCGCGCTCTTCGACAGTCCGGTGGCGCAACGACTGCCGCACCGCGTCCGCTCCATCCTGGCGGCCACACTTCATTTGGTGTCTGTCCGGGCCTAAGGTCGCTTCGACCTGCAGTTGCCCGACCTGCCATCTTGAATAAATATTAACGCTCCGGGGACCAGTTTGTGGCCCTACCCATTTATTTCAGAAGCCCCCTAAGCGCGCTCATGTCACTCGTTACAGACGATTCCCCAGATTGCGGCAAACCGAGAAAGATCGTCGTGCTGACATCACACGTCTTTCTTCCGAGCTTCCGCAAGGCGAGCGTCCACTTCGTCAGCCGGAACTGGGCTGAACTCGGGCATGACGTGACATTCGTAACGGTCGGACATAGCTGGCTCAGTCTTTTCAAGCAGCCGAAACGCCTCAAAGCGCTTGGAATCGATCAAAGAAACCGTTTTTCCACGATCGAGCCCGGACTTCGGGCAGGCGCCTACATCCCGTTCCTTCACGCTTTCAGCACCCGAAACGCTCTGGCGAACCGGCTTATCAAGCCTATTTTCCGGCTTTATGGCGCCCATCTGCCGCGCTTTGTGCGGGAAGCAATTGCCGAAGCGGACGTGCTGGTGTTCGAAAGCGGCACAGCGATCACCTTTTTCGGCCTCGCGCATCGGCTGAACAAGACGGCAAAAACCATCTATTTTTGCCGCGACCTGCTGTCCAGCATCGGCACCGCACCGATTCTGCAGGAGACGGAACAGCGGCTGATCGGCATGTTCGATTCGGTCTGCGTGCCTTCCCGGCGGCTCGGACAGTTGCTTCCACCCGGAGGTAACGTCAATGTGATCGCTCAGGGCGTTGAGACAAAGCTGTTCGACAACGCGACCCAGTCTCCCTATGCACCGGGCACGCGCAACGCGGTCGCAGTGGGTGACATGCTGTTTGACCAGCCATCCGTGGCCGCCATGGCTGCCGCCGCACCTGACGTGACGTTCCACCTTTTCGGCATTTACTGGCAAGGTGAGGTCCCGCCGAATATCCGGATTTACGGCGAACGTGCTTTCGAGACCATCGTTGCCTATATCCGCCATGCGGACTTTGGCCTGGCGCCCTATCGCCTGTCGGAGAACGAGGTCTATCTGGCCGAATCAAGCCTCAAGCTGCTCCAATACGCCTATTGCCGTCTGCCGGTCATGCTTCCGAACCTCATTCCCGCCACACGCGGCAACGAGGTCATCTATTCGCTGAACGAACCGAACGACTGGGCGGCCAAGATTACCGAAGCGCTTTCCATGCCTCGCAGCGAGAGCTTTGCGAAAAGCATCATGACGTGGAAAGGCATTGCAGCCGCAACGCTCGCCACCGTGGAGCCGAGGGGCTGAAGCCGAGCCCGACAGGCGGCGAACGAGATCAATATCGAAATCCGGAAAACAAAAAAGCCTGACGCGGGAGGAGGTGCGTCAGGCTTTGATTGTATCGGCAACTGGGAGGAGGAGGAGTGTTGCCGATCAGATCCCAGGGCGCTGGGAGGAGGAGTGCGCCGCTGCGATGGCTGAGTTATAGCTGATTTCCTTGGCGCTCAAAGCATGCTCTGCGCAACGCAGCGATGCAAAAATGCATATCTGCAAACCCCCCAAAACCGCCATGCATGGAACGCACGGTTTAAATCGTTTCGTACACGTCGAGAGGGTCTGCAACGAGCAGCCGATCTGCCATTTCCTGCTTGAGCCAGGTCAGGCGTTCTTCCTCTTCCGGTGTTCTTTCCGGCTTTCTTCCGAGCAAAATGAACTCGTCCCGCACATGCCCTTCACGGATTTTCAGCGTAATGCACGCGTTTCGGTAACTTAATTCGAAGACGTAGCGCATCAGTGTTTCGCCACGTTCGGGTATTTCCAGGCTTGCGTCGATTGCATAGCGATCTTCGATCACCGCCCGCGTGACCATCTCGAAGGCATCGCGGGCACCTGGACCGCGGAAGGCCGTGCGCACTGAAATCTCCCGCCTTTCGGGCGGGGCCTCGGGTGAAAGCAGCGGAAAGGCCCGCTGCATCACCTTGAAGCCATGCGCCACACCGCCCGGAAAGCCGAAACCGTGATAGCGAAGGAGGTCATCGAAGCCGTATTCGAGGAGCTTCCCATTTTCGAGAACGCGGATCACCGTCATGCAGAGGCTCCCTTGTCGAGCGTTTCGCGCATCCAGGGCAGAAAGCCATCGAGGAAGCGGGTGGTGGCTGGCATGAAATGCGAGCCGTGATGGAACATCGGGTCAAGACTGGTGATAACCATGCGTCCGCCGGTCGTGACCTCATCGATATAGAGGATCGGCCTGCCTTCGCCATTGACGGCCAGCACCTCCACCCCGTCCGGCGGATCGAACCAGCCGTGCAGGTGCCAGGTTATGTCGCCCTCGCCGATATGGCTGAAGAGCGAATGACCGGGCGAGGCGATCCGCACGCCAAGATCGGCGCCGGGTTCCAGCCACCACCACCAGTTCGTCGGCTGCGGCGTGAAGCGGATGCCGGGCAGGAACGCCTCACAGGCGGTTTCGCCGGTGGCGATGATCGTGCCGCCCTGGTCGAGATAGGCACGAAGCCGCTCCTTGTGTTCGATCATGCGGTCGGCGGGCGTGCGGCAGGGTACGAAGACGACATCGAAGGTCGCGAGATCAACCGTCGCCAGATCTTCGGGACGCACGAGCCGGTCGAAATAGCCGGCGTAACGCGGTCCTTCCAGCGATTCGATGTGGTAGGCGGCACCCGGGTGAATGGCCAGAACGCTCATCAGTTCAACTCCCCGTTTACCCAGGCGACAGCACGGTCGGCCAGTTCCTGCTTCAGGGCGGCATCGTCGCCGCAGGCCCAGAATTCATTGCCGGCATGACAAAGCACTTCGCCACCCTGCGGACGGGCCCAGACCCAGTCCACCGGCGTGCGCGCCGCGCCCAGCGCATTGATGACGCGCGCGCCTTCGGGCGGCGGATTGTGGCCGCGCCCGTAAAAGCCGGCGACACCCCTGTTCGTTTCCAGCGCCTTCTGGTCGAGGCCGGCAAAGACCGGATGGTCGTAAAGCCGGATCTGTTCGAAATCCGCCCGCTTCGGCATGGCAATCGGCTGGAACACGGAAAGCTCGGGCAGGATCGGGCGCAGGATATGGCCATTCAGGATCCAGCGCCCGCCGCGATCGAGCAGTGCTTTCACGGCGCCGTGAAAGCGCTGGAAGCCGATCTGGTCAAGGTGGGTGGATGTGATGAGGCCCGTCGCCGTGGCGAAATGCGCTTCAGTCAGCGCCATTTCACGAACCGGACACACCGTGCCGGCCTCGATGTGGCGGCTGAACAGTGCGCCACCCATGGTGAATGGCGCCTGATAATGGGATTGGATCATGAGAACGGTCATGCGGCTTTCATTCCTGCAAAGGCGGGCAGAACGGCGCGATGAAGCACGCCATCCGGCCCGGTGAGATCGACGAGGCGCATCGCCACCCCGTAGAGGCGTTCGAGATTGTCTGGCGTCAGCACCTCCTCCACCGGCCCAAACAGCGGATGGGCGCCGGGCATCATCAGAAGCGCATCGTCTGCCACCGTCAGTGCATGGTTCGGGTCGTGCGTGGTGAAGACGATGGCCCTGTCGCGCGGAGCGCGAAGCTGGCCGAGCAGCGCCAGAAGACGGTGCTGGTTGGCGAGATCGAGCGCCGCAGCCGGCTCATCGAGAACCAGTACATCCGAGCCCGTGGCAAGTGCGCGAGCCAGCAGTACGAGCTGTCGCTCTCCGCCCGAGAGTCGGTCGAAATAGGCACTTTCGAATCGCAGCGCCCCTGTCTTGTCCAAAGCCGCGCGCGCGACGGCGAAATCCTCGGGACCCGGCTGCCGAAACAGGCCGAGCCTAGCGGCGCGGCCCATGATGACCACATCCAGTACCCTGTAGCGCTGGCTGTAGGACGCCGATTGCGGTACGTAACCGACAATCTTCGGCGCCAGACGCCGGCCGGCATTCAGCGCCTGAAAGCCGAGCATGGCCTTGAGCGTCGTGGTCTTGCCGCGCCCGTTCGGTCCGAGAATGGCAAGCGAGCGGCCCCGCGGCACGGAAAAGCTCATGGTCTCGACAATGACCCGCTCGCCGAAGCGGATCGTGACACCTTCCAGACCTATCATTCGCTGTTCCTTTCGCGGTAATGGCGGCGCAGCAACACGGCAAAAACCGGCGCTCCAACCAGCGCGGTGATCACGCCGAGCGGAATTTCAGCGGCGGTCACGGTACGGGCCAACGTATCGATCACCACCATGAAGGCGCCGCCCAGCAGGGCCGAAGCTGGCAGCAACACGCGATGATCGTGACCGGCGACAAGGCGCGCGGCGTGCGGAATGACGATGCCGACCCAGCCGATGATGCCGGAAACGGCGACCTGACTGCCAACGATGACGGCAATCGCCGCAAAGACCAGCCAGCGTTCGCGTTCTGTGCGAACACCGAGACTGCGGGCTTCCGCCTCTTCCAGCGACAGGAGATTGAGCCGGAAACGCAGGCTCCAGAGCAGAACGAGACCACCAGCCAGACCTGGCAGCGCGGTAAGGAACCGCTCCCAGGTGGCGGAGGCAAACGAACCCATCAGCCAATAGACGATGGCCGGCAACGAAGTATTCGGATCGGCCACGAATTGCAGGAGCGAGACGACAGCCGCGAACATCGAACTGACGACGAGGCCGGAGAGAATGACGGTAACGGTTTCCGAACGCCCATCGATGCGCGACAGGAAGCCGACCAGCGCAAGGCCGGCAAGACCCGTGGAAAACACCAGCGCGATCAGCGGTCCGCCCCAGATGCCCAGCATGATGCCGAGCGCACCACCGAAGGCCGCCCCTTGCGAGATGCCGAGAATATCCGGCGAGACCAGCGGATTACGGAAAACGCCCTGAAGTGCCGCTCCGCAGATGGCAAGCCCGGCACCGGCCAGCGCCGCCAGAAGCACGCGCGGCGCCCGCACGAGAAGCACGATGCGCTCGTCCATACCCGTCAGCGTCCGAGAAGGGTCCACCACCCCATGCCAGACGAGTTCGAGAACCCGCAGCGGCGCAACGCTGAAACGGCCGGCACCGATGCCGATAATCAATGCGATGACGAGGCATGCGGCCAACACCGCGAAAATCGCGGTGTTGCGCACCAGACCGGCACCCTGAATGGCTCCCGGCTGCCGTTCGGAAAGCGCATCGACCATGATCACTTGGCCTTGAAACGGCTGTAACCCGCAGCATCACCCTGCCGATCGATCCACAGGATGCTATCGATATCTGCATCCGCAAGCTCATAATCATAGAGCGTGTTGTAGGCCGTCTTCATTTCGGTGCGCAGGTCGTAATTGAAGATCTCCGGCTGCACGAGATTGGCGAGCCACATCCAGGTCAAGGGCGATTCCTGGTTCGGCGGATCCCAACGGTAGCCACCCAACGGCAGCTTGTAGACCTTCCTGGCCTGCGCCGCGTTGGTGAGGGACAGAATCGGATCGCTGTAGACCCAGTCCGTACCGAGTTTGGCTTCGAAGGCATTGAGCAGAATGATGTCAGGATTCCACTGCGCGATCTGCTCCTTGTTGACGGCGACCGTTCCCTTCAACTCGGCTGCCGCATTCGTGCCGCCGACGAGCTTGATGTACCAGTCGTTATAATTGCCGCCCGTTCCTGCGGCCATCATGCTGGAGAGCGCCGTCTGAAGATAGAGGACCTTCGGCTTTTTTCCGTCAGGTATGGTTGCGGCCTTTGCCTCGATATCCTTCTGCACCCGGTCGCGCCATTCCACGAGTTCGCCGATTCGCTCCGGCCTGCCGATCGCCCTCGAGGCGAGAGTCATATACTCACGGGTCAGCTCCTCGGTGCCATAGAGGATGAGCATGGTGTTGAGGCCGGCATTGGTGATCGGCTTGACGATATCCTCGCCACGACCGCCCCACTGGATGACGAGATCGGGATTGACCGCCGTCAGCGCTTCCACATTCGGTACGAAGTTGGGTGCAGTCACGTCCGAAGGAATATCCTTCGCCTCGGGAAAGATCTTGCCGAGAATGCCATCGACGATTGCGCTTTTGGCGGTCGGGTTCATGCCGACCAGTTTCTTCGTTCCGCCATCGAGGGCAACGACGGTCGACGCCATGGGAATAACGATGGAAACGACTCTCTCCGCAGGCTTTTCAAGCCGCACCTCGCGCTTTTCCTGATCGGTGAAGACGATGGGATCGGCAAGGGCCGCACCGTGGGCGAAAACCAGCCCTGCCGCAGCAAGAGTGAGGGTTCGCACCACGGACGCACCGGGCAGATGAGAACGCATTTCTATCTCCAGATTTGACGCACACGACATAAGGTGAGATTTATAGTCATGTTTAATGCGCAGATCCGGAGAGGATGCAAGAGCCAATTTTGACCGCTCGGTGCGCGGGCATTTGCGGGCGGATTGTCGCAGAAAGCGCAGAATCCCGGAAAACCTGCATTTTTGTCTCTTATTTTAGCGCACCACAGGCTTGCACGAAAATGTGACCGGGCGTATTTCCTGACACCGTTACCCCACTTTGAGCGCCTTGAAGGAGACACCCTTGCTGGCACCGTTTCTGATCATGCTGCGGGAAGGCATCGAAGCCGCACTCGTTACCAGCATCATCGCCAGCTACCTGCGGCAGACGGGCCGTGGCGCGTGGCTTCCGGCGGTCTGGGTCGGCATTTTTCTGGCCGTGGCGCTTTCGCTGTTCACGGGCGCCGCCCTGCAACTCGTCAGCGCCGAGTTTCCGCAAAAGGCACAGGAACTGTTTGAGGCCATCGTCGGACTGGTGGCGGTCGTGGTTCTGGTTTCGATGGTGTTCTGGATGCGCAAGGCAGCGCGCTCGATCAAGTCGGACCTGCACCATTCCATCGATCAGGCCATGGGAGCCGACCACGGCACGGCCTGGGCGCTGATCGGCATGGCCTTCTTCGCCGTGGCGCGCGAGGGACTGGAATCCATCTTCTTCCTGCTGGCCATCTTCCAGCAGAGCCCTGGCCCGGCTGCGCCGCTCAGCGCGCTGGCTGGCGTTGTCGTCGCCACCGCGCTCGGCTTCGTGCTCTACTACGGCGGTATCCGCATCAATTTGCGCCGCTTCTTCAGCTGGACGGGCGTGTTCATCCTCATCGTCGCCGCCGGTCTTCTGGCAAGCGTCTTGCGCAACCTGCATGAGGCCGGCCTGTGGAACGGGCTCCAATCGACCGTTTATGATCTGACGACCGTGCTGCCGGTCTCCAGTCTTACCGGTACGATCCTCTCCGGCATCTTCAACTATCACGACGCACCGACGCTCGGCGAAGTCATTGTCTGGATCGCCTTCCTCGCCATCACGCTTACCCTCTTTCTCAAGCCTGAGCCCGCACCGGCTGCGAAAGCGACCGTCAACGGCTCCGCAAAGGTCTGATCATGTCGAATCCCGGTTCCGCCACCCGCCCGTCACGCCTCATGCCGCTTGCCGTTGCCGGTGCGGCGGCACTGGCCGTCGCCGGTGGCACGCTGTTCTATTATGCAGCCAAGACGGCAAAGGGACCGGAAAAGGGCGCCGTCTACACGGTCACGGTCAATGCCAAAGGTTGCGAACCGAACACGCTGACGGTTCCCGCCGGTCGTACCACCTTCGAGATCGTCAACGCGTCAGACCGCACGCTCGAATGGGAAATTCTCGATGGTGTGATGGTGGTCGAGGAGCGCGAAAACATCGCGCCGGGCTTCCGTTCGTCGCTAACGGCCAAGCTCAATCCCGGAACGTTTGAAATCGCCTGCGGCCTGCTGTCCAACCCGCGCGGCACGTTGACGGTCACGCCTTCGGCCTCCTCCGAGGCCGAGAAGACCAAGCCGCCGCTCAAGGCCTTCATCGGCCCGCTGTCGGAATACCGGGTCTATATCGGCCTACAATCCTCCGCACTGGTGAAGGACACGCAAAAGCTCGCCGACGCGATCAAGGCCGGTGATCTCAATGGCGCCCGCCTCGCCTATGTGGCCGCCCGCCTGCCCTACAAGCGCATCGAAAGCGTCAGCAGTCGCATTGCCGACCTCGAAAACCGCATCGATCCCGTCGCCGCCTATTTCGAGAAGCGGGAGGACGATCCGGGCTTCGCCGGCTTCCACCGCATCGAATACGGCCTCTACAGCCTGAACTCGACCGACGGGCTTGCTCCCTTCGCAGACGCTCTCGTTGCCGATGTGACCGCGCTGAAGGCCCGCCTGAAGGAAATGAAACTCGTACCCGAGGACTTGGCCACGAGCGCGGCCCGGCAGGCGCGCCGGCTGGCCGAGGACACGGTTCCGAACGGTGACAACCGCTACGGTTTTACCGATCTCGCCGATTTCACCGCCAATCTCGACGGCATGGAGAAGAGCGTTTCGCTGCTCTACCCGCTGATCGAGGTCGCCAAGCCGGATGTGGCCAAGGCGGTGAAGGATGGCTTTGCCGATACGCGCGCGGCGCTGGTCATGAGCGGCAACGCTTCCTACCAGACGGTGGACACGGCAACCCGCAAAAAGCTCTCGGCCGCCTTCACAACGCTCGCCGAGCGCATCGAAACCATCAACACAGCCATTGGAATGGAGTAAGCCCATGTCCCGGGATCGTCTTGCAGATGCGTCCGCTTCCGTCGACGAAAATCGCCGGCAGGTTCTGAAAGGCCTTGGTCTTGCCGCCTTCGGCTGCCCCTTTGCCGGTGCTGCTGCCCAGGCCGCAACCGCGCCCGCCCGCCACATGACCGATGCGCCGGTGGCCAATGTCGCTTCCGCCGAGGATCGCGTTCCTTTCTTCGGCAAACATCAGGCCGGGATCACCACGCCGCGCCCGGCAAACGGCATGATCGCCGCCTTCGACGTCATCGCCGAGACACCGGACGATCTGGAAGCCCTTCTGAAGCTCATCACCAACCGTATCGCCTTCCTGACCGAAGGCGGTACGTTACCGGAGCTTGATCCACGCCTGCCGCCGGCCGATTCCGGCATTGTGGGCCCGGTGGTGAAGCCCGATGCGCTGACCATCACGGTTTCGCTCGGCTCCTCGCTGTTCGACGGCCGGGAATGGCTGAAGCCGCTCAAGCCGCGCCATCTCTCGCGCATGAAGAAATTTCCCAACGATGCGCTCGATGCAGCGCTCTGCCACGGCGACATCACCATCCAGATCTGCGCCAACACGCAGGACACCACGATCCATGCGCTGCGCGACATCATCAAGAACACCTCCAGGCACCTCACCCTGAAATGGAAGCAGGAGGGCAATGTTCCGGTGATCCTGCCGCCGCTAGGTGGCGTAGCCGAAAGCGCCCGCAACTATCTCGGCTTCCGCGACGGCACCGCCAATCCGGATTCGGGTGACGAGGCCGTGATGGAAAGGGTCGTTTGGGTCGGTGCGGGCCGGGGCGAGCCGGAATGGGCCGTTGGCGGCGCCTATCAGGCCGTACGTATCATCCGCAATTTCGTGGAACGCTGGGACCGCACGCCGCTCAAGGAGCAGGAGCGCATTTTCGGCCGCACGAAGATGGGTGGCGCTCCGCTGGACAAGCCGGAGGCCGGCGAGTTCGCCACGCCCGATTATGCCGCTGACCCGGAAGGCAAGCTGACGCCGCTCGATTCGCACATCCGGCTGGCCAATGACCGCACCCCCGCTGCTGCGGAAAATACCATCCTGCGCCGCCCGTTCAACTATTCAAACGGGGTCACCAAGTCCGGCCAGCTCGACCAGGGCCTGCTGTTCATCTGTTATCAGGGTGATCTGGAAAAAGGATTCATCACCGTGCAGCGCAGGCTCGATGGCGAGCCGCTGGAGGAATACATCAAGCCGATTGGCGGTGGGTATTTCTACACGCTGCCCGGTGTTCGTGATGCCTCGGACTACCTCGGCAGCACATTGATCGCTGCCGTGCGCAAAGCGCCCTGAAACCCCTTTAAACCCGCTTGGAGACCAAGACATGACCATCAAGCATCTTTTCGGCGCAACGGCGCTTTCCTTCTTCCTCACCACCTCGGCCTTTGCCGAGAGCGCGACGCTCGACCTCGTCGAGCCGATTGCCGAGTACAAGATCTACGTTTCCGAAAAGCTGGAAAAGCTGGTCGAGGACACGACCGCCTTCACCGCCGCCGTGAAGGCCGGTGACGTGGCCAAGGCGAAGGCGCTTTTCGCTCCGACCCGCCTTTCCTACGAAGCCATCGAGCCCATCGCCGAACTCTTCAGCGATCTCGACGTCGCAATCGATTCGCGCGCCGACGACTATGAAAAGGCCGAGGCAGACCCGGAATTCCCCGGCTTCCACCGCATCGAATACGGCCTTTGGGAGAAGAACTCGACCGCCGAACTCGGCCCGGTCGCCGACAAGCTTCTGGCCGACGTGACCGAGCTTTCCAAGCGCATCAACGACCTGACCTTCCCGCCGGAAAAGGTGGTGGGCGGTGCGGCCGTGCTGATGGAAGAAGTGGCCGCGACCAAGATTTCCGGTGAGGAAGACCGCTACAGCCACACCGATCTCTGGGACTTCCGTGGCAATTTCGATGGCGCCTACAAGATCGTCGAGCTGGTGCGCCCGCTGATCGAGAAGAAGGAAGGCGCGTTCCTCAAGACGGTCGATGCCAACTTCGCCAAGGTCGATACCATCCTTGCCAAGTACAAGGAAGGCGACGGTTACGTGACCTACGAGAAGCTGACGGAAGACGACCGCAAGGTTCTCTCCACCGCCGTCAACACGCTGGCCGAAGACCTTTCGACGCTTCGCGGCAAGCTTGGTCTCGACTGAGACGATCGCGGCATTTTAACCATCGAGAACCCCGGCCCGTGCCGGGGTTTTTCGTTTTCAGATGCCTGCGACATAGGTCGCGGAGACAATCAGAAGCGCGACCGAGGTCTGGATGAGCACGTAGCGACGGTTCCAGACAAGGCCGACGATGTGGCTTTTCACCCCGGCCTGGGCGGCGGTGATCAGCGTCGTGGCGCTGATGGGTGAAACGGCGATAGCGAGCGCCCAGCCGATCGTCAGGGTCAACGCCAGCGCCATGGGGTGGGTCGCACCAAGCGGGCTATGGCCAAAAAGCTGGGCGACCAGCACGACGACGATGGTGTGAGGAATGGCGACGGCGGCCGTGACAGGGATCGCAAGAAGACAGAAAATCAGGATCGGCAGGCCCAAATCCCGGCTCTCGGCAATCGAATCCCAGCCGGGAATGGCGGAGATGAACAGCGTGAGCGCGGCGCCGATCAGCGTGGCGGCCGCAAAAAAGGTCGCTTCCGTGCGCATGTCCGAAAGAGTGGCGAAGATGCCGCGCAGGCCCGTCCGAAGGGTCTGGCTTGCGGAGACATGGTTCTCCTCGCCCTCGAGCAAAAGCCAGGCGACGCTGAAGACCGGCAGGATGAGGATTGTCGCGACGACGAAACTGACGTTCAGGATCGTGTGCAGCACGATGGTCATCACCATCAGCAGGGCGCAGGCCGCCGTGATCTGAAGCAGCGGCATGACGGAGAGAGCCTGTGCTTCAGCCGTCTCCTCTTCCGGGCGTTCGGCGTCGACCGGCTCCGTCGTAAGGCAGTTGATCGCCAGAAGAGCCATCGCCGCCGCAAACGCAACGAACAGAAACTTCACGGGATCGAGACCGGCGGTGGAAGTCGTGACGATGGCGAAGCCAAGGCCCATGGGCGACCAGATCGTCATCAGCGACATGCCACGCATGCCGCCCAGCATCATCTCGCGCCCGGGTTGACCTTCCTCGAAACGCCCGCCCGCCTTGCGGATCATGTCTCCGATAAGTGGCAGGATGCCGACGTTAAACAGGAGGCTCAGGAAGTGGCCACCGACGCTGAGCGCGGTATAGGCATGGCGCGGTTTGCGGGTTACCAGCCAGGCCGCCGCCTTCGCCACCAGCCTCGACCGGCGAGCGGGATAGCGCAATACACCAAGCATCGCGAGCAGGCAGGCAAATGTCGTACTCTGGCGCATGGCGGCGATCATCTGAGCTGCCGCATCCGGCTTCAGCAGCAGAACGGCGGCGACGGCCACGACCGCACCCACCGAAAACAGCCGCGCCAGACGCGGCAGGTTGCGCCATTCGAGAACGACGAAAAGCCCGAGCGCTGCCACGGCCACATCCGATGCGCCCTTCAACCCGCCGATGCTCGCCAGAAGCACGGCGACGGCAAGGCACAGGATAAGGCTCTTGGAGACAGCCGAGAGAGAACGGGCAAGAGAGGACATGGCAAACACTTGAGCGGGAAACGCCGGTTGCGACTTTCGGCCTTCAAAGCACAGTCTTTCACGCCGCTCAATGTTTATTTCGCATTTGCGAAATAAAGGTCCGGTCCATTACTTCGCTGTTGCAAAAAAGGCGCGTTTCCTGCCGAAGCGCGCCTTTTGTCGTCACCAAAAACGACCGTCAGCCGATGGACATCAGACTGGCATTGCCGCCGGCGGCGGCCGTGTTGATGGCTGTCGAGACCTCTTCCAGCAACCAGTTCAGCGTCCAGCCATCCTCATGAGCAGCGGCTTCGCTCGTGGCGGCATGGACCGTGACCAGCGGCCCGGCAAGCGTCGTCACCCTCTGACAGACCGTGCGGACCGCATCTGCCTCACCCTCAACCAGCGCTGCGGCGAAGGGACCATCCTTTTCCCAGTCGACGGTGAATTCGATCCGCGCGGCAACGCTTGCCGGCAGGCCCACGAGGCACTTTTCCAACCCGGCTGCTTTATCGACAACCGCCATATTGCCGGTGGCGAGCACCGCGCCGATCTGGCCGTAAAGCCCGGCTTCGGTGTGCGGCACGACGAGAATGCGGCCACGCGGATGAAGCGCATAGAGATTCTTCTCGCCGACCGGGCCCGGCAATTCGCGCTCAAGCCCGAGGCCCGAGGCGCTTGCCTGCTGACGCACCGTATCGGCAGCCTGAAGATTACCCTTGCGGCGCAGCCAGCCGGAGAAATCCACGGCGGCGGCATCGGTGTGGATAGAGCCGTGCTTCGGCGGCACCGGAGCCACCGTGACCAGTCGCCCGAGATAGAGCGGCCCGCCCGCCTTCGGACCCGTGCCGGAAAGACCGCGTCCGCCGAAGGGCTGGACGCCGACAACGGCACCGATGACATTGCGGTTCACATAGACATTGCCGACGCGGACACGGCCCGTCACATGGGCGATGGTTTCGTCCAGACGGGTGTGCAGGCCGAAGGTGAGGCCATACCCCGTGCCGTTGATCTCGTCGATCACCCGGTCAAGATCACCGCGCCGGTAGCGAAGCACATGCAGGACAGGGCCGAAGACCTCGCGTTTCAGATCAGCCAGGGAGCGGATTTCAATGATGGTCGGAGCAACGAAGGTGCCCTTCGCCGTTTCCGGTGGCAGCGGGAAACGCTCGACCGGGCAACCGGCGGCGCGCATGCGCTCCACATGCGCCTCGATGATGCCCTGCGCTTCCGCCGTGATGACCGGGCCGATATCGGCATCGATGCGGTCGGTGCGGCCGATGGAAAGCTCCTTCAGCGCACCCTTGAGCATACCGAGCGTGCGATCCGCAACGTCCTCCTGAATGCACAGCACACGCAGTGCCGAGCAGCGCTGGCCAGCGCTATCGAAGGCCGAGGCGATGACGTCGAAGACCACCTGTTCGGCAAGTGCGGAGGAATCGACAATCATGGCATTCTGGCCGCCGGTTTCGGCAATCAACGGCACCGGCTTGCCGGCAGCAGACACGCGATCGGCCAGTACCTTCTGGATGAGGCGGGCGACTTCGGTCGAACCGGTGAACATCACCGCCGCCGTTTCCGGCGCTGCGACGAGGGCCGCGCCGACACGACCATCGCCGGGCAGGAGTTGCAGTGCCGAGCGCGGAATGCCGGCCTCATGGAGAAGGCGCACGGCCTCGGCCGCAATCAGTGGCGTTTCCTCGGCGGGCTTGGCGAGAACCGGGTTGCCGGCGACGAGGGCGGCGGCAATCTGACCGGTGAAGATCGCCAGCGGGAAGTTCCAGGGGCTGATGCAAACCACGGGACCGAGCGGCCTGTGAACCGGACCCAGCGTCAGCTTCGCCTGTTCGGCATAGTAACGCAGGAAGTCGATAGCTTCACGCACTTCGGCAATGGCGTTGGGGATCGACTTGCCGGCCTCACGCACGGCCAGCGCCATCAGCGCCGGCATGTTCTGCTGGTATAGATCGGCGGCACGGTCGAGAATGCCGGCGCGATCCTTCACCGAAACGCCGGCCCAGTCGATACCGATGGTGGCGGCAAGCGACACGGCCCTGCGGGCGGTATCTTCCGAGACCTCCGTAACGCTGCCAACGATATCCGTGTGATCGGCGGGATTGAGAACCGGGCGCGTCTCGCCTTCCATCGAGGCATCGGCCAGAGCGGGCGGCGCCACCCATGCCTTGCCGGTGCTTGCGGCAAATTCCCGCCCCAGAAAGGCCAGCGTATCCTCGTTGGAGAGATCGTAACCATCCGAATTGCGGCGCCCCGCACCGAACAGGTCCTTCGGCAGGGCGATCCTGTCGTGGCGTGCGCCGGGTTCCGGCATGGCGTGCACACGATCGACCGGATCGACAGTCAGATCGTCCACCGTAACCGTGGGGTCGGCGATGCGGTTGACGAAGGAGGAGTTCGCACCGTTTTCCAGCAGGCGACGCACGAGATAACCGAGCAGCGTCTCATGGGTGCCAACCGGGGCATAGATGCGACACGGACGGTTCAGCCGGTCAGGACCGACGACCTCCTCGTAAAGCGGCTCACCCATGCCGTGCAGGCACTGGAACTCGTATTTACCGACGTGATAATCCGGACCCGCGAGGTGGTAGATCGTTGCCAACGTCTGGGCATTGTGCGACGCGAATTGCGGGAAGACGGCATCGGTGGCGGCCAGAAGCTTCTTCGCGCAGGCGACATAGGACACGTCGGTGTGGACCTTGCGGGTGTAGACCGGGAAATCGGCCTGCCCGTCGATCTGGGCTCGCTTGATTTCCGAATCCCAATAGGCGCCCTTCACCAGACGCACCATGATGCGACGTCCGGCGCGACGGGCGAGATCCACGATGAAATCAATGGCGAAGGGGCAACGCTTGCCATAGGCCTGCACCACGAAGCCCAGACCATCCCAGCCGGCGAGATCGGGGTCGAGCGCCAATACTTCCAGAAGATCGAGGGAAAGCTCCAGCCGGTCGGCTTCCTCAGCGTCGATGTTGACGCCGATGTCGTAGGATTTCGCGATCTGCATCAGCGCCTTCACGGCGGGCAGAAGCTCGTTCATCACCCGCTGCGGCTGCGCGCGGGTGTAGCGCGGGTGCAGCGCCGAAAGCTTGATGGAAATGCCGGGGCCGTCATAGATGCCGCGCCCGTCGGAAGCCTTGCCGATGGCGTGGATGGCCTGCTCGTAGTCGCGATAGTAGCGGGCGGCGTCGGCAGCCGTGGTCGCGGCTTCCCCGAGCATGTCATAGGAATAGCGGAAACCCTGCGCCTCGCGCACCTTCGCCCGCTTCAGCGCTTCCTCGATGGTTTCGCCGGTCACGAACTGCTCGCCCATCATGCGCATGGCCATGTCGACGGCGCGGCGGATGACCGGTTCGCCGCAGCGTGCGATGATGCGGGTGAGCGCTGCCGAAAGGCTGCTGTCATTGACGGTGCCGGTCAGTTTGCCTGTGACGACGAGGCCCCAGGTAGCGGCATTGACGAAAAGCGAACGACCGCCGCCGATATGGGACTTCCAGTCGCCTTCGGAGATCTTGTCACGGATCAACGCATCGCGGGTGGCGTCGTCGGGAATGCGCAGCAGCGCTTCGGCAAGGCACATCAGCGCCACGCCCTCCTGGCTGGAAAGCGCATATTCCTGCACCAGCCCTTCGACGCCCGTGCCCTTGTGCTTGGCACGCAACGCCACGATCAGACCGCGAGCGGTCTCGCGGATCTGGTTGCGCTGCTCCCGCGGCAACGAAGCGGCTTCCAGAAGCGGCCTGAGGCACTCGACCTCGGGCCGGCGGTAAGCGGCGGTGATGGCCGCGCGCAGGGTCGTTCGCGGCGAAACCGGCGGGGCGAAATCGGCGAAGGGTCTGGCGGTATGTCCTGATGTGTTCGTCATGTCCATGTCCCGAATCCTGGAGAAAGGAGCGCGTCCTGCCGGTTCATCCGGCGGCTTTTCGGCGCTCGAGCTTTATGGATAAAGAATACCCGATCTTCGCGGGAATGATGGACTTTGATTGGTATCTTTTGTAGGCTTTGAAGCCAAACATAATGCCATATGAAGTGAATTTCACCATGGATCAGTCAAAAGATGGCGAACTTGACCCATTCGACCTGAAAATACTCGACGCCGTCGTGGAAGACGGGCGGATTTCGATTACCGAGCTTTCCGAAAAGGTCGGGCTTTCGAAAACGCCGGTGACGGCGCGGTTCAAACGTCTGGTGGAAGAAGGCTTCATTCTCGGCTTCCGAGCGGTGCTGAACACCCAGAAGCTCGGCCTCGATCACGTCGCCTTCGCGGAGGTGAAACTGACGGATACACGCGAGGATGCACTACGAGAATTCAACCGGGCCGTGCGGAAAATCCGCGAGGTGGAGGAGTGTCACATGATCGCGGGGCGCTTCGACTATCTGCTCAAGGTGCGCACCCAGAACATTCGCCGTTATCGCGAGGTGCTGGGCGAAAAGATCTCCAGCCTGCCGCATGTGGCGAGCACATCGACCTCTGTCGTCATGCAATCGGTGAAGGAATCCTGAGGTTCAGCCTGCCGCCGGCACGTACTCCGCGACGGTGACCCGGTTTCGCCCGTCACGCTTGGAGGTATAGAGCAGTTCATCCGCCCGACGCAGCAGGGCGGCCGGCGTATCGAGCCCCGCCGCCTGCGCAACGACTCCGCCCAGGCTGACGGTCAAAACACCTGCCGTGGCGGAGGCTTCGTGGAGAATGCCGAGACCCGTAACCTTTGTGCGCACTTCATCGAGGAAGGCCGCCAAATCATGCGGTCCCGACTTCAGCAGAACGAATTCTTCGCCGCCATACCGCGCGGCAATTTCGCCGCTTCGCCCGGTCATCTCCGCAAGCACGCGGGCCACGGCCTGCAGGGCACGGTCGCCCTCCGCGTGGCCGTAGCGATCGTTGAACTGCTTGAAATGATCGACATCGAGCAGAGCAACGCCGATGGGCTGGTCATGCTCCATGGCTCCCCGGATGGCACGGGCAAAAGCCTCCTCGAAGGAACGGCGATTCGCCAGTCCCGTCAGCCAGTCCTCACGCGAAAGCCGTTCGAGTTCGCGGCGCTGGGCGGCGAGTTTCAGATGAATGTTGACGCGGGCGCGCACGATCGTCGGGCGAACCGGCTTGGTGATGTAATCCGCCGCGCCAAGCAAAAGGCCACGCTCTTCATCCGCCTCGCTGGCCTGGCCGGTGATGAAGATCACGCCGAGATCGGCCCGTTGCGGATCGGACTTGATGAGATGGAGCACCTCGTAGCCGTCCATGCCCGGCATGGAAATATCGAGGAGGACCAGACTGACATCCTCTTCCCGCAACCTTTGCAGGGCGCTCTCGCCATCCTTGGCCAAAAGCAGGCGACAGTCTGACTGGAGGGCTTCGGCAAGCGCCGCACGGTTGACGCGGTCGTCATCGACGATCAGGACGGTTGGAAGCCGGGAGGCGGTCGCTTCGTTTACGCTCGTCATCAAGGGGCCACCCCTCCTGTTCCCGTCACCATCCGCTCGAGTTGCTCAAGCGCATCCAGTGCGGCGACAAGTTCCAGATCCTCGAAATATGCCTGTACTTTTCGCACCAGCGCCTGCGCCGCATCGCCCGCAAGCTGCGTGGCAATGCCCTCCAGAAGAGACATTGCCGCATAATCCCCGGACTCCACAAGGGGTTTGGCGTCTGCGATCAACCTCTGCACATCGCCACCCGCCGGCACCGTTGCAACGAGCATCAGCGATGCGGAGATTGCGTTCACGGCAGCAAGAAGCTCGACAAGCCGGTCACGGAAACCGCCGGCTTGCGCGGAAACTGCCGTGCCGTCACCGTCGCGGGCCGCAGTTTCCAGTCTTGCCGCAATCCTGCAGAATGTCTTCGCTTCGAGATAGGCGGCGCTGCCCTTCATCTGGTGGGCCAGCATCGCTATGCTGTCCAGGTCCTTCGCCGCCAGAAGGCGGTCCAGCGTGACCGGCACATCGGCAAAATCACGCGTAAAGCCCTGAAGCAAGCGCCTTACGCGCTCTTCGTTACCGTTGAAGCGCCGGAGAATGGCGGGCAGGTCAACGGGCGTGGCCGGGTGTTCAGGGTCGACAAATGCCGGCACAGGGCTCCCCGCACCGTCGATCACGTCGCCGGCGCTCAACACATCGGCCAGCGTGCTATAGAGTGCAGTCTCGTCGATGGGCTTGGTCAGGTGGGCGGTCATGCCCGCGTCAAGGCTGGCCTGCCGATCTTCCTGGCTTGCCTGGGCAGTCAGCGAGATTACCGGAAGGCCGGCCCAGACCGGATTACGACGGATTTCGCGGGCAGCTTCCAAACCGCCCATGACCGGCATGTGCACATCGAGAAGAACGACATCGAAATTGCCGGCCGCAAGTTTTTCCAGAGCCTCGGCACCGTTGCAGGCCGTTTCGACCACCATACCGACCGCGTGGAGAAAATCGGTCGCAACCTCGCGGTTCAGCGCATTGTCATCGGCCAGCAGAACCCGGCGACCGGACAGTGATATGCGCATGTCAGCGGCAACATCCGTGCCCGTTGCTGGCATGGCGGGCTGCTCGTTGCCATCCGCAGGAACCAGAAGGTCGAGCATGGTGTTGTACATGACCGACTGCGTGACCGGCTTGATCAGGACACCCTGCAAACCGACCTGCTCCGCACCCTGCAAAATCTCTTCGCGGCCATAGGCCGTCACCATCAGAACCGCCGGCATTTTTGCCAGCGCACCATCGGCGCGCATGCGGCGGGCAGTTTCCAAACCGTCGAGATGCGGCATTCGCCAGTCCATCAGCACCACGTCGAAGGGCCGGTTGGCCAGCGCCCGTTCATGCAACAGGGCCAACGCCTCCATGCCGGAAGCGCGCACGTCGATCTCGACGCCCAGACCGTTGAGCATCTCGGCCAGCGCCATGCGGGCGCTTTCATTATCATCGACGATCAGTACCCGCTTGCCCTTGAGACGTTCGGGAATGGCTGTCGCCGGACGGGTCTGGATGGCAGGCGGCGCTGCCATGGTGAAGCTGAAGGTGGTGCCAACACCCGGTTCGCTCGTCACGCCGATTTCGCCGCCCATCATCTCCACCAGCCGTTTGCTGATGGCCAGACCGAGACCGGTACCACCATATTTGCGGCTCGTGGCCCGTTCGGCCTGGCTGAAGGGACGGAAGAGGCGGGCAATCTGGTCGGCTTCGAGACCAATGCCGGTGTCGCGCACACCAAAGCGAAGCATCGGCTTTTTCGCACCCGGCACCGTTTCCACCGAAATGGCGATTTCACCCTTTTCGGTAAATTTCACCGCGTTGGAAACGAGATTGGTCAGCACCTGCCCAAGCCTGAGCGGATCACCGATGATGACCGGCGGCACATCCGGTGCCACGGAGAAGATCACCTCGAGCTGCTTTTCTTCCGCGCGCAGAGCGGTGATGACAGAAACCGATTCCAGAACCGATTCCAGCGTGAAATCCGTCTGCTCCAGCTTCATGCCGTCGGCTTCGATCTTCGAATAATCGAGGATGTCGTTGATGATGCCGAGCAGAAGGCGGGCGGATGTGTCGATCTTTTCGAGATAATTGCGCTGCTTGGCTGTCAGGTCGGTCTGAAGCGTCAACCGCGTCATGCCGATGACGGCGTTCATCGGCGTGCGGATCTCGTGACTCATCGTGGCGAGGAAGTCGCTCTTGGCGCGCTCGGCATCCTCCGCCTTTTCCTTGGCCGCTTCCAGCGCCTGGGCGGAAGCTTTTTCGGCTGTAATATCCAGCAGGATGCCGTCCCAGACGGTACGGCCATCCAGAAGATCGTGACGCGCAGCCCGCAGGCGCAGCCAGACGAGGCGGCCATCGCGGGCGTTTACGCGGAATTCGTGATTGAAGGTATCGCCACGGTCGATGAACGACGCCAGCGCCGTCTCATAGGCGGTCCGGTCCTCCGATACCATCAGCCCCAGCAGGCTCTCGCGACTGTCGATCATTTCGCCCGGCGGAACACCGGTCATCTTCTCGATGCCCGCGCTTATGTAACTCACCACCAGTTTTCCGGTCGCGCCACGCTCAAGACGGAGGACCGCGCCACTCGGCAGATTGTCTGCCAGCATCGCCAGTCGCGCCATCTGCTCGTGACGCTCGCTCACGTCCTGCACCGTGCCGGCAAGAGCAATGAGTTCGCCATTCTCGCCAAAGACAGGCCCGCCGCGCAGCATGGCGGGGAAGTGCGATCCATCCTCGCGCAGATGCGTCACTTCCAGACGGTAGGGCTCACCGTTTGCGATGCAGTTGTCCATCGCTGCGTTGATACGCTCGAAATCCTCCGGCGAGGTCAGCCGTTGCAGGTCATTGACCGTCACCGCCGGGCCGTTGGGATCCGCACCATTGAGCACATGGAGCATGTCCGAGGAATTGAACTCGAGGGTTTCAAGATTGAGCGTCCAGCTTCCGATACGGGCCAGACGTTCGGCCCTGCGCATGGCGGCAAGGCTCTTTTCCGCCGCTTGTTCGGCTGCCCGGCTTTCGGCTATCGAACGGCGCAGTTCCGCTTCGGAAGCCGCCAGGCTCTGGCGCAGGGTTTCGAATTCGGCAACGTAGGAAGGCGGTACATCGACAGCCTCACCTTCGCCTCGCGTGCTGGAAACCAGCCTGGCATGGTCCGCCAGAAGGCGGATAGGCTTCAGAATGTTGCGCACCAGAAGCCAGGCCAGAAGGGAGGCGACAAAAATCGTCGCTGCGGAGGCTGCCGCCATAACGGCAATAGGCTTCTGCCAGCGGCTGTTGAAAAGGGTGAGCGGTTCGCCCACCACGGCCACCCAACCCGGCGTACCGGCAATGCGCTGGAAGGCAAAGACGATCTTCTGGCCCTCGATGGTACGCGCCTCGAACAGGCCGGAACTGGTGCCGAGCGCCATGAGCGCCTGCCAATCCGGCACCGGTCGACCGAGAAACTTCTCCGCATCGCGCGAACGGCCGATGATGCGGCCGCTGCCATCCGTCACCGCCAGCGTGACCGACTGGCTCGCCGCGCCCTGCCGCGCGAGCGGGCGCATGAGTGCATCCGGCCGTACGACGATGAGGTCCACCTCGACCATGCCTTCGGCGTTTTCGGGAGCGGCCACCGCCAAGGCGATGCTGGGGCGGGGGTTTTCCGCACTGGAGATGAGATTGGAAAGCTGTGGTTCGCCCTTGCGTGCAGCGGCACGGGCAAGCCCTGCGAGCTCCTCGCCCGGAGCACCCGAGACAACGGTGAAATCCGTTCCCTGACGGCGGATGAGAACCTGGTGAAACTCACCATCGCCGAAGGACTGCGACAGCCACCGCCGCTCCGCCTCCTCGCTGGCGGAATGGCCCGTCATCAGCGCATAGGCGCGGATCATGCGGGAGGCTGAATCCCGTTCGCTTTCGACAGACTGCGCCACCACATGGGCGGTTTCCATCATACGGCTGACCGATCCGTCGCGATAGGACAGACCGGCGTTGAAAAGCGTGATCGCTACCACGCCGAGCGTTGGCAGCAGCACGAGAAGGATAACACCGGCAATACATAACCTCAGCGACGGCAACCTTGCCGCGCCGTTCCGCCAGAACCGCCATAGTCCGTATTGCTGATCCACAAGATGCTCCGTTTAGCCGGAATCTAGGGATAAACCTTAAAGAGACGGATAACGGCGGTCTAGGCTTTCTGACCCATAAAGCCACAGGGTTATTCGAGCGTCTCAATCAGGGCGGGAAGATCGGCCACCGTCTCGATGACGTAGTCGGCACCCGCGGCCAGAAGCTTTTCCGCAACCTTGTCGTGCAGGGCTTTGCGTGCTTCCGGTGAAAGGGCGGAGAGTTCTTCGGGTGTCAGGCCGGCCTCGTTGCCGGAGAGCGTCAGGCCGACCGTCAGGCAGCCAGCCGCCACCCCTTCCGCAATGCCCGGTTCGGTATCGTCCACCTTGATGACCGCGCTGGCGGGGAAGACGCCGAGATCGAGGAAGCACTTGTACATGCCATAGGGTGTCGGGCGGCCGAAGGGCAGATCGTCGGCGCAAATGAGATTATCCGGCTCATAACCCTGTTCCTTCGCCAGAGGAAGAACCCGCTCCATGATGGAGCGGGTGTAGCCCGTGGTCGAGCCCACCTTCATGCCCCTGGCCCGGCAATCATTGATCGCCTCCAGCGCGCCGGGTATCAACGTGCAGTAATTGGTGACGACTTCCTCGTTGAGCGGCACAAAGAGCGCATAAACGGCATCGATGGCGGCTTCATCGGGAGCGGAACCCTGTGCCGCCTGCCAGCGGGCGGCAATATCCGGCTCGGCCAGCATGGCGGCGATATGCGCCCGTTTCGGCAGACCCATCGGCTTGCGGGCATCGGCAATCGAGGTTTCGACGCCAAACTTGGCGAAGGTTTCCACGAAAGCGCCCATCGGGGCGAAGGAACCGAAATCGATGATCGTTCCGGCCCAATCGAAAACAACGGCCTTGAAGCGGGTCATGCGGCGTCTCCATAAAGATCGGCAATGGTTTCCTCGCCAATGGCGAAGGCGGTGGATGCGCCGCAACCGGCGGTGACGATCGCGATGCGGATCGCGTCGGCGGGCTTGTCGGTAAAGCGCCAGTTCGCCGCTGCGGCATAGGTGCCGACCCAGCGCTCGCTGATCGTCCGGCCCGGCAAGTCGAGCACCGCGTCGAACTCATCGAGAATGAGCTTGTCGACCGCCTCGCTGGCGAAGGGATCGGGCGTTGCGGCATAATGGTGACTGTCGCCCACGACGAAGGAACCATCGGCTGACTGGGTGACGATGAGGTGGATGCCGTTCTCACGCTCCGCCTTCATCTCCACGTCAAGCCGTGCCTTCAGCGCCACGGCTTCCGGCAGCATCGAATAGCCGAGATAGCGGCCAAGGCCGAGATCGGACTGGACGGCGGTCTTGAAGGAAACCGGCGCCCCGGGCCTGATGCGCAGCATCTGCAGCTTGCAGCGCGTTGCCCTGTAGGTGGCAATGCGTTCGGGGAACAGGCCGCTGAAATCGTCACCGGGGCAGATCACCGCTGTTTCGGCTTCGATCGGACCGTTCGAGGTCTCGATCCTCGGTGGCTGAACCGCCGTGACGCTGGTCTGCCAGCGAAATTCGACACCATAGCGTTCAGCGAGATAACGGGAAACCAGCGGAATGGCCGTGCGCGATTCCACGCGCACCTCATGCGGGCTGTAGAGAGCGGCCCGTACCGCCTCGCGGCGCAACGCCGGGACGAAGGAGAGCGCTTCCTCATAGCCGATCTTGCGACACTTCTCGCCCATCGGCGTTTTCAGGAAGGCATCGATAACCGCTTCGGATTCTTCAAGGCGCGCCGTCAGGACAAGTCCGTTGAGCAGGACGGGAATTTGGGCTGCCGCCGCCACCTCGGCCCAGACTTCACGGGCGCGCCGCGCCTTTTCCCAGCAGTCGCCTGCTTCCTGACCGGTGACGGTGACGAAGCCGAAATTGCGAACCGAAGCGCCGTTTGCCTGCGCGTCCCTGTCCACGACAACGACACGCTTGCCCCTGCGGGCGGCCGCCAGCGCATGCGCCAGACCGACGATGCCGGCACCGACCACGGCGAGATCGTAGTGAGCCATTTCCGATGTCCTGTTCTGCCATTGCACGCGAGCCGTAACGGCCTTCGATGACACAGGCATGTCGCAACCGCTCGCCCCGAAAGGTTTATCGGGCCGGGTGATAAAGGCCAAGACCGCCAGACCGTTGCTTCCCTCTGGCCCCATCGTTTATCGAGGGTGGCTCCAACGGGATCATGATGCCGGTGGCCGGACCTCCTTCAACGCCTCGGCCAGAAGCGTAATGCCGGCTGCGATGCGTTCCCGCGGGATCGCTGCAAAGCCCATGCGGATGCGGTTGAGCGGTGGCGTATCGCGTAGGTAACAGGCATCACCCGGCTCGACGAGGACACCTTTTTCAGCCGCGACCGCCGCAAGACGGCGGGCATCCGTCCCCTTCGGCAGTGTCAGCCACAGGCCGGAACCACCGGTCGTCATCGTCACATCGCAATCGGGCAGGCTCTTGTCGATTTCCTTGAGGATGGTTTTCCAGCGTTGCGCCAGATCGCTGCGCTGGCGACGGATATGCGCCTCGAAATGACCGTCGGCGAAGAAGATTGCCATGGCCCGCTGGTCGAGCGCGGAGGGATGACGACACATGAGCCGGCGCAGCGCTCGCAGTTCCTCCATCAGCGGCTTTGGCGCCACCACAAAGCCGAGCCGCAAGCCGGGAAAGAGCGGCTTAGACAGGCTGCCGATGTGGATGACCCGACCGCTGGTATCGAGGCTTTTCAGCGCCGGACGCTGTTTGCCGACATAATTCAGCTCATGCTCGTAATCGTCCTCGATGATGAGGAAATCATGGGTTTCCGCCGCCGCAAGAAGCTGGAGCCGGCGTTCGAGCGTCATGGTGACATTGGTGGGCGACTGATGACCCGGTGTGACGCAGACAACCTCGCAACCTGCCAGATCCTCCGTCACCCGCATGCCGTTGCCATCAAGCATCTGGGGCTTGATGCTCGCCCCCCGTGACAGGAAGATGTTACGCGCATCGGGATAGCCGGGCTCCTCGAAGCCGACGACGGTTCCCGCCTGCATGAGAAGCGTCGCCGCCAGAAAGAGCGCATGCTGGGCACCGACCGTGATCATTACCTCCGCAGGCTCCGCCCGGAAGCCGCGCTTGGGCAGAACGCGGCGAATGATCTGGTCGATCAGCATAGGGTCGTCCGCGTCGATCAGGTCGACCGCCCAGCTCGATACATGCTCGGCCGTGCCGGCCTGACGGATGCAGTCGCGCCAGCGGCTGACCGAGGTGCGATCCGGGATGAGCTGGCCGTAAATGAAGGGGTAGGAATAGCGCCGCCAGTCGGCGGGCTTGTGCATGAGGCGTTGATTTCTGTAGCTGACGGGAATGCGCGCAGCGTAATCGACCGGCTTTCCCGTGACCGGAAAAAGCCCCTTGCCGCCGCCATCCGGCTTCAGATTGAGCTGCTCGCGGACATAGCGTTCGTCGATGAAATAGCCGCGCCGCCTGACCGGTTTCAGGTAGCCGTCTTCCGCCAGACGCTCATAGACGAGGCTGATCGTGTTGCGGGCAACGCCCAGATCGCGCGCCAGAATGCGGGTCGCCGGCAGCGGCTCGTGCGAGGGCAGACTGCCCGCCAGGATAGCCTCGATGATGCGCTCCTGGATCTGCTGCTGCAACTTGCGGCCCGGATCGAGCGGTGCGGAAAAGAAATGTTCGAGCATGGGCGACCGTGTTTCGAATAGGTGCGCAGCCTATTGCGCCGTGCCGGGAACTGTCCAGTCCGTTCTGGCTCCATAGATTTAAATCCGTGGCTCTACGGGTGGAAGCGAAGCCGGAAATAGGCTTCCTTTCCGTACCCGCCTGATCGGGAGAAGGTCAGAGCGGATACCGCGACCGCGACATCACAACAAAGCCGGCTCAAGCCGCAAACCAAGGGGAATACGATGTCTCACCTTCTTCTTTCCAGGCCGCTCGGCCGCCGCACGCTTCTGAAGTCGACCGCTGCCGCGGGCGCCGGGCTTGCCATGCCCGCGATCATCAGCTCGTCGGCGCTCGCCTCCTCCGGCGAAATCAACATCATGATGTGGTCCGACTACCTGCCGGAAAGCTTCACCAAGGCCTTCACGGACAAGACCGGCATCAAGATCAACTTCACCGGCATCGGCTCCAACGACGAAATCCTCAACAAGATGAAGGCCACCAACGGCCAGGGTTTCGATATCGTGACGCCCACCGTGAACCGCAATCCGCTTTGGGCCGAACTTGGCCTGCTACAGCCCTTCGACATGAAGCGTGTGGCCATCGACAAGGTGAACCCGGCCATGGCGCTCGGTGAAGCCCATTGGAACTTCGGCGGCAAGGGCGTTCACTGGCTGCCGCATATCTGGGGCACGGAAGGTATCGCCTGGCGCACCGACAAGTTCACCCCCGCCGGTGAGTTCCCAAGCTACTACGACGTGTGGGACGAGGCCAATGCCGGCAAGACCATGGGCCGCGGCCACTCCGTGATGCTCGGCCTCGGTCTTGGTCTCGAGCGTCGCGGCGAACTCGCGCCCGGCTCCATGTGGGCGGCCTACAAGGACGCCGACAAGATGAAGGAGGTCTGGGGCAAGCTGACCGAGATCGCCGTTGCCAAGAAGAAGAACCTGAAACTTCTGTGGAACGATGCCGATGCCCAGAAGAACGGTCTTCTGAATGAAGGCGTCATCGTTGGCCAGACCTGGGATGGCCCGCCGATCGCGCTCAAGACCGCCGGCGAGCCGGTCATCTACCGCGCTCCGGTGGAAGGTGCCATGGCCTGGGTGGACGGTCTTTCCCTGCCCATCGGCGCCAAGAACATCGATCAGGTCTATGCCTTCATCGATGCCGCCTATGACGCCAAGCTGGCTGGTGAAGCCATCAAGACGCATGGCTACAACTCTCCGGTCATCGGTGCCGACAAGTTCGGTGGCGAGGTCTATGCCAAGAACTTCGCCGATGCCTATCCGGGCGACGCGCTTGCCAAGCTGAACGCCTGGCCGGCCGAAATGCCCTGGTATGTGACGCAGCGCACGGAATTCGTGAACAAGTTCCTGAGCGCCTGACGACCGGGCCCTTTTGACCCGGCGGCATGAAGCCGCCGGTATCGAGACAGGAAGCGCCCGGACTGCGGGCGTTTCCCGCACCGTTTGCATCGTCAAGAGGCCGTATGACCAGCAACAAAGACGTCGTGCTCGATCACGTGTCCATCCGCTTCGGCGCCTATACCGCGGTGGATAATGCCTTCCTGACCATCAAGGGCGGCGAATTCTTCTCCTTTCTCGGACCTTCCGGCTGTGGCAAGACCACGCTCCTGCGCTGCGTCTCCGGCTTTGTCGATCCGACTGAAGGCCGGGTGCTGATCGGCGGAAAGGACATGCGTGATGTCAGCCCCAACAAGCGGCCGACGGCGCTGATCTTCCAGAACCTTGCACTTTTCCCGCTGATGAGCGTGGCCGAAAACATCGCCTTCCCGCTGGAAGTGCGCGGCGTGGGCAGGAAGGAGCGCCGCAAGCGCGCTGACGAACTGCTCGACATGATCGCGCTGCCCGGTACCGGCGACAAGAAGGTGCATGAACTTTCCGGCGGCCAGCGCCAGCGTGTGGCGATTGCCCGCGCGCTGGCCGTGGAGCCCGACATTCTCCTGCTCGATGAACCGCTTTCTGCGCTTGATCTGAAGCTGCGCCAGCATATGCGCACCGAATTGCGCGCCATCCAGCAGCGGGTGGGTCTCACCTTCATCTACATCACCCACGATCAGGGCGAGGCGCTGACCATGTCGGACCGCGTGGCGGTGATGAATACGGGCGTCATCGAACAGGTGGATGCGCCGGAAGCCGTCTACAATCGCCCGAAGACGGCCTTCGTTGCGTCCTTCGTCGGTGAAAACAACGCACTTTCCGGCAAGATTGCCAGTGCCGAAAGCGGTTACGCCGCGCTGGAAACGCCGGCGGGGCTTCTGCATGGCGTGGCCGCAGGCGGGCGTCACTACAAACCGGGCGATGCCTGTATTCTGTTCGTGCGACCGGAGCGACTGATGCTTGCCCGCGATAACGACAGCGTGAACCGCATCGTCGGCACACTTGAGAAAGAAGAGTTCGAAGGCAATATCCGCATCGCCCATGTGCGCATCGGCAATGCCATGATCCGCATTTCGCGGGTCAACGACGGACTTTCCGCACCGCTTGCGCCGGGCGAAAACGTCACACTCGCCTTTTCGCCCGACAATGCCACCGTCCTGCCCGTTTCCAGCATGGCGGAGGTGGATGCATGAAGGGACGCTGGCAGGAATTTGCCGGACGGCACGGTCTCGGTGTCGCACTTTTCGTCGGTCTCGGGGTCGGTTTCTGGATTCTCTTCCTGATCGCCCTGCCGCAGATCGCCATGTTCGATTTCTCGCTGCGCCATAATCTGCCGCCAAGCGAAATTGGCGGCGCGAAGGATGTCTACACGCTTTCGAACTATGCCGCCTTCTTCCAGAGCGCCGATGGATCGGCGAATGTTCTGGACATGGGCGTCCTGTTCAAGACCATGCTGGCAGCGGTCTTCGTCACCATTATCGACGTCCTGATCTGCTATCCCATCGCCTTCATCCTCGCCCATTCGGCCCGCGGCGTGGCGGCCCGCCTGATGGTGATCGGGTTGATCGTGCCCTTCTGGGTCAATGAAATCCTGCGCGCCTTCGCTTTCCGCGTCATCTTCGGCGCCACTGGCGTTCTGAACGGCATCGGCATGGGTATGGGCCTTTGGGACAGCCCCATCGACTTCATCCGCGCCGATATCGCGCTCTATTCCGGCCTGACCTACGCCTATATCCTGCTGATGATCTTCCCGATCTACAACGCCGTGGAAGCGCTTGACCGCAACCAGATCGAAGCCGCCCGCGACATGGGTGCAAGCTGGTGGCGGGTGCATTGGCGCGTGGTTCTGCCCATTGCCAAACCGGGCATCGCGTCAGGCGCCACCATGGTGTTCATGCTCACCGCCGGTGCACTTGCCGCGCCGCAGATCCTTGGTGGCCCTTCCAACCTCTGGTTCACCCAGGTGATCTACCAGTGGTTCAACGAGGCCGGCGACTGGCAGCGTGGTTCCGCCTATGCAGCCATCCTGCTCCTGTGCTGCATGCTCTTCGTCATGCTGGTCATGCGGGTGTTCAAGGTCGACATTGGAGCGATCGGACGATGAGCGGTTCTTCGAAAAGCACGGGCGGCGGCCTCTTCGCGATCGGCTACTCGCTTCTCTTCTTCGCCTTCCTGTTCGGCCCGCTGATCATCATGACGATCACGGCCTTCAACTCCTCGTCGTTCCCGCGCATCACGCCATGGGAATGCTTTACCACCGACTGGTTCGGCGCCCTGATCCGCGACCAGCGGCTGATGTCCGGCCTATCCACCAGCGTCGGCATCGGCATCGGCGTCGTGGCGATCTCCGTGCCGCTCGGTCTGGCTGGCGCACTTGCCCTTTCGGAAGTCAGCCCGCGCCTCAGAACCGCGCTCTACAGCGTGCTGATCATCCCGATCCTCGTCCCCGGCGTCGTGCTCGGCATTTCCACGATCGTCTTCTGGGGCAGCGTCGGGCGGTTGTTCGGCGGCGATCATGGTGGCATCTTTTACAATGGCACATTCCTGACGCTGGCGGGGCAGGTCACCTTCATCGCCGCCTATGCCATGCTGGTCTTCATCGCCCGCCTGCAACGCTTCGATCCGACGCTGACGGAAGCCGCTCTCGACCTCGGCGCCACGCCCGGACAGGCATTTCGCAAGATTCTCATGCCCTTCCTTGGCCCGGCCATCGGTTCCGCCGCCTTCATGGCGCTGCTCGCCTCGTTCGAGAACTACAACACCACCGTCTTCACCATTTTATCCGGCAACACCTTCACCACTGCGCTGGCATCCAAAGTGCGTCTCGGAACCGACCCCTCGCTTTCCGCGCTGGCCGTCATCATCATCGCCGTCACCCTGATCGGCGCGATGATCAACGAAGCGCACAATCGCCGGCAGGAATTGCTGCGAACGGGCCGGGCATCGAGATCCCGCCTCTATACCAACCCGGTCACGCGCTGGCTGACGCATCCCGCCGGCATAGGCATCATTCTCCTCGGCTGCGCCGCTGCCCTCGTCTACGCAGGAAGCGAGCACGATTCTCGCGCGTGCCGTGCCGACCTGATCGAGCAGAAGCGCGCCGTGCAGGAACGCCTTCTTCAGGAGCAGCGCCAGCGCATCGAGGAACAGAAGCGGTTGCAACAGCCTTCAGCAACGACGCCACCCCAGCCGTCCAACAATCCCTCACCCTTCGGCGGAGCCTTCAGCCCCGGCGGTCTGGCACCTGGTGCAGCCCCCGCGCCGGCGCCTTCAACCAATCCGTCACCTTTCGGTGGCGCGTTCAATCCGAGCGCGCTTGCACCTGAGGCCGCACCGGCACCAACCCCCGTTCCTTCGGCCAATCCCTCACCTTTCGGCAATGCCTTCAACCCCGGATCATTGCAACCCAAGCCGTGAACCGCGGCCCCACTTTTATAATTCTGTCTCATACCTGTCGTAACGCGAAGACCTTATTCGGGGCACCGCGTTACGACAAACCTTCAAGGACATGGACATGAAGCCGAACATTCTGCTGATTACCGCCGACCAGTGGCGCGGCGACTGCGTTTCCGCGCTCGGCCATCCGACCGTGAAGACCCCGGCGCTCGATGCGCTTGCAACCGAGGGCACGCTTTTTGCCCGGCATTATGCAGGTGCGGCCCCCTGCTCACCCGCGCGCGCATCAATCTATACCGGCCTTTACCAGATGAACCATCGCGTCTGCCGCAACGGTTCGCCGCTCGATGCACGCTTCGACACCATCGCACTGGCCGCACGCCGCGCCGGTTATGACCCGACCCTGTTCGGCTACACAGATACGGCCCCCGACCCACGTGGCATGGCGGCCAATGACCCGCATCTGACGACATATGAGGGCGTGTTGCCCGGCTTCACCGTGCGCCGGCTGCTACCCGAGCACGAGAAGCCGTGGATTTCCTGGCTGGCAACGCGGGGTACGAAGGTCGACCCCGCCCTGCCACATGGCCCGGCCGATGCGCCGGTCGGCACCATCGGTGCTCCGCCGGTCTACAGCGCCGAGGAAACCCAGACGGCCTTTCTGGTCAACGAATTCCTGACCTGGGAGGCGGAGCAGGACAAGCCGTGGTTTGCTCATATCTCGTTCCTGCGCCCGCACCCGCCTTTTACCGTTCCGGAACCCTATAACAGCCTCTTTCAGCCGTCGGACGGCCCGGAACCGCCGCGCGCGCAAAGCCACGCCGAGGAGATTGCCGCGCATCCCTTTCTGGCGTTCGAACTCCCGCGACAGAAGCAGTCAAGCTTTATGACGGGAACAACTGGCATGGTCAGCGAATGGCGGGCGAACGATTTCGCCGCGATCCGCGCCATCTATTACGGCATGATCGCCGAAGTGGACGCGCAGCTCGGGCGTCTCTTCACCATGCTGAAGGCGCGGGACAAATGGGAAAACACCGTTGTCATCGTGACATCAGACCATGCGGAAATGATGGGTGAACACTGGGCGCTCGGAAAAGGCGGCTTCTTTGATGGCAGTTACCACATACCGCTCGCCATTCGCGATCCCGCACGCCCTGCCGGCGCCGGGCGCATCGTGTCGCACTTCACGTCCTCGGCAGATCTCATGCCGACGCTCTGCGAACGCATGGGTGTTCAACCGGAAAACCACGTCGATGGCGCATCACTGCTCCCGTTCGTCGAAGGGCGGAACCCGGTCCCATGGCGTGATGCGGCCTTCTTCGAGTATGATTTCCGCGACATCGAGAATGGCGTGGCGGAAACGCATTTCGGGCTGCCATCCAGCCTGTGCAACCTCTCGGTCATCCGCGACGACCATTTCAAATACGTCCACTTCGCCGGCCTGCCGCCGGTACTGTTCGATCTGAAGAAAGACATGGGCGAGCTGGAAAACAGGGCCGAGGATGCGGACTATCTGAAGATCCGGCTTGCCTATGCGGAGAAGCTTCTGACGCTTCGGGCTAGACACCTGGACCAGACATTGGCGGCGACGACGTTGGCAGACGCAGGTGTGGTCCATCAACGCACCCGCTGTTAGGGCGCCGTCATTCCAACCGAGTTGATATGACTATGTGTTAAACGGAACAAGCCCCGCGGCGCAGGCAACGGGGCTTGTTTGATAACAGTGGTTGCGGGGGCAGGATTTGAACCTGCGGCCTTCAGGTTATGAGCCTGACGAGCTACCGGGCTGCTCCACCCCGCGTTATATATTGGAAGCATG
>NZ_JACIDU010000002.1 GCF_014196535.1 Allorhizobium borbori
CATTTCACGATCCGTCCCCCATCGCCGGAGAAGGATGGCCGTCCTCTCCGGCGCTTCTTTATCTCATGAAGAAGCACGGAAATCATAAGACAAGCATTTCCAGCCGAAGCATGCTCGCTTTAGCGTCGAACAATTCAGCAAAAACAAAATGATAGGGAATTTTTGGTGGTCATGTAATCACCGGAGATGCTCTAGCTCGAACGGATGGCCCTGGGCACGATGCCGAAGCGTTTGCGGAACGCATCGGAAAAATGCGACGGCGTCTTGAACCCGCAGTCCAGCGCGATCTGCGAGATGGAACGATCCGTCGTCTGCAAAAGCGTCAGCCCCTTTTCCAGCCGCGTATTGTGCAGGATGCGGGAAAAGCCGTTTCCCGATGATGCCAGCCAGCGCCTGAGCGTCGCCTCGCTCATGGCAAAGTGGCGCGCCACATCGGAGACCCGCCACGCATGGCCCAAATCCGTCTCGATCAGGCTGCGCACCTGGCTGAGCGGCTGCTCCTCTTCGCGGGTTTGCAGACGGATGCCATGATGCCGGAGCCAGACCAGCGGCTCCAGCAACCGGTGGCGGCGAATGGGCGGCGCAAGCGTGCCGTCGTCAAGCGTCGCCTTGATGAGGCCGAGAACATCAAGCGGCCGGTGGGATGCCGCTCTCAGGATCTGAATGCCCAGCGGTCCCTGCCCCGGTCGCTGGTCGGCAAACACCGCATCGATCATGTCGTGGCTGAAACACACGCCATCGGCCCGGTAGCAGGCATTCAGCACTGGCCGGTTCTCCAGCGTCACCATAGAGCCCGGCGGAAAGACGATGAGGTCGCCCTCCTCGCCGATCAACTCGCCCCGCACCGGACAAACCACCCGCTTCGTTCCCGCCTGCACGAAAACCAGCAGCGTCAGCCCGATATAGAGATCCGAAAAGGTCGCCGCCGTCGCCTGGGTAATGGGAAGCACAGACACCTCGCCCTGCGGTTGGACAGGGGCAAGCGGCGGATGGGCAGGCATAGGCATATGCAGCATGGGTTTCGAACCTCGGCGCGGTCAGGTGCACGAAAAGACTATCGAAGCCCTTATGGAAAAAGCAAATCCTTCCATCATATTTGATCGTTTTTCGACAGTCTTTGATTGACACCCGGAAGCGGCGGGCGCGGCGGGCCGCTATTTTCGCGGCGTGATCCACACCTGATCGAAAGGAAAACCATCATGTTCCGGATATCGCTGCTTGCCAGCCTCCTCCTTGCCGCCACCGTCTCCGCACCGGCACGGGCCGAAGATTTCCGCCTGTCCAGCACGGCCATGGCGGAAGGCGCGCAACTCAAGCCGGCGCAGGTCTTTGCCGGGTTCGGCTGCACCGGCCAGAACCAGTCGCCGCAGCTTTCCTGGTCGGGTGCGCCCGCCGGCACGAAAAGCTTCGCAATCACCGCCTACGATCCGGATGCGCCGACCGGTTCCGGCTGGTGGCACTGGAACGTCGTGAACATTCCGGCCACGGTGCAGGAAATCAAGCCCGGCGCCAGCACCACCGGCGCCATGCCCGCCGGTGCGCTTGAAATCAACAATGACTACGGTGTCGCGGGCTTTGGCGGCGCCTGCCCGCCTCCGGGTGAAGTGCACCGCTATATCTTCACCGTCCATGCGCTGGGTGTGGACAAGCTGGACCTGCCCGCAAACGCCAGCAATGCGCTCGCCGGCTTCATGATCGGCGCAAATACGTTGGGCACGGCGAAAATCACCGCCGTCTACAATCGCTGAGATCAAGAGAAAAGGCAGTCGGCCTTCCGGGTCGACTGCCTTGTTTCAGCGCTTCTTCCGCTTGTTTTCGAACGGGTTCGCCGATGCACGGTAATGGATACGGATCGGCACGCCCGGCATTTCGAAATCGGCGCGCAAGCCGTTAATGAGATAGCGCGTATAGGATTCCGGCAGTGCTTCGGGCCGGGTGCAGGAAATCATGAAAGCCGGCGGGCGGGCCTTCACCTGCGTCATGTATTTCAGCTTGAGGCGGCGGCCCGATACGGCCGGCGGCGGATGCTGCACCTGCTGCGATTCCAGCCAGCGGTTGAGCCGCGAGGTGGAGATGCGCTTGTTCCACACCTTGTCGGTGTCAATGATGTTCTGCATCAGCTTTTCGAGGCCGTAACCGGTCTGACCGGAAATCGGCACGGCGCGGATGCCGCGCGCCTGCGGCAGAAGCCGTTCGGTCTTTTCACGCAGATCGGCCAGAACCGCCTGCGGGTCTTCCACCAGATCCCACTTGTTGAAGGCCAGCACCGCCGCACGGCCCTCGCGGATCACCAGATCGACGATCTGGATATCCTGCTTTTCAAAGGGAATGGTGGCATCGAACACGATCACCACGGTTTCGGCAAAACGGATGGCGCGCAGCGTATCGGCCACCGAAAGCTTTTCCAGCTTCTCGATCACCCGTGCCTTGCGGCGCATGCCGGCGGTGTCGAACATCTTGATGGTGCGGCCACGCCAGTCCCACTCCACGGAAATGGAATCGCGCGTGATGCCGGCTTCCGGGCCGGTCAGCAGGCGGTCTTCACCGAGGAAACGGTTGATGAGCGTGGACTTGCCGGCATTCGGACGCCCGACGATGGCGACGCGCAAAGGCTTCGTCTCGTCATAGACCGGCTCTTCGTCCTCGTCTTCATTCTCGGACCTCGGCAGAACCACATCGGTTTCCGCCTCATCATCCTCGTCCGGGAAAGCGACTTCCTCACCGATCACCTCGACAATGGCGTCACGCAGATCGATCATGCCCTGGCCGTGTTCGGCGGAGATCGGCACGGGATCGCCGAGGCCGAGCGTGAAGGCATCGTAGAAGCCGCCGTCGGAACCGCGCGCTTCCGACTTGTTGGCGACCAGCACCACCGGCTTGCCGCGACGGCGCAGCATTTCGCCGAGCGTCTTGTCGACCGGCGTCAGGCCCATCTTGGCATCGACAACGAAGAGCGTGAGATCGGCGTCATCAATGGCCGCTTCGGTCTGGGCGCGCATACGGCCTTCCAGCGTTTCCGGTCCCGATTCCTCAAGACCGGCCGTATCGATGATGGTGAACCGCAGGTCGATGAGCTTGGCCTCGCCCGGACGACGGTCACGCGTCACGCCCGGCGTGTCATCGACAAGCGCCAGCTTCTTGCCAACCAGACGGTTGAAGAGCGTGGATTTTCCGACATTGGGACGCCCGACGATGGCGACGGTAAAACTCATGATGGTTCCCTGGGCTATGCCCTGATTACGGCGCCTTGCCCGACGCGTTGATGAGGCCGAGCATCATCCGCGCGCGGTTGGCCACATTGTTCGGGGCCTGCGCATCGGTGGTGGTCTGCTCGAACCAGTCCTTGGCTTTCACCATATCGCCGGCCTTGTAGGCGGAAAGGCCCAGCACTTCGCGGGCCGAATGGCGCAGCGCGTTGGTCGGAACGGCGATCTGTTCAACTTCCGCCGAAACCTGGTCATAGGTCCCGGTATCCACCAGAAGATAGGCGGCGCGCAAGCGGGCCGTATCGCGCACCACTTCCGGCACCGACGTATCCTTGCCGATCTCGGTGAAGGCGGCAATCGCGGCGGCGGCATCGCCCTTTTCGGCGTGGAGCGTGGCCGCGCGCATGCGGGCGAGCACCGGATAGGCCCCCGAACCATCGACCTCCAGCGCCTTGAGCGCAGCATCCGCTTCAGCGGTCTTGCCTTCGCGGACCAGCGTCAGGGCCGCGAGGAACTGGTCGCCGGAGGCAGAGGCTTGACGTTCGCTCCACCATTCGTAACCGCCCCACAGAGCTGTGGCAATGACAGCGGCGGCGGCCCCGCCCATCAGCAACCGGCCATAGCGCGCCCAGGCATTGCGAAACTGCTCCGAACGCAGTTCCTCATTCACCTCGCGGATAAAG
The DNA here is from genome assembly GCF_014196535.1 of Allorhizobium borbori. Classification (GTDB taxonomy): domain Bacteria; phylum Pseudomonadota; class Alphaproteobacteria; order Rhizobiales; family Rhizobiaceae; genus Ectorhizobium; species Ectorhizobium borbori. Next base: position 3,890 of record NZ_JACIDU010000002.1, read on the forward strand.
CTGTCGTGTTCATTGGCCATCAAAGTCTCCGTCGCGGCAGCACCGCGCAATCTCTCGATAATCGGGGCCTTCTACCCGATTTTGCTGCACTTGTAAGCGGCCTTTAGAGCATTTCCCGCAAAAGTGTGAAACGGCTTTGCGTTCAGGAATACGGGAGGCCGCCTGCGATCGCCTCAGAAAACCAGCGGGGGAACGCCGATCAGCCACTCGTGCAGCCCGAGGATCATCGCGGCCCACAGCGCAAGGCCAACAATGATGGAAATGACGTCGTAACGGGCAGAAACGAACACCGGATAGGTTACTTCGCCGCGTGCCACGGCCCGCTTCAGCGCAATGCGCAACACCACGCCCCAGGCAAGGAATGTCGCAAACAGCAGGATCGAGGAAAGCTCGCCATTGGCGATGAGATGCGCAAGCGCCCAGATCTTGACGGCCAGTACCAGCGGGAACTTCGTCTTGGTCTTGATCGTACCCGCCGGCAAGGCCGAGGCAACGAGACAGATCATGGCCGGGATCATGAGAAGCAATGCGATGTGGCGCGTGAAGATCGGCGGATACCACAGGACCGGCGTCTCGGAGCGCGCTTCGCCGAAGCCATAGACCAGAAGCACAAGCGCCACGAGGCTGACAACGGAATGGATCACCCTCCAGCCCTTGTCGCCGAAACGTTCGATCAACGCCAGCCGCCCGGCCGGAGAGACGATGCGGATCGAATGAAAGCCAATGAACAGGGCAAGGCCGATGACGAGCAGGGTCATGAGAAAACCTGAATTTAACGGAAGGGAAACCATGCTTTACCCCGAGCGGCGGCGAATTACCAGCGCGGCCATGCCTTCGCCCCATTTCCAGCCAATCTCTCGACCGATGATAAAGATCGCTGCCACCCTTTCCCGCGCTCTTGCGGGCCTTTCGCTTGGCCTTGCCCTGCCCGCCGCCGTCGCCGAGGCTGGGCCGAAGCCGAAACAGCTCGTGCTCGTCTCCTTCGATGGAGCGGGTCCGAGCAGCATGTGGGCGTGGAGCCGCGATCTCGCCCGCGAAAGCGGCGCACATTTCACCTATTTCCTTTCCTGCACCATGGTTCTCGACCGCGAAACCGGCAGGACCTACAAGGGGCCGGGCAAGAAGGCCGGCGCCTCCAACATCGGCTTTGCCCCCGACAAGGCAGAGGTCGCCGCAAGGCTCGACCACATCTGGAAGGCGCAGCAGGAAGGCAGCGAGATCGGCAGCCACACCTGCGGCCACTTCGATGGAGGCAAGTGGACGGCCGCCGAATGGAAGGCCGAACTCGTGGCGTTCCGCTCCGTGGTGGAAAACGCCTGGAAGACGGCGGGAGCCGCAGGGCGCGAACCCGAGGGCTGGCGTGATTTCGCCCGCACCGGCATTCGCGGCTTTCGCGCGCCCTATCTTTCGGAAAGCCCCGCGCTTTTGCCGACGTTGAAGGCCGAAGGCTTCACCTTCGATGCCAGCGGCGTGACCAAGGGGCCGCAAATGCCGGAAGATCGCGACGGCCTCGTCCGTTTCGGCCTGCCGCTCATTCCCGAGGGGCCCAAGGCCAGGCCCGTCATCGCCATGGACTACAATCTCTTCGCCCGCCATTCCGGCGCGAAAGACAATCTGGCGGATGCGGCCATCTTCGAGCAACGCAGCTACGCCGCTTTCCGCACTGCCTTCGACCGCGAATATGACGGCAACCGTACGCCCTTCCAGCTCGGCTTTCACTTTACCGAAATGAACGGCGGCGCCTACTGGCGTGCGCTTGCCCGCTTCACCCGCGAAGTCTGCAGGATGGAAGACGTTTCCTGTGTCACCTACAGCGAGGCGATCCGCCTCATCGATGACCGGAAGAAACAGGCCACAACCAGCGCCGGATTGTGACAGTCAGGCGTCCGGCTCCGGCGGAACGTCCTCCACCGGCTTCGCGCGGAAATCGCCCTCGATCTGGGTGCGGATCATCTCGTAGGACACCGCCGTGTTCGAAATGGTGCGGTAGAAATTGATCAGTTCGTCCCAGGGGTCGGCGATCTTGTTGAGGCCGGACATGAAGACGACCAGCGTGCCCACCTGCGTCTGCCCCTGAATGACGAAGTAGCCACCGACGATCAGCACGATGATGACGCCGAACGCATCGAGGAAATTGCCGAGGGCCGTCAACGCATATTTGCGCAGATAGATGGCCATGCGCAGCTTGTAGATGCGGTCGATGATGCTCAGGCCGCTTTCTCGCCCGCCCATGCCATCCGCCGCCAGTCGCCCCAGTGAACGCACATTGAGAATGCGCAGCCGCGCCAGCCGGTTGATGAAGAACTGCATCATGGGCACCAGCAACGCCTGCGGCATGTAGATGACAACGGCAAGAACGGCGATGGCGGGTTCCACCCACAGAAGGTAACCGGTGACGTAAAGAATGGTGCCGCCCGTCAGCATCGGCAGGCCGAAGGCATCGCCGCCGAAGGCGCTGACATCCTCCGTTTCCGCCGCCAGCAGCGAAACCACCGTGCCGGCATTGAAGGCGGTGCTGGCCACCTGCCGCGACGGCCCGAGCTTCGAAACGCGCTCCACGATCCGCAGGCGAATATCCCGCGCAATCACTTCCACAGACTGGCCCTTGAGCATGTTGAGCGCATATTTCATGCCGCCCTGCACGCAGATGACCAGAAAATAGCCGATGCCCAGCTCGATCAGCAGCCTCACATCATGGCTTTCCACCGCCTTGTTGGTGATCTGTCGCTGAAGCTCCAGCGGCACCATCATCAACGGGGCCAGCACCATGGTCAGAACGCAGATCGCGATCTGCTGCCGGCGGCTCTGCGCCCAGATATAGCGATAGAGACCGGGACCGAGATGCGATGTTTTGAGCGAATGGTCGTTCATGGAAACCCTTGGATCGACAGCCCTGCATCCGCACGGACGCAAAAGGGCGGCCCGATGGCCGCCCTTTCCGGCTGTTTACTGGTCCGCGTCGGAAATACCCATGCGCTGCAGATAGCGCTGGTCGATATCCGGCAGCGGCTCGTCATAGATGGCAGCCTCGAAGGCGGCCAGACGCTTGTGGATCGACAGCAGCTCGATGATCGTCGTCCACGAACTGACGAGATACTGGAAACTGTCGCTCACCTGCCCGAAGGCGGTAGCGATCTGCTGCCAGATGCCCATGGTGATGCGGCCGGCAACGATGGTCGGGATCAGGACAGCCGTCAGGATGATCGCGTCCAACTGGCCGTAAGTGTAGCGGGCAACGTTGAAATACAGGTAATGCCAGTACATGCGGAAATAGTTCTTGCGCACATTGGCGAACAGTTCGCGCATGGTCGGCGGCTGGGCGCGGTCGGCATGGTCTTCGCCATAGACCAGTTCCTTGCGGAACGCAGCCTCGACGCGCTGGTTGCGAAACTGCAGACCCGGCAGCTTCATGCCGACAACGGCCAGAAGCGTGGTGCCGAACACCGACCAGGCCAGAGCCAGCCAGAACAGCGAATGCGGTATGGACCCGACCAGCGGAAGCTCAGTGATGTGGGTGGACATCTGGAACAGCAGCGGCAGAAACACGACCAGCGTCATTACCGAGTTGATGAGTACGACGCCGAGGCCCTCGACGATGGACGCAAAGCGCATCGTATCTTCCTGAATACGCTGCGAGGCGCCCTCAATGTGGCGCAGCTTGGCCCATTCCGAAAGATAGAAGTCGTTCATCGCTGTGCGCCAGCGGAAAACGTAGTGGCTGGTGAAGAAGGCGGTCACGACATTCATCGCCACGCCAACAAGGCCGATTTCGAGAAAGCGCAACTGCAATTCGTAGAACTGCCCGGTCGTGATGCCCGGCTGCTTTTCCAACGCACGCTGGAAAAGATCGAAGAACGGGCCGCGCCAATTGTTGATGGCGACGGAAACCTGCACCGAGAAATAGGCGATGAAGATGATGAAGGCCGAGCCCCAGATCGACCAGTTGGACCAGGGGTGATTCCGGTCCGCCAGTTTCCAGCCACCGCCGAAAACAAGAACGAAGATGGTGAAGTAAAGATAGAACCAGAGGTTATCAGGCGCAATGAAATAGGCGAGCCCGATGGGCGCCTTCTCATCCGGCCCGAGCGGCGGCATCCCCAAAGCCGCCCCCATCTCGGGGCCGACCGTGTACCAGACGGCTATACAGACGATCGTCCAGAGGATTGCCGTCGTGAAAAACAGTTTCGGGCGAGGAAAAAACGAATGAAACACGGGGTCGGAAACCTTGCTTGCTGCTTCGGGGCCAATTCGCCCCGACCTGTTGGCGCGAAACTATGGCAGAAGCGTGTGCGCCGCAATGGCACGGCGCCAAGCTTACCGATTTGTCATTCGCAAGCCGCCGCTCAATCGCGCCCGGCGATGACCGGAATGAGCAGAAGCGCACCGACAACCAGAACGCCGGCGGCAATCATGCTTGGCATGAGATAGCTGCCCGAGATATTCGCGGCCCAGCCGCCCACCATGGGCCCGGCGATCTGGCCGATGCCGAAGATCGCCGTCATCACGCCCATGGCCCGGCGCGGGCTTTCCGGCGCAAAGGCCCGGCCCGTGGCCAGCCCGCAGGAGGTGATGACCATGAAGGTGCCGCCCAGCAGCACGCCGCCGACGATCACCGCATATTGCGGCGGCAGAAGCACGCTCGAGAGCGTTCCCGCCGCCAGAAGCACCATGCAGATGGCGAGCACCACATCCGCGCCGCGCCGCTTGACCAGCGGTTGCCAGACGAAGAGCGAGGCAAAGCAGGCAATGCCGGTGGCGAACCAGCAGGCGAACTCCACCCACGCGCCCGACCCTGCCGCCCGCGCAATGGCGACGAGGAAGGTGGCGCTGACGATGTAGCCGAAGCCGAAGCAGCAATAGGCAATGGCCGCGATGACGAAAAGCGGCCGCCAGCGCAGCACCGGTTCCGCCGCCTTGCGGGCGCCGGCCTGCGGCTTCGGCAACACGGCTGCGGCGAGAAGGACGATGGCGAGCGCGAACAGCGATCCCGTCAGCCAGCTTGCCCGCCAGCCTTCCGCGCTGCCGCCGGCGGCAGTCGAAACCGTCATCACCACCAGCGAGGACAGTGAAATGCCGATGCCGACCCCGCCGAACATGGCGGAGGGAACCGCAGTGCTGCCCCGGCTTGCGGCGAATTCCAGCACCAGCGCGGACGTAAAAATCAACCCGAAGGCGCTCGAAAGCCCGGCGAGAAAACGAATGACGATGAATGGGGCAAGCGAATGCGGCAGCGCCATCAAAGCCATCAGCACGGCAGTCGCCAGAAGCCCGGTCAGCGCCGCCTGCCGCTCGCGCCCGGCCGCCCAGCTTTGCGACGAGGCCAGCGCGCCGACGAGATAACCGGCGAAATTCGCCGCCGCGATCAGCCCGGCATCGGCCGGCGAAAGGCCGAGTTCGGCCATCATGCCCGGCAGAACCGGCGTATAGAAGAAGCGGCCCAATCCCTGGCTGGAGGCAAGCGCCAGCGCACCGGTGAAGCCGACAAGGAAGAGCGAGGAAGAACAGGCGGACGTTGTTTTCATGCCGCCGTTCTGCCATCGCCCTTGCCGGAAAACAAATCAGGAATACTGATGGCAGCGATGAATGGCGCTTGAGGCGAAGACGGAAAGAATTGCCCCTGCCCTCAATCCGGCAGCGTCAGCACGATCGGGCCGTTCTTCGTCACGACGATCGTGTGTTCGAACTGCACGGTCGGGGCTTTCGGCGTCGAATAAAGCGTCCAGTCGTCGTCCTCGGTATCGCTGTCTTCGGCCCATTGCCCGCCGAGCGAGAGGAAGGGTTCGATGGTGAAGACGAGACCATCGGTCATGATCCGGTCTTCGTCGGGGTCCGCCCAGGTGGAAAGTTCCGCCGGCTCCTCATGCAGCGAACGGCCGATGCCGTGGCTCGCGAGATTGGCGATGAGCGTATACTTGTTTTTCGCCGCAAACGCGCCGATGGCCTGACCGATGCTGGCGAGCGGCTTGTCGGCCTTCACCTCGCCGATACCGAGCCAGCAGGCGCGCTTGCCGTCGCGCAGCAGGCGGGTAATCTTCGGCGTCGTCTTGCCGACGGCAAAGGACGCGCCGGTATCGGAAAAGAAACCGTCCTTCTCGGCGGAAACGTCGAGATTGACCAGATCGCCGGCGCGGATCACCCGGTCGCCCGGAATGCCATGCGCCACTTCCTCATTGACGGAAATGCAGGTCGCGCCCGGAAACTGGTAGCACAGTTCAGGGGCCGAGCGTGCACCGGCGGCCTCCAGCACCTTGCGGCCGATCTCGTCCAGTTCACGGGTGGTGATGCCGGGACGAAGCGCCTCGCTCATGGACTGGAGGGCGCGCGCGCAAATGCGACCGATCTCGCGCATCTTGTCGAACTCGTCCTGACTGCTGATGATCATCCGCTGCACTCCCGCCGTAATTTCACGCGGCGGGTTTCGCTCCGCTTGCGCTTCCCGTCAATTCCTTTCTGACGAGCGGCGCGACTTTCGTGCCGTAAAGTTCGATGCCGCGCAGGATCGCGTCATGCGGCATGAGGCCGATGGCCATCTGCAACAGGAACCGGGTGTTGCCAAACAGGCGATGCGCGGCGACGATCTTTTCCGCAACCTCCTCCGGCGAACCGACGAAGAGATTGCCACGCGGCCCCATGGCCCGGTCGAACTGGCCGCGACTGCCCGGCGGCCAGCCGCGCTCGCGCCCCAGCCGGTCCATCACCGCCTGCTGCGGGCCATAAAACGTATCCGCTGCCTGCTGGCGCGTCACATCGATGAAGCCGTGCACGTTGATCGAGGTCTGAAGCTTCGCCTCATCCTGCCCCGCCGCCCGCGCCGCCTCGCGGTAGAGATTGAAGAGCGGTGCAAAGCGCGGATATTCGCCACCGATGATGGCAAGCGCCACCGGCAGGCCGAGCGACCCCGCCCGTGCCACCGATTGCGGCGTGCCACCCACCGCGATCCACAGCGGCAGCTTCTCCTGCAACGGACGCGGATAGACGCCCCGCCCGTTGATCGTCGCGGTATGCTCGCCCTTCCAGGTCAGCGTTTCAGCCTCGTTCAGCTTCATCAGCATCCCGAGTTTTTCGGAAAAGAGGTCGTCATAATCCTCGAGGTTGTAGCCAAAGAGTGGGAAGGATTCGATGAAGGACCCCCGCCCGGCCATAATTTCCGCCCGCCCGCCGGAGAGGAGATCGACGGTGGAAAACTGCTGGAACAGCCGCACCGGGTCATCCGAACTGATCACGGAGACGGCACTCGTCAGCCGGATGTTCTTCGTCTTCACCGCCGCCGCCGCCAGCACGGTGGAAGGCGAGGAAACCGCGTAATCCGGGCGGTGGTGCTCGCCGACGCCGAAGACGTCGAGCCCGACCTGATCGGCCAGTTCGATCTCTTCCAGCAGGTTCTTCAACCGCCGCGCCCCTTCCGGCCCGTGCGCTGCCGTGGGATCGACATCCGCAAAGGTATAAAGACCGAGTTCCATCGCCGCGCACTCCTCAATAGCCATTCATTGTTCAGCCTTAGATTAAGGTGTCGGCCGGCATCTGCAAAGCGCGTGCGTGTTGACGGTGCGTCTTCGCCGGGCACGCCATGCGCACACTGAAGCCACGGGTTTCCCGGCTTGCGGGCGGGGCTGAACGCCCCTATCCTCGCAGGAGCGACAGGGGGGTGGGCTTGCGATGGGTGACGAGAGACAATTGCATGAGGCGGCATGTCACTGCGGCACCGTCCGGTTCCGGGTTCGCCTTGCCGACGAATTCAAGACGATACGCCGTTGTACATGCTCCTATTGCCGCATGCGCGGGGCCATTGCCGTTTCGGCAGCGCTTTCCGATGTGGAGTTCGTGGCGGGTGAGGACAACCTGACGCTCTACCAGTTCAATACCAGAACCGCCCGGCATTACTTTTGCAAGACCTGCGGGATTTATACGCACCATCAGCGCCGCTCGAACCCCTCGCTTTTCGGGATCAATGTCGCCTGCATCGAAGGCATCAGCCCGTTCGATTTTCCGGAAGTCACGGTCATGGATGGCGTTTCCCATCCCTCGGACACCGGCTCGACTTCACGCATTGCCGGCACACTCCGGTTCGAGCCCTCGACCTGATCCCTGCGCATGGGCAATGGCGGTCAGCCGGAATTCGCCCGTTTGCAGCCACCATGTGCACCCGCAGCAATGGCGGCAATCCACTTCGGTTTCGTATTCAATTTGTGCGAACGCAAAAAACATGGATTGCCAGAACAATGCTTTTGCGCGTAACTTTTCAGACCGGCGCGTGAATAAATACGACCAAAAGGGGAAACATGTCCGGTTGCATTCGTTTCATTCTGAACGAGCAGGAAATCGAAACGGGTGATTTCGGCCCGACCGATACGCTGCTGGACTACCTGCGCCTCAACCGGCGCCTGACGGGCACCAAGGAAGGCTGCGCGGAAGGCGATTGCGGGGCCTGCACGGTGCTGGTCGGACGTCTCGTCGGCGGGCGGCTGGTCTATGAAGGCGTCAATGCCTGCATCCGCTTCCTCGGCTCGCTGAACGCCACCCATATCGTCACCGTAGAGCATCTGGCGGCGAAAGATGGCGCGCTGCATCCGGTGCAGAAGGCGATGGTCGATTGCCACGGCTCGCAATGCGGCTTCTGCACGCCGGGCTTCGTCATGTCGCTTTACGGCCTGTGGCTTGCCAATCCCAAGCCCTCGCGCGAAGAGATCGAACGCGCCCTTCAGGGCAATCTCTGTCGCTGCACCGGCTATGAAGCCATCATCAAGGCCGCCGAACAGGCCAGCCTCTCGCGCCCCTCCGCCAGCGACCCCGTCTATGGCGGCCATGAGAAGGTGGCCGCCCGGCTTGAAGCATTGGCCGCAAGCGAAACGGTCGTCGTGGAAAAGGACGGCGAGCGCGCCATCCTGCCCGGCTCCGTCGCCGAACTCTGCCGCGTTCTGGCGGAAGAGGCAAAGTCCACCATCGTCGCCGGTTCCACCGATACAGGCCTTTGGGTGACGAAGCAGATGCGCAAGCTCGATCCGGTCGTCTTCATCAATCACCTGCCGGAATTGCAGCAGCTTGAGGTCAGGGACGACGGCATAAGGATCGGCGCGGGCGTGACCTATGCCGCCGCCTTCGACACGCTTTCCCGCGAAATCCCGGCTTTTGGCGCGCTCATTGCCCGCATCGGCGGCCAGCAGGTGCGCAACATGGGCACGATCGGCGGTAATATCGCCAACGGTTCGCCCATCGGTGACACGCCGCCGGCGCTTATTGCGCTCGGCGCCATCCTGACGCTGAGGAGCGCCGCCGGCACCCGCACCATGCCGCTCGAAAGCTACTTCATCGCATACGGCAAGCAGGACCGGAATCCCGGCGAATTTGTCGAGAGCCTCTTCATTCCTCACCCGCCGAAAGACAGCCATTACGCCGTCTACAAGATTTCGAAACGCCGCGACGAGGATATCTCGGCGGCCTGCGGCGGCTTCTTCCTCGAGCTGGAAGCCGGTAGCGTCAAGACAGTCCGCATCGCCTTCGGCGGCATGGCCGGCACACCGAAGCGGGCGAGCGCCGTGGAAGCCGCCCTCATGGGGCAGCCATGGACGGAAGCGACCGTGAAGGCCGCGCAACCGGCCTTCGACGCGGATTACCAGCCGCTGACCGACTGGCGCGCCACGGCCGAGTATAGGCAATTGACGGTCAAGAACCTGCTCTACCGCTTCTTCCTCGAGACGACCGGCCAGAAGCAGGAATTGCAGCGCTATCCCGATGCGGCGGAATGAGGGGACAAGCAGATAATCATGGACAAGACCACCTTCTCCCCCGCCGCCACGATCAAGGGCCCGATGCATTCCAGCCTGCGCCATGACAGCGCCCACAAGCATGTCACCGGCGCGGCGGAGTATATCGATGACATTCCCGAACCCGCCGGCCTGCTGCATGGCGCGCTCGGCCTGTCGGATCGCGCCCATGCCGAACTGATTTCCGTCGATCTCTCCGAGGTTGCGGCTCAACCCGGCGTCATCTGCGTGCTGACGGCAAAGGACGTTCCCTCCGTCAACGACATCTCCTCCGGCGGCTGGCATGACGAGCCGCTGATGGCGGAAACGAAGGTGGAATTCCATGGGCAGGTGATTTTCGCCGTCATTGCCGAAACCCGCGACATCGCCCGGCGCGCGGCACGGAAGGCGAAGATCGAGTATCGCGACCTGCCCCACTGGTCGGATATTGACGGCGCGCTTGCCGCCAATGCCCCTTGCGTGATCGAGCCGATGGTGCTGCATCGCGGCGCACCGGAAACGGAAATGGACAAGGCGCCACGCCGCCTTCAGGGCACGTTCCGCGTCGGTGGGCAGGAACATTTCTATCTCGAAAGCCATATCGCGCTCGCCATTCCCGGCGAAGACGACGAGGTGTCGATCTGGTGTTCCACCCAGCATCCAAGCGAAGTCCAGCACATTGTCGGCCATGTCATGGGCATCCCCTCCAACGCCATCACCGTCAATGTGCGGCGCATGGGCGGCGGCTTCGGCGGCAAGGAAACGCAAGGCAACCAGTTTGCAGCCCTTGCCACCATCGCGGCCAAGAAACTGAACCGCGCGGTAAAATTCCGCCCCGACCGCGACGAGGACATGACCGCCACCGGCAAGCGCCACGATTTCCGCGTCGATTACGACCTCGGCTTCGACGACGAAGGCCGCATCCATGCGGTCGAGGCGACGTTTGCGGCGCGCTGCGGCTTTTCCGCCGACCTTTCCGGCCCGGTTACGGACCGCGCGCTGTTCCACGCGGATTCCAGCTATTTTTATCCGCATGTGCGCTTCGCCTCGAAGCCGCTCAAGACGCATACCGTCTCCAACACCGCCTTTCGCGGTTTCGGCGGGCCGCAGGGCCTGATCGCCGGTGAGCGCTTCATCGAGGACATCGCCTATGCCGTGGGCAAGGACCCGCTTGAAATCCGCAAGCTGAACTTCTACGGCCAGCCGGGTTCGGGCCGCACGCTGACCCCCTATCATCAGGAGGTAGCCGACAACATCATCGCCCGCGTGGTGGCGGAGCTGGAGGAAAGCACCGATTATCAGGCCCGCCGCAAGGCGATCATCGCCTACAACAAGACAAGCCCCGTGCTGCGCAAGGGCATCGCGCTGACACCGGTGAAATTCGGTATCTCCTTCACCATGACCGCCTTCAACCAGGCCGGCGCACTGGTGCATGTCTATAATGACGGCTCCATCCATCTGAACCATGGTGGCACGGAAATGGGCCAGGGCCTCTACACCAAGGTGGCGCAGGTGGTGGCTGATGCCTTCAAGGTCGACATCGACCGGGTGAAGATTACCGCGACGACCACCGGCAAGGTGCCGAACACTTCCGCCACCGCCGCCTCCTCCGGCACCGATCTCAACGGCATGGCGGCATGGGATGCCTGCCGCCAGATCAAGGCGCGGCTGGTGACGTTTGTCGCCGAGACGTGGAAGGTGGCGGAAACGGAAGTGGAATTCCTGCCGAACCGCATCCGCATCGGCGCAGAGGAAGTCCCCTTCAACGAGGTTATCAGGAAGGCCTACTTCGCGCGCATCCAGCTTTCGGCGGCAGGGTTCTACAAGACGCCGAAAATCCACTGGGACCGCAAGGCGGGCCGTGGCCATCCCTTTTACTACTTCGCTTATGGCGCCTCGTGCTCGGAAGTCACCATCGATACGCTGACGGGCGAATATCTGGTGGACCGCACCGATATTCTCCACGATGTCGGCCGCTCGCTGAACCCGGATATCGACAAGGGGCAGATCGAGGGCGCCTTCGTGCAGGGCATGGGCTGGCTGACCACCGAGGAACTGTGGTGGGATGGCAAGGGCCGGCTGCGCACGCACGCGCCGTCCACCTACAAGATCCCGCTCGCCTCCGACCGCCCGAAGGTGTTCAACGTCAGGCTGGCCGAATGGTCGGAAAACGCCGAACCCACCATTGGCCGGTCCAAGGCCGTGGGCGAACCACCCTTCATGCTGGGCATTTCGGTGTTCGAGGCGCTGTCCATGGCGGTCGCCTCCGTCGCCGATTACCGCATCTGCCCCCGCCTCGACGCTCCGGCCACGCCCGAGCGCGTGCTGATGGCGGTGGAACGCCTGAAGGCGTTGTGATGGTTCGGGCGATGCGGCAAGAGTTTCCCCCCTCTACCCTGCCGGCCATTCTCATCGAGGTCATCGACGCGAGGGGCTCCACCCCGCGCGAGGCCGGCGCGTGGATGCTGGTGAGCGCCGACACGCTGCACGGCACGATCGGTGGCGGCGCTTTCGAATATATGGCGATCGATCACGCCCGCGCGCTTCTCGCCGGCAAGGCAACGGAGCTGCGCCAGGACATTCCGCTCGGCCCGGCCATCGGGCAATGCTGCGGTGGCTTCGTTTCGCTCGCCTTCGCTCCCTTCGATGCCGAGAGCCGCGCCCGGCTGAAAGCCCGGCTGCAGGCCGAGGATGCCGCCCATCCCGCTATCTTCGTGTTCGGGGCCGGCCATGTCGGCAAGGCGCTGGCGGCGGCGCTGCAGCCGCTTCCCTTCGCTGTCACCGTGATCGAGACGCGGGCGGAGGAACTGGATGGCCTACCGGAAGGTGTCGCCCGCCGGCTTGCCGCCCTGCCCGAAGCCGAAGTTGCTCAGATTCCGGCAGGCGGCGCAGCCGTCATCGTCACCCACGACCACGCGCTGGACTTCCTCATTGCCCGCGAGGCTTTGGCCCGCGACGATCTCTTCTATTGCGGCATGATCGGCTCGGCCACCAAGCGCGCCACCTTCTCAAGCTGGCTCCGGTCAGAAGCCGGGACGCCGGCCATGCTGGACAGGCTGGTGCTGCCGATTGGCGGCTCCGCCGTCCGCGACAAGCGTCCGGCAGTGATCGCCGCACTGGTTGCTGCCGAACTGCTGACTGCCGCCACGAAATTCTCCCTGCCCGCCCGGCATACCTCCCGTGCCGCGGTCAAGGAACAAACAAAGGGGAACTGAATGTTCGAATATCCCATCCTCTGGGAATGGCTGTCCTTTGCCGTTCGCTGGCTGCATGTCATTACCGCCATCGCATGGATCGGCTCGTCCTTCTATTTCATCGCCCTCGATCTCGGTCTGGTGAAGCGCCCGCATCTGCCCGAAGGCGTCTATGGCGAGGAATGGCAGGTGCATGGCGGTGGTTTCTACCACATCCAGAAATATCTGGTCGCACCCGGCACCATGCCCGAACACCTGACCTGGTTCAAATGGGAAAGCTACGTCACCTGGCTGTCGGGCTTCGCGCTTCTCTGCGTGGTCTATTACGGCGGCGCGGATCTCTTCCTCATCGATACCGATGTGATGGAACTGGCGAGCTGGCAGGCCATCCTGATTTCGCTGGTTTCGCTCACCATCGGCTGGATCTGCTACGATCTGCTCTGCAAATCGCCACTCGGCAAGAACACCTGGGGCCTGATGGCGCTGCTTTATCTGGTGCTCATCGCCATGGCATTCGCCTATACGCAGGTCTTCTCCGGCCGCGCCACCTTCCTGCATCTCGGCGCCTTCACGGCGACGATCATGACGGCCAACGTGTTCTTCATCATCATCCCCAACCAGAAGATCGTCGTCGCCGACCTGAAGGCGGGCAAAACGCCGGACCCGAAGCTCGGCGCGCAGGCCAAGCAGCGTTCGCTGCACAACAACTACCTGACGCTGCCCGTCATCTTCTTCATGCTGTCGAACCATTATCCGCTGGCCTTCGCCACCGCCTATAACTGGATCATCGCCGCCCTCGTCTTCCTGCTCGGCGTCACCATCCGCCACTGGTTCAACACCACGCACGCCCGCAAGGGCAAGCCTTACTGGACCTGGGTCGCCACCGCCGCCATCTTCGCTGCCATTGTCTGGCTGTCGTCGCTCGGCAACGGTGCGCCGAAGGCCGAAGAGGAACAGGGCGCGGATGCCGGCGCCGTCGCCCCGGCCTATGCCATGTTCGCCGCCGATCCGCATTTCGAAGGCGTGCGCGACCTCGTGCAGTCGCGCTGCGCCATGTGCCACGCGAAGGAGCCGCTGTGGGATGGCATGCTCCATGCGCCCAAATCCGTGAAGCTGGAAACCGACGCCGAAATCGCCCGCCATGCCCGCGAAATTTACCTTCAGGCCGGCATTTCGAAGGCCATGCCGCCCGGCAACGTGACTTATCTCACCGCCGAAGACCGCGACCTGCTGACCGCCTGGTATGAAAGCGCCACCGCCGGAAAGGCAACCGAATGACCGCGCGTCTGCTGAGGGGCCGCCTCCTTTCCTTCCACCGCATGCCCGAAAGCCTCGATGACCGGGCAAGCTACCTCTACGAGGAAGACGGCGGCCTGCTGATCGAGAACGGCGTTATTGCCGCCATCGGCGATTACGCGACAGTCAAGGCCGATGCGCCCGAGGACATTGAGGAAATCGACCACAGGCCGAACCTCATCCTGCCCGGCTTCATCGATACGCATATCCATTTCCCCCAGATGCAGGTCATCGGCTCCTATGCCGCCAACCTGCTGGAATGGCTGAACACCTATACCTTCCCGGAGGAGTGCAAGTTCGTGGAGACGGCGCATGCCGAACGCATCGCCGTGCATCTCTTCGATGAACTGCTGCGTCACGGCACAACCACCGCCGCCGCCTATTGTTCGGTGCACAAGGCTTCGGCAGACGCCTTCTTTGCCGAAAGCCTGAAGCGCGGCACGCTGATGATCGGCGGCAAGGTGATGATGGACCGCAACGCCCCGCAGGGCCTGCTCGACACGCCCGAAACGGGCTATGACGAGACCCGCGCCGTCATTGAGCAATGGCATGGCAAGGGCCGCAACCACGTGGCCATCACGCCGCGCTTCGCCATCACCTCCACGCCGCCGCAGATGGAAGCCGCCGCGGCGCTGGCCCGCGAGTTCCCGGATCTGCATATCCAGACGCATCTTTCCGAAAACGGCGAGGAAATCCGCTATACCTGCGAACTTTACCCGGAGGCCGCCGACTATACGGACATCTACGCCCGTTACGGCCTGTTGCGGGAAAAGGCGCTGCTCGGTCACTGCATCCATCTTTCCGAACGCGAGGCGGACGTGATGAGCGAGACCGGCGCGGTCGCCGTCCATTGCCCCACCTCCAACCTCTTTCTCGGCTCCGGTCTGATGCCGCTGAAAAAGATGATCCGTCGCAACAAGCCCGTGACGGTTTCGGTAGCGACCGATATCGGCGGCGGCTCCAGCTATTCCATGCTGCGCACCATGGACGAGGCCTACAAGATCCAGCAATTGCTGGGCGAGCGGCTGAACCCGCTGGAAAGCTTCTGGCTGATGACGCGCGGCAATGCCGAGGCCATCCGGCTTGCCGACAGCATCGGCTCGCTCGACCCGGGCACGGATGCCGACCTGGTAGTGCTCGATGCCCGCGCGACACCGGCCATGGCGTTGAAGATGGAAGTGGTCAATTCACTTGCCGAAGAGCTGTTTCTGCTGCAAACACTGGGGGACGATCGCTCGATCGCCGAAACATATGTCGCGGGAAAGGCCATGAAGTCCACCCTGCGGTAACAGCCTACCGAACCACCATGGCCCTGCAACTCTTCCTGAACCTGACAGTCGGCACGCTGATGATTGTGCTGACGGTTGCGATTCACACCTTCGGCCTGATCTGGGTCACGCAGATCATGCGCTGGGTGACGTCGCGTTTTCGCATTCACGGCCATCGCAGCCGCGTATTGGCCATGATTACGGTGGTCATGGGGATTTTCGCAATCCTCACCTGCGAGGTCTGGCTCTGGGCCTTCTGCTACTGGTTGATCGGCTTCATGAAGGATTTCCCGACCGCGCTCTATTTCTCCGTCTCGACTTTCTCCACGCTCGGTTATGGCGACGTGCTGCCCCATCCGGAATGGCGGCTGCTGGGCGGCCTTGAAGGTATAGACGGCTTTCTGCTCATCGGCTGGTCGACAGCCTATCTCGTTGCAGCCGGCGTTCGCGTCGGCCCCTTTCGCTCAGGCGAACATTTTTGATTGTCCCGGCATCCTGCCGGGAAGGAGACACCATGACCCAGGCCCTCGATATTGCCGACCTCAAGAAGAAGGCGCGCCGCCGCGTGCCGAAAATGTTCTTCGATTATGCCGATAGCGGTTCCTATACACAGGGCACCTACCGGGCGAACGAGGCGGATTTCCAGAAGATCAAGCTGCGCCAGCGGGTGCTGGTCGACATGACCAACCGTTCGCTGGAAACGACCATGGTGGGTCGCGCCGTGTCCATGCCGGTGGCGCTCGCCCCGACCGGCCTCACCGGCATGCAGCACGCTGATGGGGAAATTCTTGCGGCCCAGGCGGCTGAGGAAGCGGGCGTGCCCTTCACGCTGTCGACCATGAGCATCTGCTCCATCGAGGATGTCGCCGCCCACACGAAGACGCCGTTCTGGTTCCAGCTCTATGTGATGAAGGACCGCGATTTCGTCGGCAATCTCATCGACCGCGCCAAGGCCGCCGGCTGCTCAGCCCTCGTCCTGACGCTCGACCTGCAGATCCTCGGCCAGCGTCACAACGACATCCGCAACGGGCTGTCCACGCCGCCGAAATTCACCCCGAAACACATCCTGCAGATGGCCACCCGCCCCTTCTGGTGCCTCGACATGCTGAAAACCCAGCGCCGCACCTTCGGCAACATCGTCGGCCACGCGAAGAATGTTTCCGATCTCTCCTCCCTTTCCACCTGGACCGCCGAACAGTTCGACCCGCAGCTTTCATGGAAGGATGTGGCGTGGATCAAGGAACGCTGGGGCGGCAAACTCATCCTCAAGGGCGTTCTCGATGTCGAAGACGCGAAGATGGCCGCCGAGACCGGCGCGGATGCGCTGATCGTTTCCAACCATGGCGGCCGCCAGCTCGATGGTGCGCCATCCTCCATCTCCATGCTGCCGAAGATCGTCGATGCCGTCGGTGATCGTATCGAGGTTCACATGGATGGCGGCATCCGTTCCGGGCAGGATGTCCTGAAGGCGCTGGCACTGGGCGCCAAAGGCACCTTCATCGGCCGCCCCTTCCTCTACGGCCTCGGCGCCGGCGGCCGCGACGGCGTGAAGCTCGCGCTCGACATCATCCGCAAGGAACTGGACACGACACTGGCGCTGTGCGGCAAGCGGGTTATTGCCGACGCGACCAGCGAGATCATCGCGGAAAGCCCGTTTTGATGGTGCTTCCTCTGCCGCAGGGTCTATTCTTGCGAGCGACCTAGCCTCCTGCGTTCTCCCCCCTTGTGGGGGAGATGGCGACAGCCGGAGAGGGTATTACCCCGCATCACGAGCGAAGCAGGGCCGTTTACCGCACCCAGCCCGTCCTCAACGCGCTCGTCCAGTCTTTCAGGCCGGACGGTTCCGAAAGGGCGGCCATGGCCTCATGGTCGTATCGCACCTGCCGGAAATTCGGCTGCCAGCCGCGTACAGTCTTTTCGACAACCGCGTAGCAAGCGAACGGCGTTCCGGCCTCAGCCTTGTGATACCAGGGCTTGTCGTAGTCGTAGCCGGGGCAGCCGACGCTGCCAGGATTGACGAGGAGACGGCCATCGGAAAGCAGGACCGAGCGGGCGATGTGGCTGTGACCGCACAGGAGAAGCGGCTGTGTGATCCCCTCGGCAAACACCTCGATCTCCTCCAGCGTCTTCAGACGGAAGAAACCGTCCGGCGTCAGCGCCTCGGTCCAGTAGGTGTTGTCGTCCTGCGGGGTCGCGTGGCAGACATAGGCCTCGTCACGCCAGATCAGGCTGAACGGCAACCCTCTCACCCAGTCGAGATGGTCGGTCGAAAGCTGGCGATAGGCCGGGATTTCCCAGTCCCCCATCGCCTCGAACGGCCGGTCGATCAGCGCCCGGTCGTGATTGCCGCAAACGGTCGGAATGCCGCGGGCAATCAGCAGGTCCGCCGTGCGTCCCGCATCCAGCGGCCCGCTGAAGCAATCGCCGAGATTGACGATCTCGGTAATGCCCTGGGCGTCGATATCGGCCAGCACCGCATCCAGCGCTGCGGCGTTCCCATGCACGTCGGCGATCACGGCAAGGCGCATGGCTCAGCTTCCCCGATAGGTGGAATAGCTGAAGGGCGAAACCAGCAGCGGCACATGATAATGCGCCGTCGTATCGGCTATACCGAAACGGATGGGGATGATGTCAAGAAAGGGCGGTTCCGGCAGAACGGCACCGGTGGTGCGCAGATAATCGCCCGCATGAAAGATCAGCTCATATTCCCCGGCCACGAAACTGTCGCCGACAAGGATCGGCCCGCCATCCACACGCCCGTCCTCGTTGGTCGTCACGGTCTTGAGAACCTCGCGGCCTTTACCGTCGTGGCGCACCACATCGATGCGCATGCCCTTGGCCGGTTTTCCAAGCGCGGTGTCGAGAACATGGGTGGTCAATCCGGTCATGGCTTCGGCTCCTCGATCAGATAGGGCGTATCGAAAAAATACTCTTCCAGATTGTTGCCCGGTCCCAGCCGGTCTACCACCAGAAAGTCGCTGACCTCGCCAAGCGTCATCAGCGGATGATGCCAGGCATTGGCGCGGTAGTTCACGCCCTGATCGGCGCGGGCGAGAAAGACCCGCGGCACATCCGGAATGCCGTCGCGATCCTCCGAGACGACGACCAGAAACGGCCGGCCAGAGAGCGGTGAAAAACTCTGGCTGCCGAAGGGGTGCCGCTCCATCATGTTGACGATATAGGGAAACTTCCGGGGCTGCCCCCGGAAGATGTTGATGATGGCCTGAGCCCCCTCGCCATCGGTTTCCACCGTGGCCAGCGCATGATAGCGCTCTGTGGTGCCGCCATTGATGAGACGCATGGAGGCCGGGTCGGTCTCGATGACTTCGCCGAACGGCGCGAAGGCTTCCCGCGTCAACGGCTCGATGGGCCGGAAATCCTCCGCCATCGCATCAGGCCTTGTGGCCGAAGAGGCGCAGGCGGCTGATGCCGCCATCCGGGAACATGGCAAGCCGCACATGCGTCACGGGACCGATCGTCTGCACCTCCGACTTGTATTCATGGATATGGTCGGCCTTCAGCTTCTGGCGCGGCAGAAGCTCCGGCCAGCTTTCGGCAGCGGCGATCTCTTCCGGCGTGAAGTAATCACTGTGACCGGGCAGCGAAATGCCGCGAATTTCCGCGCCATCAGGGAAGTTGCCCTTGAAGTGCGCGGTATCGATCACGATCCGGTCGATGAGGCCGGAATGGCCGAGGCGGATGATCGCCCAGTCATGGCCGGGACCGCGGCGACGCGCGGTTTCCCAGCCATCGCCCATGTTGATGCCGCGGCCGGAGTTCAGGATCAGGTCCGGATGGCCGTAATGGGCGTCGGACCAGGCCAGCGACTTCGCGCCGTTGAAGATATAGGCAAGGTCGATTTCCTTGTCCGTCGGGATCTTCGACCAGTCCACATGCGCCGAGCCATAAACGCGCAGACGCGCCACACCGCCATCGGGATAGATATGCAGGCGCAGATGCGTCCAGACCTTGGTCTTGTCGGCCAGTTCGACAAAATGGTGGGCGCCGGGGCCGAGCGGATGCTTCGGCAGAATTTCCGTCCAGTCGCTCTCATCCGTCGGGTCGCCGTCTTCCATGAAACAGGCTTCGATGGAGCAGTGCGGCGGATAGTTGCCGGTGAAGTGGCTGGTATCGATGTCGAAACCGTGGATATGGCCGGCCATGGCCAGACGGATCACCGCCCAGTCATGGCCGGGAACGCGCTTGCGGCGGCTTTCCCAACCATCCATCCACTTGCCGTTCTCGTCATACTCGCCGGGCAGGAAGACCGCCGGATCGTCCTTCAGCATGCGCGAAAGCGGCGCGAAAAACTCGTCGGTCGTATAAAGCCCGCGTGCGCCGAGACGCGCCGAGGCAAGGTTGACCGCACCCTTGGCGAAATCGGGCACGGCAACGGTTTCAACTTCACTCATCTCAATCTCCTGGAAGCAAACTCTTCAGTCGCAGCAGCGCGATCCGCTCCACCTGCGCGCAGGCGGTGGTGAACTCCTCGTCGCGGCCGTTACGAATCCGCCGCTCGAAAGCGGCGAGAATATCGTCCTTGTTCAAGCCCTTCACCGCAATGATGAAGGGAAATCCGAATTTCTCAACATAGGCGTTGTTGAGTTCGGTAAAGCGTGCGTGTTCGGCGGCCGAAAGACGGTCGAGCCCGGCGCCCGCCTGCTCGTGGCGGCTGTCCTCAGTCAGTTCGCCGGCAATGGCCAACTTGCCGGCAAGGTCCGGATGGGCATTGAGGATACCGAGCCGCTCTTCATCGGAGGCCGCCCGGAAGACCATCACCAGCGCGCCGTGCACGGCGTCCGCCGTCAGTGGTTCGGCAATGGTACCGGCGGCCACCGCCCGTTCGGCAATGAAGGGCGAATGCTCGAATACACCGCCATAGGTCTCGACGAAGGCCTTTCCATCCATGCTCAGATCGTCTCCGGCTTGTGATACTGGTGCCAGTGTTCCGCGATCTCGATGCGCTTGGCAATCCACACCTTGTCGTGCGACTTCACATATTCGAGGAAACGGCGCAGCGCCGCGATGCGGCCGGGCCGTCCGACGAGACGGCAATGCAGGCCGATATTCATCATTTTCGGCGCGCCTTCGGCTCCTTCGCGGTAAAGCTCGTCGAAACTGTCCTTCAAATAGGTGAAGAACTGGTCGCCCGAATTGAAGCCCTGCGGCGTTGCAAAGCGCATGTCATTGGCTTCGAGCGTGTAGGGAATGACGAGATACGGCTTGCCGTCGATGCCTTTCACCCAATAAGGCAGATCGTCGGCATAGGAATCGCAGGAATAGAGGAAACCCTCCTCCTGCGTCAGGCGCAGCGTATTTTCCGAAGGCTTGCCCTGGTAAAGGCCAAGCGGACGCTCGCCCGTCAGTTCGGTGTGGAGGCGCACGGCCTCGCGAATGTGCTTGCGCTCTTCCTCCTCGGAAAAATCCTTGTATTCCAGCCAGCGATAACCGTGGCTGGCGATTTCCCAGCCGGCTTCCTTCATGGCGGCCACGGCTTCCGGATTACGCGCCATGGCAAGCGTCACACCATAAACCGTCACCGGCACATCCAGCCCGGTAAACAGCCGCCACAGCCGCCAGAAGCCGGCGCGCGAACCGTATTCGTAGATCGATTCCATATTCATGTTGCGCTGGCCAGGCCAGGCCGCCGCGCCGACGATTTCCGACAGCAGGTTTTCCGAGGCCGGATCGCCGTCCATGATCGTGCTCTCGCCGCCCTCCTCGTAATTGATCACGAACTGGAGCGCGACATGCGCGCCGCCCGGCCATTTCGGGTCCGGCGCATCGCGCCCGTAGCCTACGAGATTGCGGGGATATTGATCGGAAACCATGGAGACCTCGACTTGGAAAAGTAAAGGGAAAGGCGGGAATCCGGCATACAGCGTATACAACCGGCTCGGAGATTGCCGACAATATATCGCATCATCGCCGCGCGACAAGAGCGTGGAGCGGTCTTTACCGGCTTTCGGCCAAAGCAATATGGCTGGCCGTCAGGAAGCTTTCCGGCACCGGCAAGACATTGCCTTTAACGGCAGCAAGTGCTGATTTTGCAAGCAGATGCGCCAACCCGAAACTGACCTTGAAGCCACCGGCCATGGCGATGATTCGCGGGTGATCGGGATGCGGCCCGACCATCGGATCGCGGCCGATGGCCTTGGGTCGCAGGCCAGCCCAGCGCTCCACGACGGGCGCGCCTTCCAGCGCGGGAACGATGGAGGCCGCCTTGGCGATCAGCAGATCGATCTGGCCGTCACAGGCGAAAGGATCGTCGAAAGCCTCCTCGCTGGTGGAACCGATGGCGACATGGCCATCCTCATGCGGAATGACGTAAAGCCCGCCGAAGAAGATGACCGGAAAGGCCGGATCGACCGAAGCCTTCAACAACGCCGATTGCCCCTTCACCGGCTGGCCGAGCGGTCTGGTGGGTGAGGCGCTCATTGCTGCCAGCATCGGGAAGGCCTCATGGCCTGCCGCAACGATCGCATGGCCGAAACGCAGCTCGCGCCCACCGCCGAGCAAGGCCATGCCCGCCGGATCGAGATGGACCACCCGCGCCTGTTCCAGAATGCGGACATTCGTCTGCATCCGCAGCCAGGCGATCAGCACCGCCGTCACCCGGCGCGGGGCAGCACGCGCCGCCAGTGTATCGAACACGAAACCATGCGCACCCGCATCGGCCCGCACCCAGTTCTCCACCGGCGGCGTATCCAGCACATGCCAGTGAAAACGCCGTTCACCGGCCTGCCAGACAGTCTCCGCATCCGCCTGATGACGGAGCGCGATGTCACGCAGATGCGGCTTCGGCAAAGGCACCAGACGACCGGAGCGACGGTAGCCGGCGGAAAGCCCGGTTTCGGCCTCCAGCGCGGCCACTTCAGACTCCAGTGAAACCAGAGCATCGAACTGGAACTGCTTCTTTTGATTCCATTTGTCGGGCATGTGCGGCATCAGCGCGCCAACAACGCCGTGGCTTGCCCCCTGCCCCAGCGCGCCGGCATCGACCAGCAGCACCTCAGCGCCAGACCGCGCCGCCTCCACCGCCGCCCAAAGCCCCATGACCCCGCCGCCGATCACGAGAATATCGGTGGTCAAAGAGGATTGACCGTCGGGCAAAGCGGGATTATCGGCAGAAGACATGAGCACCCCGTTTCCGGATCACCCACCCGCAACAGGCGATCTCGCCCTCGAATGGTTCGATGGCGATATGCCCTATTCCCCGCTTTTTGGCGATCATTTTTATTGTCGGGCGGATGGACGGCTGGAGTGCGGCCATGTCTTCATCGCCGGTAACGGTCTGCCCGAACGCTGGATGAAGGCGGGCACATTCCGCATCGGCGAGCTTGGTTTCGGCACGGGCCTGAACCTCTGCGAGACCTGGCGGCAATGGAAGGCAACACGTCTGGCAGATGGCCGTCTCCACTTCACCTCATTCGAGCTTTACCCGATGCCCCGCGCCGCCATCGACAAGGCGCTTGCCCGCTGGCCGGAAATCGATGTCGAGCGTACGACGCTCACCGCGCTCTGGCCCGACACCCCCACGGGCACGATCACACTGGACCTCGACCCACAGACGCGGCTGACGGTGGTCTGCGGCCCGGCGATGGACGGATTGGCGAACTGGCCCGGCGAATTCGATGCCTTCTACCTCGACGGTTTCGCGCCCTCGCGCAATCCGGATATGTGGTCTGAGGAACTGATGCGACTGGTCTTCGCTCGCACGGCCACGGGTGGCAGCTTCTCCACCTATGCCGCCGCCGGCTTCGTGCGGCGCAATCTCACGGCTGCCGGCTTTGCCGTGGAGCGCCCGGCGGGCTTTGCCGGCAAGCGGGAAATGCTGCGCGGCACGAAGGCCGGCTAAAGCATTTCCAGCCGAAGCGTGCCCGCTTCAACCTCAGGCAATGCTGCAAAACAAAGGGATAGAGAATTTCCGGTGATCCGGTAATCACCGGGACTCTAGAACGTACTTTCCGTGCGCGGGCCATCGTAAGCTTCGAGACCGAACCATCGCCGGATCTTGCTTTCCAGAAGCTCCGGGCTGATGGGCTTGGAGAGATAATCGTCCATGCCGCTTTCAAGGCAGAGATCGCGGTCGCGCTCCAGCGCGTGCGCCGTCACGCCGATGATCGGCACATGCTGCCCCGCCCCTTCCTCCGCCTCGATCTGCCGGATGAGACGGGTCGCCTGATGACCGTTCATCACCGGCATGGAAACATCCATGAGGATGATCGAGGGGGCATCGGTGCGCCAGGCTTCGACGGCCTCCTGTCCGTTATTGACGATGCGGAAGGAAAGGCCGGTGGCCTGCAGGATCTGGGTGAACACGATCTGGTTCACCTCATTGTCCTCGGCAACGAGAATATCGAGTCCGCCGGAGCGCAACGGCAGGGAGATCGCCTCGGGCAGCGGGGGCAGATTGGGGACTGCCGGCGCGAGCGCCAGATCGGGCACCGCTTCATCGCCGGTCACGCCGCGGCGCAACCGGGCGGCCCGCACCACATCGATAACCGTGGTGCGCAGAAGATCGACACGCGGCGGCTTCATGAGATGGGCGCGTACATTGAGCGAGGCGAACAGGCTCTCGCTGCCGGCGGCCTCCATAGAAGTGAGGAAAATAATCGGAATGGCGGCATAATGCGGATGATCGCGCATCCGCTCGGCCATATGGACCGCCTCGTTGCCGTTCATCGGAAAATCGCTCAACACCGCATCCACCGTGATCCCGGCATCGCGCGCCGCCTTCAGAATGGCGCAGGCCTCGTCACCGCTGCCGCAGGCGACGGCATCGAAACCCCAGCCGGAAAGCTGCTCGGTGAGGATCTCCCGGTTCACCGCGTTATCGTCGAGAACGAGAATATGCGCGCCGCGCACATTGACCGGCAGCGGTCGCGGCGCCTGCCGCTCGCCCGCCACCTGGAAGGGAAGCGTGACGGTGAAAATCGAACCCCGGCCGGGTTCGCTATGCGCCGTCACAACACCGCCGAAGAGATCGACCAGACCGGCCGTAATCGACAGGCCAAGGCCCGTACCCTCATGCCGGCGCGTGCTGGAGGAATCCACCTGGGAGAACTTGTCGAAGATCGACTGCATCTTGTCCGCAGGAATACCGATGCCGGTGTCGGCGATCCGAAGCGTCAGCATCTGGCGTCCGTCATCGATGGGTTCGAAGCGGAAATCGATGAGGACATGGCCCTTCTCGGTGAACTTGACGGCGTTGCCGACGAGATTAGTCACGATCTGGCGAAAGCGCCCCGCATCGCCGATCACCACATGGCGATGGCCCTCCGCACCGCGCACCACCAGTTCGATATCCTTCTGGGTGGCGGAGGTCGACAGCAGCGAGGCCACGTCCTCGATCGCCTCGACGGGATCGAAGGGCAGGCTGCGCAGCTTCATCTGCCCGGCGTCGATCTTCGAGAAATCGAGGATGTCGTTGATGATGGTCAGAAGCGCATTGCCCGATTTCACGATGATGTCGGTAAACGTCTTCTGGCGCGGATCGAGATCGGACTTGGCCAGCAGTTCCGCCATGCCCAGCACACCGTTCATCGGGGTGCGGATTTCATGGCTCATATTCGCGAGGAATTCCGATTTTGCCCGGTCGGCGGCTTCGGCCCGGTTCAGCAGGCGCGTCAATTCCTCCTCACGCAGCTTCATCTCGGTCACGTCGGTAAAGATGGCCAGCCAATGATCGAGGCCGGACAGGTTCACCTCGAAATGCAGCCATGTCTTGCCGCCGGCGTGGAAGGACGTGGTGATGGATTCGCGACGACTGATGCGCTCCTCCCAATCGCGCAACAGCGCCGTGGCCTCCTCCTGCGTGCCGAAATCGCCACGGGCAGCCAGATAACCGAACATATCGCGCCAGGCCCGGCCGGGAGCCAGCATTTCGGGCGGAACATGCATCATTTCCGGCAGAGCATCGTTCGAAAGCTCGATAATGCCATCTCGCAGAATAAGAAGCCCCTGCGACATCACGCTGGTCGCGTCACGCATCAGCGCGCCAAGCCGCTCCAGCGCCGCCTGTGCCTCATGGGCTTCCTGCTCACGCTTGCGCACGGCGGTAATGTCGTAATTGGTCTGCAGATACTTGCCGTTCGGCAGGGCCATATTGGAAATGATCAGCACCTTGCCGTCGCGCCCGACCACTTCAAAAGGCTCCTCCGAACGATCGGTGAAGCTGCGGACACGGGTTTCGTATAGGGCATCGAAATCCTGGTCGAGCGACCCGTAAGCGCCCCGCTCGAAATTGATCCGCACGAAATCCCGATAGGGCCGACCGATCAGTTCTTCAGGATAATCGCCGACCCAACCGTGATAGAAGGCATCATTGGCGTAATCGACGATAAAATCGGAATCAAGGATCATCACCCCGACAGGCAGGCTGTGCAGGATCGTTTCAATCTCGCCGCGCAGCTTGTCGGCGTGACTGCGCGCCTCGACAAGCTCGTTCTCACGCACCTTGAGCAACGAGACATCCGTGATCGACCCGACCACGAAAGGCTCACCGCCCGGCGCCTCGATCCGGTTGAGGCGGGTTATGATCGGCAGGGCACGATCGCCGACGAACACGACTGCCTCGGACTTCTCGATCGGCTCGCCGGTGTCGATGACGTGACGATTTTCGGTGCGAAACCGTTCCCACGCGGCGGGGAACATTTCCTTCTCATCCTTGCCAAGAAACTTGCTGCGGTCGTCGCCCAGAATTTCCTCGTAAGCGGCATTGGCATAGGTCAGGCGACCAAAGTCATCACGCAGGAACACTGCCACCGGCAGGCCTTCCAGCGCCGATCGGTAGATCTCCGTCGCCCGCACCTGCTCGCGCAGCAACTCTTCCTGCCGCTTGGCCTCGGTCACATCGTTCGTCACCACCAGCAGCCCGCCATTTTCGAGACGGCGGGAAATCAGCCGGACGTAGCGACCGTCCGGCAGGCGGTCCACATGCTCGTGGTCGTCATTCTCATGCGAGGCGATACGGGTGTTGATCCACGCATCCCGATCGGCGGGCGCCTCTCCCTCCGCGAACACGCCGTAGTCCCAGAAGCGCCCGAGAATGTCGTAGAGAGAATGGCCGGGGCCAATGTCCTGAAGCACGGGTTTGTAAAACCGCTGTTCCGTGTCGTTCTGGTAGACCAGGACGCCATCGGCATCGAACAGCGCAATCCCGATTTCCGCGACATCGAAGGCATGCCCGGCAAGCAGCATGTCCGGAAAATTCTCGAAGCCCTGCGACACAGCCGGCCGATCAGGGCCATCAAAGATATTCTCCACCCCGGCGACAGGGGCAACCGGAAGCCGCTCCGTCTCTTTCGCGGCCTCGCTTTGGCGAAGGGCAGAGCCCCATTCCATCACGCCGAACACGTAAAAGCGGTCGTCTTCGGTAATGAAGCGCTCGATATCCAGCACATGCCGCCGGCCCGAGCCGGGTTCCGTCACGAAAGTACTTTCCTCCGTGCCGAAGACCAGCGTGCGGCGTTCGCGGTCCTCGCGCATGCCGCAGTCCTCTTCCCTGAGGAAATCCTCGGACACGCGACCGGGAAACTCGGAGACGGAACGGCCCACAAACCGCGCATAGGCCTCGTTGACGGCAACGTAGCGCAACTGGCTGTCCTTCACGAAGGCAGGCAGAGTGAGCCCCGCAATGCGCGTGCAGGCAATGTCGAGCAACCCGCTTTCCGCACCGTTCACCGTCAAACCATCCTTTTACGCATCAACCGGAGAAAAGCCGTGAATCGGCCTATCCGGGATTACTGACAATTTTCAGAATACCGGCTCACGCTTCTGGCGCAACTACAACAAATTTTATGTATATTAAGCCCACAGATTTCGCCCCGCCTTCGAAAATATCGGCGTGATTCAGCCCGCAAAGACACGCGCCCAAATGCCGCAACCCCTGCTGCAGGCTTGCGAGCCGACGTCAAAGGGGCGAAAAGCGAATCATCGGCAAGGACGATCCGGCTTGAGCGCATGAGCGAAGAAACGACCACACTCTACGAAGCCATTGGCGGCGACGCGACCGTGCGGGCGCTGACGGCCCGCTTCTACGAGCTGATGGCGACCCTGCCCGAGGGCGCGGCTTCGCTTGCCGTTCACCCGCCGGACCTGACGAACGCCCATGACCGCCTCTACGATTACCTCACCGGCTATCTCGGCGGTCCGCCGGTCTATGTGGAGAAATATGGCCACCCCATGCTGCGCCGCCGTCACTTCATGGCGGAAATCGGCCCCGCCGAGCGGGAATCCTGGCTGTTCTGCTTCCGCAAGGCGCTGGAAGAAACGGTTGCGCACCCCACCCTGCAGGAAATCATCTGGCAGCCTGTCGAGCGGCTCGCCCACCACATGCAGAACAAGGAATGACGATGAGGGCCTGCGATACCATCGCCCGCCTCACCCTGTTTCTCGCCGGCCTTCTCGGCGCGACGGGCATCGGGCTGGCAGCGGCAGCCAACCACCTCGATGATCCGCGCGGATTTTCGGCGGCGGCAACCGTGTGCCTCGCCAATGCACCGGCATTGATCGGCCTTTATGCGGTCAGACCCTCGTTGCGCCTTGCACCGCTCGCCGCGCTGGTCATTGCCTGTGGCGCCCTGCTCTTCACAGCCGATATGCTGCTGCGCCATTTCTATGGGATGCGCGTCTTCGCCATGGCCGCACCGACCGGCGGCATGCTGCAGATCGTCGGCTGGTTGATCGTTGCCGTCAGCGCCCTGCTGCCGAAGCCGACGGCCTGACGCGCGCCGGAAAGCGGCAGATTTCGCAGAAAAGCAATACAGGCCGCCGAGGCGCGGCCTTGCCCTGAGCCGGGAACGGAATGATCTCGGCGGAGCGCCCCGCACGGGCCTCTACGAGAGCCGCAAGCTCCGGCGCGGAAGCGCTGCCGGACGCCCTGACCAGCCGGTGAAAGCCGATAAGGGTCACCCCGCCCGGCGCAAGTCTCTCAGCCATCCGCGCGCGACCGCTCGTTCATCGTCTGAAGCGCCCGTTCAAGGCTCGACTTCGAACCGTTGCGCAGCGGAATGAAGGTCTTGCCGAACTTCTTGCAGCCGCTTTTCACCCGAAGGCAGGCATCGTGGCTGATGCAATCGATGGGGCAGAACACGCAGTCCACCGAGGGCAGAACCGTATCGATGCGCGAGACGGCTTCGCGCAGCCCGCCATCGTGGTGGATGAGTTCCGCACCGAAATCGCTCGCGATCTGACGCAGATGCGCCACCTGACAATCGCGTCCACCGACATACAGGAAGCTGCGGACATCCGCTGCGGCCTTGGAACCGCCCTCACCCGCTGCCGTTGTTTCTCGCTGCGCACCGCCCTTGGCGGCCTTCGCCTTCATTTTCTTCGCCATCTTCAATCCCGTCGTGTCGTCTGGTGAAACCGGGGTAAAGGCCCGGCCCCGCCGGCGGCTTTGGCCGGATGTCGCGCACCATATTTAAGTGGAGTATTCAAGTAAAGTATAAACTTGAGTTTTTAATTCACCAATTTCAGCCTCGCATTTGAACGTCTGGATGACCCCGATCTCCGTTGAATCAGACTATCAAAAGCCTGAATCAACGCATGGGAAAATGATGCCAATTAATTGAAAGAAATAGTTTTTATTTCCGAACTTGAATCAGTTCGCGAAGCCGTTTCGCCCCCATGCATTTTTAAAAATTTTACCGATTGATAAAAATTTACGCCGTGCTACCGTTTGCATCAGGTTGTTCACATAAAAGAGGGAACGTCGATGGAACGACTGCAAAACGGAGTAGCCGCCGGGAGACTGGACGCGGCTGCTTACGACGCAAATTTTTCCGATCTCCACCCGCGCTTCGAAAAGCACGAAGCGCTCGTTGCAGCCGACCGCTGCTACTTCTGTCATGACGCCCCGTGCATGACGGCCTGTCCGACGGCAATCGACATTCCGATGTTCATTCGCCAGATCTCGACGGGCAATGCGCTGGGCGCGGCCAAGACCATTTTCGACCAGAACATTTTCGGTGGCATGTGCGCCCGCGTCTGTCCCACCGAAACACTGTGCGAACAGGCCTGTGTGCGCAACACGGCGGAAGAGCGCCCGGTCGATATCGGCCGCCTGCAGCGCTACGCAACGGACACGGCCATGGATGCCGGCCGCCAGTTCTACCGGCGCGCCGAACCGACCGGCAAGACGGTCGCCGTCGTCGGTGCCGGCCCGGCGGGTCTCGCCGCCGCGCATCGCCTTGCGGTGAAGGGCCATCAAGTCGTGGTGTTCGATGCCCGCGAAAAGGCCGGCGGCCTCAACGAATATGGTCTGGCCGCCTACAAGGCCGCCGACGATTTCGCCGCCCGCGAGATCGCCTACATTCTGGAAATCGGCGGCATCGAAATCCGCACCGGCCAGAAGCTCGGCACCGATTTCGCCCTGAGCGACCTGACGTCGAAATATGACGCCGTCTTCCTCGGCCTTGGCCTCGCCGGCGTCAACGGCCTCGGCATCGAGGGTGAAAGCCTCGAAGGCGTCGAGGATGCGGTGGAGTTCATCGCCGGCCTGCGTCAGGCAGACGATCTTTCGACGGTTTCCGTCGGTCGCCGCGTCGTCGTTCTCGGCGGCGGCATGACCGCCATCGACGCCGCCATCCAGTCGAAGCTGCTCGGCGCCGAAGAAGTGACGATCTGTTACCGGCGCGGCAAGGCGGAGATGAACGCCTCCGAATACGAGCAGGAGCTCGCGGCTTCCAAGGGCGTCTTCATCCGCCACTGGCTGAAGCCGAAGGCCATTCTCGGCACGGACGGCAAGGTCGCCGGCATCGAGCTTGAGGGAACGGCGTTCAGCGACGGCCGCCTCGTCGGCACCGGCGAGACCGGCGTCATTGCGGCGGACATGATCCTCAAGGCCATCGGCCAGAAGCTCTCGACCGATGGCATCGCCACGCTGCGCATGGAGGCCGGTCGCATCGTTGTCGATGAGGAAGGCCGCACCTCGCTGCCGAAGGTCTGGGCAGGCGGCGATTGCGTTGCCGCCGGCGAGGACCTCACCGTCACCTCCGTCGCGCAGGGTCGCGACGCCGCTGAATCCATCCACAGCGCGCTGACGGTTGCGGCCCGGCCCGCCGTCGCGATTGCCTGAAAGGGAGAGTGAACCATGGCCGATCTCCGCACGGAATTCGTAGGCATCAAATCGCCCAATCCCTTCTGGCTGGCATCCGCGCCGCCCACCGACAAGGCCTATAACGTCGAGCGCGCCTTCAAGGCCGGCTGGGGCGGCGTGGTCTGGAAAACGCTGGGCGAGGAAGGCCCGCCGGTCGTCAACGTCAACGGCCCGCGCTACGGCGCGATCTGGGGCGCCGACCGCCGGCTTCTGGGTCTCAACAACATCGAACTCATCACCGACCGGCCGCTTCAGGTCAACCTTCAGGAAATGAAGCAGGTCAAGATGAACTGGCCGGATCGGGCGCTGATCGCCTCGATCATGGTGCCCTGCAACGAGGAAAGCTGGAAGGCGATCCTGCCGCTGGTGGAAGAAACCGGCGCGGACGGCATCGAACTCAACTTCGGCTGTCCCCACGGCATGAGCGAGCGCGGCATGGGGGCCGCGGTCGGTCAGGTGCCGGAATATATCGAAATGGTGGTGCGCTGGTGCAAGCAGTACACCCGCATGCCGGTCAT
Organism: Allorhizobium borbori; assembly: GCF_014196535.1. Classification (GTDB taxonomy): domain Bacteria; phylum Pseudomonadota; class Alphaproteobacteria; order Rhizobiales; family Rhizobiaceae; genus Ectorhizobium; species Ectorhizobium borbori. Next base: position 35,009 of record NZ_JACIDU010000002.1, read on the forward strand.
CACCAAGTTGACGCCGAACATCACCGACATCCGCAAGCCCGCCCGCGCGGCCAAGGCCGGTGGCACCGATGCCGTTTCGCTCATCAACACCATCAACTCCATCGTCTCGGTCGATCTCGACAATTTCGCGCCGAGCCCGACGGTGGGCGGCAAGGGCACCCATGGCGGCTATTGCGGCCCGGCGGTGAAGCCGATTGCGCTAAACATGGTGGCCGAGATTGCCCGTGATGCGGAAACCTACGGCCTGCCGATCTCCGGTATCGGCGGCATCACCACCTGGCGCGACGCCGCCGAGTTCATTGCGCTCGGCTGCGGCAATGTGCAGGTCTGCACCGCCGCCATGACCTACGGCTTCAAGGTGGTTCAGGAAATGATCACCGGCCTGTCCGACTGGATGGACGAGAAGGGGCATCGCTCGATCGCGGACATTCAGGGCCGCGCCGTGCCGAACGTCACGGACTGGCAGTACCTCAACCTCAACTACATCGCCAAGGCGCATATCGATCAGGATGCCTGCATCAAGTGCGGCCGCTGTCATATCGCCTGCGAGGACACCTCGCACCAGGCGATCACGGCGATGGTGGATGGCGTTCGCCACTTCGAGGTGATGGAAGACGAGTGCGTTGGCTGCAATCTCTGCGTCAATGTCTGCCCGGTCGAGAACTGCATCACCATGGTGCCGCTCGATGTCGGTACGCTCGACCAGCGCACCGGCAAGCCGGTCAGCCCCGACTATGCCAACTGGACGACACACCCCAACAACCCGATGGCTCGCGAAGCCGCGGAATAAGGAAGCGACAGGGGGGGCCAACGCCTCCCCTTTTTCATGGGCAGGGCAACGATTATCGCCGCAGGTTCCACGCGGAAGAAGCGACCGCAATATGCAGCGTCAGGCCGCGCTTGGCCTCAGAGAGAATGCAGGTCTGCGTCTTCTCATCGAGCAGCGTCGTAATATCCCGGTCAAAGTCGCCGGTACTGCGGCCCTCGGACTTCATCTGCACCGCCACGGCAAAGCCCTCTATCAGCCCGCGCCGCTCTTCACCCGCAATCCGCCCAGTTTGCGGCGCACAGCTTCGCACGGCCTCGTCAAGATGACGATAGACCGTCTCCGGCTCCTTCGCGAGCAGGCTGGTGTAGCGCGTCGAGAACGGCACTTCATGGGCCTTGTCCACCGACGTTATGAAATAGGTTCCGGAGCCGCCGACCGCCGCCAGCAGCAGACCGGACAAAATCGCCAAACGCATCATGCACCCGCAATTTCGAACAGATCACGGCAAGCATAGGTCGCAGACGTTAACAGGCCTTTACAAATCAATACCCCGGCCTACCAGGACAGCAAGGCCCTGAGCGTCGGCGTCTTCTTGAAGATATGCCCGTCCATGCGCGCCAGAAGCCGGTCGAGCAGCGACACCGCCTCACCGACGGCCGGCCCCTTGTTCAGCATCACGCACTCGGCCCGCGCGGCCATGGCGGCATCCGTCATTTCCCCGCGGGACGGGAGACCGTCCTTGACCAGATCCTCCAGCACCTGCGTTGCCCATATGGCAGGGACGCCTGCCGCCTCGCAGATCCAGAGGATTTCCTCCTGCATTTCGGCGACACGCTCGAAGCCGATCTCGGCAGCCAGATCGCCGCGGGCGATCATCACGCCGAAAGGCCGGCCGCCCCGCGTGGCGCGGGCAATAAGCGCTGGCAGGTTGTGAACGGCGCGCGGTTGTTCGATCTTGGCGACAAGCCCCAGCACCCGCTCGCGTGGCCCGTGGCGGGCCAGCGCTTCGTCCAGCAGGTCGATGTCCTCGGGACGGCTGACGAAGGAATAGCCGATCATGTCGGCGCATTCGATCACGGCGGCAAGATCGGCATCGTCCTTGCCGGTCAGCGGCGAAAGATCGAGTTCGGTATCGGGCAGGTTCAGGCCCTTTTCGCTCTTCAGCTTCGCGCCGCCCGCCTTGGTGTGGGTCACGCGCATCACCGCCTCACCGCCACCCACGCTCTCCACTATACCTTCCAGCCGGCCGTCATCGTAGCGCACGCGGTCACCGGTCTTCAGGTGCAGCACGATTTCCGGCAGCGAGACGGAGGCCGAGAACGGCACGGTGTCGTCCGGCCGCGCCGGGCCGGCAGCCACCAGCCGCACAAGATCGCCGACGCCAAGCTTGCCCTTGCGCACGGCCAGCACGTTTTCGGTGCGGATCTTCGGCCCGGCAATGTCCATCAGCACGCGAATGTCGCGGCCCGTCGCCACGCCCGCCGCCCGCGCATGGCCCGCCAGCTTGCGCCAGGTATCGGCATCGTCATGGGCGCAATTGATGCGGGCGCAATCCATGCCGCGCTTCGCAAGGTCCAGCAGGAAGGCAGGATCGCTTGCCGCCTCGCCGGGCAACGTCACCATGATCCGTCCGCGGCGGTGCGCTGCGGGCGAACCGAACAGGCTGTCGGTCGCCTCGGCCAGTCGCGCCTCGCCGGCGAAGAACGCCTTTTCATCGGGCGGCCCATAGGGACTGACGCGCCCCGTTATCGAGGAAAGTGCAAAGAGCACCGCATCGAGCGTCGGCAGGACACGGCTTTCCAGCCGCCCGAGCGAGGAAAGCCCAAGCGGCATCAGCCGCCTTTGCAGCGGGCGCAGATCATGGCGGCGCAGCGAAAGATAATGGCCGAGATTGGCCAGGCCGGGTGTCAGGGTCTGCCCTTCCGGCACGAAGGCGGGCTGTTCCGCGAGTGCAACCCGCAGGCTGAGCACCTCATCCAGCAACGCCAAGTGCAGCCTGCCATCGAAACCAGTCCCGTCGCTCATCGCCTGTCCCCGCTTTTCCAGAGGTCATGACTGTATGGCGCGCGGATTACAATCCCATGAAGAGCGGTTGGGCGCAGATTGGCGATTCGGGCGCGACAAAGGCACAGTTTCCTGAACGGACGACCATTCCTTCGCCGCGAGAGGCCTGCGCATTTCGTCGCAGGCTTGCGCTTGCCCAAATCCACGCCGGCTATGAACAGGCTACCCGCCTGGCCGTTGACCCAGATCAATGGGCACCACACCCCCAACCGCAAGATACGCGCACCCGGCCGCTGGGGACGTGAAAACACGGGCGGCCGCGCATCAGGAGAGAAGTTCGATGAATTCGCATTGGAAACTACCGCTCGCAGCCCTTGCTGCCGCCCTGCTGTCCGGGTCTGCCCTGGCCGCCGATCTGTCGTCGGGCGGGCCGACCGGGATCGATATCGTCAGCCCATGGCAGGTTCGTCTGCGTGCGCTGGGCGTCTTGACGCAGGATTCCGGTTCCGTTGACGGTGTTGCCGGTTCCGATGTTTCTTCATCGAACAGCGTCATTCCGGAACTCGATATCTCCTACTACTTCAACGACAATATTGCGGCTGAACTCATTCTCGGCACCACCCGCTCCCACATCCGTGGCGAAGGAACGCTGGCGGGTGTGGATGTCGGCAAGACCTGGCTGCTGCCGCCCACGCTGACCCTGCAATATCACTTCACCAACTTCGGCGCCTTCAAGCCTTATGTCGGGGCAGGCGTGAATTACACGATGTTCTACAGCCAGAAGGCGGCCGGCGGCACGGTGACCGACCTCAACGTCAAGAACACCTTCGGCGCGGCCCTTCAGGTGGGTGCCGACTACATGATCAACGACCACTGGGGCCTCAACGTCGACGTGAAGAAGCTTTACCTGCGCCCGGATTTCGAACTGAACGGCGGTGCCCTGACCGGCAAGGCCAAGCTCGACCCCTGGCTGGTCGGTGCGGGTCTCACCTACCGCTTCTGATCCCGAACGGGCGAAGCCGCAAAAACCGTGACTTCTACCCCGATCCGTACCATTTGCCCGTCAGGCGTCCTTTCGGCTGCCTGACGGGAATGCTATTGAGGGCCGAAGCATCATTCGAGTTTTCGGTAGCACCGTGCCCCCCAGCCAGACGGAAGCCGCTCCAGCGCGGCACAACACCTACGCCGGTGGTCGCGAAAAGATCATGGCGCATCTCGCCATGCTGCTGTTTGCCGCGCTCATTTCCGGCTCCTTTTCCCTCGGGGGCATGATTGCCAAACAGGTCAGCCCCGCGCCGCTGATGCTGATGCGCTACATCGTCACCATCATCGCCATGGCCGTCATCGCCTTCGGCTTTGCCCGCCAGCCATTCCGCGTGCCGGAAAAGCCGCTGCGCTTCCTATGGCTCGGCCTGCTTCTGGCGATTTACATGCTGACCATGTTCATCGCACTGGAATTCACCAGCCCGGTACAGACGGGTGCCGTGTTCACGCTCATGCCGCTCGTCTCCGCCGTCTTCGCCTTCTTCATTCTCGGCCAGAAGACGCGCACCGGCGTGCTCGCCAGCCTGCTCATTGCCGGAGCCGGGGCAATCTGGGTGATTTTTCACGGTGATCTCGACGCCATTCTCGGCTTCGATGTGGGGCGCGGCGAACTGATCTTCTTTATCGGCGTCGTCAGCCACGCGCTCTATGTGCCGCTGCTGCGCTTTCTTGATCGCAGGGACAATCCGCTGGTCTTCGGATTCTGGCTGGCCGTCGGCGTTGCCTTCTGGCTGGCCCTTGCCGCGGCGCCCGATCTCCTCAGTGTCGACATCACCGCCCTCGACTGGAAGTTCTGGGCAATCCTCGTCTACATCGGCGTCGTCACCACCGCCGGCACCTTCCAGCTTCTACAATATGCCTCGATGCGCCTGCCCGCCTCCAAGGTGCTCGGTTATGGCTATCTCACGCCCACCTCGATCATCATCTTCGAGGCAGCCCTCGGCAATGGCTGGACCAGCCTGTCGGTGATGATCGGCGCCGCCGTCACCGCCTGCGGCCTGCTGGTGATGGCGCTCCTGCCGGATTAATCCTTCTCGCCGGCCTTGTTTGGCAGAAGCCCGTGCATGAAAAGCTGTTCGAGGAACCGGGCGGCATCGTCGAAGCGGCCCTCGCCCGAATAGCGATCACCGAGAACGGCGCGCACCTGCACGTCGAAATCGGCGTAATGCTGGGTCGTCGCCCAGATCGAGAAGATCAGGTGATAGGGATCGCATTTCGCGATCTTGCCCGCCTTGGCCCAGCCACGAATGACCTTGGCCTTGTCGTCCACCAGATCCTTCAGCGGGCCTTTCAGTTCATCGAGAATATAGGGCGCGCCCTGCAGCACCTCATTGGCGAACAGTCGGCTTTCGCGGGGAAAATCGCGCGCCATTTCCAGCTTGCGGCGGATGTAGGAGCGGATTTCGGCTTCAGGATTGCCATTGTCGTCAAAGGCGCGCAGCGGGTCGAGCCAGGTATCCAGCACGCGTTCGATGAGAACCCGGTGGATCGCCTCCTTGGTGCGGAAATAATAGAGCAGGTTCGGCTTCGACATGCCCGCCACCTCGGCGATCTGGTCGATGGTGGTGCCGCGAAAACCGTTGGTCGAAAACACCTCCAGCGCGGCGTCGAGGATCTGCTCCTCTTTCTCCTCCTGAATGCGGGTTCGCCGCTGGGTCCGGGCCGCTCTGGGATTGTCCATTTCGTCTCGTGATTCCTGTTCTAAATCAACTTTATCAGGCAAGTTTGCGCACGAAGTCAACAATGCCCATTTTTTGTGCATTCGCCCGGCATTTTGGCGGGAATTTTGTTGTTTTCCGTCTTGAGTGCGAAAGCGGAAAGAGTAATGTTTACCAACCGGTCAAATTATCCGCCAAAGGCGAAACGATGGCAAGCCACCCTTTCGAGGCTGCCCATTTTCCTTTCGGAACAGACAAGGCCGGAGCGAGAAAGAGGGAACTGAGACAATGGCTGCTAGCTTGGCCGCACCGGGCGAAAATCTGCGCGTGAATGGCGATCGCCTTTGGGATTCACTGATGGACATGGCTAAGGTTGGCCCCGGCATTGCCGGTGGCAATAACCGCCAGACCCTGACCGATGCCGACGCGGAAGGCCGCGCGCTGTTCAAGAGCTGGTGCGATGCCGCCGGAATGACCATGGGCGTCGACAAGATGGGCACCATGTTCGCCACCCGCCCCGGCACCGATCCGGATGCCCTGCCCGTCTATATCGGCAGCCACCTCGACACCCAGCCGACCGGCGGCAAGTATGACGGCGTGCTCGGCGTGCTGGCCGCGCTTGAAGTCGTGCGCACCATGAACGATCTCGGCATTCAGACGAAGCACCCGGTCGTCGTGACCAACTGGGCCAACGAGGAAGGCGCGCGCTTCGCACCGGCCATGCTCGCATCCGGCGTCTTTGCCGGCGTTCACTCGCTGGATTACGCCTATGGCCGCAAGGATCCGGAGGGAAAGACCTACGGCGACGAGTTGAAGCGCATCGGCTGGCTGGGCGAGGAAGAGGTCGGCGCCCGCAAGATGCACGCCTATTTCGAATATCACATCGAACAAGGTCCGATCCTCGAAGCAGAGGAAAAGCAGATCGGCGTCGTCACCCACTGTCAGGGCCTGTGGTGGCTGGAATTCACCCTGACGGGCAAGGAAGCGCATACCGGCTCCACGCCGATGAACATGCGCGTCAATGCCGGCCTTGCCATGAGCCGCATCTTCGAAATGGTGCAGGCGGTATCCATGGGCGAACAGCCGGGCGCGGTCGGCGGCGTCGGACAGGTGTTCTTCTCGCCGAATTCCCGCAACGTGCTGCCGGGCACCGTCACCTTCACCGTCGACATCCGCACCCCCAGCCAGGAAAAGCTCGACCGCATGCGTGCGAAAATCGAGGCGGAAGCCGCCGCGATCTGCGAAGCGCTCGGTGTTGGCTGTTCGGTCGAGGCCGTCGGCCATTTCGACCCCGTGACCTTCGATCCGGTCCTCGTCGGTCGCGTGCGCTCCGCTGCCGAAAAGCTGGGCTACAGCCACATGAACATCATTTCCGGCGCTGGCCACGACGCCTGCTGGACTGCCAAGGTGGCCCCGACCACCATGATCATGTGCCCCTGCGTGGATGGCCTTTCACACAACGAAGCCGAGGAGATTTCCAAGGAATGGGCCTCAGCCGGTTGCGACGTGCTGTTCCATGCCGTGGTAGAAACGGCAGAGATCGTGGAGTAGACGATGATGTTCGCGGCGCAGGCCCCCTCATCCGCCTGCCGGCACCTTCTCCCCCACGGGGAGAAGGGAGGATGCGCCGCTTTGTCTGTAAAGAACCGGGACGGAAATGAGGTCTCCTTCTCCCCCACGGGGAGAAGGTGCCGGCAGGCGGATGAGGGGGTGTACGCAATGGACGACAATCCCGTAAAGCGCCGCCTCGGCAAGACCGATCAGGCCCGACACCTTCGTAGGACCGAGACGGAGGAGGAGATCCTCCTCTGGAGCGATCTGCGTAACCGTCGCCTGAACGGCTACAAATTTGCACGGCAAGTGCCGCTAGGCATGTGTATCGTCGATTTCCTATGCAGGGGTAGAAAGCTCGTCGTTGAGCTCGATGGCTTCCAGCATGCGGAAAATCTTGCAGATGAAGCCCGGACACTGTGGCTGAATACTCACGGCTATACAGTCCTGCGATTCTGGAATCACGAAGTCACCCGCGAGCGGGACGCGGTTCTCGAAACCATTCTCGCCGCACTTGAAGGCCGGATGAAGGAGGCGTGTAACGCAACCCGCTTCTATCCGGCGCTTTCCTCAATAAATGAAAAGACAAGGGAACGGCAATCATGAGCACAGTCATCAAGGGCGGCACCGTCGTTACCGCCGACCTCAGCTACAAGGCGGACGTGAAGGTCGAGGGGGGCAAGATCGTCGAGATCGGCCCGAATCTCGCGGGCGACGAAACGCTCGACGCTGCGGGCTGCTATGTCATGCCCGGCGGCATCGACCCCCACGTCCACCTCGAGATGCCCTTCATGGGCACCTATTCGGCGGACGACTTCGAAAGCGGTACCCGTGCCGGTCTGGTCGGCGGCACGACCATGGTGGTCGATTTCTGTCTTCCCGATCCCGGCCAGTCGCTGCTTGATGCGCTGAAACGCTGGGACAACAAGGCGACGCGCGCCAATTGCGACTACTCGTTCCACATGGCCGTGACCTGGTGGGACAAGCAGGTCTTCGAGGAAATGGCCACAGTCGCGCTGGAAAAGGGCATCAACTCGTTCAAGCACTTCATGGCCTACAAAGGCTCGCTGATGGTGAACGACGACGAGATGTTCGCCTCCTTCTCGCGCTGCGCCGAGCTTGGCGCCATCCCCTTCGTCCATGCGGAGAACGGCGATATCGTCGCTTCCATGCAGGAAAAGCTGATGGCCGCCGGCAATAACGGCCCGGAGGCCCATGCCTACTCCCGCCCGCCTGAACTGGAGGGCGAGGCCACCAACCGCGCCATCACCATCGCCGACATGGCCGGCTGTCCCGTCTATATCGTTCACACCTCGTGCGAGCAGAGCCACGAAGCCATTCGCCGCGCCCGCCAGAAGGGCATGCGCGTCTATGGCGAACCGCTGATCCAGCATCTGCTGCTCGATGAAAGCGAATATGCCAATCCCGACTGGGACCATGCCGCTGCCCGCGTCATGTCGCCGCCCTTCCGCAACAAGCAGCACCAGGACAGCCTGTGGGCCGGCCTGCAGGCGGGTTCGCTCTCCTGCGTCGCGACCGACCATTGCTCATTCACCGTGGCGCAGAAGCGTTACGGCATCGGCGATTTCCGCAAGATCCCGAACGGCACCGGCGGCCTTGAAGACCGCCTGCCGCTCTTGTGGACCCATGGCGTCAACACCGGCCGCCTGACGCCGAACGAATTCGTCGCCGTCACTTCCACCAACATCGCCAAGATCCTCAACATGTACCCGAAGAAGGGGGCGATCATGGTCGGCGCCGATGCTGATATCGTGGTCTGGGACCCGGAACGGACCAAGACGATCTCGGCCAAGACCCAGCAGTCGCCGGTCGAATACAACGTGTTCGAGGGCAAGGAAGTGAAGGGCCTGCCGCGCTTCACTCTGACGCGCGGCCATGTCGCGGTCGAGGAATCGACCGTCAGGACCAAGGAAGGCCACGGCCAGTTCGTTGCCCGCCAGCCGAATGGCGCGGTGAACAAGGCACTGTCGAGCTGGAAGGAAATCGTTGCCCCCCGCAAGGTGGAACGCACCGGCATTCCGGCCTCGGGCGTCTGATCATCCTTCAGGCGTGAAACCCGCTCCGCTCAGGCGGGGACCGGTGAAGCACCGTTCCCCGCCGCCAATGTGGCCCTCGGCCCATTTTCAGAGGCGGGGCAAAGTCCTATTCTGCCGATCGCCTAAAGGCGTTCGGGGACCATCGACCGGGGATGAAAGAACAAGAATGAGTGAGAATTTCGCCGTCGTGCGCGCCCGCAATCTGGGCCTGACCTTCGAGACCAATGACGGTCCGGTGCACGCGCTGTCGAACGTGAACCTCGATGTCGGCAAGGGGGACTTCGTCTCCTTCATCGGCCCGTCGGGCTGCGGCAAGACGACGTTCCTGCGCGTGATCGCCGATCTGGAACGCCATACCTCCGGCACCATCGAGGTCAACGGAACCACGCCCGAAAACGCCCGCAAGGACCGTGCCTATGGCTACGTTTTCCAGGCGGCGGCCCTCCTGCCCTGGCGCACCATCGAAGACAACATTGCGCTTCCGCTGGAAATCATGGGCTTTACCAGGGACCAACAGAAGGAGCGCATCGAGCGCACGCTGGAACTCGTCAACCTCAACGGTTTCGGCAAGAAATATCCCTGGCAGCTTTCCGGCGGCATGCAGCAACGCGCCTCGATTGCCCGCGCGCTGGCCTTCGATGCCGACCTGCTCTTGATGGACGAACCCTTCGGCGCGCTCGACGAAATCGTTCGCGACCACCTCAACGAACAGCTTCTGAAACTCTGGGACCGCACCAACAAGACCATCTGTTTCGTCACCCATTCCATTCCGGAGGCGGTCTATCTCTCCACCAAGATCGTGGTCATGAGCCCACGCCCCGGCCGCGTTACCGACATCATCGAAAGCACGCTGCCGCGCGAGCGCCCGCTGGAAATCCGCGAAACCCCCGAATTTCTCGAAATCGCCCACCGCGTCCGCGAGGGCCTGAAGGCGGGGCACAGTTATGACCAGTGAGTGTCATCATATCCCGATCGAGGCCGCCCCATGACCCGGCCCTCCTTCCTTCATGACCGGCTGCTGCCGATCCTGACCGTCCTCATTGCCATCATCGCCATCTGGTATCTCTGCGTTGTCTGGCTGAACGCGCCCTTCGTGCGCGATCAGGCAGCCCGCGCCGGCACGCCGATCACCTTCGCAGAGATCCTGCCGCAGACCTTCGAGCAGGAACGTCCGGTTCTGCCAGCGCCGCACCAGATCGTCACGGAACTGTGGAAGACCACCGTCACCCTGCCGGTCACCTCCAAGCGCAGCCTCGTCTACCACGCCTGGATCACCATTTCGGCGACGCTGGCAGGCTTTGGTATCGGTGCGGTGCTCGGCATCCTTCTGGCGGTCGGCATCGTCCACAATCGGGCCATGGACAAGTCGCTCATGCCCTGGGTAATCGCCAGCCAGACGATCCCGATCCTCGCCGTCGCACCGATGATCATCGTGGTGCTGAACGCGATCGGCATTTCCGGCCTTTTGCCCAAGGCGCTGATTTCGGCCTATCTCTCCTTCTTCCCGGTCGTCGTTGGCATGGTGAAGGGGCTCAGAAGTCCCGACCGGCTGCTGCTCGACCTGATGCGAACCTATAGCGCCACGCCCGCGCAACTGTTCTGGAAACTGCGCTGGCAGGCGGCCCTGCCCTATCTCTTCACTTCGCTGAAGGTCGCGGTCGCGATTGCGCTGGTTGGCGCCATCGTCGGCGAACTGCCGACGGGGGCCGTGGCCGGGCTTGGAGCCCGCCTGCTGTCCGGCTCCTATTACGGCCAGACGATCCAGATCTGGGCCGCCCTCTTCATGGCGGCGCTGGTGGCGGCCCTTCTCGTGTCGATTGTCGGCCTGGCACACCGGGCGGTGCTGAAACGGATGGGAGAACGTCCATGAACGGCTGGCTTCTCTTCGGTCTGGCCTTCTGGGCCGCCGCCTGGACCACGAACGAGGTTCTCGTCAGGGCAAACGTGGAAAATCCCACGCTGCGCAAGGCTACGAATTTCATCGTGCCGCTCCTCTTCGGCGCCACGCTGCTGGTGCTGTGGGAAAGCGCCGTGAAGGGCTTCGGCATTCCCTCGATCCTGCTGCCGGCGCCCTCTGCCATCTGGGCGCGGCTCATCGGTTCCGTGCCGACGCTGTGGGCGGATTTCCAGCAGACCTTCCTGAAATCGGTGATCACCGGCTATGTGCTGGGTTGCGGCCTGGGCTTTCTCGTCGCCCTGCTCATCGATCGCTCGCCCTTCCTTCAGAAGGGCCTGCTGCCCATCGGCAATTTCGTTTCGGCGCTGCCGGTCGTCGGCGTTGCCCCCATCATGGTCATGTGGTTCGGCTTCGACTGGCCGTCCAAGGTGGCCGTGGTCGTCATCATGACCTTCTTCCCGATGCTGGTGAACACGGTGCAGGGGCTTGCCTCCGCCAGCCACATGGAGAAGGATCTGATGCGAACCTACGCATCGGGCTGGGGGCAGACGCTGGTGAAGCTCAGGCTTCCGGCCGCCATGCCCTTCATCTTCAATGCGTTGAAGATCAATTCCACGCTGGCGCTGATCGGCGCCATCGTCGCCGAGTTCTTCGGCACTCCGATTGTCGGCATGGGTTTCCGCATTTCCACGGAAGTAGGACGCTCCAATGCCGATATGGTCTGGGCCGAGATCGCGGTCGCCGCGGTCGCCGGCTCGGCCTTTTACGGACTGGTGGCGCTCATCGAAAGAGCCGTCACCTTCTGGCACCCGTCTGTCCGCGGTGGGCAGACGTGAACCTGAAGCATTTCCAGCAAAAGTGTGAAGCGGTTTTGCGTCCGGAAATGCATCAAAACAAGCGATGAAGCAAATAAAGAGAGGGAAACAGCTTATGAAGAAAATGATCGCACTGATGATGATGGCGACGGCCCTGCCGATGATGGCAGCCAAGGCCGAAGCCGCCGACAAGGTGACGCTCCAGCTCAAGTGGGTCACGCAAGCCCAGTTTGCCGGCTATTACGTTGCCAAGGACAAGGGCTTCTACAAGGAAGAAGGCCTCGACGTCGACATCAAGCCGGGCGGCCCGGATATTGCTCCGGCCCAGGTCATTGCCGGCGGTGGCGCAGATGTCATCATCGACTGGATGCCTTCGGCTCTGGCTGTTCGCGAAAAGGGCACGGCCCTCGTCAACATCGCCCAGCCCTTCAAGTCTTCGGGCATGATGCTGACCTGTCTCAAGGAAACCGGCATCAAGAAGCCGGAAGACTTCAAGGGCAAGACGCTCGGCGTCTGGTTCTTCGGCAACGAATATCCGTTCCTGTCGTGGATGGCCCACCTGAAGATCCCCACGACCGGTGGCGCCGATGGCGTGACGGTCCTGAAGCAGGGCTTCAACGTCGATCCGCTGCTGCAGAAGCAGGCGGCTTGCATTTCCACGATGACCTATAACGAATACTGGCAGGTCATCGACGCCGGCATCAAGGCCGACGATCTCGTGACCTTCAAGTATGAGGACGAAGGCGTGGCAACGCTGGAAGACGGCCTCTACGTGCTGGAAGACAAGCTCAAGGACCCGGCTTTCAAGGAAAAGATGGTCAAGTTCGTCCGCGCTTCCATGAAGGGCTGGAAGTGGGCCGAAGAGCATCCGGATGACGCAGCCGGCATCGTTCTCGACAACGACGCCTCCGGCGCCCAGACCGAAAAGCACCAGAAGCGCATGATGGGCGAAGTGGCCAAGCTGACCGCCGGTTCCAAGGGCGCGCTGGACGTGGCTGACTATGACCGCACCGTCAAGACGCTGCTCGGCGGCGGCTCCGACCCGGTCATCACCAAGGCTCCGGAAGGCGCCTACACGCTCGACATCACCAACGAGGCGCTGAAGTAATAGCGTTTTCAACACCAGTAAAACCGAGCGCGCGGCCCAACAAAGCCGCGCGCTTTTCGTTCGAAAGCCCGGTTCGCAGCGCTTTCGCTCATCCAGTCTTTGCAATATTCTGTTACATAAAGGCGGCTGGCAGAGTTCAGAGAAATCTGTAATCTTGCCGCGACGCAAAAATAGCCGCGTGCGGCCGGTGCCTCTGGCGATCCGGCCCGGTCATACCCACGTATCAGGGTCAGGCCCGCCACATGGCAAAGACCGACGGATAACAGTGATGATCGTGAGACGTTCAACGCCCTTCGCCGCCCTTGCGGTTTTGCCGCTTGTTGCCTTTGCCGCCCAGGCCGAGGAAACGCCAGCCGCCGCACCGCAGGCTCTGCCGGCCATCGTCGTCACGCAGGCGACGTCGCGGCTGCTGACTGATCGTATCGTGGCAACCGGGTCGGTCAAGCCGGTGGAGGAAATCTACATCCAGCCGCAGGTGGATGGTCTCCAGACCCGCACGCTGAACGCCGATATCGGCGATCGCGTGAAGGAAAACGATGTGCTGGCCGTGCTTTCCGACGACAGCCTGTTGCTGCAGAAGAGCCAGCTTGCCGCAACGCGCGCCAAAGCCGAGGCAAGCCTCGCCCAGATCCGCGCCCAGCTTATCGATACCCGCGCCAGCGCCGAGGACGCCGAACGCCAACGGGTGCGCGCCGTCACGCTGAGCGCCAAGGGCACCGTGTCCACATCGCAGCTTGAACAGGCCGAAACCGCCGCGACCGGCGCGAAGGCGAGGCTTCGGGCTGCCGAACAGTCCATTCTCGTCGCCGAGGCCGATCTGGAAGTCATCGATGCCCAGATCTCCGACATCGACCTGAAGCTGGCCCGGACCAGCGTCAAGACGCCGGCCTCCGGCCTCGTCGCGGCCCGCACCGCCAAGGTGGGGGCCATCGCTTCCTCCAGCAGCCAGCCGATGTTCACCGTCATCCGCGACGGGCAGATCGAACTCGTCGCCGACGTGACGGAAAGCGATATTCTCAAGATCCGGCAGGGCCTCAAGGCGCTCATCCGCGTCGCCGGCACAAGCGAGCCGCTCACCGGGCAGGTCCGCCTCGTTTCCCCGACCGTCGATGCCGCCACGCGCCTCGGTTCCGTCCACATCGCCATCGATGACGACGACAAGGCGCGCGCCGGCATGTATGCCAGCGCGGAAATCGTGCTGGCCGAAGCTAATGGTCTTTCCCTGCCGCTCTCCGCCATCACCACCGCCAAGGATGGCGTGACGGTCCGCCTTGTGAAGGATGGCATCGTGCATCAGGTGAAGATCGAGACCGGTATTCAGGACGGCAGCTTCATTCAGGTGACGAAGGGTCTCGAAGATGGTGCGGAGGTCGTTGCGAAAGCCGGCGCCTTCGTGCGCGATGGCGACCACATCGCCCCCGTGAAGCAGACAGCAACCAACGCAACGGATTGACGGAGCGACGGACATGAATTTTTCCGCCTGGTCGATCCGCAATCCGGTCGCGCCGCTGCTTCTGTTCTTCATGCTGATGTATGTCGGCGTGAAGTCGTTCTACAGCCTGCCCATCACCCGCTTCCCGAACATCGACGTGCCCATCGTCTCTGTGGTCGTGACCCAGAGCGGCGCGTCCCCGGCCGAACTGGAAATGCAGGTGACGAAGGAGGTCGAGGACGCGGTCGCCTCACTCACCGGCGTCGATGAAATCCAGTCCACCGTCACCGACGGCCAGTCGCAGACGGCCATCGTCTTCCGCATGGAAACGAAGACCGACGAGGCGCTTCAGGACGTGAAGGACGCCATCGACCGCATCCGCTCCAGCCTGCCGGCTTCGGTGGACGAGCCGATCGTTTCCAAGGTCGATGTCGAGGGGCAGGCGATCCTGAGCTACGCCGTCTCCGCGCCGGACATGACCCTGGAGGAAATCTCCTGGTACGTGGACGATACGGTGAAGCGCGCCCTGCAAGGCCAGCCCGGCATCGGCCGCATCGACCGCTACGGCGGCGCCGACCGGGAAATCCGCGTGTCGCTGAGCCCGGACAAGCTGAACGCCTATGGCATTTCGGCGGCGGATGTGAACGCGCAACTCCGCGGCGTCAATGCCGATCTCGGCTCCGGCCGCGGCCAGGTGGCGGGCGCGGAACAGACCATCCGCACGCTGGGTGATGCGCGCAATGTTGCCGATCTCGCCAACACCACGATTTCCATCGGCAATGGCCGTTTCGTGAAGCTCGCCGAACTCGGCACGATCACGGACACCTATGAGGAGCAGAAATCCTTCGCGCGCTTCAACGGCCAGCCGGTCGTGACCTTTGCGGTATTCCGCTCGAAGGGAGCAAGCGAGGTCACCGTCGCCGAAACCGTGACGGGCATTCTGGATACGCTGAAAGCCGACAACAGGAATGTCTCCATCGAGAAGGTGGATGACGCAGTCTACTTCACCTACGGCAATTACGAGGCCGCGCTCCACACGCTGATGGAAGGCGCGCTTCTTGCCGTCATCGTGGTGTTCCTGTTCCTGCATAACTGGCGAGCGACTTTGATCGCCGCCGTGGCGCTGCCGCTGTCGGCCATTCCGACGCTGTGGATCATGGAGATGATGGGCTTTTCGCTCAATCTCGTGAGCTTCCTGGCGCTGACACTGGCCACCGGCATTCTCGTCGACGACGCCATCGTCGAGATCGAAAACATCGCCCGCCACATCAAGATGGGCAAGACGCCCTACCGCGCCGCACTGGACGCCGCCGACGAAATCGGCCTGGCCGTCATCGCCACCTCCTTCACCATCATCGCCGTCTTCGTGCCGGTGTCGTTCATGCCCGGCATTCCGGGCCAGTATTTCATCCAGTTCGGCCTCACCGTCGCCTTCTCCGTATTCTTCTCGCTTATGGTGGCGCGCCTGATAACGCCGCTGATGGCCGCCTATCTGATGCGCGCCGAAGATGCGATGGAAGACCACGAGGACAATGACGGCACGATCATGTCCGCCTACACGCGGCTCATCAGGACGACGACGCGCTGGCGCTATTCCACCCTGCTCGGCGCCATCCTCTTCCTTATCGGCTCGCTCTATTTCCTCATGCAGGTGCCGGGCAGCTTCATGCCGCCGGAAGACAACGGCCGCATCGTGCTTTCCGTGGAACTGCCGCCGAATGCGACGCTTGAAGATACCGGCCGCGCCACGGATGAACTCTATGCGCGTCTGCACGATATTGACGGCGTGGACAGTGTCTTCATTCTTGGCGGCGCCTCGCCCAAGGGCGAACTCGAACTGCGCCGCGCAGCAATCACGCTGAACCTCGGCAAGATCGACCATTCGCTGGTGAAGTCGCTGGTCAACAAGGGCCTTGGCGGTCTGCCCCTGATCGGCCCATGGCTGCCGAAGGTGGAAGATCATGGCCGCACCCGCCCGCAATGGGACATCGAGAAGGAAGTCTTCGCCCGCGTCCGCGATCTGCCGGATGTGCGCGTTCTCAAGCTCAATGATCGCGGCGAGCGCGACATTTCCTTCAACTTTCTCGGCAAGGACAATGACACGCTGAACGCCGCCGTCGGCATTCTCGAAGCCAAGCTGCGCGCTGAGCCGCTGCTGGCCAATGTCAGCGCCGAAGGCGCCCTGCCGCGCCCGGAACTGCAGATTCGCCCGCGCAAGGACGAAGCGGCACGCCTTGGCATAACCCCGAGCCAGATCGCCCAGACGGTGCGCGTCGCGACGATCGGCGACACCGATACGGCACTCGCCAAGATCGCGCTCGACGGTCGCCTCATCCCGATCCGTGTTCAGGCCTCGCTGGACCTGCGTCGCGATCTCGCCGCCATCCGCGCGTTGAAGATCGCCACCGCCACCGGCACAACCGTGCCGCTGTCGTCCGTCGCCGATATCGATTATTCGGAAGGTGTTAGTTCCATCAAGCGCAATGCTCGTGCCCGCGTCGTCTCGATCGGCTCGGATCTGCCGCAGAGCGTGGCGCTCGACAGCGCGACGGCGGCGTTCAAGGCCGTGGTGGAAAAAGCCGGCCTGCCGGAAGGTGTGCGCATTGCCGAAAGCGGCGACGCCAAGATTCAGGCCGAGATGCAGCAGAGCTTCGGCAATGCCATGCTGATGGGCCTGTTGCTGGTGCTGATGGTGCTTATCCTGCTGTTCAAGGATATCATCCAGCCCTTCACCATCCTGTTCTCGCTACCTCTTGCCATCGGCGGTGTCGCGGCGGCGCTTATCATCACCCAGTCAGCGCTCTCCATGCCGGTGCTGATCGGCATCCTCATGCTGATGGGCATCGTCACCAAGAACGCCATCCTGCTGGTCGATTTCGCAATCGAGATGATCCGGGGCGGCATGGAGCATCGCACGGCGCTGGTGGAAGCCGGGCGCAAGCGCGCCCGCCCCATCGTCATGACCTCCATCGCCATGTCGGCAGGCATGCTGCCTTCGGCCCTGGGCATTGGCGAAGGCGGGTCCTTCCGCGCACCGATGGCGATTGCCGTGATTGGCGGCATCATCGTCTCGACGGTGCTGAGCCTCGTCGTCGTCCCCTCCTTCTTCCTTATCATGGACGATCTCTCGCGCCTGCTCGGTCGCATCTTCTCCCGCGTCATCGGGCCGACGGAGCCTGCGGACGAAGCGCTTTCCAAGGAACAGTTGACGGCCCTTGCACGGGAAACCAACGAACGGCTTGATGCGCTTGCGGCTCGCGTCGAGGCTGAGGATACCACGCCCCGCAAGCTGCAATTGCCGCCGGCACCCCACGCCGCCGAGTAGCAAAACCACGCGGGCGCCTCGGGGGCCCGCTTCCATTTTGCCCGCGATACCCCCCAAAGAGGCATTTTTCGCCCAATCCGTTGATCGAAATCAAATGCGTTGCCGCAAGGCTTGCGTATGTTCGGAGCTGCCGAAAGTGAGGCGGTCGATTGGCCCTCATGGTGCAAGGCGGAACTTTCCGGACGCGGCCCTGAAGGACCGTATCGCGGGAACCGCTCCACAGTGCAAGGATACACGGGGAACGGGGGTTCCTGCGTTTTTTCGAGCACTGGCTGACCATGGAGGAAATGGCGTCCGAAACGCCGGGTCGTAACGCTTCAGGACGGGCTTGTAGTGCGCGACGTCCTGCCGACGGGATGATTGCTGGGCCGGACGCGCGTGGTCGGGGAGCTATGAAAACAGTGAACAAGAGCCTCAAGCTGAATACACGGGACAAGAATATCCTGATCAAGACACCGTTTCTGGCGAATCTGGGCAGCCACGCGTTGAACCGGATGCTGGAGATCGTGACGGTCAATGGTTATGAAGCCCGCGATATCCTGTTCCGGGAAGGCGAATTCGCCGAACATTTCTATTGCGTGCTGAGCGGCTATGTCCGCCTCTACCGTCTGAACAAGGATGGGCGCGAAGCCGATATCCGCATCTGTGGTCCGGGTGACACCTTCGCGGAATGCCTGCTCTACAAGGGCGACACCTATCGCTACAACGCACAGGCTGCCGAGCCCATCACCGTCGCCCGCTTCGAATTGCAGAAGGTGCGGGACATGGCCGAGCAGGAGCATGATGTGGCCAAGGCCGTCATCCAATGCCTCTCGACCCACCTGATGAGCACGATGGATTGTGTCGCCAATGACCGGCTGCAGACCGCGCCGCAGCGCGTCGCCCATTATCTGCTCGACCAGTGCGCGACACAGGATTGCGCCTCGGCCTCCATCCGCCTGCCCTTCCAGAAAAGCCTTCTGGCCGGCAAGCTCGGCCTTGCGCCGGAGGCTCTTTCGCGCGCCTTTTCCTCTCTCCGCCGTGCCGGCGTGACGGTACGCGGTCGCGTGATCCAGATCAGCGACGTGAGCGCGCTCAAGCAGATCTGACCAGATTTAGCGGGAGGAAACGGGGCCGGGGCGCGTTAAGCGTCCCGGCTTTTCGTTGCCAGTCGATCAGGCCGCAACAAAGCGCCAGCCCTTGCCCGCCTTTTCAACCCGCACAAAGCCCGACACATGACCGCCGGACGCAACCCAGCCCTCGCGATGCGCCCGCTCGAAAATGGAACGGCGGCTGGCGGCACCCTGCGCAGGATCGGCATCGTAGACGAAACAGAAATCCGGATCGTCAAGCTGAAATGCCGGCGCGTGGACGAGATCACCCCACAGGACGAGCCGCTCCGCCCCCTCACCGATCAGATAGCCGAAATGGCCGGGCGTATGACCCGGCATGGAAATCGCCTCGATCCCCCGCAGGACAGGGCCTTCACTGATGGGCTTCACGCGGTCGCCGTAAGTGGCCACAAGCCGTGCGGCAATATCGAAACCGCCGCGCCGGTAACTCGGCACGGTTTCCTTCACCGCAGCGTCGGAGAAGAAGGCGAGATCGGGTTCCGGCGCGAAAATATCAGCGTCGGGGAAGAACCGCCCGGCCTCGCCGAAGAGGCCGAGCGCATGATCGCCGTGGAGATGGGTCAACAGCACCCGGCGGACATCGCCAGGCTCAATACCTGCCGCCGCCAGCGCCGCCCGCCCGAGACCGAGTTCCGGTCCCCAGAACGGCCCGGTGCCGGCATCGACCAGCGTGATGCCATCCGGGCCGGAAAGCGCGAAGAAGTTGACATCCATATCAACGGTCGGCCCGCTCCAGGCGGCCACCGCCGCATCCCGCACGGCTGCATTGGTGGCATGGGCCAGATGCTCGATCGGCGCCCGGTAAACGCCATCGATGAAGGTCGTGATTTCATAGGGGCCGAAACGGCGCGCCTCGGTCATCTCACAGCCCGCCATTTACCTTGAGAAAATCGACAATCTCGGCCACGCCATCCCCCTGTTTCAGATCGGTGAAGACGAAGGGCATTTGACCACGCTGTTTGGTGGCGTCGCGATCCATGACGGCGAGATCAACACCAACATAGGGCGCGAGATCCTTCTTGTTGATGACGAGCAGGTCGGAGCGGGTAATGCCCGGCCCGCCCTTGCGCGGAATTTCCTCGCCCTGGCACACGGAGATCACATAAAGCGTAATATCCGCCAGATCCGGCGAGAAGGTCGCGGCTAAGTTATCGCCACCGGATTCGATGAAGATCACGTCGAGATCAGGAATACGCTGGTTGAGATTGGCAATGGCCTGAAGGTTGATCGTCGCATCCTCGCGGATCGCCGTGTGCGGGCAGCCGCCGGTCTCGACGCCGACGATGCGGTCGGACGTCAGGGCCTGCATGCGCACCAGCGCCTCGGCGTCCTCGGTGGTGTAGATGTCGTTGGTGACGACCGCGACAGACCATTGATCACGCATGGCCTTGCACAGCTTTTCCGTCAGCGCCGTCTTGCCCGAGCCCACCGGCCCGCCGATACCGACCCTGAGGGGTCCGTTGTCAGATGCCATTTCCGTCTTCCTCTTAGATCACGACCGGAACAGCCGCGAATATTGCACCTCATGCCGCATGACCTCGATTTCGGCGCGAATGGTCGCCGTGCCAAGGTCATCAAGCGTCGAAACTTCCGCGCGGGCGGCCAGGCCAAGGAGCGTGACCTCAAGCCGCGACAGGATGGCGACGCCCTGCTTCTGCCCGGCAACGCCGAGCCTCAACCCGGCCGAAACGAGCTGCGAGGCCGCCGCATGGAGATAGGCGGCAAGACCGGCATCAAGCGCCACGCCGTTCAGCCCGGCAACCGAACCCACAGCCACCGGATACGCCGCACCGGCCGCGAAAGCGGGGCGCGGCCATTCGGCAGAAGCCTCCAGAAAGGCAGAGCCGAGGGCCATGGTTTCCTGATGCCGCTCGCGCGAACCGGCCAGCGCTTCGGCCAGTTCGGCCGCCGTCTGCAGCCGTTCGGCATTGCCGCATTCCCGCCAGGCTTCCGCGAAAAACACCGCATCGTTCCAGCCCGCCCCGTGGGACAGAGTGGCGACGATCCAGCCTTCGAGACCGGCGGCGTCCTTCACCCAGCCATCATGAACGGCACGTTCCAGCCCGCCGGAATAGGCGAAGGCCCCGACCGGAAAGGCGGGCGAAAGCCAGGTCAGAAGACGCAGCAACGCAGCGCCGGCTTGCACATCACTCATCGCGCGGCTCAGCCGTGCTTGTGTCCGTGGTCATGGCCATGGTGATGCCCGCCGCAACCGCATTCCGCGCCATGCTCATGGTGGTCGTGGCTGTGATCGTGCTCATGCGCATGGCCGTGATCATGATGATCGTGGCCGTGGTGGTCATGGCCGCCATGGGCGTGATAGGCACCGCGCACCGGCTGGAAAGCGGTTTCAACCGGCGTGACCGTGGCGCCAAGCCCTTCCAGCATGGAGCGGATGACGTGATCGCGCTGGATGAGGATACGCTCCTCATCGATCTCGGCCGGCAGATGGCGATTGCCGAGGTGCCAGGCGAGTTCGGTAAGATGCAGGCGGTCGCGCCCGGTAATCTCGAACAGCTTTTCCTTGGCAGCAACGATCTCGACCAGATCGCCGTTCTCCAGCATCAGCTTGTCGCCATCGGCAAACAGCACGGCTTCCTTGAGGTCCAGCATGACCATCTCGCCATTGTCGAGATGCAGCAACTTGCGGCGCAGATGGCGCAGATCGTGGGGAAGCTCGACTTTGGCCGTCGCCGGATCGGAGGGCTGGCCGGCGGGGATATAGGAATGGACGTGCTGCATGGTTTTCCCGTCTAATACGTTGAAACAGGGGGCCGAAGGATGAAACCCTTCGGCTTTCCCTCTTCTTAGAACAGAAAATAACGCTGCGCCATGGGCAGAACGGTTGCGGGTTCGCAGGTCAGCAATTCGCCGTCCGCACGCACCTCATAGGTTTCCGGATCGACCTCGATATGCGGCGTCAAATCGTTCAGCTTCATGGAGGCCTTGGAAATGCCGCCGCGCGTGTTCTTCACCGCCACGAGGTTCTTGGCAACGCCGAGCCGCGCCGCAAGACCCGCATCGAGCGAAGCCTGCGAAACGAAGGTGACGGAGGAATTGGTCAGCGCCTTGCCGTAAGCGCCGAACATCGGGCGATAATGCACCGGCTGCGGCGTCGGGATGGAAGCATTCGGATCGCCCATCGGAGCGGCGGCGATCATGCCGCCAATGAGCACCATATCCGGTTTCACACCGAAGAAGGCCGGGTTCCAGACCACCAGATCGGCGCGCTTGCCAATCTCGATGGAACCGATTTCATGGCTGATGCCATGGGCGATCGCCGGGTTGATCGTGTATTTCGCGATGTAGCGGCGAACGCGGAAATTGTCGTTGTCGCCGGTTTCCTGCGCCAGACGTCCGCGCTGGCGCTTCATCTTGTCCGCCGTCTGCCAGGTGCGGATGGCGACTTCACCGACGCGGCCCATGGCCTGGCTGTCCGACGAGATGATCGAAAACGCGCCGATGTCGTGAAGAATGTCTTCCGCCGCAATGGTTTCCTTGCGGATGCGGCTTTCGGCAAAGGCAATATCTTCCGGGATCGACGGCGACAGGTGATGGCAGACCATCAGCATGTCGAGATGTTCGGCCAGCGTGTTGACCGTATAGGGCCGTGTCGGGTTGGTGGAAGACGGTATGACGTTCTTCTGGCCGCAGATCTTGATGATATCCGGCGCATGGCCACCGCCGGCCCCTTCCGTGTGGAAGGCATGGATGGTGCGGCCCTTGAGCGCGCCGACCGTGTCTTCCACAAAGCCGCTTTCGTTCAGCGTATCGGTGTGGATCATCACCTGCACGTCATATTCATCGGCCACCGAAAGGCAGCAGTCGATGGCGCCGGGCGTCGTGCCCCAATCCTCGTGCAACTTGAGCGAGGTCGCGCCGCCCAGAACCATTTCCTCCAGCGCGCCGGGCAGCGAGGCATTGCCCTTGCCGGCAAAGGCAAGGTTCATCGGAAACGCATCCGCCGCCTCGATCATGCGGGCGATGTGCCAGGGACCGGGCGTGCAGGTGGTGGCGAGCGTGCCGTGGGCCGGGCCGGTGCCACCGCCCAGCATGCAGGTCAGGCCGCTCATCAGCGCTTCCTCAATCTGCTGCGGGCAGATGAAGTGAATATGGCTGTCCATGCCGCCGGCGGTCACGATCTTGCCCTCGCCGGCGATCGCCTCCGTGCCGGGGCCGACGATGATGTTGACGCCCGGCTGCGTATCCGGGTTGCCGGCCTTGCCGATGGCATGGATACGGCCGTTCTTCAGGCCGATATCGGCCTTGTAGACGCCGGTATAGTCGACGATCACGGCATTGGTGATGACGGTATCGACGGCGCCGTCGGCGCGCGTCACCTGGCTCTGGCCCATGCCGTCGCGGATGACCTTGCCCCCGCCGAACTTCACCTCTTCACCGTAGCTGGTATAGTCCTTCTCGATCTCGATGAAGAGTTCGGTATCGGCAAGGCGCACCTTGTCACCGACGGTCGGACCGAACATCGAGGCATAGGCGGCGCGTGACATCTTGTAGGGCATGGGCTTCTGGCTCCCGGACTTGCAAATCGTGTGAGATAACCGGGCTTTGGCGCCCGGCAACCGTCAGAAATTCAACTTAGCGAAGACGCAGCGCTTCGGCGAGTTCCTTGAGTTCCGCCGTCCGTGTGTCCGTCACCTTCTTCAGGCAGACGAGAACGAGATAGGGTTCGCCCGTGCCGCCGCGCATCGGATAACCTGCCACTTCGCAGGTCGCGTCGCGATACTCGATCCAGGCGCGCTGCGACTTCAGCAGCGTCTTCTCCCCGGCCCGTTCGGCCTTCTCGCGATAGCTGTCGGAAAGGGCTGCCGCTTTCTTCGTCAGCACCCATTGCGCGTTCAGGGCCTTGTCGGCCTCGGCATAGTCCTGATCGGCGCAGTAGTTCATTTCCATCTGCGCCTCGGCCTTGCTGCAATCGATCTGCGGTTGCTGGGCAAAGGCGGGCGCGGCCATGAGCGAAACGAAACCCGCCGCGAAAAGAAGAGATGTTTTCACAGCTTGCCCATCACCTGCTGGCGGAAACCATAGACTTCGCGCTTGCCCGAAAGCGGGATCAGCGTCACCTGCCGCGTCTGGCCCGGCTCGAAGCGCACGGCGGTGCCGGCGGGAATATCGAGCCGCATGCCGCGTGCCTTGTCGCGATCAAACGACAGGCCGCCATTGGTTTCGGCGAAGTGGTAGTGGCTGCCGACCTGCACCGGACGGTCGCCCGTGTTCGACACATCCAGCGTCACCGTGGGCAGACCGGCATTCAGCTCGATCTCACCGCTTGCGGCAATGATTTCTCCCGGGATCATGAAAGCCCCTCCTCAGACTGTGATCGTGAGCGCGTCACGGATCGGTTCATGCACGGTGACGAGCTTGGTGCCGTCGGGGAAGGTCGCCTCGATCTGAACGTCGTGGATCATTTCCGCCACGCCTTCCATCACCATGGCCCGCGTCACCACATGGGCGCCGCTCTCCATCAGTTCCGGCACCGGGCGGCCATCGCGGGCGCCCTCGACCACGAAATCGGTAATCAGCGCAATGGCTTCGGGATAGTTCAGCTTCACGCCGCGCTCCAGGCGCCGCCGCGCCACCATGGCCGCCATGGAAATCAGCAGCTTGTCTTTTTCTCTGGGAGTGAGGTTCATGGCAAATCCATTCTCATGGGACTAGAGATTCCAGACTTTCGGCACTGGCGCGCCCTTGCGCAAGACGGAAAGCATCGGGATCATGATTTTTCTCAGGGAGAACCCGTCCACCGCCGCGAACCGCACCACCAGCTTGTCCTGCCAGAAGCTGGCCCCGCCAATGGCATCGCCCAGAATGGCGCGCACTTTCGGCAGGAATGCCTCGGCATCGGCAGCACAATAGAGCAATGTCGCAAACGCGACCTCGCCGCCCAGAACCGGCACAAGAGAGGTCAGCTGCGCGATGTCGCCATCGAGCTTCAGTTCTTCCGCGTGAACGAGCCGGCCCGAGCGGCGCACACGCCAGCGGTCGCGAAACAGCCCGGTATTCATCGCCTCTCCCATGGCCTTGCGCCCGAGAAGGCAGGCTTCCAGCCCGAGAAACTCGGCGGTCTCGTCCAGATCGACATCGAGCCTGCGGGTCAGCGCGGCATTGTCGAACAGGATGGTTTCCTGTGGCAACCAGTGAACGCGCGATCCCTTGCCGGCCACGATATGCGTCGCCACTTCGGCGGCACCTTCGGCTGCCTTGTAAATCTTCTCGCAGGCCTGCGTCGTCACCGTCAGAAAGGTTTCGTCCTCGGCGCGAATTTCCCATTCCAGCCGGTCGCCGCCCGTCAGCCCGCCGGACGAATTGATGAGTACGGCCTCCATTTCCTGCGTGAAGGTTTCCGGCAGGCGAATCTTGCCGCATCCTTCCTGGTAAAGCTCGCTGACCCGCGCACGCCCTCCGGAAAACCGCGCCGTCAACCGGCCCGTTCCCCGCGCCCTCTGGGGCCTGATATCCGCCGCGTTCGTCACCCAGCACCTCGTCTGCCTGCTGCCGCACTTCACGGAAAGGGCGCCGCTCGCCCGCTTCATCCGCAAAGGCTGCAAAGCAATTCCCGTGCCGTTTTTGACCGAATGGACAAAGGGCCGTTTTTCCGAGCACTGGCAAGACTTGCCACCCGCCTTTCGGAAAGACCAGCCTTTCCTGCATATTATTTATGCAGAACGACATTCGTTCCGATCACACGGTCAGATGGCGACGGGCTTCCTGCGTGTCCAGCGTTTCCGCCAGCCCCTCATGCACGATCTCGCCGCGATCCATGATGTAGACGTAATCGGCCAGTTCGCGGCAGAAGTCGAGATATTGTTCAACCAGAAGGATGGCCATGCCGGTGCTGTCGCGGAGATAGCGGATCGCCCGGCCGATATCCTTGATGATCGACGGCTGGATGCCTTCGGTCGGCTCGTCCAGCACGAGGATCGAAGGGCGCGTGACCATGGCGCGACCGATGGCGAGCTGCTGCTGCTGTCCGCCCGAAAGATCGCCGCCCCGCCGCGCCAGCATGGAACGCAGCACGGGGAAGAGGTTGAAAATATCCTCGGGAATGGAGCGGTCCTTGCGGGCCAGCGGCGCATAGCCGGTCTCCAGGTTTTCCTTCACGGTCAGCAGCGGGAAGATTTCACGCCCCTGCGGCACATAGCCGATGCCCTTGCGGGCGCGGGCGAAGGGCGGCAGGCCGTTCAGCGTCGTGTCGCCGAACGTGATCGTGCCGGCGGACACCGAATGCTGACCGGTGACGGCGCGCAGCAGCGAACTCTTGCCCACGCCGTTTCGCCCGAGAACGCAGGTGATCTTGCCCGCTTCCGCCTTGATGGAAACCCCGCGCAACGCCTGCGCCGCGCCGTAATGAAGATTGATGTTATCGACCGTCAGCATTGGCTTCACCTTCCCAGATAGTTTTCGATCACCTTGGGATCGTTGCTCACGTAGTCGATGGAACCTTCGGCAAGCACCGATCCCTCGGCGAGGCAGGTGACCTTGACACCAAGATCGCGGATGAAACCCATGTCGTGTTCGACGACGACCACCGAACGGGTCTTGGCGATTTCCTTGAGAAGGATCGCCGTTTCCACGGTTTCGGCATCCGTCATGCCGGCCACCGGCTCATCGACCAGCAAAAGCTTCGGCTCCTGCGCGAGCAGCATGCCGATCTCCAGCCATTGCTTCTGGCCGTGGGAAAGGCTGCCCGCCAGTTCATGGCTGCGGTGGCCCAGACGGACGGTGGCGAGGATTTCCTCGATGCGGGCCTTGTCCTCTTCCGTCAGCGTATAGAACAGGGTGGAAAAGACGCCGCGCTTGCGGTTGAGCGCCAGTTCAAGATTGTCCCACACCGTGTGGCTTTCGAACACGGTGGGCTTCTGGAACTTGCGGCCAATGCCCAGCCGGGCAATATCCGCCTCGTCCTTCTTGGTCAGATCGACGCTGTCCTCGAAGAACACCTCGCCGGAATCGGGCCGGGTCTTGCCGGTGATGATGTCCATCATCGTCGTCTTGCCGGCGCCGTTCGGGCCGATGATGGCTCTGAGTTCGCCGGGCTCGATGACGAGCGACAGCGAGTTCAGCGCCTTGAAGCCATCGAAGGAGACGCACACATTGTCGAGGTAAAGCAGGCTTCTCGGTCTGGTTTCCGTCATGATCCTTACTCCGCCGGCTGGATTTTGGTGTCGCTGTCGATGCCGGATTCGGCGTCCCTGGCCGCCTTCATGGCCTGGCGGGCCTTGAAGCGGTGCTGGATGGTGCCGACGATGCCGCGCGGCAGGAACAGGGTGACGGCGATGAACAGGCCACCCAGCGCAAAGAGCCAGATTTCCGGGAAGGCGCCGGTGAAGACGCTCTTGCCGAAGTTGACCAGCACAGCCCCGATGATCGGCCCGATCAGCGTGCCGCGACCACCCACCGCCGTCCAGATGACGACTTCGATGGAGTTGCCGGGCCCGAATTCACCGGGGTTGATGATGCCGACCTGCGGCACGAACAGCGCACCGGCAATGCCCGCCATCATGGCCGAGACGACGAAGGTGAAGAGCTTGATATGCTCGACGCGGTAGCCGAGGAAGCGCACGCGGCTTTCGGCATCGCGCACCCCGACCAGCACCTTGCCGAACTTCGAGGAGACGATGCCCGAGGCAATGGCGAGGCACAGCGCGAGGAAGAGCGCGGTGGCGGCAAAAAGCGCGGCGCGGGTTCCGTCCGCCTGAATGGAGAAGCCGAGGATGTCCTTGAAGTCGGTCAGGCCGTTATTGCCGCCAAAGCCCATGTCGTTGCGGAAGAAGGCGAGCAGCAGCGCATAGGTCATGGCCTGGGTGATGATCGACAGATAGACGCCGTTGACGCGGGAGCGGAAGGCGAACCAGCCGAACACGAAGGCGAGCAGGCCGGGCACGACGACGACCATCAGCATGGCGAACCAGAACATATCGAAGCCATGCCAGAACCACGGCAATTCCTTCCAGTTCAGGAAGACCATGAAGTCTGGCAGCACGGGATCGCCATAAACGCCGCGCGAACCGATCTGGCGCATCAGATACATGCCCATCGCATAGCCGCCGAGCGCGAAGAAGGCGCCGTGACCAAGCGAGAGAATGCCGCAATAGCCCCAGACCAGATCGAGCGCGAGTGCCAGCAGCGCATAGCACAGATACTTGCCGAAAAGCGACATGGCATAGGTCGGCACATGCAGCGGATTTTCCGGCGAAAGCAGGAGATTGGAGGCCGGAACCAGCACGCCGATGGCGAGAAGGACGAAGAGAACGGCGACAATCTTCCTGTCGAAGCCCCTGAGAAGGAATTGTGTGATCATTATTCCACCGCCCGGCCCTTGAGGGCGAACAGCCCGCGGGGACGCTTCTGGATGAACAGGATGATGAGAACGAGCACGAGGATCTTGCCCAGCACGGCCCCGACATAAGGCTCGAGGAACTTGTTGACGATGCCGAGCGACAGAGCGCCCACCAGCGTGCCCCAGAGGTTGCCCACACCGCCGAACACCACGACCATGAAGCTGTCGATGATGTAGGACTGGCCGAGATTGGGCGATACGTTGTCGATCTGGCTGAGCGCAACACCCGCAAGACCTGCGATGCCCGAGCCGAGCGCGAAGGTGAAGGCATCGACCCACGGCGTCTTGATCCCCATGGACGACGCCATTCGGCGGTTCTGGGTGACGGCGCGCATCTGCAGGCCGAAGGCCGAGCGCTTGAGAAGGGCAAGCAGCGCCAGGAACACGACGATGGAGAACAGAATGATCCACAGGCGGTTCCAGGTGATGGCGAGGCCGCCGAGCTGGAACGAACCGGACATCCAGGACGGGTTGCCCACCTCGCGGTTCGTCGGCCCGAAAAGCGAGCGCACCGCCTGCTGCAACACCAGCGACACGCCCCAGGTGGCCAGAAGCGTTTCAAGTGGCCGACCATAAAGGAAGCGGATGACGCTGCGTTCCAATACGAGACCAACCGCGCCGGTTACGACGAAGGCAACCGGCAGCGCGATCGCCAGCGACCAGTCGAACAGTTCGGGCGCGTTCTGGCGAATGAACTCCTGCACGATGAAGGTGGAATAGGCGCCGATCATCACCATTTCGCCATGCGCCATGTTGATGACGCCCATGACGCCGAAGGTGATGGCAAGACCGATGGCCGCCAGCAGCAGGACAGAACCGAGCGACAGGCCGTACCAGACATTCTGTGCCGCGTCCCAGAGCTTGAGCGTATCCTCGATCCCGGCAATGGCTTTGTCGATGTCGGGCTTCAGGCTTGCATCGACGCTCGCCTCGGCGGAGCGCAGGATGCCGATGGCATCGCGCCCGCCGATCTTCTTGATCGTCTCGATGGCAAGCTTTTTCTGGTCCACGGGCCGGTCGGAGGAGAGCAGCGAAACCGCCTTTGCCTCCTCCATGATCGTGCGAACGCCGCTGTCCGTTTCCTTCTCGAGCGCCGCCTCGAGCAGCGCGAGATTATCGGCGGAAGGCGATTTCAGCACGGCCTGCGCGGCGGCAAACCGGACGGCCTTGTCCGGCGAAAGCAGTGTCAGGCCGCCCAGCGCATTGTTGATGGCGCGGCGCACGGTATTGTTGACCTTGAGCTTGGTGAGTGCGCCCTTGGCCGCCTCGCCCGTCGCTTCGCCCGTCGCCGGGTTGAAAAGCTGGAGCGTGGCGCCGGTTCCGCGCGCGACGAACACCTTGCCGTCTTCCTTGCGCAGATACAGATCGCCGGCGCTGAAGGCTTCGAAGGCGGGAACGAGCTTCACATCACCGGTCTTGCCGAGTTCGGCAATGATCTTTTCAGTCTCGGCGAAATTGGCCTTGCCAAGCTGGTCGAACAGGGCGGCAGGGTCGGATTGCGCCGCGGCGAGGCCCGAAAACAGAAGGGAAAGAAGAAAGGCGAAAGCCGCCGCTGCGTTTCTGAACGTGGTCATGGCGTGATCCCGAGGATGCGGACGCAAGGCGCCCGTGCAGCGAATGGATCCGGAACGGATGAAAGCATTTTCTGCAAAAGGCGCGACACGCGCCATGTCTTGGAAAATGAAAGCGATAGAACGCCAGAAGCGGGATGAAGTTAGACAGCACACAGCTCTTCACCCCGCCTCGGCCCTGCAAGTGATGCCGCCGTCAGGCGGGCGCGAAGCGGGCCCGAGAGCCCGCTCCCTTGATATTACTTGCCCTTGCCGCCGCACTTGCCGGTGGCAACGTTGAAGTTGCCGCAGGACATCGGAGCGCGCCAGTCGGAGATCAGATCCTTGGAGTCGGGCAGGAAGTCGGACCATTCGTCGCCAACGACGGAAGCGGTTTCCTTGACGATGGAGAACTGGCCGTCTTCCTGGATTTCACCGATCAGCACCGGCTTGGTGATGTGGTGGTTCGGCATGACGGTGGAGTAACCGCCGGACAGGTTCGGAACGGCAACGCCGATGATCGAGTCGAGAACCTTGTCGGTGTCGGTGGTGCCGGCAGCCTCGACAGCCTTAACCCAGGCGTTGAAGCCGATATACGTGGCTTCCATCGGGTCGTTGGTCACGCGCTTGTCGTTCTTGGTATAGGCATGCCAGGTCTTGATGAACTCGGCGTTGGCATCGGCTTCGACGGACTGGAAGTAGTTCCAGGCAGCGAGATGGCCGACGAGCGGCTTGGTGTCGAGGCCGGCGAGTTCTTCTTCACCCACGGAGAAGGCGACGACCGGAATGTCGGTGGCCTTGATGCCCTGGTTGCCGAGTTCCTTGTAGAAGGGAACGTTGGCGTCGCCGTTGACGGTGGAAACCACGGCGGCCTTCTTGCCGGCCGAACCGAATTCCTTGATTTTGGCGACTTCCGTCTGCCAGTCCGAGAAGCCGAACGGCGTATAGTTGATGAGGATGTCTTCCTTCGGAATGCCCTTGGAGATCAGGTAGGCTTCCAGGATCTTGTTGGTCGTGCGCGGGTACACATAGTCCGTGCCTTCGAGAACGAAGC
The DNA here is from genome assembly GCF_014196535.1 of Allorhizobium borbori. Lineage (GTDB taxonomy): Bacteria > Pseudomonadota > Alphaproteobacteria > Rhizobiales > Rhizobiaceae > Ectorhizobium > Ectorhizobium borbori. The sequence goes on from NZ_JACIDU010000002.1 coordinate 65,743, forward strand.
GCTTCACGCCTTCTTCTTCGAGCAGGTAGTCCACAGCCGGAATGGCCTGCTGGTTCGGCGCGGCGCCGGTGTAGAAGATGTTGCGCGAGGACTCTTCGCCTTCGTACTGAACCGGGTAGAACAGGATGGAGTTCAGCTCTTCGAAGACCGGCAGAACGGACTTGCGCGAGGAAGACGTCCAGCAGCCGAACACGGCGGCGACCTTGTCCTTGGCGATCAGGTCGCGGGCCTTTTCGGCAAACAGCGGCCAGTCGGAAGCGGGGTCGACGACGACGGCTTCAAGCTTCTTGCCGAGGACGCCGCCCTTCTTGTTCTGCTCTTCCACGAGCATCAGGACGGCATCCTTCAGCGTCGTTTCGGAAATGGCCATGGTGCCGGACAGCGAATGCAGGACACCGATCTTGATCGTGTCTTCGGCAGCGAATGCGCCGGAAAGTGCCGTTGCAGACATGGCGGCAGCGAGAAGCGCACCACTCAGCTTGATCTTCAGAGACATATGAAGAGACCCCTCTTGATGATTTTCGTTGGACGGCAACGGAGGGATTAAAAATTCCTTACCCCCCTGCTGGCGCCAACTATCCGGCACGCTTTCGCAATGCGACATACGTCAATTGACGTAGGCATGGGGGCAAGATGGGCGCAACGAAGCGAATGGGAACCCTTGGCGGGGGGCGGCGTTGTAACCGGGAGACCCCATCCCCGTTAAGGAAAGGAAGAAACCATGACCAGCAACGCCGCAAGCCTGAAACCGAAGGCACACAGCGAGTCCATGAATGTCGGATTGACGGCGGCCTACCGCCGGGAAATGGCGAAAGACCTCTCCGACATCCTTGCCGAAAGCTATCGTCTTCTCATAAAGAGCCACATTTACCACTGGAATGTGGTCGGCCCCCTGTTCAAGCCGCTGCACGAACTGACCGAGGAACACTACAAAGCGCTGTTCGAAGCCATCGATATCGTCGCAGAGCGTATCCGGGCTCTCGGCCATCTGGCACCGGCAAACCTCGATATGGCGGCGCGTTTCGCTCCGAAGGCCGGTGAGGCCGAACATCTGACAGCCGCCTCGATGATCGATGATTTGATCGCCGGACACGAAGCCGCCGTGCGCCTGGCACGAACCACCGCCACAAAGGCCGACGATCATTCGGATGTGGTGACCGCCGACATGCTGACGGATCGTCTGACTTTCCACGAAAAGGCACTTTGGATGCTGCGCGCCATTGCATCGGAATAAGGCACGAATGCACGGGAGGCTCGCCCGTGGCGAGCCTCCCGAAGGACGTTAAGGCGGCTAACGCCGTGTGATCTCAGGCCAGAAAGCCGGCAATATAAGGCCAGATCTCGACAAAGCCGGTATAGAGCATGTTCACCGTCACATAGGCGATGACGCCGAGGCCAACATAGGCGATCCAGCGATGCTTGTGCAGCAGGCGGGCGACGAGATTGGCGGCCAGGCCCATCAGGCCGATGGACAGGATGAGGCCGATGACGAGCACGCTTTCATGTTCGCGCGCCGCCCCGGCAACCGCCAGTACGTTATCCAGCGACATGGAAACGTCGGCGACGACGATCTGGGTCGCCGCCTGCATGAAGGTCTTGTCGACATTGAGATCGACATCATCCGTCTCGCCGGTCTTGTGGGGCTCGTGCGCGGCGGCGCGCAGTTCCTTCCACATGTTCCAGCACACCCACGCCAGAAGCAGGCCGCCGAGGAAATGCAGGCCGACGATGTTCATGAGGTAGGCCGTGCCGCTGGCAAAGGCGATACGCAGAACGGTGGCGGCGAGGATGCCGACGAGAATGGCCTTGGTGCGCTGGTGCGCCGGCAAACCGGCGGCGGCAAGGCCGATGACCACAGCATTGTCACCGGCCAGAACGAGGTCGATGGCGATGACCTGAAGAAGGGCGCCAAACCCTTCAGGCGTGAAGATTTCCAACATTGTCGAGACCTGAAGCCCCCTTTTCTCAAATTTCAGTCACGCACCCGTTATCAGAACCGTCGCCGGGTGGGAAAAACAAATCTGGCCTCAGGCGATCATTTCCCCCATGCACCCCATGCATTCCGGCAGGCTCCGGCACCTACGCCATATGACGTAGGTGGGCAGGTCGTTTCCCGCACGCCAAGCTTTGTCGCGGTGCAGCACCCGTGCTAGGAAGAAAAGGACAAGCGGAAGGGACGACATGACGGCGCGGCAACGCATCATTCCGGTGAGGCGCGAATATAATCGCTGGGTGGCGAACCAGACGCTGGAGGACTACGCGCTTCGCTTTACCGCCAAGAGCGCGCGGCGCTTTTCCTCCGACCGCATTTCCCAGACCGCCATCGGCGCCATTTCCTTTCTGGCGCTGGAAGCCATCGGCGGCGCGATCACGCTCTCCTACGGCACGACGAACGCCTTCTTCGCCATCGTCGCGGCGTCCATCGCCATGCTGGCGATCGGCCTGCCCATCAGCCGCTACGCCATCCGCCACGGTGTCGATATCGACCTTCTGACGCGCGGTGCGAGCTTCGGCTATATCGGCTCCACCATCACCTCGCTCATCTATGCCAGTTTCACCTTCATGCTCTTCGCCATCGAGGCCTCGATCATGTCAGGCGCGCTGGAACTGGCCTTTGGCCTGCCGGTCTGGATCGGCTACATCGTCAGCGCACTGGTGGTCATTCCGCTGGTCACCCATGGCGTGCAGCTCATTTCGCGCTTCCAGATCCTGACGCAGCCCTTCTGGATCATCCTGAACATCCTGCCCTTCATCTTCATTGCCCTGATGGATTCAGGCAAATTCGATCTCTGGGTCGCTTTTCAGGGCATTCACCACGCGGCGTCCGAACCCGGCACCTTCGCGCCCTTCCGGCTGGTGGAATTCGGCGCGGCCTCCGCCGTCATCCTTGCGCTCATGTCGCAGATCGGCGAGCAGGTGGACTTTCTGCGCTTCCTGCCGCCGGAAGGCCAGACGAGCCTGCGCCGCCGCATCGCCGTCTTCCTCGCCGGTCCGGGCTGGGTCATCGTCGGCGCGCCGAAGCTTCTGGCCGGCTCCTTCCTCGTGGTGCTGACGCTTTCGACCGGTGTGCCGGCAACGGAGGCCGCCGACCCCTCGCATATGTATCTCGCCGCCTTTGGCTACATGATCCCGAACGAAAGCGCCGCCCTGCTTCTGATGGCCGCCTTCGTCGTCGTCTCGCAGCTCAAGATCAACGTGATGAACGCCTATGCCGGGTCGCTCGCCTGGTCGAACTTCTTCTCGCGGCTGACCCATTCGCATCCCGGCCGCGTGGTGTGGCTGGTGTTCAACGTGGCGATCGCGCTGCTTCTCATGGAACTCGGCATCTACCGGCTGCTGGAAGAAACGCTCGGCATCTTCTCGATCATCGCCACCGCCTGGCTCTGCACCATTTCCGCCGATCTCTTCATCAACAAACCGCTCGGCCTTGCCCCGCCCGGCATCGAGTTCAAGCGCGCTCATCTCTTTGACATCAACCCGGTTGGCACCGGCACACTGATTCTCTCGGCCGGCATCGCGCTCTTTGCTCATTTCGGCCTGTTCGGCGCCATCGCCGCATCGCTGGCGCCCTATATCGCGCTCGTCGCAGCGCTCGTCATCTCGCCCGCCATCGCCTGGGCGACGGACGGCAAATATTACCTCGCCCGCAAGCCGCGCCGGCAATGGAAGACGATGAGCAGCATCACCTGCTCCATCTGCCAGCACCCGTTCGAGCCGGAGGACATGGCGTGGTGCCCCGCCTATTCAGCGCCGATCTGTTCGCTCTGCTGTTCACTGGACAGCCGCTGCCACGACATGTGCAAGCCGAAGGCCCGGCTGAACGCGCAGGCCGGCAGCGTGGCGCGCAAGTTCCTGTCCGAAAAGGCCGTAGCGTGGATGGGTTCGCGGCTGGGCCGCTATGTGCTATCTGCCTGCGCCTCGATCACCGCCATCGGCGCCATTCTCGCCCTCATCGCTCATCAGGTGGGGGCGGCCTCACCCGAAACCGCGGCGGTGGTGAACCGCACCAGCTTCATCGTTTTCTTCGTCTTCTCGGTCATTGCCGGCGTTGTCTGCTGGTTCTATGTGCTGGCCCACGATGCGCAGGTGGTGGCGGAGGAGGAGAGCTTCCGCCAGAACAGCCTGCTGCTGAAGGAAATCTCCGCCCACAAGAAGACCGATGCAGCGCTCCAGCAGGCCAAGGAAGTGGCCGAAGCCGCCAACCGCGCCAAGAGCCGCTATGTCGTCGGCCTCAGCCACGAATTGCGCACACCGCTCAACGCCGTGCTGGGCTATGCGCAGATCCTCGAGCGCGACGAAACCATTCCGCAGCCGCGCCAGTCGGCAATCCGCGTCATCCGTCGCTCCGCCGATCACCTCTCCGGCCTCATCGACGGGCTGCTCGACATTTCCAAGATCGAGGCCGGTCGCCTGCAGGTGAATGCCAACGAGATCAATATTCAGGATTTTCTCGACCAGATCGTCGATATGGTCCGCCCGCAGGCGCTGGCCAAGGGACTGACCTTCGAACATGAGCGCGCCCGCATGATGCCGCGCTATGTGCGCGCCGACGAAAAGCGCCTGCGCCAGATCCTCGTCAACCTGCTCTCCAACGCCATCAAGTTCACCGATGAAGGCACGGTGCGCTTCGACGTCGCCTATCGCAATCAGGTCGCCACGTTCACGGTGAGCGACACCGGACGCGGCATTGCCGAAAAGGACCTGTCGCGCATCTATGAGCCCTTCCAGCGCGGCGAGGCCGAAAGCGTGCGGCCCCTGCCCGGCCTCGGCCTCGGGCTTACCATCACCAAGCTTCTGACCAACACGCTGGGCGGCGAAATCTCCGTTTCGAGCGAACACGGCAAGGGCACCACCTTCCGGGTACGGCTCATGCTGTCCGCCATCGACCGGCCGCTCATGAACCCGCCGGCGGAGAAAAAGATCACCGGCTATACCGGCCCGCGCCGCACCGTGGTGGTGGTGGACGACAATGAGGACCACCGCGACCTCATGCATGCCGTGCTTTCGCCGCTCGACTTCGTGGTGCTGACCGCCGGCTCCGGCGAGGCCTGCCTGACGCTGATCGAGGGCGTGAAGCCGGACATTTTCCTCATCGACATTTCCATGCCCGGCATGAACGGCTGGCAGCTCGTGTCGCGTCTGCGCGATTCCGGCCAGACGGCGCCGATCCTCATGCTCTCCGCCAATATCGGCGACGGCTCCTATGTCGGCGGCGATCAGGGCGGCCACAATGGCGCCATCGCCAAGCCGGTGGACCTGCGCCAGCTTTGCGACAAGCTGGCGCTGACGCTCGGTCTCGAATGGACCCATCAGGGCGACGAACCGGCAGCACCGCCCCCCGTTGCCGCCGAACTCAGAAGCCCCGGCCAGAGCCACATCGAGGAATTGCGGCGGCTCGGCGAGATCGGCTACATTCGCGGCATTCGCGCCAAGCTTTCGGAACTCGCCGCCCTGCCCGAGAACCGCCCCTTCGCGGAAGCGCTGGAACCCTACGTGCAGGCCTTCGACCTGAACGGATATGCCGCGTTCCTGACGCGGTTCGATGAACAAAGGAACGCGGACGATGCCTGAAGGAGCCTATCGGCGCGACATCGTGCTTCTGGTGGACGACAGTCCCGAAGCGCTCGGCTTTCTCACCGAGGCGCTGGAACAGGCCGGCTATTCCGTGCTGATTTCCACGTCCGGCCAGAGAGCGCTCGGCATTGTCGAGCGCATCACGCCCGACCTCATCCTTCTCGACGCGATGATGCCGGGCATGGACGGCTTCGAAACCTGCCGTCGCCTGAAAGCCAATGCCGCCGCGGCCCAGACCCCCGTCGTCTTCATGACCGGCCTGACGGAGACCGGCCACATCGTTCATGCGCTCGAATCCGGGGGTGTCGACTACCTCACCAAGCCGATCAATATCGACGAGTTGCGCGCCCGCATCCGCGTTCATCTTGCCAATGCCCGCTCGGCCCAGAGCGCCCGCGTCGCGCTCGATGCTGCCGGGCGGCATCTTCTGGCCGTGAAGGGCGATGGCGCGCTGCAATGGTCGACACCGCAGGCCGCGCGTCTCGCGGATACCGCCGCTGGCCGCGAAAATGGGCTCGATCAGGTGCTTTCCGCCATCGCCGTATGGATGAAGGACCGCAGCCGCCCCGGCTTCCAGCAGGACGCCCCTTTCTCCGTGACGACAGAGGGCGAAGCGAGCCTGCAGCTCGCCTTTCTCGGCGGCATCGGCCCGGATGAATTCCTGTTCCGCCTGACGGCGGCAAGCCGCCGCAGCGAGGATGAAACGCTCCGCCGCGCCTTCGGACTGACGGTGCGCGAATCGGAGGTTCTGGTGTGGATTGCCCGCGGCAAGGCCAACCGAGATATTGGCGAAATCCTCGGCCTTTCGGCCCGCACGGTGAACAAGCATCTGGAACAGATCTACGTGAAGCTCGGTGTTGAAAACCGGGCGTCGGCGGCGGTACGCGCCGCACAGGTTCTGCACGAGGGCTAAACCTCGACTTTCCAAAACCCCAAAACGGAAAAAGCCCGGCGAAATGCCGGGCTTTCCCTTTCATCCTGACGGACGAGATTACTTCTTCGGGAAGTAGGAGTACTTGCCGTCTGCACCCTTCGACCACTCGTAAACGATGTAGTCCGGACGGGTGATGTCGCCCTTGGCGTCGAAGCCGAGGTCGCCGAGAGCGGTCTTGAACGGACCCTTGGCCTTGATGGCTTCGGCAACCTTTTCGCTGTCGTTGGTGCCGGCAGCCTTGGCGGCTTCGGCGATGACCTGCAGACCGGCATAGGCATAGAGCGTGTAGGCTTCCGGTTCGAAGCCGGCCTTACGGAACTTTTCGACGAGTTCCTTGGAAGCCGGGTTTTCGCGCGGGTCCGGAGCGAACGTGTTCAGCGTACCGGCAACGGCGTCACCGGCGATGGAAGCGAGTTCGTTCGAAACGATACCGTCACCCGAGAAGAGCGGAGCCTTGAGACCCTGGTCGGCAGCCTGACGGATGATCAGACCGGCTTCCTGGTGCAGACCGCCGAAGTAGATCAGCGTGGTGCCGGCCTGCTTCAGCTTGGCGATGAGGGCGGAGTAATCCTTTTCGCCGGGCGTGATGCCTTCATAGACGACTTCCGTGACGCCGGCGGCGTTCAGAGCCTTCTTGGTTTCGTCTGCGAGACCCTGACCATAGGGGGTCTTGTCGTGGATCACGGCAACCTTGGCGCCCTTGTAGTTTTCGGCAATGTACTTGCCGGCCACAGCGCCCTGCTGGTCGTCACGGCCGCAGGTACGGAACGTGTTCCACAGGCCGCGCTCGGTGTACTTCGGGTTGGTGGATGCCGGGGAGATCTGGAGAATGCCGTTTTCGGCATAGATTTCCGAGGTCGGGATGGACACGCCCGAGTTGAAGTGGCCGATCACGTACTTGACGCCGTCAGCAACGAACTTGTTGGCAACCGAAACGCCCTGCTTCGGGTCGGACACGTCGTCGCCGAGAACGATCTTGATCTTTTCGCCGTTGATACCGCCAGCAGCGTTGATGTCGGCAGCGGCCTGTTCTGCACCCTTCTGGAGCTGAGCGCCGAATGCGGCGTTCGGACCCGTGAGCGGACCGCCGACGCCGACAAGGATGTCAGCCCAGGCACTGCCGCTGAAAGCGACCATGGCCGTCAGCGCGACTGCGGAAAGAAGAGACTTCTTCATGCCAATACTCCCAAAAAAGACGGGTTCGGGTTGATTCTGTCCCCAGCAACACCCGCCAAGGCTGCTGTGGATATTGGTTCCCCGTCAGCGTTCCCCGCCGCGGTTATTTCGGTGCGCCAGTCTGGAAAATCCAAGGTGCGCTTGTCAATGCTTAGCTTTGCTTTGTTTTCCAAGAAAACGGTGAGGATTTCTCGTAAAGCCAATAGTAGTTGGAGACCATTTGCTGTGTACGCCGCACGCGAAAGCCAGCGGTAGCGAACACCAGCAGAACGGCCGTGTCGAGCACATAATTCACAGGGCTGATGAACGGCCCCTGAAACAGCGAAAAGTGCAAAAAGCGGGCCGCTAAACCGAGCAGCAGCGTGTACACCACCGCCGTGCCATAGTTGCTCCAGCTTTCAGCCGCCGCCCGGCCGGAACGCCAGGCCGTCCAGAAGCAGAGAAGCATGACCAGCACGCGCAGCACCAGTTTCACGCCTTCGTCCGTCTCGAATAAAAGTCCTTGCATGTTCAACCTCCTGGAGAAGGACGGCGCTCGATGAGCCAGCCGCCGGACACTCCAAAAATGGGAAGACCGATATCCGGCTGCGGCAACGGGCCGCGCCGGATGACGGCATTTCTCAGTGATGACCGCCTTCGAGATAGGCAGCGCGCACTTCCGGATTGGCGAGCAGCTCGCGGCCAGAGCCGCTCATCGTCACCTTGCCGTTGACCATCACATAGGCGCGGTCGGAAAGCTTCAGCGCGGCAAAAGCGTTCTGCTCCACGAGGAAAACGGTCAGCCCCTCTTCCTGGTTGAGCTTCTTGATCGCCTCGAAGATGCCCTTGACGATCAGCGGCGCGAGGCCGAGCGACGGCTCGTCGAGCAACAGAAGCTTCGGACGGGCCATCAGCGCACGACCGATGGACAGCATCTGCTGTTCGCCGCCCGAAAGCGTGCCGCCGCGCTGGTTGATGCGTTCCTTGAGGCGCGGAAACATCGTGAAGATGCGTTCCACGTCCTCGTGGAAATACTTCATGTTGTCGAGCCCGGCACCCATCTGGAGGTTTTCCAGAACGGTCATGCGGCCGAAGATGCGGCGGCCTTCCGGCGACTGGGCGATGCGCATGCGGGCAATCAGATGCGTCGGCATGCGGGTGATGTCGGTGCCGTCGAAGATGATCGAGCCGGAACGGGCCTGCGGCGCACCGCAGATCGTCATCATCAGCGTCGACTTGCCGGCGCCGTTCGCACCGATCAGGCTGACGATTTCGCCTTTCTTGACCTCGACATCGACACCGCCAAGCGCGCGGATGTTGCCGTAATAGGTTTCGACACCCTGAACTTTCAGAAGCGTTTCGCCGCTCATGCCTTGGCACCTCCGTCAAGGCTTTCCACTTCCGCGATCACCTCGGTCACTTCTTCATCATCCACGCCCAGATAGGCCGCGATGACCTTCGGGTCGTTCTTCACATGGTCCGGCGTGCCGTCGGAAATCTTCTGCCCGTATTCCAGCACCACGACATGGTCGGAAATTTCCATGACCACCGACATGTCGTGCTCGATGAGGAGCAGCGACGTGCCTTCGTCGCGGATGGAGCGAAGCAGCGTATTGAGCGCCAGCGATTCCTTGGGGTTGAGACCCGCCGCCGGTTCATCGAGGCACAGCAGTTCCGGGCCCGTACACATGGCGCGGGCGATTTCCAGACGCCGCTGGGCGCCGTAGGGCAGATCGCCCGCCGGATCGTCGGCGCGGTCGATCAGATCGGCGCGCTCCAGCCAGTGGGCCGCCGTCTCGATCGCCTTCTTGGCCTCACGCTTGTAGAGCGGGGAACCGAGCAGGCCGAGGATGGTGTAACCCGAGGCCTTCATCAGCTTGTTATGCTGGGCGACGAGCAGGTTTTCGAGAACCGTCAGGCCCGAGAAGAGCCGGATATTCTGGAAAGTACGCGCCACCTTGGCTTCACGGGTGATCATGAAATCGGGCAGCCGTTCCAGCAGATATTCCTTGCCGGATTTCTGGTGGAGCGAAATCATGCCCATCGTCGGCTTGTAGAAGCCGGTGATGCAGTTGAACACCGTGGTCTTGCCCGCCCCGTTCGGGCCGATGAGCGCGGTGATTTCACCGCGTTTCGCCTCGAAGGAGAAGTCGTTGATGGCCATGAGGCCGCCGAAGCGCATCGAAAGATGCTCGACCTTCAGGATCGTATCTTTGCTGGTCATTGAAGTATCTACCGAGGCCATCAGCCGTGGCCCTCCTTGGTAAAGCTGCCGGAAACGGCCTTTTTCTCCTTGAGGAAGGCGGAGGGTTCACGACTGCCGACGAAACCGCGCGGCTTGAGGATCATCACGATCACCATGGCCAGGCCGAAGATCAGCATGCGGTAAAGCTCGGGCGTGAAATCGGGGCCGAAGATATGCTTCAGGAACTCCATTTCGCGCAGCAGCTCGGTGCCGCCGGTCATGACGATGGCAGCCACCGCGATACCCGTCAGCGAGCCCATGCCGCCGAGAACGACGATGGCGAGAATGACCGCCGATTCCATGAACACGAAGGATTCCGGCGAGACGAAACCCTGCCGCGCCGCGAAGAACGAACCGGCAAAGCCGCCGAACATCGCGCCGATGGAAAACGCGGTGAGCTTGGTGGTGACGGTGTTGATGCCAAGCGAACGGCAGGCGATTTCATCTTCGCGCAGAGCTTCCCACGCACGGCCAATCGGCATGCGGCGAAGCCGGATGGTGACATAGGCCGTGACCATGCAGAGTGCGAGGATGAGGTAGAACAGGAAGATCTTGTAATAGGCCGACGACATCGGCAGGCCGAACATCTTGGCGAAACCGCCCGGCGAGGCATCGAAAGGAATGCCGAACAGCGTGGCCTTCGGAATGCTGGAGACGCCGAACGTGCCCTGCGTCACATCCGTCCAGTTGATGAGGACGAGACGGATGATTTCGCCGAAGGCAAGCGTCACGATGGCGAGATAGTCGCCGCGCAGACGCAAGACCGGGAAGCCGAGGATCATGCCCCAGAAGGCGGCCAGAATGCCGGAAATCGGCAGAAGCAGCCAGAAGGACAGGCCGAAATGGCTGGAGAGCAGCGCATAGGAATAGGCGCCGACCGCGTAGAAGGCGACATAGCCGAGATCGAGCAGGCCGGCGAGGCCGACCACGATGTTCAGACCCCAGGCCAGCATCACATAGATGAGGATCTGGATGCCGAAATTGTCGACGAACTTGAGCGAGCCCTGGAAACCGTAGATCGACACGATGACCGGCGGGTAAAGCAGGAGCGCGACGAGTGCGATCTTCAGGAAATGCTTGTGGAAGAGGCTCGGGCTCTTCTCGATGTCATGCACCGGCACCTCGGCGCGCGCATCCTTGCGGGCCTTCGCCCAGGGATGGACGAACAGCACCATGAGGAAGCGACCGACGGCGGCGATGCCCACGAAGATGGCGAGCAGGCCGGGACGACCATAGATGATCAATGCGTTGGAAATGTCCTGATCGGTCTTGAAACCGATATAGAGCAGGAAGAGGCCGAAGGTCAGGAGGCCGGTGAAGACGGCCTCCTTGATGGCCTGCCCGAGAAGCGAGGCCGGAGCCTTGCCGGGTTCGGAAATTGCGTTGGCCATGGCTTACACCTTCTCCACTTCAGGACGGCCGAGAATGCCGGTCGGCTTGAAGATCAGCACGAAGGCAAGCAGACCGAAGGTCGCCACATCCTTGTAGGCAATGGTGAAATAGGCGGACCAGAGCGATTCGATGAGGCCGATGAGCAAGCCGCCGAGAACAGCGCCCGGAAGCGAGCCGATCCCGCCGAGAACGGCAGCCGTGAACGCCTTGACGCCCGGAATGAAGCCGTCGTTGAAGGCGGCAACGCCGTAATACATCAGATACATCGTGCCGGCGACGGCTGCGAGTGCCGCACCCATGACGAAGGTGATCGAAATGGTGCGGTCGACATCGACGCCGAGAAGCGCGGCCATCTTGCGGTCCTGCTCCGTGGCGCGCTGGGCGCGGCCAAGCGGCGTCTTGTTGACGATGTACCAGAACAGCGTCAGCAGGACGGCCGTGACGATGATGATGACGATCTGCTTGAGCTGGATCGTCACCTCACCGAAATGATAGACATCGGTGATCATCGGCGGGATCGGCTTGTTGCGCGGACCCTGGGCGACCTGGATGAAGTTCGACAGCACGATGGACATGCCGATAGCGGTGATGAGCGGCGCCAGACGGAACGAACCGCGCAGCGGGCGATAGGCCACCCGCTCGATCGCCCAGTTCCACAGGCTGGTCATCAGCATGGCGACGATCAGCATGACAAGGAGTGCCAAGGCAACCGGCACACCCGCAAACAGCGTCGTGAGCAGCAGGAAAACGATGAGCGCCGCGAAACCACCGAGCATGAAGATATCGCCATGGGCGAAATTGATCATGCCGATGATGCCGTAGACCATCGTGTAACCGATTGCGATGAGACCATAGATAGAGCCAAGAGTCAGCCCGTTCACGAGCTGCTGGATGAAGTAATCCATTTATTTTTCCCCGGATGCGACGTGGCTTACGACGCATCTCTTTTCTCTTATGTTGTTTTGAAGCATTCACCGAAGGAGGTCTTCGAGGCCCCCTGATCGGCTCCGCTCATAGCAACCGGAAACGCAAATGCCGTTTGTTATTCTTCAATTTCGGCTGTTCACGCTCCAGATTAGGGGATTCCATACCGCTTTAAATCCAAAAGTGAAGCGGCAAACGTCTATTCAAACAAATTTTCTGCCTTTTTTTGTTCCCATGGCCATTATCTAGTCAATCAGTCTATTTCTGACCTTCAAATGACCATTTTTTGACCAACTGGAAAATTTCCAGTCTTTTCAATCGGCAAAGCCCGCAGAGAGGCCAAACTCACGGCCCAGAAGGCAGATTTCGCTGAAAAACGAGGCCGCAAAGGACCGCATCACCGTGATCTCGTAGGTGTCGCGCGCCACCCGCGCCACATTGCCACCAACATGGCAGACGAGCGCATTGGCCGACCGCCCGATGGCGAAGGCATCGGGGTGAAGATCGAGCGCCGTGCACTTGGCAAGCAGCGCCCGGCTGTCCGGCCCCGCCAGCGAAAACACCGTGCGGCCATCGCCCTGCTCCACCACCGAGGCGCCGGGAATGGCGGCAAGCGCCGAAGCAACCGCCCCCGCCCCGTCCCGGTTGGTGACGACCAGCCACTCCTCAGGCCCGCAGAAGCGCACCGAGGCCCCTTCGATAGCAGCAAGCGCCTGCACGACTGTCGCCTCACTGCCCTTGTGGGCCAGAACGGACCATGACGCCCTGTTCCGCGGCACGGAAAGATGGTTGAGGGCGGGTTCCGCCGGTGCTGCGGCAAGAAGCTCCTCGACCGGGTGTCTCAAGACGAAATTCATCGCTCAACCTCACTTGGCATATTCCGCCTCTTTCCGAAGCGTGAAACGCACTATCTCTTTGTTTTCGCATTTCCCAACGCAGAACCGCGACGCACTCCTGCTGGAAATGCTTACTGGTGCAGCCTGCCGTTTTCCGGATCGATGAAGACCGGAGAACAGATGACGGCCGGAAATTCCTCGTTGCGCAGGCCGTCCCACACGATGACCTTCTCGCCGTGACGCTCGCGCCCCGATTTGATCAGCGCCAGCGCGATGGGCGATTGCAGGCCAGGCGAATAGCAGGCCGAGGACACATGCCCCTGATCGTTGGTCAGCGACGGTTTTGCGCCCTCCTTGAGGATATGCGAGCCGGCGCGGATGGTATTGGCGACATCGACAGGCTTCAGCCCGACGAGTTGCAGCCGGTCCGCCGCCGTCAATCCGAAGCGACCCGCCAGATGCTTGCCGATGAAATCGGGCTTGGTGCCGGACACCATTTTGCCGAGACCGACATCATCGGGCGTGGTGCGCCCGTCGAGTTCATTGTGGGTCACATGGCCTTTCTCGATGCGCAGAACGGCAAGCGCCTCGACGCCATAGGCGCAGATGCCGTGTGGCGCACCCGCCTCCATCAGCGCATCGGCAACGGCCTCGCCATAGCCGGCGGGCACCGCCAGTTCGTAGGCAAGTTCGCCTGAGAAGGAGATGCGGAAGAGCCGTGCCTTCAGCCCGCCCTTGAGCATGACCTCGCGGGCCGACAGGAACGGAAACGCCTCATTGGAAAGATCGTCTTCCACCAGTTCCTGAAGAATGGTCCGCGATTTCGGCCCGGCCAGCGCCATCTGCGCCCATTGATCCGAAGAGGAAACGAAGCGCACATCAAGGTTCGGCCAGAGCGTCTGGGCGCAATGTTCGAGATGGGTCATCACCTCCGCCGCATGGCCGGTGGTGGTGGTCATGAAATAATGGTTCTCAGCGAGACGGCTGGTCGTGCCGTCATCGAAGACGATGCCATCCTCACGCAGCATGAGGCCGTAGCGCGCCCTGCCGACCGGCAGTTTGAGGAAGGCATTGGAATAGACCCTGTTCAGGAATTCCGCCGCATCCGCTCCGAAAATCTCGATCTTGCCCAGCGTGGAGACATCGCACAGCCCGGCATTGGCGCGCACGTTGAGAACCTCGCGGTCCACGCTGTCGCGCCACGTCGCCTCACCCGCGCGCGGGAACCAGGCGGAACGGTACCAGAGACCCGCTTCCACGAAGGTCGCGCCGTTCTTCTTCGCCCAGTTATGCAGCGGCGAATAGCGGGTCGGCCGCGACTCCTTGTCCCGCGAAGTGCCCGCCATCGCCCCGAACGAGACCGGCGTGTAGAACGGCCGGAAGGTGGTGGTGCCAATTTCGGCCGGCGAAACGCCCTTCATGCCCGCGAGAATGCCGGCCATGTTGACATTGCCGAGCTTGCCCTGATCGGTGGCCATGCCGCCGGTGGTGTATCGCTTGGCATGTTCCACGAAGCCATAGGCCTCGCGCTTGGCAAGGCCGAGATCGGCCACATGCACATCGTTCTGGAAATCGACAAAAGCCTTCTGCTGGGCACCCGGCACGTACCAGAGCGGCGCGAAGGCGGGATCGTATTCGCCCTCCACCTCCGGCAGATCGCGCAGTTTCGGGCGCTTGCCGAGGCCGCGCAGGATGGCGAGCGCCTTTTCCTGCCCGTCCTTCAACGCATCACCAAGACCGGAAAGCCCCGCCGCCGCACCCGCCGGCGTCAGAAGATCACCGTTTTCCGGCGCGAGGAACGCCTGGTGTTCATCCGACCAGACCGGCTTCCGGCCACGCTGGCAGGCAAGGTGCACCACCGGCGACCAGCCGCCGGACATGGCGAGCGCATCGCACTCGATGACCTCTTCGAAGCCCGAACGCTCGACAACGACACCGGAAAGCCGGTTTCCGCCCTTGGTGGCGACGATGCCGCCATTGTGAATGATCCGCGCGCCTTTCGGCGCGACGTCAGGCACGACGGCGCGACTGTCGATGATGGCCGCAATCTCGATACCGTTGGATGCAAAGGCCTGCGCCGTCGCATAGCCCGAACCGCCATTGGTGAAGACCGCGACCTTGCGGCCCGCCGCCACCGCATAGCGGTTGAGATAGGTCCGCATGGCCGAGGCCATCATCACGCCGGGCGTATCGTTGCCGCCAAAGACGAGTGGACGCTCCTCCGCCCCCGTCGCCATGATCGCGCGCTTGGCGATGATGCGCCACACCCGCTCCACCGGCCTGTCCGGCGAAGGTTCGGCCACATGCTTCTGCACCTTTTCCACCGCGCCGAAGACGTTGTCGTCATACCACCCGAACACGGTGGTGCGCGGCATCAGCGTCACGTCGGGGAAGCTTTTCAGCTCTTCGAGAACGGAGGCGACGAAATCCGCCGGTGCCTGTCCGCCGATCTTCGCGGTTTCCGAAAGCAGCGCGCCACCCATGCGGAAACCTTCATCGGCCAGAATGACGCGCAGGCCGGAACGTGCGGCGGTGAGCGCCGCCATCAGCCCGGCGGCACCGGCGCCGATCACCAGCAGGTCGCAATGCGCCCAGGCCTTTTCATAGCGATCGGGGTCCGGCTGCATCGATGCCTTGCCGAGACCGGCGGCGCGACGGATGATCGGCTCATAGACCTTTTCCCAGAAAGCAGCGGGCCACATGAAGGTCTTGTAGTAGAAACCGGCCCCGAGAAAGGGCGAAAGCAGGCCGTTCACCGCACCGATATCGTGCTTCAGCGAGGGCCAGCGGTTCTGGCTGATGGCGTCCAGACCATTGAAAAGTTCGGCAACGGTCGCGCGGGTATTCGGCTCACGCCGTCCGCCCGTGCCGATGGTGACGAGCGCATTCGGCTCGGCGGAACCGGCGGTCAGGATGCCGCGCGGACGGTGATACTTGAACGAGCGGCCAACCAGCACCTCGTTGTTGGCAAGCAGCGCGGAGGCGAGCGTGTCTCCCGCGAAGCCGCGCATCGGGCGACCATCGAAGGTGAAGGCAAGGCCGGCGCTGCGGTCGACCAGACCGCCAGTGGTCAGGCGATAGGCGCTCATTCGGCGGCCTCCTTCGCTTGGGCGGCGTCCACCACCGAATAGACCTCGTGGGTCACGTTATCGCGCTCCACGATCAGGAACCTTCGGCAACCGCTGGTGTGGTGCCAGCTTTCACGAATGCGGCCCTTCGGGTTTTCGCGCAGATAGACATAGGCAAACCACGCTTCTTCCGGCGCATCCGGGCCGGGGCGTACGGGTGTCGCGTCGCCGCGAATGGTGAATTCCTCTTTGGGGCGGACACCGCAATGCGGGCAGGAAATCAGACTGGCCATGGTTCTGTCTCAATGAAGATTGGGCTGCGGGCCCTTGCCGCCCTCATCGAGGACGAGGCCGCGTTGGAAGCGATCGAGGCGAAGGGCACGGGCGACAGGATGCGCCTCGTCTTTCGCAATGAGATGGGCAAAGCACAGGCCCGACGCCGGCGTCGCCTTGAAGCCGCCATAGCACCAGCCGGCGTTCAGATAGAGATTGTCGAGCGGCGTCTTGTCGATGATCGGCGAGCCATCCATCGTCATATCCATCACCCCGCCCCAGGAACGCAGCACCCGCACGCGCGACAGGCCGGGAATAAGCGAGACGCCCTCCTCGATGGTCTTTTCCACCGTCGCCAGATTGCCGCGCTGGCTGTAGGACGAATACATATCGATATCCGCGCCGAAGACGAGGCCGCCCTTGTCGGACTGCGAGATGTAGAAATGACCGCCGCCATAGGTGATGACGGTATCGATCACCGGCTTCAGCCCTTCCGAAACGAAGGCTTGCAGCACATGGGTTTCGATGGGCAGCGTCAGCCCCGCCATCTCCGCCGTCACCGAAGAATGCCCGGCGGTGGCAAGCGCCAGCTTGTTGCAGCCAATGAAGCCCCGGCTCGTCTCGACACCCGTGACCCGCCCGCCTTCGCGGCGAATACCCGTCACCTCGCAATGCTGGATCAGATCGACGCCGCGGCTGTCAGCGCCGCGCGCATATCCCCAGGCAACCGCATCGTGACGCGCGGTGCCCGCCCGCTTCTGGCGCAACGCACCGAGTACCGGGAACCGGGCATGGTCGAAATTGAGGTAAGGCGCCACCTTGTAGAGATCGGTGCGGTCGAGAATCTCGGCATCGACGCCGTGCAACCGCATGGCATTGCCGCGCCGGCGATAGGCATCGCGCTGGCCATCGGAATGGAAGAGGTTGAGAATACCGCGCTGCGACACCATCGCATTGAAGTTGAAGTCCTGCTCCAGTCCCTCCCAGAGCTGCATCGAAAGCTCGTAGAAGGGATTATTACCCTGTAGCAGGTAATTCGACCGGATGATGGTTGTATTACGGCCAATATTACCGGAACCAAGATAGGATTTCTCCAGAACCGCGATGCTCCTGACACCGAATTCCTTTGCGAGATAGTAAGCGGTGGAAAGCCCGTGCCCGCCGCCGCCGACCACGATCACGTCGTAATGGGACTTGGGCTCCGGCTCTCGCCAGGCTGGCTTCCAGTCGCGATTGCCGCTGAAAGCGTTCCGGAGGATGGAAAGGGCTGAATAGCGCATGGGGGAATCCGTCTCGATAGGCCGGTCACAGGTTGGCACAGCCGTCGCCAAGAGCAAACACAAATGAGACGAAAATAAAGTCGCACGCAAAGCTTGCGAAAAAAGAATGCAGAAGCGAGGACGGCCTTCGGCCCCCTATCTGTGATTTCAACCACTTGCCGCTGCCGCAATCCGCCCGGTTCGCCAGCCGCCATAGACTGGTGGCAACGATCACAGCGAAGGCGCGACCATGAGCGACACCACCGTCAACCTCGAAATGCCCTACATCCTGCCCTCCCAGGCGCAGAAACATGTGACCCACAACGAAGCGCTGCAGCGTCTCGACGCGATCGTGCAATTGACGCTTTCGGCCATGCTGGCCACCCCGCCGGCAAGCGCGGAGGAAGGCGAATGCTTCGCCATCACGGCCCCTGCCTCCGGCGACTGGAGCGGGCGCGACGGGCGCATCGCCATGTGGCAGGATGGCGCCTGGCTTTACCTTGCGCCCCGCACCGGCTGGCGGGCGTGGGACGCGCAGGCGCGAACCCTGCTAGTGCATGACGGCGAAGACTGGGGGCCGGCACCGCTGCCGGCCCATGGCGTCTGCCAGACGCTTGGCGTTTCCACCACCGCCGACACCGCGAACCGGCTCGCGGTCGCCGCCCCGGCAACGCTTCTGACCCATGCCGGTGGCGGCCACCAACTCAAGATCAACAAGTCAGCGCCCGCCGATACCGCATCACTGCTGTTTCAATCCGACTGGACCGGCTTTGCGGAAATGGGGCTGGCCGGCAACAATTCCTTCGCGGTGAAGGTAAGCGACGGCACGGATTGGGTAACGGCGCTCGCCATCGCGCCGACGGGACACGTCCAGCACCCGCGGAACCCGGCCTTCCGCGCCTGGTGCGATCCGGCAACCATGACGCCCGCACCCGGCAGCCAGACGGGCTTCCAGCAGATCGCCAACCTCCAGGGTACGGTATCGCTGGGCGCACCGCTCACACGCGGCGCCGCGCTCGTCATCGCCGAAACCGGCCTATACCTTCTCAACCTGCATGTGACGGTCATCACCTCCTCGGGACACGACATCACGCTCGTCGCCAATGGCACGACGGAGATTGCCACGCTCAAGGGCGACGCTTCGGGCGCAACCTCGGGCAGCCTCACCACAATTGCATGGCTCAATACGGGAGATTCGCTGTTCATGAGCCATGCAGGAAATGCACAGCTCGAATGCGGTCAGCACAAGACGGAGTTGACGGGTGTAATGCTCTAAAGTTTAGCGGAAACAGAGCCTTCAACGACCTATGCTTCCATCATCAACAGCAAATACAACCAGAAACCTAGTCAAAAAAAGACGTTCCGCGGTTAACCAATACTTAAATTACGGGATGACTCACATCGGAAGATGGTTTAGAAGTCCTGAATGAAGATTCAACCACTGTGTCTATCGGGTGACCAGCGTGACCATCCTTGAACTGCTGAGAAGCGAGAACACACCGGCGACGAGCCGAGCTGCTGCCGTTCCTGCAAATCCTGTGACGGAAATGCTTCTGCCAGAGGCTGGCAGGAAGAAAATTGCACAGCTTGCGATGAAACGGGCCTTCGATATCCTTGCGTCGGGCGCAGCGCTGATTGCGCTTCTGCCGCTTTTTTTGGCGGTTGCCGCCATCATCAAATTCGATAGTCCCGGCCCCGTTTTCTTCAGCCAGGTTCGCTGGGGGAAAGACGGCAAGAAGATTCGCGTCTTCAAGTTCCGCTCCATGCGCACGGACCTGTGCGATGTGAGCGGCGTGGCCCAGACCGTGAAGAACGATCCGCGCGTCACGCGGATCGGTGCGATCCTGCGTCGCACGAATATCGATGAGTTGCCGCAGCTTCTGAACGTGCTGCTGGGCGATATGTCGCTCGTCGGCCCGCGGTGCCATGCGGTTGGCATGCTTGCTGCCGGCATCCCCTATGAAGAACTTGTGCCGGATTACCATCACCGCCACATGATGCGCCCGGGCCTGACCGGTCTGGCCCAGATGCGTGGCCTTCGCGGCCCGACCGATCGTCCGGGCAAAGCCCGCGCCCGTATCGCTTCCGACCTTTATTATGTCGAAAATTTCTCTTTCCTGTTCGACATGCGCATTATTTTCGGAACCGTGATTTCCGAACTCAAGGGCGGCAAGGGCTTCTGATACCCTTCTGAAACCAGCTTATTTCCTGAAAAGCGCCCAATTCCGGCGCTTTTTTGCCGTTGTGACACCACATTCGCGTTCAGCAACACGACAAAGGTGCAGCGGCGCAATTGCAAAAGTTTGAAAATTGCAGCGTCTCGCTTAGTCAATTTTTAAATGTGGCGGGCTAAAGTTTCTCACGTGGTCTTGAGTTTGTGTAGAGAGTACAATGACCGAAGTGATGCGTCCCCGAGTAAAATACGTCATCGGCCCCGATGGGAGTCCGCTGACGATTGCCGACCTTCCCCCGGCAAACACCCGCCGTTGGGTGATTCGCCGCAAGGCGGAAGTTGTCGCGGCAGTCCGAGGAGGCCTGTTGAGCCTTGAGGAAGCGTGCGAGCGTTATACGCTGACCGTTGAGGAATTCCTGTCCTGGCAGTCTTCCATCAATGACCACGGTCTTGCCGGCCTGCGCACCACCCGCATCCAGCAATATCGCCACTGATCCGAATTCCGGCTGGACAGAAGCCAGCCTGAGAGGACCATTCAAAAAGCCCGTTTCGCGCCCCAATGGCAGCGAGCGGGCTTTTTCGCGTTGAAGCATGCCCAGCCGAAGCTTGCTCGCTTCGGCATCGGACAATGCGGCAAAAACAAAAGGCTGGAATATTTCCCCCTTGCCTTTTACCCACTGCCCCCCACTTGAGGCCCTGAGCAGGCGCGATGCCTGCTGTTACCAAACATAAGGAGATGCAGGAATGGAAATTATCCGCGAGGACAACAAGAGCGGTGGCCGCTACGTCGCCACGGTTGACGGCCACGAAGCGGAAATCACCTTTTCGCGCACCTCACCGACCCTCATCATCGTCGATCACACCGGCGTGCCGGATGCCTTGCGCGGCCGCGGCGTGGGACAGGCCCTGGCCCAGAAAGTCATTGAAGATGCCCGTGAAAACGGCTGGCGCATCATTGCGCTCTGCCCCTTCTTCAAGGCGCAGGTCCAGCGCCACCCTGAATGGGCGGACGCCATCGCGGGATAAGCTGTTGCCTGAGCGGGTGAAAACGCCAAAAGGGCGCTGCGGGTCACTCCCCGCGCGCCGCGACTTGGATAAGAGCGCAGGAAAGTCATGCCCGTCCGCGGATCGTGCCGGACGAGCATGACTTTTCTCGCGCGGATCTTCGATCCGTTCGAATTGTTAACGGCCGGCAACCTCGCTCGGATCAGGCCCGCGCGCGCATCGCTCCGTCTCGCTCGCCCAGCGCTGCGGCCTTGTCGCGATCTGCGACAGCTTCCTCATACGCAATTTCGGCGGCTTCCTGCTGGCTCTTCAGGTCACGAATGGAGACCTGAAGATTGTCGGCGCGCTGCCGCGCCGCTTTCGCAAACGTGGGATAGGCGAAGTGATTCGGATCGGAAATGCCGGATTTGCTTTCTTCCAGAACGATCTGGTGTTCCAGCTCCTTGGACATTTTCTCGAATTCCGACACCATCATCTGCAATTGTTGCAGTTGGCGGCGTTTTTCATTCACCTGAAATTCCTTCAGGCGGACAAGGCTGTCGTGCGGCTTCATACGCTATACTCCCGTGACGCGAGATCCCGGCCTTCTTATCAATGCACCCGTTAACGCCCCCTTTCAGGGAACTGTGACGAAAAATCCTCTCGACCTTAACAAAAACCTACCGTCGGTAACCTTTCGTTTACGGGCATCGTTAATGATAGGGACGATCATTTAAGGGTCGGTAAATACGACGCCTCAAAAAAACAAACCGGCAATGATGAGTCGGTTGAATCACTTAGCGGGTTTTCCTCACGTAGTGATTCAGTTTTGGCGATGACAGATTCATGTGTGAAAACAGGGAAGTGCCATTTTTATTTAATAAATTCGATACACCTTGCCAGAGGGAATCAGAATTTGTTAACCATTTGGTGGCAGCTTCCAAATCAGGCAACGTCTGGGTCCGTATCGCGTAGGGGGCAGTCATTACCTTTCGGCGGCGGTAAAGGGGATTAACATGCGGGTTCTACTCATCGAAGACGACAGCGCGACAGCGCAGAGCATCGAACTGATGCTCAAGTCGGAAAGCTTTAACGTTTATACGACCGACCTCGGCGAAGAGGGTGTCGATCTCGGCAAGCTTTACGACTACGACATTATTCTGCTCGATCTGAACCTTCCGGATATGTCCGGTTACGAAGTGCTGCGCACATTGCGCCTTTCGAAGGTCAAGACGCCCATTCTCATTCTGTCCGGCATGGCCGGTATCGAAGACAAGGTTCGCGGCCTGGGCTTCGGCGCGGACGATTACATGACCAAGCCGTTCCACAAGGACGAACTGGTTGCCCGCATCCATGCCATCGTGCGCCGTTCCAAGGGCCATGCCCAGTCCGTGATCGTCACGGGCGAACTTCTGGTGAACCTCGACGCCAAGACCGTCGAAGTTGGCGGCCAGCGCGTTCACCTGACGGGCAAGGAATACCAGATGCTCGAGTTGCTTTCGCTGCGCAAGGGCACGACGCTGACCAAGGAAATGTTCCTGAACCACCTTTATGGCGGCATGGACGAGCCGGAACTGAAGATCATCGACGTCTTCATCTGCAAGCTGCGCAAGAAGCTTGCCAACGCCGCCGGCGGCGCCAACTACATCGAGACGGTCTGGGGCCGCGGCTACGTTCTGCGCGAGCCGGACGGCAACGCCGAGTTCCTCGAAACCGCCTGACACCGCATCCCCGCCAGCCGAAACATTGGGCCCACCCTTCATCCGTGAAGGGTGGGCCTTTCATTTGTGCCCTGCCCTGTCGACCCAACGGAAAACGCCGGCCACGGGGCCGGCGCATGGACAATTCGGGCCACCTGGAAGGGGTCAGGCCGCCGTCTGGATCTCGGCAAAGGCACTGGTCAGGCTGCGGCGATCGAACGGCTTGAGAAGAAAATCAGTCGCGCCTGCCCGCTTGGCGGTCATCATGCGCTTCAGGTCGTTCTCAACCAGGCAGTAAAAGATCCGGATCTCGCGCCCGTTCGCCAGTTGTTTCAGTTCGGTCACAAGGTCCAGCGCATCTTCCATGCCGGCATCGATGATGACCACATCCGGCAGATCGGCTTCGCAGCGTTCCCTGCCCTCACGCGCATCACGCGCTTCGCTGACGAGAAAGCCGAGTTCACTCAGAATGCGCCGGCCGACCTTGCGGACGATGTCGGAACCGTCGACGATCATCAATCGCTTCATCTTCTGGACCCTTCCCGAAATGCCGTACGCGGAGTTATAGGGCCGCATGCGGCCCTGATCTTCGCGCATTCAACCATGCGAGGCGATAAGGAAGGGTTACTGCCTGATCGCAGGAATGACGGCAAATGTTCCGAAACGGGCCGCAGCAACGGTCGCTCCAAACGAAAACGTTCCCGCACGCCTCACCGGGCGTGCGGGAACGTCGATCTGGCCGGAAACACACAGCGGGCCTTGCTGCCCGTCAGTCGTCCTTTTCCTCGGACTTGATGAGCTTGGCGGTGAAGACGATATTGTCCTCATTGACGACATAGGAAATTTCCATGCCGCTCTCTTCCGCCAGAAGCAGTGTGTAATAGGGCTGGATGGCGTGGGCGTCGACCGCCTCGTCCAGCTTGCCTTCGAACAACTGCAGGAACTTCGGCGGTACGCGCAGCATGCGGCCCTTGACCGTCAGCGTGAACACGGCATCGAATTCCGGCGCTTCCAGCGCCACATCGACGGAGCCGCCCCGCGGAATAGCGCTGTAGGCCACGAGAAACAGGTTGAGCAACAGCTTGACGCGGTTCTTGGCGGCAATGGCGCGCGGGCCGGTCCAGGTCACTTCCGTCTTCTTTTCGGCCGCGGCAAAGTCCTTGGCGGCCTTCTCGGCCTCGCCGGTATCGATGGAGGAGCCGGCCGAACCGGAAGCGCCGAAGGCAAGGCGCGCGAACTTCAGGCGGACGGAGGCATTCAGCGCACTCGTGCGAATGAGATCCATCGCATCGGCGTCCGCGCCGCCTTCGTCGAGCAGTTCAAGCCCGTTATTGATCGCACCCACCGGGGAAATGACATCGTGGCACACGCGGCTGCACAGAAGCGCGGCGAGGTCCGGCCCGGACAGGGTGAAATTGGGATTCTTCGGCATGAATGTCTCCTGAAGCGCCGCGCCAGCCCGCCTCACTTCCGCGAAACGGGAGCCCGATGCCCCGGCGCGAAGCAGTTGCGGATATTCGCCATAATGACACCATTTTTGGTAAACCGAATGTTAACACCATGGGCGCAAATATCATTCTCAACGCCCAATTGGCGTATTGCCTGCGAATTCCCATGCAAACGGACCGCAGGACTTGAGTTTGGCGCGAGGAGGGGCTGGGACGCGCCCAATTGGAAGGACGAAAACAATGCGCTTTGACAGGTTCCACCGCCGACAGTTTCTCGGCATGCTCTCCACGCTTGCCGCCGCCGGCCTGACCGGCGCGGTTGCCCCCGCACTGGCCGCAGGCAGGGCCAATAACGGCCAGTACGACATTCAGGAAATCGTCGATGCCGGCCACAACTTCTTCGGCTCCACCAGTGGCGGCCTCGCGAAAGTGGTGGAAAAGGCTTTCGAACGCTACGGCCTGCCCAACGGCTATATTCTCGGTCAGGAAGGCTCCGGTGCCTTCATCGCCGGCCTGACCTATGGCGAGGGCGAGCTTTATACCAAGAATGCCGGCCAGCATCCCGCTTTCTGGCAGGGGCCCTCGCTTGGCATCGATTACGGCGGCCAGGGCGCCCGGGCCATGATGCTCGTCTATAATCTGCCCTCCGTCGATTCGCTCTACAAGCGGTATGGCGGCGTCAGCGGGTCAGCCTTCATCGTTGCGGGGTTCGGCATGACGGTGCTGTCCAACAACAATGTGCTGCTGGTGCCGATCCGCACCGGACTGGGAGCGCGGCTGGGCGTTAATCTTGGCTACCTCAAGCTGACCCGATCACCGACCTGGAACCCGTTCTGAACACGGGACGAGTGGAGGTTTGCGGGCTTGCCCGCTTGCGGTCGCCCGGCCCCCATGGTCTAACGCAAGGGAACAACCGGCGGAGGACAAAGAACAGTCGTGATCGAATACGCACTCCTGTTCGCATTGGGTTTTCTGACGGCCGCTCTCATTGCCGTGGCGATTGCGCCGGCCATTCACCGGCGCGTCGTTGCCTATACGGAGCGGCGCATCTATGCCACCATGCCGATCAGCCCGGCCGAAGTGCGGGCCCAGAAGGACATGGAACGCGCCGCCTTTGCCACCGAGGCCGCCCGCCTAGGCGATGATCTGCGCCGCGAGCGTGACGCCCGCCTTGCCGCGCAAAAGAACGCGGAGGATGCGACGGCGGAGACAGCCCGCCTGACGGCTGAACACACTGAACTTCATCACCATATCGAGGAAATGAACACGGCCGCCGCCGACCTGCGGGCCGAGGCCCGCCGGGCGACCATGCATAACGGCGACCTCAAGGCCGCGCTCAACCTCTCCCAGACCACCATCGATACGCTGCGGCGGGAAATAGACCTGCATGAGGAACGCGCCCGCCGGCTGGAAGTCGATGTTTCCGGCTGCCGCATCGATCTGGCCGCCCGTGACGCGGAAATCGAGAACCTGAATTCACGCATGCAGGCACTGCGCCATGAGCGCGACGCGCTACGCGCCGATTACACGTACACGAGCAGCAATCTTTCCAGCCTCGAACGCCGCTCCGGCCAGTCGGAAGGCAAGCTGGCGCGGCTGGAGCAGAAGGCGCTCAGACAGGCCGCAGATCTGGCCGACATGGAAAACCGGCTGGAACGCCGCACCCGCGAAGCGGACCGGCTGCGCGATCGCCTGCGCGATGCGCTGAAACAGAAGGAAAGCTATCGCATGACGCTGAAATCCGCCGGGATCGAGGAACCGAACGCAACCGGTGAGGCCTCGGCTGAAACCGCACCAGCCGACAGCGCGCCGCACCAGAACACCCCCGATGCCGCCCGCCTGAAACAGCGCGGCGAACACCTGATGCAGCGCATTCTGGACGCAGCCGATGACAGCGACGACCATGCCCTGCGCGAGGAACTGGCCGAACTCGCGGCCGCCGTCACAGCCCATGCCGGTGAAGGCAAGGCCGCCCAGCGGGTCCGTGACATCCTGATCGCCAGCCCGCCCTACAGCGGCCGCGGCCGGATCGGCCTCGCGAGCCGCATCAAGACCGCCATGGCCGAACGGGAGCTGGGGCGGCGGCTGTAAACGAAGCGCGGAAGAGTGGGATAACCCGAACGCCTCAGATTTTTCCCTGCAACTGCGCAATCCGGTAAAGCGCAAGCCCCGCCGCCATGGCCACGTTCAGGCTGTCGAGCTGCGGGCGCTGCGCAATACGCGCCGTGCGAAACCGCGACATCACCGCCGGCGGCAGCCCCTCGCCTTCCGTGCCCATGACCAGCGCCATGCGCGGGCTGACGGGAATATCGCCAATCTCGACCTCGCCGCGCGGGGAAAGGCCCCAAACGGCAAAACCGGCGGCGTCGAGCCGCCCCAGAAGGTCAAGCATATCGCCTTCCCGGACATAGGGCACCGCCAGAACGGAACCAACCGAGACCCGCAGGGCCTTGCGATAGAGCGGGTCACAGCTCGTCGCATCCAGCATCACCGCATCCGCGCCGAAGGCCGCGGCGTTGCGAAACAGGCTGCCGGCATTATCGTGGTTGGAAATGCCGCAACCGGCAAGCACAAGCGCCCGCTCCGGCAGGCCGGCAATCAGCGCCTGCGCATCGAAACCCGCCTCTGGCCGCACCCCGATGGCGAGCACACCACGATGCATGTTGAAGCCGGCAATGGCATCGATAACGGCGGCGCTGGCAACATAGATCGGCACATCATCGGGAAAATCCGAGAGAATATCGGCAAGGCCGGCAAGCCGGTTTTCCAGCACGAGGATGGTTTCCGCCCGGAACCGCCCCTTGCCATGCGCCGCCGCCAGCATGCGCAGAACCACCGTGCCTTCGACCACGAAACGCCCCTGCCGCCCGACAAGATCGCGCTCGCGGATGTCGCGGAAGGCCGCGACCCGCGGATCGGCGGGATCGTCGATGGCGATGGGGGCGCCCAAGGCTACTCGCCCACCGCGATGGTGGCGGCAATGCGGCCCGTCGTCATGTCGAACACATAGGCGCGCGCGCCGCCATCCGCTGCCTTGCCGTAGAACAGCACCTGCGTGCCCGAAAGCGACACGTTCGAGACGGTGAAGCCGGCCGGCAGCGCTGCAATCAACTTCAGAGGCTGGTCGGAAGGAATAAGAGTAGCGGAGCTTGCCGCCGGTGCCGGGGCCGCCGCCTTGCCACCCCAGACCTTGTAGACAACCGCGCCGAAGACCGCCATAAGGCTGACGAACATGATAAGGCCGGAGACGATCTGCAGACGGATCATCTTGCGGCGAACATTATCCATAACCGGGTCGAGCGGCTTTTCACCCTCGGCTTCTGGTTCGATGTGCGACATGACAACCCCGTTTCTGGTCCGTTTCCGGCGTTTGAAAGAAAAGAATGAGCGATCCCTTTAAACAAGCCGAAACGGCAAGGAAAGTCCTGATCGTGCCGGAAGACGCCAGCGGCCGTCTGGATGCATGGCTGGCCGGTGCGCTGGACGGCGAGATTTCCCGCAGCCGCCTCAAGGCGCTGATCGAAGGCGGCTCGGTTTTCGTCGGTGGCGTCGCCATCACCGAACCGAAGCGCAAGGTCCATCCGGGCGACACGATCGAGATCGGCATGCCGGAACCGGAAGACCCGGAGCCCAAGGGCGAGGACATTCCCCTGGATGTACTCTACGAGGATGAAGACCTGATCGTGCTGGTCAAGCCCCCCGGTCTCGTCGTCCATCCCGGCGCCGGCAACTGGACCGGCACCCTCGTCAACGCGCTCATTCACCATTGCGGCGACAGCCTGTCCGGTATCGGCGGCGTGCGCCGCCCCGGCATCGTTCACCGGCTGGACAAGGATACGACCGGCGTCATGGTGGTGGCCAAGAACGACGCAGCCCATCGGCATCTCGCCGCACAATTCGCCGACCATGGCCGCACCGGCCCGCTCGAACGCGCCTACAAGGCCATCGTCTGGGGCCGTCCCGACCGGCTGCACGGCACCATCGACGCACCGCTCGGTCGCGCCGGCGATCGCACCAAGCGCACCGTGAAGCGCGAGGACAGCGACGACGCCCGCGAAGCCATTACCCATTATGAGGTGCTGGAGCGCTTCCGCGAAAAGCCGGACGCCACCTGCCTCGCCTCACTGGTGGAATGCCATCTGGAAACCGGCCGCACCCACCAGATCCGCGTCCACATGGCCCATATCGGCCACCCGCTGATTGGCGACGCGGATTACGGCGCGGCCTTCCGCACCAAGGCGAACCTGCTGCCGGCCGAGGCGAAGGCCATCGTCAACGCCTTTCCGCGTCAGGCACTCCACGCCTTCATGCTCGCCTTCGAGCACCCCCGCACCGGCGAGACGATGCATTTCGAATCTCCGCTACCGGCGGATATGGAAGCACTGGCCGAGGCGCTCAGGGGGTAAAGGCAGGCAAATGCCGCCCCATCCGGCAGGCAACCGCGACAAAGTGACGATTTTTTTGATTCATCACACAGCCGTGACCCTGCCGCCTATTGAAACACGGTTCCGCCGCACTTAATTGTTAGATCGCAGACACGGGTTTCCATGAAACCGTGCCGACAAGGCTTGCCCGCATGGGAGCCATTTCTTTCGTCGCGCGTTGAACCGGATATGGTTCCGCCGCGTAGAAATGACAAGGGGAGCCGATTGACAAGGAGGGTGCTCTATGGCCCGCAATGCATTGCCGTCGATTATGGCCGGGGAAGCCGGTCTGAACCGGTACCTCGATGAAATTCGCAAGTTCCCGATGCTGGAGCCGCAGCAGGAATACATGCTCGCCCGGCGCTATCAGGAACATGGCGACCGCGACGCCGCCCACAAGCTGGTGACAAGCCATCTGCGCCTCGTGGCCAAGATTGCCATGGGCTATCGCGGCTATGGCCTGCCGATCGGCGAAGTCGTGTCCGAAGGTAATGTCGGTCTCATGCAGGCCGTCAAGAAGTTCGATCCTGAGCGCGGCTTCCGTCTGGCGACCTATGCCATGTGGTGGATCAAGGCCTCGATCCAGGAATATATCCTGCGCTCCTGGTCGCTCGTCAAAATGGGTACGACCGCTAACCAGAAGCGGCTGTTCTTCAACCTGCGCCGCATGAAGGGTCGCATCCAGGCCATCGATGATGGCGACCTGCGCCCCGATCAGGTTGCGGAAATCGCCACCAAGCTGAAGGTCTCCGAAGAGGAGGTGGTGTCGATGAACCGCCGCCTTTCCGGCGATGCCTCGCTGAACGCACCGCTGCGCGCCTCCGAAGGCGAAGGCGGGCAATGGCAGGACTGGCTGGTGGATGACAGCGAAAGCCAGGAAGACATTCTCATCGAACAGGATGAACTGGATACCCGCCGCAACATGCTGGCGCGCGCTATGAGCGTTCTGAACGACCGTGAGCGCCGCATCTTCGAGGCCCGCCGCCTTGCCGAAGAGCCGGTGACGCTGGAAGACCTGTCCACCGAGTTCGACATCAGCCGCGAACGCGTGCGCCAGATCGAGGTTCGCGCCTTCGAAAAGGTACAGGAAGCCGTACAGAAGCAAGCGCTTGAAGCCGCCGCGGCCCTGAAGGTGGTCGACGCCTGATCGCGCTTCTATCGGCTTTGAAACATTCGGAAGCGTCCGGCCCATGGTCGGGCGCTTTTTCGTTTAAGCGTCAACCCTCCGTGTGTGCCGGCCGAATGCCGCGCACCGCAGCGAAGGCCAACCCAGCGGAAAGCGCACCGAACAGCCAGAGCCAGGGCGCCTGCGCCGCAATAGCTGCCGCATCACCGCCTGAAACACCGGACACCGCTGCCAGCCAGCCGGCTGAGCCCGCCCCGACGATGGAACCGCAGGTGGCCAATGTCGGCAAGACGGCGCTGACGCGTGCCCGCACCTCCGGCGCCGCATCCCTGACGATCGCTTCGTTCAGCAGCCCCCACACCAGCGCAAAGGCCGTTCCAACCGCGACTTGCCCGAGAACGATCAACGGCAACGCATGAAAGGCGAAGCCACCGGCGATCAGCAGCATACCCGCCACTTCGAACAGCGGCCCGGCATGCAGCAGGCGGCGGCGCGCGGCCTCGCTCTCTGCATTGCCGGCAGGGATGGCAACGGCGCTCCAACTCAATGCCATGGTCACGACGACGAGACCGGTCCACACCGGCGAGAGGCCGAAGGCGCGCTTCAGCAACAACGCCAGAAACACGGTCGTCGTGCTGTGGGCGGCCGACATCAGAAACAGCACCCAGCTTCCCCGCCCGGTGACCGTGCGAAAGCCGAAAAGACCGGGCGGCAGGAACCGCACCTTCTGTCGCACATCGAACCGGAAAGCCAGGACAGAAACCAGGATGCCGGCGGGAATGGCAAGTGCGGCGGCGGGCTCTGCCGGCAGGGCGGAAGGCAGCGACAGAATGAGGACCGCGGCAAGGCACAATGCCGGCGACACGCGGCCGGGAAGCGTCACCTGGCCGTCGCCGATCTTTTCCCCTGCCCCGCGCGGCGCAACCATCAAAGCCACCGCCAGAAATGTGATGAGCAGGGGAAAGGCGACAGCAAGCCCCGCCCGCCAGCCGGAAAGCTCGGTCGCCAGTCCGCCGGCCATGGGGCCAAGCAGCGCGGCAACAGCCCAAACCGCCGCTTCCAGCGAGAACACCCGCGCAATCAACCGTGCCGGAAACAGTGAGGGGATGAGGCCATAGCACAGGGCAACGATCCAGCCGGCGGCAAGGCCGTGCGCCAGACGCCCGGCAATCAGTGCCGCCATGACCGTGGCGGTAACGCCCAGAACCATGCCGGCAAGATGCAGCAATCCGGCCGCCACAAGCGCCCGCCTTGCCCCGAACCTCTGTCGCAACAGCGTCGCCGTCACGCCGCCCGTCACCACACCGGCATAGAAGAGCGACCAGGCCCAGGGCAGAAACCGCACCCCGTGCAAATCGAGAACCGCGACCGGCAGAACCGGCGCAATGGCAATCTCGTTGAAAGCATGAAGACCGATCCCAAAGGACACCAGCAACGTTCTCGGCAGGAGATCGCGGCTAAAAAGGTCTGCCCAGCGTCCTCGCGGTACGCTCGGGCAGGTCGCAGTCGTCTCGGTCATGGGTTCTCCTTGCAGCGTGATTGTCGCGACGCTACAATCTCAAGCTCACTTGAGGTCAAGTCCTTCAGGACGGGAAAACGAATGGCGCCCAAAGAACTTTCCGTCGGCGAGGTCGCCCGCCGCAGCGGCGTCGCGGTTTCGACACTGCATTTCTATGAGGCGGAGGGGCTCATTCGCAGCGAGCGCACGGCTGCCGGCCATCGCCGCTATGGGCGCGACGTGTTACGTCGCATCGCGATCATTCGCATCGCCCAATCGGTTGGCCTGTCGCTTGCCGAAATCGCCGCCGCCTTCGCAACGCTGCCAAAGGGCCGCACACCCTCCGCCCGCGACTGGACCCTTCTCTCGCAGGACTGGCGCGACAGCCTGACCGCCCGGATCAACCAGCTCACGCAACTGCGCGACAATCTCGACGGCTGCATCGGCTGTGGCTGCCTGTCGCTGGAGACCTGCCCCCTCTGGAATGACGGTGACCGGCTGGCGAAACGCGGCCCCGGCCCGCAACGGATGCTTGACGCCTGCGCCTTACCTGCTAACCTCAAGCCATGATCAATTCCGTGTCCACCTTCGCGAACCGACGCCGTTGCCATGCTGCAAAGCGGGGCGCGTTGGCGTTTGCGGAAATGAGAGGCAGCAGGTCGTGATCTGACCGCCGCTTCCGAAACCGGAACCAGACCCTGCCCGCGACCCGCCGGCAGGGTTTTTCTTTATCCAGCAACCGTCGAACAAGGAAAACGACATGGATTCGACACCCGTCACGCAGTTCATCCCCGCAACGCCCGCCGATGCCGCGCTCATCCGCGACATCGTTCGCGCGGCCTACAAGCGATGGGTGGCGGTGATCGGGCGTGAACCGATGCCGATGCGGGTGGACTACGAAAAGGCCGTTACCGACCACCGGATCGAACTCCTGAGCCACGACGGTCTTGTCGTCGGCGTGATCGAAACCATGCTGCACGACGATCACCTCTGGGTCGAAAACATCGCCATTTCGCCAGTCGAACAGCGCAAGGGCCACGGCAAACGCCTGCTGGCGCGTGCCGAAGAGCAGGCAAAAGCAGCGGGCAGGGCCGAAATACGCCTGCTGACCAACGCCGCCTTCGACACCAATGTCGCGCTCTACCAGCGCACCGGCTACGTCATCACCCGCACGGAGCCCTTCATGGGCGGCACGACGGTCTATATGACGAAGGCGCTCTCCGGCGTCTGACCGCTTTTGGGGAGAACGGCAAGCGGTGCGATCCCCGGTACGGGGAGACCCACCGTCAGCCGCTATACCTCCCGAGGTGGAGAACGGCATCCGCAAAGGCATCCGGTGCCTCCTGCGGCAGGTTATGGCCGATGCCGGGCAGAATGCGCCGCACGTAGAAAGCGGTGAAATGCGGCGCATCGTAATCACGCGCGGAGGGCGGGTCCACACCGTCATCCGCACCCTGCAACACCATTGTTGGCACGGCTATATCCGGCTGGCGGGCCAGTTGCGCCTCAATGGCCGCAAACGCGGGATCACCCGGAATCCCACCGAAACGGTGCCGGTAGGAATGGATCACCACATCGACGAAATCGGGATTGTCGAAGGCGGCTGCACTCAGTGCAAAGGTTTCACTGTCGAAGGACCAGCTCGGCGACCAGATCGTCCAGATATATTCGCAGACGCCCCGACGGTTCTCGACAAGCGCCCGGCGACCGCGCTCGGAATGGAAATAATACTGGTACCAGTAGCGCGCCTCCTCCTCCGGAGACACCGGCTGGCCGGCGGCGGCAATGTTCTGGATATTGTAGCCGGTGCCGCAACTGACGAGACCCAGCACCCGCTCCGGCCAGAGCGCCGAAACGATGCAGGCAGCCCGCCCACCCCAATCATAACCGCCGAGCAGAGCACGATCGATGGCAAGCGCATCGAGCAGCGCCAGAAGGTCCGCGCCAAGAGCCGCCTGCTCGCCGGAACGCGGTGTCTGCGCGGATAGAAAGCGGGTCGCGCCATAACCGCGCAGAAACGGCACGATACACCGATGGCCTGCCGCCGCCAGCCTGTCGGCAACCGCATCGAAGGCGTGAATATCATAGGGAAAACCATGCAGCAGCACGGTCGGCAACCCGTCTTTCGGTCCGGTTTCCCGGTAGGCGATTTCCAGCACTCCGGCGGTGACCGTTTTCATGCTCTGCCTCTCCATGCGCGTTTCCCCGAACCCGAGGTTTATGCATGGCAGAGTTTCACGCGGAGAAGAAGTCAGCAATCTTGAAGCGACAGATCAATTCCGCTGTCGGCAGGACAAGGAAAAGGCCGGGTCGCCCCGGCCTCGTCTTGTCTCACTGCTGGGCGCCTTCGGCCTGTTGCCACTGGGCAATCGCCTTGTTGAAGGCCTCCGTACCGGTCACGCCCTTTTCCATGGTGATCAGGGCGCGGCGACCGTTGCGATAGGTTACCGGAATATCGATCCAGTCGCGGGTCTTGAGCAGTTCCAGATTGGTCGCGCGGGCATCCGGGAAGTCGTTGAGCGCGATCATGTGGAAATCGTCCGTGATGCGAGCCGGAACGGCGATCAGGGCGTTGCCGCGATCCTGTTCGGTCCGTTTCATCGAAATGCGCTGGACGCTTTCGATCGCCCCGCCCTCGAAACCCGGAGGCAGCGAGAACACGATTTCCACCAGATGGCTGGCCGGAAGCGACGGATCGGAATTACGCTTGAAGGTGACCAGTGCCGTCAGGCTGCGGCCCGGCACGGTAATCGTGCCCTGAATGACGGCCTGCGGCCGACCGGCATCATCCTTTTCCTCGCGCGCTTCCCAGGTTACGCCGCCCTCGATGGCTGTCGGCGTCGACTGGCCGAGCATCTCCTCGTAGAGATACATCTTCTCGCCGGAAGCGACCGGTGCCGTGGCGGTAGCGCCGCTCTGTCCACCGGCCGGTTGCTGCGTTTGCGGCGGCGGCGCGACATTCTGCTGGGCAACCGACTGGCCTTCGCCGGTCGGCGCGCCACCGGCACCGCCGGCAGCCGGACCTTCGTCCACTTCCTTGCCGTCTACCGTCAGTCGCTGGGTAAACTTGGTGGCCGTCGCGCCATCATCGATCTTATGGGCCGGATCGACCGGCTTCGCGACACCATTGCCAGGCGTCGACGTACCATTGCCGGTGGCCACGACCGGCGTACCGGAAGGCGTCGACGGGCCGTTGAAGAGGTTGGTCAGCGAATCGCGGTTCAGCCACAGCGCATAACCGCCGCCGGCCAGAAGCAGGATCGCGAGACCCGCAAGACCGATCTTCGCGATGTTCGGGCGCGGCTTCGGCACAGCGCGATAGGGATAGGCCGTTTCGCCAGCCAGTCGCTCCTCGCCTTCGGTGATCGCAGGCTTTTCGGCAGCGGGCCGTTCCTCGGCAACGGGAGCCGCCGGGGCGGCACCGGTCGCGGCTTCCGGAGCCTTGCCGGCATCATAACCGATCAGTGCCTCGAAATCGCGCCAGGCGTCGTTGACGTCAGGATTGGCAGCAGCAGCCGGAGCAGCCTTGGGAACGGACGCCGCGGGCTCGACCGGCTGGGCGACCCGGCCTTCGAGATAGGCGTCGAAATCATCGATGATGGAATCGGCGGCGCGACCCGTATCCTGAGCGGCCGGGGAGACCGGTGCGGCAGGCAACTCGACCTGTCCATGCGAGGGCCAGTCCCAGCCACCGTCATCCGGCTTGGTTTCGGCCGGGGCAGACGACGCCACCTCGGGCCAGTGCGGCAATTCGGGTGCCGCAGCCGTCAGAGGCTCTTCAGGCGCAAAGGTCGGTTCGATCTCCGGCTCGTGGTTGACCGGCTCGAAAACGGGTTCCGGAGCCACCGGTTCCAAGGCCACCGACTCATGTGGCGCGGGCTCCTCGAGCACACGATCGGACGCGGCAACCGGCTCGGCCGCCTCTACATAGTCTTCCGGCGCGGTTTCCTCAGCCTCATGCACGGGCCGGTCGTCACCATAGCCGGCCTCGACCTGCTCGCGCGTCTCCACCGTGTCGCTGTAGGCCGCCGGCTCCTCATAGGGGGAATGGGCAGTCTCAGGCTCGGAGGTGCGGGCCGGTTCCTCGTAGCCGGCGGCGTCGTGGGTGGCCGCCTCGTGATCGACGTCAGCAGCAGGCTCGGCATGGGCGTGCTCGTTCGCGACCGGCTCGGACGGATAAACCTCGGCGGCGGGTTCCTCCTGTGGCACGGGCGCTTGGTAAACAAGCGCTTCCTCTGCGGATTCCGCCGGAACGGGCTCAGGCTCGGCGACCGGGACAGGCGTTATGCCGTCGTCGGCCGGCAACGCTTCCGCATGCTCGGCCTCGACCTCGATGATCGCTTCTTCAAGCTTCGAAAGCTGACGCTGAAACAACGCCTCCGGCGGGCGCGGCTTCATGCTCTCCAACTGCCGCACAACGGCACTGCGAGCCTTGTCGTAAACCTTCACCCGCATTTCGGGCGTATTGTTCGCCAAGCCGTCGACAGCACGGCGAATAACCGCGACAAAATCCGCCATCAGTTCCTTCTCATGCTCTCCGGCCCAAACGCCGGATAGGTAATTGCAGGGGCCGGAAGGCCATCCCGAGCCACGCGGCGACCTTAATCCTCAAAGGGATCGGTCACAAGTATCGTATCGTCGCGCTCAGGGCTGGTCGAAAGCAAGGCAACCGGCGCACCGATCAGTTCCTCCACCTGCCGGACATACTTGATCGCCTGGGCGGGCAGATCCGCCCACTTGCGTGCGCCAACGGTGGATTCCTTCCAGCCTTCAAGCGTGATGTAGATCGGCTCGATGCGCGCCTGCGCGCCCTGGCTCGCCGGCAGATGATCGATTTCCTGACCGTCCAGCTTGTAGCCAACACAGATCTTCAGTTCGTCCAGACCATCGAGAACGTCGAGCTTCGTCAGCGCGATGCCGGTGATGCCATTGGTGGCCACCGACTGGCGCACCAGCGCCGCATCGAACCAGCCGCAGCGGCGCTTGCGGCCCGTGACGGTGCCGAATTCATGGCCGCGCGTGCCCAGGAAATCGCCGATCTCGTCGGTCAGTTCGGTCGGGAACGGGCCTTCGCCGACACGGGTCGTGTAAGCCTTGGTGATGCCGAGAATATAGCCGAGCGAACCCGGCCCCATGCCCGAACCAGCGGCGGCCTGACCGGCCACGGTGTTGGACGAGGTCACGAACGGATAGGTGCCGTGGTCGATGTCGAGCAGCGAACCCTGAGCGCCTTCGAACAGGATGCGCTTGCCGGCGCGGCGCTCGCGGTCAAGCAGCGTCCACACGGTATCGCGGAACGGCAGAACCTGATCGGCAATCGATGTCAGTTCCGTCATGATCGCCTCATGCGCCACTTCCGCAACGCCCAGACCGCGACGCAGCGCATTGTGGTGCGTCAACAGGCGGTCGACCTTGCCCGGAAGCGTGTCGAGGTCGGCAAGGTCCATGAAGCGGATGGCGCGACGGCCAACCTTGTCCTCATAGGCAGGGCCGATGCCGCGCCGGGTGGTGCCGATCTTGGTGCCGCTGTTGGAGGCGGCGTCTT
The DNA here is from genome assembly GCF_014196535.1 of Allorhizobium borbori. Lineage (GTDB taxonomy): Bacteria > Pseudomonadota > Alphaproteobacteria > Rhizobiales > Rhizobiaceae > Ectorhizobium > Ectorhizobium borbori. Next base: position 102,301 of record NZ_JACIDU010000002.1, read on the forward strand.
CGCGCATGCCGTCCAGTTCGCGGTGCAGGGAAAGGATGAGCGTGGCGTTGTCGGCGATACGCAGGTTTTCCGGGGTGATCTTCACGCCCTGCTTCTCGATACGGCCGATTTCGGCGATCAGAGCATGCGGGTCGACCACGACGCCATTGCCGATGACGGCAAGCTTGCCGGGGCGCACGACGCCCGAGGGCAGAAGGGAAAGCTTGTAGCTTACGCCGTCGATGACAAGCGTGTGGCCTGCATTGTGTCCACCTTGAAACCGGACCACGATATCGGCACGCTCGGAGAGCCAGTCAACGATCTTGCCTTTACCTTCATCGCCCCATTGCGAGCCCACAACCACGACATTCGTCATCGATAAATTCCTGTGCACGCCCGGGCGAAACTCGCTCCCGGGCCATTCCAAACCCGCGCATCTATAATGGTTTGTTTTGCGGAAAGCGACTCCGTTTACGCGGCAAAAATAGGCTTTTTTACGTGACAAACGGATGCGCCGCGCGGTATTTGCCAATATCTTCGGCATTCGCCGCTTCATTCTTTCCTTAAAACCAGCACGCGAACGGTCAAGCCCCTTGTCCCGCAAAGCCTATTTCTTTCTCGTCGTCGCCACCCTTCTGTGGGCCGGAAATACCATCGCCGGCAAGCTGGCCGTCGGCCATATCAGCCCCATGGTGCTGAATGTCAGCCGCTGGGTTCTGGCCTTCGCGCTGATCGTCGCCGTTTCGGTACCGCAACTGAAGCGGGACTGGCCGCTGATGCGCCGGAACTGGATGCTGCTGATTGCCTACGGCGCCTTCGGATATTCGCTGTTCAACGGCCTGCTCTATACCGCGCTCACACTCACCAGCGGTGTCAATGGCGCCATCGAGCAGGCGATCATCCCGATGCTGATCTTCATCATCAACTATGCCTTTTTTGGCGTCCGCGCCTCCGTGGCCCAGCTTCTCGGCTTCGTCCTGACCATTGCCGGCATCGCCGTCACCGCCTCGCACGGCAATCTCGCCGCCCTTCTGGAACTCGACGTGAACCTCGGCGACCTGCTCGTGATCGCCGCCGCAGCCGTCTATGCCATTTATACGATCGGCCTGCGCTGGAAACCCGCCATAGGCTGGCAGAGCCTGATGGCCGCCTCCGCCTTCGGCGCCATCGTCGGCGCGGTCCCGATGCTCTTCTGGGAACTTTCCCGCGAGGCCGCCATCCTGCCCGACACGCGCGGCTGGATGATCGTGCTTTACGCCGGTCTCCTGCCCTCGCTGATCTCGCAGATCTTCTGGGTCAAGGGCGTCGAGGTCATCGGCGCCAACCGCGCCGGCCTGTTCATCAACCTCATTCCGGTCTTCGGCACCATTCTGTCCGTCGCCTTCCTGGGGGAAGCCCTCAGCGGCTTCCACGTCGTCGCGCTCATCCTCGTCACCGCTGGCATCGCCATTGCGGAAAAGGGCAAACCGCGAACCTGACGGGGCGCATGAAAAATGGCCGGAACCACCTCCCGAAGGAGAGGGACCGGCCAAGATGGCAGTTCGACGCAGAAAGCCGGCAGGGCCGGAGAATTCAGGTTCAGGGCGACAAGCCAGGAAGGTCACGCATCTTCCTGATGGCTTGCCGTCCTGAACCCTTCGGAAAGCCTCAAAGGGGCTGTTCGGCGGGGACAGAGCCAGTCAGCACGCCATAGTCGACGCTTTCCTCCTCCGCCGGGGCGGACGGAAGGAGAATGAACGGATTGGTTTCGATGCGAACGGCGGCAAAGGCGCGTTCGACATCCGAAGAGGTCAGGGCCAGCCGGTCGAGCGGCAGAACGGCATCGGTTTCGGCGTTCCAGGCGGCGCGGATGGCAATGGAACGACCGTCAATGCAAGAACCGAACGCCGCGCAGTAACGCTGCGGGAATAGGCTCGAAGCTTCAGGCAGGGCCTGCGCCGAACCGGTGCCCTGGACGACCGATGCAAAGCCGTGGGCGAAGCCACCCGGGCCGATGGCGAAAGCCGGGTTGGCAGCCAGAAGAAGGCCAGTCAAAATAAGTGCCGTGTTACGCATGACTCTGATCCCTGTTTTTCAAACGAGCGGTTTTTCCGCCCTGTCGTTTTATGCGAGGGATCATCCCCCGGCGTTTTTCCGGACCGCTTCATGCGGGAAACAACCCCTTGTCCGTCTTGAAAACGAAGATACACGGCAGGCTTTCCCGTCCGCTTAAATGGAAAGATACAAATTTATCGAATCGCATTTTTGGGAGTAACCGCTGAATGCGCGCTATTTGGCATCAGCGCGAACGCAAATTGATGCTTTTCCGAACGCGGAGAATTGCCTAAGCCGGAAATCAAGACACGCGAGCGACAGGAGATGTCCGGATGGGCCTGCCCTTCTACTGGAACGAACTCAACACCTACGACTTCGCCGGCCTCGACCCGGAAAAGACCGTTGCCATCCTGCCCATCGCTTCGACCGAGCAGCACGGCCCGCACCTGCCGATCGCCACCGACGTGGCGATTGCCACCGGCATGCTCGCCGAATATCGCCGCCAGAAGCCTGCGGATCTCGCCACGCTGGTTTTGCCCATGCAGGAAATCGGCAAGGCCAATGAACATATCTACGGGCCGGGCACGCTGTCCTTTGGCTGGGATATCCTCATCCTCGCCTGGACCGCCATCGGTCAGAAGGTGGCCGAGGCCGGCATCCGCAAGCTGGTGATCGTGAATTCCCACGGCGGCAATCTCGATGTCATGCACATCGTCGCCCGCGAACTGCGCGTCAAATACCAGATGCAGGTCGTATCCACGCAATGGACGCGCTTCGGCTATCCCGAAGGCTTCGTCAGCGAGCATGAACAGAAGTTCGGCATCCATGGCGGCGATGTCGAGACATCGCTGATGCTGCATTTCCGGCCCGATCTGGTGCGCATGGAAAAGGCGCAGAACTTCGTGTCGAACGCCGAAAAGCTGAAGGCGCATTCGCGCTTCCTCCAGCCGCTGCCGCCCCATTCGCTGGCCTGGATCGCCCACGATCTCAACGAAAACGGCGTGGTGGGCGACGCCTCCATCGCCACCGCCGAACGCGGCGAGATCATCGCCCGCCACCAGATCGGCGGCTTCGTGGAAATGGTTCAGGATCTCGCATCCTGGCCACTGTCCAACCTTTATTCGGAATAAGGCGGACTCAACCGTCCCGGCGCTCGATGGTCGGCGGCACGGCGCCGCTGGCCTGCAATTCGCGGATCATGGCCGAAAGCTCGGTCAGCAGATATTCCACGAACAGCGTCGCCGCTGCATCGAGTGGCGCGCGGGCGCGGGTGAAGATCTTCATGGCCTGATGGCGCACGTAAGGTTCGGTCAGCGGCCGAAAAACCAGTTCCCCGCGCAGGCACTCCGCGATCACGTCGAGCGGATTGAGCATTGAAAGCCCACTGCCCTGCTTCACCATCTTCTTCATCAGTTCGACCGAATTAGTCTCCAGCACCGGCTCCACCGGCAACGCCAGCGGCGCGAGCGCCAGATTGATGGCGTTGCGCAGGCTGTTGCCGGGGCAGGAAAGCACCAGCTTCTCGTCCAGAACCTCCAGTGGATCGATGGCGTCGAAGGCCGCCAGCCGGTGCCCCGGAGGCATCACCACCCCCACCGGCACATCGAAATTGGCGAGCGTGCGAATGCCCGGCGTCGCGGGAATGTTGAAGCCGAGGCCAATATCCGCCTCCCCGGTCAGAACCGGCGGCAGGGTCGCCGAACCTGCATCGTTGAGAAGCAGGATGCGAACGCGAGGATGCTGCTCCATGAAGCGCGACAGAACCTCCGGCAAGGGGCCGGCAGCGAGGCCGACCGTGGTGACGATCGACACCTTGCCCGCCTGTGGCATCTTGAGACCGCGAATGCGCGACTCCAGTTTCTCGTAATTTTTCAAAACCTCACGAATATGCTCGATGCAAAGTTCACCGGCAGCCGTCAACCTCAGGCCGCGCGGCAACCGCTCGAAGATCGGCGCACCAAACTCCTCTTCCAGCGCCAGAATCTGACGATTGACCGCCGAAGACGCCACATTCAGCCGTGCCGCAGCCTTGCGAATGGAGCCGCAGCGGGCGATTTCATCGATATATTGAAGCTTGCGGGAATGAAGCATAGGCACACTCTTGCTTAAAAACTAATCAGACAGCATGATTTGCGAACAAAGTTTTAACCGCTGCCGAAAAAGCATCATTGCGCACGAATTTTGGTGCTTTTCAAAGAGCAACGCAACGGGTCAAATGCAAAAGAGGGCGTGAAAACCCAATCCGTCAGCGCTCCAGAAGGGGAATATGCGATAATGAGCAACACCTTGACGTCGAAGACTTTTCTCGCCGCGTTCGGCCTGTTCGCCGCGGGCCTCGCTGCCCAGCCGGCGGCGGCGCTCGATGAAGTGACCTATGGCACCAACTGGCTGGCCCAGGCCGAACATGGCGGCTTCTACCAGGCTGTGGCCGACGGTACCTACGAGAAGTACGGCCTCAAGGTGAAGGTCGTGCAGGGTGGGCCGCAGGCCGCCAACCGCTCGCTGCTGATCGCCGGCAAGGTCGATTTTTACATGGGCAGCCCGCTCGGTGAACTCGATGCCGTCAAGGAAGGCATTCCGCTCATCGACGTCGCCTCGATCTTCCAGAAGGACCCGCAGGTTCTGCTCGCCCATCCGGATGCCGGCGTCGAGACGTTCGCCGACCTCGCCAAGCTCGAGACAATTTTCATGGGCAAGGACGGCTACGTCACCTATTTCGAGTGGATGAAGAAGAACTTTGCAGGCTTCTCCGACGGCCAGTACAAGCCCTACACCTTCAACCCGGCCCCCTTCATCGCCGACAAGAAGTCCGCCCAGCAGGGCTATCTGACATCCGAGCCCTATGAAATCGGCAAGCAGGCCGGCTGGGAGCCGAAGGTCTTCCTTCTGGCCGATAACGGCTACAACCCCTACTCCACGATGATCACCGCCAAGACGGATCTCGTCGAGAAGAAGCCGGATCTCGTGCAGCGCTTCGTCGATGCCTCCATCGAGGGCTGGTACAACTACCTCTACGGCGACAACAAGGCCGCCAACGAGTTGATCAAGAAAGACAATCCGGAAATGACGGATGAGCAGATCGCCTATTCCATCGCCAAGATGAAGGAATACGGCATCCTGATCTCCGGCGACGCCGAAACCAAGGGCATCGGCTGCATGACCGACGCGCGCTACAAGGCGTTCTTCGATGAAATGGTGAAGATTGGCGTGGAGCCGGCTGACCTCGACTACAAGAAGGCCTACACGACCAAGTTCGTGTGCAAGGGCGTTGGAATGGCGCTCAAGAAGTAAGGCCATCGAGCCGCCGCGCTACCCCCCGGCGCGGCGGCTTTTCTTCCAGCCGGGAACCCTGATTTGATGACATCGCCTTCCGCCTCCCCTCATCCCGCGAAACGACCCCTGGTCGTGATGAAATCGGTGTCCAAGGTGTTCTCCAGCGGAACGCTTGCGCTTTCGGATATGTCGCTCACCGTGGAAAGCGGCGAGTTCATCAGTCTTCTCGGCCCCTCCGGCTGCGGCAAGTCCACGGCGTTGCGTATCATCGCCGGCCTCGGCGATGTCTCTGCCGGCAGCATTGACTGGCCGAGTTCCCGCATCAATTCCCGCGGCCTGCCCGAAGGCGATATTTCCTTCGTCTTCCAAGAGCCGACGCTGATGCCCTGGCAGACGGTGTTCGGCAATGTGCACCTGCCGCTGAAACTCAAGGGCGTTTCAAAGGCCGCCGCCCGCGACGACATCATGGCCGCGTTGACGACGGTGGGTCTCAAGGACTTCGCCGACGCCTATCCGCGCGAACTGTCCGGCGGCATGAAGATGCGCGTGTCCATCGCCCGCGCGCTCGTGACCAAGCCGAAGCTGCTCCTCATGGACGAGCCTTTTGCGGCTCTTGACGAAATCACCCGCCAGAAGCTCAACGACGACGTTCTGAAGCTCTGGAAGGATACGGGCATTACCGTGATCTTCGTCACCCATTCGGTGTTCGAATCCGCCTATCTCTCCAACCGCATCGTGGTGATGAAAGCCCGGCCCGGACGGGTTCACGCCGATTTCCCGCTGACGACCAGCCTCGAACGCGGCGAACTCTACCGTTCGTCGGAGGAATACCGGCAGGCCTGCGAAATGGTGTCGAAGACGCTTCTGGACGCCATGGGCGGCGTGGAGGAACACTGATGAGCGACGTGACAACCCCGATCCCCGTTCCGAAGCGCCCGTGGAAACACCGCGATACGGCGTTGCGCGTCATCATCCCGGTCCTGATGGTGCTGGCTCTTCTCGGCATCTGGCAGGCGATCGTCACGATCAACGCCATCCCGCCCTATATTCTGCCCGGCCCGGTTCTCGTGGCGCAATCGCTGGTCAAGGACTGGGGCACCCTGTTCCCGGCCCTGATGGTGACCACACAGATCACGCTGATATCGCTGGCGCTGGCGCTGGCAGGCGGCGTTGGCTTTGCCGTTTTCCTCGTTCAGTCGCGCTGGATCGAAACGGCGTTTTACCCCATCGCCGTCATCCTGCAGGTCACGCCCATCGTCGCCATCGCGCCGCTGATCCTGATCTACGCGCCCTCGACGCAGGTGGCGCTTCTCATCTGCGCCTTCCTCGTCGCCTTCTTCCCCATCCTTTCGAACATGGTGCAGGGCCTGAAGAGCGTCGATCACAACCTGCTCAATCTTTTTGATCTCTACGGCGCTTCCCGCTGGCAGACACTGCTTTATCTCAAGCTTCCGGCATCGCTGCCCTATTTCATGACCGGCCTTCGCATCGGCGGCGGTCTGGCGCTGATTGCCGCGGTGGTGGCGGAATTTGCCGCCGGTTCCGCCGGCGCCGGTTCCGGCCTCGCCTTCCGCCTGCTGGAATCGCAATACCGCCTCAACATTCCGCGCCTCTTCGCCGCGCTGTTCATGCTGTCGGTGCTCGGCGTCGTCATCTTCATGCTGACTTCGTTCATCGCCTGGCTCAGCCTGCATCGCTGGCATGAAAGCAGCCTGAAACGGGAAAACTGATGCCCAACGACTTTCTCACCCTGCCCGTAGCGCCGCGCTATCGTCTGGCGAACGCCACCCTGCCCGCCATCTGCGTGAAGGGTTACGAAGCGCCCGCCGCCGAAGGGCTTGTCAAGGCCGATCTCATCGTCGCCGATGGCCGGATCGAAGCCATCATCGCCCCCGGCACATTCCCGGAAGACCTGCCGGTTGCCGATCTGCGGGACGGCATGGTGTGGCCGACCTTCACCGAAATGCACACCCATATCGACAAGGGCCATATCTGGGAGCGCACCCGCAATCCCGACGGCACCTTCATGGGCGCGCTGGAAAATGTCGGCCTCGACCGCACCGCCCACTGGAACGCCGCTGATGTGCGCGCCCGCATGGATTTCTCGCTGCGCTCGGCCTACGCGCACGGCACAGGCCTGCTTCGCACCCACCTCGATTCCATCGCGCCGCAGCACCGCATTTCGTTCGAGGTTGTCGCCGAAATGCGCGAGACTTGGAAGGGCCGCATCGACCTTCAGGCGGTCGCTCTCTTCAACATGGATCACGTTTATGACGAGACCTATTTCGCCGATCTTGTCGCCACCGTGAAGCGCACCGGCGGGCTGCTGGGCGGCGTGCCGCAGATGTGGCCCGACCTTCACGAACGGCTCGACATCGTGTTCCGCGCGGCGGCCGAAAACGGCCTCGACATCGACTTTCATGTCGATGAAACGAAAGACCGCGAGGTGCTGGCGCTGGAGGCCGTGGCGGAGGCCAAGCTGCGCAATGGCTTTGAGGGCGCAGTTTCCGTCGGCCATTGCTGCTCGCTCGCGCGGCAGGAGGAGGATGTGGCGAAACGGGTGATCGAAAAGGTGGCGAAGGCTGGCCTCAACGTCGTTTCGCTGCCCATGTGCAATATGTACCTGCAGGACCGTGAGGCAGGCCGCACTCCCCGCTGGCGCGGCGTCACCCTGTTCCACGAACTGACGGCGGCAGGCGTTTCCACCTCCGTCTCCTCCGACAATACCCGCGATCCCTTTTACGCCTATGGCGATCTCGATGCCGTCGAAGTGTTCCGCGAGGCAGTCCGCATCCTTCATCTCGACCACCCGCTGGATGACGCCGCGCGTGTCGTCACCGTCACGCCGTCCGCAGCCCTTGGCCGTGCCGAAAAGGGCGTGATCACCCCCGGCGGCCCCGCCGATCTCGTGCTTTTCAGCGCCCGGCGCTGGAGCGAGTTCCTATCCCGTCCGCAGGCTGACCGCATCGTGATGCGGAATGGCATGGGCATCGACCGCAGCCTGCCGGATTATCGCGACCTTGACCCGATTTGCTCTGGAGCATGACATGCCCGATCTTGACGCCCTGAAAAAAGACCTCGAAGGCATAGCAATCGAGGACAATCCGGCGCTGGTGCGCCAGAAGAGCCGTGACTTCTATTGGTATTCCCCGGTTCTCAAGGACCAGCTCGACAAGGTGGTCGGCGACATGGTCGTGACCCCGAAGGACGAGGCGGAAGTGATCCGTGTGCTGAAGGCCGCCTATGCCCACGGCGTTCCGGTCACGGCGCGCGGCGGCGGCACCGGCAATTACGGGCAATGCATGCCGCTGTCCGGCGGCATCATCCTCAACATGCTCCAGATGAACGCCATCAAGGAAATCGCGCCGGGCCGCGTGTTGGCTCAGGCCGGCATCATCACTGCCGATCTCGACCGCATCTGCAAGGAAAAGTCGGGGCAGGAACTGCGCTTCCACCCCTCCACCACCGGCACGGCAACGCTGGGCGGCTTCGTGGCGGGTGGTTCAGGCGGCGTCGGCTCCATCCATTGGGGCGGCCTGCGCGAACTCGGCAACATCCTCAAGCTGCGCATCGTCACCATGGAAGCCGAACCGCGCGTGATCGAGCTGGAAGGCTGGGATCTGCACAAGGTCAGCCATGCCTATGGCACCAACGGCATCATTACCGAAGTCGAGATGCCGCTTGCGCCTGCCTATGACTGGGTGGACGTGATCGTCGGCTATGACGACTACATGGACGCCGTGCGCTTCGCCGACAATCTTGCCCAGCGTGATGGCGTTCTGCTCAAGGAACTGGCCGTCATCAACGCGCCCGCCCCCTTCGACTATTTCACCCGTCACCGCCCCTTCCTGAAGGAAGGTCAGGCCATCGTGGTGCTGATGGTCGCGCCGCACTCCATGGGGCCGCTCGAAGCCTTCATCGCCCAGCGCAAGGGCGACCTGCGATTCCGCTCGGACAAGGTGGAAAGCATGAAGGGCATTCCGCATGCCTATGAACTGGCATGGAACCACACAACGCTGCGCGCCCTGAAGCTCGACACCAACATCACCTATCTGCAGGTGCAGTATGGCAGCCCCGATCACGTCGCCAAGGTCGAGCTTATGGAAAAGCTGACCGGCGCGGACATGATCGGCCACCTCGAATTCATGCGCTTCAACGGCACCATCCAGTGTGCGGGCCTGCCGCTGGTGCGCTATACCACGCCCGAAAAGCTGGAAGCGCTGATCCGCCTGCACGAGGAAAACGGCTGCCCGATCTTCAACCCGCACCGCTACACGCTGGAAGAAGGCGGCATGAAGCAGACGGACACCGTGCAGCTTGCCTTCAAGCAGGAAACAGACCCCAAGGGCCTGCTCAACCCCGGCAAGATGATCGCCTGGGAGAACCCGGATTTCGACTTCACCGCGGGCAAGAACTATCTCTTCCCCGGCCTTGCCGCGCTTGAAGGGTAACGTCTGATGCGCGTCCTCGTGCTCCACTCCCACCCGGTCGAATCGAGTTTCGGCCGGGCCCTCCATGACCTGACGGTGGAAAGCCTGAAGAAAGCCGGCCACGAGGTGGATGACTGCAATCTCTACGAGGAGGGCTTCGACCCCGTGCTCTCCCGTCACGATCGGCTCGTCTACCACGACTATCCCGAGAACACGAAACTGGTGTCTCCCTATGTCGAGCGGTTGATGAAGGCGGAAGCGATTGTCATCGTCACACCCATCTGGAACTTCGGTTTTCCCGCTATCCTCAAGGGTTATTTCGACCGGGTATGGGTGAAGGGTGTATCGTTCGGGCTTGAGGACGGCAAGCTGACCACGACGCTCAAGCACATCCGGAAATCGGCGGTGGTCTTCACCTACGGCTCGACACGCTGGCGGGCTTTCCTCGCCGGCAATCCGCCGAAGAAGGTGGTCTCGCGCTGGCTGCGCGCTCATTTCGGTTTCGACAAACCGTTCCGCTTCATGGCTCACTACGACATGAACAATTGCACGCCGGAAACCCGTGCCCGGTTCATGGACAAGGTGAAGGCTGAAATGGAAGCGTTCTGAAACGGAAAACGCCGCGCCCGAAACGGGGCGCGGCGCTGGTCCTGAAGGGTTCAGGCGTTATCAGGACGCCCAGCGGCCTTCATACTTGAATTCCGGAGCGCTCTTCAGCGCTTCCTTGGTGGTGTCCATGGAAGCCGACCACTTCTTGTCCGGCTCCGTGTAGAGGATGTTCACCGCATCCGGGCTGACGATCACATACTTCTCGCCGATCCCGAGGAAGCCACCGACCGACACGACATAGCCGGAGAGCATGCCATCGGAGATGATGAGATCCTTGATCTCACCGATCGTGGCCTTGGCCGGGTCGGTGATCGTCAGGCCGACGAGGTTATAGCTCAGCACGTCAGTCGGTTTTGCAATCACGAAGACCTCCGACGCAGTTACGGGAGCCGTCGCAGTCGGCGAACCGGTGGCCGGCGCCATCTGGGCCGGTGCCGTCTCGGCAGGTGCCGGAGCGGCCGACTGGGCATGGGCGAACGAAGCCATGGCAGCGGTGGCGGCAAGTGCAAGAATAATTCGACGCATGATTAACTCCTTCAATTGCTTCATCTTTTGTTCGATTGTGCAACTGGGAAACGTCGTCACCGCAAAAATGGTTCCGAAAAAAAATCGGCCTTCGCTTACAAGGCTGACGGGAGGTTCGCCGTTAACCGTGTTTCAATACGGGCCGTTAATCGTTACGATTTAGTTTATTTCTCTCGAACCGCGCGGCCTGTTCCCGGCGCGGCCTCACTGGCGCAGTGCGGCTGAGATGAGCCCATGCGAGCGGGAGAAATGGAAACGATGCGTGCTCTTTCGGCGATCCTCTTTCTGACGCTTTTTCTGGCGGGCTGCGCCACAGCGCCATCACGCATCACCAATGCCTGCGCGATCTTCGAGGAAAAAGACAGCGTGTTCGACAACTGGCGGCGGCAGGCCCGTTCCGCCTCGCGGGAATATGGCGTTCCCGTGCCGGTGCTGATGGCGACCATCTACACCGAATCCGGCTTCCGCGCCCGCGCCAAGCCGCCACGCAAATATCTGCTGGGCTTCATTCCCTGGGGCCGCATTTCCTCGGCCTACGGCTATGCGCAGGCGCTGGACGGCACCTGGGCCGCCTACAAGCGCCAGACGGGCCGCTGGTCGGCGAGCCGCACCGATTTCGGCGACGCCATCCGCTTCGTCGCCTGGTACCACGCCACCAGCGCGCGGGTGAACGGCGTCAGCCTCACCGATACCTACAGCCTCTATCTGAACTATTATTACGGCCACAAGGGCTTCGCCTCCGGCCAATGGCGCGGCAATCCCGCCATCCAGAAAGCCGCCCGCCGCTCCGCCAACATGGCGAACAATTATGCGGGCCAGCTTCGCGGCTGCTAAGGGAGCCCAAAGGCTCCCTCGCGGTCCACGTCAGGCCGGCGCCTTTGCCGCCGTCACCTCCACCTCGACCAGAAATTCCGGTCGGGTGAAGCCGGAGACGATGATGAGCGTCGAAACCGGTTTCGGGTCCAGCGTATAGCGATCGCGCACAGCCATGTAGGGCGCGAAATCCTCGCGCCTGGTGACGAAGGCCGAAATGCGGATAACATCGGCGAACGTCATCCCCGCCTCTTCCAGCACCGCCTTGCAGGCTTCGAAGCAAAGCTCGGCCTGCGCCGTCACATCCGGCGGGATCGTATCGTCCGGCCGGATGCCGAGCTGGCCGGAGGTGACGAGAAGCCCCGCCCCCGGCGGCACGTAGAGGCCATGATTATAGTGCCCGAACGGCTTGCGCACCGAAGACGGGTTGAAGACCTGCTTCGTCATCGTCATTCGTCCCAGCCGCAGACGCCCTTGATTTCGAGAAAATCATGGATGCCCCAGTCCGCATATTCGCGGCCGTTGCCCGACTGCTTGTAGCCGCCGAAGGGTGCTGCCGTGTCCCAGTCCGGGAAGTTGATGTAGACATTGCCGGTGCGCAGGCGAGACGCCACCTGACGCGCATGGGCCCGATCCTTGGAATGCACGTAGGAGGCCAGACCGTAAACCGTGTCGTTGGCAATCTCGATCGCCTCTTCCTCACTCTCGTAGGGCAGGATGGCGATCACCGGCCCGAAGATTTCCTCGCGCGCGATGGTCATCTGGTTGTTGACGCCACCGAATACGGTGGGGCGAATGTAATAGCCGCGGTTCAGCCCGTCCGGACGGCCCGGTCCGCCGGCCACCAGCGTCGCACCTTCCTCGATGCCCTTTTCGATGAGCGCCTGGATCTTGTTGAACTGGATCTTCGAAACCACCGGGCCAAGATTGGTTTGCGGGTCGAGCGGATTGCCCACCTTAAGGGATTCCGCCGCCACCTTGGCATAGCCCAGCGCCTCATCGTGGCGCTCGGCCGGCACCAGCATGCGCGTCGGGGCGTTGCAGGACTGGCCGGTATTGCTGAAGCAATCCGTCACACCCTTCTTCACCGAATATTCGAAATCGGCATCGCGCAGGATGATGTTCGGCGACTTGCCGCCCAGTTCCTGCGAAACGCGCTTCACCGTATCCGCCGCCGTCTTGGCGACGATGATGCCCGCCCGCGTCGAACCGGTGAACGACACCATGTCGACATCCGGATGGCCGGACATGACCTGACCGACATCCGGCCCCGTGCCGTTCACGAGATTGAAGACGCCCTTCGGCACACCCGCCGCATGCATGATCTCGGCGAAGATGATGCCGGAAATCGGCGCGACTTCGGAGGGCTTCAGGATCATCGTGCAGCCTGTGGCAATCGCCGGCGCCACTTTGCAGGTGATCTGGTTCAGCGGCCAGTTCCACGGCGTAATCAGCGCGCAGACGCCGATCGGCTCACGCACGACCATGGTCTTGCCGCGCTGTTCGGTGAATTCGAAGGCTTCCAGCGCCTCGATGGTCGCCTTGATGTGGGCATAGCCGGAACCGGCCTGGCTGGATTTGGCGAAAGCAAGCGGCGCGCCCATTTCCTGACTGATGGCTGCACCAAGGTCATCGATCCGCGCCTCGTATTCCGCAAGAATGCGCTTCAGCAACGCCAGGCGATCGGCCTTCGGCCATTGCGAGAAAATCGGAAAGGCAGTCTTTGCCGCCGCAATCGCCTTTTCCACATCGGCCGCATTGCCGGCCGCGATCTGCGTGTAGACCTCCTCCGTCGAGGGATCGATCACGTCGATCACATCCGTGCCACTCGGTGCGACCCAGGCGCCGTCGATGTAGAATTTCAGGTTGTTGCTCATGCGAAAGGCTCCGGTATATCGGTTGGAGCCGCACTATTCATCAAGGTTGAAGGGTCTGCAAGGGCGAAGAAACGGGAAACGGGTTCCCCCTCTGGCCGCCGCCATCCCGCCCGCAAGGCGAAGAACGATAGCAGCACGCATGGACCGACCGGTGGAGGATGAACGGGCCGACGGCTATCTCCCCCTTGTGGGGGAGATAGCCGGCAAGCAAGAGAGGGCCTTCCCCTTTTGCTCTGCTCACGCAAAGCGCGCGAGAAAGCCCTGAATGGCGGCGATTTCGTTCTGGCGGATATCGTGGCCGCCTTCGTGCCATTCCAGCGTCACCATCGCCTTGCTGCCCGTCAGATAGTCGGACAGCCCTTCCGTCAAGTCGGGCGGGCAGATCGGATCGCGCCGCCCGGCGGTGATGAGAACATCGGTGCCCGTGAGGTCCGCCGGCTTCGGCACGAACGGGATCAGCGGATGCATCAGCACCGCCGCGTCGAAGAGGCCGGGATGCTCGATCAGCACATTGGCGAGAATGTTTGCCCCGTTGGAATAACCGAGCCCGATGATGCCGACGGAATCGTTCAGCGCCTTCTGCGCCTGCACGAAAGCCGCCATCTTCTCCGTGGCGCGGGCGAGATCGGCCATGTCGTAATGGCCTTCCGCCCGACGTTTGAAGAAGCGTAGCGCGCCGTTTTCGGAGACATCGCCGCGCGGCGAGATCACCGAGGCTTCCGGCAGAAGCCGGGCGCCGAAATCGAAGAACTGGTTCTCATCACCACCCGTGCCGTGGAAGGTGAAGAGGATCGGACGGGCCGGAAGGCCCGTCTTTCCCTTGAACGTGTAGTCTTTACCGGTCATGGCTCAATCCTCCAGCGGCTGGAGATGCTGCTCCAGATAGGACCTGAGATGTGCATGCTGGCGCGGCAGCTTCAGCGCTTCGCCGAGATGGGCGGTGTCCTCGTCGCGGGCAAAGCCCGGCTCGTTGGTCGCCACCTCGAAGAGCACACCCCCCGGCGTGCGGAAATAGATCGCCCAGAAATAATCCCGGTCGATCACCGGCGTCACCTGATATCCCGTATCCGCCAGCGCCTTGCGCACCGCAAGCTGGGCCGCCCGGTCCTCGACGGCAAAGGCAACGTGGTGAACGGAGCCACCACCGAGCCGCGCCATGTCGGCCCCCGGCAGGGTCTCGATCTCGACGAGATCGGCCTTGTTGCCGCCGGGAACGGCAAAGCGCAGCACACCGTTCTTTTCCTCGAGCTTTTCATAGCCCATGAAGTTCAGAAGCTCGGACGTCGCACCCGCATCGCGCAAACGCATGGAAACGCCCTGGAAGCCGCGTATGGCGTGATCACCGGAAACACCGTTGCCGGTCCAGCCGGGGCGCTCGTCACCCGCCACTTCGGTCAGTGCGAAGGCATCGCCATCCGGTCCCTTGAAGGTCAGGCGTTTCTCACCGAAGGCTTCCGCCTCGCCAAGCCCCGCCACGCCTTCCTTTGTGAGCCGCTCACGCCAGTAGCCGAGCGAACCCTCCGGAACGGAAAACAGCGTGGTGCCCACTTCGCCGGCACCGGGACGGCCGCGAGCGATGTGCGGGAACGGAAAATAGGTCATGACCGAACCGGGCGTGCCGGCTTCATCACCGTAATAGAGGTGATAGACGTCCGGCGCGTCGAAGTTCACGGTCTGCTTGACGCGGCGAAGGCCGAGCGTTTTCGTGAAGAAGTGGTTATTGGTGCGGGCGTCGCCAGCCATCGAGGTAACGTGGTGCAGCCCCTTGATTTCCTTGAGCATGGAAGGCTCCTTTCCGGCCCGTTCGCTGTGAGGGCCTGTTCATGGGCCTATAGATGAGCCACGGGATGGCAAATGCCTAGAGAGCGGCACCGGAACGGATTGTCTCCAATGAGTGAACAATTTTTCTGATCGTCAACCGTTCACGGGCGCTCGACGGTCTCCGGCAGGCGCCAGTCCACCGGCGTGCGACCCTGCATAGCAAGCCATTCATTTGCCTTGGAAAAATGCCGGCAGCCGAAGAAACCGCCATGCGCCGACAGCGGCGACGGATGAACGGATTTCAGCACCAGATGCCGGGATGTATCGACAAAGGCCGCCTTCTTCTGGGCATAGGAACCCCACAGCAGGAAGACGACATGATCGCAGCGTTCGTTGACGGTGCGGATGACGGCGTCGGTGAAGCGCTCCCAGCCGCGGCCCTGATGCGCGGCGGCCCGTCCCTCCTCCACCGTCAGCACGCTGTTCAGCAACAGCACGCCCTGCTTCGCCCAGCTTTCGAGAAAGCCGTGACGGGCCGGCGGAATGCCGAGATCACTCTGCATTTCCTTGTAGATGTTGACGAGCGAGGGCGGAATGCGCACGCCAGGCTGGACGGAAAAGCAAAGGCCGTGCGCCTGACCGGCCCCGTGATAGGGGTCCTGGCCCAGAATGACCACCTTTACCGCATCGAGCGGCGTCAGGTCGAGCGCCCGAAAATATTCGGAACCCTTGGGAAAAATGTGCTTGCCGGCCTGTTTTTCGGCCAGCAGGAATTCCTTGAGCGATTGCATGTACCCGCTCGAAAACTCCGGCGTCAGCGCCTGCCGCCAGCTTTCCTCCAGTCTTACCGCCGCATCCGCCATCATCACTCCGTCAATTTTGCGCCTTTTCGGACGCTAAACCAGTGTACACTTTTGCTGGAAATGCTTTACAGGAACCGCCCGTGGCGCTGCAAAACCTCGATTTTGTAGCCATCGGGATCCGTCACGAAGAAGAAGCGGGCAAAGAGCGCCCCGTCGCGATTGAAATCCACGAGCTTGCCGGGGTTGAGGCCTTCTGCCTCGAAACGGGCATGTTCAGCCGTGACATCCTCGACCGACACCGCCAGATGACCATAGCCATCGCCCGGCGCATAGGATTCCGTTCGCCCCTTGTTGACGGTCAGTTCCAGTTCGAAGGGCGTTTCACCATTGCCAAGATAGACCAGCGTAAAGGTGTCGAAATCCAGCCGCTGCACCACACCGAATCCGAAGGCACGGCTGTAGAAATCGAGCGACCGCGCCTCATCCAGCACACGGATCATGGAATGAATCATTTTTGCCATATTGCTGCTCCAGAACCTTCCGCAAACGACAGACAGGCGCGTTTCATAGCGCCACTTTGCTCGTGGCGCCAAACTGTATTATAGGTTTCCTACAATTCAACAGAGCAGGGCAAAGCCGTGCAGCAAGCCGATATGATTTCAGCCACCGATCCGGAACCTCTTGAGGATTTCCGTTGTCAGGCGCGCAAGGCCAGCGATTTTCTGAAAGCGCTGTCCCATGAAACGCGTCTGCTGATCCTGTGCACGCTGAATGATGGCGAAAAGACCGTGAGCGAACTGGAAGGCTCGCTCGGTCTGCAGCAGGCCGTCGTGTCCCAGCAGCTTGCCCGTCTGCGCGCTGACGATCTCGTGAAGACCCGCCGTGAAGGCCGCCAGGTCTTCTATCGCATCGGCGATCCCAATGTCCGTCTGGTGGTGGACGCGCTTTATCAGGGTTTCTGCGCCAGCAAGGGCGCCTGATTCCCTCTGTTTTCCCACATGATTTTCACAACTTTCCTAGGCCGGCGCGGGCTGCACCCACGCCGATGCGCGAAAAGCCGTGTCGTTTCAAAACTTTACCCATCGCGCCATTTCTAACGTTTACGTCAATGTAATTTATCTGTTGCGGAACCCCTCGCCTTCGGGCAAGAATGAAACATGGGACGCAAGCGGAAGAGGAGCCGCGCGCGCCGGTAATCCATCAGGCGGGAAAACAATGGAGGTTGTTTCACCCGTCCTGGCCCTGCTCGGGAAAGTTACGGCTTTTCCTGTCACAGTGCCCACACGGATGCCGGAAATGTTTTGGGAGGAACACCATGAATGCAATGGCCGCCGAGCCATCCGCCGCCCTGCCGGACCGGATCTGGCTGAAGTCCTATCCACCGGGCGTCCCGGCAGAAGTGGGCGCCCCGACTGCCCGTTCGCTGGGTGAGTTGTTCGAAAATAGTTGCCGCACCTGGCGCACCCGCCCGGCCTTCACCAGCATGGGCAAGAGCATGACCTATGGCGAGATGGAAGATGCCACGCGCGCCGTTGGCGCCTGGCTTCAGTCCAGGGGCCTGAGGAAAGGCGACCGCGTCGCCGTGATGATGCCGAACGTGTTGCAGAACCCGATTGCCGTCTATGGCATCCTGCGCGCCGGCATGACGGTTGTGAACGTCAATCCGCTCTACACCCCGCGCGAACTGGAGCACCAGCTCAACGATTCCGGTGCGAGGGCAATTTTCGTCATGGAGAACTTCGCCCATACGGTGGAACAGGTTCTGGCCCGCACCAAACTGGAGCATGTGATTGTCACCAGCATGGGCGACATGCTGGGCCTGAAGGGCCACATCGTCAATTTCGTCGTGCGCAGGGTCAAGAAGCTCGTGCCGAAATGGTCTATCCCTTCGGCCATCCACTTTTCCACGGCGCTCTCCGAAGGCCGCCATCACGATCTCAAGGTGGAAAATGTTGGCCTCACCGACATTGCTTTCCTGCAATATACCGGCGGCACAACCGGCATTTCCAAGGGTGCGGCGCTGACCCACGCCAATCTCCTGGCCAACAAGCAGCAGATCGCGCTGTGGCTGGAGGCCGCCTTTGCCCACCGCAAGCGCCCGGAAGGCATGACCTTCCTCTGCGCCCTGCCGCTCTACCACATCTTCGCGCTGACGGTGAATTCGCTGATGGGCGTCGCCACCGGCTCGAACAACCTGCTGATTGCCAATCCGCGCGACATTCCTGCTTTCGTGAAGGAACTCGGCAAATACAAGGTCCACATCTTCCCCGGCCTCAATACCCTGTTCAACGCTCTGATGAACAACAAGGATTTTCGCGGGCTGGATTTCTCGTCCTACATTCTCGTGCTGGGCGGCGGCATGGCGGTGCAAAAGCCGGTGGCCGAGCGCTGGCTTGCCATGACCGGCTGCCCGATCACCGAAGGCTACGGCCTTTCCGAGACATCGCCCGTCGCCACCGTGAACCGGCTGGACAGGAAGGAATTCACCGGCACCATCGGCCTGCCGCTTCCCTCCACCGAGATCGACATCCGCGATGAGGATGGCGCCAGCCTGTCGCTGGGCGAGGTCGGCGAAATCTGCATCCGCGGCCCGCAGGTCATGCAAGGTTACTGGCAAAAGCCCGACGAAACCGCCCGCGTGATGACACCCGACGGCTTTTTCCGCTCCGGCGACATGGGCTTCATGAACCCGGAAGGCTATGTGAAGATCGTCGATCGCAAGAAGGACATGATCCTCGTCTCGGGCTTCAACGTCTATCCCAACGAGGTCGAGGAAGTGGCGATGAGCCATCCCGGCGTTCTGGAAGCCGCCGCCATCGGCGTACCGGACACCCACTCCGGCGAGGCTGTGAAGCTCTTCATCGTCCGAAAGGACGAAAGCCTGACGGAAGCGCAGGTAAAGGCCCATTGTGCCGAAAACCTCACCAACTACAAGCGCCCGCGCTTCGTGGAGTTCCGCACCGAACTGCCGAAATCCAACGTGGGCAAGATCCTGCGCCGCGAATTGCGCGGATAAGGTAAAGCAAGCGAAGAGGCAAAGCCCCTCTGACCGCGGCAGGCCAGAGGGGCCCTCTACGTAATTTCAATCGATTGAATTACCTGTCTTGTTTTGGTCAGAAAACCGGATTAGGCTTCGCACCTGCGGTCACGAACATTCGACAACCCTTCTCATGGCAGGGCCGCGCCAGAAGACCCAAGGTGTGGAAAATGCAGGACATTCTGAAGCAGTTGAAGGAAAGCGCCTTCACGGACATTCGCGCGCGCTTCGCCGCCGATCCGGATCGCTTCCAGCGCTTCAGCGCCCGGCTCGATGACCTGCTGATGGATTTTTCCAAGGTGGCCATCGATGACGCCATCCTTTCGCTTCTGGAAAAGCTGGCCGAAAGTGCCGGCGTCGCAAAAAAGCGCGACGCCATGTTTGCGGGCGAGGCCATCAACTTCACCGAAGGCCGCGCCGTGCTGCACACCGCGCTGCGCAACCGCGCCAACACGTCTGTTCTGGTCGATGGCAAGGACGTCATGCCGGATGTGAATGCGGTACTTGCCGCCATGGGTGCCTTCGCCACGGCCATCCGCACGGGTGCGCTAACCGGCGCCACCGGCAAAAAGATCACCGATGTCGTCAATATCGGCATCGGCGGGTCGGATCTCGGGCCTGCCATGGCCACGCTGGCGCTCGCTCCCTTCCATGACGGCCCGCGCCTGCATTTCGTCTCCAATGTCGACGGCGCACACATCGCTGACACACTGAAGACGCTTGCTGCCGAAACCACGCTGTTCATCGTCGCCTCCAAAACCTTCACCACCATCGAGACCATGACGAATGCCGCGACGGCCCGCCGCTTCGTGGTGGAGGCGCTGGGCGAAGACGCGGTGGGTGCCCACTTCGCCGCCGTTTCCACCGCGCTCGACAAGGTTTCCGCCTTCGGCATCGGCGCGGAACGCACCTTCGGTTTCTGGGACTGGGTGGGCGGCCGCTACTCCATCTGGTCGGCCATCGGCCTGCCGCTGATGATTGCCGTCGGCCCGGAGGATTTCGGCCGTTTCCTTGACGGCGCACACACGCTCGACAATCATTTCCGCACCGCGCCGGTGCGCGAAAACCTGCCGATGCTGCTCGGCCTCATCGGCTATTATCACCGCAATGTTCTGGGCTATGGCTCGCGCGCCATCCTGCCCTATGACCAGCGGCTTTCGCGCTTCCCCGCCTATCTCCAGCAACTCGACATGGAATCGAACGGCAAGTCCGTCACCATCGGCTCGAAGCCGGTGTCGGGCGATACCGGCCCGGTCGTTTGGGGCGAACCGGGCACCAACGGCCAGCACGCCTTCTACCAGCTCATCCATCAGGGCACCTCGATCATCCCCTGTGAGTTCATGGTCGCCGCCAACGGCTTCGAACCGGAGCTTCGCCACCAGCACGAACTGCTGATCGCCAACTGCCTCGCGCAATCCGCCGCGCTGATGAAGGGCCGCTCGCTGGAAGAGGCCGCCGCCCAGTTGAAGGCCAAGGGCGCGGATGCCGAAACCGTCGCCAAGATCGCGCCGCACCGCGTCTTCGCAGGCAACCGCCCGTCTATTACCTTCGTTTACGACAAGCTGACGCCGGAAGCGCTCGGCCGCCTCATCGCGCTTTATGAACACCGCGTCTTTGTCGAGGGCGTGCTGTTCGACATCAACTCCTTCGATCAGTGGGGCGTGGAGCTTGGCAAGGAACTGGCGACCGGCCTTCTGCCCGTCGTGGAAGGCAAGCAGGATACGAGCGGGCAGGATTCCTCCACCGCAGGCCTCGTCAGCGCCCTTCTTGCCGCAAAAGCCTGATTGCGGCAGCGTTTCCCGGATGCAATCTTGACGGAAAGCCGCTACAGGCTTTCCGGGTTAGGAATTGAAGACGGAGAGATGCCGTGAGTGTTGGTTTGCTGGCCCTGCTGGACGATGTCGCGGGGATCGCCAAGATTGCGGCGGCTTCGCTGGACGACGTGGCCGGACAGGCCGCCAAGGCCGGCGCGAAAGCCGCCGGCGCAGTGATCGACGACGCTGCGGTGACGCCGCGTTATGTCGATGGCTTCGCGGCAGAACGCGAGATCCCGATCGTCTGGAAAATCGCCAAGGGTTCGCTGCGCAACAAGCTGCTCATTCTCCTGCCGGTGGCACTCGCCCTTTCCGCCTTCCTGCCTGGCCTGATCACGCCGCTACTCATGCTCGGCGGTCTTTATCTCTGCTATGAGGGAGCGGAAAAGGTGTTCGGCGCCCTCTTCCCCCACATGGCCCATGCCCATGAGGAGGAGGTCGGTTCGGTCGATCCCGCCGCCCGCTCACTGGAAGACCAGAAGGTCGCCGGCGCCATCAAGACGGATTTCATCCTCTCTGCCGAAATCATGACCATCGCGCTTTCGGCCATTCCCGAGGGCGGCTTCTGGATGGAAGCCGCCGTGCTCGCCATCGTTGGCGTCGGCATCACCGTCGCCGTCTATGGCGGCGTCGCGCTGATCGTGAAGATGGATGATGCCGGGCTTTATCTGGCCAGGAACGGTATCGGCGCGCTGACGCGCGGCTTCGGCCGCTCTCTGGTGAAGGCCATGCCGGTTCTCATGGCCATGCTGGGCGTGGCCGGCACTGCCGCCATGATCTGGGTCGGCGGCGGCATCGTGCTGCATGGCCTTGCAAGCTTCGGCCTCGGCGGCCCGGCCCACACGCTGGAGCACTGGGCGGAACTGGCAGGGCACGCCCTGCCCGCCGCCGCGGCCTTTGTGGAATGGGCCACCTTCGCCTTCGGCTCCGGCATTGCCGGCCTCCTGATCGGCGTATTGATGATCCCCGTTGCCGGTTATGTCATCGGCCCGCTGCTGAAGCGCCTGAAGCGATAGTTTAGACCTTCGCTTCCTGAATGACCACGACCTGCGTGCCCGGCTTCACACGCTCGTAGAGGTCGATCACATCGTGGTTCATCATGCGCACGCAACCACTGGACATGGCCTGTCCGATGGACCACGGCTGGTTGGTCCCGTGGATGCGGAACATCGTGTCGTTGCCGCCGCGATAGAGATACATGGCGCGCGCGCCGAGCGGGTTCGTTGGGCCACCGGCCATGCCGCCGGCATATTTGCCGTTCTTCTGCGGATCGCGGCGGATCATGTTCGGCGTCGGCGTCCAGGTCGGCCATTCCGCCTTGCGGCCCACATAGGCGGCGCCCCGAAGCGCAAGCCCCTGCCGACCGACGCCCACGCCATAACGCATCGCCTTGCCATCGCCGAGCACGTAATAAAGCCGGCGGGCAGGCGTATCGACGACGATGGTGCCAGCGGGATAGGAGGTCGGATAGGCGACTTCGGTGCGGCGCAGTTCCGGCTTGATCTTGCTGATTTCGACAGCCTTGAGCGGATGCTTTTCCTCCGGCTTTGCCCCGTAATGCGCCTGCTGCTCGGACCCCGTGGAGGCGCAACTCGCCAAAAACAGCAAGGGAAGACCAATCGTCAGGGCACGTCTCATCAGCGTCATCTCGTTCATCCTCGCAACGGCGTTCTTTGGAGGAAAAATTAACGAGTATGGTTAATGGACCTTTAAAAGTGTGAAGATAGCCGCATTTTCGTCTCATTTTCTGCCATTTTCACGCAGGCGTGACCCTCACGCTTTGCTGATTGAAAGATACGGATTTTCTACAAGATGACTGGAAAATAAAAACGCATCGCTCAATTCTCCCCCCGCCACATGATAAAACGCAGATCACAACAGCGGTTTTTCGGGGAGATTTTCATTACGGCCACCGTGACCTACCTGCGCGAGCCTGCTTCAGGCACTGTGATTGCACCCGAGGATCTGCGCCGGTCCATGCGCAATCTGGCGGGCGGGGTTTGCGTCGTCACCGCCGGCAGTGGCGCTGACCGCTCGGGCGCAACGGTCACCTCCGCCACCGCTCTTTCAGTCGATCCGCCAACGATGATCGTCAACATCAACCGCACCTCCTCGCTCTGGCCCCTCATCGCCCGCCACAACCATTTCTGCATCAACATTCTCAGTGCCGGCCAGCGCGCCATCGCCGACAACTTCGCCGGCAAGGATGGGTTGAAGGGTGCCGAACGCTACCGTGACGGGGAATGGATCACGCTGGAAAGCGGTGCACTGGCCCTGAAAGACGCGATCTCGGCCATCGATTGTGCCGTGGAAGACGTGATCGAGCGCCACACCCACGCCATCGTCATCGGTCGCGTCCTCGCCATCGAACCCGGCAGCAGCGGCGAACCCTTGATCTACCACGACGGCGCCTACGGCACCTTCGAGACGCGCTGACCCTCGGCAAATTTCGATCACATCGCCATCAAAGGTGAGCCTGAGCACCGGAGCGGCCGCGGAATCGGGTTGTGGTTGCCCTATCAATTGTCCGCCGCGCACGACAGCCATGTCGCGTCGCCGAAAGGTGTGTGGAGCATGCATCCTGCCGCTGAAAGGCTCACCAAACAAATGGTGAGGCTTTGCCGAAAGCAGGGAGACGAAGTGAGATCGACCGGCCAAAAAGCCGCAAACCAAGAAGCTGACAAACTGCTCCCGCTCGTGCGAGCGGAACTTTGTCGCACCAGCCGGCAGCATGAAATTAGCCCGATCATATCGGGCCGCTTCGCAGCAACAGATTGAAGTTTTCCAGGAATTTAATGGTAGCGGAGGAGGGATTTGAACCCCCGACACAAGGATTATGATTCCTCTGCTCTGACCTACTGAGCTACTCCGCCACAATGCGCTGAAAACGTTTCCGTTTTCGAAGGTCGGGCGCATTCCGTTGGTGCGGCTTATAAGGCCCACCTCCGTTTCCTGTCAAGCGCCCTTTAAGAAGAAAGCGCGCTTTCTCCAAAGCCGGCCTCAGGCCCGGGCCGGCTCGGGTGTTTCGCCTGTGGAAAGGCTGGGCGGATGCGCCAGCAGGAGAGCGAGTGCGGCTTCCGATTCCGGTGAGCGCTGGGAACGCTCGATGAAGCCGCCGCCATAGACGCGGGCATCCTCGCCGGGGGCGGAATAGAGAACGCAGGCCTGGCCGGGCGCTACGCCCGCCTCGCCCACATCCAGATCGACATAAATGCCGCCCTCGTCGCGGGCCAGCCGGGCCGGTGCTGGCGGGCGGGTGGACCGCACCTTGGCGAAGCAGGAGAAGCCCTTCGATACCGTGTCTTCAAGCGTTTCATCGCCCAGCCAGTTCACATCGCGCAGATAGACGCGACGCGTCTCCAGCGCTTCCTTGGGGCCGACGACGACACGGCGGTTGCGGGCGTCGAGATAGATGACGTAGAGCGGTTCACCGGTGGCGACGCCAATGCCGCGCCGCTGGCCGATCGTGTAGTGCAGAATGCCTTCGTGGTGGCCAAGCACACGCCCGTCGAGATGCACGATATCCCCACCCAGAGCCGAATCGGGCCGCAGCTTGGTGATGATGTCGGAATATTTTCCCTGCGGCACGAAGCAGATATCCTGGCTATCAGCCTTCTGCGCCACGACCAGCCCCATTTCCTCGGCCAGACGCCGGGTTTCGGCCTTGGACATGCCACCGAGCGGGAAGCGCAGATAATCAATCTGCTCCTGCGTGGTGGCGAACAGGAAATAGCTCTGGTCGCGCTCGGCATCCACCGGACGGTAGAGCGCGCGGCGTTCCGGATGTCCCGGTGCGGGATTGGGGCGCGAGCGGATATAATGGCCGGTTGCGAGTGCATCCGCGCCAAGCTCCCGGGCGGTCGCCAGAAGATCGGCGAACTTGACCGTCTGATTGCAGGCGACGCAGGGGATCGGCGTTTCGCCCGCCACATAGGAGGCGGCAAAGGGATTGATCACCGTTTCGCGGAAACGGGCTTCGTAATCCAGCACGTAGTGCGGAATGCCGAGCGTTTCGCAAACCCGGCGTGCGTCGTCGATGTCCTGCCCCGCACAGCACGAACCGGCGCGGTGAACCGCAGCACCGTGATCGTAGAGCTGCAGCGTGATGCCGAGCACATCGTAGCCCTCGCGTTTGAGAAGGCCCGCGACGACGGACGAATCCACACCGCCCGACATGGCGACAACCACGCGGGTATCTTCAGGCTTCTTGTCAAAATCGAGCGTGTTCACGGCTTTTCCGTTTCCCCCGCGCCAATGTTTGCCGGGGACGTTCCAACTGGACAAGGCGGGCACCAGAGGGGACCCGCCGAAAACTTTACCGAAAGCATATAGAAATTAAGCGGCGCCCTTGCAAGCGCCGCGAATCACCCCGTCAGGCAGCCGCCTTGGAAAGCGTGGCCTTCTGCTGCTGGTAGGCCCAGCCAATCCACGGCACCAGCGCCTCCAGATCGGCCGTTTCGACCGTAGCGCCAGTCCAGATGCGCAGGCCGGCCGGCGCATCGCGATAGGAGCCGACGTCATAGGCCACGCCCTCCTTTTCCAGCGCCGTGGCGATGCCCTTGGCGAAGGCGGCCTGCGCGGCCGCATCAAGCGCCGTTACCTGCGGATCGACGATGCGCAGGCACACGGACGTGTTCGAGCGCGTGGCGGGATCGACGGCCAGGTTTGCAATCCAGTCATTGGCATCCACGAAATCGTTGATGACCTTGGCATTGGCATCGGCCCGCGCCATCAGGCCCTTCAGCCCGCCAACGGACTTCGCCCATTGCAGCCCATCGATATAGTCCTCGACGCAGAGCATGGAGGGCGTGTTGATCGTATCGCCTTCGAAAATACCTTCGATCAGCTTGCCGCCGCTCGTCAGGCGGAAGATCTTCGGCATCGGCCACGCGGGCTTGTAGCTTTCCAGGCGCTCCACCGCGCGAGGGGAGAGAATGAGCATGCCATGCGCACCCTCGCCGCCCAGCACCTTCTGCCAGGAGAAGGTCACGACATCGAGCTTGGAGAAATCGAGGTTCTGGGCAAACGCTGCAGATGTGGCGTCGCAGATCGTCAGGCCCTTGCGATCATCGGGAATGAAATCGCCGTTTGGCACGCGCACGCCGGAGGTCGTACCGTTCCAGGTGAAAACCACATCGCGGTCGAAGTCGACGGTCGAAAAATCCACCAGTTCACCATAGGGCGCAACGAAGGTGCGCACATCGGCAAGCTTCAACTCCTTCATCACGTCCGACACCCAGGTGGACCCGAAGCTTTCCCACGCGACCATATCGACGCCGCGCGCACCGAGCAGCGACCACAGCGCCATCTCCACCGCGCCGGTATCCGATGCCGGCACGATGCCGATGCGCCAGTCGGCAGGCACGTTGAGCACGTCGCGGGTCAGGTCGATGGCAAGCTTCAGCTTGGCCTTGCCGACCTTCGCACGGTGGGAACGGCCAAGCGGCGCATCGGACAGGGCAGCCGGCGACCAACCCGGACGTTTGGCGCAGGGACCGGAGGAGAAGTTCGGATTGCGTGTCTTGCGTTCCGGCTTGGCGATCTCGACCATGATGCGTTCCTCGTGCTGGAGACCCCACCGTTTCCGGCAGGAAATAATGGCCGTGCTTATAGGCCTGCGCCGCGTGATCGGCAAGATCATGCAGGCGCCAACAGGACGGCATCGAAGCGCATCAACCCTGCTTTCTGCGCATGGCCGGGCCTCGAATCCCGCCGCTGGCAAGGTGGCGTGTCGGGTGATATTGTTCTTCCCATCAACGAGCCTGCGTTCAAGGGATGTGGAGACACCCCCCTGCCCCGGAAATGCCGGAAACGCAGAGGATAGCTGAGCCGTGCACGCGATCCGGATTCGGAAAGGGCACACGATATAACGCTGTTCGGCCCTTGCGCGATGTGGAACGGAAATCCGTGCCATGCGTTATTCAAGGGAACGGACACAGGGAGACAAAGACCATGAACGTCAAGAAAATCCTTCTCGCCGCATCGCTGGCCGCCGGTTCGGCAACCGGCCTCTCGGCTGCCGATCTCACCCGTGGCTATACGCCGCCGATGGCGTCTTCCGATGCATCGGGCGGCGTCAAGGTTGGCATCCTGACCTGCGATATCGGTTCGGGCGGCGGTTACCTGCTCGGCTCGTCCAAGACGCTCGATTGCACCTTCAAATCCGTGCGTGGTGGCGTAGACCATTACAGCGGCTTCGTACGCAAGATCGGCGTTGATCTCGGCTACACCGCCGGCGGCAAGATCGCTTGGGCCGTGTTCGCTCCGACCGCAGGTTACCACACCGGTTCGCTCGGCGGCATCTATGGTGGCGTCAGCGCCGAAGCAACCGCTGGCATCGGCATCGGCGCAAACGTGCTGATCGGCGGCACCAATGGCTCCATCCAGCTTCAGCCCCTTTCCGTCACCGGTCAGGTCGGCCTCAACGTCGCCGCCGCCTCGACGAGCGTGACGCTGACACCCGCAGGCTGATTGCCTGATCCATGAATGTGGAAAGGCCCGCGCTTCATCGGCGCGGGCCTTTTTGATTCAATGTTGGCTGGCCGCTTACTTGTAGACCGGCGGCGGCGCGATCATCGGCGGCTCATAGGGCTGGGCCGAGCAACCATTGAACACGTAGCGAGCGCCGATCCGCAGTTCGTGGGAGTTGATGCCCTTGTCATAACCCGGACCACCATTGGCCTTATAGCCGAACATGTCGCCGCCCTCGATATGGCGGAAGCGATAGCCGGCATCGGCCTTGATGTTGCAGGTCAGGTCGTAGGACGCACCGGCCATGAGCGCATAGGTGAAGCGCCAGCCGCCCTTGCCGCCATGTTCCTGGGTCGGATCGCAGCCGCTGCCGTCATCGGCGCAGGCGGTGTTGCGCAGCTTGTCCCACTTCACGTAGGAACCGCCGAGACCGGCGCCGACGTAAGGCGTGAAACCGCCATAGGTGCCGAGATCGACATAGGCGTTGGCCATCAGCGAGTAGGCATTCATCGAAGAACGGTCAGACGAGGTGCAGGGACCAACGCAGGCGCCGAAGGCCGCACCGCCGCCCTTGGTCGAACCGTTAAAGTCCGATTTCCCGAGATAGTCGAACGTCAAATCCGAGCGCAGATAACTGTTGATCTGGTAACCGACACCGGCACCGACGATGAAAGAATCCTTGAGCGAAGCGGTGGTGAAATCCGTCACCAGCGAATTCGAGCCCTGGAAGAAATTCGCGCCGCGAAGCTTGTTGAAAGAATAGCCGACATCACCGCGCAGATACCAGCCGCTGGCATCGTTGACGACGACTTCCGGAGCATTCAGAACCGGAGGCGCGGGCTGATAAAGATCGGCTGCGAACGCCGATGTACATGCGGAAAGAGCGGCAACAAAGCCGACCACGCTCGATTTCATGGCAATGTCTCCAAAGTGCCTTGAGCGACGCCGCAATACCTTCACGACGCCCTTATCAGCTATGGATAATGAGGAATAAAAGTTAAGGCGCGCTTAACTACGCCTGTTTACTGCGTATTCGCCATAAAATTGCCGGAACGCCGCTCTGCGCGACGGGCGAAACGCGTGATTTTAGCGAAAAAAGCCGGGCCGCTACAGACAACCCGGCTTGCCGGGAGGGGCAAGTCGATGTGATCCGTTCCGCCGAAGTGGAAGCGGAAACCGCCCGATTCGATGACGAACCCGATCGCATTGGGTTTGAGCGGGAACCCAACGCGCGCCATTCGCCTCGACGATTTGCGGTCCCGTTCAGCCCGGTCTGACGACGGTCCCGGCATATGTGCCCTTGCGATGCTCAGCCAGCTTCAGAGACGGTGAAAGATCAGGCCGCTGTCTTCACATTGGAGATCACGCCGCAAAGATCGCTGACGATGCGCTCGATCTGGTTGCGGTCATCTCCCTCCGCCATCACGCGGATGAGCGGTTCCGTGCCGGAGGGACGAATGACGAGACGTCCACGCTTGGAAAGTTCGGCCTCGGCATCCGCGATCGCCTGCTTCACGGCATTGTCTTCCAGCGGTTTTCCGCCGCTGAAGCGCACATTGCGCAAAAGCTGCGGCACCGGCTCGAACCGGCTGCAGATTTCGCTCACGGTCTTTCCACTGCGCTTGACGGCGGAAAGAACCTGCAGAGCAGCCACAAGCCCGTCGCCGGTCGTGCCGAAATCGGACAGAACAATATGGCCGGACTGTTCGCCGCCGACATTGAAACCATGCTGGCGCATATGTTCGACCACATAGCGGTCGCCCACCTTGGTGCGCGCAAGCCCGAGACCCTTGTCGGTGAGGAAGCGTTCCAGCCCGAGATTGGACATGACGGTTGCCACGAGACCGCCGCCCTTCAGCGTGCCATCATCGGCCCAGGTCTCGGCAATCACCGCCATGAGCTGGTCGCCATCGACGATCTGGCCCTTCTCGTCTACGATGATGACGCGGTCTGCATCGCCATCAAGCGCGATGCCGATATCGGCCCGCACCTCATGCACCTTGGCCTGCAGGGCCTGCGGGCTGGTGGAGCCGCAATCGAGATTGATGTTGGTGCCGTTCGGTGTGTTGCCGATGGTGATGACCTCGGCGCCCAGTTCCCACAGCGCGGTGGGTGCAACCTTGTAGGCGGCGCCGTTGGCACAGTCGATGGCGATCCTGAGGCCGGACAGCGTCACGTCGCGCGGCAGCGTGCGTTTCACGAACTCGATATAGCGATAGATGTCACCATCGACGCGCTTGGCGCGGCCGATATCTTCCGGACGGGCAAGCTGGCTGTAGATATCGTCACCAAGAAGCGCCTCGATCTGGGTTTCCAGTTCATCGGACAGCTTGTAGCCATCGGGGCCGAACAGCTTGATACCGTTGTCGGCAAAGGGATTGTGGGACGCGGAAATCATCACACCGATATCGGCGCGCAGCGAGCGCGTCAGCATGGCGACGGCAGGTGTCGGGATGGGGCCGAGCAGGAACACGTCAAGCCCGGCGGCGGTGAAACCCGCCACCAGCGCGTTTTCGAGCATGTAGCCGGAAAGGCGCGTGTCCTTGCCGATCACGACCCGGTTGCGATGGCTGCCGCGCCGGAACAGTGTACCGACCGCGATGCCCACGCGCATCGCCAGATCGGGCGTCATCGGAAAAGTGTTGGACCGTCCGCGAATACCGTCCGTTCCGAAATAACGACGTGTCATGTCAACTCCGTTTCATTGCCGTCGATGCGGCAGGGTCCTTTCAGGCGGCCTTGGCAGCCGCGCGGGCCGCCTGCGACCGTTCATGCTCCCATGCCACGAATCGGCCTGTCTGGCACGTAAATTACCGTCAAAACGGATTACATGTCGTTACTATGACGCGACCTGGCCCGCGGCAATCCGCCTGGAGATTTCCCCGGCGAGAAGACGTGCATTACGCCCGACGACGATGCTCAGGTGGTTTCCCTTCATGCGAATCCATTCCGCGTTTGAAAGGTAGGGCCGCCACAGCGCTTCCGGATCGCAATCGACCGGAGACCCCTGTGCCGCGATGAAAAAGGTGACGCGTCCCTGATAGGGGCGCGGCCGGAACAGCCCCTTGAGCCGCAGCAATTCGCGGCCGCGCTGCGTATAGACCGGCGTATTCCCTCCAACCCATTGCGGCGCAAAATATGGGTAATTCGGGTGCTGCGGGCTGCGGAAACGGAAGAAAAGGTGACGGCCCCGCCCCGCCTCGCTCAACCGTCGCAACGCATCCTTCGACAGGATGTCACCACAGGCGGCAACACCCATATGGCTCCGCGGAACGACCAATCTCCTAAATGCGAGCTTCAATTTGCGCAGGCCACGGCGCATCATCAGATCCGCCCACAGATGAAACGGCCAGGCATGGTCATTTTGGGGCGTATCGATCATGCCGCAAAAGGCAACTTCATCGCCTGCCGCTTCCAGCGCCCGCGCCACTTCCAGCGCCAGCACCCCGCCAAAGGAGTAACCAAGCAGGCGATATGGCCCTTCCGGCTGGATGGACTTGATGACCGCCACAGCCTCGCGCACCTCGTCATCCACCGTCGCAGCGTCACCCGGCGGGCGCTCGAACGGCGTCATACGAAGACCGTAGACCGGTCCGCAATAGTCAAGGGACTGGACGAGTTCGCGGATCTCGAGAAACACACTGACACCGCCGGCATAGGCAAACAACGGCGCACCCTTACCTGCCTGCAACAGGATGGCCTTGTCTTCCGGTCCCGAGCGGCCTTCGGCCAGCATGGAAGCGATCTCGCTCAGGCTTCGCCGCTCGATGAAGGTGTTAACGTCGAGTTCAACACCGCTCTCCAGCCAGAAAAGCCGCACGATATTGAGAGCGCGGTTCACATTCAGGCCAGCAGCAAAAAGATCGTCGTCCGCAGCCAGCGGCCGACGCAAGATCTGTTCGCAAATCGCTTTCAATTGTTCCAGCATCGCCCCTCAAGCGCAAAACACATGTCCCACGCCTCGCGCTACATTTGCACAAGAGTTTAGGGAAAGGGAGCAAGAGAAGAGTAAAGAACGGTGAATAACCCACTAAAACCCGTTGGCTTAGTTACCAATTTCATAGAGTCGGTTCAGGGATGACTTCAGAGAGCGCAACGAAAAAGGCCCCTCCCGCCGAGCGGGAAGGGCCTTCGAAATACGGCAAGCGCCGGTAATCAGTGCGGCTGCGGCTCGAACCCGCCTTCGGGCTCGCCACCGGTATCCTTGCGCGTGCCCGTCTTCGGCACGGCGGAACCACGCGACGGCGGTACGTCATCGCCGCTGTCGCGGGTCGGACGTTCACCACGAATCAACGCCTTGATTTCCTCACCGGAAAGCGTCTCGAACTCGAGCAGGCCTTCGGCGAGCGTCACGAATGCATCGTGCTGCTCGGTCAGGATACGACGGGCTTCCGTGTATGCCTCCTCGATGAGGCGGCGTACTTCGGTATCGATCTTCTGGGCAGTCGATTCCGAGACATTCCGGCTTTGCGAAACGGAATGGCCGAGGAAAACCTCCTGCTGGTTTTCGCCATAGGCAACCTGACCGAGAAGGTCGGAGAAGCCCCACTGCGTGACCATGGCGCGGGCAAGCTTGGTCGCCTGCTCGATATCCGAGGACGCGCCAGACGTGATGTTTTCCTTGCCGAAGGTCAGCTCTTCCGCAACGCGGCCACCCATCATGATGACGAGGCGCGACACCATCCACTTGTAGCTCATGGAATAGCGGTCGCCTTCCGGCAGCTGCATGACCATGCCGAGCGCACGGCCGCGCGGGATAATGGTGGCCTTGTGCAGCGGATCTGCAACCGGAACGTTGAGCGCAGTGATCGCATGACCGGCTTCGTGATAGGCCGTCAGCTTCTTTTCCGCTTCCGTCATGGCAGAGGTGCGGCGTTCCGCCCCCATCATGATCTTGTCCTTGGCGTCCTCGAATTCCGCCATGGTCACGACGCGCTTGTTACGGCGGGCGGCCATGAGGGCGGCTTCGTTGACGAGGTTCATGAGATCGGCACCGGAGAAACCGGGCGTGCCGCGGGCCAGAACCTTGAGATCGACATTCGGCGCCAGCGGCACGTTGCGGACATGCACCTTGAGGATGCGCTCGCGGCCGACGATGTCCGGGTTCGGCACGACGACCTGACGGTCGAAACGGCCAGGACGCATCAGCGCCGGATCGAGCACGTCCGGACGGTTGGTCGCGGCAATGAGGATAATGCCCTCATTGGCCTCGAAGCCGTCCATCTCGACCAGAAGCTGATTCAGCGTCTGTTCGCGTTCGTCATTGCCGCCGCCGAGACCGGCGCCGCGATGACGACCGACGGCATCGATTTCATCGATGAAGATGATGCAGGGGGCGTTCTTCTTGGCCTGTTCGAACATATCGCGGACGCGGCTTGCGCCAACGCCGACGAACATTTCCACGAAATCGGAACCCGAAATGGTGAAGAAGGGCACGTTGGCTTCGCCGGCCACCGAGCGGGCGAGCAGCGTCTTGCCCGTGCCGGGCGGGCCGACGAGCAGCACACCGCGCGGGATCTTGCCGCCAAGCCGCTGGAACTTCTGCGGATCACGCAGGAATTCAACGATTTCCTCAAGGTCCTGCTTGGCTTCGTCCACACCGGCGACGTCATCGAAGGTGATGCGCCCATGCGCTTCGGTCAGGAGCTTGGCCTTGGACTTGCCGAAGCCCATCGCGCCGCGCGAACCGCCCTGCATCTGCCGCATGAAGAACAGCCAGACGCCGAGGATAAGCAGCATCGGCAGCAGCGTGCCGAGCCAGTTCAGAAAACCGGAAGACCCGTCCGTTTCCGGGCGGGCCATGATCGTGACGTTCTTGGCCTGAAGCTTCTCCATCAGGCTGTCGTCGATGACCGGCGCATAGGACTGGAAGGCCGTGCCGTTTTCCAGATAGCTGCCGAACACGCGGTTGCCGGTCACCGTCACATCGCGCACGCGGCCGGAATCCACTTCACGCAGAAACTGCGAATAGGGAATTTCCCTGCCGCTGGTCTGCGTCGGCGTGGTCTGGAACATGCTGAACAGCGCAATCAGCAACAGGGCAATGATGGCCCAAAGAGCGAGGTTGCGAAAATTTGGGTTCATTGAACTCCCCGCGAATGCATCTGGCGCATGTATAACGCCCAATTTTGAACTCTAACATAGGGCCCGCCCCCGCGCTTGCCAAGGCGAGGACACGTTTTTCATGCTTTTTCCCATCACGCTTCAGAGACTAACTGCAGGTGCGGTAAATACTTGGCGACCAAAGAGCCGGGCCAGCGAACTGGCAAACGGCAAATCGAAAAGCGGCAGGAACAGATCGTAAGGCGCAATACGTGGCCGTATATCAACGAACCGGTCGTCATCCGGCACCACAACACAGGGCAGAACATGTGCGGCACGCGCAACCAGAGAGGCCGGCAGGCCAGACAAACGGGCGGCAAGCGCCGTAACCTCGACCTCTCCGGCAGCAGCCACGGTCACCGGCCCATCCAGTCGATTGCGCAGGTCGAACCGCCCGTCCCACACCCCTTCCCCGCCAGCCGGAATGATCAGCACCGGCAGGTCGCGCCGTTCCCGCACCAGATAGAGCCCGTCACGGCGCAGCGCCGCAAACACCCGGCCAAGCGTCATCCGGTCGGGCACCCCTCGCCCGATCATCGCGACCAACCGGTCCATCGCTTGCGAGGATGGGCCGTTTTCGCGCCCGCCCAATGCGGCGATCAGCCCTGAAAGGGCAAAGCGCAGGATGGCAGGATCGATTGAAAGCCCCGATGGAGCGATATGCGCCAGAACGCCAGCATGGAGCCCGACATGCGCGTCGATAAAACCGGCCGCGGCAACCGCCCGCTCAAGGCGGCCTTGCGCCGCGTGAGCCGCATCGGGCACATCCACTGTGCCGGCGGCCAACGCATTGCGCATGCGCACCCGCTCGTAATGCGGATCGACATTGGAGGGATCATCGATCCAGCCGACGCCCCAAGCGGTCAGCGCATCCCGGATTTCCTCGCGCCGAAGCCCAAGGAAGGGCCGGGCGATCCAAACCGCACCGTCGTAGAGCACCGCCGCCGCCATGCCTGCCATTCCCCGATCATCCGCACCGCCGCCACGCATGGCGCGCATCGCAACGGTCTCGTCCTGATCGTCAGCCGTGTGGGCAGTCAGTACGAGATCGGCGGAAAAGTGCACAGCCGCCTGTTTCAGAAGCCGATAGCGCGCCCCGCGCGCCGCCGCCGAAAGTCCGGTCTGAGGCTTTTCCCCGTCCCAGCGCAATGTCAGATGCGCTATGCCGTGACGCGCGCAAAGGCCTGCCACAGCCGCCGCCTCGCTGGCGGCTTCCGGGCGCAGGGCATGATCGACGGTGACGGCAAACAGCCGGTGCCGGGCATCGGCGGCCCGGTGGAGCGCCATCAGAAGCCCGGTCGAATCGCTGCCGCCGGAAATCGCGACCAGAAGGCGCGACGGACGCTCAAGCCGCGCCAGAAAGTGCCGTGCGGCGGCTTCGCAGGCCGAAGTCGCGGGAACCGGAGGGCTCACCGTCAGCAGGCGAGCCGTTTCTGTTCGCTGGCCGCCTTGCTCAGCACGGCCTTGGGAGCGTTGGGATAGCGGGTCGGCACTTCGCGCAGCGTCTTGCAGGCGACATCGGGATTATCGAGCGCGGCCAACGACATGCCGAGCTTGAGCAGCATTTCCGGCGCGCGCGGCGATTTTCCATAGGCCTGATGGCCGTTCAGAAATGTCTTGGCCGCATCGCTGTACTTGCCCTGCGAGTATTGCGCCTCGCCCAGCCAGAAGGTGGCGTCGGCAATCTTCGCGCCTTTGGGATAGGAAGAGGCGTATTGCGCGAATTCCTTCTCGGCCACGGGATAATCTCCAGCCAGGACATGGCCGTAGGCAGCCTTGTACAGATCCTCGTCGCTACCCTGGGCGGCCTTTTTCGACGGCGCAGCCGTCGCCACGCCGGGAAGGGACGAAGCATTCGCGCCGGGCGCAGACATGGTGGAACCCACGGGGTTGCCGTTCGCATCGAGTTTGACCGAACCGAGCGTGGTCGGCGGTGCGGCGGTGGCGGAAGAGGCCCCGCCCTCCGCCGGACCTTCCGAGGTGATGATACTGGCGATATCGTCGCCGCCCGCCGGTGCGCCCGTCCCGGAGGAGGGCGACGCAGTGGCGATCGTGGGCGAGGCGGTCGAATCGGCCGGCGCTTCGCTCTTTTTCTTCGGCGCAGCAGCACCGCCCTTTTCCAGATCCTGGAAACGGAACTCGTTGTCTTCCTGCGCCTTGCGGATCTGTTCCTGCATCTGCAGAATCTGGAAGCTCATTTCCTCGACCCGGCCATTGAGCTGGCGGATCTCTTCCTGAAGCTGCTGGATACGCGCGGCCTCATTGGCCTGCGCCAGAATGATCGGCTGCTCCTCCTGCACCGGAGCCGGTGCACTGAATGCCCTGAAAAGCGGTTGGGAAAACGCCGTGCCCTGCCACCCGGTGAAGGCGGCGAGCCCCAGCATCCCCGCCACGACAAGTTTCCTCATCTGATACGTCCTCAAAACGTTGAAACGACAATCCGGCAAACCGGACCCTTGCCTTCAATGGCATGAATGTTGACATTTTCCAACGCCTCAGAAAGCAGGCAAGTTCGGCGAAAACATGGAAAAGAAAAAGGGCGGTCCCTGCGGGCCGCCCTTTTTGTCGTTTCATGGCATTGGGGCCGATCAGCGGCCGCCGAGCACCGTGACGGCGCGACGGTTCTGCGACCAGCAGGAAATGTCGTCGCAAACGGCGACCGGACGTTCCTTGCCGTAGGAGATCGTCTTGATCTTGGAAGCCGGAATGCCGAGCGAAGCGAGGTAATCGCGGGTCGCGGAAGCACGGCGGGCACCGAGAGCCAGGTTGTATTCGCGCGTGCCGCGTTCGTCGGCATGGCCTTCGACCGTGATAGCGTAGTTCGGATACTGCTTCAGCCACTGGGCCTGGCGAGCTAGCGTCTGCTGGGCGTCGGCGCGGATCGAGGTGGAGTCGGTGTCGAAGAAGATGCGGTCGCCGACATTGACGGTGAAGTCCTGCGTCGAACCGGGCGTCGCGGCACCTGCGCCACCGAGGCCAAGCTCGCCGGCATTGTTCGGAAGGTTCTTCTTGGACGCGCAACCTGCCAGAGCGAGGGTCATCGCGAGAGCGACGACAACCGGGTTACGCGCGAGAGTCTGCATACGGCCAGCGGCCATGGTGTTGGTGCGGCTCATCGCCGGTCTCCTTGCGAATTTCATTAAGGTTGCCGAACCTTAACCCCTCTCGGTTAATCGACACCCAATGATTATGGTTAACGCTTTATGAAAGTCGTTCCGCAAGGCGAAGAATCGCAGGTTGCGGAACGATTTACTGAAAACTGGAGAGTTCCCTCACAGGACTTTGCGGCAGGAAAGTGGCGATACTGCCCAAATTACTCCAGCAGCGGCGACCAGGCCGGGTCGGATGCAAAGGCCGGCGTCGGAACGCGCTGTTCGTTATAGCCCGTCAGGTCGATCGAGTAGAGCTGCGAACCGCCCGAACCCGCATTGTCCCGGAAGAACATCAGCACGCGGCCGTTGGGCGCCCAGGTGGGGCCTTCATTGTGAAAGCCCGTCGTCAGGATACGCTCGCCCGAACCGTCCGGCTTCATCACGCCGATCGAGAACTTGCCACCCGACTGCTTGGTAAAGGCGATCAGATCGCCACGCGGCGACCACACCGGCGTGGAATAGGAACCATCGCCGAAGGAAATGCGGTTCTGGCCCGAACCGTCGGAGTTCATGACATAGAGCTGCTGGCGTCCACCGCGGTCGCTTTCGAAGACGATCCGGCGACCGTCCGGCGCATAGGAGGGCGACGTGTCGATGGCGCCGGTATTGGTCAGGCGCGTTGTGGTGCGCGAACGCAGGTCCATCGTATAGATGTTGGAGTTGCCGTCCTGCTGCAGCGACATGATGACGCGCTGCCCGTCCGGCGAGAAGCGCGGCGAGAACGTCATGCCGGGGAAGTTGCCCACGACTTCGCGACGGCCGGTCTCAAGCTGGAGCAGATAGACGCGCGGCTGGCCGCCCTCGAAGGACATATAGGTCACTTCCTGCTGGTTCGGCGAGAAGCGCGGCGTCAGCACGATGTCCTTGGAATTGGTCAGAACGCGCAGGTTGAAGCCGTCCTGATCCATGATGGCAAGCTGGCGCTTGCGGTCGTTCTTCGGCCCGCTTTCGGAAACGAACACGACACGCGTATCGAAATAGCCATCCTCACCGGTGATCTGCTTATAGATCGCATCGGCGATGATATGGGCCACGCGGCGCCAGTTCTCCGGCTGCGTGTAGAACTGCTGGCCGGCCATCTGCTGGCCGGAGAAGGTATCCCACAGGCGGAACTCCGCCTTGAGACGACCGCCCTCGCGCACGACGCGACCGGTGACCAGCGCCTGCGCATTGATGACCTTCCAGTCCTCGAAGCGCGGCGTCTGATCCGGATTGGCAATCTTCTCGATGAAGGCCGACTTGCTGATCGGCGCGAAGAGGCCCGAACGCTTGAGGTCGGCGGCAATCACGTCCGTCACCTGCGTCCCAAGCGCATCGGCTGCCTGGAAGTCGGTGATGGCAATCGGCAAAGGCTCGACATTGCCCTTGTTGATGTTGATCTCCACCCTGGCCTGAGCCGGGCTCGCGAACACAACGGCCATGCCGGCGAACGCGATCATGAGGCGGATGAACGTTCGTTTCATCATGGTTTCAAAGCCTTTCAAAGCAATTCACTCGGGTCGAAGTTCACGACGACTTCGCTCCACGCATCATATTTGTCTGGCGGCAGGCCCTTGAAGGGCGCCGAACGGCGCACAGCGCGCAACGCGCTCGACTGCAACGTGCGCCGCGCCGAATCCGATCCGCCGGAGGCTTCCACTTCCGGCTGGCCGATGATCTCGCCATTCTGGTCGAGCTTCATCGTCACCTTGATGATGACGCCTTCGGCGCCCTCGATGCCTGATATGACCGACCAGTTCTTCTGGATCTGGCCACGCAACGCATCCATCTCGCTCTGCGAAAGGGTCGAGCCACCCGTCGTCTTCTTCCCACCGAAGGCCGCCTTGTCGGCGGAGCGCTTGGCGCCGCCACCCTTGGCATCCGTCTTGTTCAGAAGTGCGGCGACTTCGTCGGCATTGAAATCACTCTGCTTGCTGGATGCGGATTTCGCCGCTTCCTGCTTCTTCGCGTCGGCCTTGGCATCCTTGGAGGCGCTCGCCTGATCCGTTGCCTTGGAATCCGTCGGCTTGGCGTCGGCCACCTTGGTTTCCGGCGGCTTCGGCCTGAGCTGCGGCGTCGGCACATTCTGCGGCACGGGAATTTCACCCGTTTCCGATTGCGGCGGCTCGGCAGGTTTCGTATCGGCCTTGGGTTCCGGCGGTTTGGGCTCGGGTGGCTTGGGCTCCGGCTTGGGTTCCGGCGGTTTCGGCTCCGGAGGCTTAGGCTCGGGCGTCGGCGGCTTTGGTTCCGGCGGCTTCGGCTCCGGCTTCACATTCGGAACCGGCGGCGCGGTATCTTCCTTCACGATGTCCTTGGATTCGGTCGGCTTCGAATCCTGGATCGGCGCGGGCTTTTCCGTCGGCGTCGGCGCGGCAGCGACTTCCTGGTCCTTCGGCCGGGTCTGCGGCGTCGGCGGCGTTTTCAGGTCGACATCGTTCTCGCCCATGTTCTCGGCGTTTTCGACATGCTTCGGATTCTTCGTCGGAACAGGCGCGGCCTTTTCGGCCTTGGGGGCGGTCTTGTCGCCCTGCTGGATCTGGGTGATTTCCGAGATGGGCACGATATCGACCGGCAGCGCTTCCACGTCGGCCACGTCGAACTTCTCCGGCGCGCTCAGCGTGGTCATCGCCAAGGCCAGAAGCAGAACGTGCACTGCAACGGATGTAAGAAGACTGCCCTTCATGGCGATAGGATCACTTGCCCTTTTCCTGAAGCGTGACCAGCCCGATATTCTTGAAGCCGGCGGCGGAAATATTGGCCATGACCTTCATGACGACGCCATAGCCGGCATTGGTATCGCCGCGCACATAGATGCGTTCGTTATAGCCGGTGGTGGCAATGGCCTCGAGCTTGGGAACGACTTCCTCAAGAGCAATCGGCGTTTCCTGCAGGAAGATCTCGCCCGCCGGATTGACCGAAATGGTAATCGGCTGCGTATCGGAATTCATCGCCTTGGCCGAGGTTTCCGGCAGGTCGATCGGCACGCCGACGGTCATCATCGGTGCGGCCACCATGAAGATGATGAGCAGCACGAGCATGACGTCGACGAGCGGCGTCACGTTGATTTCGCTGATCGCAGCCTTGCGACCACCACCGCGCCGGCGACGCCCGCCGCCGCCCGAATTGTTACCGCCTACAGCCATGCCCATCGTTCAGGTCTCCGCTCGTTCGCTTGAAAAGCCGTTACTGCGCCGCCTGCGGGCGAGGCTGAAGCTTCTCATCGATCTGGCGCGAAAGAATGGCGGAGAATTCGTCCGCAAAGCCTTCCATGCGCGCGTTGAGCTTGCCGGCATCGCCGGAAAACTTGTTGTAGGCGATAACCGCCGGAATAGCGGCCACGAGGCCGATGGCCGTGGCGAGAAGCGCTTCGGCGATACCAGGCGCAACAACCGCAAGGTTGGTGGACTTCGAGCCGGCAATGGCCTGGAACGAGGTCATGATACCGACCACCGTACCGAACAGCCCGACGAAGGGGCCAGCCGAACCGATGGTGGCAAGCGAGGAAAGCCGCGCTTCCAGCGTTTCACTTTCGCGAGCCATGGTCACGTCCATGGCCCGGTCGATACGCATCTGGAGGCCGATGGGCGAGCGCGCACCGCGCTCGAAACTCTTCTTCCACTCGCGCATGGCAGCAACGAAGATCGCGGCCAAGCCGGTGTTCTGCCGCTCGGCCAGCGTGCGGTAAAGCTCTTCGAGGGACTGGCCCGACCAGAAGACCTGCTCGAAATGATCGTATTGGCGCTGTGCCTTGCGGAAGGTCACCGCCTTGTCGATGACCAGCGCCCAGGTCCAGACGGAAGCCCCCAGCAAGCCGAGCATGACCAGCTTGACGATGAAGCCTGCCTGCATGAACAGAGCCCATAGGCTTACATCTGTTGCCGCGGCTGCCAGTTCTACCTGTTCCATCGAATATATCCCCGAATCCAAACGCCCGGCGCGAGACCGGGCGATCCAAAGAGCGTTGCTGCGTGAAGCCGTGGTGTCGGCCTAGGGCCCGTCCTCGCCTTCTTGCTTTTAATTTTGGTCAAAGGAAGGCGTTCGACGCACATTCCATGTCACGGTGATTAGGACATTATTATGGTTAAAACATAGTTACGAAGCGTGTTCTTTTTGCATCGCGGCACGCACTTCAAACACCGAGAAGCCGGGCCGCCAGCTCCGGCGGCAAACGGCGCGGACGTCCGGCCTTGCTGATGGCCGCCACCTGCACCCGCGCGGAAACGATCAGCCTGTCGCCGACCCGGATCTCCTGCGCGATGACCATGCGCGCGCCGGCGGCCTCCTCCGTCTTCGTCAGCACCGTCAGTACGTCGTCCATCAGGGCCGGCGCCTTGAAGTCGATTTCCATGCGCCCGACCACGAAGACCAGCCCCGCCTCGTCACCCGCAAGCTCGCCCTGCGCGACACCGAGGCAACGCAGATAGTCGGTGCGGCCGCGCTCAAGGAAATGCAGGTAACGCGCATGATAGACGCGACCGGAAAAATCCGTGTCCTCGTAATAGACACGCTGCGTCAGATGATGCCGGCCCTCGGCATCGATTTCGCCGGAAAGCGGAATGTGGTGATGGGTCATGGTGAACTCCGGTGTCTCAATTTTTCCTCGCCCCGCACGGCGGGGGGGGGGGGGGCGACGTCATGTCTTGCCCGCCGCGACAATGTCCAGATCGCCGTCATGCCACACAAGATGGCGCGGACTTTCCGGCAGATCCTCGATCTGCTCGGCCAGGAAATAGGGCGGCAGGTCGAGTGCCGTCAGCGCTGATTTGGTCGCCTCGACCCATCTGAATTCCAGCTCGCTCTTGCCGTCTGTGTTGCGATGGACGATGGCGGAGGGGTGAAAGGGAAAGCTGTCCGGGATCTCCATCAGGTAATAGAGCCCGTATTCGTGGAAATCCGCGCCTTCATAATGAAAGAAGTTCTCGACGGACCACAGCAGTCGATTGACGGTGGCGGTTACGCCCAGTTCCTCGTCCATTTCGCGCACCAGCGTCTGCTCCGACGTTTCGCCGATCTCCGCACGACCGCCCGGAATGGTCCAGAACGTTTCATGCGTGGCGCGGTGGACCAGCAGGTGGCCTTCGCGAAAGGCAAGGCCGGCAACGCGCATCTGGAAGACGCGGCCTTCCTTTTTCTGTTTGATGCGGATGAGCTTTCGACCGGCCATTCCCTTACCCCAGTTCGATCACGACGACTTCCGGCGGCTGCAGGAAGCGCGCCGGCAGGCCGGAACAGCCAAGACCTCCGGAAATGATGAGATCGCGCCCTTCCTCCACCACATGACCATAGACATAACGCGCCCCGTATTCGGATGGCACGATTGGACGCCAGCCGAAAAGATTGACCTGCCCGCCATGCGTATGGCCGGACAGCGTCAGTGACACCCGGTCGGGAACCACCGGGAAGATATCCGGTTCATGGGCAAGAACGATGACCGGTGCGTCATCGGTGACCTGGTCGAGCGTTTTCGACAGATCATCGAGCCCGGTAATGCCGTCATCGTCTAAATAGGCAAGCTGGTCTTCGACGCCCGCAATCCAGAGCCCCTGCCCGCCGGCATCGATGCGGATCGATTGATTGGAGAGGGCGGAAAAGCCAACTTTCCTCAGCTCCCGGTGCATCGCCGTTTCCTTGAGATGATA
This sequence comes from Allorhizobium borbori, assembly GCF_014196535.1. GTDB lineage: Bacteria > Pseudomonadota > Alphaproteobacteria > Rhizobiales > Rhizobiaceae > Ectorhizobium > Ectorhizobium borbori. The sequence continues at coordinate 144,599 of NZ_JACIDU010000002.1, forward strand.
CCGCTGCGCCTTCTTGTCCTGCCACCAGTCGTGATTGCCGCACACCGCATGGATACCGAGCGGCGCCTTCAGCCCCGCGAGCGCACCGGCAACCACATCGGCCGGAAGATGATCCGTCACCAGCGTCATGTGCGAGAGATAGTCGCCAAGCAGCAGGATCATATCGCCACCAAGGCTGTTGGCATATTCGCAAAGCCGCGCCACACGCGCCGGCGGCATCCATGGTTCGCAGGCATGGATATCGGCAAGCACGACGAGCTTCAGCCGGAAGCCTTCAGGCCAGTTTCTGGGCTTCAGCCGGTAGCGGGTCGTGTTCAGCCGCATCAGTGGTTCGACGCCGACGGCGTAGGAGCCGAGTGCCAGCATGCCCGTGGCCCCGAATCCCAACGCCTTCATGAAGGCGCGACGACCGATCATTCCTCATCGTCCAGAGAAAGACGGAACTGCGCGGCCTCCAGTTCCTTCGGAGCGGCAAGACCGAGATGCTTCCAGGCATTGGCGGTCAGCACCCGCCCGCGCGGCGTGCGCTGGATGAAACCCTGCTGGATCATGTAGGGTTCGATAATATCCTCGATGGCGTCGCGCGGTTCCGAAAGCCCCGCCGCAATCGTCTCGATGCCCACAGGCCCGCCGCCGAAATTCATGGCGATCATGGTGAGGTAACGCCGGTCGAGCTGGTCGAGACCCATGGCGTCGACATGCAGGCGGTTGAGCGCCTCGTCGGCGATCTGCCGCGTCACCGCCTCGGCCTTCGCCACCTCGGCAAAGTCACGCACCCGCCGCAGCAGGCGGCCGGCGATGCGCGGCGTGCCACGCGAACGGCGGGCGACTTCGCGGGCCCCCTCCTCCGTCATCGGCAGGCCCATCAGCCGCGCCCCGCGCCGCACGATGCCTTCCAGTTCCTCGACGGTATAGAAGCTCAGGCGCACCGGAATGCCGAAACGGTCGCGCAACGGCGTCGTCAGCAGCCCGAGACGCGTGGTGGCCGCCACCAGCGTGAACCTGGCGAGATCGATCTTCACCGAGCGCGCCGCCGGCCCCTCGCCAATGATGAGATCGAGCTGGTAATCCTCCATCGCCGGATAGAGGATTTCCTCCACGGCCGGATTGAGGCGATGGATTTCATCGATGAACAGCACGTCGCGTTCTTCGAGATTGGTAAGCAGCGCGGCGAGATCGCCCGCCTTGGCGATGACCGGGCCGGAGGTCGAGCGGAAGTTGACGCCGAGTTCCTTGGCCATGATCTGCGCCAGCGTCGTCTTGCCAAGGCCCGGCGGACCGACGAACAGCACATGGTCCAGCGCTTCGCCACGCCCCTTGGCCGCCTCGATGAAGACTTTCAGGTTGGCGCGCGCTTCCGCCTGGCCGGTAAACTCGTCCAGTGACTGCGGGCGCATCGCCGCATCGATATCCTCACCGCGTTTTTCCGAAGAAATCAGCCGGCTTTCCTCGCTCATGAACCCTCAGCAGTCTGGGTGTTGCCATTCGGCAAACACCCGGTATCGAAATCGAAACACGATGACCGTTCTAAATCGTTTCCCGGCCTTTGCCAGCGGATAACGGCTTTTTACGGACGCGAAAGTTCCTTGAGACCGAGGCGGATGAGCTTGGCGCTGTCGGCCCCCTCACCACCGTTCTTCAGCGCCGCCGCAACCGCATTGGCCGCCTGATCCCGCGAATAGCCGAGGTTGGTGAGCGCCGAAACCGCGTCAGCCACCGGCGCGGAGGCAACGCCTTCGCCGATCTCCTGCTTGAGCCCGATATTGGCAGAGGCCTCACCGGCAAAGGCGGGCGCCTTGTTCTTCAGTTCAGTCACGATGCGCGTCGCAACCTTCGGACCGACGCCCGGTGCGCGCGAGACGGAGGTCTTGTCCTGCAGCGCGATGGCATTGGCGAGTTCCGGGGGCGTCAGCGTCGAGAGAATGGCCAGCGCCACCTTGGCGCCGACACCCTGCACGCTTTGCAGAATGTTGAACCATTCCCGTTCCAGCGCCGAGAGGAAGCCGAACAGCTTCAACTGGTCCTCGCGCACATAGGTTTCGATGAACAGCACCGCCGCCTCACCCGGACTGCCGAGCTTGCCCAGCGTGCGCGACGAGCAATAGGCGACATAGCAGACGCCGTGTACGTCGATCAGCGCATAATCCTCGCCGATCTCGTCGATGGTTCCCTTGAGCTTGCCGATCATGCCGCTGTTCCCTAACCCGCGAGTTTTGCCATGCGCATGCGGGTGCCGCCACGATTATGGGCATGGCAGATGGCCAACGCCAGCGCATCCGCCGCATCCGCGCCGGTAAAGGTCGCCTTCGGCATCAGGATCTTCAGCATCATCTGGATCTGCTGCTTGTCACCGTGACCGACGCCGATCACTGCCTTCTTGACCGCATTCGGTGCATATTCCGCCACCGGCAGACCGGCACGGGCCGGCACCAGCATGGCAATGCCGCGCGCCTGGCCGAGTTTCAGCGTCGCCACCGCATCCTTGTTGACGAAGGTCTGTTCCACTGCCGCCTCATCGGGTCGGTACTGGTGAACCACATCCGCCAGACCGTCATGAAGCTGGCACAGGCGCGAGGCCAGATCCATGTCGCCATCCGACGTGACGGTGCCCGACGCAATGAAGCGCAGGCTGTTTCCCAGCGTCTCGATGACGCCCCAACCGGTCCGCCGAAGCCCCGGATCGATACCGATGATGCGAATCGTTTCCTGCATGTTTCACCCTAGCTGTGTGCCTTCATGGGTGCCACCGAAATGTGAACAAAACAAAAACAGCCCATTGGTTTTTGTCATTCGCTCTTTACCGGCAATTAAGATCATAAGCGTTCTCTAACAAACCGGGAGATGAACCTTCGGGCGGGCCCACACGCACGCCTTGTCTTAAACGCCCGCTATAACTGGAAGCCATCGCGCCATGAACCGCCATTCGCTTGCCTTCAAGGTTACTGCAATCTTTCTGTTCCTCAGTCTCTTTTCGGTCGCCGCCCTCAATGTCCTCGCCTATCTCTCCAGCCGCAGCGTCCTGCAGGAGCAGGCCTCGGCGAACATGCGCCAGGTGTTGATCTTCCGGGGCGACATGCTGAAGGAGCAGATGGCGCTGATGGCGCAGCAGGCCGGTTCGATCGCCCGCATGGAAACGCTTCAAAGCGCTGCGACCGGATTGCGCAGTGGCTGGAACACGCTTCAGAAGTCATCGGGCGACGCCCGTGCGGAACTGCGGCAGGTTTTCGTCACCGGCAATCCGATGAAGGACAGGGAAAAGCTGCTGAAACCGGAAGGGCCGAGCGGCTTCTATTATTCCACGCATGAGACGGTTCAGGCCGACGTCGCACGCTACCTCCAGGAAACCCCGTTCGATGACCTGCTGATTGCGTCACCGGATGGCACGGTCTTCTATTCCTACCGCAAGGATCAGGCTTTTGCGGAAAACCTCACGGCATCACCATGGGCAAGCGGCAGTCTTGCCGCCGCTTTCGAGCGCGCCAGGACGAGCGCCGCAACGCTGACCGAAGACAGCGAGGCAGCGGCCAGCTTCTCCGGCCTGATGACGGAAGCCGGTAATCCGGAAGCCGCACTGACCTTCGCCGTCCCGGTCGTTCGGCTCGGCGCCCTGAAGGCGATCATGCTCTTCCACGTCCGCAACAGTGCCGTGCTCTCCATTCTTGAAAAGGGACATGCTTCGGGTTCCAGCCTGGAGTCGACGCTGATTAATGGCGCAGGCCAGATTTTCGGTCGCGATGGTACTGGCCGCTTCGCCATGCTCGGCACGAGCGAGCCCCAGATGCTGACCAAGGTGCCGGATGCCTCCGGTCTGGATATCGCGGACGTGGATTCCGCGCGCGGCACTGAAATGCAACGCAGCTACCTTCGCACCGTCGCCTTCGAAGGCCAGCGCGCGACAATTTCCGAAAGCCTGCTCCTCAGCGAGATCGAGGCCGGTACGCGCCAGATCGCCACCGTGCTTCTCATCGCCGGCCTTGCTGTTCTGGCTGCCAGCGCCATCGCCACGCTCGTCAGCATGAACCGCATGCTGTCGCCGCTTGCCCGTCTCGCCAACGCCACCGGCGAGGTGGCCAAGGGCAATCTGGATCGCGACATCAGCGACCAGACCCGCAAGGATGAAACCGGCGTCATGGCCCGCGCGCTGGAAAGCTTCCGGCAGGCACTGGTGCAGCAGCGTCGCATGGAAACAGCCAATGCCGAAAACGAGGCCCGCGCCGCTGCCGAACGCCGTGAGCGTCTGGCCGAACGCGACGCCGAAGCCCGGAGCCTTCAGGCCGTGGTGCATGAACTCGACCGCGGCCTCGGCGAACTGGCAGAAGGCAACCTTTCCTACGAAATCCGCGCCCCCTTCCCGGCGGAGACGGAGGCGCTGCGTCTCAACTTCAATCGCGCCATCGCCCGCCTTAACGATACAATGACGGCCATCGGCGGCAATTCCGGCACGGTGCGCGAGGGTTCGGAGCGAATGCGCGAGGATGCCGACCGGCTGGCGGACCGCACCAGCCGCCAGGCCGCTGCCATCACCCAGACGGTCAGCTCCATCGAAACCATCAACCGCGCCATTGCCGAACAGATCGCCAAGGCCGAACAGGCCGGCCGTATCGCCGCCACCGCCCAGGCCGGCACACAGCAATCCGGCGAGGTCATGGCCCAGACCATCAGCGCCATCGAGGCCATTCAGTCCTCGTCCGCGCAGATCAACACCATCATCCACGTCATCGAGGAAATTGCCTTCCAGACCAATCTTCTGGCGCTGAATGCCGGCGTCGAGGCCGCCCGTGCCGGCGAGGCTGGCAAGGGCTTTGCGGTGGTGGCGCAGGAAGTGCGGGAACTCGCGCAGCGCTCATCGACGGCTGCCCGCGAGATCACGACACTTCTCAAGAAATCGACGCAGGACGTGACCCACGGCGTTGCACTGGTGGAAAAGGCCGGCAAGGCTCTGACCGAGATCGGTTCCCATGTGGAAAACATCAATGCCGAGATTGCATCGATCATGGCCTCCACCCGCGAGGAAGCGACCATGGTCGGCGAGATCAGCCATTCGATCGCCGATCTCGATCAGGTGACGCAGGAAAACGCGGCCATGGTCAGCGAAACGACACGGGCCATTCACCGCCTGGCTGGTGAAGCCGGCGAGATGGATCACCGCATCGGCCATTTCACGCTGACGGACGCGGACGCCGCGCCATCGGCTTTCCGGCGGGCCGGCTGAGACGGGGGGCTTCGCCCGGACACACCGGGCAAGGCCGAGACAAGTTTACTGTCGTAGCGGTCGACTGACGAATGAGCCGCAGCCCGACGGCAGGAGAATTCATGAAGGTCCTCGCTCCCATGCCTGTTGGCGTCCGGCCGCCGAACCTGTTCTTTTCGCAGGCACTGCCGCCGGAACAGGACTTCAGCGTCCTGATCGCCAATGTCAGCAATGGCTTTGAGGCACCGGGCGTCTCCTTCAGCGGCCCTGACGATCTGATCGTCAACGGACATGCCTTCAATGTGATTTCGGCCCGGAGCGGCCTCCTCAAGGAAACGGTCCTTCTTGCGGATCATCTCCCCCTGAAGGACTTCTTTGCGGGCGTGACCCAGACGCGGACGATGGAGGACGCCGGCAAGAGCATGCTGGTTGCCAGCAACATCTTCGCGCATAATTACTTTCACTGGACCACGCAGTGCATGGCCGCCATCCTGCTCTACAGGATCGCGATCAAACCTTCCGGCGGCGCCATTGCAACGGCGGGGCTGACGCCGACCATGCTTGAAATGCTGCAGCTTCATGGCGTCGAAATGGACGTGATGGAGATTGCTCCCCAGCAGATGGCGATCATCACCGGCGGCCACTGCTGCAACCTTCTGGGTGATGGCTTCACCCATTTCCCTCACCCGCAGATCGTGCGGCTGCTGCGCGAACCGCTCGGCCGCATCGCACCCAGCCGCACCTTCGGCCGCAAGCTCTACATTACCCGCAAGGATAGCGCCAAACGGCGGCTGATGAACGAAGATGCCGTCGAGCAGCGCCTGCTGGCGCGCGGCTTCGAGATCCTGCAACTGTCGGACCTGCGCCTGGCCGACCAGATGGCGGCTTTCCGCGATGCAGAGGTAATCGTCGCCCCCCATGGCGCGGGTCTGACCAATCTCATCTATTGCGACGTGGCCCGCGCACCGGCTCGTGTCATTGAACTGGCCCAGGGCAATTACGTCAATATGTGCTTCATCCGCATCGGCCAGCTTCTCGGACTGGACTATTCGTTCATCGTCAACCCTGCCGATCCGGTGACCGCCGTTCTGGCCAACGGCAATCCCGATGAAACCACCTGGCATGCCGACCTGCCATTGCTTGATCGCGTCCTCGACGAGCAGGGTGTGTGATGGCGAACAACAGGCTTTTGCCGGCCTATGGCTCGAAATCCCGAAGTCCCGTCCCCATGTTAACGGCCTGACAAACCAGGACGACGCTCATGATCCCCTTCTCCATCCTCGATCTCTCGCCCATCGGCGCTGGCGACACCGTCAGCGACGCGCTGGAAAACACCCGGCGCATGGCCATGCGGGCCGAGGAACAGGGCTATAACCGGTTCTGGCTGGCCGAACACCATGGCATGCCGGGCATTGCCTCCGCGGCGACATCGATCGTCATTGCCCATGCCGGGCAGGCCACGAAGCGTATCCGCATCGGTTCGGGCGGGATCATGCTGCCGAACCATTCGCCGCTCGTCATCGCCGAACAGTTCGGCACGCTGGCCGCCCTCTTCCCGGGTCGGGTCGATCTGGGCGTTGGCCGTGCACCCGGCACCGACATGGGCACGGCCCGCGCACTGCGCCGCAATCTCGAAGCGGGCGCGGAAAACTTTCCGAACGACATCGTGGAACTGATGCATTATTTCGGCGAACCGCGCGACGACCAGCGCATTCTCGCCGTGCCCGGCAAGGGCAGCCATGTACCGATCTGGGTGCTGGGATCGAGCCTCTACAGCGCCCATCTGGCGGCAGCGCTCGGCGTGCCCTATGCGTTTGCCTCGCATTTCGCCCCGGACTACCTGATGGATGCCATCGCCATCTACCGCGAACGCTTCCAGCCGTCGGGCGCACTGGAAAAGCCCTATGTCATGGTCGGCGTCATGGGCGTCGCCGCCGATACGGACGAGGAGGCACAATACCTCTTCACCAGTTCCAGGCAGCAGTTCATCAACCTGCGCCGCAACGTGCGCACCGAATTCCCAAGGCCGGTGAAAAGCATGGACGGTCTGTGGACCGATCTGGAACGCCACAATGTGGAACACACGCTGCGCTTCGCCGCTGTCGGCGCGCCGGAAACCATCGAGTCGCAACTGACGGTTTTCCTGAACGAAACCGGCGCCGACGAACTGATCGTCTCCATGCCGATCCACAGTATCGACGCCCGCCTCCACTCCGTCGACCTCTTCGCCGGCCTGACGGGCCTGATGCGAAAGGTCGCCTGAAGCGACAATCTGCCGGCCCCGGAGAACTTGCCGCTGACCCGCGACCTTCAGAGAGGACAGACCATGACCGCCCCCGGATTAATGGCGTTCGATGTGGACGGGACCTTGTTGCGTGGCGAAAACACTTGCGAATGCATAGCACGCAACATTGGACGTTCATCGGAAATGGCAGCGTTCGAGCGGCTCCGGGCCCGCGAAGACATAGCGGATGGACGACACGCCATGCTCGAATGGTGTCGTCCCTATAGTCAGGCAACGCTCATCGAGTATCTTAGGGACCTTCGCCTTGCACCGGGTGTCAGAAGCGGCTTTGCCCGTCTGAAGTCTCAAGGCGTCAAGATCGCTCTGGTCTCCATTACATGGCAATTTGCCGTGGAATGGCTGGCCGCCGATCTCGGTGCGGATTACGCGGTTGGCACAGGATGGTCGCCAGAAAACGGCATTGCCCGTTTCTGATCCGAAGACAAGGCGACATGGCTGCAAACGCTTCTGGAGACGCTCGAGATTGATCAGCGTGGTTTGGTGGCTGCGGGAGATTCGTACGGTGACATACCCATGTTGAAATTTGCCGGTCGGGGATACTTCGTCGGCACCGATTTGCCGCAGGACCTTCAGCATGTTCACCATTGGCCCGATGCCGACATCTCGGCCATTGTTGAAGACATTCTTCAGTCACCCGCCTGAAACGACAAAGCCCGACGCAAGCGCCGGGCTTTGATGCGATCACAAGAGAGGATCAGGCCGAAAGCTTGGCCATGACTTCGTCGGACACCTCGAAATTCGAATAGACGTTCTGCACATCGTCATCGTCTTCCAGATTGTCGATCAGCTTCATCAGCGACTGGGCCTTTTCCTCGTCCACCGGAATGGTGTTCTGCGGCTTCCAGACGGCCTTGACGGTTTCGGCTTCGCCGAGCGTGGCTTCGAGCGCCTTGGAAACCTCACCGATATCCTCGAAACCGCAATAGATGGTGTGCCCTTCCTCGTCGGTCTCGACGTCTTCGGCGCCGGCCTCGATGGCGGCTTCCATCACCTTGTCGGCATCGCCGACGGCAAGCTTGTAGGTGATTTCGCCGACGCGATCGAAGGAGAAGGACACCGAACCGGTTTCGCCGAGCGCACCGCCAGCCTTGGTGAAGATCGAACGGACGTTGGAGGCGGTGCGGTTGCGGTTGTCGGTCAGCGCCTCAACGATGACGGCAACGCCGCCGGGGCCGTAGCCTTCGTAGCGCACTTCATCGTAGTTCTCGCCATCATTGCCGGCGGCCTTCTTGATGGCGCGTTCAATGTTGTCCTTCGGCATGGACTGGGCCTTGGCGTTCTGGATGGCCAGACGCAGGCGCGGGTTCATGTTCGGATCGGGCATGCCCGTCTTGGCGGCGACGGTGATTTCGCGCGCGAGCTTGGAAAACATCTTGGATCGCACGGAGTCCTGCTTGCCCTTGCGATGCATGATGTTTTTGAACTGTGAATGGCCAGCCATGACACCCCTTGACGTCAAATTTTACGGATTGGGGGCCTTATAAGAGCGAAAGCGCCCGCGTTCAAGGGCAAGGCCGCTTTTTGCTCACATGCCGCTGAGCACGAGGATGGACGGTTTTTTCGGCAGTGTGCGCATCGAAACCGTCACGCTGTCGCTCATGGAAAAGGACACGTCGAACTTGCCGTCGAACATTTCGATGAAGCGGTCGCGTGGATTGCCAGGCCGGTGCATGGGCAGGATAAGCGAGGAGCGCAACCGCTTCACCACCCGGCTCATGCTGTCTGCCCCCATCGTCAGCCCGCCATCGACGGGCACCATCAGCACGTCGAGACGGCCGATCTCTGCATAATGCGTGTCCGTGAGTTCGTGATGGAGATGGCCGAGATGGCCGATGCAGAGGCCGGCCATCTCATAGATGAAGATCGAATTCTGGTCGGGCTCCATCGTATCCGCCCCGTCATCGGCGCCCCATCCCCGGAAGGTGCGCATGTCCGTCGTGACGTTCCGGATATAGGTGTCGCCCACCACCAGATCATGGTCGGCCTTGGTGCCGGGCTCATCGCCCCAGCCATGCAGCACATGGGCAATCGCCGGATCGGGGGTCAGGGTGAAATGCGAGGCGTGCGCCCGGTTCATGGTGGCAACCATCGGCGCCGGGGAAATCGGAAACCAGCCATTATAGTCAGTGGCGATCCGCACGCCCTCCGGGCTTTGGAGAAGAAAGGTCGAATGGCCGATGAAGGTGATCGTCACCTCGTCTTTGGCTGCAACGCCGGCAACGAAACTGATATCCTTGGGACTGAAGCTGGCGAAGGTGACGCCGGGCAAGCGGCTCGCAATGGCCTGGCACTGGCTGACAGGTGCCCGGGCGGCTTGCGCACGAACATCCACCGCGAAAGACAACAGGGCAGTAACGACTACGGCAAGCATCCTGAACATGGCAAGGCTCGCATCCGGTCTTCGATCTGAAGCGTAAGGATGCGGCAGCGGTCGCGGGGCGTAAAGCCGTTTACCGGCCCCGCCCCCTCACATTCGCGTCATCGTGAAAAGTTCAGACGCCGCCGGTGCGTTCCAGAAGGCGAAGCTGAGCTAGCACCTCGTTCGAGGCCACCTCGACGCAGGCCAGTTCGTGCAGCGCGCCGGCAATATCGCCCTTGTTATAGAGGCGCACCGCATCGATACCGTGCTGATGAACGCGGCAATGGGGGTCGTCCAGCGCAATGAAGGCCGGTTTCTGCCCAGCAGGTGTGCCGCGCATGGATTGATACCACTTACCGAGACGGCAGTTGCGGTGATCGGCCAGTTCCTCGACCCGCAGTCCCTCACGCCCGATCATCATGTCGGCCAGACGCTTCTTCCAGATGACGTGGTCGGATTGCGCCAGCTTGATGATCTTGCCGGGCAGGTTACAGCCTGCCAGTTGCTGAAGCTGCGTGTTCAAGGAGGATTGGGCCATATCCATGGCGCCGATCACCCGTTCGAGATCGCGCGTCGACCTTGCGGAATTGCCGGCAACGGTCGCGATCCCCGCAGCAACGCTCTGGGCACTGGCGCGTTGCTGCTCCAGTGCAACGGCGATCTGGTCGACATTGCCCACGGCCTCATCGATCATTACGGCTGCCGAAGCCAATGTGGACTGAAGCATTTCAACCGCCTGCGTTCCCTCCGTGACACTGGCGCGGCTCTGGTTCATCGAAGAGACCATCGCCCCAAGGCCACTGTGCAGCTTGCCGATGATGTCGCCGATTTCCACCGTTGCAGCCGCCGTGCGATCGGACAGGGATTTCACCTCCGAGGCGACAACGGCAAAGCCACGCCCCGCATCACCGGCGCGGGCAGCTTCCACCGCCGCGTTGATGGCCAGCATGTTGGTCTGAGAGGCAATCTTCTTGATGCCTGTGGCGATGCCGGAAATACGGTTGGAGAGTTCCTGAATGGAGCCGATGCGCTCGTTCGTGTCGGTCACGGCCGCATTGATGGTCCGCATCCGTTCACCGGTTTCGCTGAGTGCCGCCTTGCTGCTGCCGCAGGCCTTTTCGGCGGCCCTCGCCTTGCGGGCCACCTCCTGCCCGCGGTCGGCAATCTCGCGCACCGTCACCACCATCTCGTCGGCAGCGGTCGCAATCGCCTGCGCCTCCTCATCCACCTGCCGGAAATTGTAAAGCAGATTGGCCGACATGACCGCTGTTTCGTTGACCCCGACGGATACAGCAACGACATCCGTCAGCGATGCGGCGGTCTGCCGCTGCACTTTTTCGATAAGCCGTGCGACCGCGCACGACAAAGGGTCCGTGCCGGCGGGAATGCGCATGTAGTCGCCTTCAATCGCGGCCTCGATACAAGACAGGAGATCGTCCGCAACCGGTTCGCTCCCCTCAAACAACTGCTCCGCCGCCGATGCCACTGCGTTTCCTCCCGCAACCTGTAGATACAAACAATTTTGTCTGGACCAATTGATATTGCACTAAGGTTGACAGAAGCTTGCGCCAGGCAATATTTCCCCCATAAATTTAGGGGTGCTAAAAAACGGGTCAGCCCCAGAAATCGGGCAGCGTTTCCGCAAGACGCGGGCCGATGCGCAACGGCGCCACCTTTTCAGCAAGCCCCGTGCGGTCCGAAATCTCAACGCCGACGCCGCAGATCGTGGCGGGACCGTGGGCGGCCTCGAAGCGACCCTTCGGCATCTTGGAAATGAAGCGGTTCAGCGGCTCTTCCTTGTCCATGCCGAGCGAGGAATCGTAGTCACCGCACATGCCGGCATCCGACATATAGGCCGTGCCGCCGTTGAGGATCTGGTGATCCGCCGTCGGCACATGGGTATGGGTGCCGACCACGAGGCTGGCTCGACCATCGACGAAATGGGCGAAGCATTGCTTTTCGCTGGTGGCCTCGGCGTGGAAATCGAACACCACGGCATCGGCGGCCTCGCCCAGCGGACAGGCGTCAAGGATCGCTTCCGCCGACTTGAAGGGGTCGTCCAGTTCCGGGTGCATGAAGACGCGGCCCATGACGTTGGCCACGAGAATACGGGCGCCATTGCGGGCGAAGAACACGCCGGAACCCTTGCCAGGCGTGCCGGCGGGATAGTTGGCGGGACGCAGGAACTGGTCATGACGGGTGGAGAACACCACCGCTTCCTTCTGGTCCCAGACATGGTTGCCGGTCGTCACGACATCGGCGCCTGCATTGATCGTCTCGAGGAAGATGTCCTCGGTAATGCCGAAGCCGCCGGCAGCGTTCTCACCGTTGACGATCACGAAATCGAGTTTCAGGTCGGAGATCAATCCCGGCAATCTGTTCCAGACCGCCACTCGGCCCGTCTTGCCAACCATATCGCCCAGAAACAGCAACCGCATGATGCCACAGCCCCCTTCATTCCAATCCGGAAAAGCCGCGCTCCGCTGCCACAGCGGTCATCCAAATGTCATACGGCTTGCGGGACTTCTGCCACTTCCGGGCGGGAAAAGGCAATGCCACCGAGCATGGATTCCCGCCTTTTTACCCGCGACGGGCGAAAAAGACACGCCCTGCCGCCCCGCGCACCACGCAAGCCTGCTCCGAAATCGGTCACGATCACCAGAATACCCCGGAAAACAAGGATTCTGACACCCTTTCCATACCAGCCGTTAATCCTGGCATTCGATCGTGACCCCGTATTTCGAACGGAGACGGCCGATGCGGTTCCTTCGGCGGCGGTCAGTTCGGATCGGGAAGAATTCTGAGGCCGGTTTCGGTCAGGATAGCCGCCATCGGCACATCATGCGGATCCTCGGGCACTGCCGCCACTTCCTGACAGGCGAAAGCCACACCGATGAGACGAGGCGAAAGGCCACGCTTTCGCATCCTGTCGATGGCGCGGTCATAGTGCCCGGCCCCGTAACCGATGCGGTTGCCCCGCCCGTCAAAAACGGACAGTGGCAGGAGGATGATGTCGGGATCGACAAGCGGCGCATCGGGCCTCGGTCCCATCGTGCCCCAACCGGCATCGACAAGCGGCTCGGCGGGATCATAAGCACGAAAGACGATGGTTTCCCGATCGAGAACGGCAGGCAGGCAAAGCCGCGCGCCCTTTTCAGACAGCATCGCCATCAGCGGCATGATGTCCGCCTCCGAGCGGATCGGATAATAGCCGGAGATGATGGCACCCGGCGGCACGTCGAGCCCGGCCAGCCCGTGACGCTGGATCGCCGTGCTTTTCTCCGCCCGCTCCGTGATGGAAAGATCGTCCCGGATGGCAAGTCGCGCCGCACGCAAACCGGCCTTGGTGTCTCCAGACATGACAAATCCCTCCCCGCAACAAACAGGGAGGGACCATAGAGCATTTCCAGCGGAAGTGTGAACCGGTTTCACGTCCGGAAATGCGTAATAACAAAGAGACAGAGCGTTTCCGCCTCAACGGAAACGCGACAGGAAACCCCTTTGACGACGAAAGACCGTCAGCGGGCGTTGCGGCGGCTGTCAGGATGCAGCGTCTTGCCGAGAATACTGTCATCGCGGCCGATGACGTGGGCGCTGGCGCCGACGATCAGCGGATCGGCCTCCTCGACCGGATGTTCGCCCGGCTGCTGGTAGGGCAGCGACCGCAGGAAATGACGCATGCAATTGATGCGCGCGCGCTTCTTGTCATCCGACTTGACGATGGTCCACGGCGCATCGGCCGTATCGGTAAAGAAGAACATCGCTTCCTTCGCCTCGGTGTAATCATCCCATTTACCGAGTGAGGCCTTGTCGATGGGCGACAGCTTCCACTGCTTCAACGGATCGGTCTCGCGCTGCTGGAAGCGGCGGGCCTGCTCCTCGCGCGTCACCGAGAACCAGTATTTGAACAGACGGATGCCGGAACGCACCATCATCTTTTCAAGGTCGGGGCATTCGCGCATGAATTCCAGATAGTCGTTCGGCGTGCAAAAACCCATGACGCGCTCCACACCGGCGCGGTTGTACCAGGAGCGATCGAAGAAGACGATTTCGCCACCGGCCGGCAGATGCTCCAGATAACGCTGGAAATACCATTGCGTCTTCTCGCGCTCGGTGGGCTTTTCCAGCGCCACGATGCGCGCCCCGCGCGGATTGAGATGTTCCATGTAGCGCTTGATCGTGCCGCCCTTGCCGGCGGCATCGCGACCCTCGAAGATCACGACGATCTTCTGGCCGGTTTCCTTGACCCAGTTCTGCGCCTTCAGAAGCTCGACCTGCAGATGCGCCATCTGCGCCATGTAGGTCTTGTTCGGCATGCGGTTGCGATAGGGATATTCGCCGGTTTCGAAGGTGTGGCGAATAGCCTCCGGGTCCTTGCGCAGGCTGCGCGTATCCAGATGGCGGATGATGGCGGGCGCTGGCAGCGCCTCTGCGACGGTATCGGCACCGGTCTCCGCAGCGGGCTGATCGGCAAAGACCGGCAACGGCTCCACGCTATCCGGCATCGGCGCCGGCAGGCTGTTTTCAGGGGTAAAAGTTGCGTTTGCGATAGCGTTGTTGTCTTCCGTCATTCCGTCCCGTCCCGTCGATTGAAAATTAACACAAAGCAAACTTCCGCCTGCGGCCGAACGCCCGCATTGATCGAAGTCAATGCGGCGAAACAAGTTTGACGGGGCGTCTGGCGAAGCTTCGCCGAAGGCGTTAGAACCGGACGAATGCCGCACCGGACCTTACGCCATGACCCTTCAGACCATCCTCTGGTTCATCCCCGCCTGCTTCGCGCTCAACATGGCCTTCGGTCCCAATAACCTGCTGGCGCTGACCAACGGCGCACGGGAAGGGGTAGCCGTCACCCTCATCGCCTCGCTCGGACGCATTCTGGCTTTCGCGCTGATGATCGCGGTCACCGCCCTTGGTCTCGGTGCGCTGCTGATGGCCTCAGAAGTCCTTTTTTCGACGGTGAAGTGGGCAGGTGCGGCCTATCTCGTCTGGCTCGGCATCAAGCTGCTGCGCTCGGGCGCACCGACGCTCGCCGCGCTGGGGGCCGTCAACCGCCACACGCCGGTCAAGGTACTGGCCCGACAGGAATTCCTGATTGCCATCGGCAATCCCAAGGCGATCCTGATCTTCACCGCCTTCTTCCCGCAATTCATCGATCGCGATCAATATATGACGAGCTTCGCTGTGCTCGGCATCATTTTCCTTCTGCTGGAACTCGCCGCCATCGCCATCTATGCCGCGCTCGGCACACGGCTCAGGGCCATCGCCGGGAATGCCAGCCGCTTCCGCACGCTGAACCGCATCAGCGGCGGGCTGATGATCGGTTTCGGCGTCATGCTGGCGCTCGCCAGCCGTCCGTCCTCATGAAACGCCGGATGATGACCGATGAAATACCCGTCATTATGGCAGGAATAAATTAGCGACTCTCGCCTAAGGTGTTCCACGAGGAGCCCATTGCGAAGGTTGCCATGGAAGAAACTCGAACCGTCATCTTTGACCTGATGCGCGGATCGCAAGCGCCGATCAGCGTTTTCGATGATCAGGACAGGTTGCGCTTTGCCAACGACGCCTTTCGCGCCACCTTCGATCTGGCCGCCGACGCACACCCGACCTGGGCGGAAATCATGCGGTCCAACTGGCTCGGGACGCGCGGCACCGCCATCACATCCGCGGATTTCGAGAAATGGCTGACATCCGCCCAGTCCCGCCGCGGCAAGGAATCGTTTCGTGGCTTCGAAGCGGATATGCAGGACGGCAAGTGGTTCTGGATGACGGAAACCGTCGGCCCGAACGGCTGGATGCTGTGCATCGCTGTCGACATCAGCACCCTTGCCTGCGCCGACCGTGACCTGCGCTACGACCGCGATCTGGCGCTGCGCGCCTCACGGACCGATGAGTTGACCGGCATCGCCAACCGCCGCCAGGTTATGGAAAAGCTTGACGAACTGATTTCCGGCAATGCGGGCGGCTGCATTGCCGTCTTCGATCTCGACCACTTCAAATCGATCAACGATACGCTGGGTCACGCTGGCGGTGATGCCGTGCTGATCGATTTTTCCCGCCGGGTCAGCGGTGCGGTAAGACGCACGGATTCCTTCGGGCGCATTGGCGGCGAGGAGTTCCTGTTCGTGATGCCGCAAACCCCGATCGAAAAAGCCCTCGCACTGCTGGAATGCCTGCGTCAGGACCTGCGCGCGCGGTCCCCTGTGCCGGAAAGGCCGGATTTTCGTTATACCTTCTCCGTCGGCATCACAGAAGTCACGCCCGGCGATAGTACCCACGCCGCACTCTCTCGCGCCGATAGCGCCTGCTATCAGGCCAAAAAGACGGGACGCGACCGCATCGTCAAGGCGTGAGGCCCGGCGTGCAACACATTGAAAGAAGGGAAAGGTGCGATCCACGACGACCGGTGGATGTTTACGATCCTGGGTGCCTACAAACGTAGGTGGGCGCCATATGTCCGGACCCACGGGTCCGGTCAGGGACAGCTCCCTTTGGATCGAGTATGGCCCCAGGGATTGTGGTTCCTGCCGGGAAGCGCAGACCGCTTCGTGTATATAGGGCCAATCGGTGCGCCGCGCCAGAGGCGGGGCGATCAATTCACGGGCGCTGAGGCTGGTCGCGCCGAAAGCCGCGCGGCAAGCGCCGTGATGCGCGCCGTCATCTCTTCCAGAGCTGCCGCCATTTCCAACTCGCGCGCCTCGCTATGGCTCGCGGCCCCATCGCGCGACTGGCGAAGGTTCGTTACTTCGGCCTGAAGCGAAGCCACCTGCCGGGACAGTTCGCTCATCTCGTCCATGACCATGATACCGGCCATGACGGTCAGCCTCAGATCGCCGATTTCGCCGAACTGGCCCTTGAGATGGCCGACATAGCGGTCGAACCGCCCGGCGAGATCGACAAGATGCTGCTCCTGCCCTTCCTCGCAGGCCATGCGATAGGCCTTGCCGTCGATGTTTACCGTTACCTGTGCCATTGTCCGCCGCAACCTTTTGTCTTGCGCCTTACCGGTCGAGAACCGCCCTGATCGTCTCCATTGCCGTTACCAGACGGCGGGAAACCTCGCGGTTCACCTCCTCCAGCCGGTTCGCCCGGAACTCGGCCTGATCAAGCTCCTGCGCCAGACGGGCGCGATCGGCATGAACACGTCGAACTTCGCCATCCGCCTCGTGATGCTGGCGTTCGCGGTCGATACGCGCATCGACCGCACTTTCGAGGGTCGCCATCGCGCGCCGCATCTCGCTGAGCACCGTATCCACCGATTTCCCTGTCGACATGCTGCCTGTCCCGGCCTTGCCCGCCGCGCATCGAATCGCACGGCATACTTTCAAACTGATAGCCGACAATATTCGCCGCAAACGATCCACGTCAATAAAGGGCGGATTTCCCGGCCAAGCGGGTTGTGGATGGCGCATTTTGCGGGGTGGGCGTGTCACGCCGATTTCACGCGTGCGGATTAACAGGGAATCGTCGGGTTAAGCCTCCCCGATAGCCCCGGATTTATTGACATGGCCCGCGCAACTGATATGGAACAGGCCAATTTCGGAGGCCTTTGCCCCCCAACCCCACATCAGCGCCGAGAGAGATGGGACGATCATGATCACGAGAGAAAAACACAACCAGATGGCCAACGCGATCCGCTTCCTCTCAATGGATGCCGTCGAAAAGGCAAATTCCGGCCATCCGGGCCTGCCGATGGGCGCGGCCGACATCGCGACCGTTCTCTTCACGCGCTTCCTGAGCTTCGATCCGAAGAACCCGCTGTGGCCCGACCGCGACCGTTTCGTGCTGTCCGCCGGTCACGGTTCGATGCTTCTCTACTCGCTGCTCTACCTCACCGGTTATGAAGACATGACCATCGAGGACATCAAGCAGTTCCGCCAGCTCGGCGCCAAGACCGCCGGCCATCCGGAATATGGCCACGCGTCGGGCATCGAGACGACGACCGGCCCGCTCGGCCAGGGTATTGCCACCGCTGTCGGCATGGCGATTGCCGAGCGCAAGCTCTCGGGCGAGTTCGGCAAGGACGTGCAGAACCACCACACCTACGTTCTCGCCGGCGACGGCTGCCTCATGGAAGGCATCAGCCAGGAGGCCATTGCGCTGGCCGGCCACCTGAAGCTGAACAAGCTGATCGTCTTCTGGGACGACAATAACATCTCCATCGACGGCCCGATCTCGATTGCCGACTCCACCGACCAGCACGCCCGCTTCCGCGCCTCCAAGTGGCACACGATTGCCGTGGACGGCCATGATCCGGATGCGATTGCCGCGGCAATCGAAGAAGCTCACAAGTCCGACAAGCCGACCATGATCGCCTGCAAGACGGTCATCGGCTTCGGCGCCCCGAACAAGGCCGGTACCCACAAGGTTCACGGTTCGCCGCTCGGTGCCGCGGAAATCGCCGCCACCCGCGTCGCGCTCGGTTGGGAAGCCGAACCCTTCGTCGTTCCGGCTGAAGTCCTCGATGCCTGGCGTCTGGCCGGTCTGCGGTCCACCAAGGCGCGCAAGGACTGGGAAGCCCGTCTGGCCGCCCTGCCGGCGGAAAAGAAGACCGAATTCCAGCGCCGTTTCGCCGGCGATCTCCCCGGCACCTTCGATGGCGCCATCGACGCCTACAAGAAGAAACTGGCCGACACCAAGCCGACCCTTGCCACCCGCAAGGCTTCGGAAGACGCCCTTGAAGTCATCAACGGCGTTCTCATCGAAACCATCGGCGGCTCGGCCGACCTGACCGGCTCGAACAACACCAAGACGAGCCAGACGGCATCGATCACCCCGGACGATTTCTCCGGTCGTTACCTGCATTACGGCGTGCGCGAGCACGGCATGGCCGCCGCCATGAACGGGATTGCGCTGCATGGCGGCCTCATCCCCTATTCCGGCGGCTTCCTGATTTTCTCGGACTATTGCCGCCCCTCGATCCGCCTTGCCGCCCTCATGGGCATCCGCGCCATCCACGTCCTGACGCACGATTCGATCGGTCTGGGCGAAGATGGTCCGACGCACCAGCCGGTGGAGCACATGGCGGCGCTGCGCGCCATTCCGAACCTCAACGTGTTCCGTCCGGCCGACGCCACGGAAACCGCCGAGTGCTGGCAGATTGCGCTTCACTCCAAGGATCGCCCGTCGGCCATCGCGCTGACCCGCCAGAATCTCATCGCCGCCCGCACGGAATACAGCGAGAAGAACCTTTCGGCCTTCGGCGCTTATGACATTGCCCCCGCCGACGGCGCCAAGGTCACGATCTTCGCCTCCGGTTCGGAAGTCGAGATCGCTCTGGCCGCCCGCAAGCTGCTGGAAGAGAAGAAGATCCCGACCCGCGTCGTCTCCGTGCCCTGCTTCGAGCTTTTCGCCGAGCAGCCGGAAGCCTATCGCAAGGCGATCATCGGCAACGCGCCGGTGAAGGTGGCCGTCGAAGCCGCCATCCGTCAGGGCTGGGACAGCATCATCGGCTCCGACGGCATTTTCGTCGGCATGAAGTCCTTCGGCGCCTCCGGTCCCTACAAGGAACTGTACGAGCACTTCGGCATCACCCCCGGCGCAATTGTCGCAGCGGTTGAATCCAAGCTTGCATAAGGACGGCCAAAGTCTTTCTATGCGTGTCGGCTGAATTTCGCTTTGCACAGCAAGGCAAGAGACACGCAGGATAACAAGAGGGAAGCGCGGGTCATAGATCAGCGACGCGCGCTTCACGAAACTGACCCCATCGAACACTGAAGCGGGAGTGACAAGAATGACTGTAAAGGTTGCCATCAACGGCTTCGGCCGTATCGGCCGTAACGTACTGCGCGCGATCATCGAATCCGGCCGTACCGACATCGAGGTCGTCGCCATCAACGATCTGGGCCCGGTCGAGACCAACGCCCACCTGATCCGTTACGACAGCGTTCACGGCAAGTTCCCGGGCACCGTCACCGTCAACGGCGACACCATCGACGTCGGTCGCGGTCCGATCCGCGTCACCGCCATCCGCGACCCGAAGGACCTGCCCTGGTCCGACGTTGATATCGCCATGGAATGCACCGGCATCTTCGTGACGAAGGAAAAGGCTTCCGCTCACCTCGCCAACGGTTCCAAGCGCGTTCTCGTCTCCGCTCCCTGCGACGGCGCCGACAAGACCATCGTTTTCGGCGTGAACCATGGCGCGCTGACGAAGGACGACCTCGTCGTTTCCAACGCTTCGTGCACCACGAACTGCCTGGCTCCGGTTGCCTATGTCCTGCAGAAGGCCTTCGGCATCGAGAAGGGCTACATGACGACGATCCACTCCTACACGGGTGACCAGCCGACGCTCGACACGCTGCACAAGGACCTCTACCGCGCCCGCGCTGCCGCCATGTCGATGATCCCGACCTCGACCGGCGCCGCCAAGGCCGTCGGCCTCGTGCTGCCGGAACTCGCAGGCAAGCTTGACGGCTCCTCGATCCGCGTTCCGACCCCGAACGTCTCGGTCGTCGATCTGAAGTTCGTTCCCTCGCGCAACGTCACGAAGGAAGAAGTCAACGCAGCCATCAAGGCCGCTTCCGAAGGCGAACTGAAGGGCATCCTCGGCTATGTCACGTCGCCGCTGGTGTCGATCGACTTCAACCACGATCCGCATTCCTCGAGCTTCGCCGCCGACCAGACCAAGGTTCTCGAAGGCAACCTCGTGCGCATCCTGACCTGGTACGACAACGAGTGGGGTTTCTCCAACCGCATGTCCGACACGGCCGTCGCCATGAGCAAGCTCATCTGAGCTGGCAAAACAGTCCGATGAAATCGAAAACCGCATCCGAAAGGGTGCGGTTTTTTTCGTTGCGACACTATTTCGCAACCCGTCGCCAGCTTTTAAATCGTTACAAAACGGGATGGCTCTGGAAGTAAAAAGCCAAGCACGGCTAAAGGCTTGCGTCAGCGAACGGTCAGTGTATGGTCCCGTTCATAGATGTCCAAGACCAAAGACAAGGTGGAAACAGACCATGCCGGCCTTCAAAACCCTCGATGACCTGAGCGATATTTCCGGGAAGCGCGTTCTCGTTCGCGTTGACCTCAATGTTCCCGTCGCCGATGGGAAGGTAACAGACGCGACCCGCATCGAGCGCGTCGCCCCCACGATCAAGGAACTGGCCGCCAAGGGCGCCAAGGTGATCCTGCTCGCCCATTTCGGCCGCCCGAAGGATGGCCCAACGCCGGAATTCTCGCTGTCGATCGTTGCGCCCGCCGTCGAGAAGGTCCTCGGCGCTCCCGTCGCCTTCGCGGCTGACTGTATCGGCCCGGTCGCTGCCGACGCCATCGCCGCGCTGCCCGCCGGCGGCATCCTGCTTCTGGAGAACACCCGCTTCCACAAGGGCGAGGAAAAGAACGTGCCGGAATTCGTTACGGCACTCGCTGCCAATGGCGATATCTATGTGAACGACGCCTTCTCCGCCGCGCACCGTGCTCACGCTTCCACCGAAGGCCTTGCCCACCACCTGCCGGCCTATGCTGGTCGCACCATGCAGGCCGAGCTTGAAGCCCTGGAAAAGGGCCTCGGCAATCCGCAGCGGCCGGTCGTCGCCATTGTCGGCGGCGCCAAGGTTTCCACCAAGATCGACCTCCTGTCGAACCTCGTGAAGAAGGTCGATGCGCTGGTCATCGGCGGCGGCATGGCCAACACCTTTCTTGCTGCGCGTGGCGTGGATGTGGGCAAGTCGCTGTGCGAGCATGACCTTGCCGACACTGCCAGCCAGATCATGATCGACGCTGCTGCTGCCGGCTGTGCCATCGTTCTGCCCGATGACGGCGTGGTCGCCCGCGAGTTCAAGGCCGGTGCCGCCAACGAAGTCGTCGCTATCGACGCCGTTCCGGCCGATGCCATGATCCTCGATGTCGGCCCGAAGTCGATCGACAACGTCAAGGCCTGGATTTCCCGCGCCGAAACGCTGGTTTGGAACGGCCCGCTTGGCGCCTTCGAGATCGCCCCCTTCGACACCGCGACGGTTGCCGCCGCCAAGCACGCTGCCGATTGCACCAAGGCCGGCAAGCTGGTTTCGGTCGCCGGTGGCGGCGATACCGTTGCCGCCCTTAACCACGCTGGCGTTTCCGACGACTTTACCTATGTCTCGACTGCTGGCGGCGCCTTCCTGGAATGGATGGAAGGCAAGGAACTGCCGGGCGTCGCCGTTCTGTTACAGACAGCCTGATAAGGGTGGGCGCGGGCTGAAAAGCCCGTCGCCCCCAAGGGCCCGACGGGCCCGTGGCGAACACGAATTGCATCGAGGCGGGCCTTGTTCCGCCTTGCGAAAAGGGAGGCAGGACTTTTGGACGGATGAAGATATTTCAATCGTTTCAGTAGAAAAGCCCCCATTTCCTGCCAGAAAAACTTCTGCTATCGCGGATCACACAAGTTTCGGGAGAACGAAAATGACTGAACGTCTTGAAGATATTGCAGCAAAGATGGTTGCCGATGCGAAGGGTATCCTCGCAGCCGACGAATCCACGTCCACCATCAAGAAGCGCTTCGACAGCATCAACCTCGAATCCACCGAGGAAGCCCGCCGCGACTATCGCGAAATGCTGTTCCGCGCCGACGATGCCATGAAGAACTACATCTCGGGCGTTATCCTCTACGAAGAAACCCTCTTCCAGAAGGCCGCTGACGGTACGCCGCTCGCAGAACTCATCAAGGCCGCCGGCTCCATTCCCGGCATCAAGGTCGACACCGGCGCCAAGCCGCAGACCTTCTTCCCCGGCGAAACCATCACCGAAGGCCTCGACGGTCTCGGCGACCGCTTCAAGAAGTACTACGAAGCCGGTGCTCGCTTCGCCAAGTGGCGCGGCGTCATCGCCATCGCCGATGGCCTGCCGACCTGGGGCTCGATCAAGGCCAACAGTCAGGCTCTGGCCCGTTACGCCGCTCTCGCCCAGGCCAATGGCATCGTGCCGATCGTTGAGCCGGAAGTCCTCATGGACGGCGCTCCGGGCACCCACTCCATCGATACCTGCGCCGAAGTGACCGAATGGGTTCTGCGCACCGTGTTCCAGGATCTCTATGACGCCCGCGTCAGCCTCGAAGGCATGATCCTGAAGCCGAACATGGTCATCGACGGCAAGAACGCCCGCAAGGCTTCGGTCGAGGAAGTTGCCGCCAAGACCGTCAAGGTTCTGAAGGCCACCGTCCCGTCCGCCGTTCCGGGCATCGCTTTCCTCTCCGGCGGCCAGTCCTCCGAAGAAGCAACGGCACACCTCTCGGCCATGAACGCCGGCTACGACCTGCCCTGGGGCCTGACCTATTCCTACGGTCGTGCCCTTCAGGCAGATGCGCTCGAAGCCTGGGGCGGCAAGAAGGAAAACGTTGCTGCCGGTCAGCGCGCCTTCACGCACCGCGCCAAGATGAACTCGCTGGCTGCTGCCGGCAAGTGGACCAAGGAGCAGGAAAAGGCCGCCTGATAGCGCCTTTCACGATCCATCCATGGAAGGCCGCGCCCCGTGCGCGGCCTTTTTCATTTGCCCGCGTTCTTGTCATCGGGACAATTCTCCGTCTGGAGCACAGCCGGAAGACCAGCTTATAAATCAGGCACCGAAACCGGAGCCCGCCATGTCCAACGCCCCCTTCGTCACCGTCGATGTCTTTACGCGCGAACGCTTTGCCGGCAATCCGCTTGCCGTCTTTCCGGATGCCCGCGTCATCGATGAGGCTGTGCTGCAGAAGATCGCCGCGGAGTTCGGCTATTCGGAAATCACTTTCGTCCTGCCGCCTGAAAATCCCGCCAACGATGCTCGCGTGCGAATCTTCACGCCCACCGTGGAACTCGGCTTTGCCGGCCATCCGAATGTCGGCACGGCCTACGTGCTCGGCCAGCAGCAGACCCTCTTCGGCAAGCCCGTGGGCGATACGTTGCGTTTCGAAGAGAAGGCTGGGTTGGTCGAGGTCGCGCTCAACCGTGAAAACGGCACCGTCACCGGCGCCACCATCCGTGCACCGCAACCGCTTGACATCGGGGCGGAGGTCGCACCGGACATCATCGCCCGCTGCGCCACGCTGACAGCAGCGGACATCCTGACGACAAATCACGCGCCGTTGCAGGTTTCGGTTGGCCTGCCCTTCCCCATTGCCGAACTGACGAGCCTTGCAGCGCTGGCCGCCGCACGTCCCAATCTCGACGCCTTCCGGGCCGCGGAGGATGTGCACGGCCGCACGGACGGTGGTTTCTCGCTCTTTCTCTATGTCCGCGACGCCGCCAATCCCGGCCATCTCAGGGCCCGCATGTTCGCACCGCTGGACGACATTCCGGAAGACCCCGCCACCGGCAGCGCATCGGCCGCCCTCGCCGCCTTTCTGGTGGAGACGAGCGCTGCGCCCGACGGCGATCACGCCATCACCATCACGCAGGGCGTGGAAATGCGCCGACGCAGCGAAATCGCGCTTTCGGTGACGAAGCAAAACGGCAAGGCGGTGGCGGTGCGTATCAGCGGAGACTGTGTTCCGGTCATCGCCGGCACCATCGCCTGCTGATCAGGCGATCTCACGCAGCAGAAGCGCCGCAGTCCACAAGGCAAAGGCGATAAGCGCAAGCTTCCAGAAATCGGCGCGGCGCTTCAGTCCCGGCAGCCCGAGTGGCCGCACGATATGCACGATCATGGCGAGCAGCATGAAAAGGCCGATGGCTTTGGTCACGCGATTCTCCCCGGTTGCGCCTTCGCTCAGAAGGGATCGGCCATAAGGCTACGGCTGGCAAGCGCTTTCTTGCCAGCCGAAACAGCCTGCGGAAAGCCAGGTCCCCTATTGTCGAACCCTCGTTGCCGCGTACCTTACTTTTATCAAGAACCGTCATTACAGACCGAAGCATGCCGCGAAACCTTCTGCCTGTCCTCGCTCTTCTCCTCGGAACCCTGTTTCTGTTTTTCGGAAACGGGCTACACGGCCTGTTACTGCCGGTAAGAGGCACCCATGAAGGCTATTCCAACGAAATGCTGGGCCTGCTTGGCACCTCCTGGGCCAGCGGTTTCGTGCTGGGCTGTTTTCTCGCCCCTGCCCTCATCCGGCGCATCGGCCATGCACGCGCCTTTTCGGTGTTCACCGCCCTCATTGCCATCGTTGCGCTGATTACGGGCGTCATCGTCGATGACATCGTCTGGGTCGCGCTGCGCGCCGCCACCGGCTTCTGCATCGCCGGTACATCGATGATCATCGAAAGCTGGCTGAACGAACGCGCCACGAACGAAAGCCGCGGCACGATCTTTTCCTTCTACATCGCCATCACTCTGATCGGCGTCGTCGGCGGCCAGATGACGCTGGCGCTGGGCGACGCCACCACGCAGACGCTGTTTCTCGCCTGCGGCATCTTCTATTGCCTCGCCATCCTGCCGACGACGCTCTCCAACGCCGCCACCCCGCAACCCCTGAAAGCAGTGAAGCTGGATCTGCCGGCACTCTATCGCACCTCGCCCATTGCCTGTTTCGGCATTCTGCTTATCGGCATCGCCAACGGCGCCTATGGCACGCTCGGCGCCGTGTTCGGCGCTCGCGCCGGCCTCTCCCAGAGCAGTGTGGCGCTGATGATGAGCCTCACCATCTTTGCCGGCGCATTGGCCCAGTTTCCGGCCGGCAGGCTTTCCGATAGGGTGGACCGCCGCCTCGTTCTCGCGGGCCTGTCCGGCGTTGCGGCCCTTGCCGGCCTTCTGGTGGTGGTGACACACCCCTTCGAGGCCCTACACCTCATCCCGCTCATCATTTTCTACGGCGCCGCCGCGAATGCGCTCTATCCGATCGCCGTGGCCCATGCCAATGACTTTGCTGCTCCGGAAGATTTCGTGAAGGTCTCCGGCGGCCTGCTTCTGCTCTTCGGCATAGGCACCATCATCGGCCCGACCATCGGCGGCCCGATCATGACCCTTTACGGCCCGCATTACCTCTTTGCGGTCACGGCATCGGCCCATCTTGCAATCGCGCTCTACGCCATCTTCCGCAGCCGCATGCGCGCACCGGTGCCTGTCGCCGACCGGGAAAGCTATGCGACCATGCCCATGGGCACCACCCCGGTCAGCACGCCGGAGGCCAGCGCCCTTGACCCGCGCGCCACAGCGGAGGACATTTCTCCCGAAGGGCAGCCCGAGGCCGCCCCGGCAGAACAGGAAGGGGAACGCCCATGAGCTTTCTGGCGGATGACGACAGACCCAGGAAGAAGGCCGCACACGAGATCGGCGAGGATATCAGCAGCTTTTCAGCCGATGAACTGTCGGCGCGCATCGCCGTGCTGCAAGCGGAAATCGACCGGCTGGACGCCGAAAAGGCCCGCAAGTCTGCGGGCCGTTCGGCTGCGGAAAGCCTGTTCAGGCGCTAGAGTGTTTCCAGTCGAAGCGTGCCCGCTTCAACGTCGGACAATGCGGCAAAGAACAGAAGGATAGTGCGTTTCCGGTGATCCCGTGATCACCGGAAAGACTCAAGCATCACGCCGCACGGCGCGGTGCCGCGGCGCGACCGGCCCCGGAATCCACGCCGATCTTGAAGTGACTGACAAGCCGCGCCAGTTCGGCGGCATCGCTGGCCAGCGAGTGGCTGGAGGCGTTGGTTTCCTCCACCATGGCCGCGTTCTGCTGGGTCATCTGGTCCATCTGGTTCACAGCCGTGTTGATCTGGTGCAGACCGGTGGACTGTTCCTGCGTCGACGCGGCGATTTCCGTCACCAGACCGGCAACATCGGTAATCTGCCGCACGATACCCTTCAGTGCCTCGCCGGTCCTGTCGACAAGCTTGACGCCCTCCTCCACCTGATGGGTCGAAGCGGTGATGAGCGCCTTGATTTCCTTGGCGGCATTGGCAGAACGCTGGGCAAGCTCGCGCACTTCCTGTGCGACGACCGCGAACCCCTTGCCGGCTTCGCCCGCACGCGCAGCCTCGACGCCCGCATTCAGCGCCAGAAGGTTGGTCTGGAAGGCGATTTCATCGATAACACCGATGATCTGGCTGATCTGGCTGGAAGACTGCTCGATACCCGCCATGGCGGCGGTGGCGCTCTCCACCACAATCCCGGAATTCTCGGCATCGGAGCGTGCCGCCGACGTTGCCCGCGCCACACGCGTGGCCCCTTCAGCGGTCTTCTTGACGGTCGCGGTGATCTCGTCGAGGGCGGCGGCTGTTTCCTCAAGCGATGCCGCCTGCTGCTCCGTCCGGCGCGAAAGATCGTCCGCCGCCTGGCTGATTTCGCCCGAACCGCTGTGCATGCTGACGACAGCGTTGTTCACCGCCTTCATCATCTCCAGCAACTTGTCGGCGGCAGCGTTGAAATTGTCCTTGAGCGGCTGCGCCTTCGGCACCATGTTTTCCGTCACCCGGTGCGTCAGGTCACCATTGGCCAGGGCAACCAGTCCACCAAGAAGCGCGGTAATGGCGATGCGATCGCCCTCCGCCTCCTCAGCCACACGGATTTCGGCAAGCTTCTGTTCGTGAACATCCGTCAGCGATCCACAGGCCCGGATCGTCACCCCATCGGCCTGATGAATGCACCCGCCGGTCGCCCTGAACCAGCGATAGGAACCGTCACGCATCTTGAGGCGATACACAACGTTGTAGCGGGCGCGACCAGTCTTGTCTTCAAGGTGCTTGCCAAAGGCCGCAAAGGTCGGCTCCACATCGTCGGGATGCAGCCTGTCGGACCATGAATTGACGACATTGGGAAACTCGCGGTCATTGTCGAAGCCGAGCATGCGACGCATCTCCGCCGACCAGGTCCAGCGGCTTTGCGGATGCATAGCGTCTCCCTGAAAAAGGACAGCCTCCCACAGCCCTACACCGCAGGCCTCATCGAGAAGTGCAGAACGCTCCGCTATCCTGGCGACTTCCGCCTTCAGCGCCTCGATCTGCCTCGACGTCCCTTTTCCGAATAAGCTCATGACTTTGCCCTCCCGTGCGACGTCACGCGAATTTGAATTTCGCGCGTCAGGCTAGGGATCGAATGGTTAACGCTTTCGCAACGGGGCACGCCCACTTATGACCAGTTGCATTTTGTTATATTTTAGAGTGCCTTCATCTAACTGCACCCTGCCGGACAATACTGTAAAACAACTTCCGGAACTCGATTTTTATCAATTCACGGCATCAGAAATTAGGGAAACATTAAGCTTTATGGGAGATTACTATGGGTATCCGGACTCGTTCGGATTCAGACAGTTTCACCATCTTGGCGAATTGGTCTGATTTTCTCCCTGTTTTACCTTTGGAGCCGCTTCTTGAGCGGCTCTCTTTTTTTGCCCCAAAAAGCGCAAAATTGTGGGAATTAACCTTTCCTTAAGAAACGGCTTGCGCATTTCTGGTATAGGGGGCATCCTCAAGGACAGAAAAAGACGGGATAAAAAGCTTTGTTCAGCGACCCGTCGATGCCCGAAAGTGATGCGTTAACAGGGATTGGTTCTATGTCTGACCTCGGATTGAATACGATCAGCTTTGCAGGTCGCGCGGCGTCCTCCTCGCAGTTCAAGGCACTTTATGCCGAAGGCATGGCGCTGGTTGAAGAAACGGCAACCTATCTCGATGGCGACGGCCGCACGGCTTCCAAGGTTCTGCCCCGCATGGCTTCCGTGCTCTATGCAGCCGAGTCGATGCGCCTCACCACCCGCCTGATGCAGATGGCCTCCTGGCTGCTTTTGCAGCGCGCCGTCAACAATGGTGAAATGACCCGCGATCAGGTTCTGTCCGAAAAGAGCAAGGTGCGCCTCGATGGTTTCAACGTCGACCGCCATGCACCGGGCTGGAACGATCTGCCGGAAGCCTTCCGCGACCTCATCGAGCGTTCGCTGCGCCTCCAGAACCGCATCGCCGTTCTTGACCGTGAAATCTACCGCCCGAACGATGCGGCCATCGTTCCGGACAACGAGAACAGCGTCCAGGCACAGCTCAACCTGCTGCGCACGGCCTTCTCGGTTCACTGACTTCCAGTAGAGTACCTCCAAGTCAACTTCCAAAGCGCGGTTTCGACCGCGCTTTTTTTATTGCCCACATCATCAGGGTCTTTCGCAGACAACAAAAAACCCGGCCAGAGGCCGGGCTTTCGAAACGTCGAGTTCCAAGCGGAATTAGAGGCCGAGGCCGCCGAAACGCTTGTTGAACTTGGACACGCGGCCACCGCGGTCCATGAGCTGCTGGTTGCCGCCGGTCCAGGCCGGGTGCGAGCTCGGGTCGATATCGAGGTTCATGACAGCGCCTTCCGAACCCCAGGTCGAACGGGTTTCGTACTCGGTGCCATCGGTCATAACTACCTTGATAACGTGATAGTCGGGATGGATGTTCGCCTTCATCTTATTCTTCCTGGTGTTTCGTGGGCCATTTGCCTTATGTCAAGGAGGCAAGCGGACCGATCCAATATTCGAACCCATGCGCGCGCGGAACGGAACACGGCTTTTCAATTTCGTGCCGTGCCTATACATGATGGCCAGCAAGATAACAAGAGCCTGATGCGGGTGATCCGCAGCGTGGTGAGAATGGAGGAAGCGTGTCGAGACAAGCCCAGGGAACGGAAGAAAAGCGCCGCAAATCCGTCAAGCCGCTGCTCGGTCTGCTGCCCTATATCAAGCGCTATCGAAAACTTGTAACCGGCGCGCTGTTCTTCCTCGCGCTTGCCGCAGTCGCCACGCTGGCGCTGCCGCTTGCCGTGCGGCGCATGGTGGACCACGGCTTCAACCAGACCGATTCCGGCTTTATCGACAGCTATTTCGTCATGCTGATGGCAATTGCCGCGGTGCTCGCCGTCTCTAGCGCCATGCGCTATTATTTCGTGATGCTGCTGGGCGAACGGGTCGTGACCGACCTGCGCAACGATGTCTTCGCCCACATCACCGCGCTCTCGCCGGAATTCTTCGACAAGAGCCAATCCGGCGAAATCGTATCGCGCCTGACGAACGATGCCTCGCAAATCCGTTCCGCTGCCGGCTCCACCGCATCCATGGCGCTGCGCAACACCATCCTCTGTCTCGGCGCCATCGCCATGATGGTCTATACCAGCCCCAAGCTGTCGGCCATGGTGCTGGTCGCCATCCCGCTCATCGTCTTCTCGCTGGTCGCATTCGGCCGCTCCGTGCGCCGCCGTTCGCGTCAGGCGCAGGATACGCTGGCCAACGCATCGGCCTTCGCCGGCGAAACCATCGGCGCGATCCGAACCGTGCAGGCCTTCAACGGCGAACCCGCCGCCAACCGGCATTATGGCACGGCCATCGAGGAGGCCTATGAAGCCGCCCGCTCGGCCGTCGGCGCTCGCGCGGTGCTGACCGGTGTCGCAATATCGCTGGTCTTCGGCAGTGTCGTCGCCATCCTGTGGTTCGGCGCACAGAGCGTGCTTTCCGGCTCCATGTCCGCCGGAACGCTCGGCCAGTTCGTGCTCTATTCCGTGATTGCCGCAAGCGGCCTCGGCCAGCTTTCGGAAGTCTGGGGCGATCTTTCTCAGGCCGGTGGTGCGGCCGAACGGCTGGGCGAACTGCTGGTGGAAAAATCGGCCATCACCAATCCGCAGGCGCCAAAGCCCCTGCCCGAACCGGCCAAGGGCGCCGTGGAATTCGACGGCGTGACCTTCGCCTATCCCGCCAGCCCGAACCGCACCGTGCTCAACGGCCTCTCCTTTGTGGCCAAGCCGGGCGAGACGGTCGCCATTGTGGGCCCGTCGGGCGCCGGCAAGAGTACACTCTTTGCACTGCTGCTGCGCTACTACGACCCGAAGAACGGAGCGATCCGTATCGATGGCACGGATATTCGCGAAAGCACGCTGAACGACCTGCGCGCGCGCATCGCCATCGTGCCGCAGGATACCACGATCTTTGCGACCTCGATTCATGACAACATCGCCTTCGGTCGACCCGACGCCACGCCGGAGATGGTGCGCGCCGCCGCCATCGCGGCTCAGGCCGATGAATTCATCAACCGGCTGGAAAAGGGCTACGACACGCTGGCCGGCGAACGCGGCGTGACGCTTTCCGGTGGTCAGCGCCAACGCATCGCCATTGCCCGCGCCATCCTGCGCGATGCCCCGCTGCTGCTGCTCGATGAAGCGACCTCAGCGCTCGATGCCGAAAGCGAAACGCTGGTGCAGCAGGCGCTGGAAGGGTTGATGCTGAACCGCACGACGCTCGTCATCGCCCACCGCCTCGCCACCGTGCTGAAGGCCGACCGCATTCTGGTGATGGATGAGGGCCGCGTGGTGGAAGAAGGCACGCATGAGAGCCTGGTGCGCGCCGGTGGCCTCTATGCACGCCTCGCCCGCCTGCAGTTCGAGGCCGGCAACACCGACCTCTGAGACAGCGTCAGCCCCGCATCAGCGCTCCGTGAGCTTGAACTCGATGCGGCGGTTCTGGGCGCGGGCTTCCGGCGTGTCACCCTCCGCAATCGGCTGGTACTCGCCGAAACCGGCGGCCACCAGCCGGCTGGCAGGCACGCCCTGGCTCATGAGGTACTTAACCACCGATGTCGCGCGCGCCGAAGACAGTTCCCAGTTATCGGCATAGCGACCCGTACCGGAAAGCTGGACATTGTCAGTGTGGCCGTCGACGCGCAGAACCCAGTTCACTTCTGGTGGAATTTCCTTGGCGATCTCGATCAACGCCCCGGCAAGCTTCTTCATTTCCTCCTGCCCCGCCGGGTTGATCTCGGCGGCACCGGAAGGAAACAGCACTTCCGACTGGAAGACGAAGCGGTCGCCAACGATGCGGATATTCTCGCGGTCGGAGAGGATTTCGCGCAGGCGGCCGAAGAAATCGGAGCGGTAACGGTTCAGTTCCTGCACCTTCTGCGCCAGCGCCACATTCAGCCGCCTGCCAAGATCGGCGATCTTTGCCTGCGAAGACTGGTCACGCGCTTCCGAAGCCTGCAAAGCCGCTTCCACCGCCGCGATCTGGGCGCGCAGCGCGGCAATCTGCTGGTTGAGCAGTTCGACCTGAGACAGCGCCCGTTCGCTCACCTGCTTCTGGGTGTCGAGTTCGCCGGAGAGCGTCGTGATCCGCTGGTCCGCGGCGCTGGCGGAGCCGGTTCCGGCCTCAAGCAGCATTTGCAGCCGCGAGCGCTCTTTCTCTGAGGAAGCGAGCGATGATTGGAGCGCCGCCAGCGAATCCTCCAGATCCTGCTTGCCGCCCTTTTCCAGCGCCAGCAATTCGGTCAGTTCGGCGATCTGATTGTTGAGACGGGTGAGAACCTCATCCTTCCCCGAGATTTCCCGCGACAGCACGAACTGCGCCAGCACGAACACCGTAAGCAGGAACATGATGGCGAGAAGCAGGGTGGACAGCGCATCCACGAAACCCGGCCAGTAGTCCACGCCGCGCTCGCGGCGGCGGTTCTTCCCCAAGGCCATTTAGCTGTTGCTCCCCTGCCGGGAAGCCAGAATATCGATGACCCGGCGAAGCTCCTGGCTTTCCTCCTGCTGCTTTTCGATCCAGTCGCGCAGCATCTGCTGTTCGTTGCGCATGTTGCGCACCAGCCCCTGCACACCCTCCGCCAGATTGGCCATGGCGGCAATCGAACGCTCCTCGGAGCCGCCGGTCTTGACGAGTTTGGCAAGCTCTTCCGTCAGCCGGCGGAGATCCTCCGGATTGCCAGAGGAAAGCACGCCGGCGGCCCCGGAATCGACGTCGGTGACGGAGGAGAGCCAGTTTTCCAGCTCCATGTAAAAGCGGTTCTGGGCGCGGCCCGCCTGAAGATCGAGGAAGCCGAGAATAAGCGAACCCGAAAGGCCGAGCAGCGAGGACGAGAACGCCGTGCCCATGCCCGCCAGCGGTTGACCGAGACCGTTCTTCACGGCCGCCAGAACATCGTTGGTATCGCCACCGGCATCGAGCGACTGGATGACGCCGCTGATGGAGCCGATGGTGCCGATCAGGCCCCAGAACGTGCCGAGCAGACCGAGGAAGACGAGAAGGCCGATAAGATAGCGCGAGGTATCGCGCGACTCATCAAGGCGGGTCGCAATGGAATCGAGGATCGATCTGAGCGCTGCCGTCGACAGCGCCTGCGATTGGCGCCGGCCGATCATGGCGCGCATCGGTCCGAGCAGTTTTGGTTCCACCCCCACCCGGTCGGCGTTCTGGCCGACCGCCTGGAAGGAGTTGAACCAGCGCGCCTCACGCCGCAGCCCGAAGACATGGGCGAAGATGAGGATTGCGCCGATGAGGAGCACGCCGAGAATGAGCCCGTTCAGGCCCGGATTGGTCATGAAGGCGTTGTGCGCCTGCCGGTAAAGGATCGCGGTGATGAAGCCGACGATGGTCAGAAACAGCACCATCGTCCAGAAAACCGGCATCGGGCTTGAAAGCTTTGCAGCAAAGCCATGCCGCCCCGTTTCGAAACCATCTGTCTCGTCCAGCCTCACGTCCGCCATGTCACTCACACTCGCTCAGGGAATCCTGCGCGAAAGCTAGAGTAAAATTGCGAAGATTAGAAGGGCGAACCCGCCCTTCCCGGCTATGCGTGGGAAGCAGGGATCAGGCCTTGGGGATAGGACGGTTCACCACTTCGACCAGCGCCTTGTGGATGTGCTCGTTGCCGGCCGCCACGGTGCCAGAGATGAAGATGTCGTTGCCGCCCTTGATGTCGGAGGCAAAGCCGCCGGCTTCGCGGATCAGCACCAGACCGGCCGCCATGTCCCACGGCATCAGGTCCGTTTCCCAGAAGCCGTCCAGACGACCGGCCGCGACATAGGCGAGATCGAGTGCTGCGGCACCGAAACGGCGCACGCCGGCGACTTCGCCCATGACATGGCGCAGCTCAACGAGGAACTTGCCGTGATGGCCACGGCCCAGATGCGGCACGCCGCAGCCGATAACGGCATCCGACAGCACGCGACGCGCTGCGGTGCGGATACGGCGATCGTTGAGGAACGCACCGCCGCCGCGCTCGGCCACGAAGAGTTCGTCAGTCGCCGGATTGAAGATCACGCCGGCGACGATTTCGCCGTTGCGCTCCAGTGCGATGGAGACGGCGAACTGCGGAATGCCGTGCAGGAAGTTGGTCGTGCCATCCAGCGGATCGACGATCCAGCGATGGGCGCCATCCGTGCCGATGACCTCTTCGCTTTCCTCACCGAGGAAGCCATAGGTCGGACGGGCCTTCAGAAGTTCTTCGCGCACGATGCGCTCGGCGCGAAAATCGGCCTGCGACACGAAATCGCTCGGACCCTTCACCGAAACCTGAAGGTTCTGCACTTCGCCGAAGTCGCGGGCCAGAGACTTGCCGGCCTTGAGAGCGGCCTGAACCATCACGTTGAGAAGGGCTGAGCGAGCCATAGTCTGAGTTCCTTGAAAAATCCGGCGAGCCGTCCGGCAATCCGGATCGGCCAAAAGCGTTTCATGCGGTCATGATTGATCGGCGGGTTCAAGACCACAAAATGCGGTGGAATTCAAGGGGCGGCGCTGCCGGTCGTCAATTTGCCTGCCGAATGGCGCGGCTGCTCGTTCTTTTCAAGCGCCCGGAACGGCTGGCGGACGAAATCGCGCACCGCCGTCCGCAGGCGCAGGCCGCGCGGGCTGCTGAAGAAAAGGAGCGTGATGATGAGCGGCCAGAACAGTGCGAGCGCAAGGCCCGCAACGCGCATCAGGTCCCAACCCCGGTGCCGCCCCAACGCGCCTTCGATCAACGTCATGGCAAGGCAGAAGCCGGCGATGATGGCGTAGAGAACGCCCAGAATGCCCATGAACATCGACAGATCCATTCCCGCTGAAGAACGTCTGCACCTTCGGCAGCCGTTCTGCTTAACATCCGATAAACCCTGAGAATGGACTTCGTTGGTTAATCAAAGGTGTCGGAAGCGGATAAAATTGCGGTGCCTACCAGAGCCGGGACCTATTGCGCGAGTTTGCGCAGTTCGACACGGGCAATACCGGCGGCGGCGCGGCGGCTGGCGGCCATGCGCGAGGCGGCATCATTCGCCTTCTTTTGAACCTCATCGCTCACGCCGAGAAAGAAATCCTCGAGATCGTCATCGGCAAGGCCGGCGCGGCGTGACAGCACATACCACATGCCCGCCTCGACCGGATCGGGCTTGGTACCGATGGCATTCACATAAAGAAGCGCCAGCTTGTTTTCCGCCGCTACATTACCCCGCAGCGCGGCAATGCGCATCCAGCGGAAGCCGGTCTCGTAATCGACATCGCCGCCAATACCCTCGACCAGCCACACGCCCATGTCGTGCTGGGCGGTGTCGAAGCCGGCGATCGCCGCCCGCTTGAGATAGTCTCGGGCCTTCGCCTTCTTTTCCGCAGGCACGCCTTCAAGCCCGATATAAAGCTGGGCGAGCGCATATTGCGCATCGGCAAGCCCCTTGTCGGCCGCCTGTTCGTAATACGGCATGGCGAGCCTCAAGCCCTCGTCGTCCGGATTTTCCGTAGCGAGCATCTGCGCATAGTTGAACAGTGCCGAGACGTTGCCCGCATCGGCGGCCCTGCGCATATAGTCCCGCGCCAGTTTCTCATCGCGCGGCACATCGCGCCCGTCGGTCAGAAGCAGCGCATACTTGAACATCGCAGCGGGATCGCCGCCCTTCGCGGCCTCGCCATACCAGAAGGCGGCGTTCTTGCGGTCGCGCTTGATGCCAAGCCCCTGCGACATCATTTCGGCAAGCAGCGTCTGGGCGACGGCATCGCCCTTTTCCGCCCGCGCCAGCGCAAGCTGGAAAGCCGTGAGGTAAAGTCCGCGCTGATAGGCGCCGTAAGCGTCATCGACCGGCCCGGCAAAAGGCTTTTCCGGCGGAAGCGGCGGCAGGTTGGCCCCCATGCGGTCAAATATGCGCAACCCACCCGCAGGGCCATCCGGCGCTTCCATGATGGAACGTGGCCGTTCGCCGCTTTTCACCCGCTTGGTCTTCACCGGCGATGCGCCGCCTTCCATCTGCTGGCCGCTGCTGTTTTCGGCAAAGGCGACAGGGGACAGGCCCGCGGCGCCGAGCACCGAGGCAAGCACGAAAACGGAAAGACGGCGGGGCGAAATGAGGCTCATGCGAACCTTCAAGCCTCAAACCGTGGCGCTTTTTCGTCAAGCAGGGCATTCGCTTCGGCAACGGCCACCGCAGCACCCGCCGGATGGGCGAAAACGGCCTTGCACAGCGCCACGAATTCGGACCCCGTATCCGCCACCGCGAGAACGGAAGCGAGATCGGAACCGCCCATGACGATGCAGGGAATTTCCACCATTTCGGCCCACCACCGGCCAAGCGCAAGGTTTTTCGGATGCGGCTCCGGCTTGATATCGCCATCCAGCTTGCCGAAGAACAGGTAATCGGGGTTGGCGTCGCCCATTTCCAGCGCCGTGTGGCGCTCGGTCGCGTTACCGCCGCCGACGATCATCTTGGGCGTGAACTTTTCCACGGCTTCCGCCAGGGCGGCAAGATTGCCGGCAATGTGGATGCCATCGGCCTTGACCCGGCCCGTCACGCGGCTGTCACCGGCAATCAGCGCCGCCGCGCCGGCTTCCTGTACCAGCGGCACGAGCAGCGCCGCGCGCTTCTGGAACGCGCCGTCTTCCTCGTCATATTGCGGGATGATCACCGAGGCGACATCGCCGCCCTTCAGCGCATCGCCCAGAATTTTCGCCTGTGCTTCCGCGTCTTCTCCCTGGGGAACGATCAATACCAGGCGGCAACGGTCTTCGGGTCCGGTCATGTCAATCCTGCTCGGCTGGGCCAGTCGCGCATGGCGCGGCCCTGTTTCTTCGGCTCTTCGATAAACCGGACGCGCGCAAGGTTCAATGGTGCGCGAAGTCGTACGGGCGGGATCGGGCGGAAATGAACCCCGGAAACGGGACCGCCGCCCGGTGGTTCCGTTTCCAACCTCCGGGAAACGGAACCACATTCGAGCGGCGGCATGTTCACAAATAAATGCAACTGTTACGCGGTCAGTGGCGTGTCGATTCCTTGATGCGCTGCATTTGGTCCTTGATGCGCAGCTTGCGCCGCTTGAGATCGGAAATCAGTCTGTCAGTCGAAGAGGGTGACGTCAGTGCGGTGCGCAGCTCCTCCTCAAGAGCACCATGCTTCTTTTCAAGCGTTTCAAGATGAGCCTGAATCGTCATGTAACACGTCCTTCCTTCGTGTACCCGCCCCGGCCATCCCATCGCCGGGACCTCAGGTTTACGAAGGAAGTGTGACACGAACAGCCGGCATTGTCGAAGGTGAAATCTTGTCGCAACCGTGGTAATTTCGTGATCATGTCTAACTTCCCGTGAAGACGGTTTGATGGTAGAGGCATGGCCAACGCGCAAGGACGGCCATGATGGCCGCCCGGTGTCCGGAAACGGATCGCGCAATGAAAAGTTCAAGAAGGGTTTCAGCCTTGCGCATGTTTTCGCGCCCGATCGCGCGAACGGCATCCGGGGTTCCACTGGGGAAATGGACTATGGCAGATCAGGATCAGGCCGAAACCAGGCTCACATTGGCACGTCTGCGCCAGGAGCACGAGGACTATGACGCGGCCATCAACGCCATGATCAAGACGGGCTGCGACGCGCTGCGCGTGCAGCGCATGAAGAAGAAGAAGCTGGCGATCAAGGACAAGATGAGCCAGATCGAAGACCAGATCATTCCCGACATCATCGCCTGAAAGCCGGAGGCCGCACATGAGCGTCACATCGCCGCCCGTCGCCATCATCATGGGCAGCCAGTCCGACTGGGAAACCATGAAGAACGCCGCAGACACGCTCGAAGCGCTCGACGTGGATTATGAGGCCCGCATCATCTCGGCTCACCGCACACCGGAACGCATGGTGGAATTTGCCAAGGGTGCGCGCGAGGAAGGCTTCAAGGTCATCATCGCCGGCGCCGGCGGAGCCGCCCACCTGCCCGGCATGACGGCAGCGCTCACTCCGCTCCCCGTCTTCGGCGTTCCCG
Source organism: Allorhizobium borbori (assembly GCF_014196535.1). Lineage (GTDB taxonomy): Bacteria > Pseudomonadota > Alphaproteobacteria > Rhizobiales > Rhizobiaceae > Ectorhizobium > Ectorhizobium borbori. The sequence goes on from NZ_JACIDU010000002.1 coordinate 182,263, forward strand.
TTCAGTCGAAAGCCCTCTCGGGACAGGACAGCCTGCTCTCGATCGTCCAGATGCCCGCCGGCATTCCGGTCGGCACGCTGGCCATTGGCAAGGCCGGCGCGGTGAATGCCGCCCTGCTCGCCGCCGCAGTACTTGCCCTTTATGACGATGCGCTGGCCGAGCGGCTGGACGAATGGCGCCGCCGCCAGAGCGCATCCGTCGCGGATTACCCGCTGGACGACACCCCATGACTTTCGCCCCCCTGAAGGCCGGCAGCACGATCGGCATCATCGGCGGCGGCCAGCTTGGCCGCATGCTGGCCATGGCAGCCGCGCGTCTCAGCTATCGCACCGTCATTCTCGAACCGCAGGCCGATTGTCCCGCAGCGCAGGTCGCCAACCGCCAGATCGCCGGCGCCTATGACGATCCGGTGGCGCTGGCCGAACTTGCGGCGCTCAGCGATGTCGTGACCTATGAATTCGAGAACGTCCCGGTCATCGCCGCCGCCACGCTGGCGCGCGAGGTGCCTGTCTTCCCGCCGCCGAAGGCGCTGGAAGTGGCCCAGGACCGGTTGACGGAAAAGACCTTCCTCAACGCCGCCGGCATCGAGACCGCCGCCTTCCGCGCCATAGACGATCAGGCGGGGCTTGAAGCGGCTCTTTCCGAATTTGGCGGCAAGGGTGTGCTGAAGACCCGCCGCCTCGGCTATGACGGCAAGGGCCAGCGCGTTTTCAAGGGGCCGGATGACAGCCCTGAAGGCGGCTTTGCAGCCTTGGGCGACGTTCCGCTCATTCTGGAAAGCTTTGTGCCCTTCGAGCGCGAGATTTCCGTGATCGCCGCCCGCGCGGCGGATGGCGCGATCGCCTGCTACGATCCGGCGGAAAACGTGCATCGCAACGGCATTCTCCACACCTCCACCCTGCCGGCCAATGTGGCGGACGAAACCGTGAAGACCGCTTTTGCCGCAGCGGAAAAGCTTCTGGGCGCGCTCGATTATGTCGGCGTGATCGGCATCGAGTTCTTCGCCCTGCCCGATGGCAGGCTGGTGGCCAACGAGATTGCCCCGCGCGTGCACAATTCCGGCCACTGGACGGAAGCGGCCTGCGTGGTTTCGCAGTTCGAGCAGCACATACGCGCCGTGGCCGGCCTGCCGCTCGGCAACCCCGTACGCCACAGCGATTGTGTGATGACCAACCTCATCGGCGACGATGTGGACGGGCTGGATGGCTGGCTGAGGGAAAAGGAGGCTCTCGTCCATCTCTACGGCAAGGCGGAAGCGCGCCCCGGCCGCAAGATGGGCCACGTCACCGTGCTCAAAAGGTAGGAAATACGGGGCTTTCTCAGGAAATGCCCCGCGCGGCGGTTGACAGGCCACAGACGAGCCTGTATCCACCTGCCAACCCAAAAGAACGCGCTTGAGAGCGTGTTTTTTATTGTTGAGACAGAAGGGGACGCGTCCCCGAAGCCTTGCGGACTTAAAGAAATGAAGATCAAGAACTCTCTGAAAGCCCTGAAGGCCCGTCACCGGGAAAACCGTCTGGTTCGCCGCAAGGGCCGCGTTTACATCATCAACAAGCTGAACCCGCGTTTCAAGGCTCGCCAGGGCTGAGACTGCGGACGGCTCCGCGCCCCGGATTTTTCTGAGGATGCGCGGAAAATTGATTGGATCACAGCGCATGGCGGGATAAACTCCCGCCATGCGCTTTTTGACGTCTGCTCTTGTCTGTGCCGGTCTTGCCCTGCCCACCATCCCCGCGATGGCGCAGCCTGCTGCCGTTCCCGCACCCGGCCCGCAACAGACGCCCCCCGCCGACACATGGCCCGCACCGCTTGCCGCACAGCCGACAGAAGACGAGCGAATCGACTCGCTTCTGGGAGAACTGAAGCGCGAACGCGACTCAGACAAGGCCGCCGTCATCGCACGCCGCCTGTGGGGGGCCTGGAACGATTCCGGCAGCCCGACCGTCAATCTTCTGGTCAAATGGGCCGATGACGCCGCCAAGGCCAAGCGCAACGCCGCGGCCTTCGACTTTCTCGATCAGGCCGCCGTTCTCGAACCGGATTCCGTTAGCGTCTGGACCAAGCGCGCGGTGCTCAACCACGAAATCGGCAACGACAAACGCTCGATGAGCGACCTCAATCGCGTTCTGGTGCGCGAACCCCGCCACTTCGGCGCGCTTGCAATGATGGCGGAAATCCTCGAAGGCTCGGAGAAAACCGAAGCCGCGCTCAAGGCCTGGCAACGCTATCTGGAAATTTACCCTGCTGACCGCGACGCCCAGAAAAAGGCCGCCGACCTCTCGGAAAAACTGGCGGGAAGCCGGGCCTGAGCGCCGGCCATGACGATCCTTTCCTGGCTGCGAAAATCCATGGCGATCATCACGCTTGCCGCCACAGCCATTGCCTTCACGGCTTCGGGGCAGATCGAGGTGCTGAAACTCGTCTGGTCCTATGCCGACCCCGTTTCCATCACCGGCTTTCGCCTGCGCCACGCCCCGCGCGAAACCTTCATCGCCGAAATTCGCAAGGCGGTAGCGGAAGAGGATTTCGATGACGCCCGGCAACTGGTGCGGCTGGCCACGGAAAGCGGCCACACCCTGCCGCCCGAACTTGTCGCAGCAACGGAACCGGATACGGCCACCACCGCATGGCTCAACACACGCGATTTCGCCTATGGTGCCGTAACCGGCGACGTTTCCAGCCTTGCAGCGCTGGGCGGCACCCTGACGGCCGACTACCTCGTAGTAGGCGACATCCGGGATGTCGTTCTTCAGGGCACGCGCCTCGCACAGGGTGAGGATTATGACGGATTGACGCTCGGACTGGCGGCGCTGGGACTGGTGACTCTCCTGCCCGGCTCAGGTCCGATCGATCTCGGCCTGTCGCTGGTCAAGACCGCCAACCGCACCAACAAACTGTCGCGCCCCCTGCGCAAGCGCTTGACGGTGCTGGCCTCCGATCTCATCGATACCCGCGCCCTCAAGCAGCTATGGCACGGAAAGCACGGGCTGGCCGACAAGGTTGACAGGGTCGATCCTGCCGCTCTCCGCAAGACACTGGCGCCCGTCATTCGCCCGAAGATTGCCGCCGAGATCGGCGCCATAGCCCGCAACACCGGCGAACTCGTCAACGCCGGCGGCGTCAAAGCCACCCTGCGCGCGCTCGAGCATGTCGATGACGTCGCAACCGACCTGCCGCGCTTCACCAAGATGGCAAGGCGCATGGGTGACAACAGTTCCGCCGTGGTGCGACTGTTCGGCAAGGGCGCGATCCGCCTTGGCAAGCTTGCCTATGCCATTGCCGGCGCGCTCCTCGCCCTGCTCGGCTGGGGCCTCGGCCTGCTCTGGACGGTGATCGACACCATCCGCAACCTGCGTCGCCTTTTCGCACGCGCTGCCTGAAAGCGGAAAGGCCGGCGTTCCCGCCGGCCTTTCGCAATCATCCCGTTTCTGCGCGATCAGATGCCGCTTAGCCCGTCCGAGCCGATATAGGCAATGCGCAGAAGGTTGGTGGAGCCGGGCGTGCCAAGCGGCACGCCAGCGGAGATGATGATGCGGTCGCCCGGCTTGCCGAAGCCTTCCTTGGCCACGATACGGCAGGCGCGGTTCACCATGTCCTCAAGATCGGTCGCATCCTGTTCGACAACGCAATGCAGGCCCCAGACAACCGACAAGCGCCGCGCGGTCTGCACCGAAGGCGACAGTGCGATGATCGGCACCTGCGGACGTTCACGGGCAGCGCGCAACCCGGTCGTGCCGGTGGCGGTGTAGCAGACGATGCCGGTCAGTTTCAGCGTTTCGGCGATCTGGCGGGCAGCAAGAGAGATGGCGTCCGCGCCGGTTGCTTCCGGCTGGGGGCGCTGGGCGTAAATGATGCCCGGATAGTGCGGCTCGCGCTCGATGGTCGTGGCGATGGAGGCCATCGTCGAAACTGCCTCGATCGGATAAGCGCCCGAAGCGGACTCGGCCGACAGCATGATGGCATCCGCCCCTTCGAACACCGCGGTGGCCACGTCTGACACTTCGGCGCGGGTCGGCACCGGTGATGTAATCATCGATTCCAGCATCTGGGTGGCGACGACGACCGGCTTGCCGGCCTTGCGGCACGCGCGGATGAGCTGCTTCTGCAGGCCCGGAACGGCTTCGAGCGGCATTTCCACGCCAAGGTCGCCGCGCGCCACCATCAGCGCGTCCGAAAGTTCGATGATTTCATCGATGCGCTCGATGGCCTGCGGCTTTTCGATCTTGGACATCAGGCCAACGCGACCGCGCGCCACCTTGCGCACATCCGCCAGATCTTCCGGGCGCTGGATGAAGGACAGCGCCACCCAGTCGACTTCGTTGGTTTCGAGAACGGCGTCAAGGTCGGCATGGTCCTTCGGCGTCAGCGCACCAACCGGCAGCAGTGTATCGGGAAGGCTCACACCCTTGCGGTCGGAAATACGGGTGCCGGAAATGACCGTACAGACGATGCTTTTGCCGTCGCACTTTTCGGCGCGCAGGTTCAGCTTGCCGTCATCGATCAACAGACGGTGGCCGGGGCGCACGGCTTCGAGAATTTCGGGATGAGGCAGGAACACGCGGGTCGTGTCGCCGGGTTCGTCCTTGTTGTCCAGCGTGAAGGTGGCGCCGGGCACGAGGTCGGCCTTGCCTTCGGCAAACTTGCCGACGCGCAGCTTCGGGCCCTGAAGGTCGGCCAGGATACCGATGGGACGGCCGCAGCGGGCTTCGACCGAACGGATACGCTGGATAAGCGTTCGCATCAGGTCGTGGCTGGCATGGCTCATGTTGATGCGGAAGAGATCAGCCCCCGCCTCATGCAGCTTCTGGATCATCTCCTCCTCGGCGGAGGCAGGACCAAGCGTGGCAAGGATCTTGACTTTACGGTTCCGCTTCATCAGTTCTGGCCTTCCTGAGCACCGGGCGTGTCCGAAAGCTGGACCATCCAGCTACCCTGCCGACCCGTATCGTATTCCTTGAAACCCATTCTCTGATATCCGCGCGCGAAGCAGTCCTCGACGCCGGAAATCTTGAACTCGTTTTCCGCCACGCACATGTTCACCTCGCCGGTCCAGCGACCGCCACGGGCCGCATCTTCGGCGTAGAGATAATAATAACGCGATTGCAATTCGCCCTCGATGAGGGTTGCGCAGGTGGATGCCGGAACCTGCCACCAGCCTTCGCTGATCCAGCCCTGAGCCGCGCGATAGCCGATGGCCACGCCGACGAGGTTCTGGGTTCCGTTGCAAACACGGAAATCGGCACGCGCATCGCTTGCTGTGAAGAACGGCGCCAGGCAGAAACTTGCTGCGATACCGGCATAAAGAAGATGCCGGCCTTTGGCCACGGCGGCGAATGACTGAAATTTCGGCACGACTCGCACCATGTCTCCCATTTTCGTATGCCTTGTCTTTTTCGCGCGCCACTGAACGATTGTCAACGCGAGGAACGCCCTCGCACAGGCCGCACGATTAAATCGGTTAAATTCTTGCATGACACAGCCCCCCGTGCGATCACACCGCCGATTTTTGAGCGGACAATCCGGTAAAGCTATGACCGAAAACAAACCTTTCGAAATTCTGGACGGCGATTATGACAAGGCGATGGTGATATTGGCGGATCATGCCACGAACATCGTACCGGAAGCCTACGCCCGTCTTGGCCTGCCGGACAGCGCCTTTACCCGTCACATCGCCTTTGACATCGGCGTCGAGGGCCTCACGCGCCACCTTTCGGCCTCGCTCGGCGTGCCGGCGGTCCTGTCGCGCTTCTCCCGCCTGTTGATCGATCCCAACCGCGGCGAGGATGACCCGACGCTGGTGATGCAGATTTCCGACGGCGCGATCATTCCCGGCAATTATCCACTTTCGCCGGAGGAGCGCGAACACCGCCTGACGCACTATCACCGGCCCTATCATCAGGCAGTCAGCGAAACCATCGCCCGTGTCGCCACAATGTCGGGCCGCGCACCGCTCGTCATCTCCCTGCATTCCTACACACCCGCCTGGAAGAATGTGCCGCGCCCCTGGCACGCCGCCATCCTCTGGGACAGCGATTTCCGCGCCGCCGGCCAGCTTATCGAGCGGCTGCGCGAACCCGGCGATATTCTGGTTGGCGATAACGAACCCTATGACGGCGCACTGAAAAACGACACCATGTACTGGCACTGCACGAAGAACGGCACGCCGCATGTGCTGCTGGAAGTGCGGCAGGACCTGATTGGCGACGAGGCCGGCATAGAAAGCTGGGCAAAGCGCCTGCACCCCATTTTCGCCGCGATGAATGAAGACCCTGCGCTCCATGTCTACGAGGTTCACCCCTCCCGCGCCGACATCTGAAGGAACCAGCAATGACCGAACTCAGCGAAGCCGAAAAGACCGCCTTCGAAGCCGCTACCTTCCGCCGCCTGCTCGCCCATCTCGACGCCCGTCCGGATGTGCAGAACATCGACCTCATGAACCTTGCAGGCTTCTGTCGGAACTGCCTTGCCAACTGGTACGGTGAAGCAGCGAAGGAAGCGGGCGTTGCCCTTTCCAAGGACGAGACCCGCGAGATCGTCTATGGCATGCCCTATGAGGAATGGAAGGCGAAGCACCAGACCGAGGCATCCGACAAGAAGAAGGCCGCCTTCGAAAAGAACAGGCCGCACGGCTGATCAATTCACTTGACCTTCGCTCGCGGTTTGGGCAGGTCATCCCCGACAGATTTCACGGCACACGCACCACAAGGAGAAACCGATGACGGATGTTCACGGCGTCGCCCGCGACCAGCTTCGCGCTTTCATCGAGCGCATCGAACGTCTTGAAGAGGAAAAGAAGACGATCGCCGACGATATCAAGGATGTCTATGCCGAAGCCAAGGGTACCGGCTTCGACACCAAGATCCTCAAGAAGGTGATCGCGCTTCGCAAGAAGGACGATCAGGAGCGCATGGAAGAGGAAGCCATCCTCGAAACCTATCTTGCCGCGCTTGGCATGATCGAAGGCCCGCCGGACGCCGAATAAGGTCGGCCCGAAAAGCGAGAATCGAAAAAGGCCGGGGAGCGATCCCCGGCCTTTTGATTGGCTGTCTGGCACCCGTTTTCAGGGAACGTTGACGGTCAGCACGCGGGCCGTGCCGGTGAAGGTGGCGCGGTCTTCGTCGGACTGGAGCTGCTGCGGGCGGCTGCCGGACTCGACGCCGGCAAGCGTCTGGGCGACGACGCGCGAGGCCTTGAAAGCACCGGCGGAGGCCGGCTTGCGCTGCGTGGCGAAGGCCCATTGCGCGAGCTTGTCACCCGTCAGGTTGGCGGTACCGGAGGTCATGGCGCGGTTCGCCTTTTCGGCCTCGGCCTGTTGCGGACGCCCACCCTTTTCCGGGAGACCGGCCTCGATGCCGGCGGCGCGCGGAGCGGCCTTCGGCTGCGGCGTATCGAACACATCGCCGAAACGGCCCGAAACCGTCGCGCTGGTTTCCAGTGCCGCCACTTCGGTCGTGGCCTGCTTCGGTGTGGACGAGGGAACCGGAACACGGGTGGCGATGACGGTGGCGGTCGCTGCCTTTTCCAGAGCTGACTGGAAGTCACGACGGGCATCGGCACCGCTGGTCGAAAGGGCGGCCACCATGTCGGCGGACAGCGCTTCCTGCTCGACGGCATCCTCATCGGCCTCCGGATCGGAATCCGTGCCGGCCATCAGATTTTCGGCAACAGCGGGACGGGCCACCGGCAGCGGAACCCCGGCGGACAGGTCCGGCGTGATCGGCTGGGCGGATGCCGTCAGTACGGCATCACCCTTGGCCTGCGGATTGCGGTTGGCAAGCAGGGTCGGCACGGGAATGGCCATGCCGGCAAGATCATCCGCCACGGCACGGGCTTCAGCCGTCTGCGGGCGTTCCGCAGGCAGAACCGAGGCGATGGCTTCCTGCGCCGTGTTCCGCGGCGGCGAATAGAGGGCCGTCGCAAGGCCGTTGCCGGCAATCTGGCCCGCAAAGGCCGGGCGCGAGGCCGGAACCGGTGCCGAAGCGACTTCCGTGCCCGGCAGATTGCGCACTTCCTGACGCGCCGTCATCACGGGCTGCTGCGCGGGTTCGACAGGCTGGGCAGGTGCCACGCGGGTAGGTGCCTGCGGCCTGGACGGCGGCGCTGCCGGAGAAACAATGGCGTCGGCGTCTTCATCCTCGTCGCCACCGCCGCCGAACAGGGCGGTCAGAAGGTTACGCTTCTTCGGACGCGAGCCGGAGGAGGCATCGGCCACGGCGAAACTCGTGGAATTGACGCGGCGCTTGTATTCGGCAAGCGCAAGCTGGTAACCCGGTAACGGTTGTCCGTCGGCGGGAATGTGCATGGTCTTGCCGTTCGGGAACAGATTGACCAGTTCCTGACGCGACAGGCGCGGCCAGGAGCGAACGCTCGCGACGTCGATATGGACGAAGGGCGAACCGGAATTCGGATAATAGCCGACGCCGCCCGACTGCTGCTTCAGCGCGGTGTCGCGAATACGTTTCAGGTTCACGCCCGGAATATAGAAGTCCATGGCGCGACCGAGCGTGTGCTGGCTGTTCTTGGCCACCCCGGCGGAACGCGAACGCAGCATGTTGTTCGTGGCCGGTGCGCGATAGCCGGAAACGGCATAGATATATTCGTTGGTCCCGAGGTCCTGATAGATTTCCCAGGCCAGATCCCACAGGCGCGGGTCCATGCGCCGGGCTTCGTTGCGGCGCCAGTCGCGCAACAGGCGGTTAAGCGCCTGCAAGCCCTTTTCGTCATAACGGCCATTGCGTTTGAAGACGATATTGGCGCGCTCGCCGGTGTGAACGAAATAGATCTTGAGGCTGCGCGTTTCGCCAGCAGCCAGCGCCGTGGATACCGGCCAGGACGAAAAAACCATCGCAAGAGCGACGATACCGGCGACGATCCTGTCTGCAAACAGTGTCCTGAAGTGGGCCATCAAGCCGCGCGCGGCAGCTTTCGGCGTTTCATTTCCATACCCGTAAGGCAAGGCGATCCCCATCGCAGACAATAGATATTGCCTGAATTGACTGTCAAATACGGTGACACGATGGCAAATTGGCCACAGTCACCCGCTCGTTTCCCGTATGGTGAATCGTGCACTAACGGGACATTGATAAAGGGTAACTGTTTATCCTTGCCGAGACCTTAACTTGGATCAACGTGGTCGCAACAACGCAAACGCCCCCGAAACCGCGAAGGTCCGGGGGCGTTTGCTTTAAGGTCGAAGATCGTGTCAGGCGACATCCCGGGTCGGGTTGTCGGGGTCGATGCCGTAGTCCTTCAGCTTGCGATAAAGCGTCGAGCGACCGATGCCGAGCCGGCGCGCAACGCGGCTCATCTGTCCGCCGTAGAATTTCAGCGCGAAACGGATCAGCTCCTCCTCGACATCGGCCAGCGTGCGAACCTCGCCGCTGTCGTCGGTGCTGACGATAACGTCTTGCCGGAGGCCCGGCGGCTCGGCGGCAACGACCTGCACCGGTGCAGACAGGCTTTCGATAAGCCGCAAGTGCCGTTCGCCCGCAGGACGATGTACCGCTTCGACCGCAAAATCCGGAAGCTGGGCGAGGATCTGCGGAAAATCCGTCTCCGTCAGTTCCAGCCCCTGTGCCAGAACCACGGCACGGTAGATGGTGTTTTCAAGCTGGCGGATATTGCCCGGCCAGTCATAGGCGGTGAGCAACGCCATGGCACCCGCACTGATCGTCACCGGCACGCCGAGCCGTTGTTCGGCTGAAAAGCGGCTGAGGAAGACGCGAACGAGATTTGGAATATCTTCCTTGCGGCGGCGAAGCGCCGGAATGGTGATGGGAAAGACGTTGAGGCGATAATAGAGATCCTCCCGGAACCGCCCCGCCTTCACTTCCTCGATCAGATCCTTGTTGGTGGCCGAAATCAGCCGCACATTGACCTTCTGCACGCGCGACGAGCCGACGGTTTCGATCTCGCCCTGCTGCACGGCGCGCAACAGCTTCACCTGAATGTCGAGCGGCAGATCGCCAACCTCATCGAGGAACAGCGTACCGCCATCGGCTTCCATGAACTTGCCGGTATGCTTTTCGGTCGCGCCGGTAAAGGCGCCCTTCTCGTGGCCGAAGAGAATGCTTTCGACCAGATTTTCCGGAATGGCACCGCAATTGACGGTCACGAAGGGCTTGCCCGCCCGTTCGCCCGCCGACTGGATGGCGCGGGCCGCCATTTCCTTGCCAACGCCGGATTCCCCTTCCAGCATGACGGGAATGGTCGATTGCGACGCGCGACGCGCCAGATCGATGACACGGATCATGTCCGGGCTGGCGGACGCGATGTCGGCGAAACTCACGGCACCGCCGCGCTTGCCCCGGCCCGGGCGTGCGCGCGCCTCCCCCTGCTGCTCGAGCTTCAGCGCGTTGGAAACAGCCATGGCCAGACGTTCGGGCGAAACCGGCTTGACGACGAAATCGAAGGCGCCGGCACGCATGGCCCGCACCACGGTTTCAATGCCGCCCTGTCCCGTCTGCACGATCACCGGCACATCGATCCGCATCACGGCGAGCGCGTCGAGAACGGCAAGGCCGTCCATCTCCGGCATCATGAGATCGAGAACCACCACATCGACGTCAGGGTGTGATTTGATGAATTCGAGGCCCTGGCGCCCGTTTTCCGCCAGAAAGGCCTGATGCCCCTCACGTTCCACAGCGGCCTTGAGCAGTCGGCGCTGTACCGGATCATCGTCGACAATGAGAATTTGCGCTGTCAATTTCCTGATCTCCCCTGCTTTTATGGCAGCTTTCATGGGAGCAGCCTGCCACAAAGGCTTGAACATCGGGTTTTGGGAAAGGCTTGCATTTTAACGACCGAGACACCACACAAGGACAATGACGCATGACGCCGTTTCGCCCGACGCGGACGGCCAGCAAGGAGCCGGATCATGTCCTCTGCCACTTCCCCGCTCGGCGAACTGCCCCTCTGGGATCTCACCCACCTCTATCCCTCGGCCACCGCGCCGGAGTTCATCGCAGCGCTGGAGCAGGCCGGGCGCAAGGCCATCGCCTTCGAAGAAAAGTGGAAGGGCAGGCTGGCGGATGCCGCCACGAAGACAGGCGCGGACGGCATTGGCGCGGCTCTTGAGGAATATGAAGCACTATCGGACCTGATGGGCCGCATCGGCTCCTTTGCCGGTCTTGCCTATTATGCGGAGACGACCAGCCCGGAAAAAGGCAAGCTCTTCGGCGATACGCAGGCAAAGCTGACCGACGTCTCCGCGCATCTGCTGTTCTTCACGCTGGAACTGAACCGCATCGACGACGCCGTCATCGCCACCTGCCTGAAGAACGACGCCAGGGCCGCCCATTATGCGCCCTGGGTCGAGGATCTGAAGAAGGACAAGCCCTACCAGCTCGAAGACAAGGTGGAGCAGCTTTTCCTCGAAAAGAGCCAGACGGGCGCCGGCGCCTTCAACCGTCTTTACGATGAAACGCTGGCAAGCCTCACCTTCACCGTCAACGGCGAAACCATGCCACTCGAAGGCGCGCTGACGCTGCTTCAGGATGCCGACCCGGCCAGGCGTGAAGCCGCCGCAGCAGCTCTGACTGCCGTGTTCAAGGACAATCTGCGCCTCTTTACCCTCGTCACCAATACGCTGGCCAAGGACAAGGAAATCTCCGACCGCTGGCGCGGTTTCCAGGATATCGCCGACAGCCGCCATCTGGCCAACCGTGTCGAGCGCGAAGTGGTCGATGCGCTGGCCGCCGCCGTCAAGGCCGCTTATCCGCGCCTTTCGCACCGCTATTACGCGATGAAGGCGAAGTGGCTCGGTCTTGAAAAGCTCAACACCTGGGACCGCAACGCGCCGTTGCCCGAAACGCCCGATGCGGTGATCCCGTGGGCGGATGCGAAGAAGACCGTGCTCGACGCCTATGGCGCCTTTGCGCCGGAAATGGCGGCGATCGCCCGGCGCTTCTTCGATGAGAACTGGATCGATGCACCGGCCCGCCCCGGCAAGGCATCGGGCGCCTTCGCCCATCCGACCGTGCCCTCGGCTCACCCCTATGTTCTCGTCAACTATCTCGGCAAGCCGCGTGACGTGATGACACTGGCGCACGAACTCGGCCACGGCGTCCATCAGGTTCTCGCCGGAGCGCAGGGCGCTCTGATGTGCGACACACCGCTGACGCTTGCCGAAACCGCATCCGTCTTCGGAGAGATGCTTACTTTCCGCGCCCTTCTCGACAGGACGGAAAGCAAGCGCGAGCGCAAGGCGATGCTGGCCCAGAAGGTGGAGGACATGATCAACACGGTCGTGCGCCAGATCGCCTTCTACGAATTCGAACGCAAGGTCCACACCGCCCGCCGCGAAGGCGAACTGACGGCCGATGACATCGGCAAGCTGTGGCTATCGGTGCAGGCCGAGAGCCTCGGCCCGGCCATCGAGATCAAGGATGGCTATGAAGTCTGGTGGACCTACATCCCCCACTTCATCCACTCGCCCTTCTACGTCTACGCCTATGCCTTCGGCGATTGCCTGGTGAACTCGCTCTACGCCGTCTATCGCGATGCCGACGAGGGCTTCCAGCAGAAGTATTTCGAGCTTTTGAAGGCCGGCGGCACCAAGCACCATTCCGAGCTGCTGAAACCCTTCGGCCTCGATGCCACCGATCCGACCTTCTGGGATCGCGGCCTTTCGATGATCGAAGGTCTGATCGACGAACTGGAGGCGCTGGACAGGGAGGCGTAAGCCGCAGCTTGGCCAATGGCACATTTCTCGACGCCCGCACCCGCTGCGGGCGTTTTCGTTTGCGGCGTCCGGAAAGCCGGAACACGCAAAAACAGCGCTTGCCCTGACGCTGTTCGCAGCGCAACATGCCCGAAAAAGACATGGGAACAGCAACAATGGATCAAGGCATTCAAAAGCCGGTTTACACGCCCTTCCGGGGTAACCACAAACCCTTCACCATCGCGACTTCGCCGCTGGATCCCGGTCGCTGGATCGAGCCGGACGAGGAGATCGGCTTTTACCTCAGCGAAAAGCGGGCGCTTGGCGAAACGCACTTCGACACGATCTACAAGGGCGAACCGGAAACGGACGCCGCCCAGCGCGAGGTCTTGAAGGAACTCTCCGACTGGCTGGTTACAAACCGCCCGGATGTGTGGACACGCGACGGCAATCTCATTCATGTCGCGGGCCAGACCGTCGATCTGACGGATGAAAGCCTGCCGCCTATCGTGCGGGCCGGGCTTCTGGTGCAGGACGATCTTGTACTGATGCGGCGCGGTGAGGACGGCTGGCGGATTGCCGCCGCCCATCTTGCCTTCCCGTCCTCCTGGTCGCTGGCAGAAAAGTTCGGCAAGCCGATGGAACAGGTCCATGCCTCCGTGCCGGACTTCAAGGGCGGCACCCGCAACGCCATGCTGATCAACCGCATGTTCGACAACTTCAAGCCCGGCATGCCGGTGAAGCGCTTCAACTGGACGATCAACTGGAGCTATGCCCTTCACCTGCCCGCCACCAAGACCTATGCGCCCAGCGTCGAGGCCCGCCGCGTGCATCCCGGTGAAAGCTTCATTCGCATCGAACGCCAGTCACTGGCCAGAATGCCCGTCTCCGGCGACCTGCTCTTCACGATCCGCATCTATATCGATCCGGTGAAGGCTATGGAGGAGAATCCGGAGCTGGCCCCGGCCGCCCTTTCCCTGGCCGACCAGCTTGAGGGACTGACGCTCGAACAGGCGAATTACAAAGGCTTGACCGAAAAGCGGCCGGAACTCGCCGCCCACCTGCGCGCCATCGCCGCCGCCCATGCCCGGGCTGAAACGGCCTGAGACATTTCGGCGCAAAAATCGCGCTGCACGCAGCCGGACCGCCACTTTATTGTGACGAAGTTTTGTGATCTAGCACTGTCCGGGAAGACATCTTCCCGGCATCGCGCCCAATTCATGAACGAGCCGGACGACCTCGATCCGCCGAAGGAGCAAAACCTTACCATGACCGACCAGACCTACCCGGTTTACGCTGAAATCACCGGCCCGATCGTGATGATCGGTTTCGGCTCCATCGGTCGCGGAACCCTGCCGCTCATCGAACGCCACTTCAAGTACGACAAGAGCCGCCTGATCGTCATCGATCCGCGCAACGATGAAGCCGAACTGCTGGCAAAGCACGGCGTCCGGCACATTCAGGCGCATGTCACCAAGGACAATTACAAGACGCTGCTCAAGCCGCTTCTGACCGAAGGCGAAGGCCAGGGCTTCTGCGTCAACCTGTCGGTGGATACCGGTTCGCTGGACCTGATGAAGCTCTGCCGCAAGCTGGACGTGCTCTACATCGACACCGTGGTCGAGCCGTGGCTGGGCTTCTACTTCGACAAGAGCATGAAGAACGCCGACCGCACCAACTACGCGCTGCGCGAAACCGTTCGCCACGAGAAGAAGAAGAACCCCGGCGGCACGACGGCTGTTTCCACCTGCGGCGCCAATCCGGGCATGGTCTCGTGGTTCGTCAAGCAGGCGCTGGTCAACCTCGCCAACGAAATCGGCGTGGAGTTCACCGAGCCCGCAACGGATGACCGCGACGGCTGGGCGAAGCTGATGAAGAAGGTCGGCGTGAAGGGCGTCCACATCGCCGAACGCGACACCCAGCGCACCATCAATCCGAAGCCGCTCAACGTGTTCTGGAACACCTGGTCGGTGGAAGGCTTCATTTCCGAAGGCCTTCAGCCCGCCGAACTCGGCTGGGGCACCCATGAAAAGTGGATGCCGAAAAACGCCAAGAAGCACAAGAAGGGCTGCAAGGCCGCCATCTATCTGGAACAGCCGGGCGCCAACACCCGTGTTCGCACCTGGTGCCCGACGCCCGGCCCGCAATACGGCTTCCTCGTGACCCATAACGAGTCTATCTCGATTGCCGATTACTTCACGGTCGAAAAGGATGGCGAAGTCGTTTACCGCCCGACCTGCCACTACGCCTATCACCCGGCCAACGACGCCGTGCTTTCGCTGCACGAAATGTTCGGCAATGGTGGCACGGCCCAGCCGGTTCTGCACGTTCTCGACGAGAACGAACTGGTCGATGGCGTCGATGAACTCGGCGTGCTGCTCTACGGCCACGAAAAGAACGCCTACTGGTATGGATCGCGCCTGTCGCTGGAAGAAACCCGCCGCATCGCGCCCTACCAGAACGCCACCGGCCTGCAGGTGACCTCCGCCGTGCTCGCCGGCATGGTGTGGGCGCTGGAAAACCCGAAGGCCGGCATCGTCGAGGCAGACGAAGTGGATTACAAGCGCTGCCTGGAAGTGCAGTCGCCCTATCTCGGCCCGGTCGAAGGTCACTACACCGACTGGACCCCGCTCGAAGGCCGTCCGGGCCTCTTCCCGGAAGACATCGACGAGAAGGACGCCTGGCAGTTCCGCAACATTCTGGTGCGTTGAGCCCCGCAAATAACGCCGGCAGCCGGAGCGACAGCTCCCGTTGCCGGCATATCCGCCAGATCTTTGCGCCAAGACATTTTTGCAACGCCTGCCGATTCATCAACATGTTGCAACCTTGACGACTTGTCATAAGAACGCCCAGTCGGCATGGTCAGAACTGACATGCGTAACGTGCGTGAAGAGTCGCGGGAGAATGCCATGAATATCAGGACGAGCCTCACCCTTTCGCTGGCTGCAGTCGGTCTGTCCGCCTGCGTTTCCGGGCCGCCGCAGGGCCAGTATACCCGCCCCGTTCCCCAGCCGCAGACAGCTTTTTCGCCGGTCGATGGCCAGTGGGCCGATGCCAACGGCATTGTCTCGACCTTCCAGAACGGCGCCTTCTCGACACGCACGACCGATGGCACCAATACGCTGCTGGCTTCCGGCAACTATACCCAGCAGTCCGACCGGCTGTTCGAAATCAACATGACCTCGCTGGTCCGCAAGACCCAGTCGCGCGTCAACTGCGCTTTGGTCACGCCGACACAACTGAATTGTACCTCGGATTCCGGCGGCCAGTTCACCCTGTCGCGCCGCGGCTAACCGCCTGAAAATCATGTCGAACAGAGCAAGCGCCCTTTCGGGGCGCTTTTTCTTTGCAACATGGTCTGCCCCGTGGATTTTGTCCGCCCGATCAAAAAATGTCGGACCTTCCCTCTTGCGATCCAGCGCCCTAAATGGAACCATGCCGCTTCCTAAAGGCGATTGATTTTCGTCTCTGCCCGTCACGGCGGTGAAACATCCTCCCGGTATCAGGCGTTGACCGCCGGGATCGACAATAAGCACGATCGCGGCCAGCGCGGCGTCACGAACAGGAGAACAGGATGCACAGGATCACCAAATTCGCGCTTATCGGCGTTTCCGCGCTCGGCCTTTCCGCGGGCGCCGCGCTTGCCGATTACGAGCTGAACATTCTTCACATCAACGATCTGCACTCGCGCATCGAGCCGATCAACAAGTTCGATTCGACCTGCTCCACCGCCGAGAAGGACAAGAACGAATGCTTCGGCGGCATCGCCCGCGTGAAGGCTGCCATCGATGCCCGCCGCGCGGCGCTTTCCGGCGGTAACATTCTCGTGCTCGATGCCGGTGACCAGTTCCAGGGCTCGCTCTACTACACCAGCTACAAGAGCGCGCCGATTGCGGAATTCATGAACGGCATCGGTTTCGACGCCATGGCCATCGGCAATCACGAATTCGATGACGGTCCGCAGGAACTCGCCAAGTTCATCGACGCGCTCAAGTTCCCGATGATTTCCGGCAACACGCTGGCCGGTCTCGACAGCCCCGTCGCCAACAAGTTCAAGGGCTATATCGTCAAGGATCTCGGTGGCCAGAAGGTTGCCGTCGTCTCCGTTCTCGCAACAGATACCGATGAAACGTCCTCGCCGGGCGACAGCATCCTGTTCGCCGACGAGATTTCCTACCTCAAGGAAGCCGTGAAGGAGATCACCGACGCCGGCGTCAACAAGATCGTGCTGCTCTCCCATGTCGGCTATCTGCGCGACCAGGAAATCGCCAAGGCCGTGGACGGCATCGACGTGATCGTCGGCGGCCACAGCCACACCTACCTTTCCTCCACCGATCCGAAGGCCGCCGGTCCCTATCCGACGCTGGTGAAGGGGCCGAGCGGCGTTGAGGTGCCGATCGTCACCTCCTATGCCTATTCCAAATATCTCGGTGACCTGAAGGTGACCTTCGATGACGCTGGCGTCGTCAAGACCGCCGCCGGTGCGCCGCAACTGCTCGATTCCTCCGTCACGCCCGATGCCGCCTATGAGGCCCGCGTCGCCGAACTCGGCAAGCCGCTGGAAGAACTGCGCAAGAAGGAAATCGGCGCGACAACCGCCACCATCGACGGCACGCGCGACAATTGCCGCGCCCGCGAATGCACCATGGGCAACCTTGTTTCCGATGCGCTGCTCGACCGCGTGAAGGATCAGGGCATCGTGCTCGCCATCCAGAACGGCGGCGGTCTCCGCGCCTCCATCGATGAAGGCACGGTAACGATGGGCGAAGTGCTGACCGTACTGCCCTTCCAGAACTCCATCGCCACCTTCCAGCTCAAGGGTTCGGATGTGGTCGCCGCTCTTGAAAACGGTCTCAGCCAGATCGAGGAAGCCGCCGGACGCTTCCCGCAGGTTGCCGGTCTGAAATATTCCTTCGACCGTTCGAAGCCGGCCGGCAGCCGCGTCGTCTCCGTCGAGGTCAAGGAAGGCGGCGCTTTCAAGCCGCTCGACCCGGAAAAGCTCTACGGCGTCGTGTCCAACAACTACATGCGCTCCGGCGGCGACGGCTACAAGGTCTTCGCCACCAAGGGCGTAAACGCCTATGACTTCGGCCCGAGCCTTGAAGATGCGGTTGCTGCCTATATCACGGCAAACTCGCCCTACAAGCCGGCGCTCGATGGCCGCATCACCGATGCGACACCGGCTGGTTATGTGGCCCCGGCCAAGGAAGCCGCCCCTGCGCCGGCCGCCGCGCCTGCGCCCGCTGCAACCCCTGCACCCGCCGCCACGGCCCCGGCTGCGACACCTGCTCCGGTGGCTGCCGCCTCCGCGAAGCACATCGTCGTAAAGGGTGAATCGCTGTGGAAGATCGCCGAAACCGCCTATGGCGATGGTGGTCTGTGGAAGAAGATCGCCAAGGCCAACAGCCTGAAGAAGCCGAACCTGCTGACGGTTGGCACGGAACTGGAAATCCCGGCAAAATAAGACACTATGTCTCATGTTAAAAAGGCCGGTCCGGGGTTTCCCGGGCCGGCCTTTCTTTTTAAAATGCTTAAAAAAGCAAGGTAGCGCCCGCCCCGGCAATCCGGAGCACAGCTTCAGGCGTTATGCTCCGAAAATGCCTGAATAGAGAAATGGAAGCCCGTCCGATGACCACGATGCCCTCTCCCCTTCCGAGTGACCACCCCCCGGTCAAGTTTGGCCGCGTCGGCGTCCTGCTCGTCAATCTCGGCACGCCGGAGGGCACGGATTACTGGTCCATGCGCCGCTATCTCTCGGAATTCCTTTCCGACAAGCGCGTCATCGAATGGTCGCACCTGTTCTGGCAGCCGATCCTCCAGCTTATCGTGCTCTCCAAGCGGCCGCAGAAGGTCGGCAAGGCCTATGAGGAAATCTGGAACCACGAGAAAAACGAAAGCTTCCTGCTGACCTATACGCGCAACCAGTCCGATCTCCTCGGCGCGGCGCTGAAGGATCTGCCGAACGTGACGGTCGATTGGGCCATGCGCTACGGCAAGCCTTCGATCCAGTCGAAGATGAACGAGCTGAAGGACGCAGGCTGCGAGAAAATCCTGGTCTTCCCGCTTTACCCGCAATATTCGGCACCGACGACTGCGACCGTGAATGACGAAGCTTTCAAGGCGCTGCTCCAGATGCGCTGGCAACCGGCATTGCGCACCGTACCGCCCTATCACGATGACCCCGCCTATATCGAGGCGCTCGCCAACTCCATTCAGGCCAAGCTTGCCACGCTCGACTGGGAGCCGGAAGTGCTGCTCACCTCCTTCCACGGCATTCCCCAATCCTATTTCAAGGGTGGCGACCCCTATCACTGCCAGTGCCACAAGACGGCCCGCCTGCTGCGCGAAAAACTCGGCTGGTCGAAGGAAAAGCTGCAACTGACCTTCCAGTCCCGCTTCGGGCCGGAGGAGTGGCTCCAGCCCTACACCGACAAGACGGTGGAGGAACTGGCGAAGACCGGCGTCAAGAAGCTTGCCATCATCAATCCCGGCTTCGTTTCGGATTGTCTCGAAACCCTTGAGGAAATCGCCGGTGAAGCGGGCGAGATCTTCCTGCACAATGGCGGCGAAAAATTCGCCCACATTCCCTGCCTGAACGATACGCCAGCCGGCATGCGTGTGCTGGAGACTGTCGTCAGGCGCGAATTGCAGGGTTGGGTGTGATAGACTGCGACCAACACGCGAACGAATCGCGCTGCCTGCGCGGTTCATTCAAAAAAATGGTGGCATGAACGCCATCCGCCAAAGGGAGGATGCTATGGAATTCAACGGCTTCGACATATCGGTCCTGACGCTCGTCGGTCTGGTCATCCTCGTCCTCTTTGCCGGCATCAAGACCGTGCCGCAGGGTTTTCGCTACACGATCGAGCGTTTCGGGCGCTACACCCGCACGCTGGAGCCGGGCCTGAACCTCATCATCCCCTTCATCGAGCGCATCGGCGCCAAGCTGAACGTGATGGAGCAGGTGCTGGAAGTGCCGACGCAGGAGGTCATCACCCGCGACAATGCCAGCGTCTCCGCTGATGCCGTGGCCTTCTATCAGGTTCTGAATGCCGCACAGGCGGCCTATCAGGTCGCCAATCTTCAGGAAGCGATTCTCAACCTCACCATGACCAACATCCGTTCGGTCATGGGTTCGATGGACCTCGATGAACTTCTTTCCAACCGCGACCAGATCAATGAACGCCTGCTGCGCGTCGTGGATGAAGCCGTCGGCCCCTGGGGCATCAAGGTCACGCGCGTCGAGATCAAGGACATCCAGCCGCCCGCCGATCTGGTTGATGCGATGGCCCGCCAGATGAAGGCCGAGCGCGAAAAGCGTGCCCAGGTTCTGGAGGCCGAAGGTTTCCGCAACGCCCAGATTCTGAGGGCCGAAGGCGCAAAACAATCCGCCATCCTTCAGGCCGAAGGCCAGCGCGAAGCCGCCTATCGCGAGGCCGAAGCCCGCGAACGTCTGGCAGAAGCCGAAGCCAAGGCCACCCGCCTCGTTTCCGATGCCATCGCCGGCGGCAATGTGCAGGCTGTCAATTATTTCGTGGCGCAGAAATATACCGAAGCGCTCGCCGCCATCGGCACCGCCGGCAATTCCAAGATCGTGCTGATGCCCATGGAAGCCTCGGCGCTTGTGGGTTCGCTCGGCGGTATCGGCGCGATTGCCCGCGAAGTGTTCGGTGCAGACGCCGCACCGGCCGCGCGTGCCTCCGCTCCGCGCTCGACGCCCGCCGTCAATCCCTTCACCCAGCAGGGAGAATAAGATGCTGGCCCGGATCGCCGCAGAACTCGGGCCGTGGAGCTGGTGGGTGGCCGGCATGGTGCTTTTGGCCGCCGAACTCGTCGCACCCGGCGTTTTCCTCGTCTGGATCGGTCTCGGTGCGCTCACCACCGGCGTCCTTTCGCTTCTGTTCTGGGATGCGGGTTTCTGGGTCTGGCAGGTGCAATCGCTTGTCTTCGCCGCCTTTTCTGTCGTCTTTACGCTCATCGGTCGCAAGATCATGCGCGGGCGCGGCGCCGATAGCGACGAACCGCACCTCAACCAGCGCGTGGCAAGTCTTGTCGGCCGCACGGCCACCCTTGAGGAGCCGATCCGCGAAGGTCGCGGCCGCATACGCCTCGACGATACGTGGTGGCCCGTCAACGGCCCGGACCTTCCCGCTGGCACTCGCATCCGCATTGCCGCCGGCCACGGCCGCGACCTGACGGTGGAACCCTTCTGACACCGGAAACGCCGGTTCGAAACCAAACGTTAACCACATGGGTTTACGTTTGGGTAAGCAATTTCGAGCCTGTCAGGACCCGTGTCATCCATGCCCTCTCCGCCCCTTAAAGCACCGGGTCGTGCGCGCCAGAAGCGATTCGCGCTGGCCGTTCTCGCGTGCAGCGCAACGCTTGCGCCGGGCGCACAATCCTTTGCCCAATCCCCGGACACCGGCAGCACCCCGGACGTCGCCGCCCCGCCAGCCTTTGCCTCTGACAACGGCTCCGGCCGTCTGGGGCAGGCCGACAGCACCGTCGAAGGCCGGGTCAACGCCCCAGAAGGACCGGCCGATGGCGCGGGTTCCGCCAACCGCGACGATGGCGAGGCGACGGGCATCCGCTTCGGCAGCTTCGTTCTCAAGCCGTCGCTGACCACCAGCCTCAAGAGCCAGAAGACGACAAGCGGCAGTGAGACGGACAAGCGCAGCTTCGTGGAAACCGGCATTCGCGGTACGATGACCTCCGACTGGTCGCGTCACGAACTCAGCATTGTCGGCGAAGGCCTCTGGCAAAAGAACATCAGCGGCGACATTGCCACAGACCCCGGCGCGAAGATCGATGGCGATCTGCGGCTTGATCTGTCCAACGATACCATCGCCCACATCACCGGCGGTTATGAACTCGGCCGTGAGGATAATACCGATCCGAACGCCGTCAGCGGCGCCAGCGCACAGTCCGATGTCATGACCTTGCGCGGCGGTGCCTCCGTACAGCGTGATCTCGGGCGCATTCGCGGCCTCATCGGCCTCGATGTCGACCGCACCACCTATTCCGACGTGACGCTTTCCAACGGCTCGAAGCTCGATCTGTCCGACCGCGATCGCAATACCGCAACGCTGCGCGGGCGCATCGGTTATGAGCTTTCACCGGCGCTTATACCCTATCTTCAAGCCTCGGTCGGCAAGACCATCTATGACCGCGAGACGGATTTTGACGGTTACCGTCGCTCCTCTTCCAGCTATGCCCTGCGTTCAGGCCTGGAACTCGATCTCGGCGAAAAACTGCGCGGCGAACTTGGCGTCGGTTACGAAAATGTCTCCTATGACGACGCCCGCCTGACATCCATCGGCGCATTGACGCTGGACGGCAAGGCCACCTGGTCGCCCCAGCGCGGAACCGATGTCACCGCAGGCCTTTCCACCTCCGTCGAGGATTCGACCGCGCCCGGCGAAAGCGGCGGCGTCGTCTATCGTTTCAACAGCGAAGTGGCCCACGAACTGCGCGCCGATCTCGTCGCTCGCCTTTCCGGCGCCACGACCTGGCGGCGTTATCCCTCCGGCAGCCTGATCGCCAATGCCACGACCTACGAAGTCGGCGCCGGCATGACCTACAAGATCAACCGCTACCTCGAACTGAACGGTACGGTCGATTACGAATGGACCAGACGCGATGACGGCAGCCGCTCCAGCGACTTGACCGCCGGCGTCGGCCTGACACTGCGACGCTGATCCTCCCAAGCTTCTGCCGACGCAAAAAAGCCCGCGATCATCGGATCGCGGGCTTTTCGTTTTCAGTCATTGCCGGTGCTCAAAGCTTGCCGACGAGGTCCTTGATCTGGGCTTCAACCAGCGGACGGATATCATCGCGCTCCAGGGCGAAGGCGAGATTGGCCATGATGAAGCCGTCCTTCGCACCGGTATCGTAGGTCTTGCCCGCAAACGGGAACGCCGCGAAGTCCTGCCCCTTGGCCAGCGTCAGCATGGCGTCGGTGAGTTGGATTTCATTGCCCGCACCACGCTCCTGCGTGGAAAGAATATCGAAGATTTCCGGCTGCAGAATGTAGCGGCCATTGATGTAGAGATTGGAAGGTGCCGTACCCTTGGCAGGCTTTTCAACCATCTCCGTAATCTTGAAGCCGTTACCGACCTTGTCGCCGATGCCGACGATACCGTATTTGTGGGCCAGTTCCGGATCGCACTCTTCCACGGCGATCACGTTGCCGCCGGACTTCTCGTAGAGATCGACCATGCCGGCCAGGCAACCCTTCTCACCCTTCATGATCATGTCGGGCAGCAGAACCGCGAAAGGCTCGTCGCCGACGATGTCGCGGGCGCACCAGACCGCGTGACCAAGGCCGAGCGGTGCCTGCTGGCGGGTGAAACTGGTGGTGCCGGCAGCCGGCAGGATATCGGCGAGCAGCTTGAGTTCGACCTTCTTGTTGCGTTCGCTCAGAGTGGCTTCAAGCTCGAAATTGATGTCGAAGTAGTCTTCGATTACACTCTTTCCGCGACCGGTCACGAAAATGAGGTGTTCGATTCCGGCCTCAAGGGCCTCTTCAACGACATACTGGAGCACTGGCTTGTCGACGACGGTCATCATTTCCTTCGGAACAGCCTTAGTGGCTGGCAGGAAACGGGTGCCGAGACCGGCAACAGGAAATACGGCTTTACGGATCTTTTTGCTAACTGCCACGAATGCCTCCAGTGCAGAACAGGTTCATTTCTGCGTCATCCCCTCGATAGGGGCAAGTTACTACTTTTTTGCAAAGACCATGGGTCAGTTCAAGCCTTGGTAAAGAATTTGTTGACCGTAACGCGTTAAGTCTAAGCATTCACCGGTGTGATTCATATCGCGCCGAAAATGAACGCAAGAGTAACGGACACGAAGCAGATGACCGGAACCGCAAGATTTGGCCTGAAAAGCCTGATAATCGCTGCCGCCATGGTCCTGGCACCGCTGCCCGCGCTGGCTGATCGCAATTTCCAGGCATGGATCAACAATTTTCAGCCGGTCGCCGCAAAGGCAGGCATCACCCAGAAGACATATAACACCGCTTTCGCAGGGGTCAGCGAGCCCGATCCGGAAGTGCTGCGCAAGGCAACCTACCAGCCTGAATTCACAACGAAGGTCTGGGACTATCTCGACAGCCGGGTCAATCCGCACACGGTTGCCAATGGCCGCAAGATGGCCGCGGAATACAGCCGCCTGCTGGCTGGCATCGAGAAGCGCTTCAACGTCAACCGCTACGTCATCCTCGCCATCTGGTCGATGGAATCGAATTACGGTTCCGTTCTGGAAAACCCGGAACGGCTGCACAGCGTGCCGCGTGCGCTCGCGACGCTCGCTTATGCCGATCCCAAACGGTCGAACTATGCCCAGAAGCAGCTCATCGCCGCGCTGAAAATCCTCCAGTCGGGCGATATCTCGCTCCGGAACCTGACGGGTTCGTGGGCAGGCGCCATGGGCCACACCCAGTTCATCCCCACCAGCTACCTGCTTTACGCCTATGATGCCGACGGTGATGGCAAGCGCGACATCTGGCATTCGGTGCCCGACGCCCTGGCGACGGCGGCAAACCTGCTTTCGAAAAACGGCTGGCAGGGCGGCAAGACCTGGGGCTATGAGACCGTTGTTCCCGCATCCGCGGCCAGGTTTGCCGGCAAGACGAAGACACTCAGCGAATGGGCGGCCCTTGGCCTCGTTCGCCCCAGCGGCAAGCCGTTCCCGCGTGGCGACGAACGCGCGCAGCTCAAGATGATGGGCGGGCCGAACGGTCCGGGCTTCCTGATGATGAAAAACTTCTTCGTCATCAAGAACTACAATGCCTCCGATTCCTATGCGCTGGCGGTCGGCCTTCTGGCCGATGAGATCGCCGGTCACGGGGGCATGCAGCAGCGCTGGCCCCGTCCGGCGGGCTCCATGGACATGAAGGACAAGTTCGAACTCCAGACTCGCATGAAGGCGCTCGGCTATTATAATGGCGAGGTCGATGGTAACTTCGGTTCCGGCTCGAAGGCGGCCATTTCCACGATCCAATCGCGCCTTGGCCTGCCGGCGGACGGAGAACCCTCGCTGCAGCTTCTGGAGAGACTGCGTCGTTAACAACGGAGAAGGCGGGCATGAGGCTTCCGCTGGACAGGATCGACATCGGTGGCGCCCTTCTTCGGGTCAGGCGCACCGCAAGGATTGTCGTTTCGCTGGCCGTCGCCCTGATGCTCGCCATACCATTGACTGCCGGGGCGCAGGAGCGGAAGACCCTGCTCGACATGCTGTTCGGCAAGAAAACCGAGGCGCCGGCGTGGTCGACCTATCCGCCGCCGCCCCCGCCGGTGCAGCGCAATCAGCGCCCGCGCAAGCCCGCCAAACCGGCTGCGGCAACCACTCCCGCCCCTGTGATAGCCGATGCGCCCGTGGAAAAGCGAGCAAATGCCCGGACCGTCCTGGTCGTCGGAGACTTTCTCGCCAACGGCCTTGGCGACGGGCTGATGGAGGCTTTCGCCAACGCGCCCGGCGTGGTGATCACCACAAGGCAAAGCGGTTCCTCCGGCCTTGTCCGCGAGGATTTCTATAATTGGCGGCAGGAACTGCCGGGGATGCTCGATGAAGTGAAGCCGTCCGCCGTCGTCGTCCTGCTTGGCGCCAATGACCGCCAGCAGATCGACCTTCCCGATGGGACGCGAAAGTTCGGCTCCGACGAATGGTTTGCCGAATATGGCCGTCGCAGTGCGGCCCTTGCCACCCTCGTCGAAGGGCGCAAGATACCACTGCTGTGGGTGGGGCTGCCGCCCTTCCAGTCCCCGTCCATGAGCGCCGACGCCGTCAAGCTGAACCTGTTGCTGCGCAAGGCGGCGGAACAGGCGGGCGGCGACTTCATCGACATATGGGACGGTTTTGCCGATGAGGCCGGCAAATTCGTCACCACGGGTTCGGACATCAATGGCAAGCCCGCCCGCCTGCGCGGCACGGATGGCATCGGCCTCAGCAAGGCCGGCAAGCGCAAGCTTGCCTTCTATCTGGAAAAACCGATCAAGGATCTTCTCGGCGGCGATGCCGCACCAATGACCGCGGAAGGGCTGCGCCTGGAAACGAAAGACCTGCCCGGCCTCGGCACACCGGCACCCGCCAACCGTGACCTGCCCGCAAACACCATGCCCGTATCCATCACCGATCCGGCGCTCGATGGCGGCGATGAATTGCTCGGCACCCGTCCCGCTTCCAGGCAATCCGCGCTTTCACCGCGCGATCTGCTGGTCGAGCATGGCGAGATCGCCCCCGCGCCCGCTGGCCGGGCGGACAATGCCCGCTTCACACCCTGACACGCGAGAACCGCGCCCGCGCCTGAAACGGAAAACGGGCCGCGAACGGCCCGTTTTCTCAATTCTGCGATCATCAATCAGCGCGGCAGAACCGAAGCCCCCATCAGAGCCTCGTCGATGGCGCGGGCGGCCTGACGGCCTTCGCGGATGGCCCAGACGACCAGCGACTGGCCGCGACGCACATCACCTGCCGACCACAGCTTGTCCACCGAAGTCTTGTAATCCTCGGTGTTGGCAACGACATTGGTCGAGCCGCGACGGTCGGTGTTAAGCTTCAGCTTGCCTTCGAGATCCTTCAGCACGCTATCCGTGAACGGGCCGGAGAAGCCGATGGCGATGAAGGCGAGATCGGCCTTGATGATGAACTCGGTGCCGGCGATCGGCTTGCGCTTCTCGTCCACCTGGCAGCACTTCACGCCGGTCAACTGACCGTCTTCGCCCACGAACTCAAGCGTTGCCACCTGGAACTCGCGCACCGCACCTTCGGCCTGCGAGGAGGAGGTGCGCATCTTCGTGGCCCAGTAGGGCCAGACAGCGAGCTTGTCTTCCTTTTCCGGCGGCATAGGGCGGATGTCGAGCTGCGTGACCTTAACCGCGCCCTGACGGAACGCCGTACCGACGCAGTCGGACGCGGTATCCCCACCGCCCACGACGACGACATGCTTGCCGCCGGCGAGGATCGGATCGGACGGCCAGCCGACGCTGTCAATGTTTTCGCGACCGACGCGGCGGTTCTGCTGCACCAGATAGGGCATGGCATCATAGACGCCGTGCAGGTCCGCACCGCCGATGCCGGCCGGGCGCGGCGTTTCGGAGCCGCCGCAGTAAAGAACGGCGTCGTATTCGGAAAGCAGCGTTTCCATCTTCACGTCCACGCCGACATTGACGCCGTAGTGGAAAGTGACGCCTTCGCCGCGGATCTGCTCGACGCGACGATCGATGAAGTTCTTCTCCATCTTGAAGTCCGGAATACCGTAGCGCAGCAGGCCGCCGGCCTTGGATTCGCGCTCATAGACGTGAACCTCATGACCCGAGCGGCCAAGCTGCTGGGCAGCCGCAAGACCGGACGGGCCGGACCCGATGATGGCGACCTTCTTGCCGGTGTGGACCGTCGCCGGCTGCGGCACGATGAAGCCGAGTTCATAGGCCTTGTCGGCAATCGCCTGTTCCACCGTCTTGATGGCGACCGGCGCGTCTTCGAGGTTCAGCGTGCAGGCTTCCTCGCAGGGTGCCGGACAAACACGGCCGGTGAATTCCGGGAAGTTGTTGGTCGAATGCAGGTTGCGGATCGCCTCTTCCCAGTTGCCGCTATACACCAGATCGTTCCAGTCCGGGATCTGGTTGTGCACGGGACAGCCGGTCGGGCCGTGGCAATAGGGAATGCCGCAATCCATGCAACGCGCCGATTGCTTCTGCACCTCGGCGTCCGACATCGGAATGGTGAATTCGCGGAAATGGCGGATACGGTCGGAGGCGGGCTGATACTTTGCCACCTGCCGGTCGATTTCCAGAAAACCTGTAACCTTACCCATTTTCGTTCCTCAGATCATAGAGGTGGCCATGTCGGCCCCCAGTACCAGTAGGCGAAGCCTGTCAGCGCCCCCAGCACGATGAATTCCACGTCAAGTTGACCGTTCACGATGGCCGCAGCCGCCGGCACGGCGACCGCGATCATCACCGCCATCACCCGGTGACGGATGATGGCGCTCCGCCTCATTCGGCAGCGACACCCATCTTCATGCGCTCCATGTCCTCAAGCGCGCGGCGGTACTCGACCGGCATGACCTTGCGGAACTTCGGACGGAAGTCGCTCCAGCGGTCGAGGATTTCCTTGGCACGCAGCGAACCCGTGTAGTGAAGATGGTTCGAGACGAGCTGATAGAGGCGCTCCTCATCGTGGCGCGTCATATCCTCGGAAACGTCCACACGCCCCTTGTGCATGATGTCGCCGCCGTGATGGTGCAGCTTTTCCAGCATGTCGTCCTCTTCCGGAACCGGCTCGAGTTCGACCATCGCCATGTTGCAGCGCTTGGCGAAATCGCCGCTTTCGTCCAGGACATAGGCCACGCCGCCCGACATGCCCGCTGCAAAGTTGCGGCCGGTCTTGCCGAGAACGACGACGATGCCGCCCGTCATGTATTCGCAGCCATGGTCGCCCACGCCTTCGACAACGGCCACCGCACCGGAGTTGCGGACAGCGAAGCGCTCGCCGGCGACACCGCGGAAGTAGCACTCGCCGGAGATCGCGCCGTAAAGCACGGTGTTGCCGACGATGATTGACTCTTCCGCCACGATCCGGGTGTTTTCCGGCGGACGGACGATGATGCGGCCGCCCGAAAGCCCCTTGCCGACATAGTCGTTACCGTCGCCAATCAGGTCGAAGGTCACGCCGCGCATCAGGAACGCACCGAAGGACTGGCCCGCCGTACCGCGCAGCGTCACATGGATCGTATCGTCCTTGAGGCCCTTCTGGCCCCAGCGCTTGGCAACAGCGCCCGACAACATGGCGCCCGCCGAACGGTCGACGTTCTTGATGGCCACGTCGATGACGACCGGCTCCTTGCTTTCGATCGAAGGCGTTGCCTTTTCGATCAGCTTGCGGTCGAGAACGTCCTCGATCGGGTGGTGCTGGCGCTCGGTCCAGTAGGTCTTCTCCTTCGGAGCCTCCACCTTGTGGAAGATCTTCGAGAAGTCGAGACCCTGAGCCTTCCAGTGCTCGATTGCGGCTTCCTTCACCAGCAGTTCCGAAGCACCGATGATTTCATCGAGCTTGCGGACGCCGAGCGAAGCAAGGATTTCGCGCACTTCTTCCGCAACGAAGAAGAAGTAGTTGATGACATGCTCCGGCGTACCCTTGAAGCGCTTGCGCAGGACCGGGTCCTGGGTGGCAACGCCAACCGGGCAGGTGTTCAGGTGGCACTTGCGCATCATGATGCAGCCGGCGGCAATCAGCGGCGCGGTGGCGAAGCCGAACTCGTCGGCCCCGAGCAGCGCCCCGATGATGACGTCGCGACCAGTCTTCAGACCGCCATCGACCTGAAGGGCGACGCGCGAACGCAGTCCGTTCAGCACCAGCGTCTGCTGGGTTTCGGCCAGGCCGATTTCCCAAGGCGAACCGGCATGCTTGACCGAGGTCAGCGGCGAGGCGCCCGTGCCGCCGTCGAAGCCGGCAATGGTGATATGGTCGGCACGCGCCTTGGCGACACCGGCGGCAACCGTGCCCACGCCCACTTCCGAAACGAGCTTCACGGAAATATCGGAGGTCGGGTTGACGTTCTTCAGATCGTAGATGAGCTGGGCCAGGTCTTCGATCGAATAGATGTCGTGGTGCGGCGGCGGCGAGATAAGGCCGACGCCCGGCGTGGAGTGACGGGTCTTGGCAATCGTCGCATCGACCTTGTGGCCGGGCAACTGGCCGCCTTCGCCGGGCTTGGCGCCCTGCGCGACCTTGATCTGCAGCATGTCGGCATTGACCAGATATTCGGTGGTCACACCGAAGCGGCCGGAGGCCACCTGCTTGATGGCGGAACGTTCGGGGTTCGGCGAACCGTCGAGCAGCGGGTAGTAGCGTTCGGCTTCCTCGCCGCCCTCACCGGTGTTCGACTTGCCGCCGATGCGGTTCATGGCGACGGCAAGCGTCGTATGCGCCTCACGGCTGATCGAGCCGAAGGACATGGCGCCGGTGGCGAAACGCTTGACGATCTCGGCAGCCGGCTCGACTTCATCGAGCGCAACCGGCTTGCGGCCGATCTCTTCCGCCGTCTTGACCCGGAACAGGCCGCGAATGGCGTTCATGCGCAGCGTGCTCTCGTTGATCATCTTCGCGAATTCGCGATAGCGATCCTGGCTGTTGCCGCGCACGGCGTGCTGAAGCTCGGCCACCGCATCCGGCGTCCAGGCGTGGCTTTCGCCGCGCATGCGGTAGGCATATTCGCCGCCCACTTCGAGCGTCGAGGCCAGAACAGGGTCCTTGCCGAAAGCCGCGGTATGGCGACGAACGGTTTCCTCGGCGATTTCCTTGAGGCCAACGCCTTCGATGGTGGTCGCCGTGCCGAAGAAATACTGCTCCACGACTTCCGACGACAGGCCGATGGCGTCGAAGATCTGCGCGCCGCAATAGGACTGGTAGGTCGAGATGCCCATCTTGGACATGACCTTGAGCAGACCCTTTCCGACGGCCTTGATGAAGCGGTAGACCACTTCGTCTTCAGACACTTCCTTCGGATATTCACCGTGCTTGTGCAGGTCGAGCAGCGTGTCGAAGGCGAGATAGGGGTTGATCGCTTCCGCGCCGTAGCCGGCAAGGCACGCGAAGTGGTGCACTTCGCGCGGCTCACCGGATTCCACCACGAGACCGACCGAGGTGCGCAGACCCTTGCGGATCAGGTGATGGTGCACGGCAGCGGTTGCCAGCAGCGCCGGGATCGCGATGCGATCCGGCCCCATCTGGCGGTCGGAGAGAACGATGATGTTGTAGCCGCCCTTCACCGCCGCTTCGGCACGTTCGCACAGGCGTTCCAGAATTTCCGGCATGCCTTCAGCGCCACGCTCTGCGTCATAGGTGAAGTCAAGCGTCTTGGTGTCGAAACGGTCTTCCGTGTGGCCGATGGAGCGGATCTTTTCCAGATCGCCATTGGTCAGGATCGGCTGACGCACTTCCAGACGCTTGGCGTGCGAGGCGCCCTCGTGGTCGAGAATGTTCGGGCGCGGGCCGATGAACGACACGAGGCTCATCACCAGTTCTTCGCGGATCGGGTCGATCGGCGGGTTGGTGACCTGCGCAAAGTTCTGCTTGAAGTAGGTATAGAGCAGCTTCGACTTCGACGACATGGCCGAGATCGGGGTGTCCGTACCCATCGAGCCGATGGCTTCCTGACCGGTGGTGGCCATGGGCGACATCAGAAGCTTGGTGTCTTCCTTGGAGTAGCCGAAGGCCTGCTGGCGGTCGAGCAGCGAAACGTCACGACGCAGCGCGCGCGGTTCCACCGGCTTCAGTTCTTCCAGAATGAGCTGGGTGCGATCCAGCCACTCGCGATAGGGGTGGCGGCCGGCGAGTTCGCCCTTGATCTCCTCGTCGGAGACGATGCGGCCCTTTTCCATGTCGATGAGCAGCATCTTGCCCGGCTGGAGGCGCCACTTCTTGACGATCCGCTCTTCATCCACCGGCAGCGTGCCGGCTTCGGAGGCCAGAATGATGCGGTCGTCGTCGGTGACGAGATAGCGGGCCGGACGCAGGCCGTTACGGTCGAGCGTCGCGCCGATCTGCTTGCCATCGGTGAAGCAGACGGCGGCGGGGCCGTCCCACGGCTCCATCAGGGCGGCATGATACTCGTAGAACGCCTTGCGTTCGGCACCCATGAGCTGGTTGCCGGCCCAGGCTTCCGGAATGAGCATCATCACGGCATGCGCCATGGAGTAGCCGCCGCGCAGCAGGAATTCCAGCGCGTTGTCGAAGCAGGCGGTGTCCGACTGACCCTCATAGGAGATCGGCCACAGCTTGGAAATGTCGGAGCCGAACAGCGGCGAGGACACCGAAGCCTGACGCGCCGCCATCCAGTTGACGTTGCCGCGCAGCGTGTTGATTTCGCCGTTATGGGCAACCATGCGATAGGGGTGCGCCAGCTTCCACGACGGGAAGGTGTTGGTCGAGAAGCGCTGGTGGACGAGCGCCACGGCCGACTCGAAACGCGGGTCCGCAAGGTCCTTGTAATAGGCGCCGACCTGATAGGCCAGGAACATGCCCTTGTAGACGATGGTCGAGGACGACAGCGAGACGGGATAGAAGTTCTGGTTTTCCTTGCCGCCGGCCGCATCATAGATACGGTTGGAGATGACCTTGCGGATCAGGAACAGCTTGCGTTCGAAATCGAGCGTCGTCGCGGCATCCTTGCCGGCGCCGATGAAGACCTGAACATGGTGCGGTTCGGTGGCGGCGATATCCGGCGCCTTGGAGAGCGAGGAATTGTCGACCGGCACATCGCGGAAGCCGAGCAGCGTCTGACCTTCCTCGGCCACGACGGTCGCGATCACATCCTTGAAGTGAGCGATCTGTGCGTCGTTACGCGGCATGAAGAAGTGACCGACAGCATATTCGCCAGCCTTCGGCAGCACGACGCCCTGCGCAGCCATTTCCTCGCGGAAGAAACGGTCGGGGATCTGCACGAGAATGCCCGCGCCATCACCCATCAACGGGTCTGCGCCGACAGCACCGCGATGCGTCAGGTTTTCGAGGATGAAAAGACCGTCCTTGACGATCTGGTGCGACTTCTGGCCCTTCATATGGGCGATGAAGCCAACGCCGCAGGCGTCGTGTTCATTCTTCGGATCGTAAAGGCCCTGCGCTTCCGGCAATCCGGTGGGACAGTTTTTCGCCCCGGCGGAGATTTCAGCGCCGGCGACCGGCACGCCCGTTTCAGTTGCGACAGGATGGAACTTCGTCATCGCCTAATCTCCTTGAAGGCCGGCCGAAGGGGCCGCATGCGAACCTTACCGCTTGTCGCCATGCCCCGCGCCCGGAGCTTAGCGTAAAAAATCGGCCAGACCAGAGATTTCTCCCGCCCAGCGCGATCTCGAATTCAATAATTAGGACAGTCATTCTGTCCTAATTCTCATTCCCTATGACAGAAATACCGACTTATGACAAGACCGCACTGCAAAAATAGAGTTCAGCTTTCATCGAAAAATTTCGACGTTCGCGAGAGTGGCGACATAAAATTTCACGCCAGCCGATATATCAAGCAGAACATTACCCTGGCCGATATGTCCGAAACGGGATCATCCTTTGCAGTTGACGCTCGCCGCTCTGCCCCGCTACGAATTGCGTGCGGCAAACGCCCGCAATTTCCGCACGCAGCCAAGATTTTCAGAAGTGGTACCGCCATGTATTTCGCCTCCGACAACTGGGCCGGCGCTCATCCCGCCATTGCAGCACGACTGGTCGAGGAAGCCGCCGGCTTCGCCGCGCCCTACGGCGTCAGCGATCTCGACAAGCAGGTGGAGGCCCGTTTTTCCGAAGTGTTCGAGCGTGATGTCTCCGTCTTCTTCGTGGCCACCGGCACCGCCGCCAATTCGCTGGCGCTTGCCAGCGTCGGCCGCCCCGGCGGCGTCATCTTCTGCCATTCGGAGGCGCATGTGACCGCCGACGAGTGCGGCGCACCCGAATTCCTGACAAGCGGCAACCGCCTGCACACCGTTCCCGGCGCCAATGGCCGCATGAACCCGAAAGCCCTGGAAGCCGCCATCGCGCGTTTTCCATCGCAGGCGGTTCATCAGGGGCGGGCGACGGCAGTAACGCTGACCCAATCCACGGAGGTCGGCACCGTTTATTCCCTGGAGGAAATCGCGGCCATTTCCGCCATCGCCAAGGCCCACGATCTGCCACTGCATATGGATGGCGCCCGCTTTGCCAACGCGCTCGTACGGCTGGGTGTAACGCCGGCGGAAATGACGTGGAAGCGTGGCGTGGACATGCTGTCTTTCGGTGGCACGAAGAACGGCTGCTGGTGCGCGGAAGCCATCGTTTTCTTCAATCGCGATCTCGCCGCCGACATGGCCTTCCTGCGCAAGCGCTCGGCCCAGCTCTTTTCCAAGACCCGCTTCATCTCCGCCCAGCTCGATGCTTATCTGAAGGACGATCTGTGGCTCTCCATGGCCAAGAACGCCAATGCCATGGCCGAGCGGCTGGCCGCCGGTCTAGGCAGCCTGAACAGCGCCCGCCTTGCCTGGGCTGCCGAAGCGAACGAAGTCTTCGCCATCCTGCCGGAAGAGCGGGCCGCCGCCGCCGAAGCCGCCGGTGCGCGCTTCTATCGCTGGGAGGTGCCGCGCGAAACGCCCGACCTGCTGGATGACGGCGAAACGCTGATCCGCCTCGTTACCTCCTTCGCCTCCACAAAGGACGACGTGGACGCCTTCCTCGCCATCTGCTCGGGTTGATCAATCGCCGATCGAGGATGGCAGGATTCGGGTACGAATTTCCTTGGAAAGCGCCTCTATCAAGGCCCGGTCCGCACCCCGGCTCGGCACCAGCACGAATTCCACCTCCTCAAGCGGCGGCAGATGGCCGCCGACCACTTCCCGCAGGCCGGATGGCGCCATGCTGCGTGGTTGAACGAGAACGCCCATGCCCGCCCGCGCCGCCGCGGTCAGCCCTGTCAGGCTGCCGCAGGTGCAGACGATGCGCCAGGCGATACCGTTGCTGTCGAGTGTTTCCTGCGCAATCTTGCGCGTCAGGCTGGGCGGTGGAAAGGCGATCAGCGGTAACGGCTCGCTGGATGCCGCAAAGCGTTCGGGATCGCGCGCCAGCCACACCAGCGGCTCCCGATAGAGCGCAACGCCGTGTCGCTCGCCGAGCCGGCGCTTGGCCAGCACGATATCGAGATCGCCCGCCGCCTGCATCTGGTAGAGCGTGGCGCTGAGCGCCACCGTCAGTTCCAGATCGACCAACGGATGCAACCGGGTGAACTGCTCCAGAATATCGCTCAGCCGGTTCGCAACAACATCCTCGGAGATGCCGAAGCGCAAGCGTCCTCGCAAACGGCCCTCATCGAACAGCGCCATGACCTTGCCATCGATTTCCAGCATGCCGCGCGCATAACCGATCAGCGCCTCTCCCTCCGCCGTCAACCCCACCTTATGCGTATTGCGCTCTATGAGTTGCTTGCCGAGTGTCTTTTCCAACCGCTGGATGTGCTGGCTGACAGTGGACTGCCCGACACCCAGCCTTTCCGCCGCCAGGGTGAAGCTGCCGGTTTGCTGCAATGTGAGAAAGCTTTGCAACTGTTGAAGATTAAGCATCGCGCTTCATGATAACTGTTAGTGTTTGCATTGAGCTTCATGATGAAGCATGAGTGCGCCCGAAATTCAAGGAGCTCCGCCATGAAGCGCTTCATGCCCGACCAGTTCACCCTGATGCTGATTGCGACCGTTCTGACCGCCAGCCTGCTGCCGATCAGCGGCGAGCCCGCGCATTGGTTCGCCATTGCCACCAACATCGCCATCGGTCTCCTGTTCTTCCTGCATGGCGCCCGCCTGTCACGCTCCGTAGCGCTGGCCGGCCTCCTGCACTGGCGGCTGCACCTGACGATCCTCGCCATGACCTTCGGCGTGTTTCCGCTGCTCGGCCTCGCCATCGGTTTCATTCCGACGGATATCCTCTCGCCGCAACTTTATGCCGGCATTCTCTATCTCTGCATCCTGCCCTCGACGGTACAGTCCTCCATCGCCTTCACCTCCATGGCCGGCGGCAATGTTTCGGCTGCGGTTGTCGCCGCCTCCGCCTCCTCCATCCTCGGCATGTTCATCACGCCCCTGCTTGTGGGCCTGATGATGCAGGCGAATGGCAACGCCGGCTTTTCGCTCGACGCCATTGAGAAGATCGTGCTGCAACTGCTCGTGCCCTTCATTGCCGGCCAGCTTCTGGAGCCATGGATCGGCAAATGGATCCGCGATCGAAAAAAGCTGCTCAACCCGGTTGACCGGGGCTCCATCCTGATGGTGGTCTATCTCGCCTTCTCGGAGGCGGTGATCGAGGGCCTGTGGCACAGTTTCTCGCTGCGCGACCTTGGCGTGATCGTTGTGATCAATATCGTGCTGCTGGCGATTGCGCTTTCAATCTCGATGTTCGGCAGTCGGGCGCTGGGCTTTTCGAAGGAAGACGAGATCGCCATCACCTTCTGCGGTTCAAAAAAAAGCCTGGCAAGCGGCGTGCCCATGGCCAACGCTATCTTTGCCGGACAGAACATCGGCGCCATCGTTCTGCCGCTGATGCTTTTCCACCAGATCCAGCTTATGGCTTGCGCCGTCATTGCCCAACGTTATGCCGCGCGCGCCAAGGCCGTCGCGGCCACGGCAACCGCCTGACACAAAAAAGCCCCTCCGGTTGGAGGGGCCAGTCTTGGGGAAATGGGCCTTCTCAGGCGACGTGAGTCTCGATGGTCTTCGCCTGCTGGGCGGCATCGGCGGTAATCGCGATCCGTCGCGGCTTCATGGCCTCGGGAATGGAGCGAAGAAGATCGATATGCAGGAGGCCGTTTCTCAGCGAGGCGGCCTTCACCTCCACATGATCGGCAAGCTGGAAGCGGCGCTCGAAGGTGCGCTTGGCAATGCCGCGATAGAGATATTCGGTTTCGGCTGCTGCTTCGTCTTCGATCTTTTCGCCCTTGATGGTCAACGTCTGCGCATGCGCCTCGATGGACAATTCGCGGTCATCGAAGCCGGCAACGGCCATGGTGATGCGATAGGCATTTTCGCCCGTGCGCTCGATATTGTAGGGCGGATAGGTCTGGGTCTGCTCAGGCGTGGTAAACCCGTCCAGCATGTTGAACAGGCGATCGAAGCCGATCGTGGAACGGTAAAGCGGTGAAAAATCGACGTGGCGCATGGTGTCCTCCTTGAAGCGACCTGGCGTTTGAGGGCTCCCCTGCGATGGCGGAGCCGAGTAGAAGTGCAGACCCGCACTCGCGGCGTCCACATGCCATAAATGGGAGGACGAAACCGGGCTTTCAAGGGTTGCCGGACAGGTGAACGCCGCGTGAATGGAGGGTTCGGGCACCGTTCAGTCTCACCCGGCTACAACAGCAGCATCGGGCCCGACTGCCCGAGACTGAAGGTATTCGTCCCCCTTATCAGTCCATTTTCTGCCGGTTCTGCGACGTGGCCCTCCAAGCGCGCTCGCGAACCGGCATTTTTTCCGCCATATTTGCATTGGCTCTTAAAGGATCTGCGCTAGGCTGCAGCCAAACGATGCATTCGGAAAGTCTGACCATGGACGCTCCCCTCTACGCCCTGTCGCCCGAGCACCTCACCTTCGGGGGCGAAAAGACCCTCGGCTTTTTCGAGGGGCACGACGGCATTCGATTGCGCTACGCCATCTTCCGGCCGGACCATGCAACTCCGCGCGGCACGGTCGTCATCGTGCAGGGGCGAAACGAGTGCATCGAGAAGTATCTGGAAACGATCCGTGATCTGACGGCGGCGGGTTTCGTCGTCGCCACCTTCGATTTGCGCGGACAGGCGCTCTCCGGTCGCCTTGGCAGGAATCCGCGGGCCGGCCACGTCCGCCATTTCCGGGATTATCTCGCCGATGTCGATCACTTTCTGTCGGCGATCGTCGAACCGGCGGCGGCGCAGCCGATCC
Source organism: Allorhizobium borbori (assembly GCF_014196535.1). Taxonomy (GTDB): domain Bacteria; phylum Pseudomonadota; class Alphaproteobacteria; order Rhizobiales; family Rhizobiaceae; genus Ectorhizobium; species Ectorhizobium borbori. The sequence continues at coordinate 219,347 of NZ_JACIDU010000002.1, forward strand.
ACATTCTCGCCCATTCGCTTGGCGGCCTGATTGCCCTGTCGCTCGCGCCCCGGCTTGGCGCACGCATTTCCCGCATGGTGGTGAGCGCGCCGCTGGTGGGATTGTCCGGTCTGCCGGTTTCGCCCCGGCTTGCCTTTTCCGTCGCCGCCTTTTTCAGCACCTTCGGCCTCGGTGAAAAACCGCTTGGCAAGGAACGCGGCGCCATGCCCTTCGACGGCAATCCGCTGACCTCCTGCCCGACGCGCTTCGGAGACTTCAGCCGCCTGCGTGAAACCCACAGCGATCTCGGCATCGGCCCGCCGACGGCCCGCTGGCTGAACGAGATCCGCAAGGCAATGACCCGCGTCCTCAGGCCGGAACATCTGACCGGGATCACCATCCCCACCCTCATCCTCGCACCGGCGTTGGATGGCGTGGTGCCCTTCACCGCCATGGAAGGTCTGGCAAGGCGCTTCCGCGCCGGGCGGCTGATCCCGATCCCCGGCGCGCGCCATGAACTCCTGATGGAACAGGATCGCTATCGCGCCCAGGCGCTCGCGGCGATCCTCGCCTTCCTGCCGGAAAAGACCGAGCCCCTCACGGATTGAGGAGACGCAGAACCTGTTCGTGAACGGCCTTGCTGCCGGCAGCGACCACCGTGCCGCCCATTTCCGCACGCCCGCCCGTCCATGAGGTCATGATGCCGCCCGCCTGCTCGACAACCGGAATGAGGCCGCCGACATCGTAGGGCTTCAGCCCGCTTTCCACCACGAGATCGATATGGCCGGCGGCCAGCAACGCATAGGCGTAGCAATCGACACCGTAACGGAAGAGCCGCACCTTTGCCTCCACCGAGCGATAAAGATCGGCCTCCACACCTTCGAAAATATGCGGCGAAGTGGTGAACAGCGTAGCATTGGAAAGATCACCGCAATCACGCACCTTGAGGACCCGTTCGCCATCGGGACCGCGATAGAACGTCTTCGTTCCATCAGCGAAATAGCGTTCGCGGGTGAAGGGCTGATCGATGAGGCCCATCTTCGCCCGGCCCTTTTCGTAAAGACCGATCAGCGTGCCCCAGGTCGGCAACCCGGAAATGAAGGCGCGCGTGCCGTCGATCGGATCGATGACCCAGATACGGTCACGATCAAGGCCGACGCTGGCATGCTCCTCGCCCAGAATACCGTGCTCGGGAAAACTGGCCTCGATCAGCGTGCGGATCGCCGTCTCGGCGGCCCGGTCCCCCTCGGTCACGGGATCGAAACCGCCGGCCTGCTTGTTGACGACATCAATGCCTGCGCGAAAGCGCGGCAGCGTCTCTGCGCTGGCAACATCCGCCAGCCGGTCAAAAAAGGCGCGATCAGGAAGCATGAAAGACCTCAAGGGAAAGGGATACGGAAAGGACAGAACATCGTTGCGCGGGCAAGCCATTGCCCGTCAGGCGGCACTGCACCAGCACAGGCTCAGCACTTACCCCAATTCGCGGCCCGTGCCTATCCCCCGAGAAACGCAGCGGTTTTGAGCAGTCAACGCCCATATATGGAGCAAAGAACGAAAAAATGCACATATTTTGCACATGCTGAAATAAAAAGCACAAATTACGTCAGCAGCCTTGACAGTTCACCCCCTCGGGCATAGCTTTGACCTCGCAGTCCGCTGACTGCAGAATACCCTCCTTGGGTGTTTCCTCCCTAGACTCAGCCGCGCCCCGAGCGCGGTTTTTTTTGCCCGCAATTCGCCCGTTGAAGCCGGAGCAACGCGGCTTGAAAGACGGCCTTCACTCGGCGGCGAGCGAGGTTTCCACGGAGAGGTTTTCGGTGAATTCGGCCATGCGCCGCATGAAGGTGGCGATGAGGGATTCCATGACAGAGAAATCCGGCCGCTTCTGCAGCGTGACTTCATCGATGTAGAGCGCGCGGTTGACCTCGATCTGCAGCGCGTGCAGGCCGCGCCGCGGCCGTCCGTAATGCTCGGTAATGAAACCGCCCGCGTAAGGCTTGTTGCGCACCACCCGGAAGCCGAGATCTTCCAGCGCACCGATGGCGGCATCCGAAAGCGCGGAGGATGCGCTCGCCCCGAACCGGTCACCGACGATGAAGTCCGGACGCAGGCTGGAACCCGCCAGCCGCGTCGTGCCCGGCATGGAATGGCAGTCGATCAGCACACAGAATCCGAAGCGGCTGTGGGTGCGCGAAATCAGCCGCCGCAGGCAGGCATGATAGGGCTTGTAGATCGCCTCCACCCGGGAGATCGCCTCTTGCACGGGCAGGCGCCCGGGATAGATATCGAGATTCTCGGCCACGATGCGCGGTACGGTGCCGAGACCGCCGGCAACCCGGAGCGAAGCCGTGTTGGCATGCGGCGGCAAGGCGCCGTCGAACATGCGCGGATCAAGCTCATAGGGTTCGCGGTTCACATCCAGATAGGCGCGTGGAAAATGGGCAAGAAGCAGCGGCGCGCCGATGGAAGGCGCGCTGGCATAAAGCTCATCGACGAAATGATCCTCCGATCGGCGAATGGTGTGGGCATCGAGCCGCGACTGCGCCAGAAAGGATTTCGGATAGTTACGACCGCTGTGGGGTGAATTGAAAACGAAGGGGATGGCCTGGATCGCCGGCTCGCGCACCTCGAAGTCAGGCGTTTGACCGGTTTCCTGTTGCATCGCGCCTCTTTACCATATTCCGAACTTCATATTGCGGCATGTTGCCAGTTGCGGCCGCCCAAGTCCATACTATGTAAGGACGGTGGAAACGCATTGGCGAGCCCTCTTCACAGGTTGTTTACCCGGAAGACGCTAAGGTCGATCTCTCGAATCCACCCATGGCATTCATTTGAATAACGGTCACCCCAATGAGTCAAAAAATCCTTCTCGCCGAAGACGACAACGACATGCGCCGCTTCCTCGTGAAGGCGCTGGAGAAGGCGGGCTACAAGGTCTCGTCCTTCGACAATGGCGCGAGCGCCTATGATCGCCTGCGCGAGGAACCCTTCTCCCTGCTTCTGACCGACATCGTGATGCCGGAAATGGACGGCATCGAACTGGCGCGCCGCGCCACCGAACTCGATCCCGACCTCAAGGTCATGTTCATTACCGGCTTTGCCGCCGTGGCGCTGAACGCCGATTCGAAGGCTCCGAAGGACGCCAAGGTTCTTTCCAAGCCTTTTCACCTGCGCGACCTCGTTGACGAAGTGAACAAGTTGCTTGCTGCGTAAGGCTTTCGGGGCGATTGTCAAAAAACGGAAAAAAAGCGGTTGACGCGAAACCCCGTTTCATGATGTAAGCCGCCCCATCGGATGGGCGTGTAGCTCAGCGGGAGAGCACTACGTTGACATCGTAGGGGTCACAAGTTCGATCCTTGTCACGCCCACCATCCAATTACCTGAATACGTTGAGAAATCCGCTTCGGCGGATTTTTCCGTTTCTGGGCGTCCGCTTCCCGCGAAACTGTGAAAATCGAAAATCAATCGCCGCGGACTGCTTGTGAGGCGTTGACGCCGGTTCTGATTTGTGGTGTAAGCCGCCACATCGGATGGGCGTGTAGCTCAGCGGGAGAGCACTACGTTGACATCGTAGGGGTCACAAGTTCGATCCTTGTCACGCCCACCATTCGAATTCGCTTTGAAAGCAAAGGCTTCCGGGAAACCGGAAGCCTTTTTCGTTTCCGTCGCGCCCATGGCTGCAGACAACCACGCGGCGCGACTTTACCGCCTCAGAAAGGAAAATAATCCGGGTAAAGCTCGTAGAGCGCCGGAAGCATGGCCAGAAAGAACATGACGGCCGAAAAAATGACTGTCGCGATCCACATGACGACCAGTTGTTTGGTGCGTGGGTGCATGAAAGATCCTCGAACTCGTTTATCCTCAGGGCGTTTCACACGGAGCAACCTCCGGCGACGCGCCTTTCTTTTCTTCTTATGTCCGGCAGCAGGCCCGGCAGGTAAAGCCGCTCGCGACTATACCGGGCCTGTATCAACGCTTTCGCCGCACCTTCGGTTCCTTCGGTCGCGTGAAGGCGATTCAGGCCCGTCACCGCAATATAGAAAGCCGCGGGCCTCCTGTCGCCCCCTGCCGGTCATTTATCGACGACGGCATGAAGCCCACGGGCGGTTTCCAGATGCACGACGCGCGGCGTCAGCGCCTCGATGAAGGCCTGCGACCGGCCGATATAGAGCAGTCCGGTATCGCCGAGATCCTCGATGACGCCAACAAGGTTCGCCTGCGTTTCCGGCTCCAGCCCTTCAAGCAGATCGTCCATGATGATGAAATCGGGCTTAAGCAGTAGTGCATTGGCAAAGCGCAACTTCATCTGGTCGTCGCTATCCAGCACCTTGTCCCAGCGCGCCGTGGTGTCGAGAATGGGCTTCAGGCGTGAAAGACCGGTGCGGTCGAGCGCCAGAAGCAACTCGTTCTTGGAAAACACATCCGGCGAAAGCGGATAGGCCAGCACCTCCTGCAACGACGCGCCGGCCAGATAACCGGTTTGCGGCATGAAGAGAACGCTTTCCTCCGGCGGCAGGCCGATGACGCCGCGCCCCCAGGGCCACAGGCCGGCCATGGCGCCGAACAGCAGGTGCCGGTTGATGCCGGGATCGCCGTTCACCATGACCCGCTCGCCGCGCGCTACGCTGACGCCCCCTTCCTGAAGCCTGAGACCGCTCTCGAAATGCGCCGCGCCCGCCCTCAGGCACAGCGTCAGATCCTCGATGCGGATCGTTTCGTCGCTCTGCAAGCGGTAGTCGATGACCATCCCGGTCGCCTTCTTGCGGTCCATCTCCAGCAGCGCGTGGCGAAAGGCGCTGACGCGCCCGAGCGTCGCATGCCAATCGGCAATCTGGCCGAAATTGGTCACATACCAGCGCAGCGCCAGATTGACCTGATTGAAGGCGCCGACCGCCATCATCAGGCCGCCGAAGGTAATCTGCCCGGAGAAATAGACCGGGGCCGCGATGATGATCGGCGCCACCTGCGACAGCCAGCCGAAACCGGCGGACACCCAGGTCAGGTTGGTATTGGCGGTCACGAGCTGGCGGGTAATGGAGAGCACCGCGCTGATGCGGCCCATGATGCGTTTGCGCTCGCGCTTTTCACCGCGCGCCAAAGAGATTGCCGTGAGGTTTTCATTGGTGCGCATCAGCAGGAAGCGCATGTCCGCCTCGCGGGAATAGCGCTCCGCATTCAGCCCGACGAGCCGGCGCCCCACGACGCGACTGAGCATGGAGGCGACGCCGGCATAGAAGAAGGCCGCCCAGACCATGTAGCCGGGCACCGCGATGTGCTGCGTGCCGATGGTGAAGGCGAAATCGTTGGAGAGCGTCCACAAGACGCCGATGAAGCTGCCGAGCAGGATGGTCGATTGCACCAGACCGATGCTGAGTGCTGTCGTGATCTCCGAAAGGTTGCGCGCGTCCTCATGCAGGCGCTGGTCAGGATTGACACCGATCGTGCCGGAATTGGCGAGCCTCACGGCGCGGCGATCCTTCAGCCATTCGTCGACCAGATCGCGCGTCAGCCCCTCGCGCATCGAAAGAGCGGCCATCTGGTTCAGCCAGGTCTGGCAGACATTGAGCAGAAGCAGCGTGCCGGCAATGCCCACGAAGATCTGCAACTGCCGCAGGAACTCCGGTACATCGCGACGCTCGAGCGAATTGTAGAAAGGCACGTTCCATTCGTTGAGAACGATCTGCATGTAGGCGGTCGCCAGAATGACGAGCAACAGCGCCAGCGCTTGCCACAAAACCCGGTTTCTGACGCTTGAATGCCAGAACGCGCCGCCCATCATCCGGACCTGTGCCCAGATGGGCAGTTCGTAGCCCCCCGCCGTATCCTCGGCGGGCGCGTGCCCGCCGGTCTCTTCCGCCACTTTCATGCACACCTTCCAGCCGCCTGCGCGCCACCGGTCTCACCAACCGCAAAAGCCGCAACAGCAATGTCTTTCCACGCCGATTCCGTCATTCTCAGGGCACCAGCACCGCGGCACCCTGAAAACGCCCGGCCCGCAGATCCGCCAGCGCCTCGTTGGCCCGTTCGAGTGGATAGACGGTCGTCGTTGTCTTTACCCCGGCCACCGGCGCCAGCGCCAGAAACTCGACCGCATCGGCCCTCGTCAGGTTCGCGACGGAGAGCACCTGCCGCTCTTCCCAGAGCAGCCGGTAGGGGAACCGGGGAATATCGCTCATATAAATGCCGCCGCACACGACGCGCCCACCCTTGGCCACTGCTTTCAGCGCCGCCGGCACGAGATCGCCGACCGGGGCAAAGATGATCGCGGCATCGAGCACCACGGGCGGCGCTTCCAAAGAACCACCGGCCCAAACCGCGCCGAGCGACAGCGCCATCGTCTGCGCCGCCTCATCACCGTCCCGGGTGAAAGCATAGACCTCGCGCCCCTGATAACGACAGACCTGCGCGATGATATGAGCGGCCGCACCGAAACCGTAAATGCCGATACGCCTGGCCGGCCCCGCCATCTTCAGCGAGCGCCAGCCGATCAACCCGGCGCACATCAGCGGCGCCACCGCGACCGGATCGTCGAAGCCATCGAGGGCGAAGGCGTAATCGGCCCGCGCCACCACATGCGTCGCAAAGCCGCCATCGCGGGTGTAGCCGGTGAAGACAGGCTCGTCACACAGGTTCTCGCGGTCGCTTTCACAATAGGAACAGCAGCCGCAGGTGCCCCCGAGCCAGGGAATACCGACCCGCCGGCCGATAGCGTGTGTGGTGACACCCTCGCCGAGCGCCTCGACAATGCCGACGATCTCATGGCCGGGCACCAGCGGCAGGTGCGGGTCCGGCAGATCGCCGTCGACGACATGCAGATCCGTACGGCAAACGGCGCAGGCTTCCACCCGCACGCGAATTTCGCCAGCGCCCGGCACGGGGTCCGGCCGCTCGACCGGTTGGAGCGGTGCACCTTTCGTCGTGAGTACCATTGCCCGCATGCTGCTCTCCGCAAATCGTCTCGTTCGAGAATTACCACGACGCAGCCCGCCGCAACAGGCAAAGCAGAGGCGGGATTGGGACAGAATGCCGCGCATGATTGTTTTTCAGAAAACTTCCCCTTAAAACGGCAGGCGAGAGGGAGCACCCATGACCAACCGCAAGGGACAGATCAGCCGCTGGACGCGCATCATCTGCGCGCTTGCCCTGATTCTCGTCGGGTTTGCCCACAAGCCTCCGCAGGTCTTCACCACCGTTCCGGCGTCCGAATTCGCGGCCTATGTGCTGCCGGACGGAACGCTGCCATTCCTGTGCGACGTCGCCAATCTCGATGGCGACAAGGGTCCGATGCACGACCACGGTCGCTGCGAAGCCTGCCTGCTCTCCGCTTCGACGCTGCTGCCGCCTCCCCCCTCGCTGGCGGTTCCCCCACTGCGTCTTGCAGAAACGCTGCTGCCGCAGAGCCCGAAAAGCGCTCTCGTTACGCCCTTTCGCCTGACATCCGCACCGCGCGGACCACCATCCATTTCCCACGCCTGAAAGCCGAACGGTGCGACGGAACAGTCGGTTCGCACCGCATTTCAAGGAAAAAGCCGGAACCGCCAAGGGCTCGAAAGCACGCCCGCAGCCGGCGCATTATTCGTGAGGAAAACCAAGATGAACCGTTTCCTGAAGCAAAGCCTTGCCGCTGCTCTCATTACCGCCGCCGGTATCTCCGCCGCGCTCGCCCATGGCTTCACTGTCGGCGAACTGAAGATCGGCCACCCGTGGGCCAAGCCGACCGTTGCCGGCGCAACCGTGGGCGGCGGCTACCTGAAGGTCACCAACGAAGGCAAGACGGACGACCGCCTCGTTTCCGTGACCACCGATCGCGCGCCCATGGCGCAGCTTCATGAGATGAAGATCGAGAACGACGTCATGAAGATGCGCGAAGTCGAAGGCGGCATCGCCATTCCCGCCGGCCAGACGGTTGAACTGAAGCCGGGCGGCCTGCATGTCATGTTCATGAACCTTCCCCAGCCCTTCGTGGAAGGCGAAAAGATCAAGGCCAAGCTGACCTTCGAAAAGGCCGGCCCGGTCGAAGTCGAATTCGTCGTGCAGAAGCCGAAGGCAGACGATGCCATGGGCGATCATTCCGAGCACGCTAAACCCTGATCACGGCGATCAAGTCCACACGGACCGGACGACCGGTCCGTGTGGACAGCAACGGAATGAGGATTGCGCATGAACAAGATGCTCGTGCTTCTCGCGCTCGCCGCCTCTGCAACGGCTGCGCATGCCGGTGGCGACGCGACGAAAGGTGCTGCGGTTTTCAAGAAGAACTGTTCCGCCTGTCACACGGCAACGGAACCGAAAAACAAGGTCGGCCCCTATCTCGGCACCGTGATCGGTCGCCCGGTCGCAACCTATGAGGGGTTCAGGTATTCGAAGGCGATGACCGAATTCGGCGCCGACGGTAAGGTCTGGGACGAGGCGCGCCTCGCCGAATACCTGCCGAAGCCGAAGGATCTGGTGAAGGGCACGACCATGGCCTTCGCCGGTCTCAAGACGCCCGATGAGGTCACTGACCTCATCGCCTATCTGAAGGCGCCGCAATAAGGCGTGCGGCCGGAAAACCCGATCCGGCTGATGGCCGGTGCTTCTTTGCTCGCGGATTGCCGGGCTGCGAACTTGCCCTTCGCCAGAAGCAGAAATGGCCTGAAAGCCGAAGGCCGCCACGTCTCTCCATGCGTGGCGGCTGCCGCTCGAAGGGCCTGTCTGACAAGACTTTGCAGCAAAAATCAACGGCTTGGATATTACCGATTGGTACTTGCTTTATTCCAAAGCATTGCCCAAGATTGCGGCATTTGTTTCACGCGACCATTCCGGACGCGTAAGGGTTCAGGCACGGGGCAGTATGTCGATCAAAGCCAGTATCTATCACCTCACCCACTACAAATATGACAACCCCGTCCAGCTTGGCCCGCAGATCATACGGCTCAAGCCCGCCGCCCACTCCAAGACCAAAGTTCTCTCACATTCCCTGAAGATCACGCCCGCCAACCACTTCGTCAATCTTCAGCAGGACCCCTACGGCAACTACCTCGCCCGATACGTGTTTCCCGAGCCGGTGACGGAGTTCAAGATCGAGGTCGACCTTGTCGCCGACATGACGGTCTACAACCCCTTCGACTTCTTCGTCGAGGAAGAGGCCACAAAGTGGCCCTTTACCTATCCGGAAACGCTGATCGAAGACCTCTCGATCTACCGCAAGGCCGAAACCGCAGGTCCCCTGTTCGAAGCCTATTACAAGTCCATCGACAAGACGCCGGAACAGGTCACCGTCGACATGGTGGTTGGCCTCAACGCCCGCCTCCAGCAGGATATCGGCTACGTCATCCGCCTGGAACCCGGCGTGCAGACGCCTGAAGAAACCCTGGCGGCCAAAAAGGGTTCGTGCCGCGATACGAGCTGGCTTCTCGTCAACCTGCTGCGCCGTCTGGGCTTTGCCGCCCGTTTCGTCTCGGGTTATCTGATCCAGCTCGCCCCCGATCTCAAGGCGCTCGACGGCCCCTCCGGCACCGAGGTCGACTTCACCGACCTGCACGCCTGGGCGGAAGTCTACCTGCCGGGTGCGGGCTGGGTTGGCCTTGACCCGACCTCTGGTCTTTTGACCGGCGAAAGCCACATTCCGCTGGCCGCGACCCCGCACTACAAGAATGCCGCACCGATTTCCGGTGGCTATTTCGGCAAGGCCGAGACCGAATTCGATTTCGACATGCAGGTCGCCCGCGTTTCGGAGCATCCGCGCATCACCAAGCCGTTCAACGACGAAAGCTGGGATGCGCTGAACGAACTGGGCGAGGAAGTGGACCGCGTGCTGCAGGCCGAGGACGTCCGCCTGACCATGGGCGGCGAGCCGACCTTCGTGTCCATCGACGACTTCCAGTCCGAGGAGTGGAACACCGCCGCCGTCGGCCCCACCAAACGCGACCGTGCCGACGTGCTGATCCGTCGCCTGCGCGAGAAATTCGCCCCCGGCGGCTTTCTGCATTACGGTCAGGGCAAGTGGTATCCGGGCGAATCCCTGCCGCGCTGGACCTTCTCGCTCTACTGGCGCAAGGATGGCCTGCCGGTCTGGAACAATCCGGACCTGATTGCCGTGGAAGCCCGCGATCATGGCGTGACCCACGAGGATGCCTCGCGCCTGCTGCAGGCGGTTGCCGTCGAACTCGATCTCGACGTCACCAATGTCGTGGCGGCCTACGAAGACCCGGCGGAATGGATCATTCGCGAAGCCAACCTGCCGGACAATGTCGATCCGGCCAATTCCAAGCTCAAGGACCCGGAAGAGCGCAACCGCATCGCCAAGGTCTTTGCCAACGGCCTGACCCAGCCCGCCGGTTACGTGCTGCCGGTGCAGGCATGGCAGAACCGCGCTTCGGGCCGCACCTGGGTCAGCGAAATGTGGCGCACCCGCCGCGGCCGCCTCTACCTCATTCCCGGCGACAGCCCCGTCGGCTTCCGCCTGCCGCTGAACGCGCTGCCCTATATCTCGCCCTCGTGGTATCCCTATATCAACCCGGTCGATCCGACCGTGCAGAAACCGCTGCTGCCTGATTTCTCCACCGAGAAAGGGCGCGTCATGCCGGAACACTCGTTCCAGCCGGATACGCCGCACCAGCAGATGAGCGGCCAGTCCTACGAGGAAATCGGCGGCCACGTCCGCACCGCCATCTCGGTGGAAGTGCGTGACGGACGATTGTGCGTGTTCATGCCGCCAACGGCAGCCCTTGAGGAATATCTCGATCTCATTGCCTCCACCGAGCGCGCGGCTGCCGCCCTTGGCCTGCCCGTCCATATCGAAGGCTACACGCCCCCGCACGACGAGCGTCTGAACGTCATCCGCGTCGCGCCCGATCCGGGCGTCATCGAGGTCAACGTGCATCCGGCCTCTAACTGGCAGGAATGCGTGGACATTACCTCGACGGTCTATGAGGAGGCCCGTCAGTCGCGGCTCGGCACCGACAAGTTCATGATCGATGGCCGCCACACCGGCACCGGCGGCGGCAACCATGTGGTGGTCGGCGGTGCCAACACCAATGACAGCCCCTTCCTGCGTCGGCCCGACCTGCTGAAGAGCCTCGTGCTGCACTGGCAGCGCCATCCCTCCCTCTCCTACCTGTTCTCGGGCATGTTCATCGGCCCGACCAGCCAGGCGCCGCGCATCGACGAAGCCCGCCACGACAGCCTCTACGAGCTGGAAATCGCGCTGGCCCAGATCCCGATGCCGGGTCACGGCCTTCTGCCGCCCCTGCCGTGGCTGGTGGACCGCCTGTTCCGCAACCTGCTGATCGACGTCACCGGCAACACCCACCGTTCGGAAATCTGCATCGACAAGCTGTTCTCGCCGGACGGCCCGACCGGACGTCTTGGCCTTGTCGAATTCCGCGGCTTCGAAATGCCGCCGAATGCCCGCATGTCGCTGGCCCAGCAGCTTCTCGTTCGCGCACTCATCGCCCGCTTCTGGAAGAACCCGATCGGCGGCAATTTCGTGCGCTGGGGCACGGCGCTGCATGACCGTTTCATGCTGCCGCATTATGTCTGGGCCGATTTCCTCGACGTTCTGGCCGACCTGCGCGACCATGGCTTCGATTTCCGCCCGGAATGGTTCGCGGCCCAGCTCGAATTCCGCTTCCCCTTCTGCGGCGAGGTCGAATACGAAAATTCCCGCCTCGAACTGCGTCAGGCGCTCGAACCCTGGCACGTCATGGGCGAACAGGGCGCCATCGGCGGCACCGTGCGTTACGTCGATTCCTCGGTGGAACGCCTGCAGGTCAAGCTGGAGACCTCCAACCCGGAACGCTACAAGGTCGCCTGCAACGGCCGCGCCGTACCTCTCACCCAGACGCCGACCTCCGGCATCGCGGTGGCCGGTGTGCGCTACAAGGCCTGGCAGCCGGCCTCCGGCCTGCATCCTGTCCTTCCGGTCAACACGCCGCTGACCTTCGACATTTATGACACATGGTCGAACCGTTCCATCGGCGGGTGCATCTATCATGTTGCCCATCCGGGCGGGCGCAATTATGAGACGTTCCCGGTCAACGGCAATGAAGCCGAAGCACGCCGGCTGGCGCGGTTCGAACCCTGGGGACATACGGCGGGCGGCTACATCCTGCGGCCCGAGCGCACTGCGGAAGAATTCCCGCTGACCCTCGATCTGCGAAGGCCGCAAGGATTCTGATAAACGATGGCGAAAGTACCAGCCACCGAACGCAAGACCGAAGCCAAGACCGCGCCGCCCGACGCGAGCGCGACGCTCAGCTATCGCGCCATTCCGGGCGTCGCCGATGAAATGCTGGATACGGCCGGCAATGTCCGTCCGGTCTGGCAGCCCATGCTGGCGGCGCTGGGACGCATGAGCGCCCATGAGCGCGGTGAACGCTTCGCCCGTGCCGACCGCTATCTGCGCGATGCCGGCGTGTTCTACCGCGCCTATGGCGCACAGGGCAGCGCCGAACGCCCCTGGCCTATCAGCCATGTCCCCGTTCTGATCGCCGAGAAGGAATGGGAAGCGCTGGCCGAAGGGCTGAAGCAGCGCGCCGAGCTTCTGGAAACCGTGGTCGCCGATATCTACGGCGCCAACGATCTGGTGCGCGAAGGCTTCATTCCCCCGGCGCTGATCGCCTCCAACCCTGAATTCCTGCGCCCGTTGGTCGGCGTCGCACCGCCCGGCGGCCACTACCTGCATTTCTGTTCCTTCGAAATCGGCCGTGGGCCGGACGGGAACTGGTGGGTACTCGCAGACCGCACACAGGCGCCCTCGGGCGCCGGTTTTGCACTGGAAAACCGTGTGGCGACCGCCCGCGCCTTCTCCGACATCTACGCCGAAAGCCATGTGCACCGCCTCGCCTCCTTCTTCGGTGCTTTCCGCAATGCGCTTCAGGCCTGCAAGAAGACCGCCGACGACCGCATCGCCGTTCTGACGCCCGGCCCCGCCAATGAAACCTATTTCGAACACGCCTATATCGCCCGTTATCTCGGTTTCATGCTGCTGGAGGGTGAAGATCTGGCGGTGGTGAACAACCGCGTGATGGTGCGCACCGTCTCCGGCCTGAAGCCGGTCAGCGTGCTGTGGCGTCGTCTGGATGCCGCCTATTCCGACCCGCTGGAACTGAACCAGAATTCACACATCGGCACGCCGGGCCTGACACAGGCCGTCCGCGCCGGCAATGTGACCATGGTCAACGCGCTTGGCTCCGGTATTCTTGAAACCCGTGCGCTGCTTGCCTTCCTGCCGACGCTCTGTCGCAAACTGCTGGGCGAAGAACTCAAGCTGCCGTCCATCGCCACCTGGTGGTGCGGCCAGCCAGCCGAGCGTGAGCATGTAACGCGCAATATCGACCGCATGGTCATCGGCCCGGCCTATTCCTGCCTGCCCTTCTTCGACGATCACGGCCAGTCCGTGCTGGGTTCGACGCTGCGCAGGAACGCCAAGACTTCCATGACCGAATGGCTGGCCAGCGACGGCGCCCGCCTCGTCGGTCAGGAGGCCGTAACCCTTTCCACGACCCCCGCCTTCATCGATGGCAAGCTGACGCCGCGCCCCATGTCGCTGCGCGTTTTTGCGGCCCGCACGGCGGATGGCTGGCAGATCATGCCCGGCGGCTTCGCCCGCATCGGAGCAGGCGACAATGTCGCGGCGATCGCCATGCAGTCGGGCGGCATGGCCGCCGATGTCTGGATCGTCTCGAACAAGCCGGTCGAGGTGACGACGCTTCTGCCGCCGGAACAGGAGTTTGCCCGCAACCTGCCCGGCGCCCTGCCGAGCCGCGCCGCCGACAATCTGTTCTGGCTTGGCCGCTATATCGAGCGCGCCGAAGGGGCCTTGCGCATTCTGCGCGCCTGGCACGCACGCTTCGCCGAAAACGCCGATCCGACACAACCGCTGCTGGCCTATGTGTCGGCTTATCTTGCCGATGTCGATATCGACAGCAAGGAAGGCGTGCCGGCCAGCCTGCTCGGCAACATCGACAGCGCCGTCTATTCCGCCTCGAACATCCGCGACCGCTTCTCCCCCGATGGCTGGCTGGCGCTGAACGATCTGGCCAAGACCGCCCGCCGCTTCCACGAGAAAGTGCAGCCGGGAGACGATGCCTCGCACGCCATGACCATTCTCCTGCGCAAGCTTGCGGGCTTTGCCGGCCTGGTGCACGAAAACATGTACCGCTTCACCGGCTGGCGCTTCCTGACGATCGGCCGCATGCTGGAACGCGGCCTGCACATGACGCGCCTGCTCGGCCATATGTCCAAAGAGGATACGCCGGACGGCGCGCTCGACATGCTGCTGGAAATCGGCGACAGCGTGATGACCCACCGCCGCCGCTACAATGTCTCGACAGCGCGGCTGACCGTCACCGACCTTCTGGCGCTCGACCCGCTCAACCCGCGCTCGATCCTGTTCCAGATGAACGAGATCCGGCAGGAGGTGGAGCAACTGCCCCAGGCCTTCGTCAACGGCCAGATGTCGCCCTTCTACCGTGAAGCCATGCGCATGCAGGCGAATCTCGCCGTCATGACCCCCGATGCGATGAACGCCGCCGTTTACCGGCAGCTCGAACAGGATCTCGAACATCTGTCCGACATTCTGGCGCAAACCTATCTGAGCTGATCCGAACCCCATGCTTTACGACATCGCGCTCACCATCGGTTACGACTACGACACGCCGGCATCCGGCGCGCGCCACATCCTGCGCGTGCTGCCCTTGTCCATTCCCGGTCGCCAGCGGCTGATTGCCGGCTCGGTGAAGGTGTCGCCCGAGCCGGACGAGAAGTCCTCGCTGACCGATTTCTTCGGCAACCCCACCACCGCCATCATGTATCGCTCGCAGCACGGCACGCTCGAAATCCGGATGCAGGCGCGCGTGCAGGTCGATCAGGTGGAGCCGGTGGCGGATTTCTCGCCGCTCGTCGGCAAGCTGCAGGCAGAACTGGAAGCAGTGTGGTCGATGGACGGGGACTCGCCGCATCATCTGGCGGGCCCCAGCCCACGGCTAGCCGACAATGTGGAAATTGCCGCCTATGCGCGCGCCATGATCAAGCCGGGCATGACGGTGCGCGAGGCAGCCTACGAAATCTGCAAGCGCGTCTATACCGATTTCAAATACGATCCGGAGGCGACGACCGTCGATTCCACGCCGCAGGAAGCGTTCAAGATGAAACGCGGCGTCTGCCAGGATTTCAGCCATGTGATGATCGTGGCGCTTCGCAGCCTCGGTATCCCCGCCGGTTATGTCAGCGGTTTCCTGCGCACCATTCCGCCGCCGGGCAAGGAAAGGCTGGAGGGAGCGGACGCCATGCATGCCTGGGTCCGCGTCTGGTGCGGCGAAAGCCTAGGCTATATCGAACTCGACCCGACGAACAATATTGTGGCTGGCACCGACCATATTGTCGTGGCCTACGGACGTGACTATTCCGACGTGGCGCCGGTCATCGGTGTGCTGAAAAGCTACGGAAGTCACTCCACCCGGCAGGCCGTGGACGTGATTCCGCTCAAGAACTGACCGGTCGTTAAAATACCAAATGTCCGTTTAACGGCTTCTCCAGATTGTGACCCTACACGTCTCGCATAGGCTCACTTTAACTCTGGATGATCATGATGTTCATCGAATGGAGACTGAAGCCTCGCATGTCCCGGATGTTCAGGGACAAGCGCGGCAATTTTGCGATCATGACTGCGCTCACCCTTCCGGTGGGAATCATTGCCATCGGTGTCGGCATTGATCTCAGCACCATGATGTCCTCGAAATCGGAACTTCAGAACGCCGCGGATTCGGCGGCGCTGGCGGCCGCCTCGGGCATGGCGAACAAGGGCGTTACCAAGGATGCGGCAATTCTTCTTGTCGAAGACTTCGTAACTGGCCAGCTTGCCAACGAAGCGCAAAGCAGCGGTTCACGCTACGTCCCGCCGACGACCAGCACCGTCGTCACCGAGACCACAAACGCGGATGGCGCAAAATCCTTCCGCGTCAACGTCACCACGACCTATTCGGTGCCGCTTTCGCCTTTTCTGGCGCTTCTGAACATGACCTCCCAGAACGTGGTCGTGAACAGCGAGGCTTATGCCTCACAGGAAATGAAAAGCAATCCGCTCTCCATGTATCTGGTGCTCGACAAGTCCGGCTCGATGGGTGAAAACACCGACAACGTCGATGCAGACAATCCGACCAAGAGCGTCGCCTACGACTGCTCCTACTATTCAGGCCGGCAATATGTTCAAAAGACCTGCTACCGGAGCGAAACGAACTACATCCTGAAGATCGATGCCCTGAAAACGGCCGTGACTGGCCTGATGGGGCAGTTGACGACGGCCGACAAGAATGCCCAGTTCGTGCGAACGGGCGTCTCGACCTTCGCCTCGTCCATGGAAAAGGGCACCGATCTGGAATGGGGAACGACCACGGTCAAGAACACCACCAATGCACTTTCGGCATCCGGCGGCACCAACTCCACGGCCGCATTCCAGAAAGCCGTGCAAAAGCTGACAGCCAGCACGGAAGCCACCCTCCACAAGCAGAAGAATGGCGGCGTTCCCACCAAGTACATCGTCTTCATGACCGACGGTGACAATAACTCCTCCAGTTCGGACACTTCGACAAAGACCCAATGCGATCAGGCGCGCAAAGCTGGTATCGAGGTGTTCACCATCGGCTTCATGGTGGCCACCACCCGCGCCAACGACCTGCTGAAATACTGCGCCACGACAACGTCGCACTATATGTCCGCCAAGAATGCCTCCGAACTGAACGATAACTTCAAGACGATCGGCATGAAGGCGACCCAGGCCATGACCCGCCTGACGAACTGAGACCGGGGCTCCGGCACGGCTCTACCAACGAATTCCCGATATATCGCGGCGGCGCCTTTGGGCGCCGTTTTGCGTGTATTGGGCTTTGGCTGCACCGCGCAGATGACAGCACGCCCGAATGACGCTTTCAAGACAATAATTCAAAACAAAAACAAACAGTTAAATAAATAGTCAGCCCCAGTTCCGTCAATTTTGGCGGAATGCAATTACTGTGTTGCAACTGCGCTGTAAGGGTGCGTAAACTGCCGTGGCAAATCGCGTAGCAGATTGACAGAATCAATGGCTTAGACCGAAAAACCTCCGGGGATCCCATGACCAAGAAACCGTCCACAGCCGATCTTCCGCTTCCCACACCCCGCGTCTCGACGCCGGAAATTCTCGCCTCCGAGATCATTGAACGTCTGACGTATCGCATCGGCAAGGACGTCATCGTCGCCAAGCCCCATGACTGGCTGACCGCGACCATTCTGGTCATTCGCGACCGCATCATCGACCGCTGGATGGAATCCACCCGCGGCGTCTATAATTCCGGCGCCAAGCGCGTCTATTATCTCTCGCTCGAATTCCTCATCGGCCGCCTGATGCGCGACGCCATGTCGAACCTGCAACTGGTCGACGCGATCCGCCAGGCGCTTGAATCGCTCGGCGTCGATCTGAACGTCATTGCCGGTCTGGAGCCCGACGCCGCATTGGGCAATGGTGGTCTCGGCCGTCTCGCCGCCTGTTTCATGGAGTCCATGGCGACCGTCGACATTCCTGCTTATGGTTATGGCATTCGCTATGTCCACGGCCTGTTCCGCCAGCAGATGGCCGACGGCTGGCAGGTGGAACTGCCGGAAACCTGGCTCGCCCACGGCAACCCGTGGGAATTCGAACGCCGCGAAGCGTCCTATGAAGTCGGCTTCGGCGGTGCGGTGGAAACCGTCAACGGCCCGGACGACAAGCCGCGTTATCTCTGGAAGCCCGCCGAGCGCGTCATCGCCACGGCCTACGACACCCCGGTCGTCGGCTGGAAGGCCAAGCGCGTGAACACGCTGCGCCTGTGGTCGGCCCGGCCGATCGACCCGATCCTGCTCGACGCCTTCAACGCCGGCGACCACATCGGCGCGCTGCGCGAAAGCAACAAGGCGGAATCGCTGACCCGCGTTCTCTACCCCGCCGATGCAACGCCCGCCGGCCAGGAACTGCGCCTGCGCCAGGAGTTCTTCTTCTCCTCCGCCTCGCTGCAGGACATCCTGCGCCGCCACATGCAGCAGTATCCGGATTTCACCAATCTGCCGGACAAGGTTTCCATCCAGCTCAACGATACGCATCCGGCCATCTCCATCGCCGAACTGATGCGCCTGCTGATCGACGTGCACGGCTTCGATTTCGATCCGGCCTGGGAGATCACCCGCAAGACCTTCTCCTACACCAACCACACGCTGCTGCCCGAAGCGCTGGAAAGCTGGCCGGTGCCGCTCATCGAGCGCATGCTGCCGCGCCACATGCAGATCGTCTATGCGATCAACGCCAAGGCCCTGCTCGAGGCCCGCAAGGAGAAGTATTTCTCCGACAACGAGATCCGTCATATCTCGCTGATCGACGAAAGCGGCGATCGCCGCGTGCGCATGGGCAATCTTGCCTTCATTGGCTCGCACTCCATCAACGGTGTTTCGGCGCTGCATACGGAACTCATGAAGGAAACGGTGTTCTCCGACCTTCACAAGCTTTATCCGGACCGCATCAACAACAAGACCAACGGCATCACGCCCCGCCGCTGGTTGCAGCAGTGCAATCCCGGCCTGACGGGTCTTTTGCGCGAGGCCATCGGCGACGAGTTCCTCGACGATGCCGAAAAGCTGACGGCGCTCGATCCCTTTGCCGAGGATGCCGGCTTCCGCGAAAAGTTCGCCGCCGTAAAGCGCACGAACAAGGTGGCGCTCGCCAACCTCGTCTACGAGCGCATGGGCATCCGCGTCGATCCCTCCGCCCTCTTCGATATCCAGATCAAGCGTATCCACGAATACAAGCGCCAGCTCCTCAACATCATCGAGGCCGTTGCGCTCTATGACCAGATCCGCTCGCATCCGGAACTGGACTGGGTGCCGCGTGTCAAGTTCTTCGCCGGCAAGGCAGCGCCGAGCTATCATAACGCCAAGCTCATCATCAAGCTGGCCAACGATGTCGCCCGCGTCATCAACAATGACCCGGCGGTGCGCGGCCTCCTGAAGGTGGTCTTCATTCCGAACTACAACGTCTCGCTGGCGGAAGTCATGGTGCCTGCCGCCGATCTCTCCGAACAGATCTCGACCGCCGGCATGGAAGCCTCCGGTACGGGCAACATGAAGTTCGGCCTGAACGGCGCGCTGACCATCGGCACGCTCGATGGCGCCAACGTCGAAATGCGCGAGCATGTCGGTGCCGAAAACATCATCATCTTCGGCCTGACCGCCGACGAGGTGACACGCGCCCGTGCTGAAGGTCGCAATCCCCGCGCCACGATCGAAGGGTCCCGCGAACTCAGCCAGGCGCTGTCGGCCATCGCCTCGGGCGTCTTCTCGCCCGATGATCGCGGACGCTATTCGAGCCTGATCGACGGCATCTACAATCACGACTGGTTCATGGTCGCCGCCGACTTCGATTCCTACGCCAGGGCACAGCGCGAAGTTGACGCACTGTGGATCGACCAGCCAACGTGGTACACCAAGGCGGTGCTCAATACCGCCCGGATGGGCTGGTTCTCTTCGGACCGAACCATTCGGCAATATGCTCAGGACATCTGGAGAGCTTGATGAAAAAACCACCGAAAAGCCTCGATCCGGCCCGCAAGGCCGCCAAAATTGCCCAGAGCGAGATCGAGGACATTATCGGTGGCACGCATGCCGATCCCTTCTCTCTCCTCGGCCTTCATGATGTCGGGGAAGGGTTCGATGCGCGCTGCTTCATTCCCGGCGCGGAAGCCGTCACGGCTCAAGCTCTGGATGGCACCGCGATCGGCGAACTGGAATGTCTTCACCCCGCCGGCTTCTTTGCCGGCGCGGTGGCCATGGCAACGCAGCAGCCGGTGCGTTACCGCGCCCGGCGCGGCGATAGCGAGTGGGCGGTCACGGACCCCTACAGCTTCTGGCCGGTTCTCGGGCCCATGGACGATTATTACGTCCGCGAGGGATCGCACCTGCGTCTGTTCGACAAGATGGGCGCGCATCCGATGAAGCATCAGGGCGTCGATGGCGTGCACTTCGCCGTCTGGGCGCCCAATGCACGGCGCGTTTCCGTCGTCGGCGATTTCAACCATTGGGACGGCCGCACCCACGTCATGCGACTCAGGATCGACACCGGCATCTGGGAAATCTTCGCGCCCGACGTGCCGGTCGGTTCGGCCTACAAGTTCGAGATCATCGGTGTCGACGGCAATGTGCTGCCGCTCAAGGCCGACCCCTATGCCCGCCGCAGCGAACTTCGTCCGGCAACCGCCTCGGTTGTTACCGCCGAACTCGAGCAGGAATGGGAAGACGAAGCCCACATGGCGTTCTGGGCCAAGGCCGATCAGCGCCGCCAGCCCATTTCGATCTACGAAGTACATGCGGGTTCCTGGCAGCGCAATGCCGCAGGCGGCTTCCTGACCTGGGATGAACTCGCCGAACGGCTGATCCCCTACTGCGTCGACATGGGCTTCACCCATATCGAGTTCCTGCCGGTGTCCGAGCACCCCTTCGACCCCTCCTGGGGTTATCAGACGACAGGGCTTTATGCGCCGAGCGCCCGCTTCGGCGAGCCGGAAGGTTTTGCCCGCTTCGTCAACGGCTGCCACAAGGTCGGCATCGGCGTCATTCTGGACTGGGTGCCGGCCCACTTCCCGCGCGACGACCACGGCCTGCGCCTGTTCGACGGCACCGCGCTCTATGAGCACGAGGACCCGCGTCAGGGCTACCATCCGGACTGGCAGACCTCGATCTACAATTTCGGTCGCAACGAAGTTTCGTCCTACCTCATCAACAACGCGCTCTACTGGACGGAGAAGTTCCACGTTGACGGGTTGCGCGTCGATGCGGTGGCCTCGATGCTCTATCTCGACTACTCCCGCAAGGAGGGCGAGTGGGTGCCGAACGAATATGGCGGCCGCGAAAATCTGGAGGCCGTGCGCTTCCTCCAGCACATGAACAAGTTCGTCTATGGCGGCCATGCCGGCGCAATGACCATTGCCGAGGAATCGACCTCCTGGCCGAAGGTTTCCCAGCCGGTACACGAAGGCGGGCTCGGCTTCGGCTTCAAGTGGAACATGGGCTTCATGCACGACACGTTGCGTTACCTGTCGCGCGATCCGCTCTATCGCAAGTATCACCATCAGGAGATCACCTTCGGCCTGCTCTATGCCTTCGCCGAAAACTTCGTCCTGCCGCTCAGCCATGACGAAGTGGTGCATGGCAAGGGGTCGCTGATCGCCAAGATGGCCGGCGACGACTGGCAGAAATTCGCCAACCTGCGTGCCTATTACGCCTTCATGTGGGGCTATCCCGGCAAGAAGCTCTTGTTCATGGGCCAGGAATTCGCGCAATGGAGCGAGTGGAGCGAGGCCCGCTCGCTGGACTGGAACCTGACGCAGTATCCGCTGCACGAGGGCATGCGCCGGCTGGTACGCGACCTCAACTTCACCTACCGGGCCAAGCCGGCGCTTTATGAGCGCGACTGCGAACCGGAAGGGTTCCGTTGGCTCATCGTCGATGACCACGACAACTCGGTCTTTGCCTGGCTACGCGAAGCGCCAGGCCAGAAGCCGATTGCGGTCATCTGCAATTTCACACCCGCCTACAAGGAGAATTACTGGCTTCCCCTGCCATCCGGCGGGCGCTGGCGGGAAATTCTCAACACCGATGCCGAGATCTACGGGGGTAGCGGCAAGGGCAACGGCGGACGTGTGGAGGCCGTCGTCAACATCGATGGCGCAAGCGGCGCGGTGATTACGCTACCGCCGCTCGCCACCATCATGCTGGAACCGGAAAACTGACAGACTGACCACAAGAAAAGCGGGAGGGACGCCCATGGAAAGACGCATTCAGCCGCTGTCGCGTGACGCGATGGCTTACGTTCTTGCCGGCGGTCGCGGCAGCCGCCTCAAGGAATTGACCGACCGGCGCGCCAAGCCCGCGGTCTATTTCGGCGGCAAGGCGCGCATCATCGACTTTGCCCTTTCCAACGCCATCAACTCGGGTATCCGCCGCATCGGCGTCGCCACCCAGTACAAGGCGCACTCGCTCATCCGCCACCTTCAGCGCGGCTGGAACTTCCTGCGTCCGGAACGCAACGAAAGCTTCGACATTCTGCCGGCCAGCCAGCGCGTGTCGGAAACGCAATGGTATGAGGGCACCGCCGACGCCGTTTACCAGAACCTCGACATCATCGAGCCCTACGGCCCGGAATACATGGTCATTCTCGCCGGCGACCATATTTACAAGATGGACTACGAGCTGATGCTCCAGCAGCACGTCGATTCCGGCGCCGATGTAACCATCGGCTGCCTGGAAGTGCCACGTGCCGAGGCGACCGGCTTTGGTGTCATGGCCGTCGATGAAAACGACGTCATCACGGATTTCGTCGAAAAGCCTGCCGATCCGCCAGGCATTCCCGGAAACCCGGAGAACTCGCTGGCCTCGATGGGCATCTACGTGTTCCACACGAAATTCCTGCTCGACCTCCTGCGCCGGGACGCCGCCGATCCGACTTCCTCGCGCGATTTCGGCAAGGACATCATCCCCTATATCGTCAAGAACGGTAAGGCGGTGGCCCACCGCTTCGCATCGTCCTGCATTCGCTCACATCTGGAAAAAGCGCCCTACTGGCGCGATGTCGGCACGATCGACGCCTACTGGCAGGCGAATATCGACCTGACGGACGTGGTGCCGGAACTCGACATCTACGACAAATCCTGGCCGATCTGGACCTACGCGGAAATCACCCCGCCGGCCAAGTTCGTGCATGACGATGAAAACCGCCGCGGTTCGGCCGTCTCCTCGGTCATCTCCGGCGATTGCATCATCTCGGGTTCGTCGCTTTATCGAAGCCTGCTGTTCACCGGCGTGCGCGCCAATTCCTATTCGCGCCTTGAAAACGCCGTCGTGCTTCCAAGCGTCTTCGTCGGCCGGCATGCGCGCCTGCGCAATGTCGTCATCGATCATGGCGTGCAGATTCCCGAAGGGCTTGTCGTCGGTGAAGACCCGGAACTGGACGCCAAGCGCTTCCGCCGCACGGAAAGCGGCATCTGCCTGATTACGCAGAACATGATCGACAGACTGGAGCGTTGAGAATGAAGGTACTGTCGATTTCTTCCGAAGCCTTCCCGCTGGTGAAAACCGGCGGGCTGGGCGACGTGGCCGGCGCCTTGCCGCTCGCGCTCGCGGCCAAGGGAGTGCAGACGAAAACGCTCATCCCCGGTTACACCCAGGTGATGAAGGCCGTGACCGGTCTCGTGAAAAAGTACGAGTTCGACAACCTGCTCGGTGAGCAGGGGACGTTGTGGGAGACGCGCTACAAGGGTCTCGACCTGCTGATCCTCGATGTGCCCGATCTGTTCGATCGTCCGGGCGGGCCCTATATCGATCCGAAGGGCAAGGATTACGAAGACAACTGGCGGCGTTTTGCCGTGTTCTCGCTGGCTGGCGCCAAGATTGCCGCCGGCTGCCTGCCGGACTGGAAACCCTCGCTCGTCCACGCCCATGACTGGCAGACGGCGATGACCCCCGTCTATATGCGCTATGCCTACGAGCGGGAAATCCCGAGCGTCCTGACCATCCATAACATCGCGTTTCAGGGCCAGTTCTCGCCGGCCATCTTCCCCGCACTTGGCCTGCCCGCCCATGCCTTCATGGAAAGCGTGGAGTATTACGGCGATGTCGGTTTCCTGAAGGGTGGCCTGCAGACGGCGACCGCCATCACCACCGTCAGCCCGTCCTATGCCGAGGAAATCCTCTACCCGCAGTTCGGCATGGGTCTGGAAGGGTTGATCCGCGCCCGCGTCAACGCCGTACACGGCATCGTCAACGGCATCGATACCGATGTGTGGAACCCGGAAACGGACACGTTCCTCGCCCGCAACTATTCGCTCAAGACCCTGCAGCAGCGCTCCACCAACCGGCAGGCGGTGGCCGCCCGCTTCGGCCTGCATGACGACAACTCGCCGCTCTTCTGCGTCATCTCGCGCCTCACCTGGCAGAAGGGCATGGATCTTCTGGCGGAAACGGTGGACGAACTGGTGCGCCTTGGCGGGCGTCTGGCCGTTCTCGGCTCCGGTGATGCCGCCCTTGAACACGCCTTCCTGAATGCCGCCGCCCGCCATCCGGGCCGGGTGGGCGTGGTCATCGGCTATAATGAACCGCTGTCGCATCTGATGCAGGCGGGTTCGGATGCCATTCTCATCCCCTCACGCTTCGAACCCTGCGGCCTAACCCAGCTCTATGCGCTGCGCTATGGCTGCATTCCGGTCGTTGCCCGCACCGGCGGTCTGAACGATACGGTGGTGGACGCCACCCACGCCGCGCTGACCAGCGGTTCGGCAACCGGTATCCAGTTCACCCTGAACGACACCAACAGCCTGCTCTACGCCTACCGGCGTGCCTTCAAGCTCTATGAGGATCACAAGAGCTGGACGAAGGTTCAGAAGCAGGGCATGAAGACGGATGTATCCTGGGATGCCAGCGCCGATGCCTATGTGGCGCTTTACTCCAGTCTCGTTGCGAAAGGCCAGTAAGAGAGACATGACCAAGATCGTTGCCACCAAGCCCTATGCGGACCAGAAGCCCGGCACCTCCGGCCTGCGCAAGAAAGTTCCGGTTTTCGCCCAGGAAAACTACGCCGAGAACTTCATCCAGTCGATCTTCGACAGCCTCGAGGGCTTCGCCGGCAAGACGCTGGTGATCGGCGGCGATGGCCGTTACTACAACCGCGAAGTCATCCAGAAGGCGATCCGCATGGCCGCCGCCAACGGCTTCGGCAAGGTTCTGGTCGGCCAGGGCGGCATCCTGTCCACGCCCGCCGCCTCGCACGTCATCCGCAAATACGGTGCCTATGGCGGCATCATCCTCTCGGCCAGCCACAATCCCGGCGGCCCGGATGAAGATTTCGGCATCAAGTATAATATCGGCAATGGCGGCCCGGCGCCGGAAAAGATCACCGACGCCATCTTCGCCCGCACCAAGGTTATCGACAGCTACAAGACGCTCGACGCCGCAGACATCGATCTCGACACGATCGGTACACTGAAGGTCGGGGATCTGACGGTCGAGGTGATCGATTCCGTTGCCGATTACGCCGCGCTGATGGAAACCCTGTTCGACTTTGGCGCCATCCGCGCGCTGATCGGCTCCGGCTTCAAGGTGGTGATCGATTCGATGTCCGCCGTCACCGGGCCCTATGCCGTGGAAATCCTTGAAAAGCGCCTCGGCGCGCCGGCAGGCTCCGTGCGCAACGCCGTGCCGCTGCCCGATTTCGGCGGTCATCATCCCGACCCGAACCTCGTTCACGCCAAGGAACTCTATGACGACGTGATGAGCCCGCAGGGCCCGGATTTCGGCGCGGCCTCCGATGGCGATGGCGACCGCAACATGGTCGTCGGCAAGGGCATGTTCGTGACCCCGTCCGACTCACTCGCCGTCATCGCGGCAAACGCAAAGCTTGCACCCGGTTACAAGGACGGCATTGCCGGCATCGCCCGCTCCATGCCGACGAGTGCCGCCGCCGACCGCGTGGCCGAGAAGCTCGGCATCAACATGTTCGAAACGCCGACCGGCTGGAAGTTCTTCGGCAATCTGCTGGATGCCGGCCTTGCAACCGTCTGCGGCGAGGAAAGCTTCGGCACCGGCTCAAACCATGTGCGCGAAAAGGACGGCCTGTGGGCCGTTCTCTTCTGGTTGAATATCGTTGCGGCCCGCAAGGAAGGCGTGAAGGCGATTGTCGAGAAGCACTGGGCCGACTATGGCCGCAACTACTATTCACGTCACGACTATGAAGCCGTCGAAACCGAAAAGGCCGATGCGCTGATGGCCGAACTGCGCGGTAAGCTCGCCACGCTTCCGGGCGCGGCCTTCGGTGCACTGAAGGTCGCGGCTGCCGACGATTTCGCCTATAACGATCCGGTCGATGGTTCCGTTTCCGCAAAGCAGGGTGTCCGCATCCTGTTCGAAGGTGGCTCGCGCGTGGTGTTCCGCCTCTCCGGCACAGGCACCAGCGGCGCAACGCTGCGCGTTTATGTCGAGCGCTATGAGGCCGATCCGGCCCGTCATGGCATCGACACGCAGGAGGCTCTGGCGGACCTGATCGCCGTCGCCGACGAAATCGCTGGCATTACCGCACATACCGGTCGTACCGAACCGACCGTTATCACCTGAGGTCGCAACCGGAACCCAGCATGGCGTCAAGATTTCCCGTCACCCGAGGCGGCGTCGAGCTGACAGAGCACGGCGCTGTGTTTTCGCTGTGGTCGCATCATGCGACCGCCGCCACCCTCTGCCTCTTCGATGAGAAGGGGCATAACGAGGTCGCCCGCATTCCCATGGAACGTGGCGAACACGATATCTTCCGTTGTTTTGCGGAAGGGGTGCGGGAAGGCGCGCTTTACGGCTACCGGGTCGATGGTGACTATGCCCCCGACAACGGGCTGTGGTTCGACCCGGCCAAGCTTCTGGTCGACCCTTACGCCACGGCCATCGACCGACCCTTCGTCTACGATGCGAAGCTTAGCGTCTTCGCCGCTGACACAGCGCCCCTGATGCCGAAATGCGTCGTCGTAGCGGATCGTCCGGTGGAACGCCGGGCGCCGTTCTTCAAGCCTGGCGGGTTGGTCTACGAGGTGTCGGTCAAGGCCTTCACCAAGCTGCATCCGGATGTGCCGGAGGCACAGCGCGGCACGGTGGCGGCCCTGGCCCATCCCTCCGTCATCGCGCATCTGAAGACAATCGGCGTCGATGCCATCGAACTCATGCCCATCGTCGCGTGGATCGATGAGCGCCATCTGCAGCCGCTCGGCCTGACCAATGCCTGGGGCTACAACCCCGTGGCCTTCATGCCACTCGAACCGCGCCTGTGCCCCGGCGGCATCGAGGAACTGCGCGACACCGTGGCGGCGCTGCATGCAGCCGGCATCGGCGTGCTGCTCGATCTCGTCTTCAACCACACAGGCGAGAGTGACCGCTTCGGCCCCACCCTGTCCTTCCGCGGCATCGACAATTGCTGTTTGTACCGCCACCTGCGCGATCAGCCTGGCGTGCTGGTGAACGACACCGGCTGCGGCAACACCGTCGCCTGCGATCATCCCTTCATCCGCAACCTGATCGTAGATAGCCTGCGCCATTTCGTGCTGAATGCCGGCATCGATGGCTTCCGTTTCGATCTCGCCACCATCCTGTTTCGCAATCATGCCGGCTTCAATCCGCACAGCGAGCTGATCGAGGCCATTCGCCGCGACGAGGTTCTGGCCGACCGCATCCTGATTGCCGAACCCTGGGATATCGGCCCCGGCGGCTATCAGCTCGGCAATTTTCCCGAACCGTTCATCGAGTGGAATGACCGGGCCCGTGACGGCATGCGCCGCTACTGGCGTGGCGACCGCCACATGACCGGGCCGTTCGCCACCATTCTCGCCGGCTCCTCGGACGTGTTTTCCAACCGCCCGGAAAACAGTACCCGCTCGGTGAACTTCCTTGCTGCCCATGACGGCTTCACCCTGATGGACCTCGTTTCGCACGAAACGAAGCACAATGAGGCCAACGGCGAGGATAACCGCGACGGCCACAACGAAAACCTCTCCTGGAACAATGGCGCTGAGGGCGCGACGATGGCCCCGGCGATCCTCGAGCGCCGCCGCGCCGACGTTATGGCGCTCCTCTCGACGCTGTTCGTCTCCAGTGGCACGATCATGCTGACCATGGGCGATGAGGCCGGCCGCAGCCAGCGCGGTAACAACAACGCCTATTGCCAGGACAATGAGATCACCTGGATGGACTGGACGGGGCTGGACGAGACGCTGATTGCCCACACGGCTTTCCTTGCCGGCCTGCGCAAGCGTTTCCCCAAGCTGGCGGACCCCCGCTTTTACGAGGGCGGTCACGATGCGGAATGGATTTCCCCCTCCGGCCAGCCCATGACGACCGAAGACTGGGACGACCCCGACGGCTCGGCCTTCAGCCTGCTCATTGCCTCGAAAGACATGGAAACGGGCTTGCCCTCGAAGCTCGTTGCGCTGTTCAACCGCGCGCACCAGCCCTGCGGCTTCATTCTGCCGGACGGCGGCCATTACCAGTCGCTCGATGGCACCGCCCAGCCGAAGCGTGGCGGCGGCGCTGTGGCCGTTCCCGCCCGCAGCGTTGGCTTCTACGTCTGGACCGCATGAGTGAGAGCCCGGAAACCCGGGATTTTTCGACCGAAAACGGCGGCAAGGATATGGACTTCGCCAATCCGATCTGGTAATGCGCTGGCCAATCGTGAGGGTTCCGGCTCCGCGAAGGCTAATTTCGTGCCGACGCTTCATTCCGCCGGCCGCAACCAGATCTAAAGGAACGGGATAAACGTGCAGGTACTTGTCCGCGACAATAATGTTGATCAGGCTCTCCGCGCTCTGAAGAAGAAGCTGCAGCGCGAAGGCGTTTTCCGCGAAATGAAGATGCGCGACTACTACGAAAAGCCGTCTGAAAAGCGCGCCCGCGAAAAGGCTGAAGCCGTTCGCCGCGTTCGCAAGCTGGCTCGCAAGCGCGCTCAGCGCGAAGGCCTGGTTGCTGGCCCCCGCGCCCGCTAATCGCCGTTTTTTCGACGTTATTCACAGGCATGTGAAGCGGGGGTGATTTACGTCACCACCGCTTTTTTTCATTGCGCTTCCGCGGTCCGTCGCGGCATTGTGGCGCTTCCCTGCTCTCCCAACGATGTGGAATCGAGCCTGATGACGATGGGTTCTGCAAATCCTGTTTCTGCACTCGAACGCCTGAACGTGCGCGGCAAGCGTCGCGGTACGGCCATCCTGATGCCCGGTGCGGCTCTTGCGATGGCTCTCGCACTCACCGCCTGCGCATCGACACCGGCTCCGACCGACGTCATCAGCATCGACCGCACGCAGGGTTCCCAGGAAAACATCTCGTCGCTGACCTCGGTGATCAGCTCCAACCCGTCCGATCCGGAAGGCTACAACGTCCGCGGTTCGGCTTACGGCAAGGCTGGCGAATTCCGCAAGGCGCTGGCGGACTTCAACACCGCGCTGCAGCTCAATCCGCGCTTCTATCAGGCTTACGCCAACCGCGGACTGGTCTATCGCAACATGAACCGGCAGGCGGAAGCGCTCGCCGATTACAGCGCCGCCCTGCAGATCAACCCGTCCTATGATGTGGCGCTTATCGGTCGCGGCAACCTCTACCGTCAGGCCGGTCGCGATGTCGAAGCCTTCAACGACTTCAACAAGGCGATCCAGCTCGACACGACCGATGGCCGCGCCTATCACAACCGCGGTCTGATCTATCAGAAGCGCGGTCAGCACACGCAGGCCATCGAAGACTTCTCCCGCGCCATCTCGTTGTCGTCCGGCTCGCCGGAACCCTACAATGGCCGTGGCATTTCCTATCTGGCGCTGCGCGACGACGAGAACGCCTTTGCCGATTTCAACACCGCCATCGCGCTCGACGGCACCCGTGCGGAATCCTGGACCAACCAGGCGCTGGTCTACGAACAGCGTGGCGAACGCGCCAAGGCCGCCAAATCCTATCAGCACGCCGTACGCCTCGATCCAAATTACGCTCTGGCCCGCGCCGGCCTAGCACGCGTCAAGGGCGGCGTCTGATCGCATCTGCGATACCGGAATCAAAAAAGGCGGTACGCTCGAGCGACCGCCTTTTTCATATCTCCCCAATAACCCGGATCAACGCTGCATCAGCGCAAGCGCCTGATCGGGCGGCAGCGGTCGGGAAAACACGAAGCCCTGCACAAGATCCGCAGCCCCGTTTTCAACGATCACGGCAAGCTGCTCTTCGGTCTCCACCCCCTCCACCACCACATCGAGGCCGAGCGCACGCACGAGATTGACCGTGCCCTTCAGCAGCTTGAGGCGGCGACCGTCGCTCGTCACGTTGCGCACGAAGGAGCGATCGATCTTCACCACATCAAGCGGCAGCGTGTCGAGATAGGCGAGGCTCGAAAAGCCGGTGCCGAAGTCATCCACGGCAATGGTCACGCCCATCGTCCGCAGTTCCGCCAGAAGCGCGCCGGCCGCCAGTGGCTCGTCCATCAGGCAGCTTTCAGTCACTTCGAGATGCAGGCGCGACGAGGAAAGCCCCGTCAGCGCCAGCGTTTCGGCCACGAGATCCACGATCGCCCGGCTGCGCAGATCATGCGCCGAGAGATTGACCGAAACGGATGTCTGCCCCGGCCAGCGCATGCATTCGCGGCAGGCCTGCTCCAGCACGAAGGCGGTGATGGTGGAAACGACCCCCATATCCTCGGCCATGCGGATGAACACATCGGGGCTGACCGGACCGCGCTCGGGATGCGTCCAGCGCACGAGCGCCTCGCAGCATTCGATATGCCTGCCATCCGGTGTATACATCGGCTGAAACATGGTCGTCAGACCCCGATCCAGAAGGGTCTGACGCAGATCCGCCTTCAGGCGGCGACTGGCGATGTAGCGCTCGTCCATTTCCCGCGCATAGCCGACACACAGCCCACGCGCCCTGCCCTTCGCCTCCGAGAGCGCCAGATCGGCCTTGACCTGCCACTCCTCCGTCTCCGCTTCGCGGTTGGGCAACAGCACATAACCGGCACTATAGGTCAGGGGCAACACGACGTCGCCGACGGTGTAGTTGCCCTGCAACGCCGCATGGAACTTCAAAATGCGGGCCTTCATGGCCAGTTCGTCGCCATCGCGGCCAAACAGAAAGACGCCGAACTGGTCGCTGATCATCCGCGCGGTAATCGTCTCGGAATCTGTCAGCGCCGCGAAACGTCGGCCGATTTCGTTCAGCACACGATCACCGAAAGCGTGGCCGCGCATGTCGTTGACATTCTTCAGGTCGTCCACGTCGATCAGCAGAAAACCGATCGTAACCCCTGCCGGCAGACGCTCAAGCGTCAGGCGCACCTGTTCTGCAAAGTGATGCCGGTTCGACAGACCGGTCAGTGCATCGAACTTGGCCATGTGCAGGATCTTTTCCTCGGCCCTTACCCGCGCACTGACATCCTCGAAGATGACAACCGCACCGCCATCCGCCCGGGACGCCCCGTCGAATTCGAAGTAGGTCTTGCCGGGCAGCGGCACCTGCACCCGCTGGAAATCACCGTCGAGAAACTCGCAGAGCCGCTGGCTGAAAGCATGCTTGTGCCCGTCGCCGTCCTCTTCCAGCGCCACAGGAATCAACGCGTCGGCGGCAACACCTTCAGGACCCGCACCAGCGAAAAATGCCCGGGCACGACTGTTGGCAATCTGCACCCGACGACTTGAATCGAGCATCATCAACCCGTGCGGCATGGTGTCGAGTGCGGCGTTGAACCGCTCCACCAGCACGGAAAGGTGGCCGGCAGCAGCGGCACTCCGGGCAAGTGCGTTGCGAATGCCGCACGCCATCACCCGGGCCTCAAAGCCAAGCGGCAAAAGCATGAAGCACATGATAATGACGGAGAGATCGCCATTCAGCGGCCCCGCAACCGCCGGCGGCAGAACGAGAAAGGCCGTCTGCAAATCAACGCTGCGTCGCGATGCATAGCTTCGGCCGGCAACAGCAACGAGCAGGCCCATGATGACCGAAATGCAGATGAAAACGGAAAAGCCATCGACACCGGAAACGATGGCATAGGCAGTGCCACCACCGAGCAGCGCCGCAGTCAGACCGGAACCGACGATATGGTTCCGCTCGATCCTGCGGGCGCGCGCGGCGTCAATCGCCGTCACATCGAAGCGCCCAAGCGCGATCGTCATGACCAGCCGCAACAGACCGATGGCGGAAGCGCAAAGGGCGAGCACCAGAAAGGCCGTGAAATCCGTCCGGACCCAGACAACCGTAAAGCAGACGATGCTGACCAGCGCACCCGCCAATTGTTGCCAGCGATGCCGGTAAAGCGACCCGCTCAGGGCAAGGCCTTCGCCGTCCCCATCGATGTTCGAGTCTTCAGCCATCCATTCGCGGTCCTTTTCGCGCAGACTCTCATGTCCGCTAGGTGCTTTTTTAGCGACTTGATTAGTCTTACGAAAACGTTTCAGTAGATTTTCCACAAACTTTAAATCGACACGCATGAAACGTGAACCCGCAACGGCGACACGAATGCGCTGATCGATGCAAAATGCCGGATTTGCGCGGCTTTCCCGCTTTTCTTTTACGCCCCCTTGGTTTATGGCTGTCGCGTTTTCAAAGAAGGGGGACTGGCGCCGTGACGGCACTCCTCAAAATCAGCAAGCTAATTGACGCACTAAGCAGCCTGGTCGGTCGGATCGGCGACTATCTCGTTCTTCTGTGCTGCCTCATCAGCGCAGGCAATGCCCTTGTGCGCTATACCTTTCATTACAGCTCGAACGCGTGGCTGGAGATCCAGTGGTATCTCTTTGCCTATGTCGTGATGCTCGGCTCGTCCTACACGCTGTGCCGCAACGAACATATCCGCGTTGACCTGATTTACGGCGCCGTATCCGAACGCAAGCGCCTGTGGATCGACGTCATCGGCTTCACCTTTTTCATGCTCCCGATCTGCGTGATCTGCGCGGTGCTGTGCTGGCCCTTCTTCGAGCGCTCCTTCCTTCTGGGGGAAATGTCCGAAAATGCTGGCGGCCTCATCCGCTGGCCAGTCAAGTTTATGATTTTCATCGGTTTTGTACTGCTCGCCGTTCAGGGCTTCTCCGAGCTTGTCAAGCGCATTGCTGCGCTGCGCGGTGATATCCAGATCAGCACGGATTACGAAAAGCCGGCGCAATAACAAGGGCGGCCGGCGCGTGGACGTGACCGGCCCAATACGAGGACCTCAACGTGTTTGAGTACGGAATACTGCCGCCGGCCATGTTCGCGGCAATGGTCGCATTCATGCTGTTCGGCTTCCCGGTCGCTTTCTCGCTCGGCGCGGTTGGCATGCTGTTTGCCGTGGTCGGCCTTGTGGGCGGCTTCTTCGATCCGAGCTTCATGAATGCCCTGCCGCTGCGCTTCTTCGGCATCATGTCCAACGACCTTCTGCTGGCCATTCCGTTCTTCACCCTCATGGGTGCGGTCATGGAGCGGTGCGGGTTGGCGGAAGAGTTGCTCGAAGGAACCGGCAAGCTGTTCGGCGCCATCCCGGGCGGCCTCGCCTATGCGGTCATCTTCGTGGGCGCCATCCTTGGCGCCATCACCGGCACCGTGGCGGCCTCGGTCATCACCATGGCGATGATCTCGCTGCCTGTGATGCTGAAATATGGCTATAATCCGCGCCTTGCGACAGGCGTCATCGCCGCATCCGGCACGATCACCCAGGTCATCCCGCCCTCTCTGGTGCTCGTCGTTCTCGCCGACCAGCTCGGCAAGTCGGTTGGCGATATGTATCTCGGCGCCATCGGCCCTTCGATCCTTCAGGTGGCTATCTTCGCCGGCTACATTGCGATCATGTCGATCATCAAGCCGTCCAGCATGCCCGCCCTGCCAGTGGAAGCGCGCGGCGAGTTGAACATGAAGCTCGTGCTGAAGGTTCTGCTCAGCATGGTCCCCTCCGTGGCGCTGATTTTCGTCGTCCTCGGCACCATTTTCATGGGCCTTGCCACCCCGACGGAGGCCGGTGCGCTCGGCGTTGTCGGCGCCATGGTCATCGCGGCAATCAATGGCAAGCTGACCTGGCCGCTCATCCGCCAGGGCATGGCCAGCACGATGCAGATCACCTCCATGGTGGTCTTCATTCTGGTCGGCTCGACCATCTTCAGCCTGATCTTCCAGGGCCTCAATGGTTCGCTGTGGATCGAGCACATGCTGTCGGGCCTGCCGGGCGGCCAGATCGGTTTCCTGATCTTCGTCAACGTCTTCATCTTCTTCCTGGCATTCTTCCTCGATTTCTTCGAAATCGCCTTCATCGTCATCCCGCTTCTGGCCCCCGTTGCGGACGCGCTCGGCATCAACCTCATCTGGTTCGGGGTGCTGCTGTGCGTGAACATGCAGACATCGTTCATGCATCCGCCGTTCGGCTTCGCGCTGTTCTATCTGCGCTCGGTCACGCCGCGCGAAATTCCGACGATGGACATCTACAAGGGCGCCATTCCGTGGCTGTGCATGCAGCTTCTGCTTGTCGCCATCATCATCTTCTGGCCCGAATCCGTCACCCACTGGCTCGACAAGGGGCCGAAGATAGACGTTGACGCTATCAGGATCGAAGTCCCCGGCTTCAATCCGCAAGGGGGGGGCATGGGTTCGGCACCCGCCGGCAATGGCCTGCCGGCGCTCGGTCCGCTTGGTGGCGGCCTTTCCGGTCCGCCCAAGATCAACCCCTGATCTCAAGTCCTGAAAGCATGAAAACCGGCGTTTCGAGCGCCGGTTTTTTCTGATCTGTACAGGCCCGAAAACAAAAAGCCCGGCGTCTTTCGACGCCGGGCTTTTCGCGATCGGATAACGCCTGAGGCTTAGAGCTTGCCGGCGCGCTGCTGCAGCATCATGAACGTGTCGAAGGAGTATTCGGCAAGCTGCATCCAGAGATAGGAATCGCGCTTGAGAGCCTGCTGGCTGTCATAGAGCTTCTTGAAGTTGGCGTTCGTGGCCGAAATACCGGCATAGACTTCCTGGGCAGCGTTGAAGCTTGCTTCCAGAATTTCCTGGCTGAACGGACGAAGCACGGCGCCATCGGCCACGAGCTGCTTGAGCGCATGGGCGTTGCGCTGGTCATACTTCGCCAGCATGTTCGTGTTGGCCATGGCGCAGGCATCGCTGAGGATGCGCCGGTAGCTCTTCGGCAGACCCTTGAACTTCTCGAGGTTGAAGAAGGCGTGAACGGTCGGGCCGCCTTCCCACCAGGCCGGGTAATAGTAGTACTTCGCGACCTTGTAGAAGCCAAGCTTCTGGTCGTCATAGGGACCGACGAATTCGGTCGCGTCGATCGTGCCCTTTTCCAGCGCCGGATAAACGTCGCCGCCGGCAAGCTGCTGCGGGATGACGCCAAGCTTTTCGACGACCTTGCCGGTCAGACCGGCGATACGCATCTTCAGACCCTTGAGGTCGTCAACCGTGTTGATTTCCTTGCGGAACCAGCCGCCCATCTGCGCGCCGGTGTTGCCGGCCGGCAGGGCATAGGTGTTGTAGGTGGCCAGAAACTCGTTCAGCAGTTCATTGCCGCCGGCCTGATAGAACCAGGAATTGGTCAGGCGGGCATTGAGACCGAACGGAACAGCCGTACCGAAGGCGAAGGCCGGGTCCTTGCCGACATAATAGTAGGAGCAGGTATGGGCCATTTCGACCGTACCGCTCGACACGGCGTCAAGCGCCTGGAGGGCCGGAACGATTTCACCGGCCGAAAAGACCTGAATATTGAAATTGCCACCGGTGGCTTCCGAAACGTTGGCGGCGATTTCCGTCGCGGCGTCGAAAATGGCGTCGAGGCCCTTCGGGAACGACGACGTCAGACGCCAGTTGACCTTCGGATTTTCCTGGGCGATGGCAGGCGCGGCAAGAGCGGATGCGGCAACGGCGCCAGCGCTCGCGGCTCCCGCCTTCTTGAAGAATGAACGGCGATCCATGAACAAACCTCCCGGTAAGAAATCGCTTGAAAACCAGGGGTCTTCGCGCCCCCGCTGCGTGGGCCGGAACTAAACATTTTGGCGCTGGCCTTGCAAGCGCAAAGCGCAATATTGTTCCAAGCGCGCAACCGGTTCTTGGCTAAAATTTCCCGCCGCTTCGAATGCGCAAACCCGGTTGACAAAAGCCACGAACCGGCATGAAACCTTCCTGTCGAAACCACGCAGCATCACCTCTTTTGCCCCATTGGAGCCCCGTCATGTCCAGACCCGTCGTCGCCGTTCCCGCCGATCTGAAGATCGTGGATGGGGTTGTCTGGCACGCCGCACAGAACCAGTATGTCAAGGCCGCGCTGAAAGTGGCCGATGTCATGTCCTTCATCGTTCCGGCCTTCGAGGACGGTAACGAGGCCGACGCCATCCTCGATCATGTCGATGGTCTGCTGGTTTCCGGCTCGGTCAGCAATGTGCATCCCTCGCTTTATGGTGTCGAAGCCCGCGAGGAAGACGGCCCCTTCGACCCCGGTCGCGACGCCACCAGCCTGCCGCTCATTCGCCGTGCCATCGAACGCGGCATTCCCATGCTCGCCATCTGCCGTGGCATTCAGGAGCTGAACGTGGCGCTGGGCGGAACGCTGCAAACGGAAATTCAGGAAAACGAAGGCATCTGGGACCATCGCAAGCCCGACACCTCAGACCGCGACGAAGCTTTTGCCATTCGCCAGAGCGTCATCGTGCGGGAAGGCTCCTGCATCGCCAATTATCTCGGTCTCGCCGGCGAAATTCAGGTGAATTCGCTGCACCGTCAGGCCATCGCGGAAACAGCACCGCGCATTCAGGTGGAAGCCACCGCGCCCGATGGGACGGTGGAAGCCGTATCCGTGATCGACGCCAAGGCCTTTGCCTGCGGCGTGCAATGGCACCCGGAATACTGGGCCGAAACCGACGGCCCCTCGCGTCACCTCTTCACTGCGTTCGGCGATGCCGTCCGCGCCTACGCCGCTGCGAAGGCTCGCTGAACATGCAGGAAATGAAAACGGCGCCCACGGGCGCCGTTTCAGCCATCAGACCGGAGCCGGTGTTTCCGGCACCGGCGTCAGCGTCTTGCCCTCTGCAAACCAGCGAATGATGTTGTCCACCACCAGATCGCCCATGGCATCACGCGTCGGCACGGTGGCGGAAGCGATATGCGGCCAGAGAACGGCATTTTCCGCATCCAGCAGTCCCTGCGGCACCTTCGGCTCGTCATAGAACACATCGAGGCCGGCAGCGGCGAGGGTCTTCGCGTTCAGCGCCTCGATGAGCGCATCCTCATCCACCGATGTGCCGCGCCCGACATTGATGAACACGCCGTTGGGACCCAGCGCCTTCAGCACCTCGGCATTGATGGCCTTGTGCGTTTCCGGCGTTCCGGGAACGATACAGATCAGCGTATCCACGGCCTCCGCCAACGCCAGCAGCGTGGGGTAATGAGCGTAATCCACGCCCTCGCGCTTGCTGCGGGTGTGATAGGCGATCTTCACCTTGAACGGCTCCAGTCGCCGGGCGATCTCGATGCCGATGCGGCCGAGGCCATAAAGACCAACCGTCCGCCCCTTCATGGACATGGGCGACAGGGGGCACGACCCCTTCTCAGCCCAGTCGCCGGAACGCAGCCAGCGTTCGACACGGGGAATCTGGTGAATGGTGTTGAGCAGCAGTGCGACGGCGGAGTCCGCCACCTCATCGTTCAGCACATCCGGCGTATTGGTAACGATGATGCCGCGTCTGGCGGCCGCGGCACAATCGACACCATCATAACCGACGCCGAAATGGGCGATGATTTCGAGATTGGGCAGGAGGTCGATCCAGTCGGCGCCGAAGGCACCGAAAATCGCCGCCCCTTTCACCCGTTCTGCATCCTCGGGCGAAATCGACGGCGGCACGCCGCGCCTGACCAGGATGAGTTCGAACTTCTCTTCGAGCCGTGTCAGTACACGGCCATGAATGGTGTCGTAAACGAGAACGGCGGTTTTTCCCGTCATGCTATCCCTCGAAAATCTGGATTGTCTTGTCGTCAGGTCCGGGGCTTGACCGGGCCTGTGGACTGGCGGATTCGCATCTCCGGCTTGATCAGGTGCAACCCGTCAGGCTCGTGACTGCCGCCCAGTTTATCCAGAAGCGCGCGCGCTGCAAGCCGCCCGACCTCTTCCTGACCGTTCCACACCGTCGTCAGCGCCGGCGTGGCGATGGAGGCTTCCTCCAGATCGTCATAACCGGTCACGGAAATATCGCGGCCAGCCACGAGACCGGCGCGGGCAATGCCGTTCATGAAACCGATCGCGACGAGATCGTTCCAGCAGACTGCCGCCGTCGGCTTCTGCGGCAGGGAAAGAAACTCCATCGCCGCCTCGAAACCGGCCTGCTTGCCGCGCGGTCCCTGAATCCGCAGGGCCGGGTCGACCTCCATGCCCGCCTTGCGCAGCGCATTCACATAGCCCTGATAACGGTCGCGGCCCGTCGATGTCTGCTCCGTGCCGCCCACCATGGCAATGGTGCGGTGGCCGAGGCTGATGAGATGATTGGTGGCAAGCGAAATGCCATAGCTGTCATCGCCGCGGAAGGTCGGCAGGTCGCCCCCTTCCATCGAGCGGGCAATGAGAATGGCCGGCATGTTGTTGTTCTCGGCCAGAGCCACATCTTCCGGCGGTGTACCGATGGCGGGCGACATGATGACGCCATCGCCCCCAAGTTGCAGCAGCATTTCGATGAAGCTGCGCTGCTTTTCGACGGAATCATAGTGATTGGAGAGAATGAAGGTGTGCGAGCGGCGGTCGAGTTCGCCTTCGATGGCCTTGAGAATTTCGCCGTAGAACGGGTTCATGATGTCATGCACCACGACGCCGATAATGCCCGAGCGCGAGGTGCGCAGACTGGCCGCGCGACGGTTGTAGATATAGCCCATGGCACGGGCCTGTTCCTTGATCCGCTCGCGCGTGTCGGCGGCCACGAGCGGGCTGTCCCGCAGCGCCAGCGAGATGGTCGCGGTCGAAAGCCCCAGACTTTCGGCAATGGTCGATAATTTGATCTTCTGTGCCATGCGCCTCTCCCTCCCCCGTATCGATTCTGCCTTACTCCCATAGGGCGAACGATTTCAATTAAATTAAACAATTTAATTGCGGAGCGCAATGGCGGCCTAACCGGCGGAAGCCTCATCCTCTGCAGGAACACCGTCCGGATTGAGGTTGGCATCGACCGCTTTCAGAAGCCGGATCAGCGTCTTCACTTCCTTTCCGGAAAGCCCTGAAACGGCGAGCCGGTCGCAATTGGCAACCGAAGCCGTGATGGACGAGACAGCACTGCGGCCAAGATCCGTGAGATAGACTTTGCTGAGACGTCCGTCGCCGGCATCATCGCGGCGGGCAAGAAAGCCCTGCGCTTCCATGCGTCCGATGGTGCGCGTCATGGTGGGCGGCTTCACGCCCAGCGCCTGCGCAAGCTGGCCGGTCGTCAGCCCGTCCTGTTCGAACAGGGCAAGAATGACGCCATCCTGCCCGGCATAAAGACCGGTGGCCGTGAGATTGCGCGACAGAACGGTGCGCAGCGAGCGCGATGCCTGAACGAGGCTGTTGGCAAGCGCTCCCGGTTCGGAAAGCGCCTCCTCGCGTTTGCGCAGGGCTTTTTCCTGCTTGCGCAGCGCCTTTTCCTGCTTGTCTTTCTTGCCCACGGCACCTCTCCCGCTTTCAAACGAAGCGCACCGCCGTTATACCGGCCTTATCGCCGAAAACTACCGGAAATCCCTGCGGGAAACGTTAATCCATGACGCTCGAGATCGATGAAGCCGCCATTGCCGTTCTGCCGCTTGGCGCACATGAACAGCACGGCCCCCACCTGCCCTTCGAAACGGATGCGATCATCGCCGCCGGTATTGTCGAACGCGTCAAAGCTGCGCTGCCTCCGGAACTTTCCGTGACTTTTCTGCCGGTTGAGCCCGTCGGCTACTCGATCGAGCACATGGATGTCGAGGGAACGAAAACCCTTGCCTATGCGGAAGCCGTGGAGAAATGGCTGGGCATTGCCGGCTTTCTGGCGGCCCGCGGCGTGCGCAAACTGGTGATGCTGAACGCCCATGGCGGCAATTCGCCGCTGATGACCATCGTTGCAACCGAAGCCCGCGTGCGCTTCGGCATGCTGGTCGTCGCCACAAGCTGGACCCGCTTCGGCCTGCCGGACGGTGTGATTTCGCCGGAGGAAAAGGCCATCGGCATCCATGGCGGCGAAATCGAAACCTCGGTAATGCTGGCGCTTGCCCCCGAGACGGTGAAGATGGACCTCGCCCGGAACTTTCCCTCGAAGCAAACGGAATTCTGCAACTGCTTCACCCATCTGCGCGCCTATGGCCCGCATGCCTTCGGCTGGAAGATGCGCGATCTGAACGCCGACGGCGTGACCGGCAATGCCGCCGCCGCGACTGCCGAGAAGGGCGAGAAGCTGATTGCCCATACGGTGAAGGGCTTCATCGAACTTCTGCGCGATGTCGATGCCTTCGACCTCGCGCTTCTTGCCGAAACCCTTTGAAACGGGCGCAGTCAGCGCCTATATGGACGTCAGCTCTCGCGCCGCCCGGCGCACCCCATTCTTCCGAGGTTTTTTCCATGACCGATGCGCAAACCGCCAAGCCCATTCCCGTCACCGTGCTCACCGGCTATCTCGGCGCCGGCAAGACGACGCTTCTGAACCGCATCCTCACCGAGAACCACGGCAAGAAATACGCGGTCATCGTCAACGAGTTCGGCGAAATCGGCATCGATAACGACCTGATCGTCGAGTCGGACGAAGAAATCTACGAAATGAACAATGGCTGCGTGTGCTGCACGGTGCGCGGCGACCTCATTCGCGTCGTGGAAGGCCTGATGCGCCGTCCGGGCCGCTTCGATGGCATCATCGTGGAAACGACCGGCCTTGCCGATCCGGTTCCCGTCGCCCAGACCTTCTTCATGGATGATGACGTGCGCACCAAGAGCCAGCTCGACGCCGTCGTCGCGCTCGTGGATGCCAAGCATCTGCCGTTGCGCCTGAAGGACAGCCGTGAGGCCGAAGACCAGATCGCCTTTGCCGATGTCGTCGTGATCAACAAGACCGACCTCGTGACGAAGGAAGAAGCCGACGTCATCGAGGAGATCGTCCGCGCCATCAACCCCTCGGCCCGGGTCTACCGCGCCGAACGTTCGGGCGTGCCGCTGGACAAGGTGCTGAACCAGGGCGCCTTCGACCTGAAGCGCGTGCTGGACAACGATCCGCATTTCCTCGATCACGACGATCCGGATCATGTCTGCGGTCCCGATTGCGACCATCATCACCACGATCATGGGCACGATCACGACCACCATCATCATGACCACGATCACCACCACGGCCATGTCTCGGCCATCCATGATGTGACCGTGCGCTCCGTTTCGCTGCGCGGCGGCGAACTGATCGCCGACAAGTTCTTCCCGTGGATCCAGAACCTGACGCAGACGCAAGGCCCGAACATCCTGCGCCTCAAGGGCATCATCGCCTTCAAGGGCGATCCGGACCGCTACGTGGTGCAGGGCGTGCACATGATCATCGAAGGCGATCACCAACGCCCGTGGAAGGAAGACGAGAAGCACGAAAGCCGCCTCGTCTTCATCGGCCGCGAACTCGATCCGGTCCAGCTTGAAGCCGCCTTCAAGGCCTGCGAGGCCTCTGCCTGATGCCGACGGTTGCGCCTTACGACATCGAAGGTCACGTCGCCACCGCCGCCTTTTTGGGTGAAACCGCTTTTTTCGCAGCCGCCAGCGGTGAAATCCACCGGCTGGAGGGCGGCGCCAAAGTGACGGCGGCCCATGAGGGTCTTCTGACCTGCATTCGCGATCCCTACAGCGAAAGCCTGTTGAGCGGCGGCGAAGACGGTCGCGTTCTGCGCATCGCCGCAAC
Organism: Allorhizobium borbori; assembly: GCF_014196535.1. Classification (GTDB taxonomy): domain Bacteria; phylum Pseudomonadota; class Alphaproteobacteria; order Rhizobiales; family Rhizobiaceae; genus Ectorhizobium; species Ectorhizobium borbori. Next base: position 260,716 of record NZ_JACIDU010000002.1, read on the forward strand.
CGGCGACGTCACCGAACTCGCCAACGTGCCGCGCAAGTGGATTTCCGCCGTCGCCGCCGGCCCGCAAGGCGCGGTGGGCTATGCGGTGGGCAAGTCCAGCTTCGTGCGCCTTGCCGATGGCACGGTGAAGGAATTTGCCGAAACCCGCACGGTGGAGGCCATTGCCTTCGCTCCGAAGGGCCTCAGACTGGCCGCCGCCCGCTATAATGGCGTGTCGCTGCACTGGGCCGGCATGAATGCCGAACCGATGGACCTTGAGTGGAAGGGCGCGCATACCATCGTCACCTTCTCGCCGGATGGCCGCTTCGTCGTCACCGCCATGCAGGAAAACGCCCTGCACGGCTGGAAGCTCGATGGCGCCAAGACCGGTGCGGAAGCCCGCCACATGCGCATGACCGGCTATCCCGCCAAGGTGAAATCGCTGTCCTGGTCGCCCAAGGGCAAGTGGCTCGCCTCCTCCGGTGCACCCGCCGCCATCGTCTGGCCCTTCTCGGCCAAGGATGGCCCGATGGGCAAGGCCCCGCTTGAGCTCGGCACCCGCGCCGATATCATGACGACCTGCGTTTGCTTCCACAACACCGACGAAATCCTCGCCATCGGCTTCATCGACGGCATGATCCTCGGTGTGCGCATCGCCGACGGCAAGGAAGTTCTCCTGCGCCGCCCCGGCAAGGGGGCGATCACTTCGATGGGCTGGAGCGGTGACGGCAGGCTGTTGGCGTTTGCGTCAGAAGCCGGCGATTGCGGCATCATCGATATTGCGGGGTAAAGAATCCCGCCCTCACGGACGGAGCCGGACGAAGCGCTGTTCCAGAACCTCGTTTCCCCATTGCGTGCCGGGGTGCTCTTCCGCCAGAACGAACCCCCGCGCCTCGTAAAGGTGCCGGGCGGCGTGAAGGCCGGAGAAGGTCCAAAGATGGGTTTCGGCAAAGCCCTGCGCGTCGACAAACGCCAAGGCGGCATCCAGAAGCGCCTTGCCGCTGCCCGTTCCCCTGAGCCCGTCATCGACGATGAACCAGCGCAGATGGGCGATGCCGTCACCCATATCCTGTCCGTCGATGGCGACGGAGCCGAGAATCCGCCCATTGCGGCTCACCGTCCACACCCCGTTCGCGGCGTGATGAAGACGACCGCAAAACTCGGAGAGCCCGCTGGCGACAACGCTTTCGAACGGCTGACCGAAGCCTGACGTGCGGGCATAATAGAGTGCATGCATCTCCGTGATGCGCGCGATGAGACCGGGACGGTATCCCTCCTCCACCCGAACGCCTGTCTCCGCGCGGGTTGCAGCGCCGGTCAGGGCGCCGGCATAGAGGTGAAGCCCCTCCCCGACCGTCCGGGCCTCGTCGGGCGTCAGTTGCACGAGGGCGCTGGCGACCTGATCGCGGGCGAACCGGTGGATCGCCGCCACGCGCTCCCGTCCCGCCGCCGTCAGGGACAAAAGCTTGAGGCGGGCGTCGTTCTTATCCTCACCTTCATGAAGGTCGCCCGCATCGACAAGCTTGCGCAACAGGCGACTGACGCTGGATTTTTCCAGATGCAGGCGCGCCCCAAGCTCACGCGCAGTGACGTTGCCATGCTCAATCTCGATCAGGGCATGTACCGCGGATGGGGGAAGCGTGGTTCCGGCGAAATCGCCGCCCATGAAGCCCAGCTCCCGCACGAGCTGACGGGAAGCCGTTCTGATGATGTCGATCGAATCCTCCGGAACCATGGGATGAGGCTTTCCATTTAGTTGCACAATACAACTAAAAAATCACCGCAAGCGAAACAAGTCAAGAGGTCGCCGGAAACGAAAGAAAGCGCCCCGCCGTTTCCAGCGAGACGCTTCTGCATGCGGGCAGGGAATGCGTATCAGGCAGCTTTACGCTCACGGCCACCGCTCAGGCGGCGGCCGCTGGCGACCACCATTCCGGCGGCGCCGTCGAGCCAATTGTCCTTGAGTTCGAGCGCGAGGAAACGGTCGCGGGCAGTCGGGCCGGGCATCATCAGCAGCTTCGTCTTTTCAGTGAAAAAGCCAAAGCGCTCGTAATAGGGCGCATCGCCGACGAGCAGGATGGCGCCGTGGCCGCGATCATGGGCGCGGGCGATCGCCGCGCGCATGAGGGCAGCACCGATGCCGCGCCCTTCATGGGCCGGATCGACCGCAAGCGGACCGAGCATGAGCGCGTCCACGGGGGTACCGGCCGGCGTGACGCCAGCCTCGACATTCCACAGGCGGACAGTGCCGATCACATGGCCCTGCGGATCGCGCGCCACCAGCGCCAGACCTTCGGCCGGCAGCCGGTTGCGGCGCAGCTTTTCCGAGGACTTCTTGCGGCGATCCGGCCCCATGGCGAGATCGAGCAGCTTTTCGCGCGCCAGAACATCACCGGCGTTCTCGTCATCGACGGTGAACGCTGCGGGGGTGAAAAATGCACGCACATTGTCAAAAACAGTGGCCATCGAAGCCTCCCGTTTCCAAATGCCGCCAGAACGGCAACCCAACGATGAATTGTGAAAGGTCGCCCCGGCCGTTCGCCGGGACTGACGCTTTGATCGACGCATTATCCGACGCCGAAGCGAATACGCTTCGGCCGGAAATGCTTTAGATCACGTAGGACTTCAGCGGCTCGAAGCCGTTGAAGGCGACGGCGGAGTAGGTCGTCGTATAGGCGCCCGTGCCTTCGATCAGAACCTCGTCGCCGATGGTCAGCGTCACCGGCAGCGGATACATGTTCTTCTCATAGAGCACGTCAGCCGAATCGCAGGTCGGGCCGGCCAGAACGCAGGGCTCCATTTCATCGCCGTCGCGCTCGGTGCGGATCGGGTAACGGATCGCCTCGTCCATGGTTTCGGCCAGCCCGCCGAACTTGCCGATGTCGAGATAGACCCAGCGATGCGTGTCGTTATCCGACTTCTTTGAAACTAGAACGACTTCCGCCTTGATGACACCGGCATTGCCGACCATGCCACGGCCCGGCTCGATGATCGTGCGCGGGATGTGGTTGCCGAAATGCTTGCGGAGTGCTGCGAAGATCGCCTGACCATAGGCTTCCGCCGCCGGCACGTCGCGCAGGTACTTCGTCGGGAAACCGCCGCCCATGTTGACCATCTTCAGGTGAATGCCCTGCTTGGCAAGCTGCGAGAAGACGCGCTTGGCATCGGCCAGAGCCGCATCCCAGGCATCGACCTTCAGCATCTGCGAACCGACATGGAACGAAACGCCGTAGGATTCGAGACCGAGCTGATGGGCATAGACAAGTACGTCGACAGCCATCTGCGGCACGCAACCGAACTTGCGCGACAGCGGCCATTCGGCCCCTTCGCCATCCGTGAGAACGCGGCAGAACACGCGGGCGCCGGGAGCGGCACGGGCCACCTTCTCGACTTCTTCATGGCTGTCGACCGCATAGAGGTTGACGCCGAGGGCATGCGCCCGCGCAACGTCGCGCTCCTTCTTGATCGTGTTGCCGTAGGAGATACGGTCGGCCGTTGCACCGGCGTCGAGCGCCATCTGGATTTCGGCAACGGAGGCGCAATCGAAGCTCGAGCCCATGTCGGCGAGCAGCTTGAGCACTTCCGGAGCCGGGTTGGCCTTCACGGCGTAATAGATCGAGCTATCCGGCAGGGCGTGACGGAAAGCGGAATAGTTGTCGCGGACCACGTCGAGATCGACGACGAGGCACGGACCTTCCGGACGACGGGTGTTGATGAAGTCGAGGATGCGCTGAGTGGTCATCGGTCTATTCCCTAACGTTCCAAAGCTCCGGAAACCGGAGGACAAAGGGCATACGGGCGTGCGAACAGGAACCAGCCGGTGGAGACCCCGGAACCTTCGCATACGCTCGACGCGCAAATGATGAACCGACACCCCGCCTAGGGCATCAATTCGGCTTTGTCTGCCATGGATTGGTGGGAAACCCGACCGCACTTCCGGCAATGATGGTGTGCCTCTTCAGTGACCCCGGCTGGTGGAAAGCCGGAAGAGAACCAGAAAGGCCCGCACCGTCGTTGCTTCAAGATGTCCTCGCATTTCCCGGTTGGCCGGAATAGCGACTGGAGGGGTTAGTTCCAGGTACCTTACCGATGACCTCACCTTAGGGATAAATCCCAGTTCGAGGGTCGGCGGACACCCACAGGCACGTGCGACTTTGGGCAGCCACGGAAATAGGGTTGTTCGCCGTCATAATCAAGAACTTTTTCACATGCGTTATCAAAAAATTCATTGAACAAAAGGCGGGGACTGTTCGATAAGAGAAAACAACAGGGAGAAACAAACAGATGGATACGCTAACCCGCATCCGGGCCTTCATCGACGTCGTGGAAGCGGAAGGGTTTTCGGCGGCTGCACGCAAGACGGGACGTTCCAAGGCCCTGCTTTCCAAATATGTGCGCGAGCTGGAAGACGACCTCGGCGCGCTACTGCTCAACCGCACAACACGCCAGTTTTCCCTGACGGAAGCCGGCCACACCTATTACCGCACGGCCTCCGACATTCTGAAGGAGATCGACAACCTCGCCGATCTCGTGCGCGAGAACAATGCGGACCTCAAGGGCCGCCTGAAAATCTCCGTGCCGCGCACCTTTGTGGATGCGGATGTCGGCCAGTCGCTGATCGATTTCGCCCGCGAACATCCCGACCTCTCGCTGGACATCCTCGCCGATGATCGCTTTGTCGATCTCATCGAGGAAGGCTTCGATCTGGCAATCCGCGTCACGCGGCTGGAGGATTCGGGCATGATCGCGCGCAAGCTTGCACCGTTTCGCACCCATATCTGCGCCACGCCGCATTTCATCGCCATGCACGGGCCCTTCACCCACCCGCAGGATCTTTCCAACGTTCCCGCGATGATCGACAAGAACAGCCGCAACTACAACACGCTGCGTTTTGTCGACAAGGAAGGCAGCATCTTCACCGTGGGCATCAGCGGCCCCATCGAAGTCAATAGCCCGCAATCGACGCTGCGCGGCGCGTTGTCCAGCCTCGGCTTTGCCGCATTGCCCGATTTCATTGCCCATTCCTACCTGCGATCCGGCGCGCTGGTTTCTCTCTTCGATGAATATGTGCCGGAAGACCGTGGCATCTACGCCGTCTATCCGCATCGTCGCTACCTGCCGGCCAAGGTCCGCAGCCTGGTGGATTACCTCTACAACTGGTTCCGCACCCACCAGCCGGAATGACCGGCTCAAGGCCGCGTGTTTTGACAGAAGCGGAAGCCTCACGCATTCTGCCGGCGCTTGTCCGGCCCTGATTCTGCCGGAATCACCCATCACACAGAACCATGACATGCCGCCCGGCGGGAATCCCTTGATGAGAAAAGCATTGCTTCTGGCCTTGGCTGCCCTCTTCCCCTCGCTGGCTGAGGCGCATCCACACGTTTTTGCCGAAGCACGGCTGGAAGTCATTTCCGATGATGCCGGGAACATCGCCGAGTTGCGCAATGTCTGGCGCTTCGATGAGGTCTTCTCCTCCAGCGTTCTCATGGATTTCGACAAGAACAAGAACCTGAAGCTTGACCCCGACGAGGCCGCGACGGTGGGGCAGACGGTGAAGGACTCTCTGGCCGACTACGGCTATTACATGAACATCAATGCCAACGGCAAAGAGCTGAAGGTCGCCCAGCCGGACACGATCAACGTGCTCTACCAGGACGGCAAGCTGCTGATGTTCTTCATCGTCAAGCCGGCGGAACCTTTACCGCTCAAGGGCCGCATCCTTCTCGGCGTCTGGGACCCCACTTTCTACACGTCGATCGATTTCAACCGCGACGAGGACATGGCGACCGATGGAAAAGCCATCACCGCCTGCAAGCGCACCGTCATCCGTCCCGATCCCGACGAAGTGATGAAGCAGAATCAGGACAAGCTGACAGCCGCCTTCTTCGACGATCCGGCCGGCACGAACATGTCGAAGCTGTTCGCCATTCAACTGGAGCTGCAATGTTGAAGCCGCACCGGCTTCTTGCCTTGACGGCGCTGGCGCTGTGCCTTGGCGCCGGGGTTGCCGCCGCGCAATCCTCGCTCGGCATCGGCACCGCCGAACCCTCGTTCGACATTTCCGGCCCTTTCGGCCCGTTCCTCGCCTTCGTGAACCGCGAGCAGCAGGGCTTCTACCGGGCGCTGACAGGCGCGCTGATCGCCATGCGCGAAGACCCGTGGAAGCTCTCCGGTCTCGTCGGCCTCTCCTTCGCCTATGGCGTCTTCCACGCCGCCGGTCCCGGCCACGGCAAGGCGGTCATTTCCTCCTATATGATCGCCAACGAAACGCAGCTCCGGCGCGGCGTGGCCATTTCCTTCCTTTCCGCACTCGTACAGGGCCTGATGGCGCTGCTGCTTGTGGGGATTGCCTGGGTGGTGCTGCGCGGCACATCCGTTTCGCTGACTGCGGCAACGCAGGTCATGGAGCGCGCGAGCTTCGGACTGGTGATCCTGTTCGGCCTCTGGCTGCTTTACGGCAAACTGAAAACATTGCGGCTGCGCCCGGCCTCAACCGCCAGTGCCCTGTTCGATGGTGCCAGCACTTCCGCAATGAAGACAGGCCTCAGCTTTCGCGCCGAGGCTTGCGACGGCAGCACACAGACCGGCCCGGATGGCGTTTGCCTCGATTGCGGCGTGACGCATATGCCGAACCCTGAAAGCCTGAAAGGCGAACGCTTCAGCCTGCGCGAAGCCGCCTCCGCCACACTTGCGGTTGGTCTTCGCCCCTGCTCCGGCGCGCTGCTCGTCGTCAGCTTCTCGCTGCTGAACGGGCTTTATCTCGGCGGTGCACTTTCGGTCGCCGCCATGTCGCTCGGCACGGCGATTACCGTTTCGATCCTCGCCGCACTCGCGGTCGGCGCCAAGGATGTGGCGTTGCGCTTCACCACCAGCGGCTCGAAAGCAGCGGGACGCATGAAGGCCGCCATCGAGATCGGCGGCGCCCTTTTCGTAATCTTCGTGGGCGTAACGCTGCTGGCCGCTTCGCTGCAGGCGTAAGCGCAAGCCGGAAAAAGTCTCCGGCCCCGCCCCTCACCCCGCGCGAAACGATTCCAGCTTGCGGATCTGCTTGCCGTCCGCATCGAAATTCTCCGGCGCCAGCCAGGCCTCGAAGGCGGCCTTCACCACCGGCCACTCGCCATCGATGATCGAGAACCAGGCGGTATCGCGGTTCTTGTGCTTGGACAGCATATGCTGGCGGAAAAGCCCTTCATAGGTGAAGCCGTAGCGCTTCGCCGAGGCTTTGGACGGTTCGTTCTCGTTGTGGCACTTCCATTCGTAGCGGCGGTAGCCCAGATCATCGAAAACGTGCTTCGCCATGAGGTAATGGACTTCCGTGGATAGCGGAGAGCGCGACATGGCCGGTCCGTGCGCCACACCGCCCACTTCCACCACGCCATTGGCGGGATCGGCGCGCATGTAGCTTGCCATGCCAACCACCTTGCCAGTGGCATTATCGCGGAAAACATGGATCAGCCAGTTGCCCTTGGTGCGGCAGGCATCGAGCCAGGCATCGAAATCCTCGATCCCGCCGAAATCGTCATTGGTGAAATAGAGCAGCAGCGGATTGATGGCGAGACCGCCCATCGCATCCCACAACGCCTGCAGGTGCTTGTCCCGGTCATAGGGCTCGACCGTGACATAGCGGCCCGTGAGCGTTACCGGCTGCGGTGCGGGGCACCCCTTGAACTGACTGAGATCGCGCATGGTTCCTCTCGATGCTTATGCTTTCGAGAAGGAATAGGCCGGTTGCGCAGGCATGACAACCGGCCTTGGCACAATCAGGCCTTGTGTGCGGATACCGTCGCTTCGATGTGATCGACCAGTGCGTCGGCAAGGCCAAGACGACCGGCAAGCAGATCGAGATAGCCGCGTTCCGCACGGCTGTCGGGCTCGATGGCAAGGCGGGAGGCGGTATAAAGCTCCACCTTCTGCTCCTCGGTTTTCGCCGCACCGATCAGCGCATCGAGATCGGTGGGCGAAGCCAGTTCAGACGCGAGAAACGCCTCGGCCTCACCACCCAGCCCCACCGCATGGGCGCGATCCACGATCCGCGCACGCTCGGCCTCATCGATCTGACCATCGGCCTTGGCGGCGGCGATCATCGCGCGCACCAGAACCAGCACGAAATCATTGGAGAGAATTTCCGGCTCGAAACCCGATTCGACCGGCGGCGGCGCCAGCACCGGTGGCTCGTTCACCGGCGCATCCGGCGTTGCCGTCGCAGGCGCCTTGCCCTGCTGATAGTTTCTGTAGGCCTGATAGCCCAGCCCGGCAATGGCCGCGAGCCCGCCGACCACGGCGGCATTGCCCGCCAGCTTGCGCCCCGTCTTCGTGCCCAAAAGCACGGCGGCAATCGCCCCGGTCGCCAGCGGATTGTCCTTTGCGAGCTTTGTCGCGCCGGCCGCCTTGTCGCGAAGGGAGCCGGAGGTTCCCGGCACCTGCGTGCCCAGCAGTTGGTCGAGAAGCGTCTTGGGGTCGAACATCGTGCGGGCTCCTTATGCTCACGGTTTCCCGCATGACATAGGAAGCACCGCCCGATGAAAAAAGATGGGCTGCCGCGATTATCTGAGCGCGGCGGCTTCCGCGGCAAGCTTGGTGATGCCGGCCCAATCACCGGCAACCACCATGTCCTTGGGCGCGACCCAGGACCCGCCGACGCAAACGACGTTGGGCAGCGACAGATAGTCGTTGGCGTTCTTCAGCGAAATGCCACCCGTCGGGCAGAACTTCATATCGGCAATCGGCGAGGAAATGGCCTTGAGGAACGGCGCACCGCCCGACTGTTCCGCCGGGAAGAACTTCACCACGCGAAGACCGGCTTCGCGCGCCAGCATGATTTCGCTGGCCGAAGACGTGCCGGGCAGGAAAGGCACATCGCTCGCCTTGGCGGCGGCAAAAAGCGCAGGCGTCGCGCCGGGGCTGACGATGAACTTGGAACCCGCCTTGACGGCGGCCTCATAATCCTCCGGGGAAAGAATGGTGCCGGCACCGACCAGCGTATCGGGCGAGCCCTCGGCGATGGCGCGGATGGCTTCGAGCGCGACCGGCGTGCGCAACGTCACTTCAATCGCCTTCAACCCTCCGGCAGCCAGCGCGCGCGCCAGTGGCACGGCATCCTCCACACGTTCGATGATCAGCACCGGCATCACAGGCTGGCTCTTGAGAATGGAAAGGAGGGTCTCGGTCTTGTCGCTCATGAAATCTCGCCTTGGTTTAAACCGATTGAATTATCGCATGAATAAGCTGGAAGACTGTCATTGTCGATTCAAAAGCGTAACCTATAAGCCAAGCCTCGACTATATGGACCTGATGCGATGGCAACGGAAATCGAGCGGAAGTTCCTAGTGAACGATGAGCAATGGAAAGCGGCGGTCCTGTCGCGTTCCAGCCTGACGCAGGCCTACCTGATGACCGGCGAGGACCGTTCGCTGCGGGTGCGGATCGAAAACGACAATCGGGCCACACTCTGTATCAAGATCGGCGTATCATCGCTGCAACGGGAGGAATTCGAGTATCCGGTCCCGGTTGCCGATGCGCGGGCGATGGTGAGGCAGGCCATAGGCAACGTCATCGAAAAGACGCGTCATCTCATCCATCACCATGGCTATCTCTGGGAGGTTGATGTCTATCACGGCGCCTATGCGGGTCTGGTGGTCGCAGAGGTCGAACTGGAACAGGCCGATGAGACGCCGCCCCTGCCGGACTGGGTTGGGCTGGAAGTAACAGCCGACAAGCGTTATTCCAACGCCAGCCTCGCCACCTCAGACTGTTTCCGGGAGCTTTGCAATGGCCCTTCGTCTTGATCCGACCACCCTGACCGACGCGAAGCTGCGCGCCGGCGTGGGCAAGGCGCTGACCGAAATGATCACCGGCCTGACGGACCAACCACAGGGGCAGCACATCGCCATCCACGAAGCGCGCAAGACGCTGAAGCGCCTGCGCGCACTCTACCGACTGATCGCCGATGGCGACAAGCACTTTTGCGAGCGGGAAAGCGCCCGGCTGCGCGATGTGGCCCGGCATCTGGCCAGCGGTCGTGAAGCCGCAGCCTTTGCCGAAACCGCGCGCTGGCTGGTTTCGCAGGCAAGGTCGGCGGACGAGACCGCGCTCGTAACCCGCATTGCGACGGCGCTCGAAGCCCGGCGCGATGCGTTGAGCGACGCCGATGTGGCGCAACAGATTGCCCTGGCTGTCGGCGATTGCCAGGCCGCCATGGAGGGCGCCGGCGAACTTTCACTTCCCGATAGCCGCAAGAAGATGGCCCGGCGCGTGGCGGGCGGCTGGCAACGCGCGCTGCGGCAGGGGCGACGCGCCCTTTCGCCGCTGACGGTGGATGCGGATGCAGACGCGTTCCACGAATTGCGCAAATGCATCCAGCGCCTCAATGCCTATCACGACCTGCTGCGTCCCCTCTGGCCGCAGGCGATGATCGCGCGGCAGGACAAGTTGCGCGACCTGATCGACACGCTCGGCCGTGAGAACGATCTGGCCGGCATCGCCGCGCTGATGGGCCGGGAGCCGCAGCATTTCGGTGAGGCCATCGAGCAGGTGGTGTTCCAGCGCATCCTGGCAAAGCGACGTCAGGCGTTGCGGCTTGCCGCCCTCCAGCAGGCCGCGAAGGTGTATGCCACCGATCCGCAGGAGGATGCCAGCCGGATCGAGGTGCTCTGGCGCGCGGCTTGACGAAAGGCAAAGCTTGCGCAGCCAAGGGAATCCGATTGCGAAAAGCCCGCCAAAGCGGTATTTCCCGCCCATGACCGAGAGCACCACACTTCCCCGCCCCGAAACGCACGGCTCCTTCCTCGTGGCCGCGCTTTACCATTTCGCGACCGTGCCGGACCATGCTGCCCTGCGCGAACCGTTGCAGGCGTTGTGCGAGGAAAACGGCGTCAAGGGCACGCTGCTTCTGGCCCGCGAAGGCATCAACGGTACCATTGCCGGCCCGGATGCAGGCATTCGCAAAGTGCTGGCCTTCCTTCGCAGCAAGCCGGAATTTGCCGCGTTGGAACACAAGGAAAGCCGCGCTTCGAAAATGCCGTTCCTGCGCATGAAGGTTCGGCTGAAGAAGGAAATCGTCACGATGGGCGTCGAGGATATCGACCCCAACAAGATCGTCGGCACCTATCTGAACCCGCGCGAATGGAATGAACTGATCACCGATCCCGATACGATCCTGATCGACACCCGCAACGATTACGAAACGGCCATCGGCATCTTCAAGGGCGCGGTCGATCCCGACATCAAGACCTTCCGCGAGTTTCCGGACTGGGTGCGCAACAATCCCGGCCTGCACAACAAGCCGAAGATTGCCATGTACTGCACTGGCGGCATTCGCTGCGAGAAGGCGACCGCCTTCATGAAGCAGGAAGGTTTCGACGAGGTCTATCACCTCAAGGGCGGCATCCTGAAATATCTGGAGGAAATGCCGGAGGAGGAAAGCCTGTGGGAAGGCGCCTGCTTCGTCTTCGACGAGCGCGTATCCATCACCCATGGCCTGAAGGAAGGCGAGCACACGCTCTGCCACGCCTGCCGCTATCCGCTGACGGAGGAAGACCGCCGCTCGCCGCTCTACGAGGAGGGTGTCACCTGCCCCCATTGCCATGGCAAGCACGCCGCCGCCGATCTCGATCGCTACCGGCAGCGCCAGAAGCAGATCGAACTGGCCAGGCAGCGCGGTACCCGCCACATCGGCAGTTGAAACCAGCAAAAAACCCGCCTTCCGGCGGGTTTTCCATGTCGGTGGCAGAACGCGTCACTTACCAGGACGGAATGACCGAGCCGTTGAACTTTTCGAGAATGAAGGCCTTCACCTCGGGGCTCTGATAGCTCTCGACAAAGGTCTTCACCCACGGCTTGTCCTTGTCTTCGGCGCGCACGGCGATGACGTTGGCATAGGGCGACTTCTCGCTCTCGATGGCGATCGCATCCTTCTTCGGGTTCAGCCCGGCCTGCGAGGCGTAGTTCGTGTTGATCACAGCGGCATCGACATCGGCCAGCGCGCGCGGCAGTTGCGCGGCTTCAAGTTCTGCGAACTCGAGCTTCTTCGGGTTTTCGATGACATCCGCCGGCGTCACCTTCAGTCCGGCTTCCGGCTTCACCTTGATAAGGCCCTTGCTGGCCAGCACGAGAAGGGCGCGGCCACCATTGGTCGGGTCGTTCGGAATGGCGACGGTTGCACCGTCCTTCAACTCGTCGAGGCTCTTGATCTTGCTGGAATAGACACCCATCGGCGTGGTGATGGTGGTGCCGACGCTGACGATCTTGAAGCCACGATCGGCAACCTGATTGTCGAGATAGGGCTGGTGCTGGAAGGAATTGACATTGAGTTCGCCATCGTTCAGCGCCTGGTTGGGCACCACGTAGTCGGAAAACTCGATGACGTCGAGGTCGAGGCCCTTCTCGGCCGCGATACCCTTGACCTGTTCCATGATCTGGGCGTGCTCACCGGGCGTGACGCCGACCTTCAGCGTTTCAGCAAGTGCGCCGGATGCACCGGCAAGCACGGAAAGGGCAGCCGCAAGCAAAATTCTCTTCATGGATATTTCCTCTGATTTTCTTATGGGCAGTCAGACCCCGCCGGCAGGCCGGCGGGAATACGGTTCGGCTATCACCAGGTGGGCGTGATCGCGCCCTTGAACTTTTCCAGCACGAAGGCCTTCACCTCGTCGCTGTGATAGCTTTCCACGAAGGTCTTCACCCACGTTTCATCCTTGTCCTTCGCCCGCACGGCGATGACACCGACGTAGGGAGCCTTCGTATCTTCCTGGAAAATGCCGTCCGTCTTCGGGTTGAGGCCGGCGGCAAGGGCGTAATTGGTGTTGATGAGCGAAACGTCGACATCATCCAGCGAGCGCGGAAGCTGGGCGGCATCGAGTTCGACGATGTTGAGGTTCTTCGGATTGCCGGTCACATCGGCCAGCGACGCCTTGACGCCAACGCCGTCCTTGAGGGTGATGAGCTTCTGGTCGGCCAGCATCAGCAGGGCGCGCGCGCCGTTGCTCGGATCGTTCGGAATGGCGACGGAGGCGCCGTCCTTCAACTCGGCGAGCGACTTGATCTTCTTGGAGTAGCCGGCCATCGGAAAGTTCACCGACTTCGCGACGCTGACGAGATCGTAACCGCGATCCTTCACCTGATTGTCGAGATAGGGCTGGTGCTGGAAGGAGTTGATGTCGATGTCGCCATCGTTCAGCGCCTGGTTAGGCACCACATAGTCGGAGAACTCGACCACATCGAGATCGAGCCCCTTCTTGGCGGCCACTTCCTTCACCTTTTCGACGATCTGTGCGTGGGGACCGGGCGTCACGCCGACCTTCTTGGTCTCGGCAAGCGCCGAACCGGTGGAAAACAGAGCGGCAAGCGCCGCGACAGCAATCAGTTTCTTCATGGAAAACACTCCTTGGGATGAATGTCAGTTCTTGCGGGTTCGTTTGTCGAAGTGGCGGGCGAGCCTGTCACCGGCGCTCTGTACCGCCTGCACGAGCAGGATGAGGACGATGACCACGGCCAGCATCACCTCCGGCATGAAACGCTGATAGCCATAGCGAATACCGAGATCGCCGAGACCGCCGCCGCCCACCGCACCGACCATGGCCGAATAGCCGATGAGACTGACGACGGTCAGCGTGAGGCCAAGGATGAGGCCGGGGCGTGCTTCAGCCAGCAGCACCTTGACGACGATCTGCACCGGCGTCGCGCCCATGGCGCGGGCGGCCTCGATCAACCCCTTGTCCACCTCGCGGATCGAGCCTTCGACCAGACGCGCGAAGAAGGGAATGGTGGCGATGGTGAGCGGCACGATGGCCGCCGACGTGCCGATGGAGGTGCCAGCGATCATCCGTGTGAACGGAATGATGGCGACGACGAGAATGATGAAGGGCGTCGAACGCGCCGCATTGACGATGAGGCCGACGATGCGGTTCACCTGCGGCGCTTCGAAAAGTTCGCCCTTGCCGCTCGTGGCCAGAAAAATGCCGATGGGCAGGCCGATCAGCGAACCGATGATGCCCGATACCAGCACCATGTGCAATGTCTGCCACAGCGCCTTGCCGAGCAGCGAAAGAAGCATGTCATACGCCATAGCCGATGACCTCCGTCGTCAGACCGGTTTCAGCATAGAAACGGGCCGCGCGCTCCAGCACGGCCGGTTCGGCGGGATAGGACACGACCAGCGAACCGAAGGGCTCGCCGGCAATCTCATCGATGGCCCCGGCCAGAATGTTCACGTCCGGGCCGATTTCGGCCACCAGCCGCGCCGTCAGCGGCTGGAAAGCGGTTTCGCCGAAGAAGACGAGCCGCACCAGCGCCCGGTCGCCCGGCTGCGGAGCGGGCTTCAGATCGGCACTGATCCACTCCGGAAGCTTTGCTCCGCCGGAGGCCGCCGAAAGCAGGCTGCGTGTCGTTTCGTGCTGCGGACGGGTGAAAACGTCGAAGGTGCGTCCCTGCTCCACGATCCGCCCGCCATCGATCACCGCCACATCGCTTGCCACCGTCTTCACCACTTCCATTTCGTGGGTGATGAGAAGAACGGTCAGCCCGAGATCGGCATTGATGCGCTTCAGAAGCTCGAGGATCGACTGGGTGGTTTCCGGATCGAGCGCCGAGGTCGCCTCGTCGGAAAGCAGCAGCTTCGGGGACGTGGCAAGTGCGCGGGCGATGCCGACGCGCTGCTTCTGCCCGCCCGAAAGCTCGGCCGGATAACGTCCCGCCTTGTCCGACAGGCCGACGAGATCGAGCAACGGCAGAACCTTCGCGCGGATCGCATCGGCGCCGACACCGGCAATCTCCAGCGGCAGGGCCACATTGTCGAAGGCGGTACGCGACGACAGCAGGTTGAAGTGCTGGAAGATCATGCCGACTTCGCGGCGAAGGGCACGAAGACCGGCGGCATCCAGCGCCGCAACATCGACGCCATCGACAAAGACCTTGCCTGCGCTCGGCACTTCCAGCCCGTTGACGAGGCGGATCAACGTTGATTTGCCCGCACCGGAACGGCCGATGATGCCGGCAATCGCGCCACGCTGCACGGTGTAGTCGACCCCGGTCAGCGCCGTGAACGCCGGATGCCCGCCGGTTCCACCGAAGGTCTTTCCGACCGCCTCGAAGCGGACCATGGGAGTGGCATTCACATCAACCGAGGGAGACAACGCGTTCATAGCGCCCCCTCTGCCGCAACCGGCGCGAAACGGGACTGTTCGATCATGGGAAAACTCTGAAAAAAAGAGAGGGCGTTCATCCGCCCGTCAAACGGGTGGCGGTTCAATCAATGTGCGCGACAGCACATTCGCATGGAAAGAACGCAACCGGACATGAGCCTGAACCCGTCAAAAACGGCCCAACGGGCCGAAGTGAAAAACCATTGCGGTTTTTATCCCGGAAATAGCAGAAATTTCCGAGATAGAATTTTCCAATATCATGGTCGTTTGAGGAAATTCAATCCCCACCCACCATTTCAACCTGCTTTGTGATTACCGCGTGGAAAGGCGCCTGCGAGTTCGCGATACCACTTGCCGCTCTTCTTGACGGTACGGACCTGCGTTTCGTAATCGACATGGACGAGACCGAAGCGCATGCGATAGCCTTCCGCCCATTCGAAATTGTCCATCAGGCTCCAGGCAAAGTAGCCATGCAGCGGATAGCCCTTCGTTATGGCGTCGGCGGCGGCATCGAGATGCTGGGCGTAATAATCGAGACGGGGCTGGTCATCCACCTCGCCGCCTTCGACCTCCATGTTGTAGCAGGCGCCGTTCTCCGTGATATAGCAGGGCGGCAGATCGTAACGGGCATAAAGCTCGCCGATCAGGTCAGGCAACGCCTGCGGAAAAACCTCCCAGCCGATGTCGGTGATGACATCTGAGACGAAAGGTGCGCCCTGCACCGCCGGGAAAACCGCATCGGGCGCCGGATCGTCCTTGACCCGCATCGGCGTGTAATAGTTCAGGCCCCACCAGTCCATTTTCTGACTGATGGCCGCCATGTCGCCAACCTCGATCTTCGGCATGCGATCCCCAAGGGCCGCCATGAAATCTTCAGGATAGGCACCGTTGATACAGGGCCCGAAGAACACGCCGTTATGGAAGGAAAGCGCGCGTTCCGCGGCAGCCCTGTCGGCATCGCTTTCGCTGTCCGGGACGATACGGTGCGCGTTCAGCACGATGCCCGCCGGCACGTTCGGCGCTTCCGAACGGATGGCGTCCATGCCAAGCCCATGGGCCAGATTGGTGTAATGCAGCGCATGAAGCGCCGCATCCAGATTGCGCTCTCCCGGCGCATGAACACCATAGAGATGGCTGAGCCAGACCGAGCACCACGGTTCGTTGAAGGTGGCGACGGAATCCAGCCGGTCCCCGAGGCGCGCCATGACCGTGCGTGCATAGCGCTGGAAAGCATAGGCCGTGGAACGCGCTGTCCAGCCGCCATCGCCGGCCAGAAGCAGCGGCAGATCCCAATGATAGAGCGTGGCGAAGGTCTTGATGCCGCGTGCCTTGCAGCCATCGACCAATCGGTCGTAGAAATCGAGCCCCTTCTCGTTGAGCGGGCCCGTGCCATCGGGAAAGATGCGAGGCCAGGCGATGGAGAAGCGGTAGGCCGAAACGCCCATGTCTCGGATGAGATCGAGATCGTCGTCCAGACGATTGTAGTGATCGCAGGCGACGTCGCCGTTGTGACGTCCGAACACGCGACCCGGCATGTTGGCGAACGCGTCCCAGATGGAAGGCTTTCGCCCGTCGGTGCGCGAAGCGCCCTCGATCTGGAAGGCGGCGGTCGCCACGCCGAAGACGAAATCACCGGGAAAGCGGTCTGCCAGCTTCTGGGGATCGATCATGACTTCACCTCTCAAAACGTTTGCGGAACTCACTACAACGTTTCAGATCGCAAATCCACCGGCTAACCCGTGGATTCTGGCGGGAGGTGAAGGCATGTCCTCAGTGGGCGTCGGCAGTAACTTTTCGTGCGCCGGGACGCTGCACCATCATCGTCAGTGCCGAAAGGCCGATGAACAGGAAGGTGAGCAGCAGGAACACATCGCCGAAGGCCATGATGGTGGATTGCTGGCCGACAATGCCGGATAGCTTCTTGACGGCAATCGCTGCACCATCGAGTCCGTAGCCGTTGTAGGTGGCGGTCACGTTGGCCATCCAGTCGAGCGCTTCCGGATTGCTCCAGTCGATCCGCTCGGCCAGCCGCATGTGATGCTCGTCGGTACGGGTGGACAGGATGGTGTTGATGATGGCAAGCCCCACCGCCCCGCCGAGATTGCGGGTGAGGTTATAGAGGCCAGACGCATTCTTCATGCGCTCGGGCGGCAGCGTGCCGAGCGCGATGTTGTTGATCGGAACCATCAGCATCATCAGGCAGGTACCGCGCAGGATCTGCGGCCAGAGCAATTCGTAAAAATCCCAGTCGGCGGTAATGCCGGTGACCATCCATGTGCCGGCGGCAAAGCCGGCAAAGCCGATCAGCATCATGACGCGCGGATCGAGGCTGCTCGCCATTTTGCCAGCCACCGGCGCCATGAAGAACATGGAAAGACCGGAGACAAACATGGTCTCGCCGATCATGAGGGAATCGTAGCCGCGAATGCGCGCGAGATAGAGCGGGTAGAGATAGGTCAGCCCGTAGAGACCGATGCCCATGACGAAGGAAAACAACGAGCCGATGGCGAAGTTGCGGTTGGAGAAGGCACGGAGATCAACCACCGGCAGTTCGGCCCTGAAGGCGCGCCAGAAAAAGACCAGACCGCCAATGAGCATGATGACGGTACCGATGACGATCTTTTCGTCCTGGAACCAGTCCTTGTTGTTCCCCTCCTCCAGCACATATTCCAGCGTGCCGAGGAAGACAGCCATCGAGGCGAGCCCCCACCAGTCGAACTTCTTCAGCAACCCTTTTTCCGGCTTGTCGAAGTCGATGAGCGTCCAGGTCAGCACCGTAACGATAATGCCGGGAATGACGTTGACGAGGAACAGCCAGTGCCAGGAAAAGGCATGGCTGAGATAGCCGCCGATGGTCGGCCCGATGGTGGGCGCCAGTGTCGCGACAAGACCGATCATCGGTGAGACGACATTGCGCTTGGAGGGCGGGAAGATGGTGAAGGCCGCCGCGAACACCGAGGGAATCATGCCACCGCCAATGAAACCTTGCAGGGCGCGGTAAACGATCATCTGTTCGATATTCGCGGCGGTGGCAGCCAGCGCACTGGCAAGCGTGAAGCCAGCCGCCGAAACGGCAAAGAGGACGCGCGTTGAAAGAATGCGCGCCAGCACGCCGGAAAGCGGGATCATGATGACCTCCGCAATCAGATAGGCCGTCTGCACCCAGGCAATTTCCTCGGAACTGGCCGAAAGCCCGGCCTGGATTTCCGACAGCGAGGCCGAGACGATCTGGATATCGAGGATGGCCATGAACATGCCGAACACCATCGCGAAGAACGCGATGACGCGGCGCGGGTCCATATGGTCGCTGGCAGGTGTCGGGGCGGATGCGGCAGCGCTGGCGCTCATGGCACTGTATCCTTACTGCGCGGCAGCGACTTTCGACGGGGCCGTGCGCGTGTCGACATCGACCACCGTGGACAGGCCGGCGCGCAGCCAGCCCTCACCCAGCGCCTCCTTCGGAAGCGCGATACGAACGGGAACGCGCTGGACGATCTTGGTGAAATTGCCCGTGGCATTTTCCGCCGGTAGCATGGAGAACACCGAACCGGATGCCGGCGAGATGGATTCCACCGTGCCCTCCAGTTCACGCCCCTTGGCGGCATCGACGGTGATGCGAACCTTGGAGCCCGGCACGATATGCTCGATCTGCGTTTCCTTGAAATTGGCGTCGATATAGAGCGCATCGCTCGGCACCAGCGCGGCCAGCCGCTTGCCCACCGTCACGTAATCGCCGGTCTGCACCGCGAAATTGCCGGCGATGCCGTCATAGGGAGCGCGCAGCACGGTGAATTCCAGATCGCGGGTCGCCTTTTCCAGGCTGATGTTGAGCGTTGCCAGCGTGCTGGCGGCCTCCTTCCGCTGGGTTTCCAGCAGACGGATATTGGCATCGGCTGCGGCGACGGCAGCCCCGCCGGCAGCCAGATTGGCCGCGGCCTGGTCGAAGGCGATGCGGGCATTGTCACGCGAGGCCGTGGTGCCGACATCCTTTTCCTGCAGGGCCTCGGCCCGGTCACGATTGATGACGGCGCCGCGAAGGGCCGCTTCAAGCGCCACCTTCTGGGCATTCGCCTGCTCAAGCGCGGCCTTCGCGCCAACGATCTGAGCATCGATCCGGTCAAGCGAGAGTTCTTCCGTGGCGATCGCGGCTTCCGCCTGACGGACGGCGAGACGATAATCACCGTCATCCAGCGTCACCAAGGGATCGCCCGCCTTCACAAACTGGTTTTCAGTGGCATTCACCTTGGCGATGTAACCGGAAATCTTCGGTGCGATCACGGCAATATCGCCGGAGACATACGCATCATCGGTCGAAACGAGGAAGCGCCCGTCCTTCCACCAGCCATAGCCATACCAGCCACCAAGACCGACAAAACCGGCCAGCAGCAGAACCACAATCGGCTTCGGGCCCTTGCGTGCCTTGCCAGCCGTAGCCTCGACGCCAGGCGCCACCTTTTCCGCGACATCCGCCATGTCATTACACCGTAAACTGAATTGATTGAACTGAACCGTTCGGTTCGATTAACGTTGACATAGAGCGTTTCCTGACGCATATCAAGTCCAAATCGAACTGAACGGTTCGATTTACCGGCAACGAACACGGACACGGCGATGAGCGGCGAAGATACAGTGCAGACGGAAGGGACGGACACAGCTCCGGCCCATGGCAGCCGTTTTGCCGCCGGCGAAGACCCGGCAAAACGCGAACAGATACTCGACGGTGCCCGCAAGGTGTTCATGGCGCAGGGTTTCGACGCCGCCTCGATGAACGACATCGTGCGTGAAGCCGGCGTCTCCAAAGGCACGGTCTACGTCTACTTCGAGAACAAGGAGCAGCTTTTCGCCGCCCTGATCGCCCGCGAGCGCGACCGCTTCGCCAACGAAATGCGCTCCACGATCGCCCAATACGACACGATCGAGCAGGCCCTGACCCAATATGGCCGGGCGCTGGCCCGACATATGTGTTCCACCTCCACCATCTGCGCCATGCGCAACGTCATCGCCGTGGCCGAACGGATGCCGGGCCTCACGCGCGGCTTCTTCCGCTCTGCCCCCGCCAATATCCGCACGGTCCTCAAGGAGTGGATCGACCGCGAAGTGGACAATGGCCGCCTCGCCATTGCCGATACGGATCTGGCCGCCCGCCAGTTTATCGAATTGTGCAGCGGCACCTTCTTCAAATTCCGCATCTTCGGAGAGATGACGGAGGCTCCGCCGGAGGAAGAAATCGCCCATGTGGTGGACGAAGCCGTGCTGATGTTCATGGCCCGCTACGGGCTGAAACGCCCCTGAGACGTTCATTCCCGATAAACTTAGCGTGAACGCCTTGCAGCCTTCACGCGGCTTCATAGATGTGGAGGGTCAGGAACACACGACAAGGAAGGTTTTCCTCCCCCTATGCAGGACATTTTGCCTCTGCTTCAAGACCCGGCCGCCTGGATCGCACTCGTGACCCTCGTGGTCATGGAAGTCGTCCTCGGTATCGACAACCTCATTTTCATCTCGATCCTCACCAACAAGCTGCCGCCCGAACACCGGGAAAAGGCGCGCAAGATCGGCATCGGTCTGGCGCTCGTCATGCGCCTGGCGCTGCTTGGCACCGTCGCCTGGATCGTGAAGCTTACCGCACCGGTCTTCTCCATCTTCGATCATCCCTTCTCCTGGAAGGACATCATTCTGATCGCCGGTGGTCTCTTCCTCGTCTGGAAGGCGACGAAGGAAATCCACCACAATGTCGACCCCACCGACCACAAGGAAGACATGGTGGGCGGCACAGCCACAACGACCTTCGCCGCCGCCATCGGCCAGATTCTTCTGCTCGACCTCGTTTTCTCGGTCGACAGCATCATCACCGCCGTCGGTATGACACCGCATCTGCCGATCATGGTGGTCGCCGTGGTGGCCGCCGTCACCGTCATGCTGGTCGCCGCCACGCCGCTCGCCAACTTCATCGAGCGCAACCCGACCATCGTCATGCTGGCGCTCGCCTTCCTGCTCATGATCGGCACGACGCTGATCGCCGAAGGCATGGGCTTCCATGTGCCGAAGGGCTATGTCTACGCCGCCATGGCCTTCTCGGCGCTGGTCGAGGTGCTGAACATGCTCTCGCGCAACCGCCGCCAGCGGGCCCACGACGCAAAGCATTGAGGCCCAAACACCACGACCGCCCGCGACGCACCGTTGCGGGCGGTATTTTTGACGGCAACGCTGCTTGATTTTGCCGTCTGGCGGCTCACATCAACCTTGTACCAACAAAAGACAGGGAGAGTCCCATGCACCATCTGCCGATCCCCATCGAGGAAGCCCTCTCCCGCTACGCCGTCGCCGAGGGGCTTTCCCGCGAGGAAGCCATGGAACGCATTCTGCGGAACTGGTTGACGAACCACGGCTTCCTTCATGCCGAGCAAACAGAAATCCAGCACCCCGAAGACCTGAACGCCAGTAACGACGACTGAGCGACACTGGACGCGCCGAGCATCGGCGCGACAAGGCGGGCAAACGCACGGTTTTTCTTGACCTGAGGAAATGGATGTGGCCTAAGCCTTGGCTTTAAGAATGGCCGTTTCAGCGGCGGGTGACGCATGCCCGCATACGGCCTTTTCACCCGCAAAGGTCCCGGATGGCTTCGGGATCACATCATGGATCGAGACTTCTGATGACCACCTCCGGCGTTCGCGTCCGCATTGCCCCCTCCCCGACCGGCGAGCCACATGTCGGCACCGTCTATATCGCGCTGTTCAACTATCTCTTCGCCAAGAAAATGGGCGGTGAGTTCATCCTGCGCATCGAGGATACCGATGCCACGCGTTCGACGCCGGAATTCGAGCAGAAGGTGCTCGACGCATTGCGCTGGGCCGGTCTTGACTGGAAGGAAGGCCCGGATGTCGGCGGCCCCTACGGTCCTTATCGCCAGTCTGAGCGCAAGGACCTCTACCGTCCTTTCGTGGAAAAGATGGTCGGTGAAGGCAATGCCTTCCGCTGCTTCTGCACGCCTGAACGCCTGGAACAGATGCGTGAAGCCCAGCGCGCCGCCGGCAAGCCGCCGGGCTATGACGGCCACTGCCTGCACCTGAAGGCCGAGGAAGTGACTGCCCGCGTTGCCGCCGGCGAGCCGCATGTCGTGCGACTGAAGATCCCGACCGAAGGCGCCTGCGAATTCAACGACGGCGTTTACGGCGATGTGTCGATCCCGTGGGACAGCGTCGACATGCAGGTTCTGCTCAAGGCCGACGGCATGCCGACCTACCACATGGCCAATGTCGTCGACGACCACCTGATGAAGATCACCCACGTCGCACGCGGCGAGGAGTGGCTGGCCTCGGTGCCGAAGCACATCCTCATCTACAGGTATCTCGGCCTTGAGCCGCCGAAGTTCATGCACCTGTCGCTGATGCGCAACGCCGACAAGTCCAAGCTGTCGAAACGCAAGAATCCGACCTCGATTTCCTACTATTCCGCGCTCGGCTACCTGCCGGAAGCGCTGATGAACTTCCTCGGCCTGTTCTTCATCCAGATCGCCGAGGGCGAGGAACTGCTGACCATGGACGAGCTGGCGGAAAAGTTCGACCCCGACCACCTCAACAAGGCAGGCGCAATCTTCGACATTCAGAAGCTCGACTGGCTGAACGGTCGCTGGCTGCGCGAGAAGCTGACGCCGGAAGAGTTCCTCGACCGCATCTTCGTCTGGTCGTCGGAAAACGATCGCCTGACGGAAGGTCTGAAGCTTGCCCAGAGCCGCATTTCCAAGCTCGGCGAACTGCCGCAGCTCGCCGGCTTTCTGCTGGCGAATGAAGTGGGCGTCAAACCCGAGAGTTTCGCGGGCCTGAAAACGAGCCCGGCCGAAACGCTGGAAATCCTGCAGACCGCCGCCGCCGATCTCGAGAAGATCCTCGAATGGAACGTCGAAACCATCGACGCGGAACTGCGCGCCATTTCCGACCGCCTCGGCAAGAAGCTGCGCGTCGTCACCCCGCCGCTCTTCATCGCCGTTTCCGGCACCTCCCGCTCGCTGCCGCTGTTTGACAGCATGGCGCTGCTTGGCCGTTCCGTGGTGCGCCAGCGCCTCAAGGTCGCAGCACAGGCCGCCGCCCAGCTCGTCGGCTCGAACTGAGATCAGGACAAGACAAGAACAATGACCGAAAAGACCGAAACCACCCTTTCCTCCGATGTCTCGGAAGTACGCGGCCAGAAGCTCGCCATCCTGCGTGAAAAGATCGGCGACGTTTACCCCGCCCACTTCCACCGCACGATGACCAATGCGGAACTGGCGGAGAAATATGCCGATCTCGAAGCCGACGTGGAAACGCAGGATGAAGTGACAGTTGCCGGCCGCGTCTATTCCTCGCGCAACTCCGGCATGTTCATGGATGTGCGTGACGCCTCGGGCAAGATCCAGATCTTCTCCCACAAAGACACGACGCCGGAAGAAGCCCGCGATCTCCTGCCGCTCATCGACCTCGGCGACATCATCGGCGTCACCGGGAAGGTGCGCCGCACCAAGCGCGGCGAGCTGACGATCAACGCCGAAAAGATCACCATGCTCACCAAGTCGCTGCTACCGATGCCGGAAAAGTGGCACGGCGTTTCCGACGTCGAAATCCGCTACCGCAAGCGCCACCTCGACATCATGACCAATGATGAATCGAAGCTGCGCTTCCTGCAGCGTTCGAAGATCATTTCGGGCGTGCGCCGCTTCATGGAAGGCGAAGGCTTCCTCGAAGTCGAAACGCCGATGCTCCAGACGGTTTACGGCGGCGCCACCGCCGATCCGTTCAAGACCTTCCACAACACGCTGAAGATGGACATGTATCTGCGCATCGCGCCGGAACTGTTCCTCAAGCGCACGCTGGTGTCGGGCCTTTCCGACAAGGTCTACGAGATCAACCGCAACTTCCGCAACGAAGGCGTTTCGACCCGGCACAATCCTGAATTCACGATGATGGAGTGCTACTGGGCCTATGCCGACTATGAGGACATCATAGGCCTCGTGGAACGCCTGACCGAGACGCTGGCACTGTCGCTCTACGGCTCCACCGAAGTGACCTTCGGCGACAAGGTGATCAACTTCAAGGGCCCGTTCAAGCGCGTCCCGATGCCCGATGCGGTCAAGGAAGCAACCGGCATCGACTTCCTCGCGATCAAGACGGACGAGGAAGCCCGGGCCGCCGCCAAGGCCGCCGGCTTCGAAGTCGAGAAGGACTGGACCTGGGGCGAATGCCTTGCCTTCATCTTCGAGGAGAAGGTGGAAGGCACGCTGATCCAGCCGAGCCACGTCACCCACTTCCCGAAGGACATCTCGCCCTTCGCCAAGGAAGTGCCGGGCGAACCGCGCCTCGTGGAACGCTTCGAGAGCTACTGCAACGCCTGGGAAATCGCCAATGCGTTTTCGGAGCTCAACGATCCGGAAGAACAGCGCCGCCGCATGGTGGAACAGCTTGAGCAGGCACATGCCCGCGGCGAAAAGGACAAGCAACTCGACGACGAGTTCCTCGACGCCATCGACCAGGGCATGCCGCCTGCCGGCGGTCTGGGTATCGGCATCGACCGTCTTATCATGCTCTTGACCAATGCCCCGTCCATCCGCGACGTCATTCTCTTCCCGGCCCGCCGCAACAAGGCGGACTGAGCGCCGGAACGCGACAATCCATCGAAGGCGGGGATCAAACCCCGCCTTTTTTCATGTCCAAATCCAGATACATCAGCCGCGCCGGGCCTTCTCGATCGTGGCGACGTCGATCTTCTTCATCGTCATCATCGCCTCGAAGGCGCGCTTGGCTTCCGCCCCACCCACAGCCAGCGCGTCGGTCAGCACCCGCGGCGTGATCTGCCAGGAAATGCCCCACTTGTCGCGGCACCAGCCGCATTCGCTTTCCTCGCCGCCATGGCCGACAATGGCATTCCAGTAACGGTCGGTTTCCTCCTGATCCTCAGTGGCGATCTGGAAGGAAAAGGCCTCGCTATGCTTGAAGACCGGTCCGCCATTGAGACCAATGCAGGCAACGCCCGCCACCGTGAAGTGAACCACCAGCACATCGCCGTCGCGCCCGGAAGGGTAATCACCCGGCGCACGATGCACCGCCTGAACGGCACTGTCGGGAAACACGCTGGCATAGAAACGCGCCGCTTCCTCGGCATCCTTGTCATACCACAGGCAAATCGTATTCCTGGCCATCTCCGGCTCCTCCCGCTGTCGCTGCATGCCAAATGCACGAAGGCCGACGACGTTCCCGCCATCGGCCCGAAAGTTGACAGTGGCCCGGAGCCGTCGCTCAGTGGCTGGGAGGCGCTTCCGCCGAAGCGTGCTCATCGCCCGTGGATGCTCCATGGCCGCCATCGGTGGGTGCATCGTGACCGGCAGCCGGTGCTTCGCCGTGACCGCCTTCTGCCGGAGCGTCATGACCACCCGCCGGAGCCTCTCCATGTTCGCTACCCTTGGCCGCACCGCCCGTCAGGTCGCCGCAAAGGTCGCGCGTGGAAATGGAGGCGGCCAGCGCCTTCACATCCTCTTCCAGCATATCCACCTTCTGGCCGTAGAACAGACCATCCGGGCCGGCCGTGCCATCGATGAAGCGGGCCGAGAACTCTGCCGCCGGCATTTCCTTGGGCAGCTTCGCCGGGTTGGAAATCAGGAGAACGTTTGCGCCAATGGCGCGGCCGCGAATATCGGCGCGCTTGGTCGGCCCCTTGGCGTCGAGCACCACGACCTGGACGAGATCGGGCTTTTCCTTTTCCTGCACCGCCAGCGCCACACGCATGGCCGTGCGCGCACGGTCAGGACCATCGCCCTCGGCGGAAATATACTTGCGGACCCAGAAACGGTCGACCTTATGAATAACTTCGGTCTGCACATCCAGGCAGGCCACACCATTGGGATCGACGGCCTTTTTGGCCACTTCCTCGCCGCCCACCCTGTCGGCGAAGAAATAGAGCGCCGCGCCGCCGCTCGCGCCGAAGAGCACAAGCACACCCGCAGCGATGATGACGATCTTCTTCGAAAAATGAATCTTCGGAAGACGGATCTTCTTCAACAGCCCCTTCATGCCGAGTACTCCGGCATAGCACACCCCGCGTTACGCAAAACAGAGCCCGATCATGCCCAATTCTGGTTGAGGAATGCTTAAGCGGGTTCGTCAGCGGTTAAGGCTCACACCATTTATTGCAAATAATTCGCAATAGCGTTGACAAGCTCGACGGAATACCCAATCTTGTTGCGAATGGTTTGCAACAAGGATCGAAACCTTGGTGATGTTGAAATTACGTCATACCCTCTCCGCCACTCTGGCCGCGCTGCTGCTGGCAGGCTCTGCATCCGCCGCGGAAAAACCAAAGGTGGTCACGACCTTCACCGTCATCGCCGACATGGCCCAGCAGGTGGCGGGGGATCACGCGATTGTCGAAAGCATCACCAAGCCCGGCGCGGAGATCCATAATTACCAGCCGACGCCGCTCGATATCATGCGCGCCCGCGACGCCGATCTCGTCCTGCGCAACGGGCTTAACCTTGAGAGCTGGTTCGAGAAATTCCTTGCCCATATCAAGGACGTGCCGAGCGCCACTCTTTCCGATGGTGTGGAACCCATCGCAATCGGCGGCGGGGCCTATGAGGGCAAGCCCAACCCGCATGCGTGGATGTCGCCGGATGCGGCCCTCATCTATGTCGCAAACATCGAAAAGGCGCTGGCCGCACTCGACCCGCCAAACGCGAGCGCCTATGCCGAAAACGCCCGAGTCTATTCGCAGAAGATCCGCGATGCTCTGGAACCGGCACGCAAACGCATCGCCGCCCTGCCACCGGAACGGCGCTGGCTGGTGACGAGCGAAGGCGCCTTTTCCTATCTCGCCCGCGACTTCGGCCTGAAGGAGCTTTTCCTTTGGCCGGTCAATGCCGACCAGCAGGGCACGCCGCAGCAGGTGCGCCACGTCATTGATACGGTACGTGCCGAAAAGATCGCCACGGTGTTTTCCGAAAGCACGATCTCGCCGGAACCGGCCAAGGAAATAGCCCGCGAGACCGGCGCGCATTACGGCGGCATTCTCTATGTGGATTCGCTGAGCGAGCCGGATGGTCCGGTTCCCACCTATCTCGATCTCCTGACCGTGACCGCCGGCACCATTGCGGAAGAACTGAGCCGATGATGAAAATGGGTAAGCGCCGCGGTACCGGACTGGTGGTCGACAGCGTGACCGTCACCTACCGCAACGGCCATACGGCGCTGCGCGATGCAAGTTTCCACATGCCGCGCGGCTCCATCGCCGCGCTGATCGGGGTGAACGGCGCCGGCAAATCCACGCTGTTCAAGGCCATCATGGGTTTCCAGACACCCTCGGCCGGCAAGATTACCATTCTGGACATGCCGGCTCGCAAGGCGCTTTCGCGTAACCTCGTGGCCTATGTGCCGCAAAGCGAGGAAGTAGACTGGAACTTTCCCATTCTGGTTGAAGACGTGGTGATGATGGGCCGCTACGGCCACATGAATTTCCTGCGCATTCCCGGCCGCCGCGACCGCAAGGCGGTGGACGATGCGCTGGCCCGCGTCAATATGAGCGATTTCCGCAAGCGCCAGATCGGCGAATTGTCCGGCGGACAGAAGAAGCGCGTCTTTCTTGCCCGCGCGCTGGCTCAGGAAAGCGATGTCATTCTGCTCGATGAGCCCTTCACCGGCGTCGATCTCACCACGGAAGAACAGATCATCACCCTGCTGACGGAACTGCGCCGCGAAGGCAAGGTGATGCTCGTCTCCACCCACGATCTCGGCAGCGTACCGCATTTCTGCGATTACTCGGTTTTCGTGAAGGGTACGGTCATCGCCTTCGGCCCCACCGATACGACCTTCACCGAAGCCAATCTGGAGAAGGCCTTCGGCGGCGCACTTCGTCACTTCGTTCTCGGCGGGCATGATCTGCACGATGACGAGGACCCGCGCCGCGTCAAGGTCATCACCGATGACGAACGCCCCTTCGTGCTGTATGGCGGCGAGCGGCTGGCGCTTCAGGAGAAGAAAGGCGAGGCCAATGGCGACGCTTCTTGATCCCTTCGCCTATGGCTACATGGTCAACGCCATGCTGGTTTCGGCGCTCACGGGCGCGGTCTGTGGCTTCCTGTCAGCCTATCTCATGCTGAAAGGCTGGTCGCTGATCGGCGACGCGCTGTCCCATTCCATCGTTCCGGGCGTGGCCGGCGCCTACATGTTCGGCCTGCCGCTGGCACTCGGCGCCTTCGTGTCCGGCGGTCTTGCCGCCGCCTTCATGCTTTATCTTTCCAGCCGTACCAAGCTGAAGGAAGATGCCATCATCGGCATGATTTTCTCCTCCTTCTTCGGTCTCGGCCTGTTCATGATCTCGATCTCGCCGGTTTCGATCAGCATCCAGACCATCGTCATGGGCAACATTCTGGCGATTTCGCCGGGGGATGCGCTGCAACTCGTCGTTATCGGCGCGGTCAGCCTGACGATCCTGACCGCCAAGTGGAAGGACCTGATGGCGGTGTTCTTCGATGAAACCCATGCCCGCACCATCGGCCTGCATCCGCGCGCCATGAAGATCCTGTTCTTCACACTGCTCTCCGCCTCCACGGTCGCGGCCATGCAGACGGTTGGCGCCTTTCTCGTCGTCGCCATGGTCGTCACACCCGGTGCCACCGCCTATCTGCTGACGGACCGTTTCGGCCGCCTCATCTGGCTGTCGCTTGCCATCGGCGCCGTCACCAGCTTCACAGGTGCCTATCTCAGCTTCTTCCTCGATGGCGCCACCGGCGGCATCATCGTCGTATTGCAAACGCTGATCTTCCTGACCGCCTTCATCTTCGCACCACGCCACGGCATGCTTGCCAACCGCGCAAGGGCCAAGGCTACAGCCGCGGGCGACACACCATGAACGACACGATTTCCATGCTGCTCCTGCCATTGCAGGTCGATTTCATGCGCAATGCCTTCATCATCACGCTGGCGATTGCGCTGCCCATGGCGCTCCTCTCCTGCTATCTTGTGCTGAAGGGCTGGTCGCTGATGGGCGACGCCGTGTCCCATGCCGTGTTGCCCGGCGTGGTACTGGCCTACGCCGCCGGCCTGCCTCTCGCGGTCGGTGCTTTCGCCGCCGGCATGGTCTGCGCCATTTCGGCAGGCTTCATCAAGAACAACAGCCGCGTCAAGGAAGACACGGTGCTCGGTATCGTCTTTTCCGGCATGTTCGGCCTCGGCGTCGTCCTGATCGTCAAGGTTCAGAGCGGCGTCCATCTCGACCACATCCTGTTCGGCGACATGCTGGGCATTACGGCACCTGACATGGTGGAAGCGTTGGCGATCGCGGTTGCCGCCACCGCCTTTCTGCTCATCCTGCGCAAGGATCTGATGGTTCACGCCTTCGATCCGCACCACGCCCGCGCCATCGGGCTGAAAGTCGGCCTGCTGCACTACGGCCTGCTGGTGGTGTTGTCGCTCGTCGTTGTCGGCGCACTGACATCGGTTGGCATTATTCTGGCCATTGCCCTGCTGGTCGCGCCCGGCTCCATCGCCTTCCTCGTGGCCCGCACCTTCGGCGGCATGCTGGTGACCGCGGTGACCGCCGCACTCTTCGCCGTCTTCACCGGCATCTATGCCAGCTTCTTCATCGACAGCGCCCCCGCCCCAACCATCGTTCTGGTCATGAGCGGGCTCTTCATTCTCGCCTTCATCCGCAACCGGATCGTCGCTCACCGTCAGGCAAAGGCCATCGTCGCGGCCTGACCATCAAACGAGACTGGCGCCGATATTGATCGCCAGCGCCAGAATGGTGGTGTTGAACAGGAACGACAGGATCGAATGCAACGTCACGAGGCGCCGCATGCGCGTGGAAGTGACGGATACATCCGCTGTCTGTGCCGCAACGCCGATGGTGAAACCGAAATAAAGAAAGTCCCAGTAGCCGGGCTCTTCCTCCTGTTCGGGAAAGAGCAGCCCGCCGCCATCGCCATCATCCGAATAGAAACGATGGGCGTAATGCAGGGTGAACAGCGTGTGCAGGAAGGTCCACGCCATAAGGACCGTGACCATGGCAAAGGTCGCGCCGATAATCTTCGCGTCCATCGGTCCCTCGCGGGAGCCGATGACCTCGAAGGCGATGCCGACGAGGCTCGCCAGTGCGGCCAGAATGGACAGGATAAGGATGACGGAGTCGGAAAAGTCGAGATCGGCGGCGCGGCGCTTCAGCCGCTCGACACCCGAGGTAAGCATGCGCGACCAGACGACCGCGAGATAGACGAGGATCGCCAGATTCCACACCAGAAGCGCCCGGATGATCGTCCGCTCCTGCCAGAGCAGGAAGACCGCCGCAATGGCGGCGGTCATGATGGCGGTAAAGAAGGCCGGATGGCGACGAATGGAAACGAGCATGCGGATCAGGCTGCGAGAGCAGCTTTCACCTTGTCGCGCAGCGTGCCGAGATCCTTGGCGAAGAGGCGAATGCCTTCGGAAAGCTTTTCCGTCGCCATCGCATCCTCGTTAAGCGCCCAGCGGAAGGCTTTCTCGTCCAGCGAAACCAGCGGCTCCGGCGTCACCGTTTCGGGTGACAGCACCCGCGCCAGCGTGCCCGTATCCTTGTCGAGTTCCTCAAGCAGCGCAGGGCTGATCGTCAGGCGGTCGCAACCGGCCAGTGCCTCGATCTCGCCGGCATTGCGGAAGGAGGCGCCCATGACCACCGTCTTGATGCCGTTGGCCTTGTAGTAGTTGTAGATCGCACGGACCGAAACAACACCCGGATCGGTTTCAGCCGTATAGGTTTCGCCGGTCGTCTTCTTGTACCAGTCGAGAATGCGGCCGACGAAGGGCGAGATGAGGAAGGCGCCGGCCTCTGCACAGGCAATGGCCTGGGCCTTGGAGAAGAGCAGCGTCAGATTGCAGTCGATACCTTCCTTCTGCAGTACTTCCGCCGCGCGGATGCCTTCCCACGTCGAGGCAAGCTTGATGAGGATACGCTCGCGCCCGATGCCGCGCGCCTGATAGGCGGCGATGATCTGATGCGCCTTGGCGACGGAGGCGGCCGTATCGAAGGAGAGATCGGCGTCTACTTCAGTCGAGACGCGGCCCGGAACGAGGGCGGCAAGCGCCGCACCAACGGAAATCGCCAGACGGTCGGCCACCGCGGCGGTGACCGCTTCGGACGAGCCGCCCTGGCTCTTGCCCCACTTCACCGCCTCGGCAAAGGTCTCTTCAAAAGCCGGCGTCTGCAATGCCTTGAGCACGATGGTGGGATTGGTCGTGCAATCCACCGGCTTCAGACGGGCGACAGCTTCGATATCGCCGGTATCGGCAACGACGGTCGTGATCGCGCGGAGCTGGTCAAGCTTGGACGTCATGGGGGCTTTCCTCTGTTCCTGCCATTTTGGAGGCCGACTATTCCCCGCCTGCCGCGCGTCGTCAAGGAATTTGGCCCGATCAGGACATTTGAGCGGCTTCCCAGCCAAGCATGGCCCGCTTGCGGGTCAGGCCCCAGTGATAGCCGGTCAAAGCACCGCTCTTTCCAAGCGCGCGATGGCACGGCACGACGAAGGAAATGGGGTTTCGTCCGACCGCCGCCCCCACCGCCCGGCTGGCCGTCGGCTGGCCGATATCCCGCGCGAGGTCGGAATAGGTGACGGCCTTGCCAAGCGGGATCTTCAACAGGCTTTCCCACACCCGGACCTGAAAATCCGTGCCGATCAGCACTACCCGGAGCGGCTGTTCGCACGACCATTTGCCGGGATCGAAAATATGGGCGGCATAGGGCGCGGTCGCGGCACTGTCTTCCACATAGGTGGCATTGGGCCAGCGCTGCGCCATGTCCTCGTAACAGGCACGTTCACCGCCGAGATCGGCAAAGGCAAGGCCGGCAAGGCCGCGTTCCGTGATCATGACCAGCGCCAGACCGAAGGGCGAAGGATGAAAGCCGTAGCGGATCGTCAGACCACCACCGCGCGCCTTCCACTCGCCGGGTGACATGGCCTCATGCGTGACGAAAAGATCGTGCAGGCGACCGGGACCGGAGAGGCCGACCTCGAACGATGTTTCGAGCAGGGGCAGCCGCTCCTGCCCGAGCAGACGTTTGGCGTGATCGAGCGTCACCGCCTGAAGAAAGGCCTTGGGCGACAGGCCCGCCCAGCGCGTGAACACCTTCTGCAACTGCGTCGGTGACTGTCCGAGCCGTTCGGCAATGGTTTCCAGCGACGGTTGCTCGCGGTAATCATTGGTAATCATCTCGATCACCCGGCGCACGGTCTCGTAATCGCTGCCTTCGGGCGTGATGTCGGTCGCGGATACGGCATTGACAAGCATCGTCATTCTCCTTTGTAACGCAGAGGACCACGATGCGCCGGGCTTTGCCACCCGATTCTTGCGCCCATCCACGGACAGAGTTTCCCATGCCCACCAAGCCTGCCAAGACCACGCCCCGCAAGCGCAAGTTCAAATCGCCCTACAGCGAGGCAGACCTGCGCGAAATCTTCCGCCGCTTCTCGATCCAGCGGCCGGAGCCGAAGGGCGAGCTTGCCCACACCAATCCTTTCACGTTGCTGGTGGCCGTGGCGCTTTCGGCGCAGGCCACCGATGCCGGCGTCAACAGGGCGACGAAGGAACTGTTCAAGGTGGCCGATACGCCGGAAAAGATGCTGGCGCTGGGTGAGGAAAAGCTGCGCGACTACATCAAGACCATCGGGCTCTTCCGCAACAAGGCAAAGAACGTCATCGCCCTTTCGGAAAAGCTCATAACCGATTTCAATGGCGAGGTGCCCAAAACCCGGGAGGAACTGGTGACCTTGCCGGGCGTTGGACGCAAGACGGCGAACGTCGTGATGTCCATGGCTTTCGGGATACCGACCCTCGCTGTCGATACCCACATCCTGCGCATCGCCAACCGGCTCTGTCTGGCGCCGGGCAAGACCCCGGACGAGGTGGAGCAGAAAATGCTGGCGATCATTCCCGAGGACTATCTTTTCCACGCCCACCACTGGCTCATTCTGCACGGGCGCTACTGCTGCAAGGCGCGCAAGCCCGAATGCGAAAAATGCGTGATCGCCGATCTCTGCAAATCGCCGGAAAAGACCTGCGACGTGCCGGCCCCGCTCGTGGAACTGCCGCCGCAGATGATCGACTAAACCCCGGTCGACGCCTGACGGACGCTGGCCATGACGGCATCGCGCCGGGAAAGCCGCTTGTGCAGATGCACCATCAACCCGGCCGCAAACAGCGGTGTCATGAGGTTGACGAAGGGAATGGCGAGGAAGGCGGCAATCACCAGACCGGCGGTGAAGACGATGGCCGAGTTCTTCGCCCGGAACTCCCGTGCCTCCGCCGGCGTGCGGAAGCGCATGGCGGCAAACTCGAAGAACTCACGCCCTAGCAGATAGCCGTTCACCAGAAAGAAGGCGATGATGTTGATGCCCGGCACGAGCAGCAGGAAGAGCGCCACGATGTTGCCGACAATGACGACGCCGAGAAATTTCAGCGAAGCGACGATGGCCTCGCCAAGTGGCATGGCCCGGCCCGGCGGATCCTCGGGAAAATCGCGCTTTTCGATCACCTCGGCCACGTCATCGAGAAAGACGCCGGCCACCAGCGCCGTCACCGGCGCAATCAGCAACGCCAGCGCCAGCGCCAGCCCGAGGCTGGCAAGAATGGCGACGACAAAACCGAACCAGCCAGCCCATTCCGGCAGATCGGGAATGAAGGTCTGCAGCATCGGCAGAACCCAGTAGACGAAGGTTTCGCGCAGCGAAATCCACAGCGCGATCAGAATGAGGATCGTCAGCCCCAGCGATTTCCAGAAGGCCGAGCGCGTTTCAGGCGCAAGAAGATTGACGAGGGCAAGCCTGGCCGAGTCGAAAATCATGAGGGTCGTCTCCGGATGATCGTGAAACTGATTTAGGAAGGCAGGCCGCACGCGGCAAGGCTTTCAGACGAAGACGCCGCCGATCAGGAAAACCGCTGCCTTGAAGAAGGCGAAGATAACCCCTCCGGCCACGATCATGGAAACCACCGCCACGGCGAACCCGGCCAACGTGAACAGCCCGTCCTTTTCGATCAGCCCGAGCGCGAAAAGACAGATCGAAATGGCCGGCAGGATATTGGCGAGCGGAATGGGCAGGGCCAGCACCACAGCCAGCACGAAACAGACGAGACCCGCCAGATAATCCACCGGCTCGCCCGTCAGCACGCCGAAACGCGGTATCAGCATCCGCTCCGCCCGCGCCAGCCAGGGCGATATGCGGTTGACGACCACGGCGAAATCCGTCCGCGCCATGGAACGGCGGGTGATGAAGCCGGGAAGCCAGGGCGACAGGCCAAGCGCCAGCCGGGCCGAAAGAAAGACAAGCGGCGTGCCGGTGATCGCCGAGGTGCCGGGCGGCGTCGGCACGATATTCGGAAGCGCGAAGGCCAGCATCAACGCGCCGAAAGCGCGGTCACCCAGACGCTCGAACAGATCCCCGACGGAGACGCGCTCGCGCGTCTCGTCCATGGCCAGCGAAACGAGAATATCGGAAAAGCGATGGCTGTCGCCAGTACGCTCGTCACCGCTCATGCCATTCTCCCGCCGTTGCATCGCAACCGGCCTTAACGACGAAGCCGCGCGAAAGCAACGCGGGATCGCTCACAAGCGATTGAACCGGCCCTGTCAGACCCGCTTCCCGACAACGGCGCCGTAGAGTTCGGGCCGGCGCTCGGCAAGATAAGGCAGTTCCGCCATGGATGACGCATAAAGGTTGCGGTCGAGATCGACCGTAATGAGTGCTTCTCCCCGCCCCGCGCGGGCGAGATGGGCGCCATCCGGCGAACAGATCACGGAATGCCCCTCATAATCGAGCACACCATCGCTGCCGCAGAGATCGGCGTAAATCACGAACATCTGGTTCTCCAGCGCCCGGGCCGGCACGATCCTGTCCGGAATCATGCGATTGGCCTCGGAGGCCGCCAGCGCCGTCGGCACGATCAGCAACTCAGCTCCGGCCAAGGCAGCAGACCGCACGAATTCAGGAAATTCGACATCGTAGCAGATGACCATTGCCGCCTTCAGCCCACCGATCTGGAAAACAGCCGGCGGCGTGTCCGATGCCCGGAAGGCTTCGCGCTCCAGAGCGCCGTAAAGGTGGCACTTGCGGTAGACTTCAATCGTCCCGTCCGGCCGCACCAGCGCGGCGCTGTTATAAATGGCGTCACCCAATCGCTCGGGAAAACCCGCGACGACCGCAATATTGCGGGCGGCGGCCATCGCCTCCAACCGGGCCAATATCGGCCCATCCGCAGGCTCGGCAAAAGACGCGGTCTCCGCACCCAGCGCATAGCCGGTGACCGACATTTCCGGCGTGACGAGAAGCGCCGCGCCCATGATTGACGCGGCGAAGACCGCCTGCTCGATACGAGCAAGATTATCCGCCACCGCTCCGGGCGTCGCCTGCATCTGGTAAAGGGCAACGCGCATGAGGGATCAGGCGGCAAGGGCCGCCTCGCCCTCCGTGACCTGCACAAGATGACCGGGCGAAATCTCGATATAGCTGCGCTTGGGGGCCACGTAGCCGACCGGGCGAATGGGGCTCTTGATCTCGTCGGTCGACAGGTTGCGGCGCAGATGGCGGCGGGCCGGGTCGGGCACCGGAACGGCCGCCATCAGCTTGCGGGTATAGGGATGCTGCGGGTTTTCAAACAGCGCCTCGCGCGGCCCGATCTCGACGATCTCACCGAGATACATGACGGCAACACGATGGCTCACCCGCTCCACCACCGCCATGTCGTGGCTGATGAAGAGATAGGCGAGGTTCAGGCTTTCCTGCAGGTCCATCAACAGGTTGCACACCTGCGCCTTGATCGAGACATCGAGCGCCGAAACCGCCTCGTCCGCCACGATCACCTTGGGATCGAGCATCAGCGAGCGGGCAATCGCCACGCGCTGGCGCTGGCCGCCGGAGAATTCATGCGGATAGCGCTTCATCATGTCGCCGGAAAGCCCGACCTTCTTCAACAGGTCCGCCGCCTTGTCGCGCGCATCGGATTTGGAACCCAGTCCGTGTTCGATGAACGGTTCCATCACCGCCGACCCCACGGTCATGCGCGGATTGAGGCTGGCGAAGGGGTCCTGAAAGATCATCTGGATCGACCGGCGCATGGTGCGCAGTTCGGCCTTGCCCAGCGTCAGCGTATCGAACCCGTCAACATTCACATAACCGCTCGTCGGCTCGATGAGGCGGGTGATGGACCGACCGGTCGTGGATTTTCCGCAGCCGGATTCGCCGACCAGCGAAAGGGTTTCACCCGGCGACAGGCTGAAGGACACATCCTCCACCGCATGGACCGCGCCCGAGGGGCGGCCGAGCAGACCTGAACGGATCGTGAAGCGGGTAGTGAGGTTCTTGACCTCGACAATCGGCGTCGTCGCGGAAATCGTGGTGAGCACCGGCTTTGCTTCGCTCATCGAGCCCGTCGCAACATCGACGATGGGAAAGCGCAGCGGGGCCTTCTCGCCCTTCATGGACCCGAGCTTCGGTACGGCGGACAAAAGCGCTCGCGTATAAGGGTGATGGCCACGATTGAAGATGTCGTCCGTCGTGCCGGTTTCCACCACATCACCGCGGAACATTACGATGGTGCGATCGGCCACTTCCGCCACCACACCCATGTCGTGGGTGATGAAGAGCACCGCCATCCCCTCCTCTTCCTGCAACTGCTTGATGAGGTCGAGGATCTGGCCCTGGATCGTCACGTCAAGCGCCGTCGTGGGTTCGTCGGCGATGAGAAGCCTGGGCTTGGAGGCCAGCGCCATGGCGATCATCACGCGCTGGCGCATGCCGCCGGAAAACTGGTGCGGATATTCGTCGAAACGGCCCTTGGCATTGGGAATCCGCACTTTCTCCAGAAGGCGCAGCACCTCCGCCTTGGCGTCCTTGAAGCTGATATCCTGATGGCAGGTCAGCGCCTCGGCAATCTGCTTGCCGATCGGGAAGATCGGGTTGAGCGAGGTCATCGGCTCCTGGAAGATCATCGAAATGTCCTTGCCACGGACATGCCGCATCTCTTCCTCGGAAAGCGTCAGAAGCTCGCGGCCCGCAAGCTTGACCGAACCTTCGATGCGGCTCACGTTCTTTTGAAGAAGCCGCATGATCGACAGCGACGTAACGCTCTTGCCGGAACCGGATTCGCCGACGATGGCCACCGTTTCCCTCGGAGCGACATCGAAGCTCATATCCCGTACCACGCTCTTCCACCCGTCACCGGAGCGGAAGGACGTGGTCAGCCCCTTGACCGAGAGAACGGGCTCTGCGGCCCCGCTGCCGATCGTTCCAGACGCCATTTTTTCCCCTTTTTTCTATATGTTCACGTCGGATCGCTTCAGGCGGCCAGCTTCGTCTCGGCCAGCGTCACCCAATAGCTGATGCCATAGGGGATCGCTTCGTCGTTGAAATCATAGGACGAGTGATGCAGGACGGGCGTGTCACCATTGCCGAGGAACAGGAACGCGCCCGGCTTTGCTTCCAGCATGTAGGAGAAATCTTCCGCGCCCATGACCGGCGCCATGTTGTCGTTCACGGCCGTCTCGCCAGCCACCTTGCGGGCAACGTCAACCGCAAACTCGGTCTGCTGTTCGTGGTTGAAGGTCACGGGATAGCCGCGCACATAATTCACTTTCGCCGTCGCACCGCAAAGAGAGGCGGCGGCGCTGGCAACTTCCACCAGACGCTTTTCAGCGAAATCACGGGTCTCCGGCAGAAGCGTGCGCACCGTCCCCGTCAGCCGCACTTCGTTGGGGATCACATTATAGGCATCGCCGCCATGGGTCGTGGTGACGGTAATCACCAACGATTTCAGCGGGTCGGTCTCGCGCGATACGATGCTCTGCAACGCCACGATGACATGGGCAGAGGCAAGAACCGGATCGATCGTCGTATGCGGTGCCGAGGCATGGCCGCCACGACCGGTTACGACAATCTCGAACGTATCGGAGGCCGCCATGACGGAACCGGGTCGCGAAGCGAACTGGCCGACCGGCATGCCCGGCGAATTGTGCATGCCATAGACCTCGGTAATGCCGTAATTCTTCATCAGGCCATCATCGATCATGGCCTTCGCGCCTGCACCGCCTTCTTCGGCGGGCTGGAAGATCAGCGCCACGGAACCGGAAAAATTACGCGTTTCCGCCAGATACTTGGCCGCGCCGAGCAGCATGGCCGTGTGGCCATCATGACCACAGGAATGGGCCTTGCCAGGATTCTTGGAAGCCCAGGGCTTGCCACTCGTCTCGTTGATCGGCAGCGCATCCATGTCGGCACGCATGCCGATGGTCGGCCCATCGCCCAGACGACCCTTGATTATGGCGACAACGCCCGTGCGGCCGATGCCGGTATCGATCTGGTCAACGCCGAATTCGGCCAGACGCTCGGCCACAAAACGCGACGTCTCCGTCAGATCGTAAAGCAGTTCCGGCGTTTCATGCAGCTTGCGGCGCCAGCCGGCGACTTCTTCCTGCA
This sequence comes from Allorhizobium borbori, assembly GCF_014196535.1. Lineage (GTDB taxonomy): Bacteria > Pseudomonadota > Alphaproteobacteria > Rhizobiales > Rhizobiaceae > Ectorhizobium > Ectorhizobium borbori. Next base: position 299,290 of record NZ_JACIDU010000002.1, read on the forward strand.
TTTCGTTCACACGGTTCAGAATCGGCATATCAGGCATTCTCCAGGCATCGGGTAGACGGCGAAGCCGGTATATTGGGATAGGTTTCAACCGTTTTGCAAGCTGCGATTTTGACCCTTGAACGAAAAATAGGCCTATGTTTAGATGGCGTAAATTTTCGGCACTTCGACCGCGTTGACTGAAATGTCAACTTTGCGAAAACTTTCCTGCAACTCATGCGAAGCCGCAAAAAATTCCTGCAAAACAACAGCTTGACAAGACTATACAATTACGGAAAGTTTCCGGCGCGCTGCCCGGTTGCAATCGCCGGAAGCGTCGTAAAGCCTGTTGGAAAAGTTTTTGAACGACATCCAAAGCGATAAGAAAATCCGGGGTCGATGAGGCCGGGCATTGCAAAGTGCACCGTTCGCCGCACCCACATCAAGGGGAAAACGTATGAAGAAACTTACGGTATTTCTGGCAAGCACGGCCGCCGCGCTGGCGCTCGCCGGCACTGCGGCCAATGCCGAACGCGCGACCGACGGCGATCTGAAGATCCTGTTCTGGCAGGCCGTTTCCACCCTCAATCCCTATCTGTCCGGCGGCACCAAGGAAATCTACAGTTCCTCGCTGACGATTGAACCACTCGCCCGCTACGACCAGACCGGCACTCTGACGCCCTGGCTCGTGACCGAAATTCCGACCGTCGACAATGGCGGCGTGGCCAAAGACATGACGAGCATCACCTGGAAGCTGAAGCCGGGCGTCAAGTGGTCGGACGGCACGCCCTTTACGGCAGAAGACGTGATCTTTACCTGGCAGTACTGCACCGCGCCCGATGGCGGCTGCGCGCAGAAGGCCCAGTATGAGGGCGTGAAGTCCGTCGAAGCGCTCGACCCCACTACGGTCAAAGTCACCTTCACCGAGCCGAAATACTACCCCTACAGCGCCTTCGTCGGCGCCCAGTCTCCGATCATTCAGAAGGCACAGTTCAAGGATTGCGTCGGCGCCAAGGCTCCGGGCTGCACCTCGGCCAACTTCGGCCCCATCGGCACCGGTCCGTTCGTCGTGAAGGAATTCAAGCCGAATGACGTGGTGACCTATGTCGCCAACCCGAACTATCGCGATGCCGCCAAGCCGGCCTTCGCTTCCGTGACGCTCAAAGGCGGCGGTGACGCTCCCTCGGCCGCCCGCGCCGTTCTCGAAACCGGCGAATTCGACTATGCTTGGAACATGCAGGTGGAGCCGGAAGTGCTCGCCACCATGATCGCCAAGGGCAAGGGCAAGATCGAAACCGCATTCGGCACGCAGGTCGAACGTATCAACCTCAACTGGTTCAATCCGGACCCGGCGCTCGGCGACAAGCGCTCCACCAAGGAGGCCGGCCCGCATCCGGCGCTCAAGGACCCGGCCGTGCGCAAGGCCCTGTCGATGGCCATCGACCGCGAAGTCATCGATGAAGTCGGTTACGGCGAAGCCGGCAAGCCGACCTGCAACATCGTTCCGGCCCCGGATATCTACATTTCCACGACCAATGACTGGTGCCTGAAGCAGGACATCGACGGCGCCAACAAGCTGCTCGACGAAGCCGGCTGGAAGAAGGGTTCGGACGGCATTCGCGCCAAGGATGGCGTGAAACTTTCCTTCCTCTACCAGACCTCGACCAACTCGGTCCGTCAGGGCACGCAGGCGCTCGTCAAGGACTGGTGGCAGCAGATCGGCGTTGCATCCGAACTGCGCAACGTTGCCGCGTCCGTCTTCTTCGGCGGTGATCCGGCCAGCCCCGACACCTTCCAGAAATTCTATGCCGACGTTGAAATGTACACCAACAACTTCGACGGCACCGATCCTGAAAAGTACCTGGCAGAATGGCTCTGCGACAAGATCCCGTCGCCCGCCAACGGCTGGCAGGGCCAGAACATTCCGCGTTATTGCAACCCGGATTACGACAAGATCGTCGCTGAACTGGCCAAGACCGGCGACCTCGCCAAGCGTGCCGAACTGGCCAAGAAGGCCAACGACATGCTGACCGCAGAAGGCGCGCACATCCCGCTCATCCACCGTGGTCAACCCTCCGCGATCTCGAACACCCTCGCCGGTGTGAACATGAACGCCTGGGATTCCGAACTGTGGAACGCCGCTGACTGGTCCCGCAAGAAGTAAGATGCCGGATGCCGGGCTCTCCCGACGGGGAGCCCGGCATTTTCGCATTCGATTTTTGCCGATCAGGAGGCGTTCATGTTCAATTACACGCTGCGACGGCTTTTGTTTGCAATACCGACGCTGCTCGTCATCAGTTTCATCATCTTCGCGCTGCTGGATCTTGCCCCGAACGACCCGACGGGTGAACTCCCGCTGACAATTCCGCCGGAAGTGCGCGAACAGATCCGGGCTTCGCTGGGTCTGGATCAGCCCTTTTTCATCCGCTACCTGCTGTGGATGCAGCAATTCTTCATCAACGAGCCGCTCAACCTGCTGGAAAAGATGACCGGCTGGCAGATCGGCGATGGCAGCCGCATGCGCATCCTCTCCTGGGCAACCCGCTCGCCCGTGGTTGATCTCATCGTGGAGCGCCTGCCGCAGACGCTGTGGGTTGTCGGCCTGTCCTACCTGCTCGCCGTCATCATCTCGATCCCGATCGGCGTCATATCGGCCTACAAGCAATATTCGATCTTCGACCAGATCGGCACCTTCGTCTCGATGGTCGGCTTCTCAGTGCCCACCTTCTTCACCGGCGTGGTGCTCATCGTCATCTTCAGTTCATGGCTGCAATGGTTCCCGTCGGTCTACGACACCAACCATCAGGTCACGGACTTTGCGAGCCTGATGTTCCAGATCAAGCAGATGGCGCTCCCGGTCATCGTGCTGACGCTTTACAACACTTCGCAGATCGCCCGCTTCGTGCGCGCCTCGATGCTCGATAACCTGAACCAGGATTATGTTCGCACCGCCCGCGCCAAGGGCGTGAAGGAAAACATCATTCTTCTCGTTCACGTTCTGCGCAACAGCCTTATCCCGGTCGTAACCGTGATCGCACTCGGCGTGCCGACGATCTTCTCCGGCGCCATCATCACCGAGCAGATCTTTCGCGTGAACGGTCTCGGGCAGTTGCTCATCACCGCGATCCAGGGAGCAGACATTCCGCTGGTGCAGACGCTGACTTTCATCTTCGCGGTGCTGATCGTGCTTTTCAACCTGATTGCCGACGTTCTCTACGGCATTCTCGACCCGAGGATCCGCTATGACTGACGCGACCACCGCCGCCGCGCCGCAGCCGCCGGCGCGCTCCCTCACCCGCGAGATATGGGGCCAGTTCCGCAAGCATACCGGCGGCCTCATCGGCCTCTGCGTGTTCATCTTCATCGTTCTTGCAGTCTTCGTGGGTCCCTATATCCACACGATCGACCCCAACAAGATCGATATCCGCGCCAAGAACCAGGGACCGAGCGTCCTGCATCCGCTTGGCACGGACAATCTTGGCCATGACATGCTGGCGCAGATCCTCGCCGGCGGGCGCATCTCGCTCGCCGTCGGCATCACCGCCATGCTCTTGTCACTGGTTCTCGGCACGCTGGTCGGCGTCATTTCCGGCTACATCAAGAAGCTCGACGGTCCGCTGATGCGGCTCACCGATCTGTTTCTGGCGCTGCCGCTGCTGCCGCTACTCCTCGTCATCATCATGCTGTTTCGCGATACGCTCAGGGCCGCCTTCGGTCCGGAAACCGGCATTTTCATCCTGATCGTCTTCGTCATCGGGATCACGAGCTGGATGCACACGGCGCGCATTGTGCGCGGCGATGTGCTGGCGGTCAAAAGCCAGGAATTCATTCTGGCGGCGAAGTCCAGCGGCATGCGGGAATGGCGCATCGTGCTGCGTCACATCCTGCCGAATGTCATGAGTTCGATCATGGTGTCGGCAACGCTCGGCATCGCATCGGCCATCATCACGGAATCGGCGCTGTCCTTCCTCGGTCTTGGCTTCCCCTCGGATTTCCCGACCTGGGGCCGCCTGCTGTTCGATGGCGCGAACTTCCTGCAGATCAACCCGTCCCGCGTCATATGGCCGGGTCTGGCAATCTCACTGACGGTTCTGAGCGTCAACTACCTTGGCGACGCCGTGCGCGATGCACTCGACCCGCGCATGCTGAAGCGTTGAAACCGACAGCCTTTTACAGACAGAAATGGCGGCTTTAAGCCGCCATTTTCATGTGCTGAAAGCAGATCTATTCCGCCGCCTCGACCGGAAAACAAATGACGTAGCGAATAAGCTCGCCGCCAACATTGTATTCCGCCTTGCCGTTGACCGAAGCCGGCACAACGCGTTCCAGAACGGTGCTGCCGAAATGCGCCTCGCTGTTTTCCAGCGCCAGTCGCGCCGCCGGCGAAAGCGGCTCCTCCCAGACGATCTCGATGCTCGCCCCGTCCTCCGTCTCGAGCTGGCGACAGGTGACGACAACGGGCTTGCCGTTGACCAGCAGCCCGCCATGAATGACGGCATTGACCACCAGTTCGTGCAGGGCCAGCCCGATATGCAGTGCCGCGTTCGGCGTCAGCATCAGGTCCTCGCCCTCTATCTGCACGAGATCGCTGTTTTCAGGCAGATATTTTTCCGTCTGCTGGCGTATGAGCGAGAAAAGACCGGCACCACGCCAGCTTGAATCCGTGATGAGATCCTGCGATTGCGCCAGTGAATAGAGCCGTCCACGAAATTTCTGCAGAAAGAAATCCAGCGAACGGGAGTGGCGCGCCGTCTGAAGCGCAAGGCTCTGGATAATGGCAAGCAGGTTCTTCGAGCGGTGGCTTACCTCGCGCAGCAACGCTTTCAACAGGCGTTCGCGATGGCGCTCATCGGAACGATCCACCAGCGTCGTCAAATGGTGCACCTCGTCGTCGCCGGCCGCGACAGCCTGGATGCGAAATTCGAAAATCTGCTCGGCACCGGCCATGATTTCGACCACAGCACGGTCCCCGACCGCAACCAGCCGATCCTTGGCGCGTGCCAGGCGTTCGGCAATTTCGAGCCCGAAAATGCCGGCCATGTCCGGTTCGCCGTCAAAGGCCAGCCGCCAGGGAGAAGGAACATTGGCGATATAAACAATATCGCCCGAAGGACCCTGCACGATAAAACACAACTTGAGATCAACCAGACCGGGAATCACATATTCCCTGAGCCTGTCTTCCCTTGGAAAGGGCTTGGTCCATATCAGCCCTTCTGACATGCCCGATCTCCGCTGAACTACTCTTCGAACACAGACGGAAGGTGCACAACGCACCTTCCGTCCGCCTCACATATTTCCGGCGATCCTGCCGCCGTAGCGTTAAACCTTTCTGAACCGGCCGGCGATCACCGACAGGACCAGAAGCACGAGGAACACAAAGAACAGGATCTTCGCGATACCGGCGGCTGCACCGGCAATACCGCCGAAACCGAGAACGCCGGCAACCAGCGCCACAATCAGAAAAACGAGAGAGTAGTAAAGCATGATACGCTCCTTCCGGGTTTGATGGAGGTATAACGCCTTGCCAGCTCAATCGTTCCGTCGGTTGAAGATCAGGCAGCCTCTTCCTTCACCGCCTCATTGAAGAACAGCGCCTGACTGATCAGCGCCTTGACCATGTCCGGATTGAACGGCTTGGTCACGAGGAAGGCCGGCTCCGGTCGTTCACCGGTCAGGAGCCGTTCCGGGAAGGCGGTGATGAAGATCACGGGAACGCTGGCGCTCGCGAGAATTTCGTTCACCGCATCGATGCCGGAACTGCCGTCAGCCAACTGGATATCGGCGAGAATCATCTTGGGCTTCGTCTTGGCAAAAAGCGCCACCGCTTCTTTTTGGGTACGGGCGATGCCAGTCACACGGTGACCGATATCGAGCACCATCTGTTCGATGTCGAGGGCAATCAGCGGCTCATCCTCGATAATCATGATGTCCGTTGCCACCTGGCGGGAAATCTCCTGCGAGGCGTCGTTGAGCAGCACCCGCACGCGGCCTTCATCCACGCTCAGGATCTCGGCCACTTCCGGCATAGAGAAGCCTTCGACGGAGGCAAGCAGGAAAGCGTGGCGCGCCTGGGTCGGCAACACCGAGAGATTGTCGATCGCCCGCCGCTCCCAGGCATAAGGCGTTTCCTGCGGAACGATCTCCACATTGACGGAACCGAACAGCGCGACGAAGAGTTTGTAGAGGGAAACACGATCTCCGGATGTTTCGGGAAAGATCGAAAGATCCGCGATCAACGCTTCCAGAACGGCGGCCACATAGGCGTCTCCCGATGTCTGGGAACCCGTCACGGCGCGCGCATAGCGACGCAGATAGGGAAGATGGGAGGCAACGCGGGCAGTGAGCGACATGCGATTTCCTTTCATCCGGCATGCTAGATGTCGGAAACCAGAACGCAGGGCCGGAAAAAAAGTTCCGGACGCGTGGAACTTTTTTTAAGAAGGCACGTTTCGAAAGCGACGTGAAATGCGGATTGAATGATGACAGAAACAAGCAAGAAGCCCGGACACCCAACGGAAGCCGAAGGCAGTCATGCCGGCTTCACCGGCCTTGATCCGAATGCCTCCATCTCACGAAAGTTGCGCGACTATTACGGTGCACTTCAGGAAGAGGCCATTCCCGACCGGTTCCTCGACCTCCTCGAACGGCTCGATGCAGCCGAACGCAAAGCCCAGCCGACGGAAAAGACATGACGGAAAAGGGCAAAGAAGACGACCGGAGCTTCAAGCGCACGCTTTTGGCAACCCTGCCCAACCTGCGCGCCTTCGCCGTTTCGCTGAGCGGACGGCAGGACCGCGCCGACGATCTGGTGCAGGACACGATCATGAAGGCCTGGGCCAACCAGGCCAGCTTCACGCCGGGCACCAACATGAAGGCGTGGCTCTTCACCATTCTGCGCAACGAGTTCTACAGCCAGATGCGCAAGCGCGGTCGCGAGGTTCAGGATACGGACGGCGTGTTTTCCAGCACGCTCGCCACCCATCCCGAGCAATACGGCCATATGGATCTCGCCGATTTCAAAAGCGCGCTCGACCAGTTGCCGGAAGACCAGCGCGAAGCGATCCTTCTCGTGGGTGCGGCGGGCTTTGCCTATGAGGAAGCGGCAGATGTGTGTGGCTGCGCCGTTGGCACCATCAAGAGCCGCGTCAGCCGGGCCCGTAACCGCCTGCAGGAACTGCTCGGTATTTCCGGAGAGGGCGAGTTCGGACCGGATTCGGAAGCCGCGTCGGTTACTGTACGCGCACTCGGCGGCTGAAAAGCCGCCGAGATCCTTTTATTCCTGTCACCCTTACTTCCGTTTCGATGTCGCGGCAAAGCCGGCGGCAAAAGCCGTCAGCGCGGCAACAAAAACCGAAACGAACGGGCTTCCCCGCGTCAACACCGGCAGAATGGAAAGCAGCGAACCGGTAAGGTTGCCCGGCCGGGACGCCTGCTCCTGCAAAAGCTGTTCGCGCAGAAGCTGCAGCTCGCGTTCGCGCCGGTTGGCCGAAATAACCACCGCCAGCACGGCAAGGGCTGCCGCCAGCGCACCGATGGCAATGCTCAAAAGAGCAATGGCCGCCCCGGCAATTTCCGTGAGATAGATGGCGAGCGCCGCAAGTCCGGTGACGTAGGCCGTCAGCAGCAAGACGGCCACAACGGCATAGAGTACGGCGTTGCGGCCCGTCTGGCGGGCGAGCGCGCCATAATCGCGGGACATGGCGGAAACGAGAAGGCGCGAGAGATCGGCCATCATGCCCGCCGCGTCAGCACAGCCAGAACGAAGCCGAGACCGGCGGCAATTCCGAGCGCCTTGAGAGGCTTCGCCCGGATACGCTCTTCAAGATCGGACTGGACGGCGCAAACCTGGTCGCGAGCCGCGTCGAGCGCATGCACCGAAGCCTCGGCCGCGTCGTTACCCGCCCTGTAGGCCTGCGCCTTCACTTCCTCTGCCTTGCCGGCGGCAAGCGCCGCAATCGTCTCGGCAAGCGCGGCCACATCCTTGCGGATTTGCTCAAGCTGCTGCTGAAGGTCGTTTTCAGATGCCATGGTAATCTCCTTTGTCCATGGGAACGAAACGTTTCATCGGCGTTCCGGTTCCGCCAGAGTGACAGAAAGCCGCAGCCCCTCAGGCAACCGGCGGTTCCGGCCAGGTCTTCACCCCACCGCCCCAGCTTTCGTAAAGACGCGAAAGCTGGAGAACCGCAAGATCCGCAAAACGCGGACCGACGATCTGCAGACCGATGGGCATGCCGGATTTGGAGAAACCGCAATTGATGGACGCCGCCGGCTGATCCGACATATTCCACGGTACGGTGTAGGCGATATGTTCGAAGGGCAGCGCCGGATCGTTGGTGGGCGAGGCCCAGTCCGCCGGGTAGGACACGATGGGATTGACCGGCGACAGCAGCGCATCAATGCTGGTAAAGAGCACGCTAGCCGCCCGGCGCATCTCCAGCATACGGTTGAAACCGCGTGCTGCCTCGACGCCGGTCACATCCGCCCCGCCGCGCGCCCAGTCGAGAATATAGGGCAGGATTGACGCCTTGCGTTCGTCGGAAAGTCCCTCGATATCGCCCCAGAACTTAGCCCGCCAGAACTTGTCGAGACCGTCGAGCATCTCGCGCGTCAGAACGGGATCGACGGGAATGATGATGGCGCCGGCCTTTTCGAAGCGAAGCGCTGCCTTCTCCACCGCTTCACGCACCTCAGGGTCCAGCGGCAGACCGCAGCCCGGCTCCAGCATCAGGCCGATCTTCAGGCCGCGCACATTGGTGGAAAGGTCGGTCCAGTCGATCTCTTCCGGCGGCAGGCTGGTGGCGTCGCGCCAGTCGGGCCGGGCAAGCGTAAACATCGACCACGCCGCATCTTCCACCGTGCGCGTCATTGGCCCGGCGCAGCGACCGGGATAATAGGGATCGACGGGAATGCGACCCTGGCTGGGCTTGAAACCGAAAAGACCGGTCCAGCCGGCGGGAAGCCTGACCGAACCGCCGATATCCGTGCCGATATGCAGCGGCCCGAAGCCCGCTGCCCCGGCAGAGGCCGCACCGGCACTCGAACCGCCCGGATTTTCCGAAAGCTTCCACGGGTTGCGGGAAAGGTTGTGAAAGCTCGACAGGCCGGAGGACAACATGCCGTAATCCGGGCAGGTGGTCTTGGCGAAGATCACCGCACCGTCTTCCCGCAGCCGTGCGGCGGCCGGCGCATCTTCGGTGGCCGGCACCTTCTCCGTCGCCGCGGTGCCGAGCGGCACCGGCACGCCCTTCGTCGCCACCAGTTCCTTCACCGAAACCGGAATGCCATCAAGCGGGCCAAGCGGCGCGCGACGCGCCCAGCGTTCGGTGGACTCCGCCGCCTGCCTGCGGGCTTCTTCGGGATCATAGGCATAAAGCGCCTGCACATGCGGTTCGAAGGCGTCGATGCGCTTTTCAACCGCCTGCCAGTATTCGAAGGGGGAAAGCGTGCCGGCCTCGTAATGCTGCAACAGGTCCTTGATGGAAAGGGAAATCAGATCGTCCATGGCAATGGTCTTCTTCGAATGCAAAAGGGAAAGGGCGAAGGAAAGGGCAGGCTCATCCGCTCTCGGCACGCGGATCGATCACATCGCGCAGGCCATCGCCCAGCATGTTGAGACCAAAGACGGCCAGCGCGATGGAAAGGCCGGGCAGAATGGCGAGCCAGGGCGCGAGACCGAGATAGGTCTGTGAATCCGCCAGCATCCGCCCCCAGCTTGGTGCCGGCGGTGCCATGCCGAGCCCGAGGAAGGAAAGGCCCGCTTCCGTCAGGATCGCAAGACCGAGCTGGATCGCCGTCTGCACGATGATCTGGCCTGCGACATTCGGCAGGATATGCACCAGCGTGATGCCGAGCGGGCGCTTGCCTATACTCTGCGCCGCCGTCACATAATCCCGCGCCCAGATCTGCCGGGCCGATCCCAGCACGACACGGGCAAAGACCGGCACCATGAAGGTGGCGATGGCGATGATGGCGGTGAACCGCCCCGCCCCCAGAAACGCCCCGAGCATCATGGCCGAAAGAATGGGCGGCACCGCAAAGATCACGTCGCAGACGCGCATCAAAAGCTGTTCCACGAACCCCTGCCGGGCGGCAGCGAACAGGCCGATGGCCGTGCCGGCAACACCACCGATAATGACAGCCGCCAGGGCGGTGGACAACGAATTCCACGTACCTACCATCAGCATGGAGGCCACGTCCCGGCCGAACTGGTCGGTGCCGAGCAGGCCATGGTCGAACGGGCCCTTGAGCTTGTGGACGATCTGCATCTTGGACGGTGAAAGCGGTGTCCAGACGAGGGAGATAAGCGCCACGGCGAAGAGAAGCGCGGTGACGAAAGCACCCAGCCACAATTGCGGACGCCGGCAGAAGGAACGGAACAGGCTCATACCCCACCCTCCCTGCGCAGGCGTGGATCGATGAAGAGATAGGCGATATCGACCGCGAAGTTCATAAGGATGACGAACGCGCAGAAGAAAAGGACGACATCCTGCATGACGATGATGTCACGCTGCGCCAGCGCCTGATAGGCAAGTCGCCCCAGCCCCGGCAGGTTGAACACGTTTTCAACAAGCACGGCGCCGGCAATGAGGAAGGTAAACTGCAGGCCGAGAATGGTGACGACCGGGATCAGCGCATTCGGCACGGCATGCAGCCAGAGTGCCGCGCGCGGTGTCAGCCCCTTGGCGCGGGCAGTGCGAACAAAATCCTCTCCCAGCACATCGAGAACGGCGGTGCGCGTGACCCGCGTCAACACACCCGCCTGTGGCAGGCCGAGCGCCACGGCTGGCAGGATGAGCGCCTTGAAAGCGGGCCAGAACCCCGCCGCCCATCCCGGAAACCCGCCAGCCGGCATGATGCCGAGCGTGGTGGCAAAAACGATGATGAGAATGAGACCCACCCAGAAGCCGGGTACGGCAATGCTGAAATGCGAGAAAAGCCCGACCAGAAAATCCGCAACACTGCTCTTGCGCGATGCCGCCAGAACCCCGAGCGGAATGGCAAGCCCGATGGAAATGGCGAGCGCCAGGATGGCGAGCGGCACCGTGACCTGCAAGCGCTCACCAATCAGCCCCGCCACCGGCACACCGTAGGTGTAGGACGTCCCGAGATCGCCGGTCAGCGCCCCACCCAACCAGTGCAGATAGCGCACGAGAAAGGGCAGATCGAGGCCCATTTCCCGTCGCAGCGCCGCAAGCGTATCGGGACTTGCGGAGGTGCCGAGCATGATTTCGGCGGGATCGCCCGGCAGCACGTCCATGACCGTGAAGATCAGGAACGACACCGCCAGAAGCGTGATGATGAGGCCGCCTGCCCGGCGTGCCAGAACCGCAATCATTCCGTTTTCCCGCTCATTCAGCAGTTTTCATGGTCGATGGGAAAGTCTCTTCCGGCAAGGACAAAGCGGAAGGCTTCGGCGTTCCTCCCTCCCCCCCTTGAGGAGAGAAGGCCGCGGCAGCGGGAGAAGGGTCTCTCAGGCAAAGACCTCAAAGAAGCCCCCTTCCCTTTGCCGGCTGGATCAGTCCTCCCACTGAACTTCGTTCAGCACGTTGGACGGGATCGGTTCGTTGGCCCAGAGGCCCTTCACCTTGGCGTTCCACACGCCGAGCTTAGGCATCACGAAGAGGTAAAGCGCCGGCACGTCGTTGGCCAGAATGGTCTGCGCCTCGCCGTATAGCTTCGCCTGTTCCGCAGCGTCGGACGTGGCCTGCACCTTGGCCAGCACATCGTTGAAAGCCGGGTTCTTGTAGTGGAAGTAATAGGGATCGCGGGCATAGATATCGATATCCATCGGCTCGGCATGAGCCACGATGGTCATGTCGTAATCGCCGCCCTTGAACACATCCGACACCCACTTGGCCGGAAACTCGGTCGTCTCGATGTTCATCGTCACGCCGATTTCGGCAAACAGCGCCTGCAGGATCTGCGAGGAGCGCTGCGCATACTGCATCTGGGGTGCCTTGATGGTGAAGGTGAAGCCGTTCGGATAGCCCGCTTCCTTCAAAAGCGCCTTGGCCTTGTCGACATCATAGGCATGGACACCGGTCAGATCGACATAGCCGGGATCGTTCGGCGTGTAATGGCTGCCGATCGGCGTGCCGAAGCCCGACCATGCGCCCTCCACCACGGCGGCGCGATCCACGGCCATCATAAGCGCCTGGCGCACGCGCTGGTCATCGAAGGGCTTGCGGGCATTGTTCATGCCGGCCACGACCTTGAGTTCGGTATTGCCGATCACGACGGAAAGCTTGGCGTCCTTTTCCAGATCCGCAATCAGTTCAGGTGCGCCGAATTCCGGGAACGAATCCACATCACCCGATTTCAGCGCAGCGGCCTGCGCCTGCGGGTCGGCAATGAAACGGAAGGTCGCGGTTTCCAGCTTCGCGGCCTTGTCCTTGTTCCAGTAGTCCGGATTGCGGACGAGCTCGACCTTGTCGCCCTTCGCCCAGCTCTTGAACTTGAACGGACCGGTGCCGACCGGTGTCGTCTTGTTGTCGGCGGCCGACCTGGTGCCGACGATGGAGGAAGACGGCCAGCCGAGCCAGTAGAGAAGGCTGCCGGTGGGCTTGGAAAGCTTGAGCACCAGCGTTTCCGCATCCGGGGCCTCGACGCTTGCGATGGTGGCGAAATAACGCTTCTGCGGATTGACGGAGTCCGCGCCGCGGGCACGCTCGATGGCCGCCTTCGCGACAGCGGCGTCGAAGGCCTCGCCATCATGGAACTTCACGCCGGTCTGGAGCTTGAACGTGTAGGTCAGGCCATCGGCGGAAATGTCCCAGCTCCTGGCAAGCTGCGGCTGGATCTTGCCGTCGCGGTCGATGGTCACCAGTCCTTCGAAAATGTTCTGCCAGGTCACCTGACCGATGGCGACAGGTGCGGCAACCGTCGGATCGAGGCCGGCCGGTTCGACCGCCATGCCAAGCACGAGCGAAGTCTTGGCCGCTTCGGCAACGCCGGCGCCGGAAACGGCGAGCGCAAGGCCCAGAACCGCATTCCTCACCCATGCACGCGAAGTCGAAATCATTGCACTGGTCATGCCATGCCCCTTCCAGTTTGCCGCAACGGCTGTTCCCTGTCAGCCGTTTTCGGCTTTCGTTGCTGAAACTGTGTCATTGGTTTGGCGCACACACAATCGCAATTTTGTGTGCCCCGCGTAGCCGAAACAGCTACACGAGATTACCCCCGGTGCCCACAGGAAATGTAAGGGCGCACGCAACAGGAAACCGGCTCTTTGAGCGCCGGTCAAAGCATGGTGTTTCACATCAGCCCCGGTGGGGGAACGAACCACGCATCAGCCACCGGCCTTGCGCATGAAGCGTTCGATGAAATCGGCCAGCTTGTTCGCCGCAAAGGATAGCGGCCTGTCGGGCGCAACGCAAAGTTCCACCGGCGTCCGCACGGCCTTGCCCTCGGTGACGGGCACTGCCGCCATCAACCCGGCTTCCAGTTCGCGCTTCACCGTCAGCGCCGGCAAAAGTGTAACCGCTGCACCCCGCAAGACCAGTTCGCGCAGCATTTCCAGCGAGCCGGTAACGAAGACGGGATCAAGCGACAGACCCTCTGCCGCAAACAGCGCATCGAAAGCCTGCCGCGCGGCAAAACTCTTGTCCGGCAGCGCCAGCGGCAGGGCCGCCAGTTCAGCCAGCGTAATAGAAGATTGGCCCGCCGCCGGATGCGTGGCCTGCATGATGGCGTCGTACTGGATATCGGAGCGCATCCGCACCTTGACCCCTGACATTTTCGGCGAAAACAGCGTAACGGCGATATCGGCCTCGGCGCTGCCCAGCGCTTCCACCGCCGCCCGCGCGCTGGTGATCGTCACTTCGAACCGCAGCTTCGGATATTTCAGGCAGAACTCGGCCAGAACCGGTGCAATCAGCGTCGCCACCGCCGCGCCGTTGGCATAGATCGAGACATGGCCGCGTTGCAGCCCCTTGAGATCATCGATCAGCCGGTGAACATGCTCGAGTTCCCGTAGAGTGCGCCCGGCATGGGCGGCGAGAAGCTCTCCCGCCGCCGTGAGCTTGACGCCCCGGTTGGAGCGTTCGACAAGCTGTGCCCCGAAATGATATTCGAGGTTTTCGATCTGCCGGCTGATGGCGGTCGGCGCAACGTTCAGGTTTTCCGCCGCCGCCCGCATGGAGTTCGTGCGCACCAGTTCGTCGAAATACATCAGCGCCCTGAGTTGCATGCCCGAAACTCCATGGAAAGATCAGTCGCGCCGGAAACCCTCGCTGGCGACAAGAAGCTGACGTGTGTAATCGGCTTCAAAGGCGCGGCTTGTCAATGCCTCCGGCAGAATGGTCTCCACCACTTCGCCGCCCTTCATCACCGCCAGACGATCGCACATGTGACTGATGACGCCGAGATCGTGACTGACCATGATGAAGGTCAGGTCGCGGTCGCGACGGGCCTGTTCCAGCAGGTTGAGGATTTCCGCCTGAATGGACGCATCGAGTGCCGAGGTCGGCTCGTCGAGCAGCAGGATCTTCGGCTCGACAATCAGCGCACGGGCAATGGCGATGCGCTGGCGCTGGCCACCCGAAAGCTGGTGCGAATAGCGGAAGCGGAACCCGTTACCGAGCCCCACCTCATCCAGCGCGCGCGCAATGCGGGCTTCGGTGTCGGTGAAACCATGGATTGCCAGCGGCTCCAGCAACAAACGGTCTACTGTCTGGCGCGGATGGAGCGAACCGTAAGGGTCCTGGAACACCATCTGCACCGTGCGATAGAATGTCTTGTCGCGCCCCTTGGCCGGATAGCTCTTGCCGTTGACCTTGAGGTCACCGGAAACAAAGCTGTTCAGCCCCGCAATCGCACGCAGCAGCGTCGACTTGCCCGAGCCGGACTCGCCAACGATGCCGAAAGATTCCTTCGGCTGAACAGAAACGCTCACATCCTTGAGGGCGACATATTCATCGAAAATGACCCGCATGTCGCGGACGGAAACGGCGGGTTCGGTCATAGGCGCCACTCCGCCTGACGTTCGAGAACCGGCAGCGGATGGCGGTCGGAACCGATGGTCGGCAGGCAGTTGAGAAGCCCCTTGGTATAGGGATGCTTCGCGTTTCTGAGATCGGCGGACGGCAGTTCCTCCACCACCTTGCCCGCATACATGACGAGCACGCGGTCGCAGAAGGAGGAAACGAGGCGCAGGTCATGGGAAATGAAGATCAGCCCCATGCCGCGTTCGGCCACCAGCTTGTCGAGGATTTTCAGCACGTCGAGCTGAACCGTCACGTCGAGCGCCGAGGTCGGCTCATCGGCGATCAGCAGTTCGGGCCCGCAGACCAGCATCATGGCGATCATGGCGCGCTGCCCCATGCCGCCCGAAACTTCGTGCGGATAGAGGTCGAAGACGCGCTCCGGATCACGGATCTGCACCGCTTCCAGCATGGCGAGCGCCCGCTGGCGGGCCTCCTTCATCGAAAGCGCTTCATGCGTCTTCAGCGTCTCGACAATCTGCCGGCCGATGGTCATCACCGGGTTCAGCGAATATTTCGGGTCCTGAAGGATCATCGCCACCCGCTTGCCGCGGAGTGTGCGCCGCTCGCGGGGGCTGATCTTCAGCAGGTCGAGACCAGAAAATTGCAGCGTATCGGCGGTGATTTCCGCCTGCGACGGCGTCAGCCCCATGATGGCACGACCGGTTTGCGACTTGCCGGAACCGGACTCACCCACGATACCGAGCCGCTCCTTGCCGAGCGTGAAGGATACGCCGCGCACGGCCTCCACCCGGCCCGTGCGGGTCGGGAAGGTCACTTTCAGATTATCGACGGTCAGAAGCGTCATTGTCCCGCCTCCTTCGGATCGAGCGCGTCGCGCAGACCATCCCCCAGCAGGTTGAAGCCAAGGCTGACGACGAGGATGGCAAAGCCCGGCATGCCGGCGACCCACCATTGATCAAGAATGAAGCGACGGCCGGACGCGATCATCGCACCCCATTCCGGCAGCGGCGGCTGGGCGCCGAGACCGAGGAAGCCGAGACCGGCGGCAATCAGGATAATGCCGGCCATGTCGAGCGTCACCCGCACCACCAGCGAGGAGGTGCAGAGCGGCATGACATGCAGCGTGACGATCCGGATCGGTGATGCGCCCATCAGCTTCACCGCATGGATGAAGTCCGAGTTGCGGAAGGTCATGGTTTCGGCGCGCGCAATACGCGCATAGGGCGGCCATGAGGTGATGGCGATGGCAAGAATGGCGTTCTCGATGCCGGGGCCGAGGGCCGCAACCAGCGCCAGCGCCAGAACGAGCTTGGGGAAGGCAAGGAAAATGTCGGTGATGCGCATCAGGACAGCATCCACCCAGCCGCCCGCATAGCCGGCGACAGTGCCGACCAGAAGGCCGATGGGAGCGGCGATGATCGCCACCAGAATGATGACCATCAGCGTCAACCGCGAACCGTAGATGAGACGCGAGAGAATATCGCGACCCTGATCGTCGGTGCCGAGGATGTAGCCTTCGGCGCCCGGCGGCAGCAGGCGGGCATAGCGCAGATCGCCCTGCGTCGGATCATGCGGTGCCAGTTGACCGGCGAAGACCGCAACGACGATCAGTCCCAGAATGATCAGAAGACCGGCCAGCGCCAGCCGGTTTTCCGAAAACCGGCGCCAGATGACATAGGCGCGGCCGAGCCGGGCCTGACGCCGCGAAGCCGGGCGGTCGGACAGGAGCCATTCGCGCAGCGAAGGCGAGCTATTTACGGTTCCGCTCATCGGCTGGTCCTCGGGTCGAGCAAGCGGTACAGGATGTCCGACAGGACATTGATGCCGATGAACACGGCGCCAATGATGATCGTGCCGCCGAGAACGGCATTCATGTCGGCATTCTGCAACGAATTGGTAATGTAGAGGCCAAGGCCCGGCCAGGAGAAGATGGTTTCGGTGAGAACCGAACCTTCCAGCAGGCTGGCATAGGACAGCGCGATCACGGTAATCAGCGGCACGGCGGCATTGCGCAGCGCGTGGAACCAGATGATCCGCGCTTCGGACAGGCCCTTGGCACGGGCGGCGATGACATATTCCTGGCTCAACTCGTTGAGCATGAAGGAACGCGTCATGCGGCTGATATAGGCAAGCGACACATAGCCCAGAAGCGACGCGGGCAGGATGATGTGGCGGAACACGTCCCAGAAGATTTCCCACTCGCCCTGCATGATCGCATCGATCAGGAAGAAACCGGTCACGGGCGTGAAGGTGTATTCATAGACGATATCGATACGCCCCGGAAAAGCCACCCATTGCAGCTTGGCGTAGAAGAACACCAGCGACAGCAGGCCAAGCCAGAAGATCGGCACGGAATAGCCGATCAGGCCGATCAGCCGCACCAGTTGGTCGATCAGCGACCCGCGCTTCACGGCGGCCAGCACGCCGAGCGGCACGCCGAACATGGCGCCGATGATGGTGCCGACCGTGGCAAGCTCGACCGTCGCCGGAAACACGCGCTTGATGTCTTCCATCACCGGATGGGTCGTCAGCACCGAAGTACCGAAATCGCCTGTCAACGCCTGCTTGAGATAGATAAAGAACTGCTGCCACAGCGGCAGATTGAGGCCGAGTTCCTCACGAACGCGCTCAACGACATGGGCAGGTGCACGGTCGCCGACAATGGCGAGCGCGGGATCGATCGGCACGACGCGACCGATGAAGAACGTTATGGCCAAAAGGCCGAGAAACGTCGTGACGACCGTCACCAGAAACCCGAGAACG
Organism: Allorhizobium borbori; assembly: GCF_014196535.1. Taxonomy (GTDB): domain Bacteria; phylum Pseudomonadota; class Alphaproteobacteria; order Rhizobiales; family Rhizobiaceae; genus Ectorhizobium; species Ectorhizobium borbori. The sequence continues at coordinate 316,974 of NZ_JACIDU010000002.1, forward strand.
GACCAAAGGCGACGAGAGGCACGGCTTCTGCCGTGCCTCCCCTTTACGATGGGTGTTGCGGTGCTCAAGGCCAATCTTTCCGATCAGTCCTTGGAGACCGTGTTCACGAAGTTGGTGTCGAAGCTCGGGCCAAGCTTGAAGCCCTTGAGCTTCTTGCTGTAGCCGGCCACTTCGACCTGCTGGAAGATGTTCACGAACGGACCATCGGCCAGAACCTTCTTCTGCAGGTCTTCATAGATCGCAGCGCGCTTGGCGGCATCGGTTTCCAGAAGCGCCGACTGCGTTTCCTTCGTCAGTTCCGGAATATCCCAGGCATTGCGCCAGGCCAGCGTCTTGGTCTTGGCATCGTCGGCATTGTTCGGGTTCGACGAGAAGGTTTCGGCGTTGGAGTTCGGATCGAAATAGTCCGAGCCCCACTGGCCGATATAGAGATCGTGCTGGCGGGCGCGATACTTGGTCAGCGTCTGCTTGCCGTCACCCGGAATGATGTCGACCTTGATGCCGGCCTGCGCCGCCGTCTGCTGGAAGCTTTCGGCAATGCCCGTCACCGGCTGCGTGTTGCGCACGTCGAAGGAAACGGTGAAGCCGTCCTTCAGGCCGGCCTTCGCCAGCAGCTCCTTGGCCTTGGCCACGTCGAACTTGTAGGGGTTTTCGTTCAGCGCACCAAGCTGGCCCTTCGGCAGGAAGGTCTGATGGATTTCGCCGATGCCCTTGATGATGGTTTCGCCGATGGCGTCGTAATCGACCAGGTACTTGAAGGCTTCACGCACTTCCGGCTTGGCCAGGTTGGCGTTCTTCTGGTTCAGGCTGATGTAATAGATCGTGCCCTTCGGTGCAGACGTTGTGGCAAGACCGTCCTTCTTGCTCACAGCGGCCAGATCGCCCGGCTCCAGGTTGCGCGCAATGTCGATATCGCCGGTTTCAAGGGCGAGGCGCTGCGTGGCGCTTTCCTTCATGTAGCGATAGATGACGCGCTTCAACTTCGGCTTTTCACCGAAGTAATTCGGATTGGCTTCCATGACGACGGCTTCATTGGCCTTCCAGGCCAGAACCTTGTACGGGCCGGAACCGGCATAACCGGTCTTCAGGAATTCGTTGCCGAAGTCGGTGTCATACTTGTATTCGGCGGTCGGCGTGACCGGCTTGGCCTTGGAAACGACCAGCTTCTTGTCAACGACCGAGGCGACCGTGGAAGTCAGCACGTTGAGCACGAAGCTCGGCGCATAGGGCTTGTCGACGGTCAGCGTAAAGGTCAGCTCGTCGGCGGCCTTGGCCTTTTCCGTCACGTTGTCGCCGGTCAGGCCAAACTGCGTGAGAAGGAATGCGGGCGACTTGTCGAGCTTGACGGCGCGTTCGAAGGAATAGGCCACGTCTTCGGCGGTGATCGGGTTGCCGGACGCGAACTTCAGGCCCGGTTTCAGCTTGAATGTATAAGTCAGCTTGTCGTCGGAAATGGTCCAGCTATCGGCCAGCTCATTCACCACTTCCGAGGTCTTGTCCGGATTCAGGCGAACGAGAAGATTGTAGCTGTTGGCCGTCACTTCGGCAGTCGAAAGCTCGAAGGCTTCGGCCGGGTCGATGGAAATGATGTCGTCAATGGCAAAGCCGATCACCAGCGTATCGGCCGGGGACGCTGCAAAAGCCTGCGGCGCAAGGGACATCACCATGGTGACACCAGCGCCAGCCAGCAGCATTCGCATTGTTTTACCGGAAAGCATGTTCATTTTCATTTCCCCCTGTTTGGATTGTGAGAACCGGAAAGGTATAGTCATATTACTCAAACCAGGCAGCGCCCAATACCCGTAACCAGTTTTCCCGGCAGATTTTTTTCAGATCGGCGGAAGCGTAGCCCGCGTTCCGGAGCGCCGCAACCAGATTCTGGTTGCCGGCCGCGTCGGCGATATCCGCAGGAATTGTCGCACCGTCGAAATCCGAACCCAGCGCCACGCAATCGATACCCATGCGCTCCACGAGATAGTCGATATGCCGCACCATGTCGGAAAGCGGCGTGGCCGCATTCTCCTGCCCGTCGGCCCGCAGCATGGTCGTGGCATAGTTCAGCCCCACGATACCGCGGCTTTCGCGGATGGCGTCAAGCTGCCTGTCCGTCAGGTTACGGGCCACCGGCGTTAGCGCATGAGCATTGGAATGGCTGGCGATCAGCGGCTGGTCGGTGGTCTTCGCCACATCCCAGAAGCCCTTTTCGGTGATATGGGCGAGGTCGATGGCGATACCAAGCTTGTTGCAGGCCTTTACCAGTTCGAAACCGGCATCCGTCAGTCCCGGCGCGGTATCCGGCGACATGGGATAGGCGAAAGGCACGCCGTGGCCGAAAATGTTGTGGCGGCTCCACACCGGGCCGAGCGAACGCAGGCCGGCGGCATAAAACACCTCAAGCGCCGCCAGGTCCTCCCCGATGGCCTCGCAGCCTTCCATATGCAGAACGGCTGCGAACACACCATCCTCGAAAGCTTTGCGAATATCGGCAGTCGAGCGACAAAGCCGCCAGGCACCGACGCGGTCGAGCTTGAGCGCAATCGAGGCAAACTCCAGCGCCGTATCGAGCGAGGGTTCGCGCTTGAGGGGGGCCGCCAGCGGTGTGGCATAATGCCCGTTGGCGTCCGGCGCCTTGAACACGAGATCGCCCGAAGGAATGTAGATGGCGGAAATGCCGCCGGCCAGACCGCCCTTTTTGGCACGCGGCCCGTCGATATGGCCGCTCGTCGTGCCGTTGACGAATTCAGCGATCGGATCGCCACCGGCCCGAAGCGTCTGCCACAGCCGCAAAAGCACATCATTATGTCCGTCGAACACCAGTTCCATCGAAAAATTCCCGAGATATTTCTAAAAGTCCCGCCGGGATCGGCGGAGAGGAGATGAGCAGATGCTAGGCCAGCCGAAGGAAACGCCGCAAGAGCGTCTGCGGATTTATTTGGCGCGCGTGATCCGCCTCAGAAAGTGCGCTCCGCCATGGCCCGGTAGAAGGCAAGATTGCGGGCCTTCAAACCCTCATCGAGCGGATTGGGCTGCGAGGATTGCTTGACCAGAACCGTACCGCTCGCACGATCCACATAAAGCCATTGTCCGTGAATGCCGATGGCGCAGAACACGCCCTCCGGCTCGCCGAACTGATACCACTGGCTGCGGTAACGACCTTTGGTGATCAGCGCATCGCCATTCGGCTTCCACGCCTCGGGGTCGCCATTCTCGAACATATCGGCGATCCATGACTGCGGCAGAACCTGCATGCCCCCGGCCTTGCCGCCAGTGCGCACCAGTTCGCCGACGCGGGCGAGATCGCGGGCCGTGACCGACACGCCCCCCGCCGAACGCGGCGTGCCAACGCTGTCGACCGTAATCATGGCATGGTTCTTCGCGCCGAGCGGCTGCCACAGCAGTTCGGACATGGCTTCGGCATAGCGCTTGCCCGAGGCCCGCTCGACCAGAAGGCCGAGCACGTCGGCATTCGGCGAAACGTAATAGAAAGGACCGCCGTGATCTTCGCCCGGCTTCTTCTTCAGCGAGCAGAGAAAATCAAGCAACGGTTCGATGATTGCCCCCGGTTCCGGCGGGTTCCAAAGCATGGCGCGGCGATAGCGCGCGAAAGAACCATCGGGATCGAGATAGGCTTCCTCGAAGTCGAGCGAAACGCGCATATCCAGCACATTGCGGCATGAACAGTCGCCATAGGCGCTATCCTTCGCCTCCGGAATGTAGTGACTGACCGGAAGCGCGGGATCGAAAAGCCCCAGTCCTTCGAGAATGCCGAGCAGCGTGGCCGTCAGCGATTTCGAGATCGAGAACACCAGATGCGGCGCGTTCGGGCCAGACCACGGTGCATAATACTCGGCAACGATCCGGCCGTCTTTCATCAGCACGAAACTGTCGGTAAACGTGTCTTCCAGATAGGCCTGAACCGTAGCCGCCGCCTCTCCGGCGACACCCACCGGCGAAGCCAGAAAAGCAGCGGATTCAACCGGCGTTTCCACCTCTTCCCGCACAGCTTCGATGCGGGCGGACGGCACGAGTTCCGCGACATTCTGGAAGGAAAAGCGCGCAAACGGCGGCAACCGCCAGCTTGCCAGTGTCACGTCCCTGCGGGCGAAACCATAAGTCTCGGAAAAGCGGTCAGTCATGGAGAGGTCCGGATTCGGAAAGGAAGGTCCGTACCTTTTCCCCTTCTCCTTCGCTTGGCAAGAGGAAATCTTCACGACCCTCACCAAGCCGGCACTTCCTCCTGCGCCCGGTAACGCGCCACCTCGTCCAGCAACCAGTCGCGAAAGCGAATGACCGGATCGTAACCGGCCTTCTTGTGCGGCACGGCCAGATAATAGGCGCTGGCACTCTTCACTGGCAGGTCGCAGGCAATGACGAGGTGACGTGCTCTCAACTCGGAATCGATCAGGAAAAGCGGCATCAGCGCCACGCCGAGACCGGCAATGCAAGCCTGCGCAACGTTGGAAAACTGTTCGAAGCGCATGCCCTGCGCCGGCGGTGTCGAAAGACCGGCATGATCGAACCAGTGCCGCCAGGCACCCGGCCGCGAGGCCATGTGCAGAAGCGGCAGGCGCGCGACGTCTTCCGGCGAATGGATCGGGTTTTCGGCCAGAAAGGCAGGGCTCGCCACCGGCGCGACAGTCTCGCTCATCAGATAGGTGCAATCCGCTCCCGGCCAGTCCGGCTGGCCGACATGGATCGCGGCATCGAGCCCGTCGCGATCGAAATCGAACACGCCGATGCGGGTGGCGAAGTTGAAGGTGATCTGCGGATGGCTGGCGACAAAACCCGGCACGCGCGGCAAAAGCCAGCGGGTGCCGAAGGTGGGTAAAATGGCGAGATTCAGCATGTTGCTATGAATTCCCGTCATGACATTGAGCGAGGCCGAACGGATTTCGGCAAGCGCTGCCGCAATGGCCCGCGCATAGGTTCCGCCGGCCTGCGTCAACCCCACGCCGCGGCTGGTGCGCTCGAAAAGCTGCACTCCGAGCTGTTGTTCCAAAGTCTGTATCTGCCGGCTGATCGCCCCTTGCGTCAACGAAAGCTCGTCGGCCGCAGCCGAGAAGCTGCCGAGCCGGGCAACCGAATCGAAGGCCGCCAGCGCGCTTGTGGAAGGAAGGAGTTTTCGGCTCAGAATGCTCATGACCTATGATTAGATGTAATAGCAAAATGAGTAAAGATCGCTTGTCGGCGCGCCCCGGTTTTTGGATATTTGCGCCACATCTCATTACTGGAGGAATTGAAGTTGAGCTCTCTGGCGCCGTTTAAATGGGAAGATCCCTTTCTTCTGGACGAACAACTGACCGAAGACGAGCGGATGATCCGTGATTCCGCCTCGGCCTTCGCGGAAGCAGAGCTTCTGCCGCGCGTGCAGGAGGCCTATCTGAACGAGGAAACGGATGCCGGCCTCTTCAAGCTGATGGGCCAGACTGGCCTGCTCGGCGTCACGCTGCCGGAAAAATACGGCGCAGCCGACGCAAGCTATGTCGCTTACGGTCTCGTGGCCCGTGAAGTCGAGCGTATCGACAGCGGCTATCGTTCGATGATGAGCGTGCAGTCCTCACTGGTCATCTATCCGATCTACGCCTACGGTTCCGAAGAACAGCGCGACAAGTATCTGCCGGGCCTCGTTTCGGGCGAACTCATCGGCTGCTTCGGCCTGACCGAGCCGGATGCCGGCTCCGATCCGGGCGGCATGAAGACCCGCGCTGAAAAGATCGCGGGCGGCTACCGTCTGCGCGGCTCCAAGATGTGGATTTCGAACGCCCCCATCGCCGATGTCTTCGTTGTCTGGGCCAAGTCGGAAGCCCATGGCGGCGCCATTCGCGGCTTCATTCTCGAAAAGGGCATGAAGGGTCTTTCGGCCCCCAAGATCGGCGGCAAGCTTTCGCTGCGCGCCTCGATCACCGGCGAAATCGTGATGGACGGTGTCGAAGTCGGCGAAGATGCGCTGCTGCCCAACGTCTCCGGCCTCAAGGGTCCGTTCGGTTGTCTCAACCGTGCCCGCTACGGCATTTCCTGGGGCGTGCTCGGTGCGGCCGAAGATTGCTGGCACCGCGCCCGCCAGTATGGCCTTGACCGCAAGCAGTTCAACAAGCCGCTGGCCGGCATGCAACTTTACCAGAAGAAGCTTGCGGACATGCAGACGGAAATCGCGCTGGGTCTTCAGGCCTCGCTACGCGTCGGCCGCCTGATGGACGAGGACAAGATGGCGCCGGAGATGATCTCGATCATCAAGCGCAACAATTGCGGCAAGGCGCTCGACATCGCCCGGCAGGCCCGCGACATGCACGGCGGCAACGGCATCCAGATCGAATACCATGTCATGCGCCACGCCCAGAACCTTGAAACCGTCAACACCTATGAGGGCACGCATGACGTTCACGCGCTGATCCTCGGCCGTGCACAGACGGGCATTCAGGCGTTCTTCTGAGATTGAAGCCGCAAGGCCGGGGGTGACAAGCGCCCCGGCCTCTGCAATAAAAGCCCCGTTGAGACAGGGGCGGTCATTTCTGAACGAATGGCCTGAGAAGCACCCTTTGAACCTGAACCGGATAATGCCGGCGGAGGGAGTCTGACGGGTCTTCGAGGGTTCCCCCTGCCGCAAGCCCGTCCGGTCGCCCCCGCCTGAAAGGGGCGAAATGACGGAACCGACCACACTCACGACCACACCGGGCGCAGCACTTGAAGCCATGCGCGCCGCGCGGCCTCTCATTCACTGCATCACCAACTTCGTTGCCATGAACATCGCCGCCAACACGCTGCTTGCCGCCGGTGCCTCTCCCGCCATGATCCACACGCCGGAGGAAGCGGGCGAATTCGCCCGCATTGCAGCAGCGCTGACCGTAAACATCGGCACCCTCTCGCCGCTGTGGGTGGAGGGCATGAAACTGGCCGCCGAAGGCGCCAATGCGGCTGGACGCCCCTGGGTGCTCGATCCCGTCGCCCATTACGCCACCGCCTATCGCAGCCGCGCCAATGCCGAGCTTCTGGCGCTTTCTCCCACCGTCATCCGCGGCAATGCCTCTGAAATCATGGTGCTTGGCGGTGAAACCAGCGCCACACGCGGCGCCGATGCCGCCGACCCGGTGGCCGCAGCCGAAAATGCCGCGCGTTCGCTGGCGCTGAAACAGACCTGCACCGTGGCCGTAACCGGCGAAATCGATTTCGTGACGGACGGCACGCGCGCCCTGCGCATTCATGGCGGCTCGGCGTTGATGCCGCAGGTCACCGCGCTTGGCTGCTCGCTCACCTGCCTCGTCGGCGCCTATGCCGCAGTCCTGCCCGATGCTTTCGAGGCGACCGTGGCAGCACTCGTGCATTACGCCGTTGCCGGTGAGAACGCAGCCGCCGACGCCGATGGCCCCGGCTCCTTCGGCTGGCGTTTTCTCGACGCGCTGGCGGCCTTGACGCCGGCGGAACTGGAAGCCCGTGCACGGGTCGAAGCCGCATGAGACACGCCCTCGACCTTTCGCTCTATCTCGTGCTCGATCCGGACCTCTGCGCCGGTTACGGCATGGTGGAAACCACCCGCGCCGCCATCGCCGGCGGCGCAACCGTTGTTCAGCTTCGCGACAAGCAGGCCGACACCACCCGCATGATCGAAACCGGCCGGGCGCTGAAGGCAGCGCTCGCAGGAACGGGTGTCGGCCTCATCGTCAACGACGATGTGGAGGCGGCCATCGCCATCCGTGCCGATGGCCTGCACATCGGGCAGGACGACATGACGGCCGCCGAGGCCCGGCATCTGATCGGGCGCGACATGGTGCTCGGCATATCCGTCCACACACGCGATCTGGCCGCTGGCGTCGATCCTGCCGTCGCCGATTATGTCGGTGCCGGCCCGGTGTTCGCCACCGCCACCAAGCCCGGTCACAACAAGCCGGTCGGCTTTCCCGGCCTGACCGAGATCATCGCCGCTGCACCGGTTCCGTCGGTCGCCATCGGCGGCCTGAAGGCCGAACATGCCCGCCCGGTCTTCGCAGCCGGAGCAGCCGGACTGTGTGTCGTTTCGGCCATTTGCGGCCAGCCGGACCCGGAAGGCGCGACACGCCGTCTCGCCCGCGCCATTGCGGAGGCGCGCGCATGATCCGCAACGTTCTTTCCATCGCCGGCTCGGATCCCTCGGGTGGCGCAGGCATTCAGGCCGATCTCAAGGCCTTCTCGGCGCGCGGCACCTTCGGCATGGCTGCGCTGACGGCGCTGACGGCCCAGAATACGCAGGGCGTCTCCGCCGTTCATCTTCTGCCGCCGGAGTTCGTGGCGGCGCAAATCCGTGCTGTCTTCGCCGATGTGCGCGTCGATGCCGTGAAGATCGGCATGATCGCGAACACAGAAATCGCAGAGGCCGTGGCCGATGCGCTCACCCCCCATCGCGGCCTGCCGATGGTGCTCGATCCCGTGATGATCGCCAAGGGCGGTGCCGCGCTCCTTGATCCGCACGCGGTCGAGACGCTGAAAGCCAGGCTTCTGCCGCTTGCCACGCTCGTGACACCCAACCTGCCGGAAGCAGCAGCCCTGGCCGGACGACCGGAGGCGACAAGCCGCGCTGAAATGGCGGCGCAGGCCCGCGCGCTGCTGGCCCTCGGCCCGACCATGGCGCTGGTCAAGGGCGGGCATCTGGGCGGCGCGACAAGCCCCGACATCCTGATCGGTCCGGACGGCGAAACCTGGTTCGAGGCGGAGCGCACCGAAACGAAAAACACCCATGGCACCGGTTGCTCCCTCTCCTCGGCCATTGCCGCAGAACTCGCCAAAGGCGCGAGACCGGCGCAGGCCGTCGCGCGGGCAAAAGCGTGGCTGGCGGAAGCGGTTCGGCGTTCCGGCGACCTCACCGTCGGCTCAGGCCACGGACCGGTGCACCACTTCCACGCGCTCTGGCAGAGCTCGCAAGCTGCGGAGGTGACGACATGAGCATCTTCACATCGGTGTTTTTTCAGCGCATGCCCGTTGCAAGCCACGGAAATTTCGTCAATATATCGGTCAATTCCCGACAGCGCGAAGGCCTATCGCCCATACCAGCGTCAGCAGGTCCACGCTTTTCGTTAGCATTTCGCCACACCCGGCCCGCCCGACGGACCCAATCCGCACGGACCGCCCAATGAAACATAAAGGGGTTCCCTCATGACCAGTTATCCTGACGTCAAGCTTCTCATCAACGGCGAGTGGCGTGATGCCATCGGCGGCCGCACGCTTCCCGTTTTCGACCCGGCCACGGAAGAGAAGATCGGCACCGTTGCCCACGCCGAAAAGGCCGACCTCGATGCAGCGCTCGCCTCTGCCGCCAAGGGCTTCGAAATCTGGCGCGAAACTTCGGCTTTCGAGCGCTCCAAGCTGATGCGCCGCGCCGCCGACATCCTGCGCCAGCGCAAGGACGACATCGCCGTTCTGATGACGCTCGAAAACGGCAAGCCGCTTGAGCAGTCGAAGATCGAACTGGCGAACGCCGCCGACGTCATCGACTGGTTTGCCGAGGAAGCCCGCCGGACCTATGGCCAGATCATTCCGCCGCGCTTTGCCGGCGTCTCGCAGATGGCCATCAAGTTTCCGATCGGCCCTGTCGCAGCCTTCACACCGTGGAACTTCCCGGTAAACCAGGTCGTGCGCAAGCTTTCCGCCGCACTCGCCACCGGCTGCTCGATCATCGTCAAGGCTCCGGAAGAAACCCCGGCCTCGCCGGCTGAAATGATCCGCTGCTTCATCGATGCCGGCGTTCCCGCAGGCGTCGTCAACCTCGTCTACGGCATTCCGGCGGAAATCTCCGAATACCTCATCGCTCATCCGGTCATCCGCAAGCTCACCTTCACCGGCTCCACGCCGGTCGGCAAGCAGCTTGCCGCGCTCGCCGGCCTGCACATGAAGCGCGCCACGATGGAACTCGGCGGCCATGCGCCGGTGATGATCTTCGATGACGCCGATGTCGAAAAGGCGATTTCGGTCATGGGCATGACCAAGCTGCGCAATGCCGGTCAGGTCTGCGTCTCCCCCACCCGCTTCCTCGTTCAGGAAGGCGTGGCCGACCGCTTCACCGAGGGCTTCACCAAGATCATGGCCGACGCCAAGGTCGGCAACGGCCTCGATCCGGAAACGGTCATGGGTCCGCTGGCCAACGAGCGCCGCATTCCTGCCCTCGAAGGTCTGATCAACGACGCCGTTGCCCACGGCGCGACGCTGAAGACCGGTGGCCGCCGCATTGGCAACAAGGGCTATTTCTTCGAGCCGACGGTTCTCGCCAATGTGCCGACCACGGCACGCATCATGAACGAGGAACCCTTCGGCCCGGTCGCCATCGTCAACCGTTTCAAGACGCTGGATGAGGCCGTGACGGAAGCCAACCGCCTGCCCTTCGGCCTGGCCTCCTACGCGTTCACCACCTCGACCCACACGGCCCATGTGCTCGGCCAGAAGGTCGAGGCCGGCATGCTGACCATCAATCACAACGGCCTTGCCCTGCCGGAAGTCCCCTTCGGCGGCGTGAAGGATTCGGGCTATGGCACGGAAGGCGGTTCGGAAGCCGTCGAAGCCTATCTCGAAACCCGTTTCGTGACGATGGCGAGCTGATTTCCGGATCATTCCGGAACACAGGAAGGGCGGGAGGCGCACACCTCCCGCCCTTTTGCTTTCCTGCGGCCATATCACCGGTTGAGCTTTGCCGTCTGTTGCCCCAAATAGAATGTCGAGTGACTTCCGACCGGACCGAGGCCCCAATGAACAAGCAGACGCAGTTCCACATCTGGTACTGGATCGCCGCCTTCTTCGGCATCCTTCTCCTGCAATATGCCTTCGTCACGGCACAGCAGGTCGCGGAAGTTCCCTACAGCGATTTCGAGAAATACCTGAAGGACGGCAAGATTGCCGAGGTGGCGATCTCCGAAAACTATCTTCAGGGCACGCTGAAGGAAGCGCTGCCCGGCGGGCAGAAGCAGTTCATCGCCACCCGTGTCGAACCGGATTTTGCTGAAAAGCTCGACCAGTACGGCGTGAAGTTCGCAGGCCGCATCGAAAGCACCTTCCTGCGCGATATCCTTTCGTGGATCATCCCGGCCGTCTTCTTCATCGGCATCTGGGTCTTTCTCATGAACCGCATGGGTGGCGGGGCCGGCGGCGGCCTGATGCAGATCGGCAAGAGCAAGGCCAAGGTCTATGTGGAGTCCGATACCGGTGTCGATTTCTCCGATGTTGCCGGCGTCGACGAGGCCAAGGACGAACTGAAGGAAATCGTCGCCTTCCTGAAGGACCCGGACGGTTACGGTCGCCTTGGCGGGCGCATGCCGAAGGGGGTGCTTCTCGTCGGCCCGCCCGGCACCGGCAAGACGCTGCTGGCCAAGGCCGTGGCCGGTGAGGCGAAAGTGCCGTTCTTCTCGATTTCCGGTTCGGAATTCGTGGAAATGTTCGTCGGCGTGGGTGCCGCCCGCGTGCGCGATCTCTTCGAACAGGCCCGCGCCAAGGCGCCCGCCATCATCTTCATAGATGAGTTGGATGCCGTGGGCCGCGCGCGCGGCATTGGCCCCTTTGCCGGCCATGACGAGAAGGAGCAGACGCTGAACCAGCTTCTGGTCGAACTCGACGGTTTCGATTCCTCTTCCGGCCTCGTGCTTCTCGCCGCCACCAACCGGCCAGAGATCCTCGATCCCGCGCTGCTGCGCGCCGGGCGCTTCGATCGTCAGGTTCTGGTCGACAGGCCCGACAAGCCGGGCCGCATCCAGATTCTCGCCGTGCATCTGAAGAAGGCAAAGCTTGCAGCCGACGTGAACCCGGAGGAAATCGCCGCCCTGACGCCGGGCTTCACCGGAGCCGACCTCGCCAATCTCGTCAACGAGGCAACGCTGCTCGCCACCCGTCGCGGCGCCAATGCCGTGACGATGGATGATTTCAACAATGCCGTGGAGCGCATCGTCGCCGGTCTCGAGAAGCGTAACCGGCTTCTGAACCCGCGTGAACGCGAGATTGTCGCCTATCACGAAATGGGCCACGCGCTGGTGGCAAGCCTCCTGCCCGGTTCGGACCCCGTGCACAAGATCTCGATCATTCCGCGTGGCGTCGGCGCGCTCGGCTATACGATCCAGCGCCCCACGGAAGACCGCTTCCTGATGACGCTTGAGGAATTGCAGAACAAGATGGCCGTGCTGCTCGGCGGCCGCGCGGCTGAATGGGTGGTCTATCGACACCTCTCGACCGGAGCGGCGGACGATCTCGCCCGCGTCACCGATATCGCGCGCGCCATCGTCACCCGCTACGGCATGACGGAAAGGCTCGGCCATGTGGCACTCGACCGTGACCGGCAATCCTTCCTGCAACCGGGCGAAACTGCCTTCGGCCAGCCGACGCACGACTATTCCGACGAGACGGCCGATGCCATCGACGGAGAAATCCGCCGCATCATCGATGACGCCTTCGAACGGGCAACGGGACTTCTGACCGAGAACCGCGAACTTCTCGAAAAGACCGCCCGCGCCCTGCTCGCCAAGGAAACGCTGGACAGCAGCGACCTCCGCGCCTTCCTCGGCGCGGAACACGTTGCATAGTCCCGACCTTGCCGGAACCTTCCCGGCCCGCATATTCACGGCCCACACCTTCCCGGAAAGTCGTGCTTTGCACCGGCCTGCACCCCCTCTATAAGGGGCGCATGCCATGGGGAGGAGAAAACCATGATGCTGGACGTGACATCGCCCGCGCTTTATGTGGCGATCCTGATTGCCGCGATCCCCTATGCCGTGCGCTGGTTTGCCGACCGCCGCGACACGGCCGAGGCCGAGCGGATTTCGCTTTTGACCCGCCACCCCTTCACGGTCGGCGCGTTCATGACGGCGGGCCTCGGCGTCTATCTCTTCAATAGCTGAACGTCACGCATCGGGCGCACAGGTCAGGCCCGGATCGTTTTCGCCCTTCGTCAGATCGAACAGCGTGGCGTCGTCGCCCTTCACCCACCACACCAGCGCATCGCCGGCATATTTCGCGCCGGACGCTGCCAGCACATTGGCGGCGACGGTGAAGGTGTCGCCGCGCGTCAGTGTCACCAGCGAAACGGCTCCTGCGTTGATGTAGTCGGCAATCACCGTTTCCTCGCCGCAGCGATAGGCGACCTGGTTTCGTTCGACGCTCTGAGCCCCCGGTACGGTGATGGTGATCTGGGCCGGCTCATCCATGCGCGCCAGAACGACGAGCGGCTTGCCCGCCTTGTCCGACAGCGTCAGCTTGCGGGTCGCCGCATCATAGGCAAAATCCGCGACCTCACCGAGCGCCCGGAAGAACTTCATCTCCTGATCCATCGTCGCGGGCGGGCAGGCCATGCGCGTCGCCGCCGCCGGGCCGAAGGCAACGCCTTTATCTGCAAACTTCAACTGGCCCCGATAGCGGTTGCAACCACCATTGCCGAAAAAGCCACCTTCGGCACTCACTTCGAGCGTCGTCTGCAGCCGGTCGATCACGCCGCCACCATCGATGGATTCGGCCAGCCAGCGTCCCTGAAGCGCCGAGGGAACGTCGGCGGCGCTGACTGCGGACGCGAGAAAGACGCCGGCACAGGCGGCGGTGAAAAACTTCATGGGGCATTCCTCCGGACATTTTATTTTCGTCTGATTTGGCGCAGTCCGCCCAAAAGTCAAAGTCATAAATCACACTTTGAACTTGTGGGGCGAAGTTATCGAGGTTAGACCGGGGTCAAAATCACAACAGGCGGTATTCTGCATGACTTCGGCTGCACCTTCCCGGCGTCGGATCACGATCCTCGGTTCCACCGGCTCCATCGGCACGAATACGCTGGATGTCGTCGGGCGGCTGGGCGGTCGCGAGAGCTTCGACGTGATGGCGCTGACGGGCAACGGCAATATTGCATTGCTGGCCGAGCAGGCGAAAACCTTCGGCGCAAAGCTCGCCGTCACCGCCAGCGATGAGCATTACGAGGCGTTGAAAGATGCGCTGTCCGGCAGCGGCATTGCCGTAGCCGCCGGCAAGTCAGGTCTTGCGGAAGCCGCCGCGATGGATGCCGGCTGGGTCATGGCCGCCATCGTCGGCACGGCCGGCCTGCGGCCCACGCTGATTGCCGCCGAACGCGGCGCGGATATCGCACTGGCCAACAAGGAATGTCTGGTGTCCGCCGGCGCGCTGTTCATCGAGGCCGTGAGGCAGGGTGGCGGCAAGCTTCTGCCGGTCGATAGCGAACACAATGCCATTTTTCAGGTGCTTGAGGAAAACCAGCGTCACGCGCTGGAACGCATCATCCTCACCGCATCCGGCGGCCCCTTCCGCACCTGGACGCTGAGGGAGATGGCCTCGGTGACGGTGGAGACCGCCCGCGCCCACCCGAACTGGTCGATGGGCCTGAAAATCTCCATCGACAGCGCCTCGATGTTCAACAAGGCACTGGAAATGATCGAGGCCCAGCACCTCTTCCGCCTGAAGCCGGAGCAGGTCGAGGTGGTCGTCCACCCGCAATCGGTCATCCATTCCATGGTGGGGTATACGGACGGCTCGGTGCTGGCCCAGCTTGGCAGCCCGGATATGCGCACCGCCATCGGCTATGCCCTTACCTATCCCAGGCGCGGCCATCTGCCGGTCGAGCGGCTGGATTTCACCAAACTTTCTCGGCTGGATTTCGAGGCTCCGGACCCGGATCGCTTCCCGGCTCTGCGCCTTGCCCGCGAAGCCATGGAAACCGGTGGCGTGGCCGGCGCGGTGCTGAACGGCGCCAAGGAAGTGGCGCTCGAAGCTTTCATCGCCGGGCGGTTGCGCTTCCTCGACATGCCCCGGATTGTCGAGCGCACCATGGCGATGCTGTCGCAGCTTCCGGCCGCATCCTCCATGGACGATGTGTTCGCTGCCGACGAAAAAGCCCGGCAGGTGGCCGCCGGGCTTCTGTAGTCTCACACATTTACACGAGGATCAGGCGACGGCGCGGGCCAGTGCGCAACGCGACCACAGGCTATGCAGCGCACCCACAAGATGCTCGATATCGGCATCGGTGTGCATCGGCGTCGGCGTGAAGCGCAGGCGCTCGGTCTTGCGCGGCACGGTCGGATAGTTGATCGGCTGAACGTAGATGTTGAAGTCGTCCAGCAGGATATCCGAGATCCACTTGCACTTGGCAGCGTCGCCCACCATCACCGGAACGATGTGGCTGGGGTTCGGCATGTGGGGAATGCCCTTGGCCTCAAGCGCGGCGCGCAGCTTGCGCACGCGGTCCTGATGACGAGCGCGTTCGAACTGGCTGACCTTGAGATGACGGATCGAGGCCAGCGCACCGGCAGCCAGCGTCGGCGGCAGAGCCGTCGAGAAGATGAAGCCCGAGCCGAAGGAACGGATGAAGTCGCAAACGGCAGCCGAACCGGTGATGAAACCGCCCATGACACCGAAGGCCTTGCCGAGCGTGCCTTCGAGAATGGTGATGCGGTCCATCAGCCCTTCGCGTTCGGCAATGCCGCCCCCGCGCGGACCATACATGCCCACCGCATGCACTTCATCGAGATAGGTCATCGCGCCGTACTTGTCGGCCAGATCGCAGATTTCCTTGATGGGAGCGATGTCGCCATCCATCGAGTAGACCGATTCGAAGGCAATCAGCTTCGGCGCGGCCGGATCGGCGAGCGCGAGCTTTTCCTCAAGGTCCTTCAGGTCATTGTGCTTGAACACAACGCGCTGACACTTGCCATAGCGAATGCCCTCGATCATCGAGGCGTGGTTGAGCGCATCCGAGAAGATGATGAGGTTGGGGATCTTGGCGCCCAGGGTGCCGAGTGCCGTCCAGTTGGAGACGTAGCCCGATGTGAAGGTCAGCGCGGCTTCCTTGCCGTGCAGATCGGCAAGTTCCTGTTCCAGAAGAACGTGATAGTGGTTGGTGCCAGAAATATTCCGGGTGCCTCCCGCACCCGCGCCACAGTGATCGATGGCCTGCTTCATGGCCTCGATGACGGCGGGGTGCTGGCCCATGCCGAGATAGTCATTGGAACACCAGACGGTGACCTCCCGCTCGCCATTCGCCGTATAACGGGTGGCGCGGGGAAAATGGCCGCGATGCCGCTCGAGATCCGCAAAAACGCGATAACGGCCTTCCTGATGCAGGCTATCCAGCTCGCTTTTGAAAAATGCTTCGAAATCCATGACAGTCTCCAAACTTCGGCGTCCGTTTTCGGTTCTGAGACCCGCGAGGTCAAGATCACGTTTCCGAAAAGGCCGCCCCTGCGGCAAAAGGCGCACATTTTTGAATTATTCCAAGCGGAACCTACCGAAAAGGTGTTGCCGTGAAATTGATTCATATCAAGCTGATGAAGCTTGAGCGAGCACGACCTATGCAGAATTGCCGGCCGTCTGTTTCAGTTCGTATCCGAAATTTAAGAATATCGGCGGAGTGGAGTGGACTTCACGAAAAGGCGCGATATTTTCAGACAACCGTGCGGCATGAAAAACGCCCATGCGAGCATCGGAACGACGCTGAAAAAGCGGGGACGAATTTACGAAATCGAGCTTCATCTGAGGAGAGTGACATGAAGAAGGCTCTTATTCTTGCCGTGGCGGGCCTTATGCTCGCCGGCTGCACGCAGACGGAAAAGGGCGCGACGATCGGCGCCGCTTCCGGCGCCATCATCGGCGGTGCCGTTTCCAACAGCTGGCGCGGCGCAGCCATTGGCGCGGCCATCGGCGGCGCAACAGGCGCTGTTCTGGGTCGCGTATCCGAACAGCCCGGCCAGTGCTACTACCGTGACCGCTACGGTCGCCGCTACATCGATAGCTGCCCGCAGAGCTACCGCTACTGATAAAATTTGAATCAAAAGAGGCGCGCTTAACCTTTAAGCGCGCCTTTTGTATTAGAATGACGGCGCGGCTTCCGCAAAATACGCGTATCGGGTAACATGGCTTATGCGGAAATTTGGGACACGTCCGGTTTTGAGTAGTGCGTATTCGCGGGCAGGTCTCGTTGGCACGCTCGCTGGTGCCTTGCTTGTTACCTGTGCCTCCATCCGCCCGGCCGATGCCTTCGAGCTTTTCGGCATTCACCTTTTTGGCGAACGCAAGGAAACGGAAACGCTCTCCGATCCCGTGCGCTACGCGCTGACGCTGGAAGCGCCGGCTGCGGACAAGGCCCTTCTCGAGACCCTTCAAACGGCATCGGCCCTCTACAGCGACCGCGAAAAGCCGGTGTCCGGCGATCTCGGCGTTGTCGTCAAGGCGCGCGACGACCGCGACCGGCTGATTGCCGCCCTTTATGAAAATGCCCGCTATGGCGGCGTGGTAAAGATCAGCGTCAACGGCACCGACATCGATTCGCTGCCACCCAACCCGACCTTTTCGGGCAAAGGCCCCGTGCCCGTGACCGTCCATGTCGAACCCGGTCCGGTTTTCACCCTGGGCGAGGTCCATCTGGAAGGTGAAGCGGCAGGGCGCGACCTGAAGCAGCTCGGCCTTGAGCCTGGCGGCGCGGCCGGCTCCCTCGTCATCCTGCGCGCCGGTGAACGACTTGTCGCCACCTTCCGCGACGAGGGCCGACCGCTCGCCAAACTCGACAAGCGCGAGGTCGTTGCCGACCATGCCACGAATACGGTGGACGTGACACTGGCTGCAACCGGCGGGCCCGTTGCCCCGGTCGGCACGGTCACGGTCAACGGCACGAAGACGGTGGATGGCGATTTCGTCCGCGATTATTCCCGCCTCAACGCCGGCCAGCCGTTTAATCCCGGCGACATGAAAAAGGCCGCCGACCGGCTGCGCGATCTCGGCGTCTTTTCCAGCGTCACCGTCAAAGAGGCAAACCGGCTGGCGCCTGACGGCTCGATCCCGGTCGGCATCGAGGTTGCGGAAGGCAAGCACCGCTATTTCGGCTTCGGCGCGCAGGTTTCGACCACGGATGGCGCCGGCCTTTCCGGCTATTGGGGCCACCGCAACCTGTTCGGCAAGGCCGAAACGCTGAAATTCGAAGGCGCCGTCTCCCGTCTCGGGGAGACCACCGATATAACCGGCCTCGATTATTCCGCCGGCGTCAGCTTTTCCAAGCCGGGCATTTTCGTGCCCGCTGCACGGCTCGACGCCAGCCTGAAGGCCAAGACCGAGCATCCCGACAGCTACGAGGCCAACTCGGTGACCGCCGCGACCGGCATTACCTACGAGCTGAACGACCGCGACACGGTGAGCGCCGGCGGCGAACTCGACTGGTCGAAGACAACCGACGCCTATGGCGATAACGAATATTTGACCGCCTCCCTGCCGCTGACCGCCAAGCGCGACGCCCGCGACAACAAGCTTGACCCGACCGAGGGCTACACCGCCTCGCTGGCCGCCAAGCCGAGCTATGAAATCAATGGCGGCACCTTCTTTTCGTCCTTCGAGGGCGCAGTGACCGGCTACAAGGGTGTGGGCGAAGACAACCGCGTCGTCTTCGCCGGCAAGGCCGCGCTCGGCACGCTCGTCGGCACCGGCGATCTCGAGAAAATCCCGACGACAAGGCGCTTTTTCGCCGGCGGCGGCGGTTCGGTTCGCGGCTATTCCTATCAGGAAATCTCACCCTATAACGCCGCCGGCGATGCCACCGGCGGGCGTTCCTATGCGCTTGGCTCGGTCGAAGCCCGCGTGAAGGTCACCGACACGATCGGCGTCGTACCCTTCATCGATGCCGGCACGGTCTCCTCCGCAATGGTGCCGGATTTCTCGGATATTCGTGCCGGTGCCGGCGTTGGCCTGCGCTATGCGACGCCTTTCGGCCCCTTGCGCCTTGATGTTGCCGTTCCCTTGAACAAATACGACAATGGAACGAAATACGGCATCTATGCCGGAATTGGTCAGTCTTTCTGATCGCAGCAAGTAAAAAGAACGGGTTAGATGGTTTCATCCGCACGCCAGACAGGTCGGTTTGGGCGAATCGCCGGCATCGTGGCGGCATCCTTGCTGGCGTTGATGGTTCTCCTGATCGTGCTGGTCGGGCTTTTGCCTGTGGGCGGACGGTTGATTGCCGGCACGGTTGCCGCGCTCGCTTCCAATGAGGAGCGGACGGTTACGCTGTCTCCCCCGACCGGTATTTTCAACGGCCGCCTGCGGATTGACACGATAACCGTCGGTGATCGCGACGGCACCTACGCCACCATCTCCGATCTGGCGGTGGACTGGTCGCCCGCCTCGCTCATCCGTGGCGCCTTCCATGCCAGCAATGTTTCCGCCGGGCGCATCGCACTGTCCCGCAAACCATTGCCCTCGCAAACACCGGATGACGGCAAGCCCTTCTCTCTGCCCATCGCCATCGAGGTGGAAAAGCTGTCGGTTCCCGACATCGCCCTTGCCGAAGCCGTACTCGGCCAGCCCTTTGCGCTTGCCGCCACCGGCTCCATCGACGCCCATCGCGATCAGGCAGGCCTGACACTTGAGATCGCCAACCGCGACCAGCAGGATGCCCGGGCCTCGGCAAACCTCGTCTATGCTCCGCAGGATAACCGGCTGACGCTGGAGGCCTCGGTGAGCGAGCCGCAGGGAGGGATGCTGGCCCGCCTTGCCGGCCTGCCCGGCAATCCCGCCGTGGAACTCGACCTGACCGGTGCCGGCCCGCTGTCGGACTGGAACGGTCGTCTCACCGGCAAGGTCGATGGCGCGGAGGTTCTGGCAATCGCTGGCAGGCATCAACTCACCAAGGACGGCCACGCCATCGCGGTTCAGGGCGGCGGTACGCCGGTCGAACTTCTGCCCCCGGCCCTTCGTCCGCTTTTCGTCGGAAAGACACGCATCGATATTGCCGCGCTTGTGAAACCGGATGGCGGCGTGCGGATCGACACCGGCCGCGTGGAAACCGACGCGCTGACGCTGAAAGCCGCTGGCACCTATGATCCCGCAGGCGGCGCCAACGATTTGAGCGCCAGCCTTGCCGGCGTGAACGGCCCGGCCGATTTCCGCCTGCCGCTCGAAACCGGTGAGGCCCGCGCCATGATCCGCAGCCTGACGCTATCGCTCTCCGGTCCGACGCAGTCGGCCACACTTTCCGCCGCCGCCACAGTCGATTCCGTTACTATGCCCGGCATCGGGTTGAGCGGTGTGCAGATCGGCGCCCACGGCGAAAGCATTGATCTCGCCAGCCGCAAGGGCCGCATTCTCGCGGAGATGACCATTGCCGCCAGTGATATGGCCGACGAAAATCTCGCCCGTGTCGTGCGCGCGCCGGTCAAGCTCACGGTCCCGCTTGCCCTCTCCGGCGAGACCATCGCCATCGAAAGCGCGGGACTGGAAAGTGCGGCCATCGGCGGTTCGTTAAGTGGCTCTTACGGACTGGAAACGAAAGCCTTTGCCGGTGATGTCCGCCTCTTCGCCCTGCCCTCCGTGCTACCGCCTAATCTCGCCGCGAAGCTCACCACCACCATTGCCGCCTCGGGCAAGCTGACGGCTGGCAACGGAGCTTTCGGCTTGAGCGAACTTGCGGTCAAATCCGAACTTCTCGAAGCCGCCGGTTCGGTTTCGCTGGCGGACAGGGACTTGAATGCGGCGCTGACTGGCACCCTGCCCGATCTCGGCAAGTTGCTGGCCGATGCCACCGGCACGGGCGCCTTCACCCTGTCTGCCAGCGGTTCAATCGATGCACCAGCCTTCAAGGCTGGCCTGGACACGAAGAACGCCGTTCTCGCAGGCAAGAAGGTTGGACACCTTTCCGTCAAGGCGGAAGGTAAGGCCGACAAGACCGCCCCGACCGCCGAACTGACGGCGGACGGCAAGCTGGACGGTCAGACGTTGAAGGCCACTGCCAGCCTGATCTCGACGCCCCAGGGCCCCAACATCCCGAAACTCACCCTTGACGCCGGACCGAACAAGCTGACCGGCGCACTACGCTTTTCGCCGGCCTTCAAGCCGCTCGACGGCAAGATTACTTTCGATTTCCCGGATGTTTCGCTGCTGGCAGCACTCGCCGGCCAGAAGGCGAGCGGCGGCCTTGCCGGGAATGCCGCGCTGACGCCGCAAAACGGCGTAACAGGTTTGACGGCAAAGGCCTCCGGCAGTGTCGCAAGCGCCGGCGCCTCGCTTGAAAAGCTGGTGCTCGACCTGAGGATGCCGGACATCACCTCCATCGCGGTGGATGGCGTTCTTTCCGCCGCCCGCGCCGGCACCAATGACGCCGGCGTACAGAACCTGAAGCTCGATATCGCGCATAGCGGTGACAGCACCGGCTTCAACCTCGACGGCCGCTACGACAACGCTCCTCTGGCGCTGAAGGGCAACCTGACCCGGAAGGATGGCGCAATCGCCATCCGGCTCGACAATTTAACCGCTGCGCCGAAACAGATCCCGGTGCGCCTCGCCGCGCCGACCGCCATCCGCGTGGAAAACGGCACGGCCACCCTCAACAACCTCAAAATTGCGACGGGTAGCGGTTCGATCACCGTCAACGGCAGCGCCGGCAAGACGCTGAACCTCACTGCGGCCCTCGCCGCCCTGCCAGCCAGCCTCGCCAATGCCTTCGCACCCGATCTGGCTGCCGAGGGTACGATTTCCGGCGAAGTGAAGGCCACGGGCGAAGCGGCAAACCCGGCCGTTGCCTACCGGCTGGACTGGGCGAACGCGGCAACCAGCCAGACCAAGGGGGCCGGCCTCTCGCCGCTTGCCATCAAGGCCAACGGCACCTTTGCCGGCGGCAGACTTGGCCTTGACTCCGAGGTCAACGGGTCTGGCGGACTGGCGATTTCCGGCGGTGGTAATGTTGAAGTGGCAGGCGCGAAGACGCTCCAGCTTTCCTTCAAGGGACGCGTGCCGATGGCCGCCCTTCAAGGCAAACTGACCGATCAGGGCCTTTCAGCTGAAGGAACGGCCGATCTCGACGTGACTATTGCCGGCACCTCCACATCCCCGGCCGTGACGGGCGCTGTCACACTGAACGGTGCCAGGATCATTGACCTGCGCCGCAACCTCACCCTCAACGACCTCAAGGGCACGCTGCGCTTCGATGGCGCGCAGGCAACGCTTTCAGAATTGACGGGACGTCTTGGGGGCGGTGGCACGATCAGCGCCAGCGGCACCATCGGCATTCAGCCGCAAAGCGGCTTCCCCGCCGATATCGCCGTGAAGCTGAACGGCGCCACCTATGCGGACGGTACGCTCTTCACCACATCGGCGAGCGGCGACCTCGCCCTCAAAGGTCCGCTTATGACCGCGCCGGTCCTCTCTGGCCGCATCGCTCTTTCGAAGACGTCGATCACCGTTCCTGAAAAGTTGCCCGCCTCGCTGTCGGAAATCGACATTCGCCACAAGAACGCACCGGCGGCGGTGAAGGCGCAGGCCCGCGACATGCGCGGCGACGAGACCAACGGTTCGACGTCCGCCATCGGGCTCGACCTGGCCATCAACGCTTCATCGGGCATTTTCGTGCGTGGCCGTGGTATCGATGCCGAACTTGGCGGCGACCTCACCATTCGCGGCACGGCGGCGGACCCCGTCGTGGCAGGTGCCTTCACCATGCGCCGCGGTCGTCTGACGATCCTGTCGCGGCGGCTTGATTTCTCCTCAGGCACGATCACTTTCGGCGGCGCGCTGATCCCGGTTCTCAATCTCGAGGCCACCACCAGCGCCAGTTCGACGACGATTACCGTCGATGTCACCGGCCTGGCCAACGACCCGACCATCACCTTCTCCTCCTCACCGGCTCTGCCGCAGGACGAAATCATCGCCCAGCTTATTTTCGGCCAGTCGATGTCGAAGCTTTCGGCCCTGCAGATCGCCCAGCTTGCCGATGCCGTCAGCCAGCTTGCCGGCGGGCGCTCGTCCTCCCTGTTCGAAAAACTCCGGAGCAATCTCGGCGTGGATGATCTCGACATTTCAACCGACGACAAGGGACAGGCCAAGGTTTCCGCTGGTAAGTACTTGAATGAACGAACCTATATCCAGCTTGAACAAGGCGGCTCATCCGGCGGCAAGGCCGTCATCAATCTCGATGTGGGCAAGGGCGTGAAGCTGCGCGGTCAGGCTGGCGCCGACGGATCAGGGGCGGCAGGCGTGTTCTACGAACGCGAGTACTGATCTGGCGACCGCACAATGCGCCGTATATTCGCTTTTGCAAAAATAACGAAAACCTTAACGACGTATAGAAATCTTTCAATAATTTGGACGACTATGCATCTGCACGGACGCGATTTGCGACACATGATGTTTTCCGGCGCCGCCTGATGATTGGGCCATTTCCGAATTCGACGCAATAATCGCCCTTACCGGGGCATATTCCGATGCCGCATTCCGACAGGTGCGGTTGTCCGTGATTAATGTGGATGCGAGACCCGTTGTCCAATGGAGACGGGTCGACAGGAAGGCAAAGATGCGGCTCTTTTCTCGGTCGTCCAAATCGACCAAAGAAGTTTATACGGCCCTCGACCGCTCGTGCGCCATCATTCAGTTCGACCTGAAGGGCACGATCCTCGAAGCGAACGACAATTTCTGCAAGACCATGGGATATGCAGCGGCTGAACTTGTCGGCAAGCACCACAGCATGTTCTGCGACCCCGAAGACGTCAAAAGCCCGGATTATGCCCGTTTCTGGGCAGACCTCGCCGCAGGAACCTATAAATCGGGTGAATTCCGTCGCCTGGACAAGGCCGGCAAGGATATCTGGCTGGAAGCAAGCTATAATCCGGTTCCCGTCGGCGGCCGTCCGCACCGCGTCGTCAAGGTTGCCTCGGATATTACCGCCCGAAAGCTCGCCTCGCTTGAAGCCGAAGCCCGGATGGCAGCGCTTTCACGCGTGCAGGCCGTCATCGAGTTCACCCCCGACGGTGAAATCCTCGACGCCAACGAGAACTTTCTCAAGGTCTTCGGCTACACGCTGGCCGAGATCAGGGGCAAACATCACCGGATGCTTTGTCCGCCGGACTTCACCGGCTCGCCCGCCTATGGCCAGCTTTGGGAACGACTGCGCGGCGGCGAGTTCGTGGCACAGGAATTCGAACGCCGGAGCAAGAGCGGTGCCCCGGTGTGGATTCAGGCGTCCTACAATCCTGTGACCGATGGCCGGGGCCGGGTCTGCAAGGTCGTGAAATTCGCAACCGACATTACCGGCCGCATTACCGCTGCCGACCGCCTCGCTTCTGGGCTTCAGGCTCTCGCCGAGCGTAACCTGGCATTCCGCATCGATCAGCCGTTCATTCCAGCCCTCGACAGGGTTCGCAACGACTTCAACACCTCCGTCGGCATTCTGCAGGATGCGCTTTTGAGGGTGCTGGAGAGCGGCGACATGATCAGCGAACGCGCCGGCACGCTGCTCGGACTGAATGCCGACCTTGCCGACCGCACCGGCAAGCAGGCTGCTGCGGTGGAGGAGACAACCGCCGCCATGCAGCAGATCGCCATCAACATCAAGGACAACACCCACCGCGCCGAGGAAATGGGCGATATCGTCAGGGAAGCGCAGGTTTCGGCCAACCGCTCCGGCGAGGTGGTGGGCAAGACGATCAGCGCCATGGGCGCCATCGAGGAATCCTCCCAGCGCATTTCCTCGATCATCGGCGTCATCGATGAAATCGCCTTCCAGACGAACCTGCTGGCACTGAATGCGGGCGTGGAAGCTGCCCGCGCCGGAGAGGCCGGCAAGGGCTTTGCGGTGGTGGCTCAGGAAGTGCGCGAACTTGCCCAGCGCTCCGGTAACGCCGCCAAGGAAATCAAGACCTTGATCAACGCTTCGTCGGATCAGGTCAGAAGCGGTGTCGCGCTGGTGGATGAAAGCGGCAAGGTGCTATCCACCATTGCCAGCCAGGTCGACCGCATTGGTGCCAATATCGCCGCCATCGTCGTCTCGACGCGCGAACAGGCCACCGGGCTCGATGAGATCAACCGCGCGATTAAGGACATCGACCGTAGCGCGCACGAAAACCGCGAAATGGTGAACCGCAGCCGCACGGCAAGCGAAAGCCTTGCCGGCGATGCGGAAGACCTGCGCCGCATGGTCGGAGCCTTCCACCTGGGCGGCGGCGCCGCGCCTCGCCGGACGGCACCAGCACCAACACCCGCGCGGCGCACTGAAAGTCGCCCTGTCCACCATTCCGTTGCATCGGTTACCGCCCACGCGGCACCAGTGCAACCCGCCCCCTCGCCTGCCCGCGCCTTGCAACAGCGTGTCGCAGCCGTGACTTCCGCTTCAACAGCCGCAGACACCAACACCTGGGAGGAATTCTGATGGCATTGCCTAACACCACCAATGACGCGAACGAACCGCTGGAACTGATCGCATTTCGCGTCGGTGATCAGGAATTCTGCATGCGCACGACCTCGATCCGCGAAATTCGCGGCTGGTCACCCGTGACCCCGATTCCACAGGCACCCTATGATGTTCTGGGCGTCATCAACCTGCGCGGCTCGGTCATCCCGATTGTGGATCTCTCCCACAAGCTCGGCATGGGCCCAACCGCCTCGAACGACCGCAGCGCCATCATCGTCGGCGAAGTGCATGACATGGTCGTCGGCATGCTGGTGGATCGCGTGTCCGATATCCTCACGGTTCCCGCTTCCAGTCTGCAGCCGGTACCGGAACTGACGACCTCCTTCGACAAGTCCATCGCCGAAGGCATTATCGCCGCCGAAAGCGGCATGATCTGCTTCCTCAACCTGCAGCGCCTGTTCCGCGGCAAGGAGCTGGACGAACTGGCCGCCTGAGGCACTTGAAAAACGCCAACATGAACGCGATGGAATTTTCAACGATTCCATCGCTTCAAATTTCATTTTGAGCGCATAAATTCGAATTTTCTGCCGATATATGATCGGTCGTTCAACGATATATCGCTTACCGTTCTTGCGGGGAACAATTCGCAAGGACGAAGAACATGAACGACACGATGCGCAGCATCAGCGCCGACGTCCCATCCACGCTCGGGGCCGCCGGTCTTCTGACCATTGATCTCGGCGCACTCCGCGACAACTATCTGGCGCTCGCCCGGCGAGCTGAACCTGCCCGCGCTGCCGCCGTCGTCAAGGCCGACGCCTATGGGCTGGGCGCAGAGAAGGTCGTGCCGGTACTGCTCGAGGCCGGTTGCCGGGATTTCTTCGTCGCGCATTTTTCCGAAGCCCTGAAGCTTCGTCCTTTGATCGCAGCCGATTGCCGTCTCTTTGTGCTGAACGGCCTTCTGCCGGGCGACGAGCAGACCTGCGCCGATACCGGCATCATTCCGGTTCTCAACGGCCTTGAACAGATCGCCCTCTGGAAAGCCGAGGCCCGTCGCCGCGATACCGTTCTGCCCGCGGCCCTCCAGTTCGACACCGGCATGTCGCGCCTTGGCCTGTCGCTGGACGAGGCAAAGGCACTCGCCGCCGATCCGTCTGGTCTCGAAGGCATCCACCTCGAAATCGTCATGAGCCATCTGGCCTGCGCCGACGAGCCGGAAAACCCGGCCAACACCGCCCAGCTTGCCAACATGCAGATCGCTGGCGCTCTCTTTCCGCAGACGCCGGTGTGCTTCTCCAATTCCGGTGGCCTGTTCCTCACACCGGACTATCGCGGCGCGCTGTGCCGCCCCGGCATCGCGCTTTATGGCGGCGTGCCGCAGAACGGCATGGAAAACCCCGGCAAACCGGTGGTTACGCTCTCCGTTGCCGTCGTGCAGACCCGCACTGTGCCCGCCGGCACCGCTATCGGTTACGGGGGTTCGCTGGTGGCCGACAAGCCGATGCGCCTCGCCGTCATTTCCGCCGGTTATGCCGATGGCATTCCGCGCTGCCTCAGCAACCGGGGCGCCGCTTATTACAATGGCGTGCGCCTGCCCATTGCCGGCCGCGTATCCATGGACAGCATCATTCTCGATGTCACCGCCCTGCCGGAAGGCGCGTTGAAGCTCGGCTCCATGGTGGAACTGATCGGCCCCCGGCAGACGCTGGAGCAGATCGCCGCCGATGCGGGCACCATCTCGTATGAAATCCTTACCTCGCTCGGCAAGCGTTACCGCCGGGTCTATCGTAATCCGCAGCCGTTGAAGGCCTGATCAGGAGGCTCCCATGAAAGTCGTCATTCTCGGTTCTGGCGTCGTTGGCGTCACCTCCGCCTGGTATCTGGCCCGCGCCGGCCACGAAGTCACCGTCATTGACCGTCAGCCGGGTGCAGCGCTCGAAACGTCCTTTGCCAATGCCGGCGAAATCTCGCCCGGCTATTCCACGCCCTGGGCCGCTCCCGGCGTTCCCATGAAGGCGCTGAAGTGGATGTTCCAGAAGCACGCCCCGTTCTCGATCCGCCCGAAGGCGGTAGCCGAGGCGTGGCCGTGGATGATGCAGATGCTGGCGAACTGCAACCACGCCAGTTACATCGTCAACAAGGGCCGCATGGTGCGCGTGGCCGAATACAGCCGCGACTGCCTGATGGCGCTGCGTCAGGCGACCGGCGTGCAATATGACCACCGCACACAAGGCACGCTGGAAGTGTTCCGCAACCAGCAGGCCCTCGACGGCATCGCCAAGGATGTCGAAATCCTGAAGTCGAGCGGCGTTCCCTTCGAACTGCTGGACCGTGACGGCTGCGTCGCTGCCGAACCGGGCCTCAAGGCATCGAGCCACAAGATCGTCGGTGGTCTGCGTCTGCCCGGCGACGAGACCGGCGACTGCTTCATGTTCACCACGGCGCTGGCAGAAAAGGCAGCCGAACTCGGCGTGAAGTTCCACTACAACACCGCCATTCACCGCGCCCGTACCGATGGCAACCGCATTGTCGCCATCGAAACCTCGATCGGCGACGTGACCGGCGACGTCTTCGTCGGCGCGCTCGGCAGCTACACCCCGGCCTTCCTGAAGCCGCTTGGCCTCAAACTGCCGGTCTACCCGATTAAGGGCTACTCGATCACGGTTCCGATCGTCGATGAAACGAAGGCCCCGGTTTCGACCGTCATGGACGAAGCCTACAAGGTGGCCATCACCCGCCTCGGCGACCGTATCCGCGTCGGTGGCACGGCGGAAATCGCCGGCTTCAACCTCGATCTGCCGAAGGCGCGTCAGGAAACGCTGACGCTCTCCGTCGAAGACCTGTTCGGCGGCGCCGGTGACCAATCCAAGGCGATCTTCTGGACGGGCCTGCGGCCCTGCACGCCGGATGGCACGCCGGTCATCGGCCCGACGCGGTACCCGAACCTCTATCTCAACGCCGGTCACGGCACGCTCGGCTGGACCATGTCCTGCGGCTCTGCCCAGGTGCTTGCCGATCTCATCTCCGGCCGCAAGCCCGAGATCGAGACCGCCGACCTCGCCATCAGCCGCTACGCAGCCTGAAACCTGCGAAGCGGCCAAACAGGGCAGCCGGGGTGGGTCTCTTTCCATCCGCCCGCCTCGGCTGTTCTGCCATGCTGACCGGAGGCGCCCTATCGTGCTTTCTTGGGCGCGGCGAGAACATTGCGAATGGAAAAGGACGAGTGGATGCGCGACACACCGGGCAGGCTGGAGAGGATTTCCTTGTGAATGCGCTCGAAGTCCTGCGCGCTTTCCGCCTCCACCCGCAGGAAGTAGTCGGAATCCCCGGTCATGAGGTAGCATTCGCGGATTTCGGGATATTTGCGCACGGCGGATTCGAAGCGGTTCAGATATTCCTCTGTCTGCCGGTCGAGCGTGATCTGCACCATGACGGCGATGCCATCGCCCCCCGCAGCACTCGCCACAATCGCCGTATAGCCGCGAATGATGCCTTCCTGCTCGAGAATATTGATGCGGCGCAGGCAGGCGGATGGCGAAAGCCCCACCTCCTCGGCAAGCTTGGCATTGCTCATGCGGGCGTTCAGCCGAAGCAGACGGATGATATTGCGGTCGATGGCATCAAGGCCGGACATGGATACACTTTCGAAGGGCGGGAGCAGCCCCGCCGCTGGCTTTATGGCTTGCCATCCGGCAGCAGGCTTTTAAAACAGGAAACCGATTTTTTGCACACCAGCCCGCCCCCCGCAACTACAGGAATTTCAACATGACCAAGACCGTCCTGATCACCGGCGCCACCGCCGGCTTCGGCGCCGCCAGCGCTCGCCTTTTCGCCCAGAATGGCTGGAACGTCATCGGCACCGGCCGTCGCGCCGACCGTCTCCAGGGCCTGAAGGATGAGTTGGGTGATGCCTTCCATGCCGCCGTCTTCGACATTACCGACGAGGACGCGATGCTCGCCGCTATCGAGGCCCTGCCGGAAAAGTTCAAGGGCATCGATCTGCTGATCAATAATGCCGGCCTCGCGCTTGGCACCGGCCCGGCCCCGACGGGCACCAAGCTTTCCGAATGGAAGACGATGATTTCGACCAACGTCACGGCGCTGGTCACGATTACCCATCACCTGCTGCCCACGCTCATCGAGCGCAAGGGCGGCATCATCAACCTTGCCTCCGTCGCCTCAACCTATCCCTATTCGGGCGGCAACGTCTATGGCGGCACCAAGGCCTTCGTGCGCCAGTTCTCGCTTGGCCTACGTTCGGATCTGCATGGCAAGGGCGTACGCGTCACCTCCATCGAGCCGGGCATGTGCGAGACGGAGTTCACCATCGTGCGCACCGGCGGCAACAAGGAAGCCTCGGACAATCTCTACAAGGGCGTGAACCCGCTGACGGCGGAAGACATTGCCGGCACGCTCTACTGGGTGGCGACGCTTCCGCCCCACATGAACATCAATGCGGTGGAACTGATGCCGGTTCACCAGTCCTTTGCCGGTTTCCAGGTGTTCCGCGAAGCCTGATCAGTCCGCATATTTCTCAAGGGCGGCGCGAAACAGCGCGCCGTCCACATTACCGCCGGAAGCAACGGCAATCGCCGTGTCGGACTTCAGCTCTCCACCGCGAAACAGCGCGGCGGCCACCGCCACCGCTCCGCCCGGCTCGATCACGATCTTCAGCCGCGTGAAGGCGAGCGCCATCGCCCGCAGCACTTCGTCTTCATTCACCGCAATGCCTGCACCGCACAGACGCTTCAGGATCGGGAAGGTGATGTCTCCCGGCTGCGGCGTGATGATCGCATCGCACAGTGAGCCGGAAAGCTGCGCATTGCGCTGGATCGTGCCCGTCGCCAGTGAGCGGGCGGTATCGTCGAACCCCTCCGGTTCGCAGGAGCGCACGATCAAGCCCGGCGCCTGCGCCTCGAGCGCCAGCGCAATCCCGCTCGTCAGTCCGCCGCCGCCGCAGGGCACCAGCACCTCACCGCCGGAAACCCCTTCCTCCAGCGCCTGTTCGGCAATTTCCAGCCCGACGGTTGCCTGACCGGCAATCACCAGCGGCTCGTCAAAGGGCTTCACCAGCGTCAACCCGCGTTCGGCGGAAAGCGTCGCGCCGATGGCGTCGCGGTCCTCGGTCGCCCGGTCGTAGAGTACCACCTCGGCCCCGAAGGCGCGGGTGTTGGCGATCTTCAGCTTCGGTGCATCGGAGGGCATGATGATGACGCAGGCAATGCCATGAAGCCTGGCAGCATAGGCCACACCCTGCGCATGGTTGCCGGAGGAAAAGGCGATGACGCCGCGCTGGCGCACGTCGGGCTCAAGCCCGGACACCGCCGACCAGCCGCCGCGAAACTTGAAAGAACCGGTGTGCTGCAGGCATTCCGCCTTTACGAACACCCTCCGCCCGGCCACCTCATCCAGAAATGGCGACGACAGAAGCGGCGTGCGCCGCGCGCGGCCGGCAAGACGGCTGGCTGCGGCTTCGATCATGGCAAGGCTGGTCATTCGGGGCTCCGGTCGTGGGCAGGGCAGAAAGGAATGGCTTTCGGGCCGCTAGACTCGTGTGCCGCCAACAGCTTGTCCAGCCTGGGATTGTCCGGGAGACAATCCGGCGCGTCACAGCATCGCAACGGAAAATGGCTCATTCACACCGGTCCGGCTTGCCTTTTTCGGGAATTTGGTGCCATTACCCGCGCAAAAGGTCGCGCCTCCGGCCCTTCGGGCCACACCGCTTCGATGAAAGGCTTTATTCCGTGAGCAGCTCCCTCGACATCGCCCGCCAGACCATCCGCATCGAAATCGAAGCGCTGGAAGCCATGGTCAACCGCCTCGGCGCCGACTTCGAAAAGGCGGTCGACGTCATCATGGAAGC
The DNA here is from genome assembly GCF_014196535.1 of Allorhizobium borbori. Classification (GTDB taxonomy): domain Bacteria; phylum Pseudomonadota; class Alphaproteobacteria; order Rhizobiales; family Rhizobiaceae; genus Ectorhizobium; species Ectorhizobium borbori. Next base: position 347,924 of record NZ_JACIDU010000002.1, read on the forward strand.
GCGCGGGCGCGTCATCGTCGTCGGCATGGGCAAGTCGGGCATCATCGGCCAGAAGATCGCCGCGACGCTGGCTTCCACCGGCACGCCGGCCTTCTTCGTGCATCCCGGTGAAGCGTTCCACGGCGATCTCGGCATGATCAAGCCGATCGACGTCATCCTGATGATTTCCAACAGCGGCGAGACCGAAGAGGTCGTGCGCCTGCTGCCCTTCATGCAGCACCAACAGAACAAGATCATTGCCATGACGGGCAAGAAGGAATCGACGCTGGCTCGCAACGCCGACCTCGTGCTGGACATTTTCGTGGAGCGCGAAGCCTGCAACAACAATCTGGCACCGACCACCTCCACCACCGCGACACTGGTGATGGGCGATGCGCTGGCCGTCGCTCTTTCGGAAAAGCGCAACTTCCGGCCGGAAGACTTCGCCCGCTTTCATCCCGGCGGCAGCCTTGGCCGCAAGCTGCTGACCCGCGTCGTGGATGTGATGCACAAGGACAACCTGCCCCGCTGCAGCATGGATGCCAGCTTTCGGACCGTCATTGGCGAAATCACCGCCGGTCGCCTCGGTCTGGTGCTGGTGATGGACGACGGTGAACTGCGTGGCATCATCACGGACGGCGACGTGCGCCGCGCCTTCGAAAAATACGAGAACATCACCACGATCTCGGCCGAAGCGATCATGACCCGCACGCCGAAGACCGTCACCTCCGACAAGCGCTTTTCGGAAGCCGAAGAACAGATGCTGGCCCAGAAGGTCAATTCGCTCGTCGTGGTCGATGCGGAGAACAAGGTGGTCGGCGTTCTCCAGATCTACGACGTCAACCGCAAGATCTGAGCGGGAAAGGGCGGCGCATCCGCCGCCCTCCCGATTACTGCAGTTCGACCGCGACATCCTCGACGGCCGGCGCCTTGTCGATCAGCCCGCCCTCTTTCATGAACGCGCCGAAGCGGGCATAGCGTTCGCGGTCGAGCGCCGCCGGACGCTTGGCGAAGCGGGGCAGCGTATCGACCCAGGCCTGCTTGTTGAGGGCATCGTCGAGGTTCGGATAGGCCTTGACGAAGAGCGCCCAGGCTTCGTCCGAGTGGTTGGTCAGCCAGATCGCCCCTTCTTCCACAGCGCCGAGGAAGCGCTTCAGGCGGTCGTCCTTGAGAAGATCGGGCCGCGTCACGAAGATCAGCTCGTCATAGACCGGCACGCCGTTTTCTTCCGGGTAGAAGGCGCGCGCCGTCTTGCCCTCCAGCTTCATCTGCGTGTGTTCAAAGTTGCGGAAGCCGCCGACCGTCGCGTCCACCTGCCCGGAAATCAGCGCCGGTGTCAGCGCGAAGTTGACGTTGATCAGTTCGACGCCGTCCTTCTTCGCCCCGGCATTTTCCAGCATGCGCCCGAGCATGACCTGCTCGAACCCGGCAACCGAAAAGCCGACCTTCTTGCCCGCCAGATCGGCCAGCGACTTGATCGGCCCATCCGCCAGTACCGTCACAGAATTCAACGGCGTTTCCACCAGCGTGCCGAAGCGCACGAGGTTAACCCCGGCAGCATGATCCAGATAAAGGTTGGGCTGATAGTGGATGCCGACCTCGGCCTGCCCCGAAGCAACCGCCCGTGGCACGATGGAAGGATCGGCGGGTGGCAGAAGCTCGACGTCGAGCCCGGCCTTTTCGAACAGGCCGCGCTCCTTCGCCACCACCAGCGGCGCATGGTCGGGATTGACGAACCATTCGAGCAAAACCGTCAGCTTGTCGGCAGCCTGAACCTGGGTGGCGGCAAGGCCAAGGGCCAGCGCCAGTGCGAGTTTGCGGATCATGATGTTTCCTTCTTCATTGGGAACGGATTTCAGGCGGCGGGCGCCCAGCGGATGAAAAGCGGTGCGGCGCGATGGACGATGGCGCGCAGAAGAATGGCTTCGACGGCGAGGATCGCCATCGCGGCAAAGACCGTGCCCGTCTGCATGCGGGCATTGGCCTCAACCATGACATAGCCGAGCCCGGCAGAGGCCCCGACCCATTCGCCGACAACGGCCCCAAGCGGCGCCAGAGGTGCAGCCACTCGCAATCCGGAAAAAAGCGCCGGCAAGGCCAGCGGAATGCGAATGTGGCGGATCGTCTGCCAGCGGCTCGCCTCGGTCAGCGCGGCGGCATCGATAATGTCGGAGTGAATGTTGCGCAGCCCGTCGGCAAAAGCGGAGGCGACGGGGAAGAAGATGATGATCGTCGTCATCACCACCTTGGAGGCCATGCCGAAACCGAACCACAGGACAAGCAGCGGCGCGATAACGAAGACCGGGAAGCTTTGCAGCACCACCACCGCCGGCCACACCAGCCGTTCCACCCTGGGCAGCGCAGTCACGACGAGCGCCGTCACGATGCCGAGCACGGAGCCGGCAACGAAGCCGGCAAGGATTTCCGACAGGGTGATCAGCGCATGGGTGGCAAGAAAGCCCGGCCGCGACCAGAAGGCCTCCGCCACGGCCTGCGGTGCCGGCAGGATGTAACGCGGCGGCGCAAACACCCAGACCATGGCCTGCCAGAGGCCGAGCAGAAAAAGCGTGTTGCGCAGGCTTGCGCCGAGAAGCCGCATGGTCAGGCCACGGGAACGCAGAATGGGCGGCAAACGGTCAACGGCATGGGGCGATCTCCAGCAAACGAGCCACGGAAATCCGGAATGCGCGAAGAAGAAGGAAAGCCTCGACGATGACGGGCCGCAATTTCCGTTCCTACGCCGGCATGACCCGGATCAGGTTCAAGGGTCCGGCTCACCGCCATCTCAGCACCGTTTGGTGCTCCCCTCGGAATGGTGGCGAAGATGCGGGAGGTGCCCCCTAAAGTCAAGCGCGGACAAATACGCATGGGCTTGGCGAAAAAATCGGCATTGAGAACAAATTTCCACCGAACGGGCCTGTTCGCGCCGGGGAACCGGTGCTATGGGAGCCGCGTGATCAAGCCCGGCAGTTCCCCGGCTTCGCCTCCCTTCCCCAAAGCGGGCGACGAGCAGCCGGCGCCCTGTTGCGGCCTGGCACATCCTTGACCATCCACTGCTGGAAGTAACGCTATGACCCAACGCCTTTCCCTGCCGCGTGACCGTATTTCCGTTCTCCTTCTCGAGGGCATCAGCCAGACGGCGGTGGAATATTTCAAGTCCTCCGGTTACACCAACCTGACGCACCTCACGAAGGCGCTGGACGGCGACGCCCTGAAGGAAGCCATCGCAAGCGCCCACATCATCGGCATCCGTTCGCGCACGCAGTTGACGGAAGAAATCTTCGCCGCCGCCAACAAGCTGATGGCTGTCGGCTGCTTCTCCGTCGGCACCAACCAGGTGGAACTGGACGCTGCCCGCAAGCGCGGCATTCCGGTGTTCAACGCCCCTTATTCCAACACCCGTTCGGTGGCCGAACTGGTGATCGGCGAAATCGTCATGCTGACGCGCCGTATCTTCCCGCGTTCGGTGGCCGCCCACGAAGGTGGCTGGGACAAGTCCGCCAACGGCAGCCATGAAATGCGCGGCAAGACGCTCGGTATCGTCGGCTATGGCAATATCGGTTCGCAGCTCAGCGTGCTCGCAGAGGCGATGGGCATGACCGTGCGTTACTTCGACGTCGCAGACAAGCTGCGTCAGGGCAATGCCGAACCCACCGCAACGCTCGCGGAATTGCTGGCGACCTCCGATTTCATCACGCTGCATGTGCCGGAGAACGATTCGACGCAGAACATGATCGGCGAAACCGAACTGCGCACGATGAAGAAGGGCTCCTTCCTCATCAACAATTCGCGCGGCACGGTTGTCGATCTTGAGGCGCTGGCCAAAGCGTTGAAGGACGGCCACCTTGCCGGGGCGGCTGTTGACGTGTTCCCGGAAGAGCCCGCCTCCAACAAGCAGCGCTTCGAAAGCCCGATTCAGGGCCTCGACAACGTCATCCTGACGCCGCATATCGGCGGTTCGACGGAAGAAGCGCAGGAGCGCATCGGCACCGAGGTTTCCCGCAAGCTGGTCGAATATTCCGACGTCGGCTCGACGCTCGGCGCGGTCAACTTCCCGCAGGTGCAACTGCCGCCGCGTCCGAACGGCACACGCTTCATCCACGTCCACGAGAACCGTCCGGGCATGCTGAACAGCCTCAACACGATCTTCTCGTCGCGCGGCCTCAACATCGTCGGCCAGTTCCTGCAGACCGATGGCGAGACCGGCTATGTGGTGATCGAGGCCGAAGGTGCGGGCGACTTCGCCGACGACGTGCTGGAAGCGCTGCGCGCCATTCCGGGCACGATCCGCACCCGCCTGCTCTACTGATCCCGATCGGGTTCATGACAACAAAAAAGCCCGCCCGGCAGATATACCGGGCGGGCTTTTTCGTTTGCGGGGCAAGAAGGGCGAAAACGCGCCTCCCTCCCGTCTCAAAAGTCCTCCCAACCCTCATGCTTCAGCGCGGCCGAACCTTGCGAAGCGAAACTGGACTTCAGTTGCGAGGTCATGCGCTGGACCGGATTGGCGGCGCGCGTAACAGGCGCTTCACGAACCGGCTCGTGGCGGGTGCTTTCACCACCGGTCCGGAAGGCGGCAATCATCCGGCTCAGCGATTCCGCCTCGCGGTTAAGGCCGTGGCTGGCGGCGGTTGACTGCTCGACCATCGCGGCATTCTGCTGGGTGTTCTGGTCGATGAGGTTGACGGCGGTGTTGATCTCGGCAAGCCCGGTTGCCTGCTCGCGGCTGGTGCCGGCGATCTGGGCAACGAGACCGTTGATTTCCTGCACTTCGGACACGATACCATCGAGCGAGACGCCCGTGTCGCCCACCAGCGAGACACCAAGCTCCACCTTCTCCGAAGACTGGCGGATCAGCGCCTTGATCTCCTTGGCGGCCGCCGCCGATCGCTGGGCAAGTTCTCGCACTTCGGTGGCGACAACGGCGAAGCCCTTGCCGGCCTCGCCAGCCCGGGCGGCCTCGACACCGGCATTCAGCGCCAGCAGGTTCGTCTGGAAGGCGATCTCGTCGATCACGCCAATGATATTGGAGATTTCGTTGGACGACCGTTCGATCTCGCTCATGGCTTCCACGGCACGGCGCACCACGGTACCGGATTGCTCGGCATTGGCCTTGGCACGGGCCACGAGCCTGCCGGCATCCTGCGCCTTGTCGTTAGAGTCCTTTACTGTCGTGGTAATCTCTTCGAGCGCCGCCGCGGTTTCCTCGACAGAGGCTGCCTGTTGCTCGGTCCGCTTGGACAGGTCGTTGGCCGCAGCCTGGATTTCACGCGAGCCGGCGTTGATTGCCACGACAGCATCACGAATGCCCACGACGGTATCGCGCAGTTTCCCGGTTGTCGCGTTGAAGTCGATACGCAGTTTCTCCAGCTTTTCGGCGAAAGGCGTATTGATGGATTGGGTCAGATCACCTGCGGCCAGTGAGGCAAGCCCTTGTGCCAGCGCATCGACGGCGAAACGCACTTCTGCATCCGCTTTGGCCTTTTCCTGCTCGCGGGCCAGACGGTCGCGTTCCGTGGCCGAACGCCCCATTTCCGCTTCCGCCTCCAGACGGCGGTTCTCGATGGCCGCCTCGCGGAAGACATTCAGGGCCTTGGCCACCGTGCCGACCTCATCGCCCCGCTCGACGCCATCAATCGGCGTGTTCGTATCGCCGGCAGCGAGGGAGCGCATGCGCTCCGTCACACGGTTCAACGGGCGGCTGATGCCGTAGGTCGTGAACATGAAGGAAACAACAAGCGACAGGATCGTCAGGCTCCCGGCAGAAGCCGCCAGCCAGAAGATGTTGCTTTCGGTGGTAGCCTTCATATCGTTCGAATTCTTGAACACGCTTTCACGGATCGCAACCGCCATAGCACGCATGTCATCGGCGAGCGGCACCAGTTTCACATCCGTCCGGGCGAGAAGCGCTTTTGCTTCATCGTTCCTGTTCTGGCTTCCAGCCTCGACCGCCTTGCCAAAATCATCGCGAATGGACTGGAAGGTTTTCATGAAGCCGTCGATCTTCGCCTTGTCCAGCCTGTCGGTTTGCGGGATCTGCTTGAGCCGCTCCTCGAAGGTCGCAATGCTGTTCCTGAAGGATTCCATGGCTTTGGTGTTTTCCGGCGTGCCGGCATCATAGACAAGCGTCTGATATGCACTGTAGCCCATGTTCTGAAGATAGAGTGTCGCCCCCGTCAGGCTGAGCGATGCCGATACGTCTTCATCGATGAAGTGCTCATAATCGGCACTCATCTTCTGCATCGTGACATAAACAAACCCGGTGCCTGCAACCATCATGGCCGCCATGGTCGTGACGACCATGAGAAATTTCATGCGAATGGAAATATTGGACAAGGTGCCCATGATTGATAACCCGGCAGCAAGAGATGACTTTTCACGCTGTCGATTTTGTGGGTCAAAAATTAAGAGAATGTAAAAAAACAAGTATTGTTTGAATGTAACGCTGGAATAAAAAAGAACAAATAGAGTTTGTCAAGTTGCTGTCAGGAATGTAAACCCTGAATGGCATCATCACAACCTGTGGGACTGGTGATTCCGGTATGTTTAAGCAATGCAAGAGATACGCCTTCTCCTCCTGAGCGCGCCGGAGACACGCGTGGCCTAGCGGAATGATGCGAAATACGCGGACAGTTGCGGCCCCATTGGCACATCGAGCCGAAGATTGAGGCCGGGCAGCGCCGCACGGAACCAGCGGTCGTAAATCTGCCCCATGTCGGGCGAGGCATAGATGCGCCGGAGCGCGGCATTGACCGCATCGTGAAAGGCGGTATCGTTGCGACGCATCATGAAGCCATAGGGCAGCACGTCGGAGACGGGTTCGCTGGAGATTTGGTAGGCTTCCGGCCTGCCGGTGGCCTTGACCATGACTTCCAACAGGATGTCATCCATGGCAAAGGCCGAGGCCCGGCCGGACGTCACCAGATCGAAGGCGTCGCTGATTGTCTCCGCGGTCACGACAGACGCCTGCAGCCGCCTGTCACGGTTCAGCTTGCCCACCTGACCGATATTGACCGTTCCCAACGCCACCGCAAGGCTGCGCCCCTTGAGAGCATCGATGGTGTGCAGGTCGTTTTTCGCCAGCGCCACGAAACGCGTGGTCGTGAAGAAATGGCCGAGCGCAAAGGCGGCGCTGCGGCGGCGCTCCTGCGTGTTGGTGCTGGCCTCGCATTCGAGATCGTACTGCCCTTCGTTCAGCAAAGGAACGCGATCAATTGCCGTGCGGCGCACATAGACGATTTCCAGGCGCTCCAACCCGAGCTGTCGCTTCAGATCATCGGCGACCCGCAGGCAGATATCGATAGAGTACCCGGTCACGGTGCCATCGGGCGTGCGATAGGAAAAGGGCGGGGTCTGGCCGTAACCGATCCTGAGCGTGCCTTCGCGCCGGATGCGCTCCAGCGTGCTGGCCGGCGCCTGCGCGAGGGCAGGCCCAAGCTGTGCAACCAGCACCACAAGGGTGATAAACAGCCCGAGGGCACATTGACGCCCGGTTACGCTCCTCGGCATACCAGCCCCTCCCTTACTGCTCGTAAAGCCGCGGCGCGGCAAAGACGGCCTTCATGTCATCCGAGAGCGGCAGCTTCATGTTGTTCCCGTCCGGCGGCATGGGCTGCGTGAACCAGCGTTCATAGAGCCTTGCAATCTCGCCATTTTCGAAAAGTTGCAGCATTTCGCGGTTGAACATGTCCTTGAACGCCAGATCGCCGGGAGGCATGGCAATGCCATACGGTTCCGGCGGGCTGAGCGCTTCACGGGAAATCACATACTCACTGGGATCCGGCGAGGATGCCACCAGCCCCGCCAGCAGGATATCGTCCATGACGAAGGCCGAAGCCCGGCCTGTGCTGACCAGATCGAAGGCTTCCTGATGGCTGCGGCTGAGCAGAACGGAAATGTTCAGCTTTTCCTTGCGGTTCAGTGCGTTGAGCTGTTCGACGTTCACTGTCCCTGTCGTCGTCGCGACACTGCGGCCGGCAAGGTCGACCAGCTTTGCAAGCCCGTCCTTGCGGCGGGCAACGAAACGCGTGGCGCTGACGTAATGAGGGTAGGAGAATTCGGCCAGTTTCCGCCGTTCCGCCGTGTTCGTCGTGGCTGCACATTCGACATCGATCTTGCCGGCGCCGATCATGATAAAACGCGTCGCAGGCGTCACCGGCACGAAACGCACCTCCAGTCGCGTAAGACCAAGACGCCTGCGCATCGCCTCTACGACCTCCAGACAAATTTCGACGGAATAACCGGTAACCTTGCCATCGGCGACATAGGAGAACGGCACCTCACCCTGCCGGTGACCTATGAACACCGTGCCGGTGCGGGCAATGCGGGAAAGCGTGTCCTCGGCCCATGCCGGAGCAACGGCCGAAAACATGGCGGCACACGAAAAAATAAAAGCTGCAATTCTCGTCATGCCCCAGTCACAGCTCCTCTTGCCCGGCAAGATCCCCGACCTTTCGACAATCCGTCTGCACAGATCATGCACCGACGGCAAACCCGCGCCCGCTCTCATCCAGGAGATCGTCGCTGTAGAACGCGTAGGCGCTGCGTCCTCCGCGCTTGGACGCGTAAAGTGCCATGTCCGAGCGCGTCAGAAGCGCGTGGGCCGTCTGCCCATGAACCGGGGCGCTGGCAATGCCGACGCTGGCGCCGATCTGCAGTTCCAGATTCTCGATCGCAAAGGGCGTGCACAGCGCCTCGACGATACGGGTCGCCAGACGGCGCGCTTCCTTTTCGGCATCCTGCGACACCTTCTGCAGCACGGCAAATTCATCGCCGCCCAGCCGCACGGCAATATCATCCGGCCCGAGCAGCAACGACAGGCGACCGGACACCGCCACCAGCAACGCATCGCCAATCGCGTGGCCATGCGTATCGTTCACCTGCTTGAAGCGATCAAGATCGAGCATCAGGAAATTGGCTTGCTGCCCCATCGACAGGGCTTCCATCGCCTTGTCCAGCGCCTTGTTGAGCCGCGCCCGGTTGGGCAGACCGGTCAGGTGGTCATGGTGAGCCATGTATTCGAACTGCAGCGTGGCCTCACGCGCCTCACGCAGATGCTCGCGCTCGACCACCGCTTCGCGCAGCGTTTCGATCGCATCGGCCAGACGCCCGATTTCGTCGTCCCGGCCCTGGAAGGGCGTCACGACGCCCGTGTCGTTGTTGGCAATGCGCGTCAACGCCTGAATCAGCACCGGCACGGGGCGGAAAAGCCGGCGCATCAGAAAGGCCACGAGTCCCGTCATCACCGCCAGCACTGCGACCAGCACGAAAAGCGACTGCCGCACCAGTTCGTCACGGGTCTTGAGCAGGTCCGCCGTCCGGCCGATGCTGGAGACGAGCAGGCCGTGCAGTTCACCCGAAAGCCCCTTCACCGGCAGCACGCTGACCATGTATTCCTCACCGCCCACCACCGCCGAACCGACGAAGAACGACGCCTTCTGCGGCGTCGGCGCGCCCTCGCCGGCAAAGACCACCGGCAGGCCGGCGGCACCGCCTTCCGAATCCGCCGTCGAGACGAACCCCTTGCCCTCGGCATCGGGCTTGAAAAGCCAGACGGCATGTTTCGTCTGCGCCGAAGCGAGCGACAGCACATCGACCGGATCGAACCCCGTGGTCAGAATGGAGGTCTCGTCGCCAATGGGCAGGTCGCTGATGACACCCACAACCTGGCCGGAGGGATCGTTTTCCACAGCCAGCGCCGTGTAAATCCCCCGCATGACGGAACTGACGGTCTGCGCATTCATCGCAGCCTCGTTGCGCCACTGTTCCCGCGAACCACGTTCCAGCATCACGAAACCGGCCCCAGCCCCCGCCGCATAGGCCAGAAAGACGCATAGAATCATGAACAGCGCCACCTTTCCCAGAAGGGAATGGCGCCAGTTCGGTCGATCGCTCGGACTCGGATTCGCGTTTTCCAACGGATGTTCATCCGCTGTATTCGCCGCCTCACTCATCATGACTTCAGCCTTGAAGGATTTTCAGGTGGAATCGCTTCACTCGCAAGCGGTGCAGTTCGGTTCGTTGCCTTTTATATCAGCCGAGAATATCGCGCCGGCCCACTTAATATAGCGTAACTATAACCAGTGGTTGCTCGTTCGTTAAGAATAAAATTTGACCCGAGTCAATTTCACGAGAAAATACGGAGTGTTTGGGAGAAATCGCTTCCAATCTGCGTCGAAGTGCGACACAGAACTCATCATCCACTAGCAAAATCAAGTGGAAAACCTCTGAACGGCTTGATCTCTTTCAGGACAAAAGTGGTTTGCATTTCCTTGATACGGGGCAAGCGCCGGATAACCGTCATGGCAAAATCTGCATATGTGTCGAGATTGGGCGAAACGACCTGCAGCAGAAAATCCGAATCACCGGCAATGGAATAGCAGGCTACAACCTCCTCGAGCTTGGCGACTTCCTCCGAAAACGCCTCCGCCTCCGCCTCGCTATGGCTGTCGATCCGCACGCGGATGAAGGCGAGGACGCCAAGGCCGATCCTGCGGCGATCGAGCGTGGCGGTATAATCGCGGATCACGCCCTCGTCTTCGAGTTGTCGGACCCGCCGCCAGCAAGGCGACGCCGAAAGACCGACCTGAGCCGACAGCGCCTGATTCGTCAGGCGCCCGTCCCGCTGCAGGGCTTCCAGAATGCGAATATCGACGGGTTCGAGCTTTTCGGACATATCCTGCCTGTAATTTTCATAAATCAGGTAAGTTCTACCAGATTTTGAAAAATAGTCGCAAGGAAAGGCAGGATCGTTCCGCGCAGGCGCGCTAATGTTTCGACGCCACCTCCACAAGGACGAACCGTGACCGAAAACATCCGCATTGCCATCATCATCAACCCCGCCCTGCCGCTCGGGCTCGTTGCAAACACTGCTGGCGCCATCGGTATCGGGCTTGGCGCAAGAATACCGGAGCTTGCTGCGCGGTCTCTGAGCGATGCGAACGACCGCACCATCGACATCAGTTCGCGCCTGCCGGTGCCAATCCTGCAGGCCGATGGAGAAACGATCCGCACAGCGCTGATAAAGGCGCTGGAAAAAAGGGGAGAGGATACCGCCATCGTGCCCTTCCCGGCCTTCGCCCGGTCGCTGCACGCCTATGCGGACTATGAGGCGACCTTTCCCGGTCGCGACCTCGCCGAAGAGGAGATCGACGGCCTCGGCATTGCCGGGCCGTCGAAGTGGGTCAAATCACTGACCAGCTCGCTGAAGCTCCTGCGTTGAGTTCAGCCTGCCTTTTTGGCAGCGAGATCGAGCGCGACATCGACGATCATGTCCTCCTGCCCGCCGACCATGCGGCGGGTGCCGAGTTCGATCAGGATTTCGCGCGCATCGACACCGTAGAGCTTCGAGGCATTCTCCGCGTGGCGCAGGAAGCTCGAATAGACACCGGCATAGCCGAGCGACAGGCTCTCACGGTCGACGCGGACCGGGCGGTCCTGCAACGGGCGCACCAGATCGTCGGCGGCGTCCATCAATCGGTAGAGATCGCAGCCCGTGTCGATCTCCATACGGTTGAGAACGGCAATCAGCGCTTCGAGCGGCGCATTGCCGGCCCCCGCCCCCATGCCCGCCAGCGAGGCATCGACGCGCACCGCCCCCGCCTCAATGCCCGCCACCGCATTGGCCACGCCGAGCGTCAGGTTATGGTGGGTGTGTACCCCGATTTCCGTCTCCGCCTTCAGCCCCTCGCGCAGAACCTTCACCCGCTCGGCATATTGCCCCGGCAGCAGCGCCCCGGCGGAATCCGTTACATAGACGCATTCCGCGCCGTAGCTCTCCATCAGCTTCGCCTGCTCCAGCAGCTTTGCCGGTTCGGCCATGTGCGACATCATCAGGAAGCCGATCGTATCCATGCCCAGCGCCTTCGCCGCCTCGATATGCTGGCGCGACACATCGGCCTCGGTGCAATGCGTGGCCACACGCACCGAACGCGCTCCGGCCTTGTAGGCTTCCTTCAGATCATGCACCGTGCCGATGCCGGGAATGAGAAGAACGGTGACGGCCGCATGCGTGCACACTTCGGCGACGGCAGAAATCCATTCGACATCGGAATGCAGGCCGAAGCCATAGTTGAAGGTCGAGCCGGCCAGACCGTCACCATGCGTCACCTCGATGGCGTCCACCTTGGCCCCGTCCAGCGCCCGCGCAATCGCCTTCACCGCCTCCAGACGGTACTGGTGGCGAATGGCGTGCATGCCGTCGCGCAACGTCACATCCTGAACATAGAGCTTGTTGGGGTTCGGGCGGGTCATTCGGCGGCCTCCTTGGCGAGAACTCTGGCGGCCCAGCGATCGGCGCTGACGAGGGCGGCAGAGGTCATGATGTCGAGATTGCCGGCATAGGCCGGAAGATAGTGGGCTGCCCCCTCTACCTCGAGGAAGATGGTGGTCTTGAGCCCCGTCGAGAGACCGATGCCCGGCACCATGACCGGGGCATTGTCGCCGATCACTTCGAACTGCACCTTCTGTTTCAGGCGATAGCCCGGCACATAGGCCTGCACGGTCTTCACCATCTCGGCAATCGAGGCTTCGATGGTCGCGGGGTCTGCCCCCTGCGAGAGCACGAACACCGTGTCGCGCATGATGAGCGGCGGTTCCGCCGGGTTGAGGATGATGATCGCCTTGCCACGCTCGGCCCCGCCCAGAAGCTCGATGGCCTTGGAGGTGGTCTCGGTGAACTCATCGATATTCGCGCGCGTGCCGGGGCCGGCAGACTTCGAGGAGATCGAGGCAACGATTTCGCCATAGATCGTGCGCTTCGAGACCCGCGCCACGGCATTCACCATGGGAATGGTCGCCTGACCGCCGCACGTCACCATGTTGACGTTGGGTTCATCGAGGTTGGCGTCGCCATTGATGGCGGGAATTGTGAAGGGACCGATGGCGGCAGGCGTGAGATCGATAACCTTCTTGCCGTCCTTCTGCAGGATATCGTTGTTCGATACATGCGCCTTGGCCGAGGTCGCATCGAACACCACCTGGATGTCCTTGTATTCCGGCAGACGCAGTAGCCCCTCGATGCCTTCATGGGTGGTGGCGACCCCCATGCGCTTCGCCCGCGCCAGACCGTCGGACTCGGGATCAATCCCCACCATCGCCCCCATTTCGATGTGACGCGATGTCCGCATCACCTTGATCATCAGGTCGGACCCGATATTTCCCGATCCGATAATCGCGCATTTCAGTTTGGTCATGACTTTTCCCTTCGAAAATCAGGCGGCAACGGCAACGAGACGACCGAGCTTCTCGCCATCGGCCAGGAGATCGGCGCTGGAGGATTCGTGAACGATACGGCCCCGGTCGAGCACCATGGCGCGGGCGGTCATCGACAGCGCCAGACGCGCATGTTGCTCCACCACGATCACCGAAAGGCCGGTGTCACGGATCAGCCGTGTCACCACGGCGGCCAGTTCCTGCACGATGATCGGCGCCAGCCCCTCCATCGGTTCATCGAGCAGAAGCAGGCGCGGATTGGTCATCAGCGCGCGGGCAATCGCCACCATCTGCTGTTCGCCGCCGGAAAGCTGGTTGCCCATATTGGTGCGGCGCTCCTTCAGGCGCGGAAACACTTCGTAGACCGCCGCCAGATCCCACGCCCCGTGCCGTCCGACCGTGGTCAGATGTTCCTCGACGGTGAGCGAGGGCCACATGGCGCGTTCCTGCGGCACCCAGCCGAGACCGGCGCGGGCGCGGGCATGTGGCGAGGCACCGGAAATATCGGCGCCGGCAAAGCGGATCGTGCCGGAATGGCGGCGCGTCAGCCCCATCAGCGTGCGCATCAGCGTCGATTTGCCGACACCGTTGCGACCGAGAAGCGCGATGCTTTCGCCGGGCTTCATGGTGAAAGAGATGTTGTCGAGAACCCGCGCCAGGCCATAGCCGGCGCACAGCCCCTCGACCGTCAACAGGTCAGTCATGGCCGCCCTCCCCGAGATAGACTTCGCGCACGCGCGGATCGCTCATGATCTCGTCGGGGGCGCCCTCCGTCAGCACCTTGCCGCCGACCAGAACCGTGATGCGCTGCGAAAAACGCCGCACCAGTTCCATGTCGTGCTCGATGAAGAGGATAGAGACATCGGAGGGCAGCCGGGCGATGACGGAGAAAACCTCCGTGCTTTCGCCCGCCGGAATGCCCGCCGCCGGCTCGTCCAGCAGCAGAATGCGCGGCCTTGTCGCAAGCGCCAGCGCAATTTCCACCAGTCGCTGCTTTCCATAAGCCAGCGTCTTCACCTCCTCGCCCGCCTGCGGTTCAAGGCCGAGATCGGTGATGAGATCGAGCGCCTCCTCGATTTCCGCTGCGTGCGCGTTGAGCGGCCGGAACCAGTGCTGCGCCATGCCCTTTCGCTCGAGAATGGCAAGCAGCACGCTTTCGAGAACCGTCAGTCCCGGAAAGAGGTTGTTGATCTGGAAGGTGCGCGCAATGCCCTTGCGCACCCGCCTTTCCTGCGCATCGGCGGTCACATCCTCGCCACCGAGAAAGACCCGGCCCGAAGAGGGCGGCAGAACGCCGGTCAGCATGTTGATGAAGGTGGTCTTGCCCGCACCGTTCGGACCGATGATGGCGTGCCGCGCGCCGACAGGAAGCTGGAAATTGATATCGCTGTTGGCGACGAACGAACCCCAGACCTTGGTCAACCCTTCGGTGGAGAGTGCGATATTGGCGTCGGGCGAGAGAATGCTGGTATCGGTTCTCACTGAGCCGCCCTCCCGAACCGCGCCTTCAGCGAAGGCACGAGGTTAAACAGGGCGCCGACAATGCCGCCGCGGGCAAAGAGCACGACCGCCATCAGCAGCAGGCCCATCCAGAACTCCCAGTAAACCGGGTCGATATCGGCGAGATAATCATGCGCGATCATGAAGATCGCCGTTCCGGCCAGCGCGCCGTAAAGACGGCCCGTACCGCCCAGCACCAGCATGACCAGGAACTCCGCCGCACGCGGCACCGAAAGCGAGTCGATCCCGACGAACTGCGTGGTCTGGGCCAGAAGCCCGCCCGCGATACCCGCCACGCCGGCGGAAATCGTGAAGGCGATGCGCAACCGGCTGTTCACCGAAGCGCCGAGCGCCGGCATGCGGTTGACACCCTCGCGGATGGCCCTGAGCGACAGGCCGAAGGGCGAGGACACGACGAAGCGCAGAAAGATGAAGACGACGAGCGAGACGCCGTAGACATACCACCAGGCGGTCTTGCCGTAGAGATCGAAGGCGAAGACACCGAAGATCGGCGAAACTTCGAAGCCCGACAGTCCGTCCATGCCGCCGGTGATGGAGGACAGGCGGTTGGCCAGTTCATAGACGACGAGACCGATGCCGAGTGTCACCATCAGCCGCGTCAGGTCCTTGCCGCGCACCACGAGGAAGCTCGCGAAGAAGCCGATCATGAGCGATGCCGCCCCGGCCAGCAGAAGACCGGTCAGCGGTTCGCGCCAGCCATTCGCGGCCAGAAGCCCCGCCGCGTAGGCGCCGATGCCGAAGAAGGCGGCGTGGCCGAGCGACACGATCCCGGCATAGCCGAGCACCAGATCGAGCGCGAGCACGGCGACCGCATAGGTCATGATCGACACACCGAGCGCCAGATTGTCGGGAAAGACGAAGTAAGCGACCGCCGGCAGGAGCCAGACCACGGCCTCGAACAGGCGCGGGCGTGGGCTGGCCAGCCGGTCGACGGCGACCGAGCGATGGTTCATGCGGGAACTCCCGGAACGAGAAGCAAGCGGGCGGGACGAATGGGGAAGACCGGAGACGATGGTCATGCGCGCTTTCCTCCGAGGCCCGAGGGAAAGGCGAGCAGCAGCACGATCATCAACACGTAGATGATGAAGGCACCGGCTTCCGGCACGTAATATTTGCCGGCAACGTCGAAGATGCCGAGGATCATGGCGGCAATGAGCGGCCCGCGAATGGTGCCGGCCCCGCCGACCACGACGACGAGCAGGAAATAGACCATGTATTTCAGCGGAAAGCCGGGATCGAGGCCAAGCACTTCGATACCGAGCGCGCCCCCGAGACCGGCAAGGCCGGTGCCCAGCGCAAAGCACAGGCTGAAGATCAGCCCGACATTGATGCCGAGGCCGGCGGCGGCATCCTGATTGTCGACGGCGGCGCGAACCTGCGCACCGAAGCGGGTCTTCGAGAGCGTGAGATGCAGCGCAACCGTGAGTGCCGCGACAACGGCAATCAGGAGCAGGCGATATTTGCCCAGATCGACACCGGCAACCCGCGTCTGGCCCTGCAGGAAATCGGGCATGGCGCTCATCTGCTGGCTGGCGCCGAAGAAGTAATGCGCTGCGGCAATGGAGGAAAAGACGAAACCGACGGTGAACAGCACCTGATCGAGATGCGTGGCCTTGTAGAGCCGCTGGAACAGCAGCCGTTCGGCGACGAGGCCGAGCAGCGCCGAGCCCAGAAAGGCAAAGGGCAGCGTCAGCAGAAAGGACATGCCCAGCTTCTGGCCGAGATAGACGCTGACATAGCCGCCGGCCATGGCAAAGGCGCCGTGGGCGAGGTTGATGAAGTTCATCAGGCCCATCGTGATCGACAGGCCGACACCGACGAGGAACAGCAGGCTTCCGTAAGCCAGTCCGTCGAAGAGAATGCCGATGATGTTGCTTGTCATGCTGACCTCCGGAAATGGCGGACGGGACGGCGCAGATCGCCGCCCCGGTTCGTTCGGCGTGCCTTACTTCGCGGCGGCGCTATCGCGGCTTTCCGGGAATTCGTGGAACTCCACATTGGCGAACCTGCCATCGACCTTCTCGACCTTGCGGACATAGATCGTCTGCACGATGTCGCGGTTCTTCGCGTCGATCTCGATCGGGCCACGCGGGCTTTCGATCTTCTCGCCCTTCAGGGCTTCGGTAATGACCGGGCCGGAGGCGTCGCCCTTGGTCTTTTCCAGACCGTGATAAAGCACGGCCATGCCATCATAGGCGGACACGGACAGGAAGTTCGGCCACTTCTCGTTCGGGTAGTCGGCAAGATAGGCCTTCACGAAGGCTTCGTTCTTGGCCGACTTGTGGGCCATGGAATAATGCCCGGTCGTGACGACACCCAGACCGGCATCGCCCGTCTGGGTAATCGTCAGTTCGTCGGTGAGATCGCCCGTGCCGAGCATGACGATACCCTCGGCCGCCAGACCGCGCTGGTTGAACTCCTTGATGAAGTTGATGGCGGCTTCCCCCGGCGGCAGCCAGGCGAA
Source organism: Allorhizobium borbori (assembly GCF_014196535.1). Classification (GTDB taxonomy): domain Bacteria; phylum Pseudomonadota; class Alphaproteobacteria; order Rhizobiales; family Rhizobiaceae; genus Ectorhizobium; species Ectorhizobium borbori. Next base: position 365,100 of record NZ_JACIDU010000002.1, read on the forward strand.
CACGGCATTCGGCTTGGCATCCTTGATGCGCTGCACGAAGGGTGCGAAATCCGGGTTCTGGGCGGGAACGCGCAGCGATCCCGCCACCTCGCCGCCGGTGGACTTGAGGCCACGAATGAAGGCAGCTTCGGCGTCGTGACCGGCGGTGATGTCGGCAACCACGGTATAGATCGTCTTGAAGCCCTGCTCGCCGGCATAACGACCCGCCGGTTCGGTGATCTGCGGCAGCGTCTGACCGATGCGGATCATGTAGGGGCTGGCCTCCGTGATGCCGGAGGACGAGGCATTCATGACGATCATCGCCTTTTCCGCTTCCTTCGCCATCGGCGCGGCGGCAAGGGCAGACGCCGTGAAGGTGAAGCCGGCGAGAATATCGACCTTGTCACGCACGATCAGATCCTGAACCGCGCGGCGGGCGCGGTCGGGCGCAATGCCGCCATCGTCCTTGATGACGAGTTCGATCTTCTTGCCCGCGACGGTATCGCCATGTTCCTTCATGAACAGCTTGATGCCGTTCTGCATCTGCTGGCCATATTGGCTGAACGGGCCGGACATCGGCAGAACCAGACCGACCTTGATCGTGTCGGCGGCAAAGGCGGGGTGGGTTACTGCGAATGCGACCGTTGCGGCCGCGCCCAGCAGAAATTGACGTCTGATCATCTCAAATCTCCTCCTCTTTGATGGTGATCTTTTCTTTGGCGGGTATTGGGTGAAGAAAGGCTCTCCTCAACCTTCCTGTTTTCCGAAAAGGGCGCGCACCGCGCCGAGCCCTTCGATGCGGGCCTCGAACCGGTCGCCGGCAACCACCGGAACCATCGGGCCGAGCGCGCCGGTCAGAATGAGATCGCCGGCCTTGAGCGGCGTGCCGAAGCCCGCCATCTTGCGGGCAAGCCACAGCGCGGCATTGATCGGATGACCGAGGCAGGCAGCGCCCGAGCCTTTCGAGACGATCTCCTCGCCACGCAGCATGGTCATCGGCAGAAGTTTCAGGTCGAGCCCGGTGAGCGGCACGGGCACACCGCCAAGCACGACGAGGCTGGATGAGGCATTATCGGCCACCGTATCGTTGAAGCGGATATCCCAACCGGCAATGCGGCTGCCCACCACCTCGATGGCCGGCAGGGCAAAATCGACCGCCTGGATGAGTTCGCTCAACGTTACATCCGCGTGGGACAGATCGGCCTTCAGCACCAGCGCCACTTCAGCTTCCGCCTTCGGCTGCAACAGCCGGGCAAAGGGAATTTCCTCATCATCGCCATAGATCGTATCGGCGAAGATCGTGCCGAAATCGGGCTGGTCGACACCGAGCTGCGCCTGCACCGCCTTGGCGGTGAGGCCGATCTTGCGACCAACGACGCGGCGACCCTTCGCCACCTGATGCTCGACATTGAGGCGCTGCACGGCATAGGCCGTCTCGCCGCCATCGTCGGGCATGCGGGTGCGGATCGGTGCGATCGCGATGCCGCTCTCCTCGGCCTGACGGAGTTCGGCGGCAAGCGTTGCAACGAGATTTGTATCGACCATATCCTGCTCCTTCGGGGGCGACCTTGGTGATGGCCACACCCCTTCATTTTCACGAGTGCGTTATTCGGCGGCGACGGCGGTGCCCTGCGTTTCCGCCTGGGCTGGCTTGGCCGTGTAGGCCATGACGTGGGCGAGTGCGCGCGACACATCCGTGACCCTGAGCGGCGAGGACGTGGCGGCAACCACGCGGTCGGGCCGCAGGAAGACCACCGATTCCGGCCAGTTGCCGAACCAGTCCTTGAGCCGCCCCTGCGTATCGCCGATCTCGACGACGCCTGTCAGCGGATCGGTTCTGAAGCCGAGCGCCTCGTCCGGGCGGCTGCCAAGCTGCACATCCGGCTTGACGCTGATGAAGACGGCGCCGAGCGAACGCCACATGGCGACCTGATCGGGCTCCATATACTGGATCGGATTGCTGCCCCATGCGATGATCGCGAAGTTCGGACCGATCACCTCGTCCATCCGCACCACCTCGCCGGTCGCCCTGCGCACGCGCGGCTGGATGAAGAGACGCCCCACCGGGCTCGTCTTCGGATCGCCGGCATGGCTCGGCACGACAACGCCTTCGGTAAAGCGCGGCATCGGCTTGAAGCGCATTTCCAGAAGGTAGCGCTTCACCGACGGCACGAGGTTCAGCACTCGGGTGACGGCATCGCGAACCGTGTTGAGGAAGGGATAGGGCGGGTTGAACACTTTGCCGACCATGACCGAGAGGTCGATCATCTTGCGGGCGTGGTCGCGGCGTTCGCTCTGGTAGGTATCGAGCAGGCCGGGACCAAGCTGGCCCTTGACCACCATGGCCAGTTTCCAGCCGAGATTGGCGGCATCACGAATGCCGGAATTATAGCCCTGCCCCTGCCAGACCGGCATGATATGCGCGGCATCTCCTGCGAGAAGCACACGGCCGACGCGGAAACGGCTGGCAAGGCGCGCATTGTGATTATAAACGCGCTGACGGATGAGCTTGGCTTCCTCCGGCTTCTCGATGACCTTGGAAAGAAGGGCGCGCATGACCTCCGGGCGGCTGAAATGCTCTTCGGTCTCGTCCTTCATCACCATGAATTCGAAGCGGCGCACGCCGTGCGGCAGGGCGGCGGAGACATAAGGCCGCTTTGGATCGCAGACGAGATAGAGGTTCGGCGTGCTGATCGGATCGTTTTCGACATCGATGACGATCCACTGGTTCGCAGCCGTCGCGCCCTCGAAGGCAAGGCCGAGGGATTCACGCACCGGGCTGCGTCCGCCATCCGCGCCCACCACATAATCCGCCTCGACGGTGTAGTGCCCGTCCGGTCCCTCCAGTGTGGCCAGTACGCGCTCGCCATTCTGCTCCTGCGTCACGAAACGCGTGGCGAAGCGGATCTCCACATGCGGGAAGCGCGACAGGCCTTCATAGAGAATCCGGTCGGCCTGCGGCTGAATGAAGGCGTTGCGGCGCGACCAGCCGAATTCATCCGTGCGCGGCTCGATGGAGGCCCAGCAACGGCCCGAAGCGGTGAGGAAGCGCATCCAGTGCAGCGGCGTGGTGTGCGGCTCGATCTTGTCGGCCAGACCGACGCCCTGCATCGTGCGCATGGCCTCGTCATCGATACCGATGGCACGCGGATAATCGATCAACTGCGGCAGGCTTTCGATGATGAGTGTCCTGACACCGTAGCCGCCGAGATAATTGGCCAGCGTCAGGCCAACCGGGCCCGCGCCGACAATCAGAACTTCCGTCTTAAACGCCGGTTTGGCGGCGGTTTCAATCGCGGTTGCGGGCGCGTTTACGGGCGAACTTGCGGACATGGACTCAATCCTGAAATCTTCTGGCCCCGAAATCCGGGCAATGGAAAACACCTGCCGCACAGACACGAACCGGCGATACCGCAGGCCGATGCCTTGCGGAAAAGGGTCGATACCCGGCAGGACGGAACAGATGCGGCTCGGCAGAACCGCACGCATCAGCGCTCGGGCTCCAGGCCACGGCGCGCGACGACAGATGCAAACGGTGGCGCTAGGCCCGGTAAAGGTCTACGATCATTGGGAACTCCTCCTCGGCAAATCCTGAAGGCGGTCTCCTTCCGCTTCAGAATGAAAAACAGCTAGCAGCACCATTGCCAAAGTGACAATGGTCATGTCAGTTCTGTGCACTCAGTGCACCACCGGGAACAAAGAGCGCAATGACGACCAAAGACGAATCCCCCTACAAGATGGTGCAGGGTCTTTCCCGCGGTCTGGCCGTGCTGAAGGCACTGAACCAGGCCGAGGGTGGCTGGGCGACGATCCGCGAACTGGCCGAAGCGACGGGACTGCACCGCACCACCGTGCGCCGCCTGCTGGAAACCCTGCAGAAGGAGGGAATTCTCCGCCGCTCGGCATCGGATGACAGCTATCGCCTGACGCATGACGTGCGTGCGCTCAGCGACGGTTTCCGCGAGGAGGAATGGATTTCCGAAGCCGCCTCGCCTGTTCTGGGCGAGCTTCTGCTCAAGGTCGTCTGGCCATCGGATTTTGCCACGCTGGACGGATTGTCCATGCGCGTGCGCGAAACGACGCACCGTTTCTCACCCCTTTCGTTCCATAAGGTCACCGTTCGCCGCCGCCTGCCGCTCGCCACCACGGCGGCAGGCCGCGCCTATCTCGCCTTCTGCGATGAAGAAGAAAGAAACGACCTGATCGCGCAACTCGGCGCCCAGCCGGGCTCACCCTTTTCCGGAACGGGGCCGGGGCGTGATGCGCTGCTGGCACTGCTTGCCCAGCACCGCGAGGCCGGGCACGCCTATAACAACGGCGAGTGGCAGACGGAGCAGAAGATCCTGGCGCTGGCCGTGCCGGTCTTCCATGCCGGCAAGGTGGCGGGATGTATCAACATCGTGATGCTGCGTTCGGCGATCACGCTGACAGAGGCACGCAAGAAATACCTCGCGTCCCTTCATGCCGCCGCCCGCAAGATCGAGGATTATCTCGCCACGTCGCGGGAATGAGGCACCAAGCCGATGACGATCTCGTCGAGCGCAATATAGACAGCCTCGGCGCGGGTTGTATCGGCGGAATAATAGATCATCTGGCCATCGCGACGTGTCGTGACCAGCCCGGCCTCCCGCAGTCTGCGCAAATGCTGGGAGATCGCCGAAGCGGAGGCGCCAAGCGTCTCGGCAAGATAACCGGATGAGGCCTCGTTGGCGAAAAGAATGCCCATCACCCTGAGCCGTTGCGCATTGGCCAGCGCTTCCAGAACAATCGTCACATCATCGATCTGCCCTGGAAACCGGCAGGTTTCCCCATGCCCAGTGCCAGCAACGCATGCCCGATCCATTCCGATTGCTACCCCCATAATTTTAGGGGAAAGGAACACAGCTTGGCGAATCCGTCAAATGCGAAATTTGCTGATTTCGCAACGGGATTTGTGAAGGGGAATTCACACATGACGGGTGCACGATATGAAAAGCGCGAATTTTCAAGCACCGCGGCGACGGTTCAATCGCGAGGCGGGCATTTGAAGCATATGCAACCGTTCGACCGGACCGCATGCATATCGCAAATATGATACAAATTGCGCTGTAAACTGAAAAAAGGGGTCGGTTGCCCGCCCCCTCTTGCGTTCTGTTCTCACTCGGCAGCCTTCGGGAAACCTGCCCCGAAATGCAGGCCCGCAGAACCCGTCGTGTCGCGGCCTCGGCTGCCCGGCCTCGTGTCGATCGGATCCCCGTACCAGGTCAGGCCTTCCGGGAAATCTTCCTTCTTCCATTCGATGGCTTCCCAGTCCGGATCGAAGATCAGGTAGCCGCCGGCATAGATTTCGACGCGGTGGTCGGAACCTGGGTCATGAACGTAGAGATACATCGCCTGGCCGATGCCGTGCTTGCCGGGACCGACGCCGTAGGACACATCCAGATCGCGCAGCGTATCGGCCGCCGTCAGAACATCGGAGAAGTCCTGCATGTTGAAGGCGACGTGGTGAAGCTGCGCCTTCTTTTCCAGGCGGTTGGCGACGATGGCGAGGTCGTGCACCTGCGGGGTCACCGACATCCACGACGCCATGATGGTCTTCGGGCTGTCCGGCAGATAGGCAAATTCGCGGCGCTTGAAACCGAGATTGTCGCGTACCCACTGTTCTGCCTGATTGATGGTGGACGGCGAGGTCTGGATGTTGAAGTGGTCGATGCGACGCACGCCAAGGCCGCGACGCTTCGACGAGTTCGACGGCAGGCGCGAGCGCATGGCCTCTGGCGCCAACGGCTTTTCAATGTCGTAGTAAAGCTCGAACGGGTGATCACCGCCCGGCAGCAGGAAGCGGATCGCCGTGCCGCGACCGGCTTCGGTTCCGGCCGGAATTTCCAGCACGTCCATGTCCTGCTTCTTCAGTTCTTCGTAGAACAGTTCCACATCCTGTGGACGCTTGACGCGGAAGGAATAGGAATTGACGACGGCCTCGTCCTGCTCGGTCAGAACCAGCGAGTGGTGGCCAAGTTCCTGATAGCAACGCAGGTAGGAGACGTTGCCACGGCGCTCCACCTCTTCCATGCCGAGCGTGTCGCGGAAGAAGAACAGGGATTTTTCGAGATCCTTCGTTCCAAGATTGATGGTGCCGCACTGGGCAATCTGCGGCCCCGGATCGTAGCGGTCGGATAGTTTGGACATTCGGTCTCCTCCGAAAGCGAGTGAAACTGGAGGCCGTGTTGAAAGACGCGTGAAACCCGGCCCGCCGAACGGATATCCGGCTGGTTGATGGCAGGGCGACAGCGACGTGCAAGCGCAGGCCTCTGGCGGTTTTCTCAAGATGAAGCGGAACCCTAACCAGCGCATCAGGCTGGCCTCCCGGGGCACCGCATGGGCCAAGAGGTAACAAACCCGATCCCGATCTTACAATGCGCAACTCCACCCCGTGCACTGAGTGAACAAGCGACGGCAGCGACACAGCCCCGGGGCTGGTAAAATCCGGTCTCAGCGACCAATTGGTGCACTTTGTGCACACAACGGCGCGCGCGATTGCGCGGGAACCTCTTCCATTGCTAGCAATCGTCAAGCGCGACCAGCAACGGTCACGCGGGTTGAGAGGGGAGGCTCAACCGTGGAGGCCCCGGCGTTTCGCCATGCCGCTTAAACCCGTCTCCGTGTTCCGCGCCCTCCCTCCGGCACGCCATCTTTCAAGCCGCAGGAGTCCCCGATGGGTCAGGAATTCACCGAATCCTCCACCAGCCGTTTCATTCGCATCCGCGAAGGCGACGAGGAACTGAACATCCACTACAATGATTGCGACCCGAAGACGGGCGGCGAAACCGTGGTGATGCTGCATGGCTCGGGCCCCGGCGCCAGCGGCTGGGCCAACTTCAACCGCAACATCACACCGCTGACGGATGCGGGTTTTCGCGTCATCCTTCTCGATTGCCCCGGCTGGAGCAAGAGCGACACCATTGTCTGCACCGGTTCACGCTCGGAGCTGAACGGCCGCATTCTCAAGGGCCTCGTCGACCAGCTTGGCATCGGCACCGTTCACGTCATCGGCAATTCCATGGGCGGCCACAGCGCCGTTGCCTTCGCCCTGGCCAATCCGGCCAATGTCGGCAAACTCATCCTGATGGGCGGCGGCACCGGTGGCGTCAGTTCGTTCGTGCCCATGCCGACCGAAGGCATCAAGCTGATCGGCGCACTCTATCGCGATCCGACCATCGAGAACCTCAAGCGCATGATGGCCGTCTTCGTCTATGACGCCTCCGAACTGACGGAACAACTCTACCAGACGCGCCTCGACAACATGCTGGCCCGCCGCGATCATCTGGAAAACTTCGTCAAGAGTACCACCGCCAACCCCAGGCAGTTCCCTGATGTCGGCCATCGCCTCGGCGAAATCGCCGCCGAAACGCTGATCATCTGGGGGCGCAACGACCGGTTCGTCTCGCTCGATGTCGGCCTGCGCCTCGTCGCCGGCATCCAGAACTCGGAACTTCACGTCTTCAACAATTGCGGTCACTGGGCGCAATGGGAACACCACGGCAAGTTCAACCGCCTGGTGCTCGATTTCCTCACCCATTGATCGGAAAGGCGCTTCCGGATATTGCCCTCCCGCTCCGGAAGCGCCCCTATCGCCTTGCCCGAAACACCGCCCCGTGCTAGATCCGCAACCGGTCGGCAGTTCACCAAGGCGTCGCTGTTCCCGGAAGGGAAAGCTAAACCTGCCATCATTGACGGCAATCACCCGATCCATGGAACGCGGTGCCGCGTCGTAAGCCAGCGACCAACGACTTTCAAAGCCGGCCCGTCATGGATGATTGTAATGTCCAGAACCCGTTTCCCCCTCATGGCCGAGGATATTTCGGCCTTTGCCCGCACGCTCTCGCGTGAACTGGCCGCCAGCGACACCCCGCCCGGCCATCTCTCCCTGCTGAACATGCTGGCGCGCTCCAGCGGCTTTCGAAACTTCCAGCACCTGCGTGCCGCCCACGCGGCCGGTGAACGGCTGGCGGCCACACCGCTGCCAGCGGAACCGGTCGATCACGACCTGGTCGAGCGCGCTGCCCGCCAGTTCGGGCCGGAAGGTCGGCTGCGACAATGGCCTTCACGCCATGGCATCCAGACTCTCTGCCTGTGGGTGCTGTGGTCGCGCCTGCCCACCGGTCTCGAAATGAATGAGAAGCAGGTGAACGCCACGCTGAATGCCAACCACGATTTCGGTGATCCGGCGATCCTGCGCCGAAGCCTGTTCGGCATGGGACTGGTGACGCGTGAGCGAGACGGAAGCGGCTATCGCCGGCAGGAACGCCGGCCACCGCCCGAAGCCCGCGCGCTGATCCGGCTTCTTGAAAGCCGCGGCGCAAGGGCGGCCTGAACGCTCAGGCCGAGAAGAGCAGAATCTCTGCCTGCGTTGTCGCGGGCAGGCTGGAAACCCGCGCGTGGGCAAAGCGGAAGGCTTCGTCCAGCGCGGAAAACTTCTGCGCCTGCCACATCAGATAATCCGCCAGAAAGGCCTCCGACAACCAGAGCGTCCGGTTTCCGCGCGTACCGATCCAGCCGACGAAACCGGCCTCTTCCGTCTTCTTGAACATGGTCTTGATGTTGGTGACGGAAATTCCGTACTGCTGCGCCAGCGCCGGCACGGAAACGGGACCAACGACAACACGGCCTTCGACCGCGCTGAATGCGTCGATCTGGTTCATCAGTTCATGCAGGATCATACCGCCGAATTCCGCGAAGAGAAACGCACGGATACTGTCAGCCGGATAACGCCATACGGGATTGGCAATGAGGCGTTCGGCAGCACGCGGCTGGGCCAGGCGGAAAATGCGTGGATCGGCGACACAGATCTTCTCGCGCTCACCACCGTCCAGACGGTCCAGGCCGCGCATATGGCCCATGAACCAGCTCATCATCGCCCGGTCACTGGCCTCGGTCGTTTCGAGAAACCGCATCCGCTTGTCGGTACCGTGCACGACTTCGCGCAGGAATTTGTAGGCCAGCAATTCCTTGAGAAAGGCATCCGCCGTGTTGCGGCTTGCCGCACCGATGGTCGTGGCAATGCCGATGAACCGGGCCGGGTTGAGGCCGGAATTCGGATCGTCCTCCCGCCTCTGGATCGAAAGCGCATACATCGATTGCGTCATCAACCATTTGCGGTGCGACGCCTTGAGACGCGCCAGCCGGGGCGTATCCCGATGAATGGTAATGAGATGGCCGGCTATATCGCGGTCAACCATCGGAAACAGCGGATGCGCAACAAGCATTGCGGGTGTCATGGCACCGGCAATAAGCAACGGATCGTCCTGTTGCGTTTGTACATTTCCCATCAGCGGCATACGAAAGCCATCGCTCAACGATATGATAAAGTTTCGAACTCAGAACGGTATGATATATTTGTATGACAGTTTGCGGACTACGCCATTCCATAGGCCATGGAAAGCAAACCGCGGTCATTATCTGGGTCGAATTTACCGTTACCGCTCGCTCAAAGGAAGCCTAACACACAAAACCGCCGGACGAAAAGACGTCCGACGGCTTGAAGCGTTCGAGAAAGCTGACCTCAGCGCACGGCATCGACCACGAGAAGAATCGACCCGACCGTGCGACGGGCCTCCAGATCCAGATGCGCCTGCTGCGCATCGGCCAGCGGATAGCGCGCGCCGATACGGACATCGAGACTTCCCTTCGCCAGCAACGAAATGAAAGCTGTTGCCGCCTCGCGATAGGCAGCAACGTCTGCCATGTAGGCGAAGGCGCTCGGGCGCGACAGGCAGAGCGAACGACGCGGCCCAAGCTGCGACAGTTCCACCGCCGGTACCGGACCACCGGCCTGACCGATGCTGGCAACCATGCCGAACGGCCTGACCGCCTCAAGCGTTCTTGCGAGTGTTTCGCCACCTATGCCGTCATAGGCCACGTTCACGCCCTTGCCACCGGTCAGGGCCAGAACGGCCTCCACGAAGTCGCGGTCCCGGTAAAGCACGGTGTGGTCCGCGCCGGCCGCGCGCGCGAGTTCCGCCTTCTCCGGTGAACCGACCGTGCCGATGACCGTGGCGCCAAGAAGCTTTGCCCACTGGCAGAGAATGAGGCCAAGCCCGCCCGCCGCCGCGTGAACGAGAACGGTCGTGCCCGGTCCGACGGGAAAGACGCGGTGAAGCAGCATATGGGCGGTCACCCCGCGCAGCATGCTGCCGGCTGCCGCCTCCTCGCTGACTGTTTCCGGCAGCACGATCATGCGCTCCGCCGGCACGGTGCGAGCGGAGGCATAGGCGCCGGTAAACGGCAGGGCATAAGCCACCCGATCGCCCACCGACAGGCCTTCGACCCCCGGTCCGAGCCCCTCGATCACACCCGCGCCCTCGACGCCCAGAATGGCAGGCATCTTCGGCAGCGGATAAAGCCCGCTGCGGTGATAGACATCGACATAATTGACGCCGGCAAAGCGTTGGCTAACCAGCACCTCGCCCGTTGCAGGCACAGGCGTTTCCACGGTTTCAAGAACGAAGCGGTCGGCGGCACCGACCTCATGAATGCGAACGACTTCTGTCATGTGAGGGTCTCCTGTGATGGGATGCCCTCTTTTCGCATGGGTGATTTTGCCATAAAATTCCCGAATATTGCGCACTACTTGGGGATTTTTACACAGGATGAATTGGGACGACCTGCGCTTTTTCGTCGATCTGTCGGAAACAGGGAGCCTTTCCGCCACGGCGCGCAACCTGCATGTGGACCACTCCACCGTTGCCCGCCGCATCGCCGCGCTGGAGCAGGCGCTCGGCCTGCGCCTGTTCGACAGGCTACCGCAGGGCTATCCGCTGACGGCGGAGGGTGAGCGCCTGAAGGAACAGGCGAGCCGGTTGCGTGACGACATCATCGCCATCGAGCGCATGGCGGAAGGCGACCGCACCGGCATTGCCGGCACGGTACGCGTCAGCGCACCGCCTGCCTTCGCCAGCTTCTTTCTCGTGCCGCGCCTTGGTCTTGTCCGCGAGCGGCATCCAGGCATCCGGCTGGAGATGTCGGGCAATCTCGCAACGGTGAACCTCACCCGCCGCGAGGCCGACATCGCCATCCGCATGACGAAGCCGGAGGGCGCATCGCTGGTGGCCCGCCGGCTGGGGGCGAGCGGCTACGGCCTCTTCGCCGCGCGCAGCTATGCCGCCCGCCACGCCGTCGAAGACATGGCTCTGCTCGGCTACGAGGAGAACATGGATCATGTGCCACAGCAGATCTGGCTTCGAAACTATGCGGCGGGACGCCCGCTCGTGTTCCGCACCAGCGATCTCGGCGGTCTCTACCACGCCACCCGCGCGGGCCTTGGCGCCGCCGTCCTGCCCTTCTTCCTGACGGCGCATGACGACAGTATTGTGTGTCTGCGCCGGCACGATGTTCCGTCCCGCGATATGTGGCTGCTGGTCCACGAGGACGTCCGCCGCTCGCCCCGCGTCCGGGCCGTGATGGAAGCGCTGACCGAAATCATCCAGCGCCACAGGGCGATGATCGAGACAGGATTGCCGGAAGAGCGCGACGCTGGCTGAAGGTTGCGCACAACCGCGTGAAGTTCCTGTTTTCCCCTTCTCGAAACATAGGGAAAGGCCTATCTAGGCGGCACCGCCGAAGGAGTTCGAGAACCATGCTGACCCGCCGACAGATCATTGCCGCCGCCCCTGCGGCCTTCGCCTTCGCGGCGCTTGGTGCCGGTGCGGCACAAGCACTCGAAATCTCCGAAAAGACGGTCTTTTTCGATCCGGATGCGCCAGTCCTTGGCAACCCCAAGGGCGATGTGACCGTGGTCGAGTTCTTCGATTACCAGTGCCCCTATTGCAAGAAAAACCATCCGATGATCCGCGACGTGGTGAAGGCCGACGGCAATATTCGCTTTCTGATGAAGGACTGGCCCATTCTGGGCGATGCCTCGGTTTATGCCGCGCAGGCCGCGCTGGGCGCCGCCCAGATCGGCCGTTACGAAACGGCCATGGAAGCGTTGATGAAGTTCAAGGGCCGCCTTTCGCCCGACAGCGTCAAGCAGACCCTTGTCGACGCCGGCCTGAAGATGGACGACATCACCGCCGCCGTAAACAAGTACAACCAGAAGATTTCCGGTCTGCTGGACCGCAATTACGGCCAGGCCACCGCCTTCGAATTCGTTGGCACGCCCTCCTTCGTGGTCGGACGCACCACCTATGCCGGCGTTCTCGACGACAAGATGCTGAAGGTGGCCATCGCCGAGGCCCGCAAGAAGAAGGCGGGTTGATCGCCTCTATTTCGCCGTCCAGCCGCCATCGATGGAAATGGTCGTGCCGGTGATGGAGCGCGCCATCTCGCCCGCGAGATAAAACGCCATCTCCGCAATCTCTTCCGGCTGCACGAAGCGACGCGTCGGCTGCGGCGCCAGCATCACCTTCTTGATAACATCTTCCTCGCTCATGCCGTGCACGCGGGCCTGATCGGCCACCTGCGCGGCGACCAGCGGTGTCCAGACATAACCGGGGCAGATCGCGTTACAGGTAATGCCCTGTTCCGCCACCTCCAGCGCCACTGTCTTGGTAAGACCGACCACGGCATGCTTGGTCGCCACATAGGCGGACTTGAACGGCGAGGCACGCAACCCGTGGGCCGAGGCGATGTTGATGATGCGCCCGAAACCGCGTTCCTTCATGCCGGGAAGGGCCGCTCGAATCGTCAGGAATGCACTGTCCAGCGACACCGCAACGATCCGCTGGAAATCCAACGGATCAAGCTCGTCGACGGGCGCCACCTTCTGGATGCCGGCATTGTTGACGAGAACGTCGATGCGTCCGAAGCGTTCGAGCACCGAAGAGGCCAGTCCAGTGCTTTCCGCGCTGTCGGCAAGGTTGGCGGCAAAATAGGACGGCGCGTGCGGCGTATCTCCGCCGATGGTGGCCAGCGCTTTCGCCGCCTTCTCCGGTGTCTCGATGCCGTTCACCGCCACGCGATAGCCGGCTTCGGCATAGCGCCGTGCAATGGCAAGCCCGATCCCGCTGGTCGAGCCGGTTACGAGGGCGACTTTGGGTTCCTTCGGGTCCACCATGGCCTAATCCTTCAATTGCGGCAGGTTGCGGAAGAGATCGAGCGCTTCCGGGTTGGCAAGCGCATCGGCGTTCTTCACGACGCGCCCGTGGATCGTATCGCGCACGGCGATTTCGGAAATCTTGCCCGAGCGCGTGCGCGGAATGGCGGAAACGGCAATGATCTTCGCCGGAACGTGCCGCGGTGTCGCACCGGCCCGGATGCGGGCGCGGACGGTCTTTTCCAGCTCGTCCGTCAGCGGCGCATCGCCCTTCAGCCACACGAAGAGAATGACGCGCTGGTCACCATCGATATCCTGCCCGACGGCAACTGCCTCCTCGACAATCTCCACCGTTTCGACCTGACGATAGATTTCCGCCGTACCGATGCGCACACCGCCGGGGTTCAGCACGGTGTCGGAGCGCCCGTGGATGACGTAGCCGCCGGAGGGACGTTTCTCGGCGTAATCGCCTTGCGCCCAGATGCCGGGAAAGAGGTCGAAATAGGCGGCGCGGTAGCGCGAACCGTCCTCGTCGCCCCAGAACTTCACCGGCATGGACAGATGCGCGTTGCGGCAAACGAATTCGCCCGCCACACCGGAAACGGACCGGCCCTCGTCGTCCAGCGTATCGACATCCATGCCGAGCATGGCGCCCTGCAATTCGCCGCGATGGACACCCTGCAGCGGATTGCCGCCGAGGAAACAGGCGCAGATATCCGTGCCACCCGAAATCGAGGCGAGATGCACATCCGCCTTCCAGTCTCGGTAAATATGGTCGAAGGAGGGGGCAATCAGCGGCGACCCCGTGGAGAGGATGGTCCGCAGTGTCGAGAGGTCGTGGCTTTCGCACGGCTTCAACCCCGCCTTCAGGCAGGCATCGATGAACTTGGCAGAGGTGCCGAAGGTGGCAATACCTTCAGCATCGATCAGGTCGATCAGCCGTGCCGGCGTCGGATAACCGGGATTGCCGTCATAGGTCACCAGCGTTGCGCCGAGCGCCAGACCGGAGACCTGCCAGTTCCACATCATCCAGCCGCAGGTGGTGAAGTAGAAGAAGCGTTCGCCAGCGCGAATGTCGCATTGCAGCTTCTGCTCCTTCATGTGCTGAAGCAGAAGGCCGCCGCCGGAATGGGTGATGCACTTCGGCTTGCCGGTGGTGCCGGAGGAATAGAGGATGGCAAGCGGAGCCTTGAATGGCAGGCGGTTGAAGGCAATCGCCTGCGGCTGATAGGGCGCGACGAAGGCATCGAGCGTGAGGCAGCCGAGATCGGCCAGCGAAGCGGGAATACTGTCGCCGATCAGCACGATCTGCCGCGGCGCAGCACTTTCGGCCACGGCGCGAATGGTCGGCGCGACATCGATACGCTTGCCGGCATAACCATATTCCGGCAGGGCGATCAGCACCTTCGGGCCGATCTGCGAAAGCCGGTCGGAAGCGCCGGCGGGACCGAAATCCGGTGAGCAGGACGACCAGATCGCCCCGATGGCGCTTGCCGCGAGATAGCCGATAATCGCTTCGAGGTCATGGGTAACGATAGCGCCCACGCGGTCGCCTTCCCGGACGCCCGCGGATGCCAGGGCCTGCACTAGACGCGAAACCGCATCATAAAGGGCGCGGCGTGTGATGGTGCGGCGCGTGCCATCGTCGCGCAGCGCGATCACGGCAAGGCGATCATCGGCATCGCGCAGCAGATTTTCCGCATAGTTCAACCGCGCACCGGGATAGAATTCGGCTTCCCGGATCGTCGGACCGGGCGTAAACGCCGAAACGCCCTTGTCGCCGATGATGTCGAGCTCATCCCACAGCATCGCGTGGAAGGCATCCGGCTCGCGAATCGACCAGTCGAGCAGGCCGGCGTAATCGTCGGGGCGAACGCCATGCAGCCGCGCGGTGCGACTGGCGAAGGCGTGGAGGGCGGAACCTTCGACGCGCTCGGTGGAGGGAACCCAAAGAAGATCGGTGGAGGCGTGCGCGTTCATTCTTCCCCTCCCCTCAGCATTTCCACGATGGCCGAGAAATCGCGGTCGCCGCTGCCGCCGGTGATGAAATCCTCGTAGAGACCGGCAGCGGCGGCACCCAGCGGCGTCGACGCACCGGAGGTCCTGGCGGCTTCCTGAGAAAGCTTGAGATCCTTCAGCATCAGCGCCGCCGCGAAGCCCGGACGATAGCCGTTATTGGCGGGTGTGGTCGGCACCGGACCGGGCACGGGGCAATAGGAGGTGAGCGCCCAGCACTGGCCGGAAGACGTGGAGGCAACGTCGAACAGCGCCTGGTGGGAGAGGCCAAGGCGCTCACCAAGAACAAAGGCTTCCGACACCGCGATCATCGAGATGCCCAGGATCATGTTGTTGCAGATCTTGGCGGCCTGGCCAGCGCCGGCGCCGCCGCAATGCACGATCTTCTTGCCCATCTTTTCCAGAATGGGCTTTGCGACGCCGAAGGCTGCATCCGCACCACCGCACATGAAGGTCAGCGTCGCACCCTTCGCCCCGCCCGTGCCGCCGGACACCGGCGCATCGACAGAGAGGCAACCGGCGGCAGCGGCCAGCTCATGCGCCTTGTTCGCGCTCGCCACATCCACCGTCGAGCAATCGATGAGCAGCGTGCCGGCTGGCACCAGCCCGACAATTTCGCCATGTACGGCCACCACATGCTCCCCCTTCGGCAGCATGGTCACGATGACCTCCACGCCGGAAACGGCATCGGCCAGCGTCGCGACGGCGCTCACACCTTCCGCTTCGGCAGCGGCACGGCTTGTTTCGGAAAGATCGAAGCCCTTCACCGCATATCCGGCCTTCGCCAGATTGACGGCCATGGGCAGGCCCATATTTCCAAGACCGATGAAAGCGATGTTATGCATGGGAGGCTCCTTATCGATTGTCGGCGAGGATCATGTCGGCGGCCTTTTCCGCGATCATGATCGTCGGTGAATTGGTGTTTCCGGAGGTGATGGTCGGCATCACCGACGCATCGGCCACGCGCAGCCCCTTCAGGCGGCGAAAGCGCAGGCGCGGATCGACCACGCTCGCCTCGTCCACGCCCATGCGCATCGTGCCAACCGGATGGAAGATCGTCGTGCCGATATCGCCCGCAGCCTTCACGAGATCGTTGTCGTTCTCGTAGGATGGGCCAGGCTTGTATTCCTGCGGCTTGAACCGCGCGAAGGACGGTTGCGCCACGATGCGGCGGGTCAGCCGAATGGCGTTGATCGCCACCTGCCGGTCACCTTCCGTGGAGAGATAGTTGGGGCGGATGTCCGGCTGGGCCGTGAAATCCGGCCCCTTCACATGTACGGAACCCCGGCTCTCCGGCCTGAGGTTGCAGACGCTTGCCGTCATCGCCGGGAACGGATGGACGGGCTCGCCGAACTTGTCGAGCGACACCGGCTGGACATGATATTCGAGATCGGCCGTTTCCTTCTCCGGCGAGGAGCGCGTGAAGACCCCGAGCTGGCTCGGCGCCATCGACATGGGCCCCGAGCGCTTCAGGGCATATTCAAGGCCGATCTTCGCCTTGCCGAACAGCGTGGAAGCCTGCTCGTTCAGCGTCGGCACGCCGGAAACCTTGTAGATCATGCGCAGTTGCAGATGATCCTGCAGGTTTTCACCGACGCCGGCGACTTCGTGGCGAACATCAATGCCGGCCTTCTGCAGAATATCGCCGCGACCGACACCGGAGAGTTCCAGAAGCTGCGGCGAACCGATGGCGCCTGCCGAAAGCACCGTTTCCTTGCGGGCGCGAGCCGTCTTCAGAATGCCGTCATGCAGGAACTCGACGCCCTTGACGGCATCGCCCTCGATGATGAGCCGCTTGGCATGGGCATTGGTTAAAACGGTCAGGTTGGCGCGGTTCTTCGCAGGCCGCAAGAACGCCTTGGCCGTGTTCCACCGCCAGCCGGCCCTCTGGTTCACGTCGAAATAACCGGCGCCTTCATTGTCGCCCTTGTTGAAGTCGTCGGTGGCGGGAATACCGGCTTCCTGCGCGGCCTGCTGGAAGGCGTCCAGCACCGCCCAGCGCACACGGGCCTTTTCCACGCGCCATTCGCCGCCGGTGGCGTGCAGATCGCTCTTGCCACGATAGAAGTCCTCCGACTTCAGGAAATAGGGCAAAATATCGTCCCAGCCCCAGCCCTCGCAGCCGAGCTGCCGCCACTGGTCATAATCGCGGGCCTGGCCGCGCATGTAGATCATGCCGTTGATGGACGAGCAGCCGCCCAGAACCTTGCCGCGCGGATAGATCAGCGAGCGACCGTTGAGGCCCGGCTCTTCCGCCGTGCGGAAGCGCCAGTCGGTGCGCGGATTGTCGATGCAATAGAGATAGCCAACGGGGATGTGGACCCAGTGATAATTGTCACGACCGCCTGCTTCCAGCAGTAAAACGCGGTTGTTCGGGTCTTTCGACAGGCGGTTCGCCAGAACGCAGCCGGCACTGCCTGCTCCGATGACGATGTAATCGTAGTCGCCCATAGTCTTTCTCCAAGGGGGGCCCGTTCCCGCGTCCAGAGGGGACGCGGGTGGGGCATGCCATGCATTGCGATTTCAGGTGTTATCGGCGGTGTTCGAAGCCAAGCTTCCGCCCCAGCCGCGAGGCGTAGAATTCACCCACCAGCCCCCGACGGAACACCAGAACGCAGACCATGAATACAAGGCCGGTGATGATGGTGACGGGGAAATCCGAGGTGGCGAGGTAGTTCTGCAGCGTCACCACCAGACCCGCGCCGAAGATCGGGCCGATCATGGTGCCGATGCCGCCGAGCAGCGTCATCAGGATGACTTCGCCCGACATCTGCCAGGTCACGTCCGTCAGCGTGGCGAACTGGAAAACCAGCGCCTTGAGACCGCCAGCGAGACCGGCGAGCGTTGCCGACATCACGAAGGCGCCGAGCTTGTAGTGCTGCACGGAATAGCCGAGCGAGATGGCGCGCTGTTCGTTCTCACGGATCG
Organism: Allorhizobium borbori; assembly: GCF_014196535.1. Lineage (GTDB taxonomy): Bacteria > Pseudomonadota > Alphaproteobacteria > Rhizobiales > Rhizobiaceae > Ectorhizobium > Ectorhizobium borbori. The sequence goes on from NZ_JACIDU010000002.1 coordinate 383,035, forward strand.
ACTTCAGGATCATGCCGAACGGCGAGTGGACGAAGCGCCAGATGACCAGAAGCACGATCACGAAGGCGGCAAGAACCGTGTAGTACATGTTCGTCTGGACGCTGAGATCGAGCAGGCCGAACAGGTGGCCGCGCGGCACTGACTGCAAACCGTCTTCGCCATGGGTAAAGGGCGCCTGCAGGGAGAAGAAATAGAACATCTGCGACAGCGCCAGCGTGATCATGGCGAAGTAGATGCCCTGGCGACGGATGGCGACGAAGCCGATGACGAGGCCGAGAAGGGCGGCACCGGCCATGCCGATGATGATGCCGATTTCCGGCGTCACGCCCCATTCCTTCACCGCATGCGCCGTGAAGTAGGCAGCCCCGCCGAAGAAGGCGGCATGGCCGAAGGACAGAAGCCCGGTATAGCCGATCAGCAGGTTGAAGGCGCAGGCAAAGAGCGCGAAGCACAGAAGCTTCATGATGAAGATCGGATAGATGAACATCGGCGCGGCGATGAGCGCTGCGAGACCGATGGCCATGAGGCCGATCTTGACCGGGCCGAGACCGGCAGGCGCTTCCGCGGGCAAGACGGTCGCCGAAGCGTGGTGCGAGTGGATGGCTTTGGACATGATCAGGCGTCCTTTCCGAACAGGCCGGCGGGGCGGATGAGCAGCACGATCGCCATGATGACGAAGATGACGATGTTGGAGGCTTCCGGATAGAAGACCTTGGTGAGACCTTCGGCGATGCCGAGCATGTAGCCGGTGACGATGGCGCCCATGATGGAGCCCATGCCGCCGACCACGACCACCGCGAAGACGACGATGATGAGATTGGTGCCCATGAGCGGCGACACCTGATAGATCGGCGCAGCCAGCACACCGGTGAAACCGGCCAGACCGGCGCCGAGCGCGTAGGTCAGCGTCAGGAGCACGGGCACGTTGATGCCGAAAGCCTGCACCAGCGTCGGGTTTTCGGTGGCGGCGCGCAGATAGGAGCCGAGCCTGGTCTTTTCGATCAGCGCCCAGGTGGCAATGCAGCCGACGAGCGAAACGACAACCACGAAGGCGCGGTAGTTCGGCAGGAACATGAAGCCAAGATTGGTACCGCCGGCAAGCTGCGGGGGAACCGAATAGGGCTGCCCGGCCGCCCCGTAAAGCCAGCGGAACGTGCCTTCGATGACGAGAGCGAGACCGAAGGTGAAGAGCAGCCCGTAGAGCGGATCGAGATCATAGAGACGTGACAGAAGCAGGCGCTCGATGATCGCACCGAACAGCGCCACCACCAGCGGCGTAATGACGAGGGCCGCCCAGAAGTTGATGCCGAGATATTGCAGGCCGAGATAGGCGACGAAAGCACCGAGCATGTACTGCGCGCCATGGGCAAAGTTGATGACGCGCAAAAGGCCGAAGATGACGGCAAGGCCAAGCGACAGCATGGCATAGAAGGAGCCGTTGATGAGACCGACCAGAAGCTGCCCGAGCAGGGCCTGGATCGGAACGCCGAAGATCATGGTCATGGTTAAACCCCCAGCACCTTGTTGAGTTCGCCCATGCGGTTCGGCAGATCGCTGACCGGGAAGTCACCGACCATCTGGCCGTGATCCATCAGGTAGAAGCGATCCGTGATCTTCGCGGCGAAACGGAAATTCTGTTCGACAAGCACCACGGTCATGCCGCGGCCCTTGAGTTTCTGAAGCACCTCGCCGATGCGCTGCACGATGACCGGCGCAAGGCCTTCGGTCGGCTCGTCCAGCAACAGCACCTTGATGCCGGTGCGCAGGATGCGCGCCATCGCCAGCATCTGCTGTTCGCCGCCCGAAAGCTTGGTGCCGGGGCTGGTGCGACGCTCCAGCAGGTTCGGGAAAAGCTCGTAGATTTCATCGAGATCCATGCCGCCCGCGGCAACGACCGGCGGCAGCATCAGGTTTTCCTCGACGGTGAGCGTGGCGAATATGCCGCGCTCTTCCGGCACGAAGCCGATGCCGTGCTTGGCTGTCTTGTGCAGCGGCACCGAAAGCATGTCCTTGCCGGCCAGCCTGATCGAACCCTTGCGGTTGCGGATCATGCCCATGATGGTTCTGAGCGTCGTCGTCTTGCCGACGCCGTTGCGGCCGAGAATGGTGATCATTTCCCCTTCGCCGACCTTGAGATCGACGCCGTGGAGCGCCTGGCTTTCACCATACCAGGCTTCGAGATTGGTAACTTCGAGAAGGGCGGTCATGTCAGGCCTCCTCCGTGCCCATATAGGCGGTGCGAACACGCGGATCGGCGGAAACCGTCGCATAGTCGCCTTCGGCGAGAATTTCGCCGCGCTGGAGCACGGTGACGTGATGGCAGATATCGGCGACGACCTTGAGATTGTGCTCAACCATCAGCACCGCGCGGGTCTTGGCCACTTCGCGGATGAGATTGGCGACATGCGAAACGTCCTCCCCGCCCATGCCGGCCATCGGCTCGTCGAGCAGAAGCACTTTCGGGTCGAGCGCCAGCGTCGTGGCGATCTCGAGAACGCGCTTGCGGCCATAGGACAGGTCGGCGGCCAGCGCATATTTTTCCCGCGTCAGGCCAACCGAGGCGATCAGCTCCTCGGCCCGGGCGTTCAGCCGGTCGAGCGAAGACATGGGCAACCAGAACTGCGTGGCGAGATTGTTCGGCCGCTGCAACGCGACGCGCACGTTTTCAAGGACGGTCAGATGAGGGAACACCGCCGAAATCTGGAAGGAGCGCACGAGACCCATGCGCGCCACCTTGTCCGGCGGCGTTTTGGTGATGTCCGCCCCCATGAGGGTGATCGTTCCGCCCGTCGGTTGGTGGAACTTGGTCAAGAGGTTGAAGACCGTGGTCTTGCCGGCTCCGTTTGGGCCGATCAGCGCATGCACCCGGGCATGATGAACGTCGAGATCGACATTCTTCACGGCGGCAAAAGCGCCGAAACTCTTGGAGAGACCGCGCGCCGAAAGCACGACGCGGGGTTCCTCTTCTGTACGAAGGACGGGAGCGATCGTCATGAGGGCGATCCTTTTCTTACTGCGTGACCAGCGGGCAGCCGCTCTTGGCCGGATCCAGGAAGGCTTCCTTGCCCGGAATGGTGGCGAGAACCGTGTAGTAATCCCACGGGGTGGCGCTTTCGCCCGGCTTCTTCACCTGCATCAGATACATGTCGTGGATCATCTTGCCATTCGCGCCGACATGGCCATCCTTGGTGAAGACGTCGTTGACGGGCAGTTCCTTCAGCGCCTTGGCAACGGCATCGGCATCATCCGTGCCGGCCTTGTCGATGGCCTTGAGATAGGAAGTGACGGCGGAATAGGTGCCGGCATGAACCATGTTCGGCATGGCGCCCGTGCGCTTGAAGAAGCGTTCGCCGAACTTGCGGGATTCGTCGTCACGGTTCCAGTAGAAGCCTTCCGTCAGCGTCAGGCCCTGTGCAGCTTCCAGACCGAGACCGTGGACCTCGGCCAGCGTGAAGAGAAGAGCCGCAAGACGCTGGCCGCCCGCGACGATGCCGAATTCAGCCGCCTGCTTGATGGCGTTGGAAGTGTCGAGACCGGCATTCGCCAGACCGATGACCTTGGCGCCGGAAGACTGGGCCTGCAGCAGGAACGAGGAATAGTCCGTCGAGGCGAGCGGATGGCGGACGGAGCCGAGCACCTTGCCGCCATTGGCCTTGACGAAGTTGGCGGTGTTTTCTTCCAGCGAGTAACCGAAGGCATAGTCGGCGGTCAGGAAGAACCAGCTATCGCCGCCCTGCTTCACCAGCGCGCCGCCGGTGCCGACTGCGAGCGAATAGGTGTCATAGGCCCAGTGGAAACCGTAGGGCGTGCACTGCTTGCCGGTGAGTTCCGTCGTTGCGGCACCGGTATTGATGGTGATCTTCTTCTTGTCCTTCGACAGCGCCTGCACAGCAAGGCCGACCGACGAGGACGTCAGTTCCATGATGCTGTCCACCTGTTCGGTGTCGTACCACTGGCGGGCAATGTTCGAGGCGACGTCCGCCTTGTTCTGGTGGTCGGCGGTCACCACTTCCACCGGTGCGCCCAGCACCTTGCCGCCAAAATCTTCCACGGCCATTTTCGCGGCCTCGTAGGAATACTTGCCGCCGAAGTTGGCGTAGACGCCGGACTGGTCGTTCAGGATGCCGATCTTGACCTTGCCGTCCGAAATATCGGCGGCATGAGCGGCAGTACCGGCCGCCAGAGCGATGGCCGTGGACAACAGAATGCTCTTACGCATGACTTCTCCTCCCAGAGATCGATAGCGTGTCAAAAATCCACTTCGGTCCAATTCCGAACGAAAACCCTGTTTCCGTCTCTCCCGGTCTGGAACCTGTGAGGTCTCGCCGCTCTCCTCAAAGCAGCGCTTCCGGACCGTAGACTTGACAAAATCCGGCGTTGACACAAGAGCAAGGCCTCATCAAATTGCGAACAGGTTCCGTTCATTTTTGAACAGATGAGGCTATATTGACCCCCTTCACCTGGGACGATCTCCAATATTTTCTGGCCGTTGCGCGCACCGGCCAGCTCTCCAGTGCGGCACGCACGCTGCGCACCAGTCACGCAACTGTGTCCCGGCGCATCGACCGGCTCGAATTCACCTTGAAAGCCAAGCTCTTCGAGCGCAATCCGCGCGGCTATGAGCTGACGACGGTGGGCCGCCGGCTGGTGGAAACGGTGGAGCGGATCGAGGCCGAAGCCGAACGTTTGCAGTCGGATATTTCCGAAGGCGGAAGCCTGCTGCGTGGCGTGGTCCGCATCAGCGCGCCGGAAGGGTTTTCCAACTTTTTCTTCGTCGAAAGACTGAAGGACCTCGCCGTTTCCCACCCGAACATCACGGTGGAACTCATCACCATCCAGCAGATCATGGCGCTTTCGCGCAAGGAAGCCGACGTGGCGGTCACGCTCGACCCGCCCAAGGCCGGGCCCTATGTCAGCGAAAAGGTGATGGACTACACGCTGCATATCTATGCGGCGCGCTCCTACCTCACCGGCAAGCCGCCGATCACCGGCAAGGAAGATCTGCTCGGGCACTTCTTCATCGGTTATGTGCAGGACATGATCTTCTCGCCGGGGCTGGACTATCTCCGCGACGTTCACACCGGCTTGCGGGCCAGCTTCCAGTCATCGAGCATTTTTGCACAGTTGACGGCCACCCGCGGCGGTCGGGGACTGTGCATCCTGCCGCGCTACATCGCCGAACGCTTTCCGGAACTGGAAATGGTGCTGCCCGACGATGTCGAGCTTCGCCGTGGCTACTGGCTGACCTGCCACCAGGATCTGGCCGACGTGCCGCGCATCCGCTCGGTCATGGATTTTATCCTCACGACGTCGCGCGTGAACGAACGGCTTTTCGTGCGCGCGGAGTAGAGGGGCCGGCAATTTCCGCCCCCTCCTTTCGACCGTCATGACCGGATTTGATCAGCCCGCTCAGAAATCCCAGTCTTCGTCTTCGGTCGCAACCGCCTTGCCCATGACATAGGACGATCCGGAACCGGAGAAGAAGTCGTGGTTTTCATCGGCATTGGGTGACAGCGCCGAAAGGATCGCCGGATTGACCTTGCAGGCCTCGGCCGGAAACAGCGCTTCATAGCCAAGGTTCATCAGCGCCTTGTTGGCGTTGTAGTGCAGGAACTTCTTCACGTCCTCGGTCAGTCCGACACCATCATAGAGCGCCTCGGTGTATTTCGCCTCGTTGTCGTAAAGCTCCAGCAGCAGATCGAAGGCGAAATCCTTGATGTCCTGACGCTCGGCTTCGGAAAGCCGGTCCAGCGCGCGCTGGAACTTGTAGCCGATGTAATAGCCGTGCACGGCCTCGTCACGAATGATGAGACGGATGAGATCGGCGGTGTTGGTAAGTTTCGCCCGGCTGGACCAGAACATCGGCAGGTAGAAGCCGGAATAGAACAGGAAGCTTTCGAGGAAGACGCTCGCCACCTTCTTTTTGAGCGGATGGCCGCTGTCATATTCGCGCATGATGAGCGCTGCCTTCCTTTGCAGGAACTCGTTTTCCTCCGACCAGCGATAGGCGTCATCCACATCCGCTGTGGAGCAGAGCGTGGAAAAGATGGAGGAATAGGAACGGGCATGGACCGCCTCCATGAACGAGACATTGGACAGCACCGCCTCCTCATGCGGCGTCACGCTGTCTTCCATCAAGCGCACCGCGCCGACACCGTTCTGGATCGTGTCGAGCAACGTCAGCCCGGTGAAAACGCGGATGGTAAGCTGCTGCTCTTCCGGTTTCAGCGTTGCCCAGGAGGGAATGTCATTCGACAGCGGCACTTTTTCTGGCAACCAGAAATTCGAGGTCAGCCGGTTCCAGACCTCCAGATCCTTGTCGTCCTCGATGCGGTTCCAGTTGATCGCGCGAACGCGGGCGACGGGCTTTACGGCTATGTTCATCAGAAAATCCCTTCAAGAAGCGGTGCAAAGCCCCCTCATCCGCCTGCAGGCACCTTCTCCCGGGAGAGAAGGAATAGCCGCAAAGTTCACCCCGATCATCCCTCCCCCTCGAACAGAGGGACAGGGTGAAGGGGCAACCGCGTATGAGAGGCGCGCCTTAAATCACAATGTGCACGAAACGCAGCCCTGAACCTGCGTTCCCTCCAGCGCCATCTGGCGCAGGCGGATGTAATAGATGGTCTTGATGCCCTTCTTCCACGCATGGATCTGGGCACGGTTGATGTCGCGGGTGGTGGCCGTATCACGGAAGAACAGTGTCAGCGACAAGCCCTGGTCGACATGCTGGGTCGCTGCCGCATAGGTGTCGATGATCTTTTGGGGACCGATCTCGTAGGCATCCTGATAGTAATCGAGATTGTCGTTAGAGAGGTAGGGCGCGGGATAATAGACGCGGCCGATCTTGCCTTCCTTGCGGATCTCGATCTTCGAAACGATCGGGTGGATCGAGGAGGTCGAGTGGTTGATGTAGGAGATCGACCCCGTCGGCGGCACCGCCTGCAGGTTCTGGTTATAAAGACCGGTTTCCATGACGCGCGTCTTCAACGCCAGCCAGTCCTCACGCGTCGGAAGCGCTACGCCCGCCTTTTCGAAGAGTTCCGTCACCCGTTCCGTCGCCGGCACCCAGTCCTGTCCGATGTATTTGTCGAAATACTCGCCCGAGGCATATTTCGAGTTCTCGAAGCCGCTAAAGCTTTCGCCGCGTTCCGCCGCAATGCGGTTGGAGGCCGAAAGCGCGTGGAACGTCACCGTGTAGAAATACATATTGGTGAAGTCGACACCCTCTTCCGAACCGTAGAAGATGCGTTCGCGGGCGAGATAGCCATGCAGGTTCATCTGACCGAGGCCGATGGCGTGGCTTTCGCTGTTGCCCCGCGCCACCGAAGGCACCGAACCGATGTGGCTCATGTCGGACACGGCTGTCAGTGCGCGGATGGCGGTGTCGATGGTCTTGCCGAAGTCGCCCGAATCCATCGCGTTCGCGATGTTCAGCGAACCGAGATTGCAGGAAATGTCCTTGCCGAGATGCTCGTAGGACAGATCCTCGTTGAACCGGCTCTCCTCGCTGACCTGCAGGATTTCCGAGCAGAGATTGCTCATGCTGATGCGGCCCGCAATGGGGTTGGCGCGGTTCACCGTGTCTTCGAACATGATGTAGGGATAGCCGCTCTCGAACTGGATTTCGGCAATCACCTGGAAGAATTCGCGCGCCTTGATCTTCTTCTTGGTGATGCGTGGATCGTCCACCATCTCGCGATACTTTTCCGTCACCGAAATCTCGCTGAGCGGTACGCCATAGATGCGCTCCACGTCATAGGGCGAGAAGAGGTACATATCCTCGTTGTTCTTCGCCAGTTCGAACGTGATGTCGGGGATGACGACGCCGAGCGACAGGGTCTTGATGCGGATCTTCTCATCGGCATTCTCGCGCTTGGTGTCGAGAAAGCGCATGATGTCCGGATGATGGGCATGCAGATAGACCGCGCCTGCCCCCTGCCGCGCGCCAAGCTGGTTGGCGTAGGAGAAGGAATCCTCCAGAAGCTTCATCACCGGAATGACGCCGGACGACTGGTTCTCGATCTGCTTGATCGGCGCACCCGCCTCGCGGATATTGGTGAGCGACAGGGCCACGCCGCCGCCGCGCTTGGAGAGCTGCAAAGCCGAATTGATCGACCGGCCGATGCTTTCCATATTGTCCTCGATCCGGAGCAGGAAGCAGGACACGAGTTCGCCGCGCTGCTTCTTGCCGGCATTGAGGAAGGTCGGCGTCGCCGGCTGGAAACGCCCGGCGATAATCTCCGCCATCAGATCGCGGGCGAGCGCCTCACTGCCGCGCGCCAGCGTCAGGGCCACCATGCAAACGCGGTCCTCATAGCGCTCCAGATAGCGCTTCCCGTCGAAAGTCTTCAGCGTGTAGGAAGTGTAATACTTGAACGCGCCGAGGAAGGTGGGAAAGCGAAACTTCTTTGCATAGGCTTCATCGAACAGGTCGCGCACGAAGTTGAACGCATACTGGTCGAGAACCTCCTGCTCGTAATAGCCCTCCGACACCAGATAATCGAGCTTTTCCCTGAGGTTATGGAAGAAGACCGTGTTCTGGTTGACATGCTGGAGGAAATATTGCCGGGCCGCCAGCCGGTCCTTGTCGAACTGGATCCGGCCCGCCTCATCATAGAGGTTCAGCATGGCGTTGAGCGCGTGATAATCGAGCGCGGTGTCGCCGCTCTTCGCCGGCTTGTTGAGTGTCATCTGGTCCAAAATCGTCCAAGTCCCTGGGTAACGTTGTCGATGTCCTCCGCCGTTCCAAGAAGCTCGAAACGATAGAGGAAGGGCACGGCGCATTTCGCGGCGATGATGTCGCCGGCAAGCGCATAGGCTGTGCCGAAATTGGTGTTGCCTGCCGCGATCACGCCGCGAATGAGGGCGCGATTCCGCGGATCGTTGAGGAAGCGGATCACCGGCTTCGGCACCGCCCCCTTCTCACCCCCGCCGCCATAGGTCGGCGTAACCAGCACATAGGGCTCGCTCACCGATGGGACGGGTTCATCCGCATCGATGGCCAGGCGCAGCGCGGGTAGACCCAGCCTCTCCACGAAACGGTGGGTGTTCTCCGACCGGCTGGAGAAATAGACGAGACCGCCCATCGCGATGCCGCCTTACGCCATGACGGTTTCGGAAAGGCTGCCGATCAGGTCCGGACGGAAGCCAGACCAATGCGTCTTGCCGGCAACGACCACCGGCACCTGCCGGTAACCCAACCCCTGCACGAGACTGTAGGCATCGGCATCCACGGAAATGTCGACGATCTGATAGGCGACGCCCTGACGGTCGAGCGCGCGGGTGGTCGCGGTGCACTGAACGCAGGCGGGCTTGGAATAAACGGTCACGGTCATGGTATCCTCGTGAAGACAGGGCGTGAAAGATCGTTCCGGCATGTCGCCATGCCGGGCATAAGACGAAGAAAAAAGGCAGGCCGAACAGGCCCGGCGGATCAGGGAACGGAAGAACGCGGATAAACAGAAACAGGCATGGCCTTCACCCCGAAGCTTTGAAAAGACGGAGCTTCGCAGGCAACGGCGCGCGCGGCATGATGCCGAACGATAACCGCGACCTGCCGGACACCCCGCCGGCGGACGTTCACATGCTGAGGCAGGTCTCCTGGCTCACGGCTCAGCGCACCCGCCCCACCTTCCCGGACCAGCATGGTCCAGTGGCATATTGGAACGGGCGCTCGCCGCTTACAGTTGCGGGGGCAGCTCTGGATTCAGGGCCTCGAAAGGCCCCTCACCAAATTCCCGTCTTAGCCCACAATCTTGCGAATCGCGGGAACCTCAGACACAAGATATAGTAGTCATCGTGAATTTTTCGTCAACACGTATCATCATCCATCCACTGTTCATTCGGCATTAACCACGTCTGCGGCGGAAAATGCCCGTGAAGAGGCAACGGAAAATCCGTTGAGAACAGCAGATAAGAGAGAGATGAAGGTGGGCGCGGCGGATCAGACTGCGAAGCTGGCGCGCGAGGGAAAGTCCTGGCGATGGAGCGCGAACGCATAGAGATCGTCTGCCGACATGGGCTTGGCAAGGGCATAGCCCTGCAACGTATCGCAGCCGAGATCGCCGAGGATCTTCGCCTGCTGCATGGTCTCGACACCTTCGGCAACCGTACCGATGCCGAGTGCCCGCCCCATTTCGATCATCGAAGCCACAAGCCGTCGGCGAGCACCTGAGGCGTCTACCGAGGCGACCAGCTTCCGGTCAATCTTCAAGCGGTCGGGCGCCAGATCGAGCAGATTGACGATCGAGGCGTGGCCCGTGCCAAAATCATCAATCTCTATGCCGACATGGGCACGCTTCAGGCGTGCGATAGCCTCTTTCACCTCATCACCGACATCGTCGAAGGAAATCGATTCGAGAAGCTCGAAGGACAGCGATCCCGGTTCGAAACGCAGCGATTCGAGATGGGAGAACAGGTCCTTGTCCTGCAGGCGCGACAGCGAGATGTTGACGGAAAGCTTTGGAATATCGAGCCCCAGCCGGCGCCACTCGCCGAGTTGGGCCAGTCCCTTTTCCAGCATGATCTCGTCGATCTTGCCGACCCGGTCCAGATCACTGGCAATCGACAGGAACTCACCCGGCGGCAGAAGGCCGCGGGTGGGGTGATTCCAGCGCGCCAGCGCCTCGACGCCAACGATCCTGAATGAATGGGCATCGAATTGCGGCTGGTAGAATGGCAGGAATTCATCGCGCTCCAGACCGGAGACGAGTTCATCGGACATCATCCGAACATGCACTGCCGCAAGCCTCAGCTTGTCGGTGAACTGCTCCATCCGGTTCTTGCCGAGCTTCTTTGCTTCGTAAAGGGCGATATCGGCATTCACGAGCAGATCCTGGATCGTGTCATCCGCGGCGGACTGGATAGCAAGGCCGACACTGCAACTGACACGACATTGGATGTCCTCGATCACGAAAGGTCGCGCCATGCGGTCGATAATGTCCGCGGCAAGCGCACGCGCTCTCAACGCCGGATCGGTACCACGAACGACGACGACGAATTCGTCGCCGCCGACGCGGGCTGCAAACTCATCGGGCGCCAAGGCTGCCAGCAGCCGCTCACCGACATTGACCAGCAGGCGGTCGCCGGCTGCATGGCCGAGCGTGTCGTTGATTTCCTTGAAACGGTCGAGATCGACATGGAGAACCGCGACCTTGCCGACCGCCCCATAGCCCTCGCAGGACAACAGATGCAGGTCGAGATAGCGGCGGTTGGGCAGGCCGGTCAACGCATCATGGAGCGAAAGGTGTTCAAGATTCTGCCGCGCCTGACGCAATTCGCTGTTCTGCGTTTCGGCATGCTGCTTGGCATCCCGCAGGGCCTGGTTCAAAAGAACATCTTCCGTCACATCCCAGTTCACACCCACGACCCGCGGCCCGCTACTGGTGTGATATATGTTGCCGATGGCGCGGATATGGCGAACCTCTCCGTCCGGCCGAACGATGCGGAACTGTGTGTTCAGCACCTCACCTGTGTCGATGGTCCGGCGAAGTAACCGCTCCGCATCACCCACATCATCAGGGTGAACCGCACGGCTCCAATCCGCATAAGAAAACTGGCTTTTCTCCGGTGGCGCCGAAAAGATGTCGCGCAGGCGCATGTCCCACTCAAGGCTGCCGGCAACCGTATCCAGTTCCCAGACGCCGATGGAAGAGGCGGAGAGCGCCATCTCCAGACGCCCGGAAAGGCGCGCCATTTCGGCCTCACGCTGTTGCAGGGCCAGCGTCTTGCGCTGGCGCTGGCGGGAAAGAATGCCCGCCCACAACAGCGGCAGCAGAATGCAGATGGCGATGCCGCCGTTTTCCAGCCGCGAACGTGTCAATTCAGGGGAAGTCACCAGCCATCCGCCTCGCGGCACGGCCAGAAGCGTCCAGTGAACATAACCGAGATCGATGGCGACGCTGACGGGCGACCGACCGCCGACATCCCCGGACGAGAAAAAGCGCTGACCGGCGGTGCCTTCCTCTGTCTTCACCAGTGCAAAGTCGAGGGTTTCGCCAAGTGCCGTCAGGCCAGTGGTCTCGTAAAGCCTTTCGACATCGAGCACGGAGGATACGATCCCCCATTCCGCTCCTGTATCCTGACGAATGACCGGATAGCGGATGACGAGCCCCTTGCCGCCCTGCACGAGATCGATGGGACCGGTGACAACCGTTTGCCGCTCCTGCATCACCTTGATGACAGCAGCCCTCTGGTCGGGCCGGGTCCGGTAATCCAGACCGATCGCCTTGCGATTCGGCTCCATCGGATAGACCAGCCTTATGACGAGATCGGGAGCAGCCGCGACACTTCGGAGGTTGGTGCGAGTGTCGAACAGGCCGCTGGCAAAGGCGGAATACTGATCCTGCGTCATATCGGGGTTGAGACTGAGCGCGGACACAAGGCCACGGCTGAGCTTGATATCACCGCCGACGGAGGTCGCTATACGCGCACCAACGGCGGCCAACTGTTCCTCGACCGCCGACCGTTGATCAAGATTGAACTGAGCGACCTGTTCGCGGTCGACACGCCACATGGCTACAATGACGACAAAGCACGCAATGACCGCAGGCAGGAAACCGGCCAGCGTCATCAGACGCTGCCGGCTCGAAAAAAAGTCATCCGGTCTTTGCACACCCATCTTGCGCAGGTCTCCACGAATGCAGCAGTCTAACGGATAAACCGTTAAATCTTAGCTGCACCTCATGAAGAAAAAACACAACGTATCGTCGTGTCACTTGCAGATGCGCAAGATAAACGACAAGTCGCCCTCAGTAGCCCTTGCGCTGACCGGAAGGCTTGCCATCCTTTGACTTGGGCTTGCCCTTGAACGGCGGCTTGCCGTCCCGCGGCGGATAATCCTTGCCGGACTTGCCTTCACCCTTGCGGTGCGGCTTGGCCTTCGGCTTGTCATCACGGAAGGGCGCGCGGGGACGCTCGTCACCATCCGTGCGGGCCGACGGGCGGGTATTGGCGGCGCGGCTCAGATCCGGCACGCCGTCCAGCCGCTTCACGCGCATGCCGCGCTCCAGCGTCTTGTCCTTGCCGATGGCCTGCATGAAACCGTCCGCGTGATCAGCGGCGATTTCCACGAAGGTTTCGTCCTGCTGCATCTTGATCGCGCCGATCTCGCTCTTGCTGAGCCCGCCATTACGGCACAGCATGGGGATCAGCCAGCGCGGCTCGGCATTCTGCTTGCGGCCAACCGAAAGCGAGAACCAAACGGCCGGGCCGAATTCACCGCGCGGCGTGCGCGGCGTCACCGGAAACTCCTGACGCGGCTGGCCGTCGCGCGACTTGCGTCCGCCGTCGGCGTGGATCGCCACTTCGGCAATGTCTTCCGGCGCGGTATGCTTGGCGCGGTAAAGGCTGACGAAAGCCGCCGCGAGCTTGTCGACACCGTGAGCGGCGATCAGCCGTTCGGCCAGTGCACGCTCGTCATCGCTCGGCTTGGCCGAAAAGACCGGATCGGCCAGCAGGCGCTCATCATCCCGGCTCGTTACTTCCTCGGCAGATGGCGGGCGTGCCCAGGTGGCGGTCACGGCAGCGCCGGCCAGCAGGCGCTCGGCCTTGCGGCGCTGGTTGACGGGTACGATCAGCGCGCTGATGCCCTTGCGACCGGCGCGGCCGGTACGGCCCGAACGGTGCAGCAGCGTCTCGGAATTGGTCGGCAGATCGGCATGGATGACGAGTTCGAGACCCGGCAGGTCGATACCGCGGGCCGCGACGTCGGTCGCCACGCAAACGCGGGCACGCCCGTCGCGCATCGCCTGCAGCGCATGCGTCCGTTCATTCTGCGTCAGTTCGCCGGAAAGGGCGACGACAGAGAAATTCCGGTTGATGAGCCGCGCCGTCAGATGATTGACGGCGGCGCGCGTCGAGCAAAACACGATGGCGTTCTGCGCTTCGTAGTAGCGCAGAACGTTGACGATGGCGTTCTCGCGATCGGACGGGGTAACGGCCAGCGCACGATATTCGATATCGCCATGCTGCTTTTCCTCGGTCGTGGCGGCCACACGCACGGCATTGCGCTGATAGCTCTGGGCGAGCTTGGCAATGGGAGCGGAGACCGTGGCCGAGAACATCAGCGTGCGGCGGTCTGCCGGTGCGCCTTCCAGAATGAATTCGAGGTCTTCGCGGAAGCCGAGATCAAGCATTTCGTCGGCTTCATCCAGCACGACCGCACGCAGCGCGGAAATATCGAGCGCATTGCGGCGAATGTGGTCGCAGATACGGCCCGGCGTACCGACGACGATATGGGCGCCGCGCTCCAGCGCCCGGCGCTCGTTGCGGATATCCATGCCGCCAACGCAGCTCGCGATGACCGCGCCGGTCAGTTCATAAAGCCATTCCAGCTCGCGCATGACCTGCATGGCCAGTTCGCGGGTGGGCGCGATGACCATGGCAAGCGGCGCTTCGGCGCGGCCGAACGTGTCGCGACCCGCCAGAAGCGTCGGCGCCATGGCAATGCCGAAGGCAACGGTCTTGCCCGAGCCGGTCCGCGCGGAAACCAGCGCATCGGCCCCCTCGAGCGCCGGATCGAGCATGGATTGCTGAACCGGGGTGAGGGTTTCGTAGCCACGCTTCGCCAACGCCTTGGCAATCGCCGGAACGGCGACATTCTGATCGGTCATAGTCTGGTCTTTCGGATTTTCAGGCGCCGGAGCGCGAATGGAGCGGCCCGAGCATGTATCCGGGGCCGTATCGTTGCGCTGTCCCTAATGATCTGCACCGAAAAAGTCAAAGCAATTGCGGTGAAACATGCTCAGGGGCCCCTGTGCGGGGCCATTACCGCTGTGCTAACGAATAGACAATCTGGGCAGCGCCCCTTGCCTGACGACATGCGGTGCGGCGAACCGCCGGTTTCGCCCGCCTTCGAGGACGACCGATGACGACCGTTTTTCTGACGCGCAGTTCCCTGCCCCGCCCGGCGCTGATCGAAGCCGACGCCGCCGCCATCCTGCGGGACCATTACGGCCTTACGGGCACGCTTGATGAGTTGGGCAGCCAGCAGGACCGTAATTTCCGCCTGACAACGGCGGAAGGCCGCTTCGTCCTCAAGGTCTCGCAGGCGGACTACGCCATGAGCGAGCTGGAGGCGCAGCACGCCGCCTTCGCCCATCTTGCCGCGCGGCTGGACGGCGTGCGCCTGCCCCGCGTCATCCTGACGAAGAGTGGCGAAGGCATCGGCACGGCGGAAATCGGCGGCGAATTGCTACGGTTCCGGCTTCTGACCTATCTCGAAGGCGAGCCCCTGACGCGCCGCCAGCACCTCTCGGTCAAAACCATCGCGGCCTTTGGCGAACTCGCGGGCAGGCTGGCGCTGGCGCTCTCGGACTTCACCCATCCCGGCATCGAGCGGGAACTGCAATGGGACATGCGCCATGCCGAAGCCGTCATCCGTGCGCTTTTGCCATCATTGCCCGATGCGGATCACCGCGCGCATCTTGAAACGCTGACGAACGAAGCCGCTGCAGCACTTCAGCCGCATCTGCCGCTGCTGCGCCAGCAGGCGGTGCATAACGACCTGACCGACGACAACACCGTAACACTCGGCGCGTTGCCGGATGGCGTCATCGATTTCGGCGACCTGAGCCGGGGTTACGCCATAGCCGAACTCGTCGTCACCTGCGCCGCCCTCCTCCACCACGGCGATGGCGATCCCTTCACGATCCTGCCCGCCATCGAAGCCTTCCATGCGTTCCGTCCACTGGATGAAGCGGAAATCGCTGCGCTCTGGCCGCTCATCGTGCTGCGTGCCCTGGTTCTCGTCACAAGCGCCGAGCATCAGGCCGGGTTCGATACGGAAAACGCCTATATCGCCGCCAATGCCGAGCATGAACGACGCATTCTGGAGGTCGCGACCACCGTGCCGCTGGCCCTGATGGAAATCGCAATCCGACAGACGCTCAAACGTTTCACGCCGCCCTCCCCGATCAGCGGTGGAAAGCTTCTGCCGACACTCGAGCCTGCCACGGTATCGCTCATCGAACTCGATGTTGAGAGCGCCGCCCTCGACGATGTGAACTGGCTGGAAACACCGGTGGAGTTTCCGCTTCTGGCCAAGGCGGCAGCAGAAACCGGCTTTGCTGCCACCCGTTACGGTGAATACCGCCTGACCCGAACCCGCCTGCTATCCACGGCGCCCGGCGAGACTTTCGCGCTCGGCGTCGAGCTTCTCCTGCCGCCCGGCACGAAAATCGCCGCGCCCTTCGCCGGAACCGTGCGCCTTACCGGCAACGCGTTGATCCTTGACGGAACGGAGGCCTCGCTTATCCTGCGCGGTGCAGCCTCGGAGTTGCGTAACGGGGCCACTATTTACGCTGGTGCAGCGCTCGGCGAAGCCGGACAGAACGGACGCCTGTGGGTGCAGCTTTGCCGTCTGCCGGGCATCGTGCCGCCAGCCTTCGCGACGCCGGTGCAGGCTGGCGCCTGGGCCACTCTCTGCCCGTCGCCGAAGACGCTCATCGGCTTCGATTGCGATGCGCCTCTGCCGGAGAATGCCCGCCTAATGGAAATCCGCAAGCGCCACTTCGCGCAGGCGCAGAAAAATTATTATGCCCGCCCGCCGCAGATCGAGCGCGGACACCGGGAGCATATGTTCGATGTCGAAGGCCGCGCCTATCTCGACATGGTGAACAACGTGACGATCCTCGGCCACGGTCATCCACGTCTGGCCGACGCCGTGCGCCGGCAATGGACCCGCCTCAACACCAACTCGCGCTTCCATTACGAAGCGGTTGCCGAATTCTCGCAGCGGCTTGCCGACCTCGCCCCGGAAGGGCTGGACACCGTCTTCCTCGTCAACAGCGGCTCGGAAGCCAACGATCTCGCCATCCGGCTTGCCTGGGCGGCAGCGGGCGCGCGCAACATGCTGTGCCTGCTGGAGGGCTATCACGGCTGGACGGTCGGCGCCGATGCCGTTTCAACCTCCATCGCCGACAATCCCGCCGCGCTGACGACCCGGCCGCAATGGGTGCATCCGGTCGTCTCGCCCAACACCTATCGCGGCCCCTATCGTGGGCCCGAGAGCACCGGCCCCTATGTGGCTCTGGTGAAAGACGTCATCGAACGGCTTGATGCGAAAGGCGAGCGCCTCGGCGGCTTCATCTGTGAGCCCGTCTATGGCAATGCCGGCGGCATTCCGCTCCCGCCGGGTTACCTCAAGGAAATCTATGCCATGGTGCGCGCGCGCGGCGGCGTGTGCATCGCCGACGAGGTGCAGGTGGGCTATGGCCGTCTCGGCCATTACTTCTGGGGCGTGGAGCAGCAGGGTGTGATCCCCGACATCATCAGCATCGCCAAGGGCATGGGCAACGGCCACCCGCTCGGCGCGGTCATCACCACAAGGGCGATCGCCGATGCGCTGGAAAACGAGGGCTATTTCTTCTCCTCCGCCGGTGGCAGCCCGGTCAGCGCCGTCGTCGGCATGACCGTTCTCGATATTCTGGAAGACGAAGGCCTGCACCGGAACACCCGCGAGACCGGAGACTACCTGAAAGCCCGGCTGGAAGCGCTCGGCCAGCGCTTTCCGCTGGTGGGTGCCGTGCACGGCATGGGTCTTTATCTCGGCGTCGAATTCGTCCGTGACCGCGAAACGCTGGAACCGGCAACGGAAGAAACCGCCGCCATATGCGACCGGTTGCTTGAACTCGGTGTGATCATGCAGCCGACAGGCGATTATCTCAACGTGCTGAAGATCAAGCCGCCCCTTTGCCTTTCCCGCGAAAGTGCCGATTTCTTCGTCGATATGCTGGCACATACCCTCATGGAGTACGGGACGCCGCGCCGGTAAGCGGCACCGGATAGACCCCGAGCAGTTCCAGCCGAAGCGTGCTTGCTTCGGCGTCGAACAACGCAACAAAAACAAACGATAGAGCATTTCTAGTGATCCTGTAACCACCGGAAATACTCTGGAAAATCAGGCAGTGGAGCGCCCTGCCCCGACGCCGATTAGCGCTGAAAGATTTTCGTGCACCGCCCGCGCACCGGCACTGATAACCGGCAGTTTCGCCATCATCTCGGCCTTCAGGCTTTCTGCGCCTTCAAGCCCCAGCGTCGCCTCAAGGCTGGCCTTGTATTCTGCAACAGCCTCCCAGTCGGCAACCGTGCCGGCGGTGATCTCGATGTGATACTGCAGGCCATATGCATGTTTTCCATAGCGCATGGCCTGCACCGCACAGGCGGCATTGGACGCCAGAACCACGGCACCGGCCGGCAGGGTGGAAATGCCCGCCCCGTGCCATTGCAGCGTCAGCATGCGGTCGCCGATACCGGCAAACAACGGATCGCTCCGGCCCTCCGGCGTGAAGCCGACCTCCGTCAGGCCAACCTCTGCCGCATCCATCAGCGTCACCTTGCCGCCCAGTGCCTCGGCGAGAAGCTGGTGGCCAAGGCACATGCCGAGATAAGGCCTCTCAAGCTCCAGCACCCAGCGCCGGATCGCCGCCTTTTCCGCGACGAGCCAGGGGAAGGCATCCTCCTGCCAGACATCCTGCGGCCCACCCATAACGGCCAGAAAATCGTAAGTCTCAAGCGGCGGAATCACATCGCCCTTGTCCAGCTCGACCACATCCCATTCGTGACCGTCTTCTTTCCAGAAGTCACGGAAGATGCCGGGATGTTCGACGCCGAGATGCTGAAAGACCAGAATGCGCATGACCGAACCTTTCCTTTTGTGAAACAATTTTGCACGAAAGGAACGCAATGGGAAGAGCACTCGTGCAGCAGCCGGGATTGCACTATCATGAATCGGTCGGTGATCCGCGAAGGGCTCGACATCGTAAAGAGCGGCAGGACAAGACGGAGGCCGCCATGGGCAGGAATATCGTGATCGTCGGCAACGGCAGCGCCCCACCTTGTGCGGCGGCAATGATCGATGCCAGCGATCTTGTCATCCGCTTCAACGATTGCCGCTCGTTTCACAATACGGGAACGCGCACCGACATTGTCGCCGTGTGCAATACCGGGCGTCCCGCGCGCGCCATGACATCCTCGCCGCTATGGCAAAACCATCCGGCGGTTTCATCGGCAAGTACCATCTGGTGCGTGCGCAACGGCCAGAAGTTTCGCGAACTGCGCGATGATTTGCGGGAAAGCCACCCTGAACTCGATGATTTTTGCGATGATATGACCCCCGATTTTGCCGCCTTCGCGGCCGCCAACGGCAAGGCGCTGACGGTCATTCCACGCGATGTTCACGACCGGCTGGACCGCGATCTGGCCCGGGTCGGAACGCAACGTTATGTCGTGCCGAGTTCGGGCCTTCTGGCTATCGGTTATGTGCTGGACGAAATCGCCGGTCCCGACGACACGATCCATGTGACGGGATTCGACCATCAGGGCTGGGACGGACATCCGTTCGATGCCGAGCGGCGACTGGTGAACATGCTCGTCGCGTCAGGACGTCTCAATCGCCTGCCTGTCCATGCCGGCCGGCGCTGCGCCTGAGTTCATATCTTGAAGTGCGAAACCGCCCAGAAGCCAGCTCCTGCCGCGACTGCGGTGAGAACGGCGCCCCATGCCATATCGACCAGCGACATCGTTAGCGACCACACCTTCAGTGTGGCGAGATTGGTCATGTCATAGGTCCCGTAAGCGATCAAACCCAGCAGCGCGCCGCCGAAGAGCGCTGTCGTCAGGCTGCCTTTCTGCACCCCGGGTAAAACGGCGAAATAGACGATGCCGACGACGTAGAAGAGATAGAACAGACCGGCCGCCGCCATGTTGGGCCTGTCCCGCAGGATCTCGCCGATCTCGGAGCGATAGAAGCCGATGGCCACGCGGCTCAGCCACACATAATCAAGGCCGAAAAACACGGCGGCCGTCGACAGATAGGCGATGAGATAGGTCCGCAAGACACGTCTCCTCAAATGCCCAGAATGGGCTGCACCAGCCGCAAAAGCCGGCTCTTGAACCTGAGCGGCGCATCCGTGACCGCCAGGCAGATGCAATCCTCACCAGCCCCGGCAATCGGCTGATGCTCGACGGTTTCGTCGGCCTCTTCCAGATCGCCGCGGGCAAAGCGTTCACTGCCATCGGTAAAACAGCCGGCCAGAACCAGCGTCAGTTCGCGGCCCCCATGGCTGTGCTCCGGCACCGGACTGCCGGCGGGAATACGCAGGAGCCGCACACTCGTCTCGCTGTCGCCGGTCTTGATCATGATGTGCGAAGCACCGCGACCGAGCGCCTTCCACTTCAAACCGTCCACATCGGAACCGAGATAGGAGCGTAGCGGTTCGGGAATGACAGCGGTGTGAACAGGCGCAGAGACAGCAGGCTGGACGGGAAAGGCGTGAACCTCCGCGCCGACAAGCCGACGGCGCATCGCGTCCCAGGACTGGTCGATGCCCGCAACATCCGGAGCGGTCTCTTCCATGAGTTCACCGGCGGCGGTCTCGAAGCGAGCCAGCCGGACCCGGCATTCGGGACACAGTGCCAGATGGGTGGCAATCGCAAGGCTCCAGCCTTCCGCCAGTTCACCGGTCGCATAGGCGGCCAGCAGGCCGTCGCTGACATGATGCTTCACGCTCATAGCCGGTCCTCCAGGCTCTTGCGAAGCTTGGCGACGGCCATGCGGATGCGGGATTTGACGGTGCCGAGCGGCAGGCCATATTCCTCCGCCAGCGCGCTGTGCGGCACCTCGCCGAAGAAGGAGCGCTTGAGCAGTTCCTTCTGTTCATCCGGCAAGGCGTTCATGGCGGTGTAGAGCCGGTCGGCCTCCTGCCGGCTTTGCAGTTCGGCATCGGCGGCCACGACTTCGTCCGGCACGAAAGCCGGGTCGTTCGGATCGAATTCCGGGCGGTTCTGCTTGCGGAAGGAGGAGATACACAGATTGCGGGCGATGGTGAAAATCCACGCCGACACATTGCCGCGTTCAGGATCGAACAGTGCCGCCTTGTTCCACACGGCCATCATCGTTTCCTGCATCAGTTCCTCGGCGATCTGGGTGCTTCTCACCTGTCGCGTCATGTAAGTCTTCACCTTTGGTCCGTAATGTCTGAACAGCGCCTCGAATGCCGCGACGTCGCGCGCCTGCGCAACGGCCAGCAGCAACCGGGTCATGTCCTCCGGGCTTTCATTCATCACTTTCGCACGCGCCTTCATCGCCGCGGTCCTTTCGGTCTTCCGCAGGAAATCTGCGGCAAGAACGGACTGCGCGACCCCATTGTGACATTCACCGAGCGGCTGCGAAACGTTTATTGTCATGCAGACCTCTACGTCGCGTTTTGAAGACCGGATCATCCGCACATAAAAAATTCATGGGCGCCAATCCGAACCGCGGCATCCGTCGTAATCCTGTCCATCGGGTATCAAATTGAAAGCGCGGCCATGGGCGATCACAGGGAAACAGTGTCAAACCGGACGGCGAGGCGGGTGGCTGTCATCGGCGCCGGCATTTCGGGTCTCTCCGCCGCCTGGCTCCTGTCCCGGTCCATGGATGTGACGCTCTATGAAAGCGAAAGCCGCCCCGGCGGCCATTCGAACACGGTGAATGTTGCAGGCCGCAAGGATCCAGTTCCCGTCGACACCGGCTTCATCGTCTACAACGACCGCAATTACCCGAACCTCGTCGCGTTGTTCGATCACCTTGAGGTGCCGACGCAAGCCTCCGACATGTCGTTTGCCGCTTCGCTGAACGACGGTGGCTTCGAATATTCCGGCTCCGGCATTTCAGGCCTGCTCGGTCAGCGCAGCAATGCGGTAAAGCCGCGCTTCTGGTCGATGCTGAATGACATCATGCGGTTCTATCGGGAAGCCCCGGACGCGTTGAAAAAACCCGGTACGGATGCGCTTACGCTTGGCGAATTTCTGGCGCGCGAGAATTATGGTCGCGCCTTCATCGAGGATCACCTTCTGCCGATGGGAGCCGCCATCTGGTCCACGACGGCCAGCGACATGCGCGCCTATCCGCTTGAAGCCTTCGTGCGCTTCTTCGTCAACCACGGCCTGCTGACACTGAAGGACCGCCCGCAATGGCGCACCGTCAGCGGCGGCAGCCGCGAATATGTCGGGCGCCTGCTGGCCGATTTCAGGGGCACGCTGAAGCTTGGGGCAACAGTTGTCGATATTCGCCGTGACGATCTCGGCGCCACGCTGACGCTGGCCGATGGCCGCACGGACCGTTTCGATCACGTGGTGATCGCAACCCATGCCGACTATGCGTTGGCCATGCTGTCGGATGCCGACGCGCGCGAGCGCGACATGCTCGGCGCCTTTTCCTACACGCCGAACCTTGCCGTGCTGCACTCTGACCGCAGCCTGATGCCGAAGCGCAAGGCCGTCTGGTCAAGCTGGAACTATATTGCCGGCAAAAGCGAGGGCGGCGATGCGCCGCTCTGCGTCACTTACTGGATGAACCGGTTGCAAGGCCTCGATCCGGCGCTTCCGCTCTTCGTCACGCTCAACCCGTCACGTCCCATCGATGAAACGAAGGTGCGCGGCACGTTCCAATACAAGCACCCGCTTTTCGATCAAAAAGCCATCGCGGCGCAAAAGGCCATCTGGCAATTGCAGGGGCGCCGCCATACTTGGTTCTGTGGCGCCTATTTCGGCAGCGGTTTCCATGAGGACGGCCTGCAATCGGGTCTGGCCGTCGCGGAACAGCTTGGCGGCGTGCGGCGTCCGTGGTCGGTGGAAAACCAGTCCGGCCGCATCTTCATCGATGAACAGAAAATGGCAGCGGAATGAGCACACAATCCGCCCTTTATTTCGGAGATGTCGTGCACCATCGGCACAAGCCGAAGGTGCATGCACTGCGATATCGCGTCTTCTCGATGCTGCTCGATCTCGACGAGCTTGAAACGCTCAACGGCACGCTGAAACTCTTTGGCCATAACCGTCGCGCCGTGTTCAGCATGCACGACGCCGACCACGGCATCGGCGAACAGGATGGACTGAAGGCCTGGGCGGAAGGCCATCTGCTCAAGGCGGATCTGTGGAGCGCGGGCATGAGAATTTCCATGCTCTGTTATCCCCGCATCTTCGGCTACGTCTTCAACCCGCTGACCGTCTATTTCTGCCGGTCGGCAGAGGGTGAACTGCGCGCCATTCTTTATGAGGTCTGCAACACATTTCACGAGCGCCACACCTACGTCATTCCCGCCCGTGCAGACGAAGCCCGCGCGGTGCGGCATGAATGCGCCAAGGAAATGTATGTTTCGCCCTTCGTTGGCATGGATTGCCGCTATCGCTTCCGCATAACGCCGCCCGGCGAAACGGTTCTGATCGCCATCAACGAGGTCGACGCCGAGGGTCCGCTGCTGTTTGCATCCTTCTCCGGCAAGCGCCAGCCGCTGACCGACCGCACGCTCCTTGAAGCGCTCGTGGCCTATCCGCTGATGACGGTGAAGGTGATGGGCGCGATCCATTGGGAAGCGTTGAAACTCTGGTGGAAAGGCGTGCCCGTTCACCGCCACCGCAAGGCGGAGCATCCCGTCGCCAGCACCATTGTCTCGCCCGAAAAGGCCCTGTGAGGAGAAAGATCGTGAGTCATACGGATCATTCCACCCCCTTCGCCCTCTCCCGCTCCCAGCCGCTCTGGCAGCGAATGATTGCCGGCTGGGCGAACCGCCTGCACCACGGCCGACTGACGCTGGTATTCCCGGATGGCCGCGAATTTCACGCCAACGGCGAAGCACAAGGGCCGAGCGCGACACTGCGGCTGAACAGCGCCGATCCCGTATGGAAACTCGTAAGCAAGGGCAGCCTCGGTTTTGCCGAAGCCTATATGGACGGCCACTGGGAAAGCCCGGACATGACCGCGCTGCTCGAACTCGCCATCCTCAACGAAGACCGGTTGGGCGATGTTGTCGCGCCGTCTGCAGTGCTGGGCTGGGCCGCACGTCTGCGCCACCGCCTGCGGCGGAACACCCGCGCCGGCAGCCGCCGCAACATCGCCTTCCACTATGATCTCGGCAACGCCTTCTACAGGCTGTGGCTGGACGAGACGATGACCTATTCCTCCGCGCTGTACGAGCGCCCCGGCCAATCGCTGAAAGAGGCGCAGGAGGCGAAATACGACCGCATCCTGAACGAGCTTGCCATCGGCCCGGACGACCATGTTCTGGAAATCGGCTGCGGCTGGGGCGGCTTTGCCGAACGTGCGATCACGAAAACCGGTTGCCGCGTGACCGGCCTGACGCTTTCGAAGGAACAGGCCGATTTCGCCCGCAAGCGCCTGACCGATGCGGGGCTCGCAGAAAGGGCGGATATCCGCATCGAGGATTACCGCGACGTGAAGGGACGTTTCACCAGGATCGTTTCCATAGAGATGTTCGAGGCCGTCGGTGAGGAAAACTGGCCAACCTATTTCAACCGCGTCCGCGATCTTTTGACCGAAGGCGGCAAGGCGGTGGTACAGGTGATCACCATCGACGAAACGCGCTTCGAAACCTACCGGCGCAGCGCGGATTTCATCCAGACCTACATTTTCCCCGGCGGCATGCTGCCCTCCGTCACCGCGTTTGAGGCCAGCGCGACAAAAGCCAAGCTGGCCGTATCCGACTGTTTCCGCTTCGGGCGCGATTACGAGCGCACGCTGCTGGCCTGGGACCGTGCCTTCATCGCCCATTGGCCGCGCATCGCCCCCATGGGTTTCGATGAACGTTTCTTCCGCATGTGGCGTTACTACCTGCACTATTGCGCCGCCGGCTTCCGCACCGGCAGGCTCGATGTCGTACAGTTCACGCTGGCGCGGTAATCAGCCCCGCCTGAGCATTTTCGACGTCAGCGTGAAATAAAGCGGATAGGGCAAGAGGCTGAGAAACTTGAGCGAAAGCGCCATGCGGCGGGGAAAGGCAATCTCGAAGCGCCCGGCTTTGAGGCCCTTGACGATGCGCTCCGCCGCATCCTCGGCGGAAATCATGAAGGGCATCGGGAAATCATTGGCGTCGGTCAGAGCCGTCTTGACGAAGCCGGGATTGATGACGCTCAGCCGGACGCCCTTCAACCGCAGTTCCGGCACCATCGCTTCGGCCATGGTGATGAGCGCCGACTTCGTGGCACCGTAGACACCGCCACCCGGAAGACCGCCGTATCCGGAAACGGACCCGACCAGCCCGATCTGCCCCTGCCCGCGCGCGACCATGCGCGGAATGACCGCTTCAAGGCAGTTGCCGGTGCCCATGAGGTTGAGTTCCACCATCCTGCGCATGGCGTCTACATCAAAGCGGCTTGGCGTATCGCGCACATAGGTTCCGGCAGCGAAGACGGCAAGCGACACCGGCCCGAGACCTCTTTCGATGGCCGATAGTGTCGCCTGCACTCCGTCGCGGTCGCACACATCGAGCGGAAAGGGTTGGATTGTCCCGCCACTTTCGCGTGACAGCGCTCCAAGTTCGCCCGCGCGCCGAGCGCTTGCCGCGACCTTCCAGCCGTCCCTCGCCAGCCGAAGCGCCAGCGCCCGGCCAATGCCCGAGCTTGCCCCCGTGATCCACGCAACCTTGTCCTGACGGCTATCTTCGCAAACCATGTCGGCACCTCCCGGCTCACATTATCATTGTGATTGATACGCAAGCCGCAGGCGGGTGGATCGCTCACCCGAAGGAGGGCAGGAAGACGAGCGCCAGATGGTAGGTGATGAAGGAGGCTACATAGGCGAGCGCCAGCATGTAGCCGAAGGTGATCCACGCCCACTTGGCGGCCCCGGTTTCGCGGCGGATGACGGCAAGTGTCGACATGCATTGCGGCGCGAAAATGTACCAGACGAGGAAGGAGAGCGCGGTCGGCAGGCTCCAGTTGGCCGCGAGAGCCTGCGCCACCTGCTGCGTCGATTCGCCCGCACCTTCGATGGCATAGACGGTTCCAAGGGCCGCCACAGCCACCTCGCGCGCCGCCATGCCGGGAACGAGCGCAACGCTGATCTGCCAGTTGAAACCGATCGGTGCCAGCACAGGCTCGATGAAACGGCCGATCGTGGCCGCAAAGCTGTAATAGATGGCGGGCTCCGAAGCCCCTTCCGGCGCTGCGGGGAAGGAAGCCAGCACCCAGATCAGAACCGACATGGTGAAGATCGTCGTGCCGGCGCGCCGCAGAAACATCTTTGCCCGCATCATGAGATCGAACAGCACACTGCGCGCGCGCGGCAGCTTGTAATCCGGCAGTTCCAGCATGAAGGGCGGCGTCGGTTCATTCGGCCAGAAGACATATTTGGCGACGAAGGATGCGCCAAGCGCACTGACGATGCCCGCCGCATAGAGCCAGAACATCACCAGCCCCTGCAGATTGAAGAGGCCGAGAACCTGCCGCTCTGGAATGAACGCCGCAATGATGAGCGTATAGACCGGGATGCGCGCCGAACAGGTCATCAGCGGGGCCACGAGAATGGTCGTCAGCCGGTCGCGTCGGTTATCGATTACCCGCGTCGCCATGATGCCGGGGATGGCGCAGGCAAAGCTCGAGAGCAGTGGAATGAAGGCCCGTCCGTGCAGCCCGGCCTCGCCCATGATGCGGTCCATCAGGAAGGCCGCCCGCGCCATGTAGCCCAGATCTTCCAGAAGCAGGATGAACAGGAAAAGCACGAGGATCTGCGGCAGGAAGACGACGACACTGCCGACGCCGGCAATCGCACCGTCAACGATGAAGCTTTGCAGCAGGCCGGGCCCCAGCAGATCGCTGATACCTGCGCCCAGCAGGCCAAAGCCGGTTTCGATCAGGTCCATGAAAGGTTGCGCCCAGGAAAACACCGCCTGAAACATGAGGAAAAGCAGGGCAAGCAGGATCAACAGGCCCGCAACGGGATGCAGCAAAACGCTGTCGATGCGGGTCGTCAATGTATCGGGCTTCGGCGGATGACGCACCGAGCGTGCAATGAGTGCATCCGCCTCCCGCTGGGCGGCGCGCAGATCGGCAACGCCCGGAACGGTCCAGCGGTTTTCGGTCGCGGCCGGCGCTTGCCCCTCCGCCACTTGGTCAAGCGCTGCCCACAGCCGGTCCATGCCGCCGCGACGCACCGCACTGGCGGACACCACGGGCATGCCGAGATCGGCGGCAAGCCGGCCGAAATCAATTTCGATGCCGCGATAGCGCGCGATGTCGATCATGTTCAGGACCAGCATCATCGGCTGGCCGGTACGTTTGATTTCCATGACGAGACGGATCGCCGACCGCAGGTTCGTGGCGTCGGCAACCGCCAGAAGCAGGTCCGGTCGTGCCTCCTCTGCCTGCTGCCCCAGGATCACGTCGCGGGTGATTTCCTCATCCGGGCTGCGGGCGCGCAGCGAATAGGTGCCGGGCAGATCGATGACGGTAAAGCGGTGGCCGCCGGGCGTCACCGCCGTGCCGGTCTTGTGCTCGACCGTGACGCCGGCATAGTTGCCGACCCTTTGGCGACTGCCTGTCAGGGCGTTGAAAAGCGCCGTCTTGCCGCAATTGGGGACGCCGACAAGAGCGAGACGGCCGAAGGGCTGCCGGAACATGGTGTTCATGAATTCTAGCGCCTTGCGATAATCGCCATGGCTTCGCGCCGCCGCAAGGCGACGGTCGCGCCATTGACGCGAACGGCGATGGGATCACGCCCGAAAAAGCCTTCATGAAGAATGGCGATCTCTACACCTTCGAGAAAGCCAAGCTCGATCAACCGACGTTCGATTTCCTCCGGCTGAAGGCTGAGCGCATGCCCCTCGGCATCGATACGATGCACAATGCCGCGAAAACCTCGCGCCGCCATTCCAAGCGGAAACGCATCTGTTTCTGTCTCGGTGGTCTGAGCGCTCATCGGGGTTCTGCTAAAGCGAGGCGGTTATACGGCAGAAATACTGCCTTCTCCAGCCCCATACAACAGAAAGACGACCGCGGAAATCATGATTTAGTCTAGCAAGACTGCGACATTTGCTCGCTTTCAAAGCTCAGGGGCGGATGACGCCCTTGCGCAGGATGACATTGCCATAAAGCCGCGGTTCCGATGTCTGGACGATGGTATGCGCCGCACGAACGCGATCGTAAAACACCGGCCCCGCCAGCGGGATGACGGCTCGGTCCGGTTCATGTCGCGCGCAGCACGCGACGATCTCGTCGTGGACGGGGTCGAGCCTGCCAGAGGGATCACCTCCGACGGATGCCCTGAAGATTGCTTCGGGCACGAAATCATCAATGGGCAGAATGCTGAGAATGGCGTTGAGCACCGGAATAAGCGGCAGCCCGTCAAGCCGCACGAGGCGGCGCCCATGTTCGAGACCGGGATAATTGCCATCGACCAGCGCGATTTCATCGCCATGACCCATGGCCCTGAGCGTCGCCAGAAGATCAGGTGACAGGATCGGATCAAGCCCCTTCAGCATGGGCGACCTCCTTGAAGAGAACGTTGTGGTCTGTGAGGTAACGGGCGAAGATGGGCAGGCTGGCGCCGCCGACGGCACGCGCCTGCGGCCCGATCATGCCTTCGATGATCTCGGGAATGACGATACCCTGCAGGTCAAGTTTCCGAACCTCTTCCAGCGTCGCCGTCACGAGCCGCTCGCGCACCCATTCGGGGAAGCCGCCATCGATGATCGCAGCCGAAAAATCGATGATGGCGCAGGCGGCGACAATGGCCTGAGCCAGCGCTGCGGCGCTGTCACGGATCCAGATTTCCAGCGGCTCGCCAAAATCCACCCATTCCTCCGCAGCGTGCCAGAGCGGTTGGGAATCGATGCCCCTTTCCCGCAACAGGCGCTCCAGCACGAAGATCGAGGCAATCTTTACGAGCTGTTTCGTTTCGCCGTCACGATCCCGAACGGGCAACGGAGCGATTGCGCCCGCCGTGCCCGTTCGGCCAACGAAAATCGACGAATTCACGACGATACCGCCGCCAATGAAGGAGCCGAGATAAAAATAGACGAAATCGGGAAAGCGTGCGCCCTCGCCGAACACGAGTTCGGCCCCGCAGGCACTCGTCGCATCGTTCTGGAGATAAACGGCGTAAGGAAAGCGGGCAGCCACGACGGCCTGCAAATCGAAGCCGCGCCAGGCTTCCATCGCCCCTTCCGGCGCGCCAACCTCGCTTGCCCAGTTCCACAATTCGAAGGGCGCGGCAATGCCGATGCCGGCAATGGCGGCGCGCTGCGCAGCACTCAGTCCGCCTTCGAGCGCAGTCACGGCCTGTGTTAGAAAATCAAGAATTTCACCGGGAACCGGATAGGCATAGGTGCGATGCTGCTGAAAGCGGATATGGCCGGTAAAATCCATCAGCACGAGATCGGCGCTGCGGCGACCGATCTTCAGGCCGAAGGAATAGACCGCATCGGGATTGAGATACATGGGAACGGATGGCTGGCCGACCCGGCCGCGCAGCGGTTCACCGCGCATGAGAAGGCCGTCCTTCTCCAGTGCACGCATGATGACCGACACGGTTTGCGCGGAAAGCCCGGTCAGACGGGCGATCTCGGCCTTGGAAAGCCCGGCCTGCCGCCGGACAATGGACAGCACGAGGCGCTCATTATAGGCGCGCACCCGCACCTGATTGGCGCCGCCGGGCGAGGCGGAAAAAGACACAGGTTCGCTGACGCCCTGAACGAGATCGGGCAAGGTCATTGGTCGCTCCTCCTTCGACCGGCCAAATATGGTCTTGTTGCAATACCATGTTGGAAGCCGGGTTCAAGCATGCCATCACGAATTAATAAGTCAATTCGATTTATTTATTGACAGACGAATTCACTGGTGCTGTAATTTCCGTCGTGGAGGAAGGCGGGCCAGAGGGTTCGCCCCGGCCAAACCTGGAGGGGTTGAGGCCGCTACCGTGATCCGGAAGACCGGGTTGCGTGATCTTTCGGGAGGAAATCATGAACAAGACTGTATTCGCAGCCGTGTCGACGCTCGCCCTCGGTGTGGCCTTCGCGGCGCCTGCCTCGGCCGCCGATGTCTCGGCCTGCCTCATCACCAAGACCGATACCAACCCCTTCTTCGTCAAGATGAAGGAAGGCGCGACCACGGCCGCCAAGGAACTGGGCCTCAAACTGAAGTCCTATGCCGGCAAGGTCGACGGCGACAACGAAAGTCAGGTTGCAGCGGTCGAAACCTGCATTGCAGACGGCGCCAAGGGCATTCTGATTACACCTTCCGACACCAAGGGCATCGTGCCCGCAGTCAAGAAGGCCCGCGACGCCGGCCTGTTGGTGATCGCGCTCGACACGCCGCTCGAACCCATCAGCGCTGCTGACATGACCTTCGCCACCGACAATCTTCTGGCCGGCAAGCTGATTGGCCAGTGGGCCGCCGCAACGCTCGGTGACAAGGCCAAGGACGCCAAGATCGCTTTCCTCGACCTCGCTCCCTCCCAGCCATCGGTCGACGTTCTGCGCGATCAGGGTTTCATGATGGGCTTCGGCATCGACACCAAGGATGCCAACAAGATCGGCGATGAAAGCGATCCGCGCATCGTCGGCCACGACGTGACGAGCGGCAATGAAGAAGGCGGCCGTTCGGCCATGGAAAACCTTCTCCAGAAGGACCCGACCATCAATGTCGTCTACACCATCAACGAACCGGCTGCCGCCGGCGCCTATGAAGCCCTGAAGGCCGTGGGCCGCGAAAAGGACGTGCTGGTCGTGTCCGTCGATGGCGGTTGCCCTGGCGTCAAGAACGTGGTTGGCGGCGTCATCGGTGCCACCTCGCAGCAGTATCCGCTGCTGATGGCCTCCAAGGGTATCGAAGCCATCAAGAAATATGCGGAAACGGGCGCCAAGCCCGAGGCAACGGCCGGCAAGAACTTCTTCGACACCGGCGTCACCCTCGTCACCGACAAGCCTGCCAAGGGCGTCGAGTCCATCGACACCAAGGCCGGCCTGAAGAAGTGCTGGGGTTGATCCAAGCCAACGGGAGGCCTTCGGACGCTTAAGCGTGCCCCCTCCTCCTGCGTCCGATCGCAGCCTGCGACGGCGGCCGGTTTTAACGACATGCCCAATGCCAAACCGGCCGCCTGTCGGCCCCATTCAAGCAAACATCGTTTCGGGAGGATTGGACAATGCAGTCCACCAACGCGGCTTCACAGCCCAGCCAGGAATTCGAGAAGGTGCTGGTCGACAGTTCGACACAAGTGGCATCCTTCGAGCATGAACGCTCACTGACCGAGCGGTTCCAGCATTTTCTGCACTCGAGTCCGGCCGCCGTTCCGCTCATCGTGCTGGTTCTGTCGCTGATCGCCTTCGGTGCCATCCTCGGCGGCAAGTTCTTTTCCGCCTTTACCCTGACGCTTATTCTCCAGCAGGTCGCCATTGTCGGCATTGTCGGCGCGGCACAGACGCTTGTCATCCTGACCGCCGGCATAGATCTCTCCGTCGGCGCAATCATGGTTCTCTCCTCCGTGGTCATGGGCCAGTTCACGTTCCGATACGGCCTGCCGGCGGAACTTTCCGTGCTCTGCGGCTTTGCCGTCGGCGCAGCCTGCGGCTTCATCAACGGCGCCCTTATTGCCTATATGCGCCTGCCGCCCTTCATCGTCACACTCGGCATGTGGCAGATCGTTCTCGCCGCCAACTTCCTCTACTCGGCCAACGAAACGATCCGCGCCCAGGACATCGAGGCGACCGCCCCCATCCTGCAATTCTTTGGCAACAGTCTTCGCCTCGGCGGTGCAGTGCTGACCTACGGCGTGATCGCCATGGTGCTTCTGGTTGCCGCCATCTGGTTCCTGCTGAACCGCACCGCCTGGGGTCGCCATCTCTACGCGACCGGTGACGATCCGGATGCGGCCGAACTTGCCGGCGTGAATGTCAAGCGCATGCTGCTCTCCGTCTACACCGTCTCCGGCCTCATCTGCGCGCTGGCGGGCTGGGCCCTTATCGGCCGCATCGGCTCCGTCTCTCCGACCGCCGGCCAGTTCGCCAACATCGAATCCATCACCGCCGTGGTGATCGGCGGCCTCTCCCTCTTCGGCGGTCGCGGCTCCATTCTCGGCATGCTGTTCGGTGCGCTCATCGTCGGCGTGTTCTCGCTCGGCCTGCGCCTCATCGGCACAGACCCGCAATGGACCTATCTCCTCATCGGTGTCCTCATCATCGGCGCCGTGGCAATCGACCAGTGGATCAGAAAGGTAGCAGGCTGATGGAAAAGACCCCCATTCTCACCGCCCGTGGCCTCGTCAAGCGCTATGGCCGCGTCACCGCCCTCGACCACGCCGATTTTGACCTTTATCCCGGCGAAATCCTCGCCGTGATCGGTGACAACGGCGCCGGCAAGTCCTCGCTGATCAAGGCTATTTCCGGCGCCATCCTGCCGGATGCCGGTGAAATCCGTCTTGATGGCAAACCCGTCAGCTTCCGCAGCCCGATGGAAGCCCGCGACGCCGGCATAGAGACGGTTTACCAGAACCTTGCCCTTTCCCCGGCGCTCTCGATTGCCGATAACATGTTTCTTGGTCGCGAGATCCGCCGCCCCGGCCCGCTTGGTTCGGTGTTCCGCATGCTCGACCGTCCCGCGATGGAAAAGATCGCCCGCGAGAAGCTCTCCGAACTCGGCCTTATGACCATCCAGAACATCAACCAGGCTGTGGAGACACTTTCCGGTGGCCAACGTCAGGGCGTGGCGGTGGCGCGCGCGGCAGCCTTCGGCTCCAAGGTCGTCATCATGGATGAACCAACGGCGGCACTTGGCGTCAAGGAATCTCGTCGCGTGCTGGAACTGATCCTCGAAGTCCGCTCTCGCGGCCTTCCCATCGTGTTGATTTCGCACAACATGCCGCATGTGTTCGAAGTGGCCGACCGCATCCACATCCACCGCCTCGGCAAGCGCTTGTGCATTATCAATCCGAAGGAGTACAGCATGTCCGATGCGGTCGCCTTCATGACGGGCGCCCGCCCTGCCCCGGAGGAAGCGCTTGCGGCATGATGAACGACTCTCCTGAATTCGAGCGGCTGCTGGCAGCCATCGAAGACGGCTTCGCGCGAAACCCGCGCCTGATCGTGGCGATTGCCGGCCCGCCCGGGGCCGGTAAGTCAACTGTCGCCGACCGGCTGGAACAGGCCCTGACGGCACGCGGCCTTCCCGCCAGCATCCTGCCGATGGACGGCTTCCACATGGATAACGGCCTTCTGGAAGAACGCGGTCTCCTCAAGCGCAAGGGGGCACCGGAAACCTTCGATGTTCGCGGCCTGATCGATCTCATCCGCGCCATCCGGACCGGCGTCGAAGTACTGGCTCCCGTTTTCGATCGCGACCGGGAACTGGCGATTGCCGCCGCTCGCGCGATCCCCGCAGGCCCCCTCATCGTTATCGCGGAGGGCAACTACCTTCTGCTCGACGAAGCCCCCTGGAACGGTCTTGCAGATGCCTTCGACCTGACCGTTCTGCTGGCGCCCCCTGAAGAAGAACTGCGTCGCCGGCTGGACGCCCGCTGGCGCCACTACAGGCTCAGCGAGGCCGCCATCCTCGAGAAGCTGGACGGAAACGACCTGCCGAACGGCCGCCGGGTTCTGAGCAACAGCCGATCCGCTGACTTCCGTTTCTCGGACGCCTGAACCAGCGCTCGAGCGAAAGGCGAATTGGTGAGATCACAGCTGCGTGATATGAAGCAACCTCCTCACCCGGAGGATACCACCATGCTTCATTCGCACGGATCTCATCATGACGCCGATTGCATGCCGACTGCCGATGTCTCTTGCCCTCTGCCTTTGCCTTGCTCCGGCCGTTCGGGCCGCGGAACAATGCTTCCAGCACAAGAATGACACGACCAACGCATTGATGATCCTCGATCTGCCCGATGGCGACGGCGACGTGCTCGGCGTTGAAACCGGCGAAATCAACGACGTTAAGGAAGGTTATGCGACAAGCTGGGACAGCACGATCACCGGAAAGCGCAAGGGCAACCAGCTCGACGTGAAGGTCGAGATCTCCATCGAAGGTGACAAGCAGGTCGAAAAGCAGGCCTGGCATATTGAAGACGGCGCGGTCATCACCGACAGGAACCGCTACGAGCCGACGGATTGTCAAGCGGCAGAAAGCGGCAGCTTCGACAACGTGCCCGAACATGCCAGTGAAGACATCAGCCGCGGCCATTGCGAGGCAGCAGAAGACGTGATCTTCACCTGCGAACTCGATAATAACGCCGTTGTCTCCATCTGCGCCGCGCCCGACCGCTCCACCCTCGCCTATCGCTACGGCCCACCGATGATGGAGCCGGAATTGACATATCCGAAAGATCCGGTCGGAAGCACCAAGCACTTCATGATCCACACCATCGGCTACGCCGGCGGCTACAACACCGGCCTCGGCTTCAAGACCGGCGCCTACACCTATGTTGTTAATGAGCGGATGATCAGCCGAGGTCCAAGTGTCGCCGAAAAAGACATGGACGGCGGCGTCACGCTTTACGAAGGCAAGAAGATCAAGTTCGAAGCCCATTGCCTCGGCCTAGATGAAACCAGCAAGGGACTAAACGACCTCATGGATACCATCAAGCAGGTCCCGTTCTTCAACGAAGACGGGCTGGTGGAATAACAACACCGCCACGTCAGTCCCGCCTTCCGTCTAAAGGCATATACAGCATTGCTTGATGCACGGCACCCGCTGTTAGGGCGCCGTCATTCCAACCGAGTTGATATGACTATGTGTTAAACGGAACAAGCCCCGCGGCGCAGGCAACGGGGCTTGTTTG
>NZ_JACIDU010000003.1 GCF_014196535.1 Allorhizobium borbori
GGAACTTGACCACGACCGCAGACCCGAAACATACCTAACACGCGGGTCAATTCTCGGTGGAAACGCCGGGTCAGTTCTCAGTGGCAATCAACAGCTACCCATCTGAACGAACGCACCATCAAGCGCCGCGGTGTTCGCTTCTCGACCGGCAGCATCCACGACATTCTCACCTCGACCACCTATGTCGGACGGCACTATTTCAACAGATACGACACTCGTAACAAAAAGCCTCGTCCGCCATCGCAATGGATCGAGCTTTCCGTCCCCGCGATCATTAGCGAACAGACGTTTACATCAGTTCAGGGGCTTCTGCAGAGCCGCAGTCCGATGCGTGTGGCGCCAAGGGTTGTGAATGGTCCCACACTGCTGGCCGGTGTCGCGCGCTGTGGCTATTGTGGGGCGGCCCTGATCAAGAATACCGGAAAAGGCGGCACATACGCCTATTACTGCTGCTCCCGTAAGCTCAAGGAAGGTGCCTTGTCCTGCCGGGGCATCCGGATGCGGATGGACCGCCTTGATGACATCGTCATCGGCGAAATCCTGGAGCATGTTCTAAAACCGGAGCGCCTGATCACGCTGCTCGACGCCTATCTGAAATCTGCTGATGAGCGGGCCGACAGGAACAAGCACGAGATTGATCGTCTGCGACAGAAGCACCGTGATGCCCAGGCGGCACTGGCGAGATTGCTCTCGCTGGTCGAGAGCGGTTTGATGGAGGCGGAAGACCCCACGCTGAAAGAGCGCCTGCTTGGATTAAAGCTCCAGCGTGACGAATTGTCGGTGGAGATAACGGAGATTCAGCAGCGCCTGTCGTCCAGCGAACCGGAGATCAACTCGGAGAAAATTGAACGGATCGTCAGACTGCTTCGCGAAAAACTTACCAGTGGCACGCCGGAGTTTCGGCAAGCTTATGCCAGGATGATCATGCGGGAAGTTAGCGTGAAGGACGATGAGATCAGGATCAGCGGATCGAAATCGATCATTGCAAAGGCCACATCGCAAGGCCTCGGCAAAACGCCGCCTGCGGTTCTCTCTTTTGTTCGGGAGTGGCACGCCCTAGGGGAGTCGAACCCCTCTTTTCAGAATGAAAATCTGACGTCCTAACCGATAGACGAAGGGCGCGTGTGAGCGGCCTTATAGTCAGCCCCATGGGAGAGCGCAAGCGGCAATTTGCATCTTTCAAGAAAAAATCGCCGTCTGTGTATGGACGGCGATCAGGTGAGAACGTTCTTGGAAAACATAAGGATAGGTTAATCCAGCGGCGGCGGTGGTGCGCCGGTCGGTGCGTTCCCCTTGCCATAAACGCTGTAGAGCGTTGCGTTGACGCCGGGTGCCGGGCCATAGGCCGATGCGGGCAGAACGGCACCGTCAGGCCCATGGGGCGCGGCCTCAGGGGCTGCGATCGTGCCCGATGAAAAGATGCTGGCACGGTTGGCATTGATACCCGTCGGCTGCGTAGTCAAGCCACCGATATTGGCCGGCTCTTCCGAGCCCGGCAGCGTTTGGGGCGGCGTATCGGCGGCGACCTGCGCGCCATTGGTGGACACGTAGGGATCGACATAGGCCGTTCCGCTGCGGGGCGCTCCTTTCGGCGGTGCCTTTGCCTTGCTGTCGTCCATAGCCACGTCGACCATCGATTCCGGATCGTCGGTCTCGATCGCCGCGGTCTTGTCATTTTTGAAAGAAATTGTCTTGCAGCCGGTCAGTGGCATTCCAGCGAGCATCACCATCAGGGACAAGCGGGTGAGGGCGCGGCCTGTCGATGTCATATCGAACATGATTTTCCCCATAACGTTCCACCGCTCCGATGGACCGGAACGATTGCGGGGAAAATAGCCGGGCGTCCTTGCGCGTGGCATTCGCCCGGCGAGTGTCTTTACCAGGTGCCGGTGTTGGTCATGGAGGCCCAGGGTTCGCTCGGTGCCAGTGCCTCGCCCTGCTGTAAAATTTCAATGGAAATGCCGTCGGGAGAGCGCACAAAAGCCATGTAGCCGTCCCGTGGCGGGCGGTTGATAATGACGCCGTTCCCCTGAAGGCGGGTACAGAAGGCGTAGATGTCCTCAACCTCATAGGCGAGATGACCGAAGTTGCGTCCGCCTGTATAATCTTCCGTGTCCCAGTTATAGGTGAGTTCGAGGCAGGGTGCCTTTTCGGCCGCGGCCCGGTTCGAATCGCCGGGAGCGGCGAGGAAGACGAGCGTGAAGCGACCTTTCTCGTTTTCCACTCGCCGGACTTCCACAAGGCCGAAAACGGTGACGTAAAAGTGCAAGGCGGCGTCGAGGTCTTTGACGCGAACCATCGTGTGCAGGTAGCGCATGGCTGTTTCCCTTTGGTTTTGGGCAGTGATGGCGGAATTTATGCCCTCGACGCTAGGTCGGTGCAAGCCACGGCTGAAACCATGCGAATCGGTAAAACGGAAACTAGGGCTTGCGCTGCTCCATTAACCCGATGTTAATCTAGCGCTCAGGAATCAGTTGACCGTGTGAATGTGAAGCGTAATCGAGGGGCTGACAGGATATGGCGGATAGAATGTCATCGAAGGGGGTCGACAGTTTCGAGGATTTCGTGAGCGATCCGGTTGAACTGATCGAAATCACCGGCGTCGTGAAGTGGTTTGATGTCGCGAAGGGTTTCGGCTTCATCATTCCCGATAACGGCATGCAGGATGTGCTGCTTCATGTGAGCTGCCTGCGCCGCGACGGTTACCAGACCATTCTCGAGGGAACGCGCATCGTGGCGCTTGTCCAGCGGCGTGACCGGGGTTTCCAGGCTTTCCGCATACTCTCGATGGATCAATCGACGGCCGTTCATCCTTCTCAGCTTCCGCCAGTTCGCACGCATGTTCAGGTTACGCCGACGAGCGGCCTCGAGCGGGTGATCGTGAAGTGGTTCAACCGTACCAAGGGCTTCGGCTTCCTGACGCGCGGCGAGGGCACGGAAGACATTTTCATCCATATGGAAACGCTCCGCCGTTTTGGCCTTGCCGAATTGCGTCCTGGCCAGGTGGTTCTTGTGCGCTATGGCGATGGCGACAAAGGACTGATGGCTGCGGAAATCCATCCGGATAATCCGGCACCGATCAGCCGGGCCCACTGATCCATTCGGAGATGCCGCTTATGTTCGGCTTGTTGGTAGAGATTTATCGAAAAAGCGCCCTCGTGGCGCTTTTTTCATTGTTGTGTGCAGGCGCGTTTGCCGCCGATGATGTCACATTTGGCAAGGGCCATCTGTCGATTCGCACGAACGATGGTCGGCACGTTTCCTTTTCCGTTGAACTGGCTATCGATGATTCGCAGCGCATGCGCGGTCTGATGCACAGGAAGTCCATGCCGGTCGATCACGGCATGTTGTTCGACTTCGGCGAATCGCGATTGGTGACCATGTGGATGAAAAACACGGTCCTGCCGCTCGATATGCTGTTTATTGATGAGGCGGGGATGACGCGGCAAGTCCGGGAAAATGCCGTTCCCTTTTCTGAAGACCTGATCTCGTCCGGCGGTGAGGTTCGCTATGTGCTGGAACTCAACGCAGGCACCGCGCGACGCCTTGGAATCGGGGTCGGAAGCCGTGTTGATTTGGCCCAATTGAAAAAAGCGACTGACTGAATGTTGGATGGGGTTGAAATTCACTGCTGCAAACGGGATGTTAGGAGTTGAAGTCAAGGATCGAAGCGTGTATCTCCGCGTCATCGTCAGTGACGGAGTGTAGCGCAGTCTGGTAGCGCATCTGGTTTGGGACCAGAGGGTCGGGAGTTCGAATCTCTCCACTCCGACCACGTCGATGAAAAGGCGGTTTCGCCTGGAGAGGCAGCGAAGTCGCACGGGCGAGGTTCGCCCTTTTTGGGGTATTACGGAGCAAGAATGTCCGCCAAGATTTACAGACCCGCCAAGACAGCCATGCAGTCCGGCAAGGCGAAAACGAATCTCTGGGTTCTCGAGTTCGACCAGTCCGCACCGCGCAAGGTTGATCCGGTGTTTGGTTATACGTCGTCCAGTGACATGCTACAGCAGGTGAAGCTGACCTTCGAATCCCAGGAGCAGGCAGAAGAATATGCCAAGCGAAAGGGCATCGAATACCGCGTTATCCTGCCGAAGGAAACGACGCCGAAAAGCCTGTCTTACACCGACAACTTTCGCTTTACCCGCACGCAGCCCTGGACGCATTGAACGTTGCCGCTGCGTCTGGTTTCCGGGGCGGGGCGCAAACGCTCCGCTCGCTTCTGTTTGGCCCCTTAGCTCAGCTGGATAGAGCACCTGCCTTCTAAGCAGGTTGTCGAAGGTTCGAGTCCTTCAGGGGTCGCCAGCGCTCAAGTGTTTGATTTTAATACTCTATTTTCTTTGTTTCAGGCGCCTTCATCATCCTGTGTCTCCGATTCGCGCAGGCTTTCCAGTACTTCAATGAAGGTGGCATCCTCGCGGGTGAGTAGTTGAGTCGGGTTTGTCAGCACATAGTTTCTGACCGTCGGGAGGTCGTCGTAGGGCGGCAGGGACCAGAGACGTCCGGCTTGGACATACAGCGTGCCCATGGAGACGTTGAGCGGGCCAAAGCCGATGCCTGCCTCGATCAGGCGCAGAATTTCCTCATCATTGGCGGAGCTGGCAATGCGGTTGTCGCGAAAGCGATTACCGATACCGACGCGTGCGACTGCGTCGAGCCCGGCTTCCAGATGGTCGCTCTCGAACGAGATGTAGTTGTGGGCATCAAGATCATCGAGTGTCAGCCCTTCGCGACCGAAGAGCGGGTGGCGACGGCCACAATAGAACCCCATGCGGGTTGAGCCGAGATAGCGACATGCGAGATCGGGCAGGGCGCGATTGAGAATGCAGATACCGATCGCCACCTCGCCGCCGCGCACACGCTCGACGACGATGCCGGAGGGGGCGACCTCGATTTCGATTTTCACGCCGGGATGGCGCGCGTGAAAGGTTGCCAGTGCCTTGTCGAACAGGGGGCTATCGATCTGATTGGCCAGTAGAAGGTGCAGATAGCGATTGGGTTCGGCGGAATCGCCGGCCATCTGCGCAATCCGTTCGACACCGTGCACGACCCGCAGTGTTTCCTCACGGAAGAGTTGACCATATTCCGTGAGACGGAAGGTGCCGCGCGCGCGATGAATCAGCCGGTGGCCCACCGACGTCTCGAGACGGCTTAGCGCATTCGACACACTCGGCTGCGTGCGCAGCAGACGTTCCGCCGCTGCGGTGATGCCGCCAGCCTCAACGATTACCTGAAAGATGAAGATCAGGTTCCAGTCGAGATCTCTCAAAAATCGCTCGTTGCGCATGCCGTTCGCCCGATGGAGCCCGGCTTTGCTTTATCAGAGAAAGCGGCGGATGTCGAAAGGCCGGGGATCGGCGAAAGGCTTGCCGCCGGTCATCATTTCGGCGAGCAGACGACCCGTGGCAGGGCCGAGCGTCAGGCCGTGATGGGCATGGCCGAAGGCAAGCCAGAGACCGGGATGGCCGGGGGCATCGCCGATGACCGGTTTCATGTCCGGCATGGCCGGGCGCAACCCGAGCCACGGTTCGGATTCAACCGGTTCACCGAGTGGGAATAATTCTCTCGCGCGCGCCTCGCAGCGGTTGATCTGCACACGGTTCGCCGGCGCATCGGGCGGGGCGAGTTCAACGCCGGTCGTCAGTCGGATGCCGTCAGTCATGGGCGCAAGCACATAGCCGATCTGTTCATCCAGTATGGCGTGATTGAGCGTCGCGCCCGTATCGCTGCGATAATGAAGATGGTGACCGCGCTTCGCCACCAGCGGCACCCGCAGGCCAAGCGGCGCGAGAAGGTCGTTGGAGCGTGCGCCCAGCGCTATCACAATCCGTTCGGCGTTATGGCTGCTCTGTGCGGTGGTGACACGCCACCTCTTGCCTGACGGGGCTACAGACTTCACGGCTTCCCGCAGGATTGTGCCGCCTCGTCGTTCGAAGAGGGCGGCATAGCCTTTCGTCAGGGCCCCGGGATCGGAAACGGTGAATGGATCACGCCAGTGGATGGCACCGATGGCTGCGGCCATCAGAGCGGGTTCCAGGCGATGCAGGGCGGGACGATCCAGAAGGTCCGCGCTCAGGCCGTAGTCCGTGCCAAGGGTCGACACCCGTCGGGTTGCGTCCTCCATACCAGCGATGCTGCGAATGACCTCCACCCAGCCATCGCGCTTGAGGAGATGATTGAGCCCGGCCGCCTCCACCAGTCGTTCGTGCTCGGTAAGGCAGGCTTCGAGCAGTGGCAGGAGTTCACCGGCGATCTTCGTCAGCCGTTCGCTGCGCGACGATTGCCAGTAGGCCCAGAGCCATGGCGCAATTCTTGGGAGGAAGGAGGGTGCGTAATGCACGGCGGCGTTGCGGTTCGAGGCATGGGCGAGCAGCGAGCGCCAGTCCCGCGGAATGGCATAGGGAATGACGCTGCAGCGCTCGATCAGCCCGGCATTGCCGAAGCTTGCACCCTCACCGGGTTCGCTGCGATCAATCAGCGTCACGGTCTCGCCGCGTTCCTGCAGATGGAGAGCAATGCTGACGCCGACAATGCCCGCGCCGAGCACAAGGATATGGGATGTCATGGATGGTCGCCGTCGGGGAGGGCTGAGCAAGGTCCCGGACGGCGCGAAAACGCCGCCCGGAAGCGAATGCGGTTACTGCATCTTGTAGATGTCGAGGGAGAAGTACTTGTCGTTGATCGACTTGTAGACGCCGTTGGCGACAATGGCATCCAGCGCGGCATTCAGTTTGGCCTGAAGGGCGGTGTCTTCCTTGCGGATCGCCATGCCGACGCCTTCGCCGACATACTTCGGATCGGTGATCGGCTTGCCGACGAGTTCGCAGCAGGCGCCATCCTTGGTCTTTTCGGTCCATTCCAGCATCGGCACGAGATCGCCAACCTGAATGTCGAGACGACCGCCCGCGAGGTCGAGGTTCACTTCGTCCTGGGTCGGATATTGTTTGAGGTCGGCCTTTGCGTGCGCGGCCTCGACATAGCTGGCCTGGGTGGTCCCGGCCTGAACGCCGACTGATTTGCCGCCGAGATCCGGCTTGTCGAGCACGGAGGTATCGGCGCCCTTCTTCATGACATAGGTCATGGCCGCCTTGTAATAGGGCTTGGTGAAGGCGACCTTTTCCTTGCGTTCCTCCGTGATGAACATGGAAGCGACGATAACGTCGTATTTCTTGGCGAGCAGGCCCGGAATGATGCCGTCCCATTCCTGCGCCACGAGTTCGCATTCGGCTTTCATTTCGGCGCACAGCGCCTTTGCAATGTCGACGTCGAAGCCGATCAACTGGCCGGAGGCATCGACGGCGTTGAAGGGCGGGTAGGCGCCTTCGGTGGCAATTTTGAGCTTGAGTGTGTCTGCCTGCGCCGGCGAAACCGCCACGACGGCCGCAAAAAGGAGGTTGGCGGCAATGGCCGCAATCTTGAACGACATTATGATTTTTCCTCTGGAGCGTTGTCTTCAACGTTGCCAGATTACGCGCGTCATTCTGTCGCGCAAATTTATATAACGTATCAATTTCATAATTCTGGTGAATGTAGGCGTTGCCTTACGCGCAACGTAAAAAAGGGGGCTCTCGCCCCCTTTTCCTCGAATTATCCAGCGTTGGATCAGTGCAGGATCTGGCTGAGGAACAGTCGAGTGCGTTCATGCTGCGGATTGTCGAAGAATTCGGCCGGCGAGTTCTGTTCGACGATCTGGCCCTGGTCCATGAAGATAACGCGGTTGGCGACCTGACGGGCAAAGCCCATTTCATGCGTGACGCACAGCATGGTCATGCCCTCTTCTGCAAGGCTCACCATGGTATCCAGAACTTCCTTGACCATTTCCGGGTCGAGTGCCGAGGTCGGCTCGTCGAAGAGCATGATCTTCGGCTTCATGCACAGCGAGCGGGCGATGGCCACGCGCTGTTGCTGACCACCGGAAAGCTGGCCGGGATATTTGTGTGCCTGCTCCGGAATCTTGACGCGCTTGAGGTAGTGCATCGCGATTTCCTCAGCTTCCTTCTTCGGCATCTTGCGGACCCATATGGGCGCAAGCGTGCAGTTTTCCAGAATGGTGAGGTGCGGGAAGAGGTTGAAATGCTGGAACACCATGCCGACTTCCCGGCGCACTTCATCAATCTTCTTGAGGTCGTTCGTCAGTTCCGTGCCTTCAACGAAGATGTTGCCCGACTGGTGCTCTTCCAGACGGTTGATGCAACGGATCATGGTTGACTTGCCGGAGCCGGACGGGCCGGCAATGACGATACGCTCGCCGCGCATGACCTTCAGGTTGATATCGCGGAGGACGTGGAATTCGCCGTACCACTTGTTCATACCGATGATCTCGACAGCGACATCCGTGGATGAGACGGTCAGGTTTGCGGGTTGGACTTCTGCCATGTTTTTCCCCTTACTTTATCGTTTGTGCCCGGTGTCGAGATGGCGCTCCATGAAACCGGAATAGCGCGACATGCCGAAGCAGAAAATCCAGAAAATGAAGCCAGCGAAGATCAGGCCGGTGATCGGTGTCACGGGCGTGATCCAGCTTGGATCGCGGAAGTTGAGCTGCACGATGCCCAGCAGGTCGAACATGCCGATGATCGAAACCAGAGACGTGTCCTTGAACAGGCCGATGAAGGTGTTCACGATGCCAGGGATAACCAGCTTGATGGCCTGCGGCATGACGACCAGCCAGATTTTTTGCCAGTAGCTGAGACCAAGCGAATCGGCGCCTTCGGACTGGCCCTTCGGGATGGCCTGAAGACCGCCGCGGATTACTTCCGCCATGTAGGCAGAAGCGAAGAGGGCGACACCGACCAGTGCGCGAAAGAAGTTGTCGATCGTCCAGCCGGTAGGCAGGAAGAGCGGCAGCATGACATTCGCCATGAAGAGAACCGTAATCAGCGGGACGCCGCGGATGATTTCAATGAAGCCGATGCAGAGCATTCTCACAACGGGCATGTGCGACCGGCGCCCGAGCGCCAGAACGATGCCCAGCGGCAGCGAAACGGCAATCCCGACGAAGGACAGGATCAGCGTGACCATGAGGCCACCCCAGAGCGGGGTTTCGACATGGGCAAGACCGAAGTAATTGCCGCTCAGCAGGAAGAAGGCCACGATCGGGAATACAACGAACAGAAGAAGCGCGTTGAGACCCTTGCGCGGTGCCTTCGGAATGAGGATCGGGATCAGCAGCGCGATGAGCATGATGCCAACCAGAAGCGGGCGCCAGCGTTCTTCGAGCGGATAACGACCGAAAATGAACTGCTGGAAGCGATCGCCGACGAAGGCCCAGCAGGCGCCGGTCCATCCGTCCGGCTGGGCTCCGCCCTGGGCGATCGTGGCGCAGACGGAGCGGTCCGAACCGACCCAGGAGGCCTGCACGAACAGCCAGTTCAGCGCACCGGGGATAATCATGAACAGCAGCGCGAGGCCGACAAGCGACAGGATCGTATCCTTCGGCGACGCAAAGAGATTCTTCCTGATCCAGGCAGCGGTGCTGGTGTCATTCGTGGGCGGTGGCGAGGCCACGATCATCTGATCACGAACGAAAGCGGGTGAATGTGTGCTCATGACCTTACCT
Organism: Allorhizobium borbori; assembly: GCF_014196535.1. Classification (GTDB taxonomy): domain Bacteria; phylum Pseudomonadota; class Alphaproteobacteria; order Rhizobiales; family Rhizobiaceae; genus Ectorhizobium; species Ectorhizobium borbori. Next base: position 9,557 of record NZ_JACIDU010000003.1, read on the forward strand.
TTCCACCAATGCCATCTTGGCGTTGAACCAGTTCATGAACATCGATGACGCGATGCTGATGGACAGGTATACGACCATCCAGATGGCAACCACCTCGACGGCCTGACCGGTCTGATTCAGCGTCGTGCCACCGGTGGCGACAAGATCGGGGAAGCCGATGGCAATACCCAGCGACGAGTTCTTCGTCAGGTTGAGGTACTGGCTGGTCAGCGGCGGGATGATGATGCGCATGGCCTGCGGCACCACCACAAGGCGGGTCGTGGTTGCAGGCTGGATGCCCAGCGCCGTTGCCGCTTCCGTCTGGCCCTTCGGCACGCCGCGGATACCGGCACGGATGATTTCGGCTATGAATGACCCGGTGTAGAGCGACAGAGCGACATAGAGCGCGAAGAACTCCGGCAGGACTGTCGCACCGCCCGTCAGGTTGAAGCGGCCCGCCTGGGGAACGTCGAAGCTCAGCGGTGCGCCGAGGATCGCGAAAACCAGCAGCGGCAGGCCGATAATGAGCGCAAGCCCGGCCTTGAAGGTCGGGAACTGCTGCCCCGTTGCCATCTGTCGCTTGGTCGCCCATTTCGCGATGACGATCGTTGCGACGATGGCAAGAACCAGTGCGAGCGCTACGAACTCGGCACCCGTGCCCCAGATGGGTTTCGGGAAGACGAGACCGCGATTGTTGAGGAAGATGTGGACGCCGGGAATCTCGAGGGAATCGCGTACGTTCGGAAGTGCACGCAACACGCCAGCATACAGAAAGAAGATGACCAGTAGCGGCGGAATATTGCGGAAGATTTCCACATAGACCGTGCAGATCTTGGCAATCAGCCAATTGTGCGAAAGGCGACCGATACCAACGACGAAGCCGATAATCGTGGCAGTAATGATGCCGACGAAAGCAATCAGCAGGGTGTTGAGAAAGCCTACGAAGATTGCCCGCCCGTAGGTCGAGTCAGCCGTGTAGGGAATGAGAGAATCGCCGATGTCGAAGCCGGCGCGACTGCTCAGGAAGCCGAAACCCGATGCCGTGTTGCTGCGGGCCAGGTTGGTGGCCACGTTGTTGGAAATCATCCAGACGAGAATGATGAAGACGGCAGCGGTGAATATCTGGAAGAAAATCGATCGAACTTTGGGATCGTAAACCAGCGAACCGAACGTTCGTCCGTTCGACGGCGCATTTTTAGCGCTTTCTGTCATATTTTGCCATTTCCCCATGTGGCGGCATGTGCCGCTCTTTGTTGTTCTTATGAGGCAGAGTGCAAGGCGGCGTCATGCCGCCTTGCACCATAAGGCGTTATTAGCGAATTGGCGGTGCGTACTGGAGACCACCCTTCGACCACAGGGCGTTGATGCCGCGCTGGATCTTCAGCGGGCTGCCTTCGCCGATGTTGCGTTCGAAGACTTCGCCGTAGTTACCGACGGCCTTGATGATGTTGTAGGCCCAGTCGTTGGTCAGGCCGAGGTCGGTGCCGATCTTGGAGTCCTTCTCGATGCCGAGGAAGCGCTTGATGTCCGGGTTGGTCGTGGAACCCTTGATCTCGTCGATATTGGCCTTGGTGATGCCGAACTCTTCAGCCTGAACGAGTGCGTAGTGCGTCCAGGACACGATGTCGAACCACTGGTCGTCGCCCTGACGGACGGCCGGGCCAAGCGGTTCCTTGGAGATGATTTCCGGCAGAACGACGTGTTCGTCGGGGTTTGCCAGGCCGAGGCGGATGGAATAGAGGCCGGACTGGTCGGTCGTGTAGACATCGCAACGGCCAGCGGCGTAAGCGGCATTCACTTCTTCAACCTTTTCGAAGACGACCGGGTTGTACTGCAGGTTGTTGGCCTTGAAGTAGTCGGCAAGGTTCAGTTCGGTCGTGGTGCCGGACTGGACGCAGACGGCAGCGCCGGAAAGTTCAAGAGCCGACTTCACGTTGAGCTTCTTCGAGACCATGAAGCCCTGACCGTCGTAGTAGTTGACGGCGCGGAAGTTGAAACCGAGCGCCGTGTCGCGGCTGATGGTCCAGGTCGTGTTGCGGAAAAGCACATCACCTTCGCCCGACTGCAAAGCCGGGAAGCGGGTCTGGGCGGTCGTGGGGGTGAACTTGACCTTGGAGGCGTCACCGAAAACGGCGGCGGCCACTGCACGGCAGTAATCGACGTCGAAGCCGTTCCAGTTGCCGGCGGCATCAGGCTGGGCGAAGCCAGCAAGACCGGAGTTGACGACGCACTGGAGGAAGCCCTTCGACTTGACAGTATCCAGCGTGGCAGCGGAAGCGGCAGGCGCCATTGCGCCAAGTGCTGCTGCGCCAATCGCTGCGGACAGAAGCGTCTTCTTCATTTTTTTCCCAACCTTTATCTATTGTTTTGTTCTTAAATACGACCGCTCCCCTGCATCCAAAGCGATTGCGGTCGGCCCGCAGCCCTCCCGGCGCGAACGTTGGCTATCTCATTCACAATTTGCGGGATGGTCAAGTGTCGGCGTTTCAAATTGCCTGACTGACCTGGAAAAATAAAAATCATCGGTGAAAATTTGGGCAAAAATCTGGAAATCGTGCAGCGACTGATTATTATTCCATCCGTTCATCGAAGGTACTTTCGGGTACGCCGAGGGGCTTGACCCAGGCACCGCCGCGTCTCACAACATTAGCCGAACGGTCATAGTCTCAAAGGTTTGACACACATCATGACGGATAAACATGCCCTGCTCGATGGCGCCGGAACGGATACGCGCCTGGCTCATCTCGGTTCCGACCCTGCTGGCTTTCACGGTTTCGTGAACCCGCCGATCGTGCGCGCCTCGACGGTGCTTTTTCCCGATTGCGAGACGATGGCGACGGGAAACCAGAAATATACGTATGGCACACACGGCACGCCGACCACGGATGCGCTGTGCGATGCGCTAAACGAGTTGGAAGGGGCTGCGGGCACCCTTATCCTGTCGTCGGGACTTGCGGCGGTGACGGTACCGTTCCTGACCTTCCTGTCGCCGGGTGATCACGCTCTGGTTGTCGATTCTGTCTATTGGCCCACGCGTCGCTTCTGCAACACGGTGCTGAAGCGCATGGGGGTGACCGTCGAGTATTACGAACCGGCGATCGGGGCAGGGATCGCGGCGCTGATAAAGCCGAATACGCGGCTCGTCCATCTGGAAGCTCCGGGTTCCAATACGATGGAGATGCAGGATGTCGGGGCAATTTCGGCTGTCGCCCACCAGCAGGGCGCGGTGGTGACGATGGACAATACATGGGCCACACCGCTTTATTTCAGGCCGTTGGATCATGGCGTCGACATTTCCATCCACGCGGCAACGAAGTATCCCGCCGGTCATTCCGACATCCTCATGGGAACGGTGTCCGCCAATGAGGCGCACTGGTCAGCGCTGGAAGAGATGAACACCAATATGGGCCTTTGTGGCGCGGCGGAAGATTCCTACCTCGTTTTACGTGGCTTGCGAACGATGGGCGTGAGGCTGGAGCATCACCAGAAGAGCGCGCTTTCGATTGCCCGATGGCTGGAAAGCCATGAGGATGTCGCGCGCGTTCTCCATCCGGCGTTGCCGAGCTTTCCGGGCCACGCGATTTGGAAACGGGATTTCAAAGGCTCGAGCGGCGTGTTCTCCTTTGTGTTGAAGACGGACAAGCCTGCGGACTTCACGCCGCGTGCTCATGCCTTCCTGAACGCCCTTCGGCTGTTCGGCCTCGGCTATTCCTGGGGCGGGTACGAAAGCCTTGCCGTTCCGGTGAACCTTGCCGATCGCACCATTGCCAAGGGGCCGACCGAAGGGCCGGTCATCCGCCTCCAGATCGGTCTCGAGAATGTCGAGGATCTGCAAAGGGATCTCGAGCGCGGCTTTGCTGCGGTGAAGGCGCTCTGATCAGGCAAAAGGGCCGCCCGGTGGGCGGCCCTTTTTCAACGCGTCTTATTATGCCGCTCGGTAGCCAAAGAGCCAGTCGAAGCTCTGGCCGAGCGATTGCGGCGAACGCAACGACAGGACGATATCGCGGGCAATGCGAACCGGGCCGGTGGCATGATAGGCGAAGCGGTTGAACGCCGCCTGGTTGCGGGCACGGGCGATGCGCGGTTTGCGCCTGGCTTCGAACGTCTTCAGGGCGTCCGGAACGGTTCCCGGAACACGCACGGCCGCCGCAAGTTCAAAGGCATCTTCAATGGCCATGGCGGCACCCTGCGCGGCAAACGGCATCATGGCATGGGCTGCATCGCCGATCAGTACCGTATCGACGCCGTTGTGCCAGTAACCATCGCTAGCCTGATAGAGCGGCCAGAAGCGCGGTTCATGCGCGGCCTCCAGCATTTTACGGATATCCGGGCTCCAACCCGCGAAACGTCGCAGCAGAAGGTCGAGGCGGATGTCGCCGGGGGCGGCGTCCCATGTCTCGCCGGGTGAGTTGCCAGCGGTGATCGCGACGACATTGAAGCCGCCGATTTCCGAAAGCGGGTAGGCGACGATATGGGCATCCGGGCCGAGAAAAGCCGAGACTGCGGAAAGATCGAGGAAGGAGGGGGCATTGCCGCCGGGCACGGTGAAGCGCCAGGCGATATTGCCCGAGAAGGCGGGAATGGGGCAGGAGGGAATGACCGAGCGCATACGCGACCAGACGCCATCCGCGCCGATCACCAGTTCCGGCTTGCCGCTGCCGGGCAGAGCTTCTGCAACCGGATCGACAGTCGTGCCGAGATGTAGTTTGCACAGCGGTTCCCGCAGCACGGCGGAGAGAAGGGCCTGCTGCAATGTTGACCGGTGAAGAACGCCATAGGGCGCACCCCAGCGGGTGCGGGCATAGGCGCCGACCGGAACGCTCGCCAACCGTTTCAACGACGTGCCGGACAGAAGATCGATTCGCTCCGGCTCGTTCCAAACGGATTCGAGATCGGCCAGAACGCCAAGCGTCGAAAGGATGCGCGATGCGTTGGGGGCAATCTGCAGACCCGCGCCCACTTCCAGCAATTGCGGCGCCTTTTCATAGACGTCACAACGGATGCCGGATTGGGCGAGGGAAAGGGCGGCGCTCAAGCCGGCAATGCCGGCACCTGAAATAATGGCGTGTTCAACGGCCATAGGTCTTGCCTGTTCTGTGACGCGGCCCGCCCTGGATGCCGCGACACCTTGCATGCACGATCTGGATCAGGCGGCGTCGAAAAGGAAGGTGCAGCCGGGCGGAACGGTTTCGTCCGCCTTCAGGGCCGGGTTATAGCGATAGAGCGTCGAACAGTAGGAACAGACCTTCTCGTTCTCGTCGCCCATATCGATGAAGATGTGCGGGTGATCATAGGGAACGGAAGCGCCCGTGCACATGAATTCCTTCACGCCGATCTCGATCACGCGATGCCCGCCGTCGTTCTGGAAATGGGGAATGCTGTGGCCTGCCATTCTGGTCTCCGCAAGGTGGTGATGTCCTGAAGATTCTGTTTAGCCTCCTTCTCTGCAAATGTGTAGGGCCGTTTCGACCGGAATTTGCGATCATCGCAAAGCTTCCCGCTTGGCCCCGAATGGTGAAAGCGTTTATGGTCCGCGGCAAAAAGGACTGCATTGATGAATCTCAATCCCCCCGCCTTCAACAGCTTTCAAAATGACGGACTGACGCTTGCCTATTTCGATGAGGGCGATCCGTCCGGCCCGCCGGTACTGCTCATTCACGGGTTTGCCTCGTCCGCGACCGTCAACTGGGTTCATACCGGATGGCTGAAGACGCTCGGCGATGCCGGCTACCGCGTGATCGCGCTCGACAATCGTGGCCATGGCGCCAGTGAGAAGCCGCATGATCCGGCGGTCTACCACCCCGATATGATGGCGGGCGATGCGGTGGCTTTGCTCGATCATCTCGGCATTCCGTCCGCACACATCATGGGCTATTCGATGGGCGCGCGGATTTCGGCGTTCCTCGCCATTTCCGATCCGGAACGGGTGCTTTCGCTGGTGTTCGGCGGGCTCGGTATCGGCATGTGCGACGGGGTGGGCGACTGGGACCCGATTGCCGAGGCGCTTCTTGCGCCGTCTCTGGCCGATGTGACCCATGCGCGTGGCCGCATGTTCCGGGCCTTTGCCGAACAGACGAAAAGTGACCGCTTTGCGCTCGCCGCCTGCATCTCGACCTCGCGCGATCTGGTGAGCCGTGAGGATATCGCGAAGATCGAAGCGCCGACGCTGGTGGCGGTCGGTAGTAAGGACGATATTGCCGGTTCCGGTGAGGCACTGGCGGTACTGATGCCGAACGCCAAGGCGCTCGACATCCCCAACCGCGATCACATGCTGGCGACGGGAGATCGGGTGTTCAAGGCCGGTGTCGTGGACTTTTACGCCGGCCTTTCGAACTAGAAACAGCGATCATGCACCCTTGAAAACAGGCTTGCGGCGCTCGGCAAAGGCGGCGCGGCCTTCGGCATAATCAGCACTTTCGAAGGTCGAGGCGCCCAGAACCTCCGCCTCGCTCATCAGCACGTTGTCGTTTTCGGTCACGGCGCGAACGGCGAGCTTGGAGGCGGCGAGCGAGATTGGCGCGTTGGCGGCGATTGCTCTGGCGATGGTGAAGACCTCCTTTTCAAGTCCCTCGACGCCATCGGCAATTTGGAGCAGGAACCCGGATGGCTCCAGTTCGCGGGCGGTCAGCGGGAGGCCGGTATAGAGCAGCTTTCGGGTCGTCTGGTTGCCAAGCGCCAGCAATATGTCTTGAACGGCATCTGCCGGGTAGGCCAGGCCAAGGCGGGCGGCGGGGATGGCGAAACGCGCGGTTTCATCCGCAAGGCGCATGTCACAGGCCGCGGCAATGCCGAAGCCCCCGCCATAGCAGATGCCGCGGATCGCCGCGATTGTCGGCACGCGGGCGGCGCGGATGGCGCGGAAAGCGGCGCTATTTTCCAGTTCATAGGCGCGGGCGGTTTCCGCATCCTTGCGCACGGTCTCGAATTCGGAAATGTCCGCTCCTGCCGAAAAGTCCTGTCCGCCGGCGCCGGCGAGAATGATGACGCGGGCTCCGGCCTCGACCGTCAGGAAATGCAGGGCACGCGGAATGGCCCGCCACATGGCGGCGGTGATCGCATTCTTGCGCGGCTCGTTATGAAAAGTCAGCGTGCCGATACCTCCATCGCACGCCGCCACGAGCTTGCCTTCCGCGAAATCCTGCGTTGTGGTCATTTATTCCCGCCTCCGTTTGTGTTTTGCCCTGCTTTTCCTATATAATGCCGCACACTTGGAAAAGAGGAGACCGTCTATGGTCGCAATAACGGAACTGCGTGCCGACGACCAGATCAAGGCCATCGACCCGATCTGGGACAGTCTGCGGCAAGAAGCGCAAGCGGCAAGCGAGAACGATCCGTTGCTCGCCGCCTTTATCTACACGACCGTGCTGAATCACCGGTCGCTGGAAGAATGCGTTATTTTCCGTATCTGCGAACGCCTCCACCACCGTGACGTGCCGGCGGCGCTGCTGCGACAGGCCTTCCAGTCGATGCTGGAAGACTGGCCGGAATGGAGTGCGGTGCTGCGTGTCGATATTCAGGCCGTCTATGATCGCGACCCGGCCTGCACGCGCTTCCTCGAGCCCGTGCTTTACTTCAAGGGTTTCCACGCGATCCAGACACACCGGTTGGCGCATTGGCTCTGGAACAACGGTCGCCGTGATTTCGCGCTCTATCTCCAGAGCCGCGCATCCGGTGTTTTCCAGACGGATATCAACCCCGCAGCCCGTGTCGGCAAGGGTATTTTCCTCGATCACGCGACGGGTCTCGTGGTGGGCGAAACGGCGGTCATCGGCGACAATGTGTCCATCCTGCATGGCGTGACGCTTGGCGGCACCGGCAAGGACGATTCGGACCGCCATCCGAAAATCGGTAACGGCGTGCTGATTGGCGCGGGCGCCAAGATTCTCGGCAATATCACGGTCGGAGCCTGCTCGCGCGTCGCTGCCGGCTCGGTGGTGCTGAAACCGGTTCCCGCCTGCACGACGGTCGCCGGTGTGCCGGCCCGTGTGGTGGGTGAAGCTGGTTGTGCCGAACCTGCGCGCGTCATGGATCAGGTGATCGCAGCCGATTGAGGTGGGTTCGATTTGCCATTTTCAAAAGAAGCCCGGTGGAATGCCGGGCTTTTTTGTCGATGGGTGCGGGCTTGCCTTTACACCGCCGCTTTCTGCATGCCACAAGCACGCGGCCGGGGCGGTGATTTGCACTGCCCGACAAGATTCCGTTTGCACGGGCGCGGTGGTATACGGCTTCGGTCCTGTGGCCGGCCGGGCGTCCATCGCCGTGCAAGGTGCTAGATTTCTCATGGAGACCCAAGATGAAGCCCGATGAACTCAAGAAACTGGACGCCTATCTGAAGCGCACGCTGAACCCGCAGATCACCGTCAAGGCCCGTCCGCGCAAGGACGACTCGGCCGAGGTTTATGTCGGTGACGAATTCATCGGCGTGATCTTCCGCGACGACGAGGATGGCGACCTGTCCTACAATCTGTCGATGGCAATCCTCGCCGAGGATCTTTGATCCATCGATGGGCGTCCGGGTGAACGTGGTTTCCCGGATTTGCTTTTTCACAGGAAATCGAAACCGGCCTGGGTGCGCTCAGGGCCGGTTTTTTGTTGGTTCCCGCAGGAAAACTCCCGTAATCTACAGGCAAGCCTGATTTGCGCAGATACTCTCTCGGATCGAAATCGCGGCGCAGAGGTTAAAGGGGGCTTAAAATCTGCGGACGATTGATTACATTAGTCGTTCCTGCGGAGATTTGCAGGGCTTACCCGTGTCATGCGGGGCACTCAAGGATTGAAATGACAATGATCGCCAGGCCGGTCGTGATGCAGAATGAAAAAGACGGTGACGGCAACGGCCCTGGTCGTAGCACGTCGGTTATCACGCGCACCAAGCCGAAAACCAAGAAACCCAATCTGTATCGCGTTCTTCTTCTGAACGACGACTACACGCCGATGGAATTCGTAATCCACATTCTGGAACGGTTTTTCCAGAAGGATCGTGAAGCAGCGACCCGCATCATGCTTCATGTGCATAACCACGGCGTGGGCGAATGCGGAATCTACACATACGAAGTTGCCGAAACGAAGGTTTCCCAGGTGATGGACTTCGCAAGGCAGCACCAGCATCCGCTGCAATGTGTCATGGAAAAGAAGTGAGGAACTGAACGTGCCAACTTTCTCGCCCAGTCTGGAAAAAGCGCTTCATCAGGCTCTGACCTATGCCAATGAACGCCACCACGAATACGCAACGCTGGAGCACCTGCTGCTGGCGTTGATCGATGACGCTGATGCCGCCGCCGTCATGGGCGCGTGCAACGTCAATCTCGACGAACTTCGCAAGATCGTCACCGAATATGTCGACAGCGAGCTTTCCAACCTCGTGACGGGCTATGATGAGGACTCGAAACCCACCTCCGGTTTCCAGCGCGTCATCCAGCGCGCCGTCATTCATGTGCAGTCTTCGGGCCGCGAGGAAGTGACCGGGGCGAATGTCCTCGTCGCCATCTTCGCCGAGCGTGAGAGCCACGCCGCCTATTTCCTGCAGGAGCAGGAAATGACGCGTTACGACGCCGTCAACTTCATCTCCCACGGCATCGGCAAGCGTCCCGGTTCCTCCCAGACCCGCGCGCCGAAGGGGGCCGAGGAAAGCGAAGCCGAAAACAAGCAGCCTCGCCACGACGACGAGAGCGGTCAGAAGAAGCCGCAGGAGGCGCTCAAGGCCTATTGCGTCAATCTCAACGAGAAGGCCAAGATCGGTAAGATCGACCCGCTGATCGGTCGCCATGAGGAGGTGAACCGCACCATTCAGGTGCTGTGCCGCCGTTCCAAGAACAACCCGCTTTATGTGGGTGATCCCGGCGTCGGCAAGACGGCGATTGCCGAAGGTCTTGCCAAGCGGATCGTTGAAGGCAAGGTGCCGGATGCGCTGAAGAACGATACGATCTTCTCGCTCGACATGGGTACTTTGCTGGCCGGTACGCGCTACCGTGGCGATTTCGAAGAGCGCCTGAAGCAGGTCGTCAAGGAACTGGAAGAGTTCCCCGGTGCTGTGCTGTTCATCGACGAAATCCACACCGTAATCGGCGCGGGTGCGACGTCGGGCGGCGCCATGGATGCGTCGAACCTGCTCAAGCCGGCGCTCTCTTCGGGCGCCATCCGCTGCATCGGCTCGACCACCTACAAGGAATATCGCCAGTTCTTCGAAAAGGACCGGGCGCTGGTACGCCGTTTCCAGAAGATCGACGTCAACGAGCCGTCCATCGATGACGCCATCGAGATCATGAAGGGCCTCAAGCCTTACTTCGAGGATTATCATCACCTGAAATACTCGAATGAGGCGATTAAGGCTGCCGTCGAGCTTTCGGCCCGCTATATCTCGGATCGCAAGCTGCCGGACAAGGCGATCGACGTGATCGACGAGACCGGTGCGGCGCAGATGCTGCTTCCGGCCTCCAAGCGTCGCAAGTTGATCACTGAACGCGAGATCGAGGCCACGGTGGCGACAATGGCGCGCATTCCGCCGAAGACGGTTTCCAAGGATGACGAGATGGTTCTCGCCAATCTGGAGAAGGAACTGCGCACGGTCGTTTACGGTCAGGATACCGCCATCGAGGCGCTTTCCACCGCGATCAAGCTGGCGCGTGCCGGTCTTCGCGAACCGAACAAGCCGATCGGCTCCTACGTCTTCTCCGGCCCAACCGGCGTTGGCAAGACGGAAGTTGCCAAGCAGCTTGCCGCTTCGCTGGGCGTGCAGATGCTGCGCTTCGACATGTCGGAATACATGGAACGGCACACCGTGTCGCGCCTGCTCGGCGCACCTCCCGGCTATGTCGGCTTTGACCAGGGCGGCTTGCTGACCGATGGCGTCGATCAGCATCCGCATTGCGTGGTGCTGCTCGATGAAATCGAGAAGGCGCATCCGGATATCTACAACATCCTGCTGCAGGTGATGGATAACGGCCAGTTGACCGATCACAACGGCAAGAAGGTCGATTTCCGTAACGTCATCCTGATCATGACGACCAATGCGGGCGCATCGGAAATGGCCAAGGCCGCTATCGGCTTCGGCTCCTCCAAGCGCACCGGCGAGGACGAAGAGGCGATCAACCGCCTGTTCACGCCGGAATTCCGCAACCGTCTCGATGCGATCATTCCGTTTGCGCCGTTGGCGCCGGAAACGATCCATCGCGTGGTGCAGAAATTCGTCATGCAGCTTGAGACGCAGCTTTCCGAGCGCAATGTCACTTTCGACTTGTCGCCGGAAGCGGTCGCCTGGCTCTCGGTGCGCGGCTATGATGACAAGATGGGTGCGCGTCCGCTCGGCCGCGTCATTCAGGAATACATCAAGAAGCCGCTCGCCAACGAGATCCTGTTCGGCAAGCTCAAGAAGGGTGGCGTCGTTCGTGTGACGACCGTGACTGGCGACGACGGCAAGGAGGTTCTCCACCTTGAATGCCTGCCGGAAACGGTTCCGGTGAAGCCGAAGCCCGAAGCGGAAGTTATCGAGGCGGAGGAAATCGACGCCCGTGCCAAGGGCAAGCCGCGCAAGGGCAAGGCGGAAGCGCCTTCAGACGATAGCGGTGACGACGATGCGTCGGTCGCTGAGGTGGCCGAAGCCGTCGAACCGCCCAAGCGGCGGAGCGCTGTGCCGAAGGTACCGAAGAAGTAAGACCGATCTTCATGATCCTGCGCCGGGCCGAGAGGCCCGGCGCTTTTTTGTCCATGTGAAATCAGACCCGCCGCAATGCCAAGCCAGATGTCATCGCCAGCACTCTACTGGTTCCTGCAGGGCACGAGAGGTATCGCCTCTCTGCCAGCGCTTATCCTCATGGCGTCCTGCGCCGGCTTTGCGGCGCTTGCGCTTGAATCCGGTCTGACGCGGGGCCATGCCGTGCTGATGACGGCGGGCATCTGGGCGCTGCCGGCGCAGATCATCCTGACCGGAGCGATGCATACCGGCCTGAACATCGTCGCGGCCTTTCTGGCGGTGACGTTCTCGTCGATTCGCTTCATGCCGATGCTGGCGGCGCTGGTGCCGGAAATGCGAACTGAGCGCACGCCACTGTGGAAGTTGCTGCTCATTTCGCATTTCGTAGCCATCACTTCCTGGGTGTTCGCGCTCCGCTATGTGCGCGATGTGCCGCGGGAATACCGGCTCACATGGTTCACCGGCTTTGCCGTGCCGCTGACGGCGATTAACACGGTGATTGTCGCTTTTGGCTACGGCCTGTTGTCTGCATTTCCGCCCATTCTCTCAGCCGTGCTGGCCTTCATGACGCCGGTCTATTTCCTGCTGTCGATGTGGGGTTCGGCGCGCGATGTGATGACCCGCGTCTCCTTCATTACCGGGCTGGTTCTCGGACCGGCGGTGACGCCCTTTGCGCCGCAACTCGACATTTTCTATGCCGGTATCGGCGGCGGCACGGCTGTCTATCTTGCGGATCGCTGGCGGCGCAAGCGCAAGGAGGCCCGATCATGAGCGGTGATCTCTGGTCCTATGTCTTCGTTCTCGTGGCTGGCGTTCTGGCAACCGATGTATGGCGTTGGCTGGGCGTTCTTGCCGGGAACCGGCTCAGGGAGGATTCCGAGGCAATGGTGTGGGTGAGGGCGGTTGCGACTGCACTCGTTGCGGCCGTGATTGCCCGCCTCGTTCTGAACCCGACGGGAACGCTGGCCGAACTGCCGGCCTGGATGCGGGCCGGCGCGGCGTTGGCGGGCTTTGCCGTTTACATCCTCTCAGGTCAGCGGATTTTCTTCGGCATCGGCGTTTCAGTCGGGCTCATTGCAGCCGCGCTGCACTGGCTTTAGTCCCGGTCCTTCAAGCTTCGGCGGCCAGAACCGTGCGGATCTTCTGGGCATTGGCGGCCAGAACAGCCGGATCTTCCATCTTGCCGGAATGTGGCTTCAGGCCAGCACCTTCAACGCGCGGAATGACGTGGAAATGCAGGTGGAACACGGTCTGTCCGGCGGCGGCTTCGTTGAACTGGGCGATGGAGACGCCGTCTGCCGCAAAGGCTTCCTTGGCCGCACGGGCGATCTTCTGCACCACAGGGATGAGAGTGGCGAGCGTTGCCGGATCGGCATCGAGCATATTGCGCGAGGGCGTTTTCGGAATGACGAGAATGTGGCCCGGCGCCTGCGGCATTACATCCATGAAGGCATAGGTATTCTCGTCCTCATAGACGGAGTGAGAGGGAATGTCGCCCTTCAGGATCTTCGCGAAAATGTTTTCGGGATCATAGACCGTGCTCATCTGGGAATCTCCTTATATCCAATGCCCAAGTGTTTAGAGCATCGCGGCGCGTCATGAAAACCGTGTGATGCCGATTTTCCGCGAAAAGACGCCGCAGACGCGATCACTCCATCTCGGCGGCCTCGTTTGGTTTGCGGAAGGGACCGTGTTCTGCAAGATAACCACCAGTCGCTTCCACATCGGCGCGCTCGGCTTCCAGATAATCTGCCACGGCCCGATGAAGGCCGGGATGGGCGATGTAATGGGCGGAGTGGGTGAGGCTCGGCATATAGCCGCGCGCCAGCTTGTGCTCACCCTGGGCGCCGGCTTCGACGCGGGCAAGCTTTCGCTCCAGTGCAAAATCGATGGCTTGATGGTAGCAGACCTCGAAATGCAGGTAGGGATGATCCTCGATGCAGCCCCAGTGACGACCGTAAAGCGCATCAGAGCCGATGAAATTGATGGCGCCGGCGACATACCGTCCCGCGCGCTTCGCCATCACCAGCAGAATGTCGTCGGCCATGCGTTCGCCGATCAGGGAATAGAACGCGCGGGTGAGGTAGGGCTTGCCCCACTTGCGGCTCCCGGTGTCCATGTAGAAGGCGAAGAACTGATCCCAGATGTCTTCGGTGAGGTCGCTGCCGGTCAGCCAGTCGATGGTGATGCCGTTTTCCAGCGCGGCACGTCGTTCCTTGCGGAGCGCCTTGCGCTTGCGCGAGGCAAGCGTTTCCAGAAACTCTTCGTGGCTGGCATAGCCGCGGTTCTCGAAATGAAACTGCACATCCAGCCGATGCAGGTAACCTTCCTTCAGGAAGAACGGCAGTTCATTTTCCTGCAGGAAGGTAACATGGGCCGACGACACGTCGAGCTGTTCGGTGGCCGAGCGCAGGCCAGCGGCGAGCGCGGCGCGGGTCGCCGATGCCTTTTCTTCCGTAACGTAAAGCAGGCGAGCTCCCGTTGCGGGCGTAAAGGGAACGCTGGCCTGAAGCTTGGGGTAATAGCGTCCGCCCGCCCGTTCGAACGCATCGGCCCAGCCTTGATCGAAGACATATTCGCCGCGGCTGTGGCTTTTCAGATAGCAGGGAACAGCGCCGATCAGCGTGCCGTCGTCCTCTTCCAGCAGAAGGTGCTGGCCGAGCCAGCCCGTCCGCGCCGTCGCCGATCCGGACTCCTCCAAGGCCGAAAGATAGGCATGGCTGAGGAACGGATTATAGGGGCCGGGCGCGTGGCGCGATGCTCCGGAAAGCCGGCTCCAGCTCTCCGGGGTGATGGTCGAGAAGGATTTCTCCAGCCGCAGTCTCGTCATGCGATGAGCGCCGGGCTCTGGCGAGGATCGAAGCCCTCGAAGGTCATCTGGTCGGCGTACCTGAAGGTGTGTTCGCGCGCCGCCTCATCGCGCACCGTCCAGGTAATGACCGGAATACCCTGCTGCCGCTGGGCGGTGATGAAGGCATTCGGCAGGTGACCGTAGTGGTAGGAGATGAAGTCCAGACCAAGCTGCATCGCCTCGTCGTGCCTGAAGAACGCTTCCGGCTGGTCACCTTCGGCGGTCAGGCCGAGCGGGTAGGGCGCGCTGGCAATTTTCAGATCCCTGAGGACCCAATGATCGAAGCTCATCAGCGCGACGGGGCCCTTGTAGCCCTCAAGGTCGTCCAGCACGGTTTCAGCGAAACCGTCATCGTCGCCTTCGCGGCCCTTCAGTTCGATGACGAGCGGCACCTTGCCATCAACGAGCTTCAGAAGCTGCTTCAGGGTCGGTATCCGCTCGGCCGTGCCGCCTATGGTCAGAAGACCGAGTTCAGCGGCGGTGCGGGCACGCACGTCGCCGGTAATGCCGCAAAGCCTGTCCAGCGTGTCGTCATGGAATACGACGATGCTGCCATCGGCGACGATATGCACGTCGCATTCGATGGCGAAACCGGCCTCGACCGCGCGCTGGAAGGCGGCCAGGGTGTTTTCCCAGACGGTATGGTTCATATCATGCAGGCCACGATGGGCGATGGGTTGGGCGGTCAACCATTCGATGCGAGACATCAGGCGATTTCCATGATGGCGTCGATCTCGACGGCGGCATTGAGCGGCAGTGCGGCCATGCCGACGGCAGCGCGGGCGTGACGACCGGCATCACCAAGGACCGCAACGAGAAGATCGGATGCGCCGTTGATGACGAGGTGCTGTTCGGTGAATTCGGGCGTGGACGCAACGAAGCCCTGAATCTTCACGACGCGTTTGATGCGGGTGAGATCGCCAAGGGCTGCCTGCGCCTGGGCCAGAAGATTGATGGCGCAGAGTTCGGCGGCGCGGCGGGCGCCTGGCACGTCGACATCCTTGCCGACAAGGCCGGTCACGGCGAGCTTGCCGTTTTCCATCGGCAACTGACCGGACAGATGAAGGAGATTGCCGCTCAGCACATAGGAGACGTAGTTGGCGGCCGGGGCCGCCGCCACGGGCAGGCTAATCCCCAGTTCTTCAAGCCGGCTTTCTATGGTATTCACGTTTTACTCTCCCGCTTTTGTTGATAAGACCACAAGAATCCTGCATTCACGCAGGAGAGTTCGTTGTCGTCTGCGTCCATAACCTATTTATGACGAGGGGCAGCGGCAATAGCGACCCGGCGGGAGACGGTGATGACACGCAGGAAACTTCTCGCTGCGGCGATGATGGCGATGGCGGCTTCTGACGCCACGGCACAGGACGGACCCGTGCCGCCGCTTCAGGCGCATCGCGCCATCTATGATCTCGAACTCAAGCAGGCGTCGGAACGCTCGGGAATCGACGCCATTTACGGTCGCATGGTCTATGAGTTCACCGGCGCGGCCTGCAAGGGCTACACGACCCGTTTCCGTTTCGCGACCCGCATCAATACCGGCGATGAAGTGCGCATGAGCGATCAGCGGCTGACCTCGTTCGAGGATGCCAAGACCGGCGTTTTCCGTTTCGACAACCAGTCCTTCACCGACGAGACGCTGGACAAGCAGGTGAAGGGCGAGGCGACGATCAAGCCCGGTGGCGTCTCCGTGACTCTTGATGGTGAGAACGCCAGAAGGGTGGAACTGCCGGAAAGCGTGTTCCCGACCATGCACATGCAGGAAGTGATCGCCAACGCGCTCGGTGGCAAGACGTTGTTCGATACGCGCGTGTTCGACGGCTCGGAAGATGGCGACAAGAGCCTTCTGGTGACCACGATCATCGGCAAGCCGAATACCGATGCCGATAGCGGCGCCGATTCGGACGGCACGGCAGCAGCGGTTCTTTCCGCCAAACCCTGGTGGCCGGTGACGGCATCCTACTTCAACGAAGGGGCAGGGGGCGATTCGGAACCCGCCTATCGTCTGTCCTTCAAGCTCTATGACAATGGCGTCAGCCGCGATCTCGTGATGGATTACGGCGATTTTTCCCTGTCCGGCAAGCTGTCAAAGCTGGAACTCCTGCCGGAAGAAACCTGCGAGCCCGCGAAAGCGCCGTAAAGAGCGCTTTTCGGCCCGTTTTTCCTGTTTTTCCCCTTGCAATCACGGGGCTGGGCCTGTATGGCCACCACCATTCCACACGCAGGGTTTGGGATGAACCGGGAGAAATCCGGTCCGTTCCGCCGGTGGCGCCGCAAACGCGGTGCTGATTGCCTTGCGGGGGTTCAACCGGAAAAGGATCAAAGGCATGGCATTGCCCGATTTCAGCTTGCGCCAGCTTCTCGAAGCAGGCGTTCACTTCGGCCACCAGACGCACCGCTGGAACCCGAAGATGAAGCCGTACATCTTCGGCGAACGTAACAACATCCACATCATCGACCTGGCCCAGAGCGTTCCGCTTCTGTCGCGCGCCCTGCAGCAGGTGTCTGACACCGTTGCCCGTGGCGGCCGCGTGCTGTTCGTCGGCACGAAGCGTCAGGCTTCGGAAATCATTGCTGACGCTGCCAAGCGTTCGGCCCAGTACTACGTCAACTCGCGCTGGCTCGGCGGCATGCTGACGAACTGGAAGACCATTTCCAACTCGATCCAGCGCCTGCGCAAGCTCGATGAAATCCTGGCTGGCGAAGCTCAGGGTTACTCCAAGAAGGAGCGCCTGAACCTCGAGCGCGAACGCGAGAAGCTTGACAAGGCTCTCGGCGGTATCCGCGATATGGGCGGCGTTCCGGACCTGATCTTCATCATCGACACCAACAAGGAAAAGATCGCGATCGAAGAAGCCAAGCGTCTTGGTATTCCGGTCGTTGCGATCATCGACTCCAACTGCGATCCGGACCCGATCGATTTCCCGATCCCCGGCAACGACGACGCATCGCGCGCCATCGCTCTTTACAGCGATCTGATTGCCCGCGCTGCCATCGACGGTATCGCTCGTCAGCAGGGCGCTTCGGGCCGTGACATCGGCGCTTCCTCGGAAGCTCCGATCGAGCCGGCGCTCGAAGGCGAAGCTGGCGCCTGAGAATGAGGCCGGTGCGGTCTGAATAGGCCGCATCCCCCGTTCGCCTATTCGACAGGCCGCCGGACACTTTTTCTGTGCCGGCGGCCTTTCGCATTCAAGTACCCGCCGTGCCGCGCAGGTGGCTTCGGCATCGCGTGATGAGCCATTCATCACGCTGTTACATTTCAGGGTACATTCCCTTCCCCAGATTGAGGGCGTGGCGCTTGTTTCAAAGCCCGACGCTGCGCTGGATCGACAACACGAGAGGCAAGACAATGGCAGAAATCACTGCTGCACTGGTTAAGGAGCTGCGCGAAAAGAGCGGCGCAGGCATGATGGACTGCAAGAAGGCGCTGGCCGAAACCAACGGCGACATCGAAGCCGCCATCGACTGGCTGCGTGCCAAGGGCATCGCCAAGGCCGACAAGAAGTCGGGCCGTACGGCTGCCGAAGGCCTGATCGGCGTCGCCACGCTCGGCCACAAGGCCGTTCTGGTCGAAATCAACTCCGAAACCGACTTCGTGGCCCGCAACGACGCCTTCCAGGACCTCGTCCGCGGCGTTGCCCAGGTCGCACTGTCCACCGATGGTTCAGTTGAAGCCGTTGGCGCCGCCACCTACCCGGCAACCGGCAAGTCGGTCACCGACTCGATCAAGGACGCGATTGCCACGATCGGCGAGAACATGACGCTGCGTCGTTCCGCTGCTCTCGAAGTCGAGCACGGCGTCGTCGCAACCTACATCCACAATGCTGCCGGCGAAGGCATCGGCAAGCTCGGCGTTCTCGTTGCCCTGAAGTCTGTCGGCGACAAGGCTGTCCTGTCCTCCATCGGCCGCCAGATCGCGATGCACGTTGCTGCGACCGCGCCGCTCGCCGTTCGCCCGGAAGAGGTCGATCAGGCCGTTGCCGAGCGTGAGCGCGCCGTGTTCATCGAACAGTCGCGCGCTTCCGGCAAGCCGGACAACATCATCGAAAAGATGGTCGAAGGCCGTATGCGCAAGTTCTACGAAGAAGTCGCCCTGCTGTCGCAGGCCTTCGTCGTGAACCCGGACCTGACCGTTGCCGAAGCCGTCAAGGCTGCCGAAAAGGAAGCCGGCGCTGCTATCGAAGTGACGGCTATTGCCCGTCTTCTCCTCGGCGAAGGCGTCGAGAAGGAAGAAACCGACTTCGCAGCCGAAGTGGCTGCCGCAGCCGGCAAGGCCTAAGTCTTTCGGTCGCAGGACCGTTGAAAAATCCGGGGCATCGCGTGACAACGCGGTGCCCTTCGTGTATCCGGCTTTCAAACTGCACGAGAGGATTCCGATATGACCGCAAAGCCCATTTACAAGCGTGTTCTTCTCAAGGCCTCCGGCGAAGCTCTCATGGGTAGTCAGGGCTTTGGCATCGATGTTGCCGTGGCAGACCGGATCGCTGGCGATATCGCCGCAGCGCGCGCCATGGGTGTCGAAGTGGGTGTCGTCGTCGGCGGCGGTAACATCTTCCGTGGCGTGGCTGTCGCCTCCAAGGGTGGCGATCGCGTGACCGGCGACCATATGGGCATGCTCGCCACCGTCATCAACGCGCTGGCACTGGCAACCTCGCTGCGCAAGCTCAACATCGAGACGGTGGTCCTCTCGGCCATTGCCATGCCGGAGATCTGCGAAAGCTTCTCGCAGCGCGCGACGCTCTATCATCTCTCGCTCGGCCGCGTGGTGATCTTTGCCGGCGGTACGGGCAATCCGTTCTTCACGACCGATTCCGCCGCAGCGCTTCGTGCCGCCGAAATGGGCGCCGAAGCGATCTTCAAGGGCACGCAGGTGGATGGCATCTATTCGGCTGACCCCAAGAAGGTGCCGGATGCGACGCGTTTCGACCAGCTTACCCATTCCGAAGTGCTGGAAAAGGGCCTTGCGGTGATGGATGTTGCCGCCGTAGCGCTGGCGCGGGAAAACTCCATTCCGATCATCGTTTTCTCGATCCACGAGAAGAACGGTTTCCCGGAGATTCTCACTGGCGGCGGCCGCAAGACGATCGTTACGGACAATTGACGGCGGAACACCATACCGCCACGCGATACATATGACGGGAGTTCAATCATGAGCGATGCAACTGATCTGAAGGAACTGAAGCGCCGCATGGACGGTGCCATCAACGCGTTTACGGGCGACATTGCCTCGCTGCGCACCGGGCGTGCTTCCGCCAATATTCTCGATCCCATCTCGGTCGAAGCCTACGGTTCGCGCGTGCCGTTGAACCAGGTGGCGAACATCACCGTGCCCGAGCCGCGCATGCTGTCCGTCTCGATCTGGGACCGTTCGATGGTGAACGCTGTCGATCGCGCTATCCGCGAATCGCATCTCGGCCTGAACCCGATCATGGATGGCCAGACGCTGCGTATTCCGCTGCCGGAACTGAACGAGGAGCGCCGCCGTTCTTTGGTGAAGGTGGCTCACGATTACGCCGAGAAGGCCAAGGTTGCCATTCGC
Source organism: Allorhizobium borbori (assembly GCF_014196535.1). Lineage (GTDB taxonomy): Bacteria > Pseudomonadota > Alphaproteobacteria > Rhizobiales > Rhizobiaceae > Ectorhizobium > Ectorhizobium borbori. The sequence continues at coordinate 29,615 of NZ_JACIDU010000003.1, forward strand.
CATGTTCGCCGTGACGGTATGGAAAGCCTCAAGAAGGCCGAGAAGGATGGCGATATCGGGCAGGATGAAAGCCGCGCGCTTTCCGACAAGGTTCAGAAGATGACGGACGACACGATCACCGAGATCGATAAGCTGCTCGCCGTCAAGGAAAAGGAAATCATGCAGGTGTAAGCCTGTCTGGTCGCCGGTCGATACTCGTCCGGCGACTTTTGCCGTCCATACTCAGGCGTTCTCGAGGCGCGTTCGCCGCTTGTGAAAATGCTGAACGCCAAATTCCCTGCAAAATTTCCCGGTGCAACTCGCTACCCGGTGAAAGAACGGTGGCGGCACTGCCGAGAGTCGGCTAGCTTTCCTACTCCCAATACTGCGTTCGTCTGGAACGTATCTGTTACCTACGCTGGAAGAACCATGGCACACCCCGAACGGTCGTCGTTACCAAAGCATGTTGCCATCATCATGGACGGGAACGGGCGCTGGGCCCAATCTCACGGCATGACGCGGACCGCCGGTCATCGCAAGGGCATGGAAGTTGTCCGCGAGATTGTGCGTGCTGCGAGCGACTTTGGTGTCGGCTATCTGACCCTCTTCGCCTTTTCCTCGGAAAACTGGCGCCGGCCGGAGACGGAAGTCCGTGACCTGCTGGGTCTCCTGAAGCTTTTCATCCGCCGGGACCTGTCCGAACTGCACCGCGATAACGTGCGGATCCGTGTGATCGGCGAGCGCAACAATCTGCGCAGCGATCTTCTGCCGCTTCTGATCGAGGCCGAGGAGACCACCCGAAACAATACCGGCCTGACGCTTGTCATTGCCTTCAACTATGGTTCGCGCGACGAGATGGCCCGGGCCATGGTGTCGATTGCCCGCGATGTGGCCGATGGTCGCCTGCGGTGCGAAGACATCACGCCGGGCCTGATCGACAGCCGTCTTGACACCGCCGGGATACCTGACCCTGACCTCATCATTCGAACGAGTGGCGAGGAACGGCTTTCGAACTTCCTCCTTTGGCAGGCGGCCTATTCCGAGCTCATGTTCGTCAACGATCTCTGGCCGGACTTTAACCGCGCGATGTTTTGTGCCGCGCTCGAGAAATTCGCGATGCGTGAACGTCGCTTCGGTGGTCTTTCCGCCGCTCAGGCGGCAGTGGGCTCGTGATGTCGGAAGAACTCAGGCTTCGGATCATTTCCGGTATCGTCATGGCCGCAGTGGTGCTCGTCGCCACCTGGTTCGGCGGGCTTTCGTTCCGGCTCCTCTCCGCAGCCATTACCTTGCTTGTCTATTACGAATGGTCGACGATCTCCCGGCTTGAGCGCAACGAGCGTCTGCTCGGCTGGTTCATGGTTGGCGTTCTGGGGCTGATGATCCTCGCAGGCTGGACGGGTGTAGCCGTCGTTCTCCTCGGCTTCTTCCTGCTCGTCGCCTTTCTTGTCGCTATTGCCTCGACAGAAGCGAAGGTCTGGCTGCCGGCCGGCCTGTTCTATGCCGGGCTTTCGGGAATTGCTCTCGCCGCCGTGCGCGGTGACGATCCAACCGGCTTTGCGGCCATGCTGTTCGTGTTCGCGCTTGTCTGGGCAACGGATATTCTGGCCTATTTCGTCGGTCGAGCCATCGGTGGTCCGAAGCTCGCGCCGAAGATTTCGCCCGGCAAGACGTGGTCGGGCGCTATCGGCGGCACGATTTCGGCGGTGATTGCCGGTTCGGCCGTTGCCTTGTCAATGACGGATGCCTCTCCCATATGGATCGTGCCGGCGGCGTTCGTGCTGTCGGTCGCCAGCCAGGCGGGAGACCTGTTCGAATCCTTCATCAAGCGCCGTTTCGGCGTGAAGGATTCGAGCCACCTCATTCCCGGCCATGGTGGCGTGATGGACCGCGTTGATGGTCTTGTCGTTGCCTGTTTCGCGGCCTTCCTGCTGATGGCTATCCGTGCTTTGTCGGCTGGAGGCTCATTCGCGCTTGACGGAGGCGCCCTGCTTGGGCTCTAGGGAACGACAGGTCCGCTGTCGGAAAAGGGGTTTCCTCTTTTCCTGACAGACACCAGACCCGCTCCGACATGATGGACAGGAGATATGCATGGCAATTATCGGTTTGATCACGGGCTATATCGTTCCGTTCCTCTTCGTGCTGACCCTGCTCGTCTTCGTTCATGAAATGGGGCACTATCTCGTCGGGCGCTGGTGCGGCATTCGTGCCACCGCTTTCTCCATCGGTTTCGGTCCTGAAATCGTCGGCTTCACGGATCGCCAGGGTACGCGCTGGAAGCTGAGCGCCATTCCTCTCGGCGGCTATGTGAAGTTCTGGGGCGATGAGGATGCGTCGAGCCGTCCTGGCCAGGATGCTCTTGCCGGACTGTCGGAGGAGGAGAAGGCCCATACGCTTGCCGGTGCAAAGTTGTGGAAGCGGGCAGCCACCGTCGCGGCCGGCCCCATTGCCAATTTCCTGTTGGCGATCCTCATCTTCACCTCTCTTTTCGCGCTTTACGGCAAGCCGGTTTCCGATCCTGTCGTCGCCGAGGTAAAGGCGGGATCGGCGGCCGAGGAAGCTGGCGTGAAGCCCGGCGACGTGCTGGTTTCACTCGATGACACGATCGTGAAGACCTTCGATGACGTGCGCCGCTACGTCAGTATTCGTCCGGGTACGTCGATCATCGTGAGGATTCGCCGCGACGGGGTGACGCAGGCGCTACCTATGGTTCCGCGCGCTACGGTCATCGACGATCCCTTCGGCAACAAGGTCGAAGTCGGGCTTATCGGCATCGTGACCACGCAGGCGGCCGGTAATTTCCGCGTCGAGAAGATGGGGGTCGGGCAGGCATTGGCCGAGGGTGTCGCCGAAACCGGCAATATCGTCACTGGCACGTTTCATTACATCGGGAATCTCGTGACCGGGAAGATGAAGCCCGATCAACTCGGCGGCCCTGTGCGAGTGGCGCAGGCTTCCGGGCAGATGGCGACGCTTGGCCTCGCTGCCGTCATTCAGCTTGCGGCTGTGCTTTCGGTCTCGATCGGGCTGTTGAACCTGATGCCGGTGCCTGTTCTGGATGGCGGTCATCTCGTTTTTTACGCCATTGAAGCTGTGCGCGGCCGTCCACTTGGCGCCGGTGCACAGGAAATTGCGTTCCGTATCGGGCTGGCAATGGTGCTGTCCCTGATGGTTTTCGCAACATGGAATGATATTGCCGCATTGATCGGCTGAGGACGGCTTGCGCCAAAGGTAAGCTTCTGTTTACCTTAACCGAAAATTCGGCGTGGCGATTGGGCCACGCTTGGGCACGAAGTAAATGGAATTTAACGTTGCCGCTTGCTTGTAGAGTAAAAGCGGTTAAAACGGCTCACGTAGCTGGAGTCGGTTAAACCCGCTCCGGAACGGCGAAAAAAGGTAAGATGTGAAATGAAGGCTGGTTCAAAATTTTTGAACGCTGTATCGGCGGTTGCAATTTCTGCCGGTGTCGCTGCTTCGGGTGCGGGTGCTGTCCTGCTTGTGTCTGCAGGCTATGCCGAGGCCGCCGTCGTCAAGAGAATTGACGTCAAGGGCGCTGCGCGCGTCGGCGCAGAAGCAGTCCGGTCAAACATCACGATCCAGCCGGGTAAGACTTTTTCCAATGCCGATATCGATGAGTCCGTGAAGCGTCTCTACGCAACGGGTTACTTCTCCGATGTTCGTATTTCGGTTTCCGGTGGTGCGCTGGTCGTCAGCGTCAATGAAAACCAGCTTGTCAATCAGGTCGTATTCAACGGCAACCGCAAGCTCAAGGACGAGAAGCTTCAGGCTGTCGTGCAGACGCAGGCGCTGTCGCCTTACAGCCAGAGCCAGATCGACTCCGATATTGCTCGCATCAAGGAAGCTTATGCTGCCATCGGTCGTAACGATGTTCAGGTCACCACTGAGACCTTTGCCGTCGCCAACGGTCGAGTGAACCTTGCGTTTGTCGTGAATGAAGGTGATCGCACGAAGATTGGCAAGATCGAGTTTGTCGGCAACAACGCCTACAGCGATGGCCGTCTCGCATCGGTGATCTCCACCAAGAAGTCGAACTTCCTCTCGTTCCTGACTCGCCGTGACATTTACAGCGAAGCCAAGATGCGCGCCGATGAAGAGACGCTGCGCCAGTTCTACTACAATCACGGCTATCCTGATTTCCGTATCGTGTCCGGCGATGCGACGTTCGATGCGAACACCAATGAATACACGCTGACCTATACGGTCGAGGAAGGCCCGCGCTACACGTTCGGCGCTGTTGGAGTTGAATCGACTGTTTCCGGGGTCGATGCGAATGAACTGCAGGGTCTGGTCTCCACTCGTGAAGGTGCGACCTATAATGCTCGCAACGTTCAGAAGACGATGGAAGCCATTTCGACGCGTGTTGCTGCTGAGGGGTATCCCTTTGCTCGCGTCACGCCGCGCGGCAACCGCGATTTTGGCTCCAACACGGTCGGTGTCTCCTACATTGTCGACCAGGGCGAGCGTGCCTATGTCGAGCGTATTGAAATTCGCGGTAACACGCGTACCCGTGACTATGTCATTCGCCGCGAGTTCGATCTCGCCGAAGGCGACGCGTTCAATCAGACAATGATTACGCGCGCCAAGCGTCGCCTGGAAGCGCTTGGTTACTTTGAGTCCGTAAATGTGTCGACCGCGCCCGGTAGTTCACCGGATCGGGTGGTGATCGTTGTCGATGTGAAGGATCAGTCCACCGGCGCGTTCGGTGTGGGTGCCGGTTACTCTGCGGGAAGCGACAGCATCCTTCTCGAAGCGTCTGTAGAGGAAAAGAACTTCCTCGGTCGCGGTCAGTACATTCGTCTTGCCGCCGGTGGCGGCACGGATGATGCCCGTAGCTTCAATCTGTCGTTCACTGAGCCGTATTTCCTTGGCTATCGTCTCGCTGCCGGTTTCGATCTGTTCCGTTCGTCCAGCTCGAGCGAAGACTACTATGACTACGAGGAAACCGGTGGCACGCTGCGCGTCACCGCGCCGATCACCGAAGACCTGTCGACGACCTTCAGCTACACCTACAAGCAGATGAAGTATGACGGCACGGGCGCTTGGAACGTGGGCGATAATCTGTCGTATCCGTATGAAAGCCTGATCGGCAAGGATTGGGTTCAGTCCTCCGTCGCAAACAAGCTGAACTACAACACGCTCGACAGCCAGACTGCGCCGCATGAAGGCATTCAGGCGCAGTTGACGCAGGAATTTGCCGGTCTCGGTGGCGACTCCGACTTCTACAAGATTTCGGCCAAGGCCCGCGCCTATTATACCCTGTCTGACGAAGCGGACCTGATCGGCTCGCTCACCGTTCAGGCTGGTCATGTCATGCCGACGAGCGGTGATCTCAAGGTGTTCGATCAGTTCATGATCGGCGGCAAGCAGATCCGCGGCTTCGAAAACAGCGGTATTGGCCCGCGCATGAACAATGGTGATGCGCTGGGCGGCACCAGCTACATAACGGCTTCTGCCGAGACGACGTTCCCGATGCCCGGCATTCCGCAGGACTTCGGCCTGCGCGGCGCACTGTTTGCCGATGCTGGTACGCTGTTCGGCAATGAAGTTGACACGGGTGGTGAAGGTCATTCTTCGACTTCGGCCAAGATCCGTGCATCTCTTGGTGTCGGTGTTACCTGGGCATCGCCCTTCGGCCCGCTGCGTTTCGACTATGCCGTTCCTGTCATGAAGGAAGACTACGACAAGACGCAGAATTTCCGCTTCAGCATTGCCAACCAGTTCTGATTTTTCGATCCAGAACTGTTGTCTGAACTCGTTCTGGAGCTCTGCTGATGACGCATAACGAATTCTATCCACCCCATCCGGGTATTTCCCTTTCGGCTCTGGTCGAAAAACTTGGGGTGGAGCTTGTCGATCCCAAACATGGTGATATTGCCATTCATTCGATCGCGCCTGCTGCGCGGTCGAAGAGCGGTGACATTTGCTATATAGCGTCTCGCAAGAACCGGCAGGATCTCGAGACGTGTCAGGCGTCAGCTATTTTTTGCACGTCTGCTTTCAAGTCACTGGTTCCTGAGGGGGTTGCGGTTCTCCTGACCGACAATCCCCAGAAGTCGTTTGCCGAAGCCGGTGCGCTTTTACATCCGACAGCGATGCGTCCGGCTCCAATTGTGTCCTATCTTTCGGAAATTCATCCATCGGCATTTATTGATCCGACAGCGCGCCTCGAGGCTGGTGTTACCGTTGAACCCTGTGCGGTGGTTGGCGCTGGGGCCGAGATCGGCACGGGCTCCGTTATCGGTGCGGGTGCCATTATCGGCGCGCATGTCAAGATCGGTCGTGATTGCTCGATTGCTGCCGGTGCAAGCATCCTGTCGGCCTATCTCGGCAACAACGTGATCATTCATAATGGCGCCCGTATCGGGCAGGACGGCTTCGGTTATGCACCCGGCCCGAGAGGCATGCTGAAGCTGGTGCAGATCGGTCGCGTCATCATTCAGGACAATGTCGAGATCGGTGCGAACACGACAATCGATCGCGGTGCAATGGACGATACGGTCATTGGCGAAGGCACGAAGATCGACAATCAGGTACAGATCGGCCACAACGTTCATATTGGCCGGCATTGCGGCATTGTCAGCAAGGTCGGCATTGCCGGTTCGACCAGGATCGGCAATGGGGTGATGATTGGCGGTGCGGCTGGCCTCAACGGTCATATTACCATCGGCGATGGCGTCCAGATTGCTGCGATGAGCGGCGTTGTTGCGAGCATCCCGGCCGGTCAGGTTTATGGCGGCGTTCCGGCGCGACCGATGAAAGATGTGTTGCGCGATTGGGCGGAACTGATGGCCCGCTCGGATGAGCGCACGACGAAGAAAGGGGAGAAGAATGGCTGAAGAGACCAAAGCGACGCTGGAAACGGCTGACATCCTCGAAATCATGAAGCTTCTGCCGCATCGTTATCCGTTCCTTCTCGTGGATCGGATCATCGAGATCGATGGCGACAATTCGGCGATCGGCATCAAGAACGTGACCGCGAACGAGCCTCAGTTCATGGGGCATTTCCCTGGCGCGCCGATCATGCCGGGCGTTCTGCTGATTGAGGGCATGGCACAGACGGCGGGTGCTATCTGCGCGCGCGCTAGCGGCCAGAGCGGTAACCTCGTCTATTTCATGACGATCGACAATGCACGCTTCCGCAAACCCGTTGTTCCGGGCGATCGCGTTGAGTTCCATGTTGCCAAGGTCAAGCAGCGTGGCAACATCTGGAAATTCCATTGCGATGCGAAGGTCGACGGTGTTCTCGTGGCCGAAGCCGACTACAGCGCTATGATTCGTCAGGGTGGGGAATGAGCGCGTTTCCCGATTCCGCCCGTGTTCATCCGCTTTCTGTCGTGGAGGAGGGAGCGATCATCGGCGAGAATGTCGTGGTCGGGCCGTTCTGCCATGTTGGTCCGAAGGTCGTGCTGAAGGACGGCGTTCAGCTTCTGAACAATGCTTGCGTTGAAGGCAAGACCGTGATCGGCGAAGGGACTGTGATTTTCCCGATGGCCGTGATCGGCGGGCCGCCGCAGGCTATCCGTCACGATGGTTCTGAGACGACACTTGATGTCGGTTCGAATTGTACGATCCGTGAAGGCGTGACGATGAATACCGGTAGCTCGGATGGAGGCGGCAAGACGGTTGTTGGTAACAACAACCTGTTCCTCGCCAATTCGCACGTTGCCCATGACTGCATTCTTGGAAACGGTATTATCCTCTCCAATAATGTCATGCTGGCAGGCCATGTCAGCGTCGATGACCATGCCATTCTTGGCGGCGGGTCGGCCGTTCATCAGTTCAGCCGTATTGGTCGCCATGCCTTTGTCGGCGGTCTCGCCGGTGTTCCGAACGACGTGATCCCTTATGGCATGTTGAACGGCAATCCGGGTGTTCTGAGTGGCCTTAATGTCGTCGGCATGTCGCGTGCTGGCATCTCGCGCGAAACGATCCATCGGGTTCGCCGCGCCTACAAGCAGATCTTCGAAGGCGAAGGTGCTGTCCGCGCCAATGCCATCGCCATTCGCGATGAATATGCGGACTGCCCTGAGGTGCTCGAAATTCTCGACTTCATCGGAACGGAAAGCGACCGCGCGATCTGCGCTCCGGCACGCGGCAAGAACTGACGTGTCGGGCGGCGCCGATAGCGGGCGCGGGCGCCTGATGATCATAGCGGGCGGCGGCAAGCTGCCCCTCTATGTCGCCGAGGCGGCGCGAGCTGCCGGCGAAGACCCGTTCATCGTCTGCCTGTTCGGCGAGTCCGATCTGGATTGGGCCGGTTTTGAACATGCCGAGATTTCGATCGGCGATGTGGCAAAACTTGCTTCCATCAAGCGTGCGAAGAATCTGACTCGCGTCGTGTTGTCGGGCAGTGTTCGCAAACGGCCGGAATTGCAGCAATTGCGGCTGACATTTTCCTCCCTTCTGAAACTGCCCGCGATTATCCGTCGCCTGATCGCGGGCGGCGACGATACTGTGCTGCGCATGGCGATCGGTCTTCTGGAGAGCGAGGGGCTTCGCGTTGTCGGCGCGCATGAGATCGTGCCCGATCTGCTGGCGACCGTCGGTCCGCTGGCCGCGGGCTCGCCGTCGGGCGATGATCTGCGCGATGTGAAGGCCGGCGTTGAAGCGGCCGAGGCGCTGGGGCGGCTCGATATCGGGCAGGGAGCCGTCGCTGTTGGCGGACGTGTCGTTGCACTGGAAGGTGCGGAGGGAACGGACCGCATGCTTGAGCGTGTGGCCGAGTTGCGGCGCGAGGGACGCATTTCCGCTCGTCGCCGAGGTGTTCTGGTCAAGCTTTGCAAACCTCAGCAGGATATGCGCGCGGATCTGCCCACCATCGGGCTCTCGACCATTGAGAATGCCCGTAAGGCTGGATTGGCGGGAATTGCCGTGGAGGCCGGTCGAGCCCTTGTATTGGAGCGTGATGCGGTCATTCGCGCGGCCGATGCAGCGGGTTTGTTCGTCGTTGGCGTTGATCGCGCCTTGCCCGGAGGATTGGGCTGATGGACCGCGCTCTTAAAATCGCGGTTGTGGCCGGGGAAGTCTCAGGTGATCTCTTGGGCGGCGATCTGATTGCTGCACTCAAGCGGCAACACGGCGGTCCGGTCGATCTGGTCGGTGTTGGCGGGGAGGCGCTGGAGGCCGAGGGGTTGGTTTCTCTCTTCGATTATTCCGAACTTTCCATCATGGGGTTCACTCAGGTTATCGCGCGCTTGCCGCGGATGATTTCGCTTATTCGCCAGGCAGCCGATGCGATCATTGCCTCACGGCCGGATGCACTGCTGATCATCGATAGTCCGGATTTCACCCATCGTGTCGCCAAACGTGTGCGTAAGGTCCTGCCCGACCTACCAGTGGTGAAATATGTCTGCCCCAGTGTGTGGGCCTGGAAGGAATACCGCGCGCGAGCCATGCTCGCCTATGTCGATCATGTTCTCGCGGTTCTGCCCTTCGAGCCGGACGTGATGCGTCGGCTCGGTGGCCCGCCGACGACCTTTATCGGCCACCGGTTAGCCAGCGACCCATCATTGCTCGCCGTGCGCCACGCGCGCGCCAAGCGCGGTTGCGAGCCTGTTGGCCCCCAGCGAACCATCATGCTGCTGCCCGGCTCGCGCGCCTTCGAAATCCGCAAATTACTGCCCATCATGGGCGAGGCGATGCGGGAATTGCTGGCGCGTAACGGTGCGTTGCGGTTTGTTCTGCCGACCGTGCCGCGCCGGGAAGCGCTCGTTCGGGAAGTTATCGCCGAATGGCCGGTGAAGCCGGAGGTGATTGTTGGCGATGATGGCAAGTGGCAGGCATTTTCGGAGGCCGATGCAGCCCTCGCGGCATCCGGGACCGTTATTCTCGAACTGGCGCTTGCAGGCGTACCGAGTGTTTCGGTGTATCAGACGGACTGGATCATCAAGCTGCTGGCCTCACGTATAAAGGTCTGGACCGCCGCCTTGCCCAATCTGATCGCCGATTATTGCGTGGTGCCGGAGTATATCGATCACACGTTGCGTGCTGGCAGCCTGACGCGCTGGGCGGAACGGCTTTCTGTCGACAGCCTGCAACGGCAGGCGATGATCGAGGGGTTCGATCTCGTCCAGAGACGATTGACGCCGGAGGTGCCGGCGGGTGAGGCAGGCGCGCGTATCCTGCTCGAAACCCTGCGGAAGAAATCCCCCTGAAACAAAAGGCCCCCCGAACGCCGGGAGGCCAGATTGTCTTAAATGCCGTACTTCAATTGGCGAAGACGGATTTGGGGCGGAGGCGACCGACCGAAGCCGGTTCGAACAGCCGGGCCACATTGGGGTTCCGCAGTGGTTCGTCGCTGTCATCATGTTCCAGATTTTGTTCTGAAACATAAGCGACATATTCCGACTCGTCGTTTTCCGCGAGCAGATGGTAGAAGGGTTGGTCCTTATCCGGTCGGATTTCCGCTGGGATGGCATTCCACCACTCTTCCGAATTGGCGAATTCTGCATCCACATCGAACACCACGCCTCGGAAAGGGAAGTTCTTGTGGCGGACCACTTCTCCGATATTGAATTTGGCTATGCGTTGTTTCATGGCGCGAGCATCCTTTCGTATCCAGACGTGGGAATGCCGACCGCGGACATCAAGGGGTAGGGCGTCCTCTAGTCACATATTTGTCACACGTCGGAGACGCTGCCAGAAGGCAAGCGGCGCGGTGGCAAGAATAACGCCGCCGGTGACGAGAAGAATGCCGGCGAGATGATAAGCCTCAAAGCGCTCTCCGAGGAACACTACGGCCATGACGATCGAGACCGGTGGCATCATGTAGAGCGTGACGCCGGCGGTGGCTGGGCCGAAAACGCGGACGGCATGCTGGAAGCAATAGAAGGCCGCCAGCGAGGCAAAGAGAATGATACCGCCGAGCTTCAGCCAGTCCATGCCGGAATCCGGTACGGCACCACCCGTCATCAACTCATAGGCGGCCGGTGGCGCCAGAATGATGGCGCCGGAAAAGGCGATCAGACCGAACAGAGCGATGGGCGGCATGACGGCGACCGCCCTTCTGCGCAATAGCAGGGAATAGATCGCAAAGGCGATCGCCGCGCCCAGAATGCCGAAATCGCCGAGATTGAAATGGAAATGCAGCAACGCCTGCGGATCGCCCTTCAGAACGATGGCGACGACACCGATAAAGGCGATGGCCATGCCCACACCTTCCCGCAGAGTGATGCCCCGCCCCTGAAACAGCCACTGGAACAGGATGATGAAGAGTGTCGATGTCGTGTAGATCAGGGTCGCGTTCGAAGCGGTTGTTTCCGTCAGCGACCAGTAGACGAAGCCGCCACAGATGCCCATGCCGAGAAAGCCGAGAACAAGCCATAGCAGGGTGTTGTCTCGCACGAACGCAATGCAGACCCGTCGCTGCGCATAAAGAACCGGCAGCATGATGAGCGTGGAGCCTGCCCAGCGAATGAAGGCCGTGATGAAGGGGGCGATATCGCCGATGACGCCGCGTCCAAAAATGAGATTGCTCGAAAAGAAGAAGGGCACGAGCAGAAAAATCATCCAGTCGACGGTGCGGGGAGACGAGGGCGTGGAAGCAGACATGCGGGCAACCGGTAGTGGGGGCGAGAAATGGTTCGGACCTGCACAGTGCGCCCAAAAAGAAAAACCGGCAAACGTGGTTTGCCGGTTTTCCAAGGGAGAAAGGGCCCCGGTGAAGCCGGGGCCAAATTCCGCAACTTAGCAGGAGTAGTACATATCGTACTCGACCGGGTGCGGCGTTGTTTCGTAACGCATCGTTTCGGCCATCTTGAGCTCGATGAAGGCGTCGATCTGGTCGTCATCGAACACGCCGCCAGCGGTGAGGAACTTGCGATCCTTGTCGAGGCTTTCGAGCGCTTCGCGCAGGCTGCCGCAAACGGTCGGGATCTTCTTGAGCTCCTTCGGCGGCAGATCATACAGATCCTTGTCCATGGCCTTGCCCGGATGGATCTTGTTCTTGATGCCGTCGAGGCCGGCCATCAGCATCGCGGCAAAGCCGAGATAGGGGTTCTGGGCCGGATCGGGGAAGCGAACTTCAACGCGCTTGGCCTTCGGGTTCGAGCCGAACGGAATCCGGCAGGACGCCGAACGGTTGCGTGCCGAGTAGGCCAGCAGAACCGGTGCTTCATAGCCCGGTACGAGACGCTTGTAGGAGTTCGTCGTCGGGTTTGTGAAGGCGTTGATGGCCTTGGCGTGCTTGATGATGCCGCCGATGTAGTACAGGCAGGATTCAGACAGGCCGGCATATTCGTCACCGGCGAAGGTCGGCTTGCCGTCCTTCCAGATCGACTGGTGAACGTGCATGCCCGAGCCGTTGTCGCCGAAAACCGGCTTCGGCATGAAGGTAGCCGTCTTGCCATAGGCATTGGCGACCTGGTGCACGACGTACTTGTAGATCTGCATCTTGTCGGCATTGCGAACCAGCGTGTCGAACTTCACACCCAGCTCGTGCTGGGCGGAGGCGACTTCGTGGTGGTGCTTTTCAACGACCACGCCCATTTCGCCGAGAACGGTCAGCATTTCGGAACGCATGTCCTGCAGGCTGTCGACCGGGGGAACCGGGAAATAGCCGCCCTTGACGCGCGGACGGTGGCCGAGGTTGCCGGTTTCATAATCGGTGTCGTCGTTGGACGGCAGTTCCGTGGAGTCCAGCTTGAAGCCCGTATTGTACGGATCGGCCTTGTACTTCACGTCGTCGAACACGAAGAATTCCGGTTCCGGACCAACGAAGACGGTGTCGCCGATGCCCGACGCCTTGAGGTAGGCTTCGGCCTTCTTCGCCGTGCCACGCGGGTCGCGGTTATAGGCTTCGCCCGAGATCGGGTCGAGAATGTCGCAGACGATGACCATGGTGGACTGGGCGAAGAACGGGTCCATGTGGACCGTCGCCGGGTCGGGCATCAGCACCATGTCGGATTCGTTGATGGCCTTCCAGCCGGCGATCGAGGAGCCGTCGAACATGACGCCGTCGGCGAACATGTCTTCGTCGACGCAGGTCACGTCCATGGTCACATGCTGCAGCTTGCCCTTCGGATCGGTAAAGCGCAGGTCCACGAACTTGACGTCGTTGTCCTTGATCTGTTTCAGGATGTCATTTGCGGTCGTCATAAACGTTTCCCTTGAGTGAGATGACGAGTCTTTTCATCCGGCGGCGGTGCAAGAGACCGCCCGCCGAATGTTTTATAAATCAGATGGCGTCCACGCCCGTCTCCCCGGTGCGGATTCGGATGACCTCTTCCACGTTGGAGACGAAAATCTTGCCGTCGCCGATGCGGCCGGTCTGGGCGGCGTTGCGGATCGCGTCGATGACGGCTTCGACGTTCTCGTCAGCAAGCACGACTTCAACCTTCACCTTCGGCAGGAAATCCACGACGTATTCAGCGCCGCGATAGAGTTCGGTATGACCTTTCTGTCGGCCAAAGCCCTTGGCTTCGGTGACAGTAATACCCTGCAGGCCAACTTCCTGAAGGGCTTCCTTCACTTCGTCCAGCTTGAAGGGCTTAATGATCGCTTCGATCTTTTTCATGAGGAAATTTCTCTCCGCTTCTCCCATTTGAGCGGATTTTGGCCCGCTTGGCCTAAATTAATGCACAACCCGTGCCAATTCAGTTCGCAATTGCGGAAAGTGCACCGCTAATTTGCCGCACCCAGCGAAACACCCACCTTTTCGAGTGGAATTCTCTCTTTTGGAGAGACTGCCCTTCGGCACCTCACCGGTGCTTTCGGACGTGTGCGCAAACACGCAGCAAACTTCGCCTACTATATCGCGCGTTACAGGTATGTAAATTGGGCAAATGATTAATATGAGGGCATAAATGCCGAATTTATAAACGTATTGTCATTGCTCACGCTTTTCGATTGAATGTGTTCATGACCAAAAAAGAGGCCTCTCCCATTCTAACCCCAAACGCCATGGCAGCCGTTGACCGGGCAGCTGCGGAGACGGGAATCGACAGCTATGGCTTGATGATCAAGGCCGGTTGGGCCGTCGCAGCAACGGCTCTTCGTAGTCATCCCGGAGCGATACGTTTCGTGGTTCTGGCCGGTCCCGGCAACAATGGTGGCGATGGCTATGTGGCGGCTCGGGCGCTTGTTGAAAGCGGTGCTGCGGTCGTTCTTTTTCATCTCGGTGAACAGGGGCGTCTCAGGGGCGATGCGGCACGCGCCTGTGCGGATTGTCCGGTGCGAGGGGCGCCGCTGGATGACTATCATCCGCGCGCAGGCGATGTCGTGATTGACGGGCTGTTCGGCGCTGGGCTTGACCGGGCGGTCCCCGAAAGCGTTGCGGCGATTATCGGGAAAGTCGGTGCGCTGGGGCTGCCGGTGATTGCGGCAGATCTGCCGAGTGGGCTGTGCGGTCGCACCGGGCAGGTGCTGGGGGCTGCTTTTCAGGCGACGCACACCGTGACCTTCATGACGCCAAAGCCCGGTCATCTGCTTTTGCCGGGGCGTGCTTTGTGCGGCGCTCTGGAGGTTTTTGATATCGGCATTCCCATGCGCCTTGTTGAGGCGCAGGCGGAAAACCTGTTCGAAAACGGTCCTGCGCTATGGCAAAATTGGCTGCCACGTCTTGGCGCAGAGAGCCACAAATTTCGGCGCGGACATCTCGGCGTGTTTTCAGGTGGTGCGACGGCAACGGGCGCGGCGCGGCTCTCCGCTATGGCGGGTTTGAAGGCCGGGGCAGGGCTGGTGACGATTGCCGCGCCGCATGCCGCCCTTGCCGCCAATGCCGCGCATCTGACGGCTGTCATGCTGAGGGAGATCGACGACCTTGCCGGTCTTCAGCAATGGGCGACCGATCCGCGTCTCACCGCGTTCGTGCTTGGTCCGGGCTTCGGCGTGGGCGAGAGGGCGAGGGATTTCGTGCTGGCTCTCAGCGATCGATCGCTTGTGCTTGATGCCGACGGCATAACATCCTTTTCTGGCGAAACCGACCTGTTGTTTTCCGCTTTCGTCACGGGTGAACCGCATCTGGTGCTGACGCCCCATGAGGGCGAGTTTGCACGGCTGTTTCCCGATATCGCCGCCGATGGCGTGATGAGCAAGGTCGACAAGGCGCGCGCCGCCGCACAACGCGCCAATGCCGCGATCATCTACAAGGGCGCGGACACTGTGATTGCCGCACCGGACGGACGCGCCGCCATCAACACCAACGCGCCACCCTCTCTCGCCACCGCTGGATCGGGCGATGTGTTGGCCGGAATTGCCGGCGGGTTGATGGCGCAGGGCTTGCCGGCTTTCGAAGCGGCGGCAGCGGCGGTATGGATTCACGGCGACGCTGGAAACCGCGCGGGGCGGGGCCTTACGGCAGAAGACCTGCTCACCGCAATCCATCTGCCGGCATGACCCGTTAGGCGGTGCGCTTCTGGAGTTCCCGCGCACCGTTCGGCGCGTTCACCTTGCCCTCGGTGATAAAGAAGGCATAGACATCTCGGGGCTTGGTGTCCGGTGTGTGGCCTGGATCGATCCGGGGCAGATCGCGCGGTTGGCTGCCGTTGGCCCATGTTTTCAGCCGGTCGGCCCAGCCGTCGAGCGCCTCGGGCGCATAGCAGGTTTCGATTTCGTCCGAGCCCTTCTGCAGGCGCGCATAGACAAAATCGCCAGTGACGTCGGCAATTTCCGGATAATCCGCGTGGTGTGCATAGACGATGGCCACGCCGTGCTTGCGGGCGAGTGCGGCGAATTCCGGCACCATGAAGGATGGGTGGCGTACCTCGATGGCGTGACGAAGCGACAGTCCGTCACGTTTTTCCGGCAGGAGCGCCAGAAAGGCCGCGAAATCATCGGGCTCGAACTTCTTCGTCGGCATGAACTGCCAGAGGATGGGGCCGAGGTGATCACCGAGTTCCGTCAGGCCCTGGCCAAGAAAGCGATCGACGGATTCGCCGGCTTCCGCGAGCACCTTCTTGTTGGTGGCGAAGCGGCTGGCCTTGAGCGAAAAGACAAAACCTTCCGGCACTTCGGAGGCCCATTTTGCAAAGGTTTCCGGCTTCTGCGAACCATAATAGGTGCCGTTGACCTCGATCACCTTCAACTCACGGCTGGCGAATTCGAGCTGGCGCTTCTTCGGCAAGGTGGCCGGGTAGAAATGCCCCTCCCAGGGATCGAAGGTCCAGCCGCCAATGCCGGTGCGGATGATGCCGGATGTGCTCATGGTGCGACCCTTCCCCTCATTATTCTGCGGCGGCTTCGCGCTTCGGCGGATGGCGGACGAGCAATTCCTTGAGGAAGCGGCCCGTATGCGAGCGCGGCTCTTCCGCCACCTTTTCCGGCGTCCCGGTCACGACGATCTCGCCGCCGCCATCTCCACCCTCCGGACCTATATCGATCACCCAATCGGCGGTCTTGATGACTTCGAGGTTGTGCTCGATAACCACGACAGAATTGCCCTGATTGACCAGTTCGTGCAGCATTTCCAAAAGCTTGGCAACATCGTGGAAGTGAAGGCCGGTCGTCGGTTCATCAAGGATGTAAAGCGTGCGGCCTGTGGAGCGCTTGGAAAGCTCCTTGGCCAGCTTGACGCGCTGCGCCTCGCCGCCCGAAAGCGTGTTGGCCTGCTGGCCGACCTTGATATAGCCGAGGCCGACATCCTGAAGCGCCTGCAGCTTGTCACGCACGGCTGGTACTGCGGCGAAGAATTCGACGCCTTCCTCAACGGTCATGTCCAGCACGTCGGCAATCGACTTGCCCTTGAAGGTTACATCCAGCGTTTCGCGGTTGTAGCGCTTGCCGTGACAAACGTCGCAGGTAACATAGACATCCGGCAGGAAGTGCATTTCGATCTTGATGACGCCATCGCCCTGGCAGGCTTCGCAACGGCCGCCCTTGACGTTGAAAGAGAAGCGACCCGGCTGATAGCCGCGCGCCTTGGCTTCGGGCAGGCCGGCGAACCAATCGCGGATCGGCGTGAACGCGCCGGTATAGGTTGCCGGGTTGGAGCGCGGCGTGCGGCCGATGGGCGACTGATCGATATCGATCACCTTGTCGATATGTTCGAAGCCGTCGATACGGTCGTGTTCCGCCGGAATTTCACGGGCGCCCATGACGCGCCGCGCCGCCGACTTGTAGAGCGTCTCGATGAGGAAAGTCGATTTGCCACCACCCGAAACGCCGGTAACGGCGGTGAAGAGGCTGAGCGGTACCGATGCTGTGACATTCTTCAGATTGTTGCCGCGGGCCCCGACAACCTTGAGTTCTTTGCCCTTGGTCGGTTTGCGACGCTGGGCGGGAACAGGCACGCCCATTTCGCCCGACAGATACTTTCCGGTGAGCGACTTCGGGTTGGCCATGACTTCGGCGGGCGAACCGCTGGCGATGACCTGACCGCCGTGAACGCCCGCTGCCGGGCCGATATCGACCACGTAGTCGGCGGTCAGGATGGCATCCTCGTCATGCTCCACCACGATCACGGTGTTGCCGATGTCACGCAGGTGCTTGAGGGTTTCGAGCAGGCGGGCATTGTCGCGCTGGTGAAGGCCGATGGAGGGTTCGTCCAGAACGTAGAGAACGCCCGTCAGCCCCGAGCCGATCTGTGAGGCAAGACGGATTCGCTGGCTTTCACCACCCGAAAGCGTGCCGGAATTACGCGACAGCGACAGATATTCGAGCCCGACATCGTTGAGAAAGCGCAGGCGCTCGCGGATTTCCTTGAAGATACGGGCCGCGATCTCGTTCTGCTTGGCCGTGAGTTTGGCCGGCAGCGCCTCGAACCAGTCCCTCGCCACGCGGATCGACATATTGGTGACTTCGCCGATATGCAGACCGTTGACCTTGACGGCCAGCGCTTCCGGCTTCAGTCGGAAACCGTTACAGGCCGGGCAGGGGGCCGACGACATGAAGCGTTCGATTTCCTCCCGCGCCCAGGCGCTATCCGTTTCCTTCCAGCGGCGCTCGAGGTTCGGAATGATGCCCTCGAAATTCTTGACCGTCTTGTAGGAGCGAGCACCATCGGCATACTGGAACTCGATCTTCTCCTCGGTGCCGTGAAGAATGGCTTGCTGCGCTTCCTTCGAAAGTGCCGACCAGCGGCTCGACAGCTTGAAGCCGAAGACCTTGCCAAGCGATTCCAGTGTCTGGTTGTAGTAGGGAGAGGTTGATTTCGCCCAGGGCGCAATCGCGCCATCCTTCAGCGTACGCTCAGGCTCGGGCACGATCAGGTCGGGATCGATCTTCTGCTGACTGCCGAGACCGTCGCAGGTGGGGCAGGCGCCCGATGGATTGTTGAAGGAAAACAGGCGTGGCTCGATTTCCGGAATGGTGAAGCCGGAGACCGGGCAGGCGAATTTTTCCGAAAACAGCACCCGTTCATGGGTCTCGTTCAGCGACTTGTTGGCCGAACCGCCGGCTGAGGTCTCTTCAGGCGGCAGGGGTTTGTCCGCGAATTCGGCAACGGCGAGACCATCGGCCAGACGCAGGCAGGTTTCGAGACTGTCCGCGAGACGCGCGCCGGCATCCGGGCGCACCACCATGCGGTCCACCACCACGTCGATATCGTGCTTGTATTTCTTGTCGAGAACCGGCGCTTCGACGATTTCGTAGAACTGGCCGTCCACCTTGACGCGCTGGAAGCCCTTCTTCATCAGTTCGGCGAGTTCCTTCTTGTACTCGCCCTTGCGGCCGCGCACGATGGGCGCGAGGATATAGAGCCGCGTGCCTTCCTCCAGCGCCAGAATGCGGTCGACCATCTGGCTCACCGTCTGGCTTTCGATGGGAAGTCCGGTCGCGGGAGAATAGGGTACACCGGCGCGCGCGAAGAGGAGGCGCATGTAATCGTAGATTTCGGTGACGGTCCCGACCGTCGAGCGCGGGTTCTTCGAGGTGGTCTTCTGCTCGATGGAGATGGCCGGAGATAGGCCCTCTATCAGATCCACATCGGGCTTCTGCATCATTTCGAGGAACTGGCGCGCATAGGCCGAAAGGCTCTCGACGTAGCGGCGCTGCCCTTCGGCGTAGATCGTATCGAAGGCGAGCGAGGATTTACCCGAACCGGACAGACCCGTCATCACGATGAGCTTGTTGCGCGGGAGGTCGAGATCGATGCCCTTGAGGTTATGCTCGCGTGCACCGCGAATGGAAATCGTCTTCAGTTCAGTCATCGCTCAATCACCCGGCGCCGTTGGATCGCCCTTATGTAATCATCGATACCTCGGTGTCGAGGCTCGTTCATTCGCTTTTCGATTCGCTTGACAGGATCATAGAGAATTTATAGAACAAAAAAAGAACGAATTCGTTGTGGATGATCGAGCAAGCGGGGCATACCCATTCTGCGCGATGGTTTAGAGTGACGCGATTTTTGAACCGTATGAGGCGGTTCTATTTTGTGTTGGCCTGTTTGAAGGCATCCGGCTGTGCCGGGTCTGCAAAGGGCTGCGGGAAAGGTGAGAGATATGGCAGGCAGCGTCAACAAGGTCATCCTGGTCGGGAATGTCGGGGCTGACCCGGAAATCCGGCGCACCCAGTCCGGCGCTCCGATCGCCAACCTGCGCATTGCCACGTCGGAAACCTGGCGCGACCGCAACAGCGGCGAGCGTCGCGAGAAGACGGAATGGCACAATGTCGTCGTCTTCAACGAAGGTCTCTGCAAAGTCGTCGAACAGTATGTGAAGAAGGGCGCCAAGCTCTATATCGAGGGCGCGCTCCAGACCCGCAAGTGGCAGGACAAGGACGGCAACGACCGTTATTCCACGGAAGTCGTGCTGCAGGGCTTCAACTCGACGCTGACGATGCTCGATGGCCGAGGTGAAGGTGGCGGCGGCGGTCGGGGCGGTGATTTCGGCGGTAGCTCCGGCGGTGGTTCGTTTGGCGGCTACGACGATTACGGCAGCGGTCCTTCCGGCGGTGGCCGTTCGGCTCCGCAGCGTGGTGGCGGTGCGGCTTCCGGTGGCAATCAGGGTGGCGGCAGCTTCCCGCGTGACATGGACGATGATATTCCGTTCTGATTCGTGGTGATCGCCGCAAAGGTTCAGGTTTTGCACTGAGCCCGATATTCGAACCGTTTCGCGCACAGGCCGGAGCGGTTCTTTCGTTTCAGGAGAAGGCGGACTTGATGCCATCCACTACGAACTGGACGGAGAGGGCGGCAAGAAGAACGCCGAGCAGGCGAGTGAGGATGGCGCGACCGGTAATGCCGAGAAAGCGATCCAGACGTTCGGCAATCACGAGAACCGCGAACATCAGCCCTAATACGAAGGCGATGACGAGGATGAGCTGCATCCGTTCCCACGCACTCGGCATGGAGCCGGCGAGCAGAATGGTGGCGGAAATCGCGCCGGGGCCGGCTATCAGTGGCAGGGCCAGTGGGAACACGGCAATATTGTGCAGGTGGTCCTTGGTGATCGCCGCTTCGGAGGTCTTCTCCTTCCGTTCCTGACGCTTCTCGAAAATCATCTCGAAGGAGATCCAGAAGAGCAGCAATCCGCCGGCGATGCGGAAGGCGCCCATGGAAATGCCGAGCAGGCTTAGAATACCCGAGCCGGTGATTGCGAAGGCCGCCAGAATGAAGAAGGCGATGAGTGAACCACGCAAAGCAACCTGCTTGCGCTGAAGTCGCGTCAAGCCGTGGGTGAGGCCAATGAAGATTGGCGCAAGGCCTGGCGGGTCGATGGTGACGAGCAGCGTCGTCAGGGCATTGATCAGCATATCGTTGGCGGACATTGCGTCTCCATTCGGGCTTTTGTGGGAGAATGGTATGCGAGAGGCCGGGCCTTGAGAAGGGTTTGACGCCAAAACGATTCAATGCCAGCGAAATGCCTGCAAAACCTGTTCAAAACGGGCTGTCAAATTGGCGCCGCCTCATTCTTTCGGCTATAAAAAGCACAGTGATTCTAGAAAAGATCGTGATCCGTCTTGACTGAACAAACGACATCCGGCGGCGGGAAGCTCCCGCCTGGCATCGAACCTGTTTCCATCATCGAGGAGATGCAGCGCTCCTATCTCGATTACGCCATGAGCGTGATCGTGTCGCGCGCCCTTCCTGATGTGCGCGACGGCCTCAAGCCCGTCCATCGCCGTATTCTTTTCGGCATGTCGGAACTTGGCATCGACTGGAACAAGAAATATGTGAAATGCGCCCGTGTGACCGGTGACGTGATGGGTAAGTATCACCCGCACGGCAATGCCGCGATCTATGACGCGCTTGCCCGCATGGCGCAGGACTGGTCGCTGCGCTTGCCGCTCATCGACGGGCAGGGCAACTTCGGCTCCATCGATGGCGATCCGCCCGCGGCTGAACGTTACACCGAATGCCGTCTGGAAAAGGCCGCTCATTCGCTGCTCGACGATCTCGACAAGGACACGGTTGATTTTCGCGATAACTATGACGGCTCGCTCAATGAGCCCGTCGTGATTCCCGCGAAGTTCCCGAACCTTCTCGTCAACGGCGCCGGCGGCATCGCCGTCGGCATGGCGACGAATATTCCGCCGCACAATCTTTCCGAGGTCATCGACGGCTGTATCGCGCTGATCGACAATCCCGCGATCGAACTGCCGGAACTGATGCAGATTATTCCCGGACCGGATTTTCCGACAGGCGCACTGGTTCTCGGTCGCTCCGGCATCCGCTCGGCCTACGAGACGGGCCGCGGTTCGGTCATCATGCGCGGTCGTGCCCGCATCGAACCGATGCGCGGCGACCGCGAACAGATCATCATCACCGAGATTCCCTATCAGGTGAACAAGGCGACGATGATCGAGAAGATTGCCGAACTTGTGCGCGAGAAGCGCATTGAAGGCATTTCCGATCTGCGCGACGAGTCTGACCGTGAAGGCTATCGCGTCGTCATCGAGTTGAAGCGCGACGCCAATGCCGAAGTCATCCTGAACCAGCTTTACCGCTACACGCCGCTGCAGACCTCGTTCGGATGCAACATGGTGGCGCTGAATGGCGGCAAGCCGGAACAGATGACGCTACTCGACATGCTGCGCGCCTTCGTTGCGTTCCGCGAAGACGTGATCAGCCGCCGTACGAAGTATCTGTTGCGCAAGGCACGCGACCGCGCCCATGTCTTGGTCGGTCTCGCTATTGCCGTTGCCAATATCGATGAAGTGATCCGCGTCATCCGTCAGGCGCCGGACCCGTCTGCCGCGCGTGAGGAACTCATGACGCGCCGCTGGCCGGCAGCGGATGTGGAGTCGCTGATCCTTCTGATCGACGATCCCCGCCACAAGCTGAACGAGGATGGCACGTACAACCTCTCGGAAGAGCAGGCACGCGCCATTCTTGAACTGCGCCTGGCCCGCCTGACGGCGCTTGGCCGCGATGAAATCGGCGATGAGCTGAACAAGATCGGCGACGAGATCAAGGATTACCTCGAAATCCTGTCTTCGCGTCTGCGCATCATGACCATCGTGAAGGACGAGATGCGTGCCGTGCGCGACGAGTTCGGCACGCCGCGTCGCACCGAGATCGTCGATGGCGGTCCGGATATGGACGATGAGGACCTGATTGCCCGCGAGGACATGGTCGTCACCGTGTCCCATGCCGGTTATATCAAGCGTGTTCCGCTCGCCACCTATCGCGCCCAGCGCCGCGGCGGCAAGGGCCGTTCCGGCATGGCGATGAAGGACGAGGATTTCGCGACGCGGCTCTTCGTGGCCAACACGCATACGCCCGTTCTGTTCTTCTCTTCGCGCGGTATCGTCTACAAGGAAAAGGTCTGGCGTCTGCCGATCGGCACACCGCAATCGCGCGGCAAGGCGCTTATCAACCAGCTTCCGCTGGAGGCCGGCGAGCGTATCACCACGATCATGCCGCTGCCCGAGGACGAAACGACCTGGGATAACCTCGACGTGATGTTCTCCACGACGCGCGGCACCGTGCGCCGTAACAAGCTCAGCGATTTCGTTCAGGTGAACCGCAACGGCAAGATCGCCATGAAGCTTGAGGAAGAGGGTGATGAAATCCTCTCCGTCGAAACCTGCACCGAACATGACGACGTCCTGCTGACGACGGCGCTCGGTCAGGCGATCCGCTTCCCTGTGGATGAGGTGCGCGTGTTCGCGGGCCGTAATTCCATTGGCGTCCGCGGCATTTCGATGGCAGAGGGCGACCGCCTCATTTCCATGACCATTCTCGGCCATGTCGATGCCGAACCATGGGAACGGGCTGCCTATCTGAAGCGCGCCGCCGCCGACCGTCGCCTGAGCGATGCCGAGGAAGAGGAAATCGCGCTGGTTGGCGAAGACGTGACCGAAGGTGGCGAGCTTTCCGAAGAGCGCTATCAGGAACTGAAGGCGCGCGAACAGTTCGTGTTGACGGTTTCTGTCAAGGGCTTCGGCAAGCGTTCATCCTCCTACGACTTCCGCACCTCCGGTCGTGGCGGCAAGGGCATCCGTGCCACCGACACATCCAAGACCGCGGAAATCGGCGAACTCGTTGCGGCCTTCCCGATTGAGGACGGCGACCAGATCATGCTGGTTTCGGACGGTGGTCAGCTTATCCGCGTGCCGGTGGCGGGTATCCGCATCGCCAGCCGTGCGACCAAGGGTGTGACGATCTTCTCCACGGCCGCTGATGAAAAGGTCGTGTCCGTCGAGCGCATCAGTGAGCCGGAAGGTGACGAGGACGTTGGCGATGAAGCAGTCATCGAATCCTCTTCCGAAGGAGATTCTCCGTCACAAGGTGACGCTGTTTAACACCGGCGTTTTATCCCGAAAATCAAAGAAGCGGTCCGGTCATTCGGGCCGCTTTTTGTTTGCGTCGCTCGCCTCTTCCCAAGGCAAACCGCAAACGCGAAAAAACCGGATGGCAGGGAACCATCCGGTTTTATTCGATGCCGGCGGACTGGAGGTCGGCGCCAGTTATGTGATCTGGATCAGAACGCCTGCGAACGGCGGGTCATCTCGTCCATCTCCTTCGCTTCTTCGCGAAGCGCGGCGATGCTGGAGACGATGGAACCGACAAACATCACGGAGATGAGGGCGGTCAGTACAGTCAACGTGGTAAACATGCCCATTCCCTTTCTGCGTTGTGCCGCTTCAGGGAGGCTGGCCTGCTTACTGCTGGCTGCTGTATCCCATCCGGTTGTAGTCGTAATACCGTGCGGCGGTTACCGAAGGCTTAGTAGCGGTGAAGCCGGCGGCTTTATCGTTACTATTGTCGTAAAGAACTGCGGTTGCCGTCAGCATCCCGGTCACAACGGTCATCCATACGAAGTTGATGACGGTGATGGCGTTCGGCGCGCTCAAATTGCCCTTGGAGGACATCTTCATTCCCTTTCAGAAACCTAAATGCAGAAACCGTGTCATCGGTTCCCCATATTGTGATTTTGGTTTTAGGCCATCGCGCCTGAAGCATCCTTGAATGCCTTGTTCATCTGGCGTTCAGATTTCCCCTCAAGTTCAGCATCCCAAACATTGCCGTCGAACAGGAAGAGGACGAAATCCAGCGCAACGGCGGTAAAAATCGCAATCAAAACAAGAAGAACCAGCATGATGCACTCCATTTCAGTTTGCGGTGGCCCGAAGGCTCCGTTCATGAATGGCAATAAACAGTATCGCGTCTGAAACGGTCTTGAATGGCCTGTTCATCTTTCATTCAAGCAAGAAGTTCACGCACCAGCGGGAACGCGCTTTTGCTTGCGATCCGGCGTCTTCCGTGACAAAAGGCGGAAAACGGTTTGGAAGCGATGACGACAGCCTTTTACCCCGGTTCCTTCGATCCGATGACGAACGGTCATCTGGACATTCTCGTGCAGGCGCTGAACGTTGCCTCGCGGGTAGTGGTGGCCATCGGCATTCATCCGGGCAAGGTGCCGATGTTCAGCTTTGAGGAACGGGCCGATCTCATCCGTCTGTCGCTTGGGGAGGTTCTGCCTGATCGCCTCGCGGATATCGAGGTCGTGTCTTTCGACAATCTTCTGGTCGATGCGGCGCGCGAACACGGCACATCGCTCGTTATTCGCGGTCTGCGCAATGGCACGGATCTCGATTATGAAATGCAGATGGCCGGGCTGAACCAGAAGCTTGCGCCCATGCTGCAAACGGTGTTTTTGCCCGCGATCCCGGAATCGCAGCCCATTACTGCCACATTGGTGCGTCAGATCGCCTCCATGGGTGGCGATGTCAGCGCTTTCGTTCCGAAAGTCGTGCGGGACGCCCTAAGACGGAAACTCGGCCGCTAACCGGCCACTCATGGAGACACGAATGAAACTTCTCGGTTTCGCTCTTGCCGGAGCGCTCACGCTTTCGGCCTTTACGACGGCTTTCGCTGCCGACGACTTCCTGACGATCCAGCTCAAGGACGGGCCGGTTGTGATCGAACTTCTGCCGAAGATTGCGCCGAAACATGTCGAGCGCCTGAAGGAACTGGCGGCCAGCGGTCAGTACGACAACGTCGCCTTCCATCGGGTCATCGATGGTTTCATGGCCCAGACCGGCGATGTCGAATATGGTAATATGAGCAAGAATTTCGATGCCCGCCGCGCCGGCATGGGCGGTTCGGACAAGCCGGATCTACCTGCCGAGTTTTCCAAGACGCCGTTTGAACGCGGCACGGTGGGCATGGCCCGCTCGCAGGACCCGAACTCCGCGAACTCGCAGTTCTTCATCATGTTCGATCAGGGCAGCTTCCTGAACGGTCAGTATACGGTGGTTGGCAAGGTTGTTTCCGGCATGGAAGCCGTGGACAAGATCAAGCGCGGCGCACCAGGCAGCGGTTCGGTGACGAATCCCGACAAGATGATCAAGGTCACGGTCGGCAAGTAATGTTTCGCGCGGGCTTTTGCGGCCGGCGCATCCCATTCAAAAACGGACAACCCAAGGAGAGGACTGGCCATGGCCGAGATCAAGGACCCGGAAAACACGATCATTCTGGAAACGACCAAGGGCAAGGTCGTCATCGCGCTTCTGCCGCAGGTGGCCCCCGGTCACGTCGAGCGCATCAAGGAACTCGCCCGCGAGAAGGCCTATGACGGCGTTGTGTTCCACCGCGTCATCGAAGACTTCATGGCCCAGACGGGCGACGTGAAGTTCGGCAAGCAGGGCGGAGCTGATTTCAATCCGTCGCGCGCCGGCATGGGCGGTTCCGACAAGCCGGACCTGAAGGCCGAATTTTCGGCAACGCCGCATGTCCGCGGCACCTGCTCGATGGCCCGTTCGCAGAACCCGAACTCGGCCAACTCGCAGTTCTTCATCTGCTTCACCGACGCACCGTGGCTGAACAAGCAGTATAGCGTCTGGGGCCAGGTCATCGAAGGCATGGACGTCATCGATCAGATCAAGCGCGGTGAACCGGTGCGCGATCCCGACTCGATCGTTACGCTGCGCGTCGCTGCTGACGCCTGATTGACTGGGTGATCCTTTGCCGCCGGCGTGGAAACCCGCCGGCGGCATTTTCGTGGAAGGAAAACAGCAATGATCGTGGCACTCTGGGCCATTCTCGGTGTTGTTGCCGGTGCATGTATCGCCGTTCAGGCTCCGATCAACACGCAACTCAGCCGCATGCTGGGCGGTGCGCCGACGGTTGCTGCCGGAATATCCTTCTTTGCCGGCGCTGTTGTGCTTGGCATCATTTCTTTCGTAATCATCCGGGACGAGGGACGTTCGCTCGACTGGTCCGCTCCCACGCCATGGCTCTATTTCGCCGGTGGCTGCCTGGGTGCCCTCTACGTCACGACTGCCGTGCTGCTGACCCCGCGTATAGGCGCCGCAGCCGTGATGGCATTTGCCGTAACGGGGCAATTACTGGCCGGGATCCTCATCGACCGGGCTGGATTTCTCGGTGTCGCCGTGCGTGAAGTCGGGGTTGGTCGAATTGCGGGGGCCGTCCTTCTCATCGCGGGCGCGGTGATGATCCGGGTATTCTGAACAGGTTTCTTATGCGTGTAGAGCTTTTCGATTTCGACCTGCCGGACGAGAACATTGCGTTGAGGCCCGCAAGTCCGCGTGACAGTGCGCGGCTACTTGTCGTTAAGCCGGATGAGGCGCCGGAACTCTCCGATCATCGGGTGTTTGACCTGCCGTCTTTCCTCAAGGCCGGCGATGCGCTGGTGTTCAACGACACAAGGGTCATTCCGGCGCAGTTCGAGGGTGTGCGTCTACGTCCCGGCGCGCAGGAAACGCCGGTTTCCGCCACCCTGCACATGCGCGTTGCGGCCAATTGCTGGCATGCTTTCGCCAAGCCTGGCAAGCGTATCAAGGAAGGTGATCGTATTCGTTTCACCTCCGCCGATGGTTCGGCCGAAATCGAGGCGCTGGTGACGGAAAAGCGCGAGGCGGGTGAAGTCGCCCTGACTTTCGATCTTTCCGGTCCGGATCTCGATGCGGCGATCGCCACCGTCGGCCATATTCCACTGCCGCCCTATATCGCCGCCAAGCGTGCCGAGGACGAGCGCGATCGCGCCGACTACCAGACGATCTATGCCCGCGAGAACGGCGCTGTCGCTGCGCCGACCGCCGGCCTGCATTTCACGCCCGAACTCTTCGAAAGGCTGGATGCAGCCGGCATTTCCCGGCATTTCGTCACGCTTCACGTTGGGGCAGGGACCTTTCTTCCGGTGAAGGCTGACGATACCGACGACCACCACATGCACCACGAGATAGGCCATGTAAGCGCGGAAACCGCGGTGGCGTTAAATGCCGTGCGGGCAAGGGGCGGGCGCATCGTTTCCGTTGGCACGACATCGCTGCGTCTGCTCGAAAGCGCCACAACGCCGGAAGGTGTTGTCCAGCCGTGGAGCGGTTCGACCGGGATATTCATCACGCCCGGTTATCGGTTCCGCGCGGTGGACCTGCTGATGACCAATTTTCACCTGCCGAAATCCACGCTGTTCATGCTGGTTTCGGCCTTTGCCGGCCTTGAGACGATGCGGCGCGCCTATGCGCACGCCATAGAAACCGGCTACCGTTTTTATTCCTATGGCGATTCCAGCCTTTTGACCCGGAAGATCTGAATGAGCGAGCAATTCACCTTCACCCTCAAGGCCACGAGCGGGAAGGCGCGTCTTGGTGAAATCACCATGCCGCGCGGCACGATCCGCACGCCGGCTTTCATGCCAGTCGGCACGGTCGGCACGGTCAAGGCCATGTATCTCGATCAGGTGCGGGAAGGCGGGGCCGATATTATTCTCGGCAATACCTATCACCTCATGCTGCGTCCTGGCCCGGAGCGGGTGGCCCGGCTGGGAGGCTTGCATGAACTGATCCGCTGGCCGCATCCTATCCTGACGGATTCCGGCGGCTTTCAGGTCATGTCGCTGTCCGGTCTGCGCAAGCTGGACGAGAAGGGCGTGACCTTCAAGAGCCACATAGACGGGTCGTTGCACCATATGTCGCCGGAGCGTTCCATCGAAATCCAGGGGCTGCTGGACAGCGACATCCAGATGCAGCTCGATGAATGCGTGGCGCTGCCCGCCGAGGCGAAGGAAATCGAGCGCGCCATGGAAATGTCGCTGCGCTGGGCCGAGCGCTGCCGCGTTGCCTTCGGCGAACAACCGGGCAAGGCGATGTTCGGCATCGTGCAGGGCGGCGATATTCCCGACCTGCGCGTCCGCTCGGCGGAGGGGTTGAAGCAGCTCGATCTCAAGGGCTATGCCGTGGGTGGTCTGGCAGTGGGTGAGCCACAGGATGTTATGCTCGATATGCTCGACATTACCCTGCCGGTATTGCCGAACGAGAAGCCGCGCTATCTGATGGGCGTGGGTACGCCGGACGATATCCTGAAATCGGTGGCACGCGGCATCGACATGTTTGACTGCGTGATGCCCACCCGTTCCGGCCGTCATGGCCTTGCGTTTACCCGGCGCGGCAAGGTGAACATTCGCAACGCCCGTCACGCCGAGGATATGCGCCCGCTCGACGAGGAATCATCCTGCCCGGCGGCGCGCGACTATTCCCGCGCCTATCTGCATCATCTGGTGCGTTCCAACGAGGCGCTGGGTGGCATGCTTCTGTCGTGGAACAACCTCTCCTACTATCAGGAATTGATGCAGGGCATCCGCAAGGCGATCGCGGAAGGCCGCTTCGCCGATTTCTATGCCGAGACGATCGAGGCGTGGGAAAAGGGCGATATCGACGCCCGGTAATTCCACCTCTGCCTGAATCAATTCACAGCCGCGTGAGGAACGGTTCCGCGCGGCTGCCATGCATTCAAACCGCTTGCAACGTTGCAGATGGCGTGCGAATGGCAACGCACGCCATCTTCTCATCCATTCGGGATTACTCCCGCTTCGTTTCCGGAGCCTCCCATGGCTGCGCTTGCGCCGTCTGCCCTGCTGCTGTTTTGCAATTCGATCCTGTTCATTTCACTGTTCACGCGAATGCCTGCCATTCAGGTGGAACTGGGCATCGACAAGGCAGTGCTGGGACTGGCGCTGCTCGGCATGCCGGTTGGTACATTTCTGGCGTTACCGCTGGCCAGCCGGGTGGTGGAGCGGTTAACTCCACGGCGGGCGGCGGCGCTGATGCTTGGCCTGCTTGCCTTCGTCGAGCCGCTCTTTCCGGTCATGCCGCTCTATGGCTTTGTGCTCTGCTTCATTGCTTTCGCATTCCTGCGCACTATTCTCGATGTCTCCGCCAACATGATCATCAGCCAGACGGAGCGCACCACCGGCAAACGCGTCATGGCCCGCAGTCATGGTTTCTGGTCCATCGGTCTTCTGGTCGGATCCACCTTTTCCGGCTGGGTTGCAGCCCTCGGCTTTACGCCCGTGTATCACCTCGGCTTCATTGGCGGTTGCATGCTGATGGCGGCATTTCTGGTGCTCGCCATCACCCCGGAGCCTGAGCCGGGGGAAGCGGAGCCCGCACGCCGCCGTGGTATTTTCGTGGTTCCGAACCGGGCGATCCTGCTCATCTGCCTGATGATCTTCGGCGTCGCCATTTCCGAAGGCGCTATCTACGATTGGGGCATGTTCCTCATTCGCGAGCGGATTGCGGCCGATCCCGCCATCGCCGGGCTGCTTTATGCGTCCTTCACCATCGGCATGGGCTTTACGAGACTGATCGGGGATCATCTGCGTGGAAGGTTTTCGCCACCGTCTATTGTGCGTGGTTCGGCACTTGCGACCGCGATCGGTATTGTCTGGGTGGTCAATGCCGGTGGCTATACCGGTGCGGCGCTCGCGCTGGCGCTTACGGGTGGCGGCGTGGCATTGATTGCTCCGCTCGCCTTTTCGACGGCGTTGTCTTTGCCGGGCCGGGGGCAGGCGGATAATCTGGCGGCGCTGGCCATGACAATGCTGATCGCCACGCTCGGCGTGCCGCCGCTGCTGGGGTCGGTTGCCGAACATGCCGGAATCGCCTGGGCGTTTCTGGTGCTGCTGCCGTTCATTGGCCTGACCTTCCTGATGGCGCCGGTGGCCACCGGCCGATCGATCAGGACCGAGTGAGCCAATCTTCGATGCCATACGCGGCGGCACGGCCCATGGCAAGGCAGGCGGTCAACAGGTAACCGCCGGTCGGCGCCTCCCAATCCAGCATTTCGCCCGCTGCGAACACGCCGGGCAGGGCCTTCAGCATGTAGCGGTCATCGATGGCGTCGAGGCGCACGCCGCCGGCGGAAGAAATGGCTTCGGCGATGGGGCGAGGGCGATCCAGCCGCAGGGGCAGGGCTTTGACGAGCGCCGCCAACGCCTCCGGCGAAAGCCGCGATGCGTCGGGTTCACATTCGCGAATGAGCGCGGCCTTGACGCCTTGCAGTCCGGCGGCCTTGCGCAACCGGTTGGCAAAGCTGGCCTTAGGATCCTGACGCGCCAGATCGCGGGCGAGGCGGGCCACATCTCGATCCGGCGTCAGATCGAGCGTCAGCACGGCCAACCCATCGCGTTCGATGGCATCGCGCAGGCTGGCTGCATGGGCATAGATCAGGCTTCCCTCGACGCCATGGCGGGTGATGACGAATTCGCCTTGATGGCGTCCGGCCATCGAGGTGGCCGCAACAGCCTTTACGGGCTCACCGGCAAAGCGTTCCTGAAATGTCGCGCTCCAGGCCCGTTCGAAGCCGCAATTTGCCGGGCGAAAGGGGGCGATATCGACACCCTGTGTCCGCAAGCCCGAGACCCAGGCCGCATCGGAGCCGAGGCGGGGCCAGCTTGCGCCGCCAAAAGCCAGCAGGAATGCATCCGCTTCGATCCGCAATGTCCGTTCGGGAGTCCCGATCAGCGCACTGCCACCGGAGAAGCCGGTAAAGCGGTGTCGGGTCAGGATTTTCACCCCGAGCGCCTCCAGCCGGGCGCGCCAGGCCCTAAGCAGCGGGGAGGCTTTCATCGCGGTCGGAAACACCCGCCCCGACGTGCCGACGAAGGTTTCTGCGCCGAGGCCCCTAGCCCATTCGCGAACATGATGCGGTCCAAAGGCGTCGAGGGCAGGGCGCAGCATGGGGGAGGCCGTGCCGAAGCGTTCGGCAAACAGGGCGTAAGGTTCGGAATGAGTGATATTCAGCCCGGATTTGCCTGCAAGCAGAAACTTTCGCCCGATCGTTGGCATAGCCTCATAAACCGTCACGGAAAATCGCGCCGATGCAGCCAGTACTTCCGCCGCCGCCAGTCCGGCGGGGCCACCGCCCAGTATGGCTACCGTCTTCCTGTCCATGCCGGCTCCGCGGTTCGAATCCTATCACCGTGTTCTGACCGATCACGCGGGGAATGCCAAGCGACTGAAAGCGGAACTTTT
The DNA here is from genome assembly GCF_014196535.1 of Allorhizobium borbori. Taxonomy (GTDB): domain Bacteria; phylum Pseudomonadota; class Alphaproteobacteria; order Rhizobiales; family Rhizobiaceae; genus Ectorhizobium; species Ectorhizobium borbori. The sequence goes on from NZ_JACIDU010000003.1 coordinate 61,205, forward strand.
GTGGTGTCAGGATGTTAATACCCCGTCGCCGCAACAAGTTGGATTCACTTTGTGCGCCGGTGGTGGAAATTAGAATAGTGATTTTATGGAAAATATTGACTGAAAGGCGGCGACCGGCGAAAATCAGTACCGTTAAGCCATACGGCGAAATGAAGGAGGATGGTGCACATGATGAGTGGTTTCAGCCTGTTTTCGTTCGACCTGTTCGGTCTTTTCCGCGCTCTTGGCGCACGTGACGTCGACAAGGAAACCAAAATCGAACCGGCAGAGCAGGGCGATATCTATTTCTTCGGCATGTTCCCGCTTCTTTGAAAGGAAATTCATCCATGTCACTTGCTTTTGAAAAGACCGGTCCGGCGCTGCGGACCAGAAGCAGCAAGGATATTCGCGCATCGCTTCATGGTGCTGCCCAGCGCTTCGCCATTGCCGCATCCTTTGTGATCGTTGCCGCGTCAATTGCTATTCTCTAATCAAGGGAAACGTGAAAGCGGCTTGATATATTGGGTGCTATAAACTTCGCGCGGTCAATTGTGTTTCATCCGTCGACAGACTAAATCAATGATATTCGGGCGGTCAGAGTGTTCGTCAGGCCGCCCGTACAGACTGACCGCGAGAGTTGACTGATATATGCTGACCAAAAAAGGCAAGTATGGCCTCAAGGCGATGGCAGACCTTGCGCAGCTTGCGCCGGGCGAGACGGCTTTCGTGAATGAGATTGCCACGCGCAACAACATTCCGAAGAAATTTCTCGATACAATCCTGCTTGAACTGCGCAATGGTGGCATGTTGCGTTCAAAGAAAGGCCCTGGCGGAGGCTACGCCTTGTCCAAGCCGGCTTCCGATATTTACATCGGTCAGATCGTGCGCACGCTCGATGGTCCGCTGGCTCCCATCCGCTGCGCTAGCCGCACAGCCTTCGAAGCCTGTGAAGACTGTTCCAACCCTGAGACCTGCGCCGTGCGGCTTTCGATGACCGAGGTGCGTGACGCCATGTCAGCCGTCCTCGACCACATGACACTCGATCAGTTCATTCTGCAGGAAAAGGCTGGGGCCAATCGCGCCTGAGTGATCGCCAAACTCGGGAAATTCGTGGTCGTGGAATGTATTGCGCTTGATCTCGCAGTAGATTGTTGAACGACGACGCTCAAGCTGGCGGGTCATCTCGTTGATCGGTACCTTGCGGGCAACGAGGCGATAAAGCCGCTGTCGACCGGCGAGGGTCAGTTGTGGATAGCAGTGCGATATACCAAAACCGCCAAAGTTAAGTCATTGAAATAATTTACATGTCTCACTTGAATATAGAATGTATCCGGCTACAAACAAATATCACATAAGATAGATTATGGAACACATGAGTGAGAAGGCTTGGGAGAAACTTTGCGCCCGCCGCTGCCAAGTGTCGATAATTCAACGGTTTATTGTCCGCTTGGGTGTCCAAGGACACATTACCATGGGCTGGCATGACGGGTAAAATCTGGCCCGATTACGGCGCGGACGGATTGGCCTCAACCGTGAATACCAGCCCGTCATAAGCCGGCTCGACATGGGCCGGTGTCTCACCCATGACGGTCTCATAATCGAGCGGAATGTGCATATGCGTCAGCACGGCATGGCGAGGTTTCAGCCTGTCGATCCATTCCAGCGCTTCTTCCAGCGAAAAATGGCTGGGATGGCGTCGATATTGCAAGGCGTCGATTACCAGAAGATCGAGGCCTTGCAGCTTCGGCACGGTTTCATCCGGGTAAGCGGACACATCGCTGCAATAGGCCACGTCGCCGATGCGAAAACCCAGAGAATGAATATCACCGTGCCTTTGTAGTAGCGGCATGAAGGTGATCGGGCCGCCCGCGCCTTCGATGGTCACGGGACTGTCCGGCGTCTCGATGATTTCCGGTTTCACGATGGGCGGGTAACTGCTGCCGGGCGGTGTTTCAAGGCAATATCCGAAACCGGCCCGGATGCGGTCCATCGTGAACGCATCCGCGTGGATCGGTATGCGGCTGTGCTGCATCACGAAGTAGCCGCGCAGATCGTCCAGCCCGTGCAGATGGTCAGCATGGGCATGGGTATAGAGAACGGCATCGATGTGCTGCACGCCAGCAGAAATCATCTGCTCGCGGAAATCTGGCCCGGTATCGATGACGACTGTCGTCTTGCCGCCGCCTGGCGCGACCTGTTCCACCAGAAACGAGGCCCGGCTGCGGCGGTTTCGCGGATTGGACGGATCGCAGGCCCCCCAATCGCCGGTGATACGGGGAACACCGGGAGAAGACCCGCAGCCGAGCACAGTAAAGCGTCGCTGCCATGTCTTCCGTTCTTCCGTCATGCCACGACCTTCGGCATACGGGAGAAGACCCGAAAAGCATTTTCGGTGGTGATCCGCGCGATCTCCTCATAGGAGACGCCCTTCACCTCTGCCAGCACCTCCGCCGTGTTCACGACGTAGGACGGTTCATTGCGTTTGCCGCGCCAGCGCTTCGGTGCCAGATAAGGCGCATCGGTTTCGACCAGAAGCCGGTCGAGCGGCACGGTGGCTGCGATGTCGCGGAGTTCCGTCGATTTCGGGAAGGTCAGGATACCGGAAAAGGACACGTAACCGCCGAGTTCGACACCTGTGTCAGCCAGCGCCTGGCCGGAGGAGAAGCAGTGCAGAATGAAGGGGAATGCCCCCTTCCCCGTCTCGTCCCGCAGGATAGCCGCCATGTCCTCATCCGCCGCGCGACTGTGGATGACGAGCGGAAGCTGCGTGCGGCGCGCGGCTTCGATGTGGCGCAGAAGCCCGGTCTTCTGGTCTTCCGGTGTCTGTGTATCATAGAAGTAATCGAGCCCGGCCTCGCCGATGGCGACGATCTTCGCGTGCTTTTTCGTCAGCGCCACGAGGTCGTCGGCGGTAATGTCGAGTTCCTCGTTGGCGTTATTCGGATGCGTACCGACCGAACAGAAGATATTCGGATATTTGTCGGTGATCGCCAGCAGCATGTCGAGCTTGCGGACGCGGGTGGAGATCGTCACCATCTGGCCGACGCCGGCCTCCATGGCGCGGGCAACTATTTCGTCGCGCTCGGCCTCGAAGTCGGCGAAATCCAGATGGCAGTGCGTATCGATCAGCATGGAAACGGTCCTTACGCTTCCGGCGCCACGTAACGCGGGAAGACCGGCGTGGGGGCAGAAAGCGGAGTGCCGGGAACGAGACGACCCGCGTCGCCCAGTGCCACGAAATCACGCTTGTCGGCCGGAGCCGCCACGAGATCGAGCAACTTGCCAGCGCTGGTCGGCATGATCGGTTGTGTCAGGATGGCGATCTGGCGCACGACTTCCGCGGTTACGTAAAGCACGGTGGCCATGCGCGCCGGGTCGGTCTTCTTCAACGCCCAGGGCTCCTGACCGGCGAAATAGCGGTCCGTTTCGGAGACAACGGCGATGATGGCCGCCACGGCCTTGTGAATCTGCTGCGTGGCGAATTCCTCGCGGCATACGGTCAGCAGGCCGTCTACCGAGGCGAGCATGGCCTGATCGGCGTCCGTCAGTTCACCCGGCGTCGGGATCTGGCCGTCGCAGTTCTTGACGATCATCGACAGCGAACGGCTGGCGAGATTGCCGATGCCATTGGCGAGGTCGGCATTGATGCGGGTGGCGATCCCCTCTTCACTGTAGGAGCCGTCCTGGCCGAAGGAGACTTCGCGCAGGAAGAAGTAGCGCACCTGATCGAGGCCAAAATGGTTCACCAGATTGACGGGATCGACGACATTGCCGAGCGACTTTGACATCTTCTCGCCCTTGTTGAGCAGGAAGCCGTGGGCGAAAACGCGCTTGGGAAGCGGCAGACCGGCGCTCATCAGGAAGGCGGGCCAGTAAACGGCGTGGAAGCGGATGATATCCTTGCCGATGATGTGAACATCCGCCGGCCAGAACTTTGCCAGCGGGCCGTTGACGTCTTCCACATAGCCGGTGGCGGTGATGTAGTTGGTCAGTGCATCGACCCACACATACATGACATGCGCCGGATCATCCGGAACCTTGATACCCCAGTCGAAGGTCGTGCGCGAGACCGACAGATCCTTGAGGCCACCCTTGACGAAGGAGAGGATTTCATTGCGGCGCTCGGTCGGGCCGATAAAATCTGGCTGATCCTCGTAAAGCTTCAGCAGGCGGTCTTCATAGGCGGACAGGCGGAAGAAATAGCTCTCTTCCTCCACCCATTCCACCGGCGTGCCTTGGGGGCCGTAGCGCACGCCATCCGCGCGCAGCTCGGTTTCACCTTCCTGATAGAAGGCTTCATCGCGCACGGAATACCAGCCGGAATAGCTGTCCTTGTAGATATCGCCATTGGCCGCCATGCGGCGCCAGACTTCCTGAACCGTCCTGTGATGACGCTCCTGCGTGGTGCGGATGAAGTCATCGTTGGAAATGTTCAGAAGCTTCGCCATATCTTCGAAAGCGTCGGAGTTGCGCTTGGCAAGTTCCTGCGGTGTGATCCCTTCGGCGCGGGCCGTCTGCTGCATCTTCTGGCCGTGCTCATCCGTTCCCGTCAGGAAGAACACCGGACGACCGTCAAGCCGCTGGAAGCGCGCCATGGCATCGGTTGCGATCATTTCGTACGCATGGCCGATATGGGGCTTGCCATTGGGATAGGCAATCGCGGTGGTGATGTAGAACGGGGACTTGTCTGTCATGGCGGGCTTCATCCGATGTATCTTTCAACATGCCGCTCTTACTCCAACTGGGTCTTGAGTGGAACAGCAAGTTTACCGGAAAAGCCGATTTACGGGTCGAGGATCAACCCAGAGCCTTCACATCTTCCAGAAGCGATATGATGGTCTGCTTGCGGTCGAGATTGTAGGCCTGCGAGACCCGCAGCCGTTCCTGAATGTCGGCGGCAAGGCGGGCCTGCCGGTCGGCGGCATCGAGATCGCCGGAAAGCGCGAGCGCCCTCGCCCGCAGCATGACGGTGTTTTCCAGATGCCCGGTGAAGAAGCCGTGGATGACGTCGTTATCCTTGGAAGACAGCACATCCGCCAGCTTGTGCATGGCCTTGCGTGCGGACGGACCGGAGGCCGCCAGCACTCCTGAGAGTGCTTCAGCAATGTCCATGCCGCCATAGTTGATGAGCTTGAGCGCTTCCGAAACGCTGCCGCCCGCCTTTTCCAGCAAAGCCTCGGCATTTGCACCGGGATCGACCCTCAGCGCCGCGAGTGCCTTTTTCAGATCAGCCGTGCCCAGCGCCTCGAGCCTGAGCGGCAGGCAGCGCGAGCGAATGGTCGCCAGAAGCCGGCCTGGCGCATGGCTGAGCACGAGGAACATGGCCCTTTTCGGCGGCTCCTCAAGTATCTTCAGGATGGCGTTTGCGGCATTGCGGTTCAGATCATCAGCAGGATCGATGATGACGATGCGCCAGTTGCCGGTGCCGGAGGTCTGGGCGAAGAAGTGCCCTGCCCGGCGCACTTCGTCCACCGTGATCGCCGCCTTCACCCGGCCTGTCTTTTCGTCGACCGGTCGGGTCAGATGCAGCAGGTTATGGGAGGCGCCTGACGCAATCTGACGGCTGATGACGGATTGCGGATCGGGGTCGGCAATCGCATCCGGTGCGGTGGCCGGGTCTGGATGGGAGAGAACATGGTTGGCGAAGCGGAAGGCGAGTGTGGCCTTGCCGATCCCCTCCGGTCCCTCCATCAGGATGGCGTGGTGACCTTTGCCTGATCGATAGGATTGCGCCAGAAATGCCTGCGCCTCGGCATGGCCGAAAAGCCGTGTGTTTTCCGAGGGATGGATGGCCCCGTCGAGAACATCGTGCCGCTCGTTGCTCATACCGTGCCTTCCGTTTCGCCACCCGCGGGCGCGATCCCTGCAAGGCGCGGCGCCACCACGGCCATGATGTCATTGGCGATGGTTGCCACGTCGCGGGTCGCGTCGATGACCTTGCAGCGGTTCGGCTCGCGGCGGGCAATGTCGAGAAAGCCCTGCCGGCGTGCTTCGTGAACGGCGATGTTTTCCTTCTCGTAGCGATCCGGCTCTCCACCGGTGCCGGTGGCTTCGGCGCGCTGGCGCGCGCGCGCCAGGCCGGCGGCCGCCGGAATATCGAGGATGATGGTGAGATCCGGCGGTGTGTCGTCGATCGCCACCCGTTCCAATCGCGTCAGGAAATCAGGACTGAGATCGCCAGAGCCGCCCTGATAGACGCGCGAGGAATCCATGAAGCGATCGCACAGGACGACGGCGCCACGCTCCAGCGCGGGCCGGATGACTTCGCGAACATGGTCGTTGCGCGCTGCTGCGAAGAGCAGGGCTTCCATGCCCGTCCCAAAGCCTTCCACGGCGCCGGACAGCAGGACGTGGCGAACCGCTTCCGCACCGGCGGAACCGCCGGGCTCCCGCGTTACCAGCACATCGAAGCCGCGCCGCGTCAGTTTGTCGGCGAGGTGACGGATCTGCGTGGACTTGCCAGCCCCCTCCCCACCTTCAAAACTGATGAACAAACCTCTGATTTCAGCCAAGACGCTTTCCTGTCAGTCCGGGAATCCCATGCGGTGCCACCGCTCAGCGCATTTCATAGAGCAATGACGCCGGCAATGAAACATCGGCTTTCACAGCCATGAGAAAAGGAGTGACCAGACCGCGTCCTTCGCCCGACTGGCAAGCCCCCCCTCGCCCACGGCTTCGGAAGTGTAGACCGGCGCTTCCTGAAGAACAGCGTCCCCGATCATGATCCTGATGCGACCGACCTCCTGATCCCTGTTAATGGGCGCGCGGATCGGTCCGCGATAGACAACTTGCGCGGAAAGACGGCCCAGATCGCCGGTCGGTGCGTAGACCCGTACATCCTCTCGGGGCGCCAGGGCCACCTTTTCTGCCGCGCCGCCGTAGACCACGGCCTGTCCGACGACATTGCCGGCGCCATACACCGTAAGCGAGGTGAAGCCATTGAAACCCCACTCCAGGAGACGGGCTGCTTCGTCCTGCCGCTCCTTCTCGCTGGCAAGCCCGCTCATGGCGAGGTAAAGGCGTGTGTCGCCCCGCATGGCAGTGGCCATGAGGCTGAACCCCGCCCCTTCAGCAAACCCCGCCGCGAAACCATCGACGCCCGCGATCGTGCCGAGAAGCGGGTTCTTGTTGCGCTGGCGAATGCGGTTCCATTCGAAATCGGCCTGGGTATAGAGCGGCAGCACCTGCGGATATGCGGTGCGCATATGTCTGGCCAGCCTCACCATATCGATGGCGGTCATGCTGCTCTCTGCCGGCGGCAGGCCAGTGGAATTGCCGAAGCGTGATCCTGACAGACCGAGCGTATTCGCCCGCTCGTTCATGCGTGTGACGAATGCCGGCTCCGAGCCTGCCAGACCTTCCGCCAGAACGATGCAGCCATCATTGGCATTTTGCACGATGACGCCGCTCAACAAATCCCTGACAGTGATGTTGCTGCGCAGGGCTGCAAACATGGTGGTGGTACGGGAAGGTGCGCCGCCGGTACGCCAGGCGAATTCCGTGACCGGATAAGTGGTATCGAGACTTATTTCGCTTCTGGAAAGGGCATCGAGGACGGTTTCCACCGTCATCATCTTGGCAATAGAGCCCGGCGCGAAAGGCTCATCGGGCTTGCGGGAAAGAAGGACTGTGCCTGTGGCCTCCTCGACCATCAGCACGCGCGGTGCTTTCACATCCGCCAGCAGAACAGGATTGTTCTGGGCCCATGCACCGTGATTTGCCAAGGCCGTACAAGCGGCCCAGACCAGAAAAAGCGCTTGCCGGGTCTTCATGCAAGCCCTTTCCTCAAACTGAAGATGTCAGCGACTGATCGGGGCGGCCCCGGTGGTCCAGACGAGCGCCACATTCGGCTTTGACGGCGAGACGGCCGTCATCGGGGCCTGCTGGTGTGCGACGGGCTTGGCAGCAGCGGGTGCGCGCGGCACAACCTGCATGACAGGCGCTGCGGCAGCGACCGGAACCGGTGCGGGTGCGACGCGCGGGGCAGCCTGCACCGGCGCAGCGGCGCGAACGGTGGCAGGAGCAACGCTTGCCATCGGACGCGAGGCCGGCAGCGGAACGGCCGACGCCGTCGCCGCATGTTTGGCGTTGGCGTTCGCCGATGCCGCCTCTGCGGCAGCAGTGGATGCGGACATCATGGCAAAGGCGGAAGGACGCGTATTGCCACCGCTGGGCGTCGATCCGGACAGGCTCGTCTGCATGGAACCGGACGTCTGGTAGGATTCCATGCGGCGCATCGGCGACGACGATCCCATGCGTTCGTTGGAAGCGACCATGACGCCGGTAGCGATCTGGCCTTCCGGTGCGATGGACGGCAGGCGATCACCCTTGCGAACGTAGGAGGCCATCAGATACGGCATATCGTGGCCATCGAGCGGTGCGCGACCGACATATTGCACGTTGACGCGGCCCGTGCCGGTGCGCTGGAAATCCAGAAGCTCCGCGGCCTTGTTCGAGACGTCTATGATACGACCAGGGTGATAGGGGCCGCGGTCATTCACGCGCACGACGACCGAAGAACCGGTATCGAGATTGGTGACGCGGGCATAGCTCGGCAGCGGAAAGGTCGGATGTGCGGCGGAAAGGTGCAACTGATCATAGACTTCACCGTTGGCCGTCAGGCGACCATGGAAAGCCGATCCATACCACGAGGCGAGGCCAGTCTTGTTATAACCCTGCTCTTCCTTGGGAACGTAGGTCTTGCCCTTCACCTGATAGGGCTGGCCCAGCATGTAGCGACCGCCGCCCTTGGGAATATTCTTGCCATCAGCGACGCGCGGGCTGGCTTTGACGCCATATTCCTTCTCCGAGAAATATTCCTTGCTGCGTGCCTGCTGTTTCTTGGGCTCCATCTTCTGGGTCGTCGCGCAAGATGCCATGCTGAGACAAACCATAGGAAGGACAATCCACGAAAAGCCCTTCGCCAGCTTATGTCCTGCATTCTTCTTGCTCATCTTGTCCCACATCCTGTCATGGCCGGTCAAAACAACGAAATACGAAACCGGTCCGCCCCTCACCTCACGCTTCATGTCCGCGAGGATCGACAACTCCACAATTCATATCAGATGATGGCAAAAATGGGAGGCGCCAATCAATAACGTTAAAATTCAATGTATTATGGTTAATGGATCGTAAAGTCCTTGCCTGTTTGCAGGCTCCCGCCGGCCGGCGCCGCCCGGACGCGGCTATTAATTCGCCACGAAACAGGGCAGCACTCTTGCCAATGACGCGGCCTTTAGGCCATAAGGCGGCAATCGGAAGAGTGGCCGAGCGGTTTAAGGCACCGGTCTTGAAAACCGGCGTAGGCGCGAGTCTACCGTGGGTTCGAATCCCACCTCTTCCGCCATTTTGGCCAAAATGGCCAATTCCGAGAACGGATTGGTGCCGATTGCCGCCGATTTCCCTCCGTACTTCTCTTCTCGGGAGCCTGAAGTGCCGTCGCCCCGACCGCAATGCCACTGACTATGGCGCAAAGGCTTTGCTCGCCATGCAATGACTACAGAACAAGCTCGGCAACAGCGTCCTGCGCTTTCGACACCGCATCGGGCGCCAAGGCCGGGATATTCATCCCCTGCGCACGAACGGTCTGCACGTCCGTAACGCCTATGAACCCGAGGATCTGGCGCAGGTAAGGCTCGACGTAATCCCACGACTGCCACGGGCCGTCCGTGAACACGCCACCCGACGCGAGCACCAGGATCGCCCTCTTGTGCTTCGCGAGCCCGAACACCCCACCTTCGGCATACTGGAATGTCCGGCCTGGTCGGATGACCAGATCGATCCAGGCTTTGAGTGCTGATGGAATGCCGAAGTTCCACATCGGTGTCGCGATCACCAGAAGATCGGAGGCCAACAACTCGTCAGTCAATGTGTCGGACAGGCGTACGGCCTCTTGTAATCGCGCTGCCTCGTCCGGGTCCTTCGTAGAGATGGCCCGGAGCGTGGTCCCATCCAGATGCGGCAGGCACTCGGTTGCGATATCGCGGCGCACGAGTTTTGCCGATGGGTAAAGATCGACAAGGCGCGCGGCCAGTGTGTCGGCCACGGCCCGGCTTGCCGAGTCCCGTCCCCTTGGGCTGACTTCGATCATGAGAATCTGCTTCATGGCGATCACCCCCGAGCCTGCGCCGTTAGCGCATTCCAGGCCGCGAGCGAGTCCATGTAATCCCGCCAATGGGCAATCTTGCGGTTCTCAAGCCGGATGATCGAGCAAAACCGGTTATCGTAGTTCACTCCGGTCGAAAGGATCGTGCCATGCACCTCGTATTCAATGACGATGCCGTCATCCGTCTTATGAACGGCCAGCTTGTCGGCTGATTGCAGCGCGATGGCTTCAACATAGCCCCGGAATACGGCCATCAGATCGTCACGCCCGGTGATGACGCGCGGCCAGCCGGGCACCTCATAAAGAACTTCATAAATGGTCTGGTTGGTGATGACGTCGAAGAAATGCCCACCATCAACGAGATCGCCAAGCGCCTCTCGTACGAGGTCGAAATATGGGGCCGCAGGTTGGTAGGTGGCGTACTCGGGATTTGGCATCGGGCGCTCTCCGCTATTCGAGTAGTTGCTTACTGAATGAGAGCTAGATATAATCTGGAAGCCAATTCTTCGGAAGAACGCATTTTGAAATCAGTCACTTACGTCGAGGTAAGTTATGGGGGCGTCGAGCAAAATCAGGCAGTTGGACCCTGCAGCGATTTGCCGGAGTTCGGACCCGCTGGCGGTACGGGAGTTGCTGACGAAGATCGGCGACAAATGGACGATCTTCGTCGTGCTCTCGCTCGATCTCCTGGGTGGCCGCGCCCGGTTCTCCGAGCTTGAGCGTGCGGTCCCCGGCATTTCGCAGAGAATGCTGTCTTCTACCCTGAAGAACCTCGAGCGAGATGGGATGGTGATCCGGGAGGTGTTTCCCGAGGTACCGCCCCGCGTCGAATATGAGATGACAGAACTCGGAAGACGGCTGCTCCACCCAACCCAAGGATTGGTCGATTGGGCCAAGGAGAACTGGGAACAGGTCCGTGAGGCGCAGTCGCGATACGATGAACGATAGCGTCGGCAGCTACCGTGGGAGCTCGCCATCCGCAGCGGGTCGTTTGCCTGCATGAACGACTCAAGGCGTTTGCTCGCCTTCTCCGAACACTGCCGAAACCTCTCTATTGGCGCCAAAAGCTACGCAATCGCTGCCAAAGACCGTCGATTACCGCACAGAGCGGACATTTCCATTAAATATCAGATGACTATCGTAAATCTGTAGTGCTCATCTTCATCGGGTGCTGTCCGCCATTTCCCTCGAAATCGTTCAGTTCATGCGGCGCGGGTTTGTTGGGAAAGCGCTATGGCATCCGCTCCGGCCGGGAAGTGCAGCCGTTCGGTGGTATCATTTACGGCGGTCCAAATGGTTTCCGCGACATCTGCTTCCTGCGTTGTCAGGGTCGGCGCGGCAAAGGCGGCGAAGATCGGGGCTGCAAAATCCGCATAGGTTTCGGGAATGAGATCTTCGATCCGGACATTGGTGTTCTGGCTGAAACGGGTCGTCGGACCGTAGCCCGGCTCCACCAGCTTGGTGCGAATGCCGAAATGGTGGAGTTCGTGGGCAAGCGACCCCGTGAAACCTTCGATGGCCTGTTTGCTGGCTGTGTAGGCCGCCGCCAGCGGCATGGCGGCTAGCGTGACCGAGGATGTGACGTTGACGATAACGCCGGAACGGCGGGTGCGCATCTGCGGGATAACCGCCTGGCACATGGCCATGACGCCGAACGTATTGGTATCGAAGACCTTGCGGACGTGGTGCATCGGTGTGGCTTCGAAGGCACCAACGACACCGATACCGGCATTGTTGACCAGCACATCGACCGGTCCAGCCGCCGCGATGGCGGTTGTGATGCTTTCATCGCTCGTCACGTCGAGCGGCAGAAGTGTCAAGTTCGGCGATTGCGGCAGCAGGTCGGGGTTCGGCCGCCGCATGGTGGCGATGACGTGCCAGCCTTTGGCGAGGAAATGGCGCGCGGTTTCAAGGCCGTAGCCCGACGACGTGCCGGTAATCATGATTGTTTGCATTTGAGCCTCCATCAGGTTGGGATGGCCCTTGTTAGACGCAATAGCCTGGATCGACCATAATCATCAGTCCGTTATGATTGCTCAATCGTCCTGACTGCATACTGTGTGATTGGGGCGGGCCGATTTCAGACGGCTTCGCGGGCGAATTTTCCCGGAGGACAGCCCTGTCGTTTCCGGAAGGCTGTGCTGAAGGCGCTCGCGGATTCGTAGCCAATCTCTTCGGCGATGCTTTCGAGGTTTTTTTCTCCCCGGATCAACGCATCCCTGGCCAGGGCCATACGCCAGCGGGAAAGATATTCGATTGGCCCGTAGCCGAGAACATCTCGAAAGCGGGCGGCGAAGGCCGACCGGGACTGACCAGCCAGATTCGCGAGTGACACAACTGTCCAGTTGGCTCGCACATCCGCGTGCATTGCCCGCAGGGCGCGGGCAAGAGAAGGGTCGCGCAGACCGTTAAGCAGCCCGGATCTGGAATCGTTTGCGGCTGTGCCCTGCCCCCGCAACGCCTCGATCAACAGAACCTCGAGCAGACGTTGAAGAAGCATCTGTCTGCCGGGATCATCGCCGGCGCATTCTTCCATTATGAGATCGATCACGCGGCTCAGTTTGCCGGTCCGGCCACTGGAGGATGGAATATGGATCATGCGCGGCAGCAGCGTTAACAGCAGTGCGGCATTGGCCGGCTCGATATGGAAACTGCCGCCCAACGATTCGAAATCGGTCTCGCCTTCCTGCTCGCCGTGGCGGACGGCTGTGTCCATCGGTTCGCGCATGTGGGCATCGACGCCCAAATGACTGGTGAGCGTAAAGGCTGGTGTTGTTGGCAGAAGCAGGAAGTCACCTTTGCGCAGCCTCAGCGGTTCCTGGTCCTCGAAGGTAATCCAGCACTCGCCTTTCAGAATGATTGTGAAGCCGGGCGCATCATGCGCCACATAGCGCACGCCCCAGCGCCCTCGCCCGGCAATGGGTTTGGAAATAGCCGTGTTCGGCCGAAGCAAGGTCACGATATCGCTTAGCGGGTCCATTCTGGACTTTCTGTAATCATATTCAGAGTTTCATGTTAGATAATCCATGCGGAATTGTCGAGCGCGCGCTTAACCGCCTCGCTTCTGGACAACCTGCCATTGTCATATTTGCGACACATCACGCGGAATTGTCGTACATTTCATCTTGTTACGCTTTACAAAAGGTGATGAATGAGGTTATTCAACACTTACCTTTCGTGGATCCACACGCGAAGGGTCTCAGCGGGGGATCCCGACGATCATAGACGGGATTTCCCCATTTCCCTGCCCTGAGCAGACGCCCGCGTTAGCGGGCGTTTTGTTTTTAAGGACCAATTGTCGCGTTTGTGGTCTATCCGGGGCGCGACGGCGAAGATTACCAACTATTCACTTCAATACCGCGCAAGGTTGTGTCACCACGCAATCAGACGACGTGCAAGCAGGCAGGAGATGGTGGAACGATGAGCGAGCTGGACGGAAGAGCGAGCGGTGCGGCCGGGCAGACGACGCCCGACATGGCGGCCATTCTGGGGGCAGCCGGCGGCATCTCTGGTGGCATGTCCGGCGGGGCAAAGCGGCGGAAGTACATCATCACCTCCCTGCTCGTTCTGGGGCTGGCTGGCGGTGGCTATCTGTGGCTCTCCAGCGGTTCGTCCGCCCGGTACAGCTACACGACGATGCCGCTGACGCGGGGTGATCTCAACGTTATCGTCACTGCGACCGGTTCGGTTCAGCCGACCGATCAGGTGGATGTATCCTCGGAGCTTTCGGGCACGATCCGCAACGTCAACGTCACCTATAACAGCCTGGTGAAGACCGGCGATGTTCTGGCCGAACTCGATACGAACAAGCTGCAGGCCGATTTGCAGAGCGCGCGCGCGAAGCTCGCCTCCGCACATGCCAATGTGGTGAAGGCCGATGCTGAGCTCAATGCGGCGAAAACCAAGCTCGACCGGCTGACAAGTCTCGTCGACAACCGCGTTTCGAGCCAGCAGGATCTCGACGCCGCTCAATATGCCTATGATGCAGCGGTCGCCGCCAAACAGATCAACGAAGCAAGCGTGTTATCCTCCGAAGCCGATCTCAAGCTGGCAGAAGTTAACCTTGGCAAGGCGAAGATCGTGTCGCCCATCGACGGGGTGGTCCTGACGCGCGACGTCGATCCCGGCCAAACGGTCGCCTCGTCCCTTTCCGCTCCCGTGCTGTTCACAATCGCTGGCGATCTGCGCAAGATGGAGTTGCAGGTGGCCGTTGATGAAGCGGATGTCGGGCAGGTGGAGGAAGGCCAGAAAGCCACTTTTAACGTCGACGCCTATCCGGAAAAGAGCTTTCCGGCGAGCATTGAGACCGTGCGATTCGCCTCTGAAACCACATCGAATGTCGTGACCTACAAAGCCATTCTGACGGTGGACAATGCGGATCTGCTTCTGCGGCCCGGTATGACGGCGACGGCGGATATTACCGTTCAATCCGTGGATGACGCGCTGCTTGTTCCCAATGCAGCGCTGCGCTATTCGCCTCCCGCGACGGAGGCGAACTCGTCGGGCTTCAGCCTCAGCCGAATGTTCCGTCCGCCGCGCTCGCCGAGTACGGGCCGTCCGGCGCAGACCAAATCCACAGAAGGCCGGACCCTGTGGGTGATGCGTGACAAGACCCCGGTTTCGGTTCAGGTGAAGACCGGCCCGACGGATGGGCGCTCCACCGTTCTGGTCTCCGGCGACATCAAGGAAGGCGATCAGCTTGTGACGGATGCCACAACGGTTTCCAACTGAGGGGAACGCGTCATGGCCAATATTCCGCTGATTGAGTTCCGCAAGGTTTCCAAGATTTACGGATCGGGAGAGGCTGAAATCCGCGCGCTGGATGGGGTCGATTTGACGATACAACAGCACGAATTCGTCGCCATCATGGGACCTTCCGGTTCGGGCAAATCGACGGCGATGAACATCATCGGCTGTCTCGATGTGCCGAGCGCCGGTGAATATCTGTTTCAGGGTGTGGCGACCAGCGGCTTCGGCCGTGCGCAACTGACGATGTTGCGGCGGCATATGCTCGGCTTCGTGTTCCAGGGCTTCAATCTTCTGCCCCGCACATCGGCGATCGAAAATGTGGAGCTTCCTCTCGTGTATCGCGGCGTTGACGCTGGCATGCGTCGCAAACTGGCCCGAGATGCTCTGGCCCGCGTCGGGCTGGCAGGTCGCGAAAACCATACGACCCAGCAACTTTCCGGTGGCCAGCAGCAGCGCGTGGCGATTGCCCGAGCCATCGTTACCCAGCCCGCCGTTCTTCTGGCGGATGAACCGACGGGCAATCTGGATACAAAGACGAGTATCGAAATCATGGAGTTGATCACCGGCCTCAACCGGGATCAGGGCATCACCGTGATCATGGTGACGCACGAGAACGACATTGCCGAATATGCAAAACGCATCATGCGCTTCGTGGACGGCAAGATCGAATCCGACAGGCCCAATCCGGAGCGGGAGGCGACGCATGTTTCTTGAAACACTGAAACTTGCGCTGCGCGCCATTCGCCGTAACATGCTGCGCTCCTTCCTCACGGTGCTTGGCATCGTCATCGGCGTTGCTGCGGTCATCGCCATGGTCACCATCGGCAACGGCACGACCGCGCAGGTGAAATCCGAACTGTCCAAGCTCGGTACCAACATGCTCTTCGTGCGGCCCGGCCAGTTCGGCCCCGGGCGGGCCAGCACCACTGCGCGTGCCTTTACCGATCGGGATGTCGAGGCCATCCAGACCCAGATCTCCGGGCTGCGGGCCGTTTCGCCTTCCAACCGCAGCACGGCCACCGCGATCTATGGTGGCCAGAACCATTCGACATCCGTAACCGGCGCAACCAATGATTTCTTCATTGCACAGGATTGGGACCTGACGGAAGGCCGCGACTTCCTGTCTGGTGAGGAACGGGGCGGACAGGCCGCCTGCGTGATCGGTCAGACCGTAAAGAAGGAGTTGTTTGGTTCGAGCGATCCCATCGGTCAGCAGATCCGGATTGGTTCTATCTCCTGCCCGGTGATCGGTATTCTGGCGGCCAAAGGCGAATCCGGCATGGGGAGCGACCAGGACGATACCATCGTCATGCCGCTCAAGGTGTTCCAGCGCCGCATCGGCGGCTCGACCGACATTTCCTCGATTTCGCTCTCTGCCAAGGACGGTGTCTCGACCTCCAAGATCCAGGCGGACGTGGAAAACCTGCTGCGCGAGCGTCGCAAGATCCAGGCCGGCCGCGAAGACGACTTTTCCGTGAATGACATGACGCAGCTTGCCGCAACCATGACCGGCACGACGACGCTGCTGACTGGTCTTCTTGGTGCCGTGGCGGCCGTCAGCCTGCTTGTTGGCGGCATCGGCATCATGAATATCATGCTGGTTTCGGTGACAGAACGTACCCGCGAAATCGGCATCCGCCTCGCCATCGGCGCGCTGGAAGGACAGGTGCTGACGCAGTTTCTCGTCGAGGCCGTCACGCTGTCGCTTCTGGGCGGCGTCACCGGTATTGTACTGGGTCTCGGCCTTGCCTTCCTCGGCACAAGCCTCATGGGCCTGCCCTTCGTCACCAGCCCGTCGATTATCTTCATCGCCTTCGCATTTTCGGCGGCGATCGGCATGGTCTTCGGTTACTTCCCGGCGCGCAGGGCGGCACAGATGAACCCGATCGAGGCGCTTCGGCACGAGTAAAGACCCTCTGGCCCGGGAGCCAGAGGGGACTCTATCAGCCCTGCTTCACCAGTTCTGCGAGTTGCGTCATGACCACCGCCGCGCCGCTGAGGCGTTTTTCGGGGGTGGGCAGGTCGCGGTTGAGATAGACGCTGTGGTCCGGCCTGATCTTTGCCAGCGAACCTTGCTTGGCGATATAGCCGACAAGACCCGCCGGATTGGGGAATTCCTTGTTGCGGAACTGGATGACGACGCCCTTCGGGCCTGCTTCCAGCTTTTCCACATTGGCGACGCGGCAGAGCGACTTGATATAGACCACCTTCAGCAGATGCTGAAGTTCGAGCGGCATCGGGCCGAAGCGGTCGATCATTTCCGCGCCGAAGGCATCGATCTCCTTGAGTTCGGTGATCTCGCCCAGACGGCGGTAAAGGCCCATGCGCAGATGCAGATCCGGAACGTAGTTTTCCGGGATCATGACCGAGGTGCCGACCGAAATCTGCGGCGACCAGCCGCGCTCGGCCACATCCTCGTCGCCGCGTACTTCCGCAACGGCTTCTTCCAGCATCTGTTGGTAAAGCTCGAAACCGACTTCCTTGATGTGGCCGGATTGTTCCTCGCCCAGAAGGTTGCCGGCGCCGCGAATGTCGAGGTCGTGGCTGGCAAGCTGGAAGCCGGCGCCCAGCGTGTCCAGCGATTGCAGCACCTTTAGGCGGCGGTCGGCACCTGAGGTCAGAACCTTGTTGACCGGCAATGTGAAGAGCGCAAAGGCGCGCACCTTGGACCGGCCGACGCGGCCGCGGATCTGGTAAAGCTGCGCCAGACCGAACATATCCGCACGGTGCACGATCAACGTATTGGCCGAAGGCACGTCGAGGCCGGATTCGACGATGGTGGTCGAAAGAAGCACGTCATACTTGCCCTCGTAGAAGGCGTTCATGATGTCTTCCAGTTCGCCCGCCGCCATTTGCCCGTGGGCGATGGCGACTTTCAGTTCCGGCACGTCGGATTCGAGGAAGGCCTTGATATCGGCAAGATCCGCCAGACGCGGGCAGACATAGAAGCTCTGTCCGCCGCGATAATGTTCGCGCATCAGTGTTTCGCGAATAACCAGCGGATCGAAGGGCGAGATGAAGGTTCTGACCGCCATGCGATCGACTGGCGGCGTGGTGATGAGCGAAAGTTCGCGCACCCCGGTCATGGCCAGTTGCAGCGTGCGCGGAATGGGCGTCGCCGAAAGGGTCAGGACGTGAACGTCCGTCTTCAACTCCTTTAGCCGCTCCTTGTGCTTGACGCCGAAATGCTGCTCCTCATCGATGATGAGAAGGCCGAGATTGGCAAACTTCACGCCTTGCCCCAGCAACGCATGGGTGCCGACGACGATATCGGCCTTGCCTTCGGCCGCGTTCTTCTTCACCTGCGCCAGTTCCTTGGGGCCAACCAGACGCGAGGCCTGCTCGACACGAATGGGCAGGCCGCGGAAGCGCTCGGAAAAAGTCTTGAAGTGCTGGCGGGCGAGCAGCGTGGTCGGCACGACGACGGCCACCTGAACGCCGTTCATGGCAGCGGCAAAGGCGGCGCGCAGCGCCACTTCCGTCTTGCCGAAGCCGACATCGCCGCACACCAGACGATCCATCGGCCGGCCGGCGGCGAGATCTTCACGCACGGCCTCGATAGCGGCCATCTGGTCCTCGGTTTCCTCATAGGGGAAGCGCGCGGCGAATTCGTCGTAAAGGCCCTCGGTCGTCGAAAGCACAGGCGCATGGCGCACGAGACGGGCAGCGGCGACCTTGATGAGGCCGCCGGCCATATCCAACAAGCGCTTTTTGAGCTTGGCCTTGCGCATCTGCCAGGCGCCACCGCCGAGCTTGTCGAGTTGCGCGTCGGAGGACTCAGAGCCGTAGCGGGACAGCAGGTCGATGTTTTCAACCGGCAGGAACAGCTTGGCGTCGTCGGCATATTGAAGTTCCAGGCAGGCATGTTCTGCGCCCGCCACCTTGATCGTGCGCAGACCGACGAAGCGACCGATGCCGTGTTCGGCGTGAACGACGATGGAGCCTTCATCAAGCCCCGCCACTTCAGCAATGAAATCGGCGGCACGTTTGCGCTTCTTTGTCCGGCGCACCATGCGGTCGCCGAGAATATCCTGCTCGCCGACCACGACGAGATCGCCGGTTTCGAAGCCGTTCTCGATGCTCAGAACCGCCGATCCCGCCTCGCCCTTGCCGAGCTTCAGAAGCTCTTTCCAAGAGGCGACGGGCTTGATCCGCTCAAGGCCGTGTTCGTTCAGTACTTGCAGCAGGCGATCGAGTGAACCGTCGGACCAGCCGGTCACCAGCACCTTCGAGCCCTTGGCGCGCTTGTCTGCGATGTGCTTGACGGCGATGTCGAAGACGTTGACCCGCTCACCCTCGCCTGCCTCGTTGGCCATCGGTGCAAAGCGCGGCCCCGCATGAGCGTCGAGTTCCAGAACACGGGTCGCGCCCGTTTCGGCCTCATTGAACGGCGTCAGGCGGATCGCCTTGCGTTCATCGAGAAGACGGCCGAACTGTTCGGCGCTGAGATAAAGCTGGCCCGGCGGAACCGGCTTGTAGGGTGCACCCTGCGTGCCGCCATGGCTCTTGCCCGGTATCATGTTCTCGTGGCGGGCCTGATAATAGTCCTGAACCAGCCGCGCGCGTTCGGCGGCGGCCTCGCGCACCGTGTGGTCGGTGACGATGCGGAACCCTTCGAGATAGTCGAAGACCGTTTCCAGATTTTCATGGAAGAGCGGCAGCCAATGTTCCATGCCGGCATAGCGGCGGCCATCGGACACGGCGACATAGAGCGCGTCGTCGCGGGTCGCCGCGCCGAACATGCTGAGGTAGTTCTTGCGGAAGCGGCTGATCGCATCCGGCGTCAGCGTCACTTCGCTCATCGGGTTGAGATCGAGCGACCGCACCGGGCCCGTCGTACGCTGGCTGGCGGGATCGAAAGCGCGGATGCTCTCCAGCGTATCGCCGAAGAAATCGAGCCGTACAGGCTCTTCCGCTCCCGGCACAAAGACATCGAGAATGCCGCCGCGCACCGCGAACTCACCCACTTCGCGCACGGCCGGAACGCGGTCGAAACCGTTCTTTTCCAGCTTGGCGGCGATGTCTTCCATGCGGATCTGGCTGCCGGGCCTGGCCGAAAAGCCGGAGGCTTCAATCACCTCGCGCGGCGCTACCTTCTGCAGCATGGCATTGACCGTGACGATGACGATGGCCGCATGCGGCTTCTTCGCATGCTGGGCGAGCCCGGCCAGGGCTGCCAGCCTTCGAGCCGATGTGTCGGCGCTCGGCGACACTCGGTCATAGGGCAAACAGTCCCAGGCCGGCAGCGTCAGCACCGGAATTTCAGGGGCGGCGAAAGACAGCATCTGCTGGAGATCGGCCAGACGCTGGCCGTCCGAAATCAGGAAGGCCACGGGCTGGCCCTCGCGCGCCAGTTCCGCCAGCAGGAACGGGTCCATGCCAGCGGGCACATGACCTACCGTCAGCGCTTCCTGCGATGCGCCGATCCGCTTGGCGTCAAATCCGGAAATCATCACTTCGCGCCGATATTATCCATTGTCACGGGATCGAAATCCGGGCGGGTGGCGGCAATGCGCTGAAACATCGGCGTATCCATATGTTCCGGCACGGCGCGCGAACCGTTGATCCAGCTAATGAGGTCCTGATCTTCCTCGCGCATCACATGTTCGAGCGCATCCAGTTCCGCCTCATCGAATCCTGAGATTTCCTTTTCGGCGAACTGACCCAGAATAAGGTCCATTTCGCGAATGCCACGATGCCAGCAGCGATAGAGAATGCGGCGGCGGCGTTCATCGAGATCGGCGCTGGTGCGGGTCAATCCGGTCATGGTCTTACCTTCGGGCTTCGATGTCTCGCGCAAACGTCCGCTGAAAATGCAACGTGGTTTCGGCGACATGCGCTGTTGATGCGCGCTTCTATAACCCTTAATTTCGCCCCTGTCAGCCGTTCGCGGCACCCGCTTTTACGAGAGTTCCATTCCGGTCATGCGTCCAGCCCTGCTCGATCCCCTGTTTGCCTCGGTCACTTCGCTTCCGGGCGTCGGACCCAAGCTTGCCGTGCTGTTGGCCAAGCTGACCGGTCACGAGGACGGCGAGGATGCGCGCGTGGTGGATCTGCTCTTCCTGCCGCCACATTCCCTCATTGACAGGCGGACCCGGCCGGAGATCGCCTTTGCACCAGAGGGCACCGTCGTGACCATCGCCGCTCGCGTGGATCGCCATCAGCCACCGCCGCGCGGCAACCGGTCCGCGCCCTATCGCGTGTTCCTTCAGGATGGCACCGGCGAACTGGCGCTCACCTTCTTCCACGCCAAGGGGGACTGGCTGGAAAAGGCGCTGCCCATCGACGAAGACGTGATGGTGAGCGGCAAGGTCGACTGGTTCAATGGCCGCGCCTCCATGGTTCACCCGGATTACATGGTCAAGGTCAGCGAGGCGGATAACTTGCCCGTCGTCGAGCCCGTCTATCCGCTGACGGCGGGCCTTTCCGGCAAGGTGCTGCGTCGCGCGGTGGAAGCCGCCGTCAGCCGTCTGCCGCATTTTCCCGAATGGCTGGACGAGACGCTCGTGCGCAAGCAAGGCTTCCCGACCACAGGCGACGCCTTCCGTCGCCTGCACGATCCGCGCGATGCCGCCGACATGGACCCGCAGGCACCGGCCCGCCGCCGTCTGGCCTATGACGAATTTCTGGCCGGTCAGGTATCGCTGGCGCTGGTGCGTCGCAATGTTCGCCGTACCAAAGGCCGCCCTGTACACGCCAGCGGTAGGCTGGCGGAAAAGATCCTCGCCAACTTGCCGTTCTCGCCGACCGAAAGCCAGAGGAATGCGGTGGCGGATATTCTGAAGGACATGGCGAGCGAAGAGCGCATGCTGCGGCTCATTCAGGGCGACGTCGGTTCCGGCAAGACGCTGGTGGCGTTGCTGGCCATGGCGGCCGCCGTCGAGGCGGGCGGTCAGGCGGTGCTGATGGCACCGACTGAAATTCTCGCCCGGCAGCATTTTGCAACTATATCCCGTTTCCTAGAAAAAACAGATATTTCCGTCGAACTGCTTACGGGAAAGATGAAGGCGAGCGAGAAAAATGCGGCGCTCGCGCGGATCGCCTCGGGCGAAGCGCAGATCATTGTCGGGACGCATGCGCTGTTTCAGGATGGCGTGACCTATGCCGACCTGATGCTGGCAGTGGTGGACGAGCAGCATCGTTTTGGCGTTCACCAGCGTCTGCGCCTGACGGCCAAGGGCTTTGCGCCGCATATGCTGGTGATGACTGCGACCCCCATTCCCCGCACGCTGGTGCTGGCAGCCTTCGGCGACATGGACGTTTCCAAGCTCACCGAGAAGCCGGCGGGCCGCAAGCCCATCCAGACCGTGACCGTGCCCGCCGAGCGGTTGGACGAGATCGTTCATAGGCTTGAGAAAGCGGTTGAAGAAGGTAAAAAAGCTTATTGGATATGCCCACTTGTGGAGGAATCCGAAGAAAGCGATTTAACCTCTGTCGAGGAGCGCCACGCCGTTCTGCGCCAGTTCTTCGGTGACAAGGCAGGGCTCATACACGGACGCATGAGCGTCGCGGACAAGGAAGCCGCGATGAGCGCTTTCAAGGATGGCGAGACGCGGCTGCTGGTGGCGACGACCGTTGTCGAGGTGGGCGTCGACGTGCCGGATGCGACGATCATGGTCATCGAACATGCCGAGCGCTTCGGGCTTGCCCAGCTTCACCAGTTGCGCGGACGCGTGGGGCGTGGCGATGGCGCTTCCTCCTGCATCCTGCTCTACAAGGCGCCGTTGTCGGAGAATGGCAAGGCGCGGCTGAACATCCTGCGGGAAAGCGAGGACGGGTTCCTGATTGCGGAAGAGGACCTGCGGCTGCGGGGCGAGGGCGAATTGCTCGGCACCCGCCAGTCCGGCACGCCGGGCTTTCGGATCGCAAGCCTTGAGGCCCACGGCGATCTTCTGGAGATCGCCCGCAAGGATGCAGCCTATGTGATCGACCGTGACCCCGAGCTTCAGGGTGAGCGTGGAGAGGCGTTGCGCACCCTGCTCTACCTCTATCGCCGCGATGAGGCGATCCGTTTCCTGCGCGCCGGTTGAGACGTCAGGCGACCGGCTCCGCCCGCTCCTTGAAATCAGGCGTCACGAGGCCGCCGGAGAGCAGAAGCTTGGCGGCATCTTCCGGGGTCATGTCGAGCGGGATGATCTTGTCCTTCGGCACGAAGAGCAGGAAGCCAGCAGTCGGCACGGGCGTCGGCGGCAGAAAGACGGCCACCATTTCCTGTCCCATTTCGTTGAAACGCGCTGCCAGTTCGCCCTTGGCCTCATCCGCGATGAAGACCATGGCATAGGTACCGGGACCGGGAAACTCGATCAGCCCGACCTTGCGGTAGGAACTGGAATTTTCCTTCAGCACCGTTTCGAAAATCTGCTTTACGCCCTTGTAGATCGGGCGCACCAGCGGCGTGCGGTTCAGTACCGACTCGGTGAAGGTGACGACCCACTGGCCGATGAGGTTCGAGCCAAGCAGGCCGATCAGCGTGATGAAAATGACGGCAATCAGCAGGCCCAGACCGGGAATGGCGAACTGCAGATATTCTTCCGGATTGTAATGCAGCGGGATATAGGGCTTCACCCAGCTATCGGCCCAATGGATGAAGGTCCAGATCAGCCAGGACGTGATGACGAGAGGCGCGCAGATAATCAGCCCCGTCAGGAAGCTGTTGCGCAGTCTCGTACCAAATGAAATCTTGTCCGGGTTGTCGCTCATGCCTTACCGTCACCCTTGCCATGAAACGCCGGATGGAAGGCAACAATGCCGGAGCGGCCTTGATCCGACAAGGGCAGCGCCAGGAAAAATACCGGGGGAACATCAGGCAGAACAAGTGCTTCCCGCGCTGCAAAACCGAAGCGGCTGTAATAGGCGGCGTCGCCCACGAGGACACAGCCGCCAGCGTCGCGATCCTGCATCCAGGCAATGGTCGCCTTCATCAGGGCCGAGCCGATGCCCGCGCGCTGGAAATCCGGCAAGACGGAGATGGGACCGAGACCGAACCAGCCGCAATCGACGCCATCGATGAGCACGGGAGAAAGGGCGACATGCCCGATGATGTCGCTGCCTTCCTCGCAGACCAGAGACAGGGCAAGAGCGCCCGCCCGCCTCAGGTCGCGGATGATCCGGGGTTCGGACCCATCGCTATAGGGGTGCCCGGTGAAGGCGGCGATGGTCACGGCCTCGATGGCCGCTTCGTCACCGGCCCTCTCGTGGCGGATGATCATTCCACCGTTACCGACTTCGCGAGGTTGCGCGGCTGATCCACATCGGTACCCATGAAGACGGCCGTATGATAGGCGAGCAACTGGATCGGCAGGGCAAAGACCATCGGCGCGATGATCTCATCGACATTCGGCAGCACGATGGTCGCCATGGTCGCAAGCTTGGAAGCTGCCGCGCCCTTTTCGTCTGTGATGAAGATGATCTTGCCGCCGCGCGCCGCCACTTCCTGCATGTTCGAGATGGTCTTCTCGAAGAAGCGGTCATGCGGGGCAATGACGATGACCGGCATGTTCTCGTCGATCAGCGCGATGGGGCCGTGCTTCAACTCTCCGGCCGCATAGCCTTCGGCATGGATATAGGAGATTTCCTTGAGCTTCAGCGCGCCTTCCAGCGCTAGCGGATAGCTGGTGCCGCGACCGAGATAGAGCACGTCCTTGTAGCGCGACAGGTCACGCGCGAGGTTTTCGATCTGCGGCTGAACGGCATTGAGCACGCGGTTCATGATGCGCGGCATTTCGATCAGCGATTTGACCAGCGCGATTTCCTCGGCTTCCGAAACCGTGCCGCGAGCGCGGCCGGCGGCCACCGAAAGGGCGGCCAGAACGGCAAGCTGGCAGGTGAAGGCTTTCGTGGAGGCCACACCGATTTCCGGACCGGCGAGAATCGGGAAGACCGCATCCGACTCACGCGCAATGGTCGATTCCTTGACGTTCACGACGGCGCCGATCTTCAGGCCTTCAGCCTTGCAGTAGCGAAGCGAAGCCAGCGTATCGGCGGTTTCGCCCGACTGGGAAATGAAGAGTGCGGCCTGATCCGGCGAGAGCGGCATCTCGCGATAACGGAACTCCGAAGCCACATCGATCTCGACCGGCAGACGTGCATAACGCTCGAACCAGTACTTGCCGGTCAGGCCCGCAAGATAGGCAGTGCCGCAGGCGGAGATTGCAAGACTGCGCACGGCGGCAAAATCGATGCCGGGCTGGGTTGTCACCTTGTTGGTGGTGAAATCGACATAATGGCTCAGCGCGTGCGAAATGACTTCGGGCTGCTCATGGATTTCCTTTTCCATGAAATGACGATGGTTGCCCTTGTCGACCATGAAGGCGGCGGCCTGGGTGATCTGGCGCTGGCGAGCTACCGGCTTGCCGGCATGATCGATGATCTCGGCGCCAGTCTTCGTGAGGATCGCGCAGTCGCCATCGAGCAGATAGGTGATCTCATTGGTGAAGGGAGCAAGCGCAATGGCGTCCGAGCCGATGAACATCTCGCCCTTGCCCCAGCCGATGGCCAACGGCGGGCCGAACAACGCACCCATGATCGTGTCCGGATCGTCCTGAAACATCACCACCAGCGCATAGGCGCCGGTGACGCGGTTCAGCATCTTCAGCATGGCATCGCGGTGGGACAGTCCCTCGCGGGTGTATTTCGCCAGAAGCTGGGCGACGACTTCCGTATCGGTTTGGCTGGCGAAGGTTGCGCCATCGGCCAGCAACTCATCGCGGATTTCGGAAAAGTTTTCGATGATACCGTTGTGAACGACGGCTACACCATCGACAAAATGCGGATGGGCATTGGTTTCATTGGGAATGCCATGCGTGGCCCAGCGGGTATGGGCGATGCCGGTGGTGCCGGGCAGAGGATCGCCAGCCAGCTTGTGTTCCAGATTGTACAGCTTGCCTTCGGCGCGCCGACGGTCGAGCACGCCATGGTCGATGGTCGCGACACCGGCGGAATCATAGCCACGATATTCAAGGCGCTTCAGCGCATCGACCAGACGACCGGCGACCGGTTCATTGCCCACGATTCCAACAATGCCGCACATGCTGTTCTTCCATATATCCCAGGTTACAGGCCCACGCGGCCTCTACTCGAAATGCTTTAGCGCGTGGGTATCAAAGCGCAATCGCCGCGCCGGTCACTTTCGGTTTCGGCGCGTAACGTAGCACCTCACCCCTTCTTCTTCGCGGCCTTGACGGCGAGATTGCGCTCACGGATAACGACCGCTCGTCCCGGCTTCATTTCCTGTCGCGCACGGCCAAGCGCCAGCGCTTCCGCCGGAACATCGGCCGTGATGACGCTGCCCGAGGCGACAAGCGCATCGTCGCCTACCGAAACCGGCGCCACCAGCGATGTGTTGGAGCCGATAAAGGCACGCTCGCCGATGCGGGTCACGTGTTTGTTCACACCATCGTAATTGCAGGTAATGGTGCCAGCACCGATGTTGGCATCCGCGCCGATAAACGCATCGCCGATATAGGTCAGGTGATTGACCTTGGCACCCTTGCCGATCTCCGCCTTCTTCACCTCGCAGAAATTTCCAACCTTGGAGCCTTCGGCGAGGTGCGCGCCGGGGCGCAGGCGGGCAAAGGGACCGACGGTCGCGTCGGCTTCGACATGCGCGCCTTCCAGATGGGAAAAGGCATGGATCACCGCGCCGCTCTCCACCGTCACGCCCAGACCGAAAACCACATTGGGTTCGATCAGGGCATCCTGGCCGATCACCGTATCATGGGACAGGAACACCGTTTCCGGCGCAATCATGGTCACGCCGGACAGCATGATTTCGCGGCGCTTGCGTTTTTGCCACAGGCTTTCGAGCACGGCGAGTTCAGCGCGGGTATTACAGCCGGTCATTTCCTCCTCGGAGGCCGCGACCATGACGGTGCGACCACCGCGCGCCCGCGCGATCTCCACGAGATCCGTCAGATAATATTCGCCCTTGGCATTGCTATTGCCGATACGCTCCAGAAGATCGAGGGCCTTGTGTCCGTCGATAGCCATGATGCCGCTATTGCACCACTTGACCGCCCGTTCAGCCTCGGTCGCATCCTTCTCCTCACGGATGGCGACCAGTTGCCCGTCTTCCGTCAGAAGGCGGCCATAGCCGGTTGGGGCATCCGTGTGAAAACCAATGACCACGACGTCGTTGCCTGCAGCGAGCGCACGGCGGGCCTCCAGCAGCGGTTCGGGCGTGATCAAAGGCACATCGCCATAAACGACGATCACGTCGTCATATCCCGCCGCAATCGCTTTGCGCGCCGTCAGAACGGCATGGCCGGTGCCAAGACGTTTTTCCTGAAAGAAAGCCTCGACAGGCACACCTTCCGCGGCGGCGGTCGCCGTTACCTTATCGGCGTCACGACCGACGACCAATGCCGCATTGCGAACGCCGGCAGCGTCAATCGCCCGGACAACGTGCGAAATCATCGGCAGGCCGGCAACCGGGTGCAAAACCTTCGAAAGGCTGGATTTCATCCGCGTACTGTCGCCAGCGGCGAGAATGACTGCCAGACAACTGCGTTCCATGAAAATGCCCTTCCCTGCCTTCTAATCCTTAACCGCTCTCGGCAAGAAGCGAGTGCGACTCTCTGCTTCTTCATAGCAGCAGGGGGCGCTTGCTCAAAGGCGATACGTTGAAGGTTTCAGGCGGGGGCGCCGGCTGCGTGAACGATGGTCGTCATGGCAGACGACGCCACGTCCTCGTTACGCTCCAGAAGCGCGGTCACGAGCGCACGGTAGCTGTCACCGGCTTCGCGGCACACATGTTCGGCGAATGCCGGATCATAGCGGAAATGGCCGATGAGTGCCGCTTTCAACAGCGCGTGAGCTGATTGAAGAAAGACGTTGGCAGATGCTTCGGTCACCGCCGTATGAATGGAAAGCATGGCTGCAACCGCATCTTCTGCGGACAGCGTGCCCGAAAGCAAGCTGCTGACATTCTGATTGATGGTCGTGATCTCCGCGTCGGTTGCATTGCGCGCGGCCAGCCCGGCGGCGACGGGCTCAAACGCCAAACGAACGACTGCCAGTTGAGACAAGAGGCGTGCATCGACCCCGGTTTCGATATACCAGAGCAGCACTTCCGGATCGAAATGGTTCCATTCGGCGCGAGCGCGAATACTGGTTCCGATACGCACACGCGGACTGATCAGCCCCTTGGCGTCGAGTGTTTTCAGCGCTTCGCGGAGAACCGTGCGCGAAACATGAAACCGTTGGGCAAGCTCGGCATCACCCGGTAACAAGGCTCCGGTATCAAACCGACCGGAAACGATATCCCTTCCGAGCTGCTCCACGACGCGGGCATGGTTGGTCGTGGCTTGCCGCCCTTTCAGCGTTGCTTCCAGTGTTGGCCTGCGCACTTCTGTTGTGTCCTGAATTATGACAATGCAGGACAAGAATAGCGTGCATGAACGCAAATCGGTTAAAAAACCGCCTATCAATAATAACCCCTTCTTTGTTGGGGCAAATAACAGAAAAGCAAAGACCCGCATCGGCTTAGCGATGCGGGCCGGATTTACGGCAATGATTTCCGACAGATTACTGCGGCAGCTTGTCTTCTACGCCTTCAACGTAAAAGTTCATGCCGAGGATGGTGCCGTCATCCGCCTTTTCACCAGCCTTGAGCCAGGGGGTGCCGTCCTGCTTGTTGAGCGGGCCGGTGAAGGGGGCGATCTCGCCGGACTTGATCTTGGCTTCGGTTGCTTCGGCCTTGGCCTTCACGTCGTCGGGCATGTTGGTGTAGGGCGCCATGGTCAGGATGCCGTCCTTCAGGCCGTCGAAGCTTTGTTCAGACTTCCACGTTCCATCGAGCAACGCATTGGTGCGCTTGATGTAGTAGGGACCCCAGGTATCGACGATGGCCGAAAGCTGCGTCTTAGGGCCAGCCTTGATCATGTCGGACGCCTGACCGAAGGCCTGGATGCCACGCTCGGCGGCAACCTGCATCGGTGCGGTCGTGTCGGTGTGCTGCGTCAGGATATCGACGCCCTGGTCGATGAGAGCCTTGGCGGCGTCGGCTTCCTTGCCGGGGTCGAACCAGGTGTTTGCCCATACGACCTTCAGCTTGAAGTCGGGGTTCACGGTACGGGCACCGGTCACGAAGGCGTTGATGCCGGCGACGACTTCCGGGATCGGGAAGGACGCGATGTAACCGCCAACGCCCTTCTTGGAGATGGCGCCAGCGATCTGGCCGTTGATGAAGCGGCCTTCATAGAAACGCGAGTTGTAGGTGGAGACGTTTTCGGCGGTCTTGTAGCCCGTTGCGTGCTCGAACTTCACCTTCGGGAACTTCTGCGCAACCTTGAGCGTCGCATCCATGAAGCCGAAGGAGGTGGTGAAGACGAGGCTGCAGCCGGAACGGGCCATGCGCTCGATGGCGCGTTCGGCATCCGGACCTTCGGGAACGTTTTCAAGGAAGGGCGTTTCGATCTTGTCGCCAAGCGCCTTTTCGAGTTCCTGGCGGCCGAGTTCGTGGGCCTGGGTCCAGCCACCGTCGGTTCTGGAGCCGACGTAGATGAAGCAGACCTTGGTCTTGTCGGCGGCTTCTGCCGTAACGGCAGCGCCAACCAGAACCGCAGCGCTGGCGGCAAAGGAAAGAAGAAGCTTTTTCATAGTAACCTCTTTGGTTGATGTTTCCGAAGTTGGTGGCAGCTCAGCGATCCGGGACGAACGGCTTGCCGAGCGATGCGGGTGTGTTGATCAGCGTCGTGCGCCGATTTTGCGAGATGAGAACGAGAACCACGACCGTCGCGACATAGGGCAGCATCGACAGGAACTGTGCAGGGATAGCGATCCCGAATTCCTGACCGATGATCTGTGCGTGAAGCTGGGCGATGCCGACGGCACCGAACAGGTAGCCGCCGATGAGAACGCGCCACGGCCGCCAGGAAGCGAAGACGACAAGCGCCAATGCAATCCAGCCGCGACCCGCCGACATGTTCTCCACCCATTGCGGCGTATAGATCAGCGAAAGCTGTGCGCCCGCGAGGCCGGCACAGGCGCCACCGAACATGACGGCGAGATACCGGGTGCGGATAACGTTGATGCCGAGCGCATGGGCGGAGCCATGGCTATCGCCAATCGCACGCAGCTTCAGGCCGGCACGGGTCCTGAACAGGAACCAGTTGATGCCGAGCACCAGTGCGATGGACAGATAGAAGGCAATGTCCTGCTTGAAGAGGATCGGCCCGATAAAGGGAATATCCGAAAGCAGAGGGATAGCGATTGCCGGCAGTTTGATACCGGGAATGCCAACGAAACTTTCGCCCAGCATGCCGGAAGCGCCGAGGCCGAGAATGGTCAGCGCCAAGCCGGTCGCCACCTGGTTTGCCACCAGCGTCAACGTCAGAAAGCCGAACAGCAGCGAGAACACGGCGCCGGAGACGATGCCGGCAATCACGCCAATATAGGGCGAGCCCGTCATCTGCGCCACGGCGAAGGCACCAACGGCGCCCATGATCATCATGCCCTCGACACCGAGATTGAGAACGCCGGCCCGTTCCGTCACCAGTTCACCAAGCGAGGCAATGACGAGCGGCGTAGAAGCCGTGATGATCGTCAGAAGAATAGCTTCGAAGATCATGTCAGGCCTTCCCTTCCGATTTGCCGCCCGCCAGAACGAGCCTGACCTTGTAGAGAATGAGCGTATCGCAGGACAGCACGAAGAACAGTAGCAGGCCCTGGAAAACGCGGGTGACCTTATCGGACACGCCAATCGAAAGCTGCGCGGCTTCGCCGCCGAGATAGGTCAATGCCAGAACCAGACCGGATGCGATGGCCCCGAGTGGATTGAGGCGACCGAGGAAGGCGACGATAATGGCCGTGAAACCGTAGCCGGGCGAAATGATCGGCTGAATATGGCCGATGGAACCCGCGACTTCCGAAATGCCGGCGAGACCCGCCAACGCGCCGGAAAACAGCATCGAGAACCAGATCATGCGGCGCGAGGAAAAGCCGGCGAAGCGCCCTGCCCGTTCTGACTGGCCGAGAACTGCGACCTGAAAACCCTTCATCGTGAACCGCATCATGATCCATGTCAGGAGAGCGGCAATGAGGGCAAAAGCAAAGGCCCAATGGGCGCGGCCCGATTCGAACATCGGCCCAAGCGTGGCGGCATCGGAGAAGGTGACAGATTGCGGGAAGTTGAATCCCTTCGGGTCTTTCCACACGCCACGCGCCAGCCAGTCAAGGAAAAGCTGAGCGACATAGACAAGCATCAAGCTGGTCAAGATTTCATTCGTATTGAAATGGGCCTTGAGCAGCGCCGGAATCCCCGCATAGAGCGCACCGCCGAGGGCTCCGAGAATGAGCATCATGGGCAGGGTCAACGGCGTCTGCCATCCGGCAAATACGATCGGCAGGATGGAACCGAATATCGCGCCGACGGTGAACTGGCCTTCGGCGCCAATGTTCCAGTTATTCGAACGATAAGCGACCGACAGGCCGACGCCAATGAGGATCAGCGGTGCGGCCTTGATGGCAAGCTCGTGCAGTGACCAGGTGTCGAGCAAAGGTTCGATGAAGAAGCTGTAGAGCGCGCTCAGCGGATCCTTGCCGAGCGCCATGAACATCAGTCCGCCGAAAAACACGGTCAGCGCCAGTGCCAGAAGCGGCGACAGCAAGGCGTGCAGCTTCGATGCCCGAGGCCGTCTTTCAAGCTCAATGCGCATGCGCTGCCTCCGGGTGATTGCTGCCGTCATGCATGCCGCCCATCAGCAGGCCAATCTTTTCCATCGTCATTTCACCGGCCGGATAGGGTGCGGAAAGCCGCCCTTCAGAGATCACAGCGATCTGGCTGGCGACCTCGAAGATTTCGTCAAGGTCCTGACTGATGACGATGACGGCCGAACCGCTGCGCGCAAGGTCGACCAGCGCCTGACGGATACGGCTGGCCGCGCCGGCATCCACACCCCAGGTGGGCTGGTTGACGATCAGAACCGACGGCTGGCGGTCGAGTTCACGGCCGACGATGAACTTTTGCAGGTTGCCACCCGAAAGCGACCCGGCGGGCGGGTCGATGCTCGCCTTGCGGACGTCCATTTCCGCGCTGATTCGCTTCGTTGCATCCGAAAGCGTACCCTGGCGGATGAGCCCCAGAGGCCCGCCGCTCAGGAAGGCCGCCCGATCCGATTGACTGCGGGCCAGAAGCAGGTTTTCCGAAAGCGAAAGCGCCGGCACGGCAGCGTGGCCGTGGCGTTCTTCCGGCACGAAGCTGGCTCCCAGCAGACGGCGGCGGTTGATGCCGAGCGTACCCGCCGGCACACCATTGAGAAGGACAGCATTGGCATCGGCCTGCGGGAACTCACCCGAAAGCGCATCGAACAACTCGCCCTGCCCATTGCCGGCAACGCCAGCAATCGCCAGCACCTCGCCGGCTCGCACGGAAAGCGAAATGCCCTTGAGTGAAACGGCAAACGGCGTGCGTGCCGCAACCGTCAGATTGCGGGTCTCAAGCTTGACCGCGCCGATGGCGACGCTCTGGTCGCGCTCGACGCTTGCCACATCGGCGCCGACCATCATGCGAGCCAGCGACGACGGTGTTTCGCTCTTGGGGTCGCAAGCGCCCGTGACCTTGCCGTGGCGAAGCACCGTTGCCCGGTCACAGATGCGCTGCACTTCTTCCAGACGGTGGCTGATATAAAGAACCGAGCGGCCTTCCGCGCGAAGCTTGTCCAGCGTTTCGAAAAGCTTGTCGGCTTCCTGCGGTGTGAGCACCGACGTCGGTTCATCAAGAATGATCAGACGCGGATTCTGGAGCAGCGCGCGGACAATTTCAATGCGCTGGCGCTCCCCGACCGAGAGATCGGCCACATGGGCGGACGGATCGAGCGGCAGGCCATATTGACGGGACAGGGCCGCAGCCTCTTCGGCCACCTTGGAAAGCGGCACATTGTCATCAAGGGAAAGCGCGATGTTTTCCGCGACCGTCAGTGCCTCGAACAGCGAGAAATGCTGGAACACCATGCCGATGCCGAGCTTGCGCGCTTCGCCCGGAGAACTGATCGAAACCGGAGTCCCGTTCCAGACAATCTCGCCGGATGTCGGGCTCAGAACGCCGAAAAGCATTTTTACGAGCGTGGATTTGCCTGCGCCGTTTTCACCGAGAAGCGCGTGAATCTCGCCGGGCATGATTTCGAGATCAATGCCGTTGTTTGCAGCGAAAGTACCGAAAAGCTTCGTCAGTTTCCGAACGGACAACAGCGGGACAATGGCCGCTTCTGTCATAGTCAATCTTTTCCCCTCGACCGGCACCCGGCGGGCTCTTGCAGGCCCGTTCCACAGCGGCGGCTTTCACGCGTCGATTTCACGACCAATTATTGACCACCCGGATAAAACTTATGCAAGCCCTTTTTTTAGCCACACACAGTGTGCATGGGTTGCGACGCAGGCGGGTTACTTTTTGCCAAGCCCCGGAAAAAGTTGAAGGACTGCGCCGATCGCATATAGGTACAGACCACTTGCCGTAATGCCGATCTTCAACCACAGCGGAGTCTGGAAGCCGACCGCCAGTGCGTAGGCGCCCAACCCGGCCCAGACGAAGAAAACCGTGAGATTCAGCCCCCGCAGTCGCTTCACGCGCACGGGGTGCAGGAAGTGGATGGGCAGGAAGGTGAGAACAACCGAAAAGGCGACCACAAGACTTGCCGCCAGCATTCCGGCATCCACCACGAAGAGCGTGAAGATGACCATGTTCCAGACGACGGGGAAGCCGGAGAAGAAATATTCGTCGGTCTTCATGCCCATGTCGGCATAATAGATGGCGCTCGAAACGACGATGGCGCCGCCAGCGAGGAACGACCAGGGTTCACCGATCATGCCGCTCTGATAAAGTGCGAAGGCCGGCAGGAGAACGTAGGTAACGTAATCGATGATGTTATCGAGTGTGTCGCCCGACCAGTTCGGCAGAACTTCCTTGACGCGCACGCGCCGCGCGATGGGGCCATCGATACCATCCACGAAGAGTGCGGCGGCCAGCCACCAGAACATCGAAACGAAATCGCGCTCAGCAGCAGCGAGAACACCAAGAAAGGCCAGGAACGAGCCCGAAGCCGTGAGAATGTGGACGGAAAAGGCCCGCATCTCCGCATAGGGAACCCGTCTGTAATTGAAGATTTTCATGCCCGCGTCCCCTGGACAATGCCTCGTCATTCCGCTTCTAGACCGAAAAGATAACGGGAGGAAAGCGGCATTCGCTGACTTTTCACATGGTGCGGATGACGGAAAAACGCGCCGGGCCCGAATGCCGCATGGAAATCCGTGTGCGGGCGGCATAAGTTACGTCCGGTTGAATTGCTTCGGAGCGTGAAATGGCAAGGTTCGAAACAGCGGTTGTGGGTGGCGGGCTTGCCGGGTTCATTGCTGCACTTGCAATGGGGCGCGCCGGTCGCTCTGTTGCACTGATTGCCCCCGAAACGGAAAAGACCGACCGCCGTACCACGGCGCTGATGGACCAGTCCGTGCGCTTCATGGAACGGCTTGGCCTTTGGGACCGCGTTTCGCCCGATGCCGCCGCCCTTTCCACCATGCAGATCATTGATGGCACGGCGCGGCTCATCCGCGCGCCGGTTGCCCGCTTCCGTTCGTCGGATATCGGCGTTGCCGCCTTCGGCTATAATTTTGTCAACAGTTCCCTGCTCGGCGCGCTGCTGGATGCCGTCGTCGCGGAACCCAACATCACCCTGTTTCCGTCTACTGTGGAAAATGTCGCTCTTTCGCCCGATGGCGTTACCCTTTCCCTTTCGGACGGCGTAACGGTGGAAGCCGATTTCGTGATCGGTGCGGACGGGCGCAAGTCCCGCATGCGGGAAGCGGCGGGTGTCGGTATCCGCACCTGGGCTTATCCGCAAACGGCTGTCGTGCTGAATTTTGCCCACACCCTGCCCCATAACAACACCTCTACCGAATTCCACACGGAAACAGGCCCGTTCACGCAGGTGCCGTTGCCGGGCAACCGGTCGAGCCTCGTTTGGGTCGTGCGCCCGGAGGAAGCCGAGCGTCTGCTGGCGCTCTCGCCCGAGGATCTCGGTGAACGGATCGAGACCCGCATGCAGTCCATGCTCGGCAAGGTAACCGTGGAAGACGGCGCGCAGGCCTGGCCGCTTTCCAGCCTTGTCGCCGACCGGTTCGGCAAGGGGCGAGTCGCGCTGATCGGCGAGGCCGCCCATGCCTTCCCGCCGATCGGTGCGCAGGGCCTCAACCTTTCGCTGCGCGACATCATCACCCTGACGGAAATTCTCGGCACGGTGCGCGAACGTCCGGTGCCTGCCGATGCCGGCGACCGTTTCGACCGCCGCCGCCGCATGGATGTGTTGAGCCGTACCTATAGCGTCGATCTGCTCAATCGCTCGCTGCTTTCTGAGTTCCTGCCGGTGCAGATGGTCAGGGCCGCTGGCCTCCACCTCATTTCCGGCCTTGCGCCGCTGCGCAACATGCTGATGCGCGAGGGGGTGGAACCCGGCCGCGGTCTGCGGGCCCTGCCCCAGATGCTGAAAGACGCGGTCAGCCGCCGCTGACTTCCCGGTTCACAGCCAGCCGGCCCGGATGGCGTAGAGAAACGCCGACAGGGTGAAGACCGAACAGGCGGTGGTGACGAGGATGGTCACGGATGCCTTTTCCTGCCAAACACCATAGTGCTGGCCCATGACCTGCACGCTTGCCGCCGTGGGCAGTGCCGCAACCAGAACCGCAGTGTGCACCCACACAGGATCGAAGTTGCCGAACTTGGTCAGCACCGCATAGACCGCCAGCGGATGCAGCACCAGTTTGACCGGAACGATAGCAAGAATATCGCCGGGCACACGGGTCAACGGTTTCAGTGCCAGTGTCACGCCGATCGAAAAGAGCGCGACCGGTGCCGCCGAGGATGCCAGGGCATCCACGAACTGTGCGAGCGGTCTCGGCTGGTTCCATTGCAGCAGGGCCGCCGCAAGCCCCGCCAGTGCACCGAGCACGAAAGGATGGCTCAACACCTTCCTGCCGATATCGCCGGCAAGCTGGATGACGGAGCGGCGATCCCCCTTGGCAAAGGCCATGAGTGCCGGAATGACCGTGAAATGCGTGGCGTTTTCGAAGCAGACGATCAGCGCGACAGGGATCGCCGCCTTTTCACCGAAAGCCAGAAGCGAAAGGCCTGGCCCCATGAACCCGATATTGCCGTAGGAACCGGCAAAAGCCTGCATTGTCGCTTCCGGCGTCGTTTTCCGGCGCCACAAGCGGGCCACTGCAAAGATCAGCACGAACATGAGATAGGTGCCGAGCACATCGAACAGGATGAAATCGAACCGGGTGATATCGGCAAAGGGCGCCCGCGACATCAGCTTGAACAAAAGTGCGGGCATGGCTGCGTAGATCACATAGATATTCAGCCATCCCAGTGCTTCGATGGGTTGGCGAAAATAGAGCGCCGCACCGTATCCGACGGCAATCAGGCCGAAAAAGGGGATGAGCATCCCGATGATATCAGCCATGTCCGCCGCTCCCGATTCGTGTACGCGCTCCGGTTTAACCGATCTGCATCAACACGGGGAAGGTCTGCTGGAACCAGATTGCGGCATCGCTCACGAAACCGAAGATGAAGGCAAGGCCAGTCAGCACGAGCAGGAGGCCCATGATCTTCTCGACCACGCCCAGGTGTTTGCGGAAACGGGTGAGGAAGCGCATGAACGCACCGGAAAAACCGGCAGCAATCCAGAACGGTACAGCCAGACCAAGCGAATAGACCGCCAGAAGCAGGGCACCATCACCCACCGTGTCACGCGCGGCTGCGACACCGAGAATCGCTCCCAGCACCGGACCGATACAGGGCGTCCAGCCAAAGGCGAAGGCAAGGCCCATGATGTAAGCGCCGGATAACGTTGCAGGCCGGCCGCCGCCCTGGAAGCGCGCTTCACGCGCCAGAAAGCCAATCCGGAACAGGCCAAGGAAATTCAGACCCATGACAATGATGATGAGCCCGCCGACCTTCGCAAGAAGATCCATATGCTGCCGCAGGAGGCCACCAATGGTCGACGCCCCTGCCCCCAGCGCCACGAACACGGTCGCAAAGCCGAGCGTGAACAGGAAGGCCGTCAGAAGAACGGCGCTCCGTGTCCGCACGGCCGCCGCCGCGCTTCCCTCGGATTCGCCACGAAACTGGTCCAGCGAGATGCCCGCCATGTAACAGAGATAAGGCGGCACCAGCGGCAAAACGCAAGGGGATAGAAAGGACAAGGCTCCGGCCACCAGCGCGCTCAGGAATGAAATATCGGCGATCATGACGCGAAACGCTCCGGAACCTGTGAATTGTGCGCCTTCCTAGCGCCCGAAAGCCGCAAATGCCAATCACCTTTTCGCATCCGCGACTTGAAACCGCAGGAAAGCCGCAAAACCTTCCATTTTTCGGTTGACCGCTCAATGGCTCGTGCATATGTTCCGCGCACTTTCGAGAGGCGGCCTTCGCCCCACGGGAGCGCGTAGCTCAGCCGGTAGAGCAACTGACTTTTAATCAGTAGGTCTTGGGTTCGAACCCCAACGCGCTCACCACCTTCCCTCCCCAGAAACCCTAGTGTTTTCATAATCTTATCTACACCCTTTGAAATTTCTGCACGCCCCCACAAAATGCCTGAGGGTCAGCATAGGGTCAGCCGCCTAAAAACCGTGCAGTATCAACAAGCAATTTTGACGTTTGATTGCCGACTCGGAATCACGACTCAGTCGTACTGTCCGCATGCATATGCAGCGTATACCTTGCATGGATTGCACAGTCGGTGCCCGTAGCCATCGCTCATGATAACCGTCTTACACCGCATGCACTCTCTCAGTTTCCGAACCTGGACAGACGTCGACTTCGGCTTCTGCAGCCCTGGTTTGCGGAGACGGCTCTCGACGGCAGCCTTGGTCCGCCCGAGCGCCTCGGCGATATCGCGCAGTGTCATGTGACGGCGGCGTAGCTGATCGAGAAGAGCGTCATCGTCAGAGGTCCAATACGTCCTCCCGTCCGCCGTGGGCTTCCCCTCGGGCCGATATCGGCGTCCGAGACGGAGATCGGCAGCGCGCGGTTTGAACGTGGTCGGCGGCTTGCCAATGGCTGCCTCTATCTCGTCGTCCGTAAAATTCTTCGCCCACATTTCCGCGAGCGTCGCATCCTGCTCTTTTGTCCAGCGGCTCCCCATCGATCTCTCCCTCTATCGAAGTCTTGAGATCGATTCTGTGGTCTGAACGCCGCCGGCGGAAATTAGACGGGACTTATGGTCAGCCCCTTGAACTCCCGACGCATTGCTTCGTACGCGTCGCCCGATCGATGGGCCGTCAGTCGCTCCCCATCTCGATATCGGTCGAGGAGAGCGCGGACGTCATCGATCAGTGCTGGTCGCGACGACAGCACTGTCTCGAGCGGATCGAGGCGGCCGAGGGCTACCGACACATCGACGTAGGCCGCGGCGGCCTCGACGACGTCGTGACGGTCAAACGACATGTCGATGAACTCCATACCCTCGCGCCTGTTGGCATTCGGCGCACCATACTCGCGGACCTGTAGGCGTATCCACAAGCCAACCAGGACGGCCGTCACGCGCACACGACCACGCCGAAAGGCGTGTGGCGTCTCTGACGATATCGTCGGCAGCGTGAATGGTTTCCTCGGGCAACGGACGCTCGAAACCGAGCGTGATCCACATGAGACCACGCTCGGTTTCGAGCTTCTCGATCCGAAGATCAGGGTTGAGTTCGCGGAGCGCCTTCGCGGCTTCGACGGCAGCCGTGAAATGGCCGACGTGGAGATCGACCTCGGCCCAGGGATACACGACGTCAGCGTACGCACGCTTGAATACGCGGCTCATCAGGTCATCCATTAGTGCAGGCTCCCCTTGTTGATCTGCTCGACAGCTTCGAGCGCTCGTCCAATGATCTCGTTGACCTGCTTCATGCCGTTGGCTTGGATGAGATGCACCGCGCCCGCGATCTGAAAAGTGAGGTCACCCTCCGCATCGCGAACGATGCCGATCACGATCAAGAACGCGCGGACGTCGGTCGGCAGGTCTACGAGTTCCTGCATCGCGGCGTGGACGGCAGGCAGCCATTCGTCCGGAATGTCGACAGGAGCGGTCGGCGAGATCATCGCGCCGTAGATGTGGTTCAGTTCTTCGCCGGTCATCGCTTAGCCATCCAAGTCCATGCCAACGGTCAACTCTTCAAACGTCCGCGGGGCGAACCCCGTGTCGGGGCAGTCCACCCCGACATCCCTAGAGCGCCCAAGAGGCGGCAGGCTGCCGTGGCTATGGCCGAAGAAATGGACAGCGCCCTTATGCGCGCCAGGCCATGTCCTGTGGGCGTAGTGGCTTAGGTAAACACGACGTCCGTAGTCCGTCGTCTCGAGCGCCGTCGTCGGCGTCCCGAGCCAGTCCAGACGTGCGATCGTCGGATGCATCTGGTTGGCTTTCTTGAAATCATGGTTGCCGAGGACGAGCTTCTTCATGCCCTTGAGGCGGCCGAAGATGGTGCGGACACGCTCCTCGTCGTGCAGGCCCATGGCGAAATCGCCGAGGTGATAGACGATGTCACGCTCTCCGACGACGGCGTTCCAGCGGTCGATCAGGGTCTCGTCCATCTCCTCAGTCGAAGAGAACGGACGGCCTGGATGGGTTAGCATAAGAGCGTGGGAAAAGTGGCTGTCAGCCGTGTAGAACTTGCGTCGGAAGTGCGACATGAGATGTCTCCTGCGAATAGATCGATAGCGGTCGTCAGCCCCCAAGGGCTTCAGTCGGCTATCGCTATGCGCAGGTTGGTCATCTCGGTCTCCATCAATTCGCGGCAACCATGCCGGGCACGAATTGGTAAGTCAACGCGGCATCCGCGCATCCGGTTAACGAGATGCGATCGGATCAGAAGTCGATGTCGTCGTCGCTGTAGTCAACGGCGGCCGTCTTGAAATCAGGGGTCGGCTCGTCGCCGTAGCTGAGATGCGCGTAGTCGTCGCCCATGGAGATGTCGTCATCGGCGACATACTCGGCTTCGACAACGTTCGTCTCGATGACGGCGGTGACCACCTTCTTCTTCGGCTGACGCTCGACGGCGACGCCGACGTCCTCGGCGATGTTGAAGCTACCGAACTGAGCAAAGTCCTTCTTGTCGAGCCAGAACTCGAGGACATCGTCAGCGCCGTGCTGGTCGATCAGACCGATGAAGTCGGCGTCTGACAGGCCAACGCTGAACTCTGCCTTACCGCCCATGGCCGCCCAGACCTCCAGTTTCCACTTGTCGGCGACGAACTGCACGCTGCTGTTCAGCCACGTCGCGGCTTTCCGCAGAACCAGGAGGTTCGGGTAGCGCTCGGTCGGGATCGAGTTGACGCCCGTGTTCACGGCATCGACCTGTTCGCGGGCCTCTGCGGTCAGGTTCAGGGCCTTCACTTCCTTGAGCTTCTTGGCCGCGTTGCCGACTTCGATGAGAATGTCGTCCTCAGGACCGAAGCCCAGGTCGAACGACAGCTTGAAGCGGCGGCGCGGGCCAGAGATGGCGAGCAGGTCGTCACGGACGCGAGCGATGGCATCTTCGACAACGCTGGTCTGTGCTGTCTCCGGAATGCCGAGAGCGGACGCGAACTGCTGACGGCTGCCGCCGATGGTCTGCCGCTTGGACCAGTGCTTGCCAGCCTCGAATGAGGCCTTGATGTAGAGCGCCGTCGTGTATTTCGAGCGGAACTTGGCGATGGCGTTGATGTCCACCCAGCCGTAGTCCCTGCTATGACCGACGGCGTCGCGCAGCACCTTGGGCATGCCGAACGTGACGATCTCGCCATCGATCTCCAGCATCTCAAGCATTGGCATCGAGACACGGCCGTGAGCGCCAAACTGGTTGACGTGAATCGACATCTGGAGCGACGTCAGCTTCTGGAGCGACTTGATGATGCGGCTACGGTGTTCGACGCCGAGGAAGTCCTTGAGGGCCTGCATCGAGATAGTAGCGGTGGCGTCTTCGATTCCGTGATGCCGGTGCTGCCCGAACAGTCTCCAGAAGATCGCGATGTCTTGGGCGTTCAGGGTCTTGATGTCGGTCTTGAGGGTTTCGACGACAACCCGGGGAATCTCGATCCTCGGCGACGTCCTGTCGTTTGTCTGAACGGTCTCGAAATCGAAGTCGGAGGCTTTGATGCCACGGCGTTGATAGCCACGGATGACGGCATTGCCGGAAAGCTGCCAGATGTAGTCAGAGCGGACGCCAGCTTGGTTCCAGTGTTCCATGAACGTGCCGCGCTTGCCGTGCATCTTATGCCGCGGCTTGCCCATTTCGTCGATGTCTGTAGGTTGCTGGTAGTCCAAGATCGTCTCCCCGTTAAACAAGGATTGATCGAGATGGCGCACGGCGCAATAGCCGACGACAGGATTATTTCACGTATTGCTCTCGGGCCTTAGAGTTCTGCCGCCTCTGCTCGTCTGTCCAGGGTGGTATCATGGAATCATAATAAGAGGACTTATTAGAGCGCGTAACGGGGTTGTCTTAGAAGACCTTGGATAGCGTCTTCGAGACCTTATGGGTTCAGAGAATACACTGGGGTTTCCTGTCTTCCCTGGCGGGGCCTAGCGGGGCGCTTCGCTTGTTTTTGTTCTTTAGGTCCAAAGCGGCGAAGCGTCGAGTAACCGTCAGGCGGACGAGAGAACATTATGAGCGTAGCGACACATAAGATAGCGCTGTCCTGTACCCTTCGGGTTCGTGACGGCGAAGCCCCTTGGTTTCATTATCTATTGGGAGCGCCAGGGAGAGTCGTCGCGCGGAGCGCTCCTAGTGCGCGACGCGTTTTTAAAACGCAAAGTTACTTGTAACCGAAATACGTTCATGGCGACTCTGTCATCGTTAGCAAAGTTACATGTAGGTCCAAGAAATTAAAGTTACACGTAACTTTCGTGTTGTGTGAAGTTCCGCCGGTCGACATGCTTGTGTCAGTGGAGCCGAGGGAGACGGACATGAAGACGTACACACAGCAGTTGCTCGAAGAGATGATCGCGGACGACGATGCGCCGGTCGCCGAGAAGCCCAAGATGAAGCGTGGCCGCAAGGTCCGCGAGGATCGGTCGGGCGAGACGCCTGAAGAGTTCCGCGCCCGGAAGTCCGAGGAGCAGAAGGAACGCCGTGCTGCGCGCGCCGCGAAGGAAGCCGAGATGAAGACGGTCATCAGGACCGCCGACACCACACGTCAGGCGTTGGCCGATGCGGCGATGGTCCTGCTTCATGAGGGCGGCGAAGTCGCGGCCAGGATCGAGGCACTGCTCGGCGAAGTGTTCAATGTCCAGGTGGGCGCTCCGATGAGCATCCGCTCTGAGTGTAGGACCCGCACCCTCAAGCCGAAGTACCTCAAGTACCCCCCGATGACCGACGCCGAACGCGCACGTCGGATCAAGGCGCTGGCGATGTGATCCAATGTGCGAATGGGACAAATGTGACGGCTTATACCTCTAGCTCCGGTTTAACCATATCTTGAGGTTCTTGCGGCTGACACTCGCCAAGGCACACGCCCTGGTTTAAATGGGGCGAATGCCCCACCAGTCTGTCTTCAGATGGCGCTACGACCGCAGACCAGCGTTCTGCGCTTTTGGATAAACGAACAGGAGGCATCAACCGACCCGCTGACCACGGCGATATTCGGCGGCATCGACGATTGTCCGAGCCTTTTCAAGCACGTCCTCAAGATCGACACTTTCCCCGCGATCCAGTTCATCGATGCCTTGAGCATCTCGGAGAACTTCCGCTCCTTCACCTGCCAGATATTGACCAAGGGCCCTCTGCATCACCCAGGTACGATCTCGATCCAGAAGCACGGCAATCCGATCAAACTCCTCAACCAAAGGCGTCGGCAACCTGAGGGAAACCTGGGTTTTTTCGTTATGCAACATGGCAAACCGCACCGTATTTCACTGAAATACGGTGTAACCCATTCGCTATAAAAGTCAATTGCCACTGCTCTTTGCTGCCCGGAGGGAATCGCATAAACCCCTGATTATCGGACATTTATGCAAATTTTATCGAGCCTCAATATATAGTGGTTCCGGAGCTAACGGGACGTCAAATGTGTCCCATTGAAGATTTAAGATGACGCGGCGGTCTTGGGTGTCCCAGCCGCCGTTTTTGTCGCTTGCATGATAACGCCGTTAGATCGGGCGCATAACGGCGTTACGGGAGAAGCGCGAGATGGCAAAGGTTTCGAGGGAGCAGTGGTACAAGACGACAGAGCGTCAGAGGGAGGCCTCGGAGCGCACGAGGTCGGCGAGGAAGAAAGCCCGCAGTCCTCAGGCGCGCGACGTAGACGAGGCATTGTCGGCGGCCATGGCGTCGGTATCCCGGCGCATCCTGCGTGAGGACAAGGCCGCCCGAGACGCGGGCTCCTGCGTCGAGATGGTGATGCCCAGGCAGATCACCGACTGGCTCCTGGATGCTACCATCAGCCACCTTGTCGACATCCGAGGAATGGATCGCTCGAAGTCGAGGTCCGCACTTCAGGACCGTCTCAAGAAGAGCCGACGCTACCAGTCCTGATCGGCGAGTTCGCTGATACCTACACATCATCCAAAGCTCTGGACCCCATCTGGCGGCCTTCCCTGCGCTTGTTTTCTGAGGCGTTAGTCTCGTTTCCCCCCATTACTCCCCAAATCAGAATCGAAAATTTTGAAATAACGGCGTTTTTGCTTAGTGCCTTGCAAGGCCCAGAAACACGATCTCCTCACAGTCTGAGGAGACACCGATGAGAAAGCAGTTTTCCCCCGCCCAGATCGCACTCGGCCATTCGTTCAAGCAGGCGTGCGCCAACAACGATCTGGACACCCAGCTCGCCGCTCCCCGATACGTCGGCGAGCGCTTCCTGGCGCACTGGCATGCGGGAATGGGTCCGTCTCGTATCATGATCAAAGGCGGATACAAGTTCGGTCAGGCCGACAGGCCGACGCAGGACTGCGATA
This sequence comes from Allorhizobium borbori, assembly GCF_014196535.1. Classification (GTDB taxonomy): domain Bacteria; phylum Pseudomonadota; class Alphaproteobacteria; order Rhizobiales; family Rhizobiaceae; genus Ectorhizobium; species Ectorhizobium borbori. The sequence continues at coordinate 104,945 of NZ_JACIDU010000003.1, forward strand.
TCGTCACCGTCCGGAGATATAGCAACGGCGAGATACAGCGCGGTTTCGGCATCATCGCTGAGCGCCTGGCCGCCGAAGGCATCACGTTAAGCCGCTGGTCTTCGGAAGCGCAGGAGATCGAAACAGGACACGACCCCGTCGTTCGTTACAAGATCGAGGCGACCCTTGGCACCATCCGCGCCAACGTCGACTTGGACATCTCAACCGCTATCGGCCCCGACGCATTTCCCAGGGACGTCCCTTTCGAAGACCTTCCGAGGATGTTCAAGGCTCCGAAGTGGCCGACGCTGCACGCTCAGGTGCAGCCTGACGAAGCTGCTGTCGCTGAGAAGTGGATCGCGGTCATAATGCAAGACGCTGGCGATTATCGCGTCAAGCACTTGGCTGACGTGATCTCGTATAACGCCCGTGGCGTCGATCTCGACCGTGTAGCCGAGGAACTGATCCGTGTTTGCCGTCATCGCGGCATTCCGATATCGGTTTGCGCGCCGTCGCCGCCGGCTCTCCGCTGGCCCCGTTGCGACCATCGGGAGTCATCGTGGAACGCGTTCCGGGCAAAACGGAACTGTCCATTGACGTATGATCAGGCTTGGATCGACGTCAGCGCCTATTGGGCTGATACACATCGCGCGCTCACTCTAGCGCTCAGGAACGGACCGAGACGTACGTTCTCCGACCGAATAATATTCGACGAAATCATGGCAGCGTCACGCCGACCAACAGTACATCAGTACATCCCAAAAATGTAACTCGATTATATATATTTATATATACAAATAGCTTGCTTCATTCCGCCGATGGAGCAACCATTGTTGTTAGGAGGCATTCAGCAACAAGCCTCAGAGGAGATGGAAATGACAACACTACTTCAGACATTGGCGAGCATCCAAGATTCCGCCGTTATATTGGGCCACGTGCATCGTCGTCAGGCCGATCTGGACACGCTCTTCGCCAAGAAGTCAGATCGGGACTTCAGCCAAGCTACGACCGAAGACTTGTTCGATCTCTGCTTTGTAGATGCGTTCTTCGGCCATCTAGCACGTCCCTATATGCTTAAAGACATGCAACAATGGCAGGCTGATACCCATGCCAGATATGAAAAAGATGCTGCGGTCGTTGCCGCAGGCATCAGCAGGGCAGCCAAGGAGCTGCATGTCAAAGCAGGCATGCTCGCGGCTCAGACGTTAATGTTCGGCACAGGACCTCGCTCGTGGAAGCAGACCGAGAAATATCTCGCGATCGCCGAAGAGCCTAGAGGCGATGCGTCCTTGGCAGCCTGAGCCCAACATTAACCTTTCACGCAAGAGGCGGCCCCCCAGCCGCCTTTTTCTATGCATGGGGCCCGGACATCATCCCCTCAGACGACTATGTCGAAGGCAACCTGGGGAGACGGCCATGAAACTGACGGACGACGAGAGGATGGCGATGCGCATGCTGCGCGAGGAACTCTGCCTCCAGGACATGTACATCGTGCATGACAGGATGGAAGAATTCCTCGACCTCAGCATTGGTCGCGCCTTCATCACTCAGGTGCGCGCCCTTGATCGCCAGAAATACAAGGGCGCTGTCCCGCCTGAGCGTCCTCGGCACATCGTCCTGCAGACATGGAAAGCCCGTATCGAAGCGTGGACCCGTGTTCACGAGTACGATTTGATCGAGATTATCGACTGGCTCATTTCGTCTTGCGCCCAGCCATTGCCTTGGATCGAGAACCTCGACGAACTCGGGCGACCCAAGAAGCTCATGAAGTGCGCCGGGATTACCGCGCTGGCGTACGAGGCGAACAAATGGGCGCTCCGTCGCGACACCATGCTCGCGAATATCAGGCTCGGTCCTGACGACGAGCATGTCGAAATGGACCTCGGCGGCGGCCTGACGTTGGTGCGGATGCTGACGCCCGCCGCGCTGGACGTCGAAGGCGCGCGCATGCAGCACTGCATCGGCAAAGGCGGCTACGACGTCCGTCTCCATGAAGAGTACGGATGCCGATACTACTCCGTCAGGGCTTCGGATGGCGAACCCGTGGCGACGATCGAGGTCTGCGACGAATACGTCGACGACGTCTCGCGCGGTGTCATTCGGCAGCTACAAGGTCCTCGCAACTCGCACCCCGATCCGGACGTCGTCGCGCGCGTGGTCGAGGCGATGCCGTCCATGAACTGGGTGGCGAGCTGGGCGACAGAGAGCCGTATCGAGGAGCAGACTGCCGCGCCCCTTGGCCCTCGTATGTAGGATATGTCGATGAACACCTTTGATCCCCAGAAGAGAGCCGCCGAGAAACAGGCATCTCGCGATGAGGATGGTTGCCATCGGCGGGAAGCCGATCCGTCGACAAAAACCATCAGATGATTTGTAGCCCGCCGCCGGCGGCCACACCATTTCCGTAGTCAGTGCGTCAGAGGGAGAAATGACATGCAGGACAGACCGACCGAAGAAATGGACGTGATGGTCCTTACCATGCGCGCGATCGAGGCGCACATGGCGCTCTACAGCGATGCGCAGCAGGACATCATGATGCAGCACGTGCGCGGCCTTGCGGCCTACGAGGCCAGCCGCCCCGAGTGGAAGCGCCCCGTCAAGGACAACGTCATCGATCTGGAGATCGCCCGTGTGAAGGCCCGGCTTGAGGGACATGTCCGTCGTGAACGCTCGTCGGCTATTGCCGAGACCAGGAACACGGTGAAGCATTGGGTGAATGCTTTCGGAGACGACGTGTATGACGGCGACTAAACCCACATTCCCCGAACCAGGCGACGACGCCTGGCCGCCCTGTGACGATCCCGAGTGCGATCACTACATGGCCCCCTGGTGGCCCGAGGCGATAGCGCAATGGGAACTGGATACGGAAGACGCCACGGCCCCGTCGGGTCTCCCCAACTGCTTCTGGTAATCAGGACCCCGCCATCGTCGCGGGGTCTTCCATTTCAGGAATCGTGCCGGCGGACGCCCGTCGTGCGAAATCCAGGACAACAATCAACTCAGACACCAAAAAGGGAGATTGTGATGTCTGAGTTGAACAAAAAGCCTGATAACCTGCTGCTCAAAGTTGCCTACGATGCCGAGCGAGTCACCCTTCAGAGAGCGACAAACGGCTACGTGACACGGAACCCTGTGGCCTCAAACGGAAAGACGTCATCTATTCCGTTTTTGACGACAGTCGCGACTTCGATCTTAATCGATCGCCTAGAGTCCAGTCGTTGCAGGATAGAAATCGAGCCAGCCAGAACGCCAGATGCACAGACGGTAGTCACCGTCTACAAGCGCCGATGTGATGACAACACCTCAGAGCACATCGTCTACATCCCCAAAGGTTACGAGGTGCCTGGATGGGTATGGAACACGCTGTATAAAAAGCCCTTCCGCGTCGTCAACACGCCTTTCAATCAAGACGCGAGCGAAGCGGCTGAAGACAAGCTGCACCTCTTCACCGAGCGCGGCAAGGGTTTTCCTAAGCCGAAACTCATCATGTATCCTGAACTCGGTCTTGGTGACGTTGAGACGGGATGGACAATTGGCTCCCCGGCCTTCTGCCAGCCCCAGTACCGTCGCCCTGAAGCAGCCGACCTCGCCGCATACGCAAAGGCTGTCGTCAAGCCTGACGCTCCCGACGTCGCCACCGTCGCGGCCGCCGAACTCACGCCGTCCCTGCCGGATATCGACACCCGCATCTCGGCGATCGCGGGCCTTCTGGCACTGGCGACGGCCAACTACGACTCGGTCGACGAGGACGATCTCAAGGCCGCCACGGCAGCAGGCTATGCCAACCCGACCGTCCTCTCGGCTGTCGTGGACATGCTCAAGGACGTCACCGAGGACGCCGAGAGCCGTGGACGGTCGGCAGGATGGGATGACGGCTGGAAGGCCAAGGAGGCGACGATCGGAGACGACGGCCTCGACACCGCGTCGCGGATCGCGAAGGGTGGAAGGCTGCGCTCGACGCCCGAGGAGATGGACCCGATCCTGCGCCTCGTGCGCGCCCAGACTATCGTCGCCGAACTCGACGCCGCCAAGGCTCTGGAGGACGATATGTTGGACTTCGACGACGTCGAAGCTGTTGTCCAGGCTGCCAAAGCGTTCCGCGAAGCTGTCAGCAAAACCATCCGTTAACCCCCGGACAAGGTCTCCATCTCCCGGTAGCGTGCCGACGGAATGGAGACCTTTTTCATGCCCGCAATTTCCCACCACGAAGCCCGACAGCGCCTGTTCACCCACCTTGCCGCCATGCTCGCATACTGGCGCGATCTCCCGCCCGAGCAGCTTCTCCGCGGCAACCCTGACGCCGATCCCGTTCACGAGCGCCTGAGCGGATTCTTGTTTTCCACGCTCGTAGCCATCGACGGCAGCGCGGCGCTTCCCGGTTTTGACCTTGTCCCGCGTGACGATAACGAATGGCCGACGACGTCGATAAATGAGAACGTCGAACTGCATGCCGCTTTTCCCGAGGACCTCATTCCACCTCCCAGCACACCACGGTCTTAACCGGATTTTTTCCAAAGTATCGAACGCTGTCTTTACTTTAGACGACGTAGACATGGCGCGGAAATGGAGAAGCACATGTCTGATAATCCTGATGAAAATCGCAAAGTCCTAAGCCTCGACGAACATCGTGCCAAGCGGCGGCCCGTGAAAGCGGTTGATGAGGATACCGACGACGATGATGTTGAGGACGACGGCGAACGTTTCGTTGCGACATTCCAGGGCGACCCCGATGACATTTTCGATCAGGTCGTCGAATTCCTGAGCGGCGATCCCGAGATCGGCGACGTTATTGCTGTCCGTCCTCAGCTGCTGATCCTCGAAGACGAAGGCGATGGAGACGTGCACGGCAGATACGATGACGCCGTCTGGGAAGAAACTCTGCCGATGTGGGATGTTGACGGGGACGACGGAGAGCCGCTCGGACCGTTCGACGCATCTGTTCTGCTGGAATTGATCAGGACGCATGCCGACGACTTCAAAGCTATGCTAGGTTCCAAGGAGCCTGTGCAGAACGATGACAACGCTTTCCTGACGGCCTTCTATCAGTACTGATAGCGGAGCATTTCAAGACCCCGGGGCCGCCCCGGGGTCTTGCCCGTGAAACGCCAAGCTTCACCCACGCTGCTCCGCGATCCTCGTATTGGAGGAGCAACCCCATGGCAGGCATCACAGTACAACCTAACACACTGGACCTCGGGACCCTCGAGGCCGATATCAGGCGCGCTGCTACCCTGACCCTCAGGGGTATGTCTGACGGTCTGCGTGACGGCCATCGTCAGTATCTCCGCGACAATCTCGACAGTCCGACGGTGTTCACCGAGAACTCCTTGTATGTCGTAGGCACCACGGCCGCGACGCCCGAGATCATTGTAGGCGTCAAGGACCAACAGGCCGGCTATCTCCAGTACGCCTATGACGGTGGTCACAGAGACCGCGCCGTGGTGCCCACTCTCGACGCGCCTTTGGACACCCATGGCAATCTGCCGCGTGGATACACCCGTGCTGTGGCGGCCGCCGATGGCTTCTGGCTGACAACGCCCAAGGGCATCCGCGGCCTGTTTACGGACAATGGCAACGGCGGCCTGCGCGCGCTCGCCCTGGTGCTGGACACCGACTATGAGCAGCGCCTTGATTTCCGTGAGGAAATTGAAGACCTCGTAGACGAGCTGCTCCCTGACGCCGCCGAGAAGGCGTTCTCGCTCGTGTTCGGTCAGTCGTAAAAATTGCCGGCGGCGCGATATCAGGCTAACGGCCGACATAGAATCTCCTGAGCGACAAGGGAGATTGCAATGTCGAATACGGAGAGAGTTCTACGCAGACACGAGATCACGGACTGCTGGTTCGTGGATGAAATCACGACTATCGAGGAATGCGATATCGCTCTCTCGATCCTCATGGAATACGCGGAACATATTGACGTCGATCTCGACCATTACGTCAAGTTGCGCAGTAGGCAGGTCCATGACACGGCGTTCGATGAGGCATGGTGCATGCGCGCCCGTGGTGCGTTGGGTTATAAGCGATCAGCAATCAGGGCCGTAGAAAGACTTCGGAAGAACATAGCGGATAAGGAGCGCCAATCGTTCTTTGAGTTCATCGGCAGTGTCGTCGGCGACGAGACGATGGATGGATGGCGAAAGCAGTTCAGCAGAGATCGTAAGGAAGCTGAGAGGGCTGCTAACCATGGCAATTGAAACCGCACCCGAGATTGAGCTCGACAGCTCACACAAGGTGCAGTCGTTCCTGACAGACGCTGCGGATCGTTTCGTGATGTCTTACTCAACTGCCCTTTTTCAGTCGCTCTTGACCCCTGTCAACGAGAACACACTCGATCCTGTTCAGCAGGTTATCGCTCTCGACGATGCTGTCAAAAAGGGCATTGTCTCGCGCGCCGAGGCATGCCGTCGCATGGGCTATGACATCGAGGAGATTGATGCCGAGCGGGCGGATGAAGAAGCGCGCCTTCTTGAGCTTGAACCTACTTTGAGTGAGTTCTTGGAAGCTCTAAGAACCACCACGCCTCACACACCCCCCTGGGGGTAGGTTCTCCTAAGGCCATGAACTTCAACAGGTTTCGCGTTCGTCGGGGTTCCCTCACTGGGAGCCCTGAAAACCAGGTAACAACCTGAGGACCTGGCCGACGGGGAGCAGAAATGTCGGAAACAATCCAGAAATCTTCGGGCGTCTCTCAGGCACAGTTCTCCATCATCGCGGGCGTGTCACGAAAGACCGTAACGACATGGAAATCAAAAGGCTTTCTGGTTTTTCTCGATGATGTAACGGTCGATGTCGACGCCTCGATCGCGCTCCTCCGAGATCGCGGCCTCGGAAATTTCGGCGACGTTACCCCGTCCGTTACCCCATCGGAAACGGGTAACAGCTTCGATGACGGACCCGATCCGTTCGCGGTCGCCGTCGAACGCACCGAGCAAGCCCGACAGATCGGCGACGTTGCCGCCGAGGTCATGAATTCACCCGACTTCGAACTCCTCTCGTACGCCGACGCGTCAAGGATGAAGGAGAACTTTCTCGCGCTGACACAGCGCCTCAATTACGAAACGAAGGTTGGCCGGCTCGTCGATCGATCGGAAGTCGAAGCCGACTTTGCCAACCGTTGGGCCGCCGAACGCAACGCCTGGGAAGTCTGGCCGTCGACCGTCTGCGGCGATATCGCGGCTCAGCTCGGCCTCGATCAGGTCAAGGTTCGCGTCGTACTCGAGGCTGCCGTCCACTCCCATCTAACCGCCCGCATCCAGGCCGCCTATGACGAAGTGGCGTAACCGGGAGGCGGAAGACGCCGATGAACTCACGACTTCGGAAGCCTTGGCTCGTCTCTTCGACGACGAGCTGCCTGGATTGCCCGACCCGGCGTTCGTATCGAGGTCTGCCTTCGTTGCGGGATACAAACCTGCCGCGAGGTTGAAGGTCTCCGAATGGGCCGACAAGAACCGCATCCTTGCGGGCGTCGGTGCATCTGAGCCAGGCCAGTGGCGCACCGACCGTACCCCTTATCTCCGCGAGTTGATGGACAACCTGTCCGCAGGATCGGAGGTTTGGAAGCAGTCGCTTATAGCAGGCGCGCAGTTGGGCAAGACCGAGTCCGGCCTGAACTGGATCGGCTACACGATCGACAACAATCCGGGTCCCTTCATGTTCGTGCTGCCGAAGGCGGACACGGCGAAGAAGATCAGCAAGCAGCGTATCGCACCCCTCCTGAATTCGACAGCATCCCTCCGCGAGAAGATTACTGACCGCAACCTTCTATCGCTCGAGTATCTCGGCGGCATGATGTTCTTCGCATCGGCGCAAAGCGCCAGCGACCTGATGTCCATGCCCGTCAAGGACCTCTATCTCGACGAGGTCGACCGCATGCCCGTGGACGTCGAGGGCGAAGGCCCTCCGTTCAACCTAGCCATTGCCCGTACCCGCACCTTCAAGAGCAAGCGGAAAATCTACTTCACCTCTACGCCGACACACGAGTCGACGTCGGTGATCTGGAACGAAGGCTGGCTCAAGGGCGACATGCGCCTGTACTTCATGCCGTGTCCCCTCGACGGCTGCGGCAATGACATCGTCTTCGAATTCGAAAACCTCAAATGGACATGGGGGAAGGCAAAGGAGACGGTCCATTACGAATGCCCTCACTGCAAGGGCAAGATTTACGAGCGCGAAAAGACCGGCATGCTCGCCAAGGGGCGTTGGATACCGACGCGCAAGGACCTGGAGAACGTCGAGCCTGGCGTCCGTTCCTATCGTCTGCCGTCCCTGTATTCGCCGATTGGCTGGTACAGCTGGGACGAGATGGCCATCAAGTGGGAAGGTGTTCAAGGGAACCCGTCGAGGATCGCGGAATTCCGCAACGTCGATCTGGCGCTCCCGTCTGTCGAGGTTTCCGAACGTGTCGACTGGGATGTCGTCTGGACGCGGGGCGACGTCGGCGCGCAGCCGTATCAGATGTTGCCCGAGGGCGCTCCGATACCCCGCGAGGTCCTTTTTCTCACAGGCGGAATGGATATCGGTCAGGATCATATTGAGCTCGGGGTCTGGGGATGGGGTCGCAACCGCAAGCGCTGGCTCATCGATCACATCCGCATCTACGGCCCGACGTCTTCGATGTACACGAAGGAAATATGGGACCTCGCCGCTACTGAAATACATCGCACCTACACGAACGTTGACGGCGTCGAACTCGGCTTCCGCAAGGTTCTAGTCGATACCGGGTATATTCCCGAGGTCGTGAAGCCGTGGGTGCGGCAGCAAAACCAGTTGATCGTTATGTGCTGCGATGGCGTGGATGGTGCCGATCAGGCCTTTAACGGCGTCAAGGTCGTAAACCAGGGTGTACCGGTTCAAGGCTCGTCGGGAAAGACCACGAAGGTCGGCTCGATCCCCGTGGTCATGGTGGACGTCTCGCTTTTCAAGAGCGAGTTGATGGGCTCATTGTCCATCCCGCGCCCCGAGATATCGGAAGTATCCCCAGACGGATGGGTACATATGCCTGTGCAGGGTGGCTCCTTCACCACGGAAATCTGCAAACAGTTGGTCTCGGAGCGCAAAGTCATCGAGCGTGACTCCAACGGCGGCATCACCAAGATCAGGTGGGATCGCGTGGAAGGTCGCCGCGCCGAGGTTCTCGACGGCCACAACTATGCCAGAGGCGGCGCTGAGCTCCTTGGATGGAGCCGAATGACGGACGCGCACTTTGCCCGCTTCGAACGCGAGTTGGTGGATGCCGCCACCGCCATCAAGGAGGCCAAGGCCGCCTCCGACCGTGGCGCACCCATCACTAAGCCGCCTGTTTCGAAGGTCGGCGTCATCTCGCCGAAGACCACCGTCTCCAAGCCCGTCACTATCGCCGTGCCTCAAGCGCGGACGACGGGTCCTACTGTGACGATCACAGGAGCAGCCCCAGAACCGCAGCGTCTGGTGCCTCTTCCGAAAGCCATGAGAACTATGGCGACAGCAGGAGATTGAGATGGCGACGACGGAAATCCTGACCCTCCAGATGAGGATCGCGGAAGCCGAGATGGCGAAGCACCAGATCGCGATGGGCAAACAGCTCGTGGTCCTGTCATACAGCGCCGAGGGCACGAACACCCAGCAGTGGAGCCAGGCGTCGCTTCCCGCCCTCGAACGCCACATCGCCGACATGAAGGCACAGCTCGCTCGCTTCACGGGCGTCGGCGTTCGCGGCCCGATCTACATCGCGTAACCGGAGACCGCGACCATGGCCGTCTCCATCTCCAGTCCTGACGTCTCGAACCTGATCCTCGCCGCCGACGGCTCTCCGATGCGTCGTATGTCGACGTCGGCGCAGGACAGTGCCTATCGCGCGGCGTCGCAGGAACACGTCGCGATGAAGGCGTTCCGTCCGCCTCGTGGATCAGCGGACAGCGACCTGCTTCCCGAGAAGGACACTATCGATGCACGCGCTCGCGACATGGTTCGCAACGAGCCGTTGGCGAAGTCCGGTATCGGCGTGTGGCTCGACATGGCCATCGGCACGGGCGTCACCGTTCAGCCGATGCCCGACTACCGCGCGCTCGGGATTACGAAGAAGCAGGCCGACGAGTGGGCGTCCGTGGTGAAGAACCTCGTCCACGAGCATCTCGACTCGCGTTTTATCGACGCCAGCGGTCACGGCCCTCTGCTCGACATGATGCGGCTGATCTTCAGAACGAAGTTGATACAAGGCGAGTTCGCGCTCCTTCCACATTATCTGCCGGACCGTCCAGGTACGAAGTTCGGCACCTGTTACCAGATCATCGATCCCGACCGCATCTGCAACGACAAGGACCAGCCCGATACCGTCGACCTGCGTTCCGGCGTCCGCATTGACGAGTACGGCGGAGCGGTGGCGTATCAGGTGCGTAAGTCGCACGAGTCCGATGGTGTATTCGGATACGACCCGAAGCAGTACGAGTGGGAGGAAATCCCTGCCTACGACGAATTCGGACGTCCGCGCTTCATGCTCGAATTCGAGCGCGAAAGAGCCGAGCAGCATCGCGGCCTGAGCCTTCTGGCGGCCGTCATGCCCAAGTTCAAGGTCGCTAGCGAATACGAGTCGGCCGAGCTACAGGCCGCTCTCGCCAACGCGATCGTCGCCGCCTTCACCGAGTCCTCCATGGACATGCCGTCGCTGCTGGAGATGTTCGGCGGCGATGCGGCGGCCCTCATGCAGAACCGCGCCGACTACCAGCTGAAAATGCAGATGGGCGCTATCATGCCCCTGTTCCCGGGCGACAAGTTCGCCTCCCACAACCCGGCAAGACCGAACACCGCTTTCCCGGCATTCATGGACAGCGTCGCACGTCACATCTCCGCAGGCGGCTTCGAGCTGCCGAAAGACTTTGTTCTCCGAGACTTCACGGGCGGCTCCTACACCTCCCTGAAGATGGCGTTCAATACCGCGCAGAGAACGGTCGGCACGGCACGGGAATGGATGAAATCCCACTTCCTCGCTCCCGTCGTCGGCATGATTATCGAGGAGGCCGTTGGCAGAGGCTTCGTCGAAGCGCCGGGTTTCTACGAGAACCGCCGCGCCTGGACACGGTGCAACTATATCTTCGACGGTGCCGGCTGGCTCGACCCCGTCCGTGAGGCGCAGGCCGCGCAGCTTCGAATCGCCGCCACGATCTCGACGCTTCAGGACGAATGCGCCGAACAGGGCAAGGACTGGGAAGAGGTCCTCGAGCAGCGTGCGGCCGAGTTGAACAAGATGAAGGAACTGAACCTCGACGTCGCGGTCATTCAGCAGACCGTCGCTGTCGCGCCCCAGACCCCTGAGGAACACGACCGCTGATATCAGACCGTTGTCGTCGTCGAATCCCATAGGCGTTCGATGACGGCTTCTTCGATCTTCTTGAAGAGCGGCTCGCCCTCGGCCTTCAGCTTGTCCGCGCTTTCGCGCATGCGCGGGCGGACGTCATGTTCCTGGTTGATCTGATGTTCGAGTACCGCCGAGTGAATCAGGTCTATCAACGTCTTCATATCCTGGCGGATCGCGGGCAGGACGAAGATGCCGTGCTTCGACAGCGAGGCGTTCGCTTCACGTAATTTATCCATGGCGTCGGCGTAACGGTATCGCTCCAGTATACCGATGTAGGTGTTCTGTTTGTCGGTCGCGTCCCTGATACCACGCTTCTGTCCTTCCGAGAATCGTGTGCCCGAGAGGAATTCGTCGAGGTCCGCCTCGTTCATACGGCCGATGTCGGCGTATTGCTGGAATACCGCCATGTAGCCGCCAGCCCAGTCTCGGGCATCGACTAGCTTCGCCCAGATGTCCGGAAGAAGTTCGAACTCGCGGTCGTGAAGACGCTTTGTCCTGTCGAAGACGCCGTTGATGCGGTGACGCAGCCGTTCCAGCTCTCGGGTCTGCTCTGACTTGTAGGCCTCGAGCTGTTTCGCGAACTTCTGGTCGATCCACTTCGCCCCGAGGTACCTGAAGAATGCGTAGGCCGCCCCGATGAGGGCGACGATCGACACGCCGATCAGGCTCAGGATGGCGAGGATCGTTTTCAGGACTTCCCAGAGCCTGAGTATTTCGGCGAATAGTTCAGTCATGACGTCCCCCGTTACCCGTGGACGTACAAGTAATGTGTGGCCCCGACCGCCGCAACACTTTCACCGGGCCTCACACGTTCCTGCTGGCGTCTCCTGATAGAAATTCAGGAGTGACAGATGCTCAAGCTTTTCAGATCGACGTCCCACCTCGGACAGCCTTGGGCTATCGAGCAGTCGGCTATGCGCGCGATCCTCGCCCGCGCCGAGGAGCAGGAACGGTCTTTTCAGGCGATCGCGAAAGAATGGGGCGACCAGCTCGAGGGAGCTTGGGACGGCCAGATACACAACGGCATTGCCGTGATTCCAGTCGGCGGCGTCCTAATGAGGCAGCTGTCCTGGTGGGGTCTTTTCTCCGGTTCCAGCTCATACGAAATCCTGATCAGGGACATCAACGCTGCCGTCAAGAACCCAGACGTCCGCGCGATCATTCTGGACGTCGATAGCCCCGGTGGCGAGGTGACCGGCTGTGCCGAGTTGGCCGACGCCATCCATTCCATGGCTCAGGAAAAGACCATCGTCGCCTACGGCACGGGCATGGTCGCCTCGGCCGCCTACTGGATCGCTTCCTCGTGCAGCCGTGTCGTGGTCTCCGCAACGTCCTCCGTCGGCTCCATCGGCGTCATGGCGACAATCATGGACGCGAGCGCCGCCTACGAGCGGAGCGGCATCAAGGAATACCGTTTCATCTCCTCTCAATCGCCGATGAAGAACGCCGATCCCGGCACCAAGGAAGGCGACGCCGCCATCCAGACGAACGTCGACGCGCTCGCCGAAGTCTTCGTTTCCGCCGTCGCGAATTTTCGCCGGGTCTCACGCGCGGACGTCCTGTCAGATTTCGGGAAAGGCGGATGTTTTGTCGGCCAGGCGGCGGTGGATGCGGGTCTCGCAGACGCGGTCGGCAGCCTGGAAGGCCTGATCTCCGAACTCGGAAACACCAATCAATCGACTGCCCCGGCTCTGCCGGCGGTGACGGGAGGAAACGAAATGGGTCTCATCAAGGCGACAGCCAAGAGCCTGAAAGTCAAAGCCAAGGCGCGGGCCGCCGAGGAAGACCAGAACGCCGAGGACGAGGAAGAACTCGACGCCGAAGACGAGGATGACGTCAACGCCGAAGGCGAGGACGACGACACCACGGCCGAAGGCGAAGACGACGATACGTCCGCCGAGGACGAAGAGGTCGACGCCGAGGACGAGGAAGAAGCCGAAGACGAAGAACCCGTTCCGGCCTCCAAGGCCAAGGCGAAGGGTGAAAAGGCCCGTATCGCCGCGATCCTCGGCCACCCGGCCGCCGTCGGCCGTCGCAAGCTCGCCGAGCATATTGCCCTCTCGACGTCGATGTCCGTCAAGGCGGCCGCCGACATGCTCCGCGCTTCGCCGAAGAAGACCGCCACGTCCGCCAAGGGCAACGGCTTCGACGCCCGTCTGCGCGCCCAGGGCAACGTCAAGCTCGGTGCCGGCAGTCAGGGGACCAGGTCGGCCCGTGACGGCGGCGACGAACTCCTCGCAACCGCAAAGATGCTCGGCATCAAAACCAGGTAAGGAAACCCACCGATGTCCGCATCTTTTTCCCGCACAAGCTACGTCGTCAAGGAAATCATCGCTGGTGATTTCCCGCTCGTGACACGCCCCGGCGTCCTGGCCGCTGGCCAGAACCTGACGCGCGGTGCTGTCCTTGGCCGCGTGACCGCCACCGGTAAGCTCGTCCTGTCGGTCGCCGCGGCCACCGATGGATCGGGGACGCCGTTCGCCATCCTCGCTGACGAAGAGGCCGACGCATCGGCTGCCGACGTCGGCGTCACCTCCTACCTCACTGGCCAGTTCCTCGCCCGGAACCTGACCTTTGGCGCGGGTCACACGGCCGACAGCACGCGCGACGCGCTGCGTCTGCTCAGCATCCACATCTAATCGCGGCGGGGGGAACATAACCATGGCCAAGACTATCGACATCTACAGCACCAACGCCATGCTCAAGGCATCGCGTTCGCTTATCACTCCGAAGCTCGGCATCTTGGACCTCTGGTTCCGCACCGAGCAGCTGGAAGCAACCGAGGAAATCCACTTCGATATCGAAGTGAAAAAGCGCAAGATCGCTCCCTTCGTCGCTCCGACGTCGCAGGGCAAAATCATCGAGCGCGACGGCTACGAGACGGCGACCTTCCGTCCCGCCTACGTGAAGCCTAAGACTCCGCTGCGTCCGGCTGACGCCCTGAAGCGCGCGATCGGAGAAGGCCTCGAAACACCTCTGACTCCGTTCCAGCGGCGTCAGGCGTCGCTCCTGGCGACGATCGCGGACCACAAGGAGATGATCGATCGCCGCCTCAACCTGATGGCCGTCGAGTCCGTCGTGGACGGAAAGGTCACCGTCAAGGGTGACGGGTACGCGGAAAAGGTCGTCAGGTTCGGCCGCGACGATAGCCTATCGATCGTGCTGTCCGGTTTTGACAAATGGGACGAGGACGGCGCGACGCCGATCGACGACCTGGAAGCTGCGTGCGAGCGCGTCCACGAACTCGAAGGCGCTCCCGTCACCGATATCGTCATGGACCCCGTGGCAACGAAGTACTTCAGGCGCAACAAGCAGGTCACCGAAATCCTCGACATCCGGCGCGCCGCCGGCGCGCCGACAGCCGAGCTTGGCGGCCTGGGTTTGGCGTCGGTGCCGAACGGCCTGAAGTTCGTCGGTAACTTCGGCTCGTTCAACGTCTGGACGTATTCCGAATACTACCTCGACCCCGATACCAACACCGTGAAGCCCGTGTTCGCACCTGGCACCGTTGTCGGAGGCTCGGACGCAATCGAGGGACTGCGTGCATACGGCGCGATCCTCGACGAAGAAGCAGGAATCCAGGCGGTGTCGATCTTCCACAAGAGCTGGGTCGAGAACGATCCGTCGGTGCGCATGCTGCTGTCGCAGACGTCGCCTCTTCCGGTCCCGACACGTCCGAACGGCTCCTTCTCCATGAAGGTTTTCGGCTGACCAAACGAGGCCCCGCCGAAACGGGGCCTCTTTCAGTCCACTGTCATCAGAATTAGGAGACGCCACATGGCGAAGAAGCCCGAAACAACCCCGTCGGAAAACACCATCGAACCGATCGTGACCGAGGAACTCTACAACGCCACGCTTACCAGGACGGTCAAGCACGACGGCAGATTTCATTGGCCGGGTACCGTGTTCTCGAACATCGGCGTCGATTTCGCGTCGGAACTCCAGAGCGCCGACGCTGCCGTGATCACGGCAGTAGAAATCGCCGAAGTCCAGGCACCCGACGAAGACCCCGTTGCATGACGCGTCTATCTCCGCGCGAGCATGCCTCAGGCCCCTGGTTTTCGTAATCGGGGGCCGTTTCGTTTCACCGAGCGTCACACATTAAAAGACGCCATCCTCAAGGGAAACACGGAGTCTTCAAATGGGTAGCTTTGCGACCAAAACGATATTCGGCGATCCCGAGCTTATTCCGGTCATGCCGCTGGATACCGCGAACGCCCAGATCAAGCTCATCTCGAGCGCGTCTCATAATGCTGATTTCGTCATACCTGACGGCATACAGCTCGTGGAAATCGTCGTCATCGCTCAGATCGAGAGCGCGGATATCGTCAATCTTTTTTACAGCGACAACCCCGCCGCGACCCCAGCCCTGAACCCCTACCCTGTCGGCCCGTGCTCCGGCACGTCGCGGCTGACATACGCCATCGGCGAGAGCCGAGACCTCAGCATCTTCCTCGCGCAACCCGCTACGGGCAGCGCGATGGTTGCAATTTTGGGAGCCTGATAATGTTCAACTCGGGTTCTCCAAGCTCTCCAGGTGTCTCAAAAGCCGAGCTGGAATTTGCGAAAGCTGAGATGATCTCTCAGATGATCACGCGGGAAAATTTAAACACGGCGATCGGCCGGAGCGGCTGGGTCAGCCTCGGCACGCTCAGCCTGAGCGGCAAGAATTTCATTGATTTAACTAATGTTTCTTCCGATGCCAATGAACTCGACCTCGCGCTCCAAGGCGTCTCGACGACCGCGACGTCGAGTATGTACGCTCGCGTCTACGGCGAGACCGGGTCGCTGCTGTCGAGCGGCTATTATGGCTACCTCAACAACTTGGCCGGATCGACGTTGTCATCAGTCGCTGAGAGTCCAGGCGACGCCGCCATCCTGGCGGGCAGCCTGCTGGCGAACGGGTACATGTCGGGAGGTATCAGGTTGCGTAGGCAGCTCGGCAACACTTGGCGCATCGAATCATCGGTCTTCGACGCCGCAAACCGAAGTATGTTTTCTTGCCATGTCACGACGGCCGTCGGCGTCGGGATCACGGGCATCCGTCTGCTGCTAGGAACCGCAGGCGTGACATGGGACGACGGGTCCGTGACAACAAGATGGAGACGGTGATGGCACGTATTGGTCTACGCTACAACGCCGAAACGGACACATACGAGGACGTCGAGGACGATTTCGAGATCGCAGAAGTCGTGATCCCGTCGCCGCCGATCTCCGATCGTCAATTTTTCCACCAGCTCGCGATCGACGGTCGCATATCCGAGGCCGAGGCATTGGCCGCCGTAGCAACCGGGACGCTCCCCGCTGCCGTCGAGACGATCGTGTCAGGCCTGTCCAGCGTCGACCAGTTCTCAGCACGCATGCTGATGACCGGGGCGACGAGCTTCCACCGAGATCACCCCCTGGTGATAGTATTCGCCACGGCCATCGGTATGGACGCCGACGGCCTCGACGAGTTCTGGTCGGCCGCATCGGAGCTGTGACGTCATGCTCCTGACCAGCGCACCCGGATTTGAAGACTTCGCCCGAACGCTGCTCTCCACGGGGAACGCCGAGGACGTCGTGCTGAAATCCGCCGGCGGTGGCGAGAGAACGATCCGCGCCATCGTCAGGCAGAAAGCTCGGGAATTCCCCGAGAGCCAGCGGGGGTACGCGATGAAGACGATGCTCAACACCCTGCGTGTCGACCCCTCGGACATCCTCGACATCCAGAAGGACGATAGCTTCGAGGTCCGAGGCGTCACCTACAGCATCGCTGACAAAGGCAACGGCATCCGCCCCGACGGCGTGGCCCTGGTGACAATCGATCTGGAGACGACCCCGAGATGAGCATCGAACAGGATATCGTGGACATCATCATCGCCCGCATCGTCGCCGAATGTCCCGAGTTCGGAGGTCGTGTCGAGGAATCAGCGCACGTACCTCTGACTCCAGAAGATTGGCCGTGCGTCCGCGTCCAGCTGCCAACGACCCAGACCGAAACCCGCGACGGCGGACGACAGGGTCATCGTCCCCGTAAGAACGATGGTCAGATTGCCATCAGCCTCGTTCATGACGGTAGGGACACAAGCGTTCTGGCCGTACAACGCGCGCTCGGCCTGCGGATCGACAAGGCGCTCATGGACGAACCCTTCCTGCGCGGCGCGGACGGCAAGGCGCGGGTTTCCGAACTCATTTCCACCGGGTCTCAATCGGGCACGACGAGCAATCGTGGCTCAGTCGTCTCCGTCAGGCAGCTCTTCTACTCGGCAACCTGGCGGACCACCGAACAAAACAATTCCGTGCCGATGCACGCTTAACCGGGAGTCGCCACATGGCTGCATCTTATTCCGTCCTCAGCCCGAAATTTTACAAGATGTCTCGCGCAGAGGTCATCTTCCGCGTCCTCAAGAACGGCGTAGCGATCACGCCCTTCCGCCAGTTCGGTGACGTGGACAAGTTCGGGTTCAACCTGACGTCCACGAAGGTGGCGCGCTACAGGAAGAATGCTCGCGTGCGCACCAAGGCGAAGGAAAGCGTCACTCAGATCGACTCCGCAGTGTCGATGACGGTTTACCAGTTCACCCAGTTCGTCAGGATGATGTCGATCCTCGGCGTCGCAGTTGATTACGAACAGGACGCGGGAGACTTCGAGTATCAGGAGACGGCAGCTGTCGGCCTGTTCTACGTCGGCGTTCAGGATATCGAAGTCACTGGGATCGCCTCGGGTTCCACCACATTCACCGCTGGCCAGTTCCGCACGGTAGACCCTGAACTCGGTATCGTCGAGGTCTTCGAGTTGCCCGCGGGTCTTGCCGAAGGAGCCGTCTTGACGATCAGCGGTACGAAGGGTGCTATCGCCAAGGGTACCAGAATGAAGGCCAAGGTTGGCGCTCAATCTTCTAACACCCTCGAAATCATCGTCCGCGACGTCGGCGAGGATTCCATTCCTCAGGCGCTCCACTTGTACCAGGTCGAACTATCGCCTGCGAACGAGGTGGCGTTCATCGGCGAAGACGACTTCGACTCGGTGGAGTTCACCGGATCGGCGCTGGACACCTCTCAGGGGCTGGGCGTCCTCATGGACCTAAGGGACGAGTGATCGGCCGCATCCGACCTTGCGAAGCCGCCCTCGTTGGCGGCTTCTTCATTTTCACCGGGTCTCACGCGCGCCTGCCGCGCTCTCCTGATCCAAGCGCTGGAGATGCGCCACAGGAGAGACCATGACCGCACTTGCCCACCGAAACCTCGCCGCGTTCAAGGCGATGAAGCGGACCCACACCGTCGTCATCGGCGACACCAAACTGGAAATCAGCCCGCCGGGCCTCATCGAGATCATCGAACGCGTCGAAGCCGAAGTCAGCCATGAAGACCTCAGCAGGTTCGCCACCGGCGACGTCGATATTCCGGGTCTCCTCCGCAAGGTGCCCGCGCTGGCCCGCTGGATCGGTGTTCGTAGCCTGGCCGCCAAGGCCGACGCCGAGGCCGCTGCCGAGATCGAGGAATACGTGATCTCCCTTCTGCCCGACGAGCTGTTCGAACTCGCTGAAGGCATCGTCGCCGCCATCATGCCCGACACAGAGACCTCTAAAAAAAAGCTGGCGAGCCTGGGGCTTCGGTTCGGGATCACGGTCGAGAAGCCCGCTCCGGCAAAGGTCGCAGCCGAGTAAGCCACCCGTCGCAGGTCAAACCTTCCACAGGTCCGTCTCTGGGCCTGTGGGAAATGCTCGACCAGGCCTGCGCCGTCCTCGTCGAGGCTGGCTATCCCGATCCCTGGATGATGACACCGCGGCAGATCATGCATCGACTGCACATCCATAGGCACCTGAAAGATTACGAGGGCCTTCGGGAGCTGGATATCGCGACGCTCGCCTCGCGTGGCGACGAGAAGACTATTGAAAGTTTCCGATCCGCAATCACCGAGCGTCACGCGCCCGAACGGTCTCACAGTGAGGAAACATCGGCACCCGTACCCGTGTCGGACGCGACGGCCAAGAGGCTCGACGCCCTGCACGGAAACCTTCCCTGGAGAGATCGTAAGTGACCCAGCCCATCATCAACGCGAAGATCAGATTCCAGGGTCTCGACGAGATCAAGGCTTCGTTCGCGTCGATATCGGCAGACTTCGAACGCGCCGCCGACCGCATGAGCGATGCGGGCAAGAAGGTCGGCGACGGGCTGTCCAAGTCTGTCGGCGTCGCCAACACCACGCTGCGCACGACCGGCACGGTCGGGGTCCGCAGCTTCGGCCTGATGAAGAACGCCGTCGGCGGCCTAACGACGATCATCAAGACGTCATCGAGCATGGTCACCGAACTCGGAAAGGCCGCCGTCAACGCTTCCGGCAAGATCGCTACCCTCGGCGTCGGCGCTGTGGCTGCCGTCAACGGGTTCGGTATCAAGGTCGGGTCCTCGATTTCGGAAATGGGCAAACTCGCCCGCGCGGCTGGCGTCTCCACCGAGACGTTCTCGCGGCTAGCTTCCGCGACCCGTCTGGCTGGCGGCTCCGTCACGGACATCACCACAGGTCTCCAGTCTCTATCCGACCGCATCATCGACGCCTCCAAGGGCGGCGCGTCCGAGGCCTATTTCAAACAGATCGGCGTCAGCGTCCGCGACCTCAACGGGGAGATCAAGTCGACCGACCAGATTCTCGACGAAGTCGCCGACGGCCTCAAGGCAATCCCCAAGGACAACCTCCGCGCCAGCGCCGCCGTCGACCTGTTCGGGACGAGCGCCACGAAGCTCCTGCCGATCCTCGAGGACGGCGCGGAGGGTCTGCGCAAGTATTCCGCACAGGCTGACCAGTACGGCACCACGGTCACGGAAGCCCAGTCGAAGCAGGCGTCCGATCTCATCGCGAAATCCCGGAAGGTCCGCGAAGCCCTGATCGGCATCTCGTACAAGGTCGGCGACGCCCTGTTGCCCCAGCTCACGAAGAATTCCGAGAAGACAGCCGCCTTCCTCGCCAAGAGCGGCGACCGGATCGCGAAGATCGTCGGGGACGCCGCCGCCAACATCACCAGCCTGTCCGCCGATATCGCTCGCGCGTTCATGGGCGACATCGGAAAGATCGAGCGCGGATGGGTCCGCAAGCTCGTCCCGGCACTCAGCACGGTCAAGGATGTCCTTGCCGACGTTCTCGACATCATCGGCGGTAAGACAGCCACCAGAGCGACCTGGCTTAACGACGTCTGGAAGGCGCTGAACTCTGCGTCGGCTGCGGCGTGGTCGCTAGCCCAGGCAATCGTCGCGGCGGCCGGCTACGGAGAATCACAGTTTCCGACCCTTGCCGAGATCGCGGCGACCGTTGCCGTTGCCTTCGACAACCTGCGACAGGGCATGTCCGGGGAAAAGGGCGAATACTCGATGCCGTGGGCGGGCAAGATCGGCGAGACGATCCGCAGCCTCGGCATCGCCGTCGGTGCGGTCGCGGGCGTCATCGTCAACTACCGTGACGAGATCGCGACTGCCGTCGCCTTTATCGCCTCGGCGTTTTCCGACCTCGTAGTGGCGGTTGCCACGCTCCTGAACGGTGACCAGATTGCAAAAGAAAATCCCTTCGCGTTCCTCGGCCCGATCGCCGACTGGGTCAAACAGCACCGCGATACCATCGTCAACCTGTTCAAGAACCTGCCGAACGATATCGTCGTCGCGGTCACCACCGTGAAGGACATCTTCGTCACGTTCTACAAGGGCCTTGACGCCGTCGCGAAGGCGCTTGGACTGGACAGTGGCGTCCAGCTCGGTCTCGTGTTTCTCATCCTGCACCTGACGAAAGCGACCGCGATCTTTCAGACGATCGCGACGGCGATCTCCACGACGCTCTTTATCGTCAATGGTTTTGCGGGTGTTTTGAGGTCGGTCGGCCAGTTGATCTTCAGCGCGATCATCCCGGCGCTGACATGGCTGACGACGCTGTTCGTCGGAGCCACCGCGCCGATGTGGGTGATGATCGGCGCTGCAACCGCTATCGCCGTCGCGATCGCTGGTATCGGATATGTCGTCTACCAATTTCGGGATGAGGTTTGGGCCGTTCTGAAGTGGGTTTTTGGAACGCTCTGGTCCGCCATGAAGGGCATCGTCCAGACGATCCTGCACCCCGTCGAAACCTTTAAAAGCGCCATCCGCTCGATCGCCGAGTGGTTCGGGCTTATCGATCCCGTAGAAATCTCCAAGCCGTTCGAAGAAGCGGGCGACCGTATTCTCGATGCGTCCGGCAAGACCGTCGAGCGGGTCGAGAAAGACCACGCCGCCATGGAAAAGGCGGCCGCCGACAGCCGCCAGGAAATGGAGAAGGCATTCGGCACGATAAAGGACAAGGGCTCGGAAGCCTTCGGCGGCGTCACGGAGAACGTAAAGGAACTGAAGGCCGAGATCAGCACGGCGGCAACTGAGAGCACGAGCAAGTGGGACGCCATGTTCGCCTCGGGCAAGGACGCCGCAAGCGGTGCGACCGCTTCCATGGGCGACCAGTTGCGCAAGCTGCAGCAGCAGTACGGTCTGACTGGCGAGCAAATGAAGACCTCGGCCATGGACACGACGTCCAAGGTCTCCGAGCAGCTCGCCGATCTCCGGAAAGAATACGGACTGACCAGCGAGCAGATGGGCGCAGCCATCTCCGACACCGTCGGAGTTATGGACGAGAAGCAGATCGCCGCGATCAAGGCGGCGCAGGATCGCATGTCGTCCCTCGACGTCTCTCTGCCCGATCTGAGCATGCCGACGTCTCTCGGCACAGCTGGCCTCGACGCCGCGAAGAAGAAGCTGGACGAACTTGTGAAGTCCGGGGCAAAGCTCCCCGAGGGCCTTGGCGGCACGCTCAAGACCTCGTTCGGCGACGTCAAGGACGCCACGGCCGACGCGGTCGACAGCGCGAAGGAAGCCATGGCCGAAATGCCAGACACCTTTGCGGACTTCGGCGACCGCGCTAGGGACGCCCTTACCGACGGCATGGAAAAGGCCGGCACGGCGGCGGACTACGTGGAAACACAGACCGCCAAGGCGGTAGCGTCCATGAAGACCATGTGGGACTCGAGCGACGAGTATCAAGCTGCGGCTTTCGAGAAGACCAAGTCCACCTGGAGCCGGATGACCGATTTCTTCCGAGAGCAGGTCGATGCTACCCGCATCGTCTTCCATGGCCTGTGGCGCTCGTTCGACCTCGCGCCAGCCCTGGCGTATTCCGACGTCACCGACAGTTTCGAGGGACTGTTTCCGTATTTCGACGACCTGGCGACCCAGATCGGCGACCGCTTCCGAGCGTTATGGAGAGCGATCACGGCGGAGGCTTCCGATGCTGTCGGACGCATTTCCGAGACCATTCCATCGTTTGGTACTCAAGGTTCGATAGGTTCCGCAGACAAGTCTCCGCGCCTTGCAACAGGCGGGATCATCCGTGGCCCCGGCGGCCCCGTCGGCGACAAGATCAGGGCGTGGCTCTCGTCTGGCGAAGGTGTCGTCAACGCCCGTGCCGTCACGCACTACGGCGAGAACTTCATCCACGGTCTTAACAACCTCATGATCCCCAGAACCCATTTCGCCACCGGCGGCATCGCGGGTCAGATGGTTCCGGCATCATCAGGCATGGAAAACATGGGGTCTTGGAATCTCGCCCTTGGCGGCCAGCGCATCGGCCAGGTCTTCGCCGAGCGCGACGCCGTGCGCGCCGTCAACCGCGCCATGAACAGGTCGGCGGCCGCATCGCGAGGACCGGCCGCACGCTGGAAGAGGAGCTGACATGTATTACGGCGAAACCCATCTCGACTTTCTCGAACTTGGAATCGTTCCGCAGTCGTCGAGAAATCTCGGACAGACGATCACCCCAGACACGCCTGTAGCTCAGCGCCGTCTCGCGAACGGGGACCTGAAGGATCGAAGCCGTCCGAGTCTCAGGAAGTACCGTTCAACGATCACCTTCGGGGACACGTATCCACCTGCGTTCGACGGGCTTTGGTCAGGAGCCATTCTGACTACGCATAACGCCGCCGAACTGTCCGGCGATGCGGGGAAGCCGTTCTCCAGACCGCACGTCCCCGGGTCCGTGATCTGGCGTGACGCGAATGGTGACATCGTGCCTTCCGGCGCAGATGAGGCCGTCGCTCCCCAGGGGGCCACGAATTACACCTACCGGCCGATCATCGTTTGGATGGTCGGAGAGTGGGATATCGATCACGATGAATGGGGAGCTATGGTTTCGGCCACCCTGAACTTGCGCGAGGTCTGATATGGCCTGGGGCGATCCGTATATTGCAATGGTCGATGAGGACGAGGTCTTCGACCCAGCCGTCCACTGCCGCTTCGATCTGGAGGTGGAGCGCATCGAATTCGGGCCGAGTTCTGAGGACGAGTTCGCGACCTTCCAGATCGACGTGCGCCCGCCCGAAGGCGGCCTCGCCAATCCCGGCAAGAAGCAGTGGGCGTTCTTTTCGTATCTCCATCGGAACGGCAACGTCTACTTCCTGGCTAAGGGCAAGGTCGACGCGTTTCCTCTTGGCGGCGATCCTGAGAGCGCCACGCTGCTGTTCAAGTGCGCGCCCGGAGACTGGGAAGCCGCCCAGCTCGTCGTCCTGCAGGCCACCAAGAACGAGGGTCATTATGACGACGTCCTGATCGCGTCCGACAAGCGTGACGACCCCGTCGAACTGCTCGACGGCCAGAGTCGCGTCATAGCCTTCCATCCCGCGACCCATGCCGTCGGTCTGCACGATATCTTTGGCGTCGGCCTCGATGTCATCGATTTCGGCCTCGAATGGTACGACGACAGCCTTTCCGCCGAGGTGACGGCTCCCGCTCTCGAAGAGGTCGAGGTCAACGTCACGGCCACCTGGAAGCAGATGCTGTCCGGGATCGTCTTCGCGACCAACGCTGTCGAGGAGGCTTTCGAAGACGTCGTCGCCACCTTGACACCCGACGATTTTGAAAACCGCTGGCCCCGCGTCGGAGACGGACTGGCGAACGCGAACGGCTATTCGGTGCGCTCGTCGTCGCTCGTGCGGACATACCCCGCAGGCCAGCCCGAGAAAGCCGGACCTTTTCAGGGCTCGTCCGACAACTACCAGTACATCACCGACTCGAACCTCACGGCCAAGGAAGCGCGGCCCGTCGAGCTTCCCATCGTCTATTACGACCCCGACATCAGCCTCTCCTGGTCGGCCGAGCAGACCCGCACCGAGCGTATTAAAATTGTCCTCCGCTCGGGCGCTCAGGACACGTCCCTTGGCAAGGGCGGCAGGCAGGTTATAGACCTCGACTGTCAGGATGTCACGATCGACGACGTCACTCCGGCATGGAAGTCGTCCACTTATTATTCCGTCGGAGCGGTGGTCCGTCAGGGCAGCGCGAACTGGCGTCGTGTTTCCGCTGGCATGTCGGCCGCGACTTGGGGGCTTGATTTCAAGCGGGTCGATACGACGTCCTTCCCACCGGTCCTCGTCCAGAACTGGGAAAAGCAGGAACTCGACGCGTCCCCGCTCGGCGGCGTCCACCTCGACAGATATCTGACCACCGTACGCGGCCACAGGACGCTGCTCGCCGCAGCCATGCGGGGCCGCGCCGTCCTCGCCGACAGCATGCGCGCCGTCGAGATAACGGTCGAGGTGCCGCTCGACGACGCCATCGAGAAAGGTTTGTGGATCGGCAAGGTCGCGCGCTTCACGATCCCAAGGAGTCGGTTGGCGATCGAAGGCGACTTCCTCGAGGGCAAAGTCACCGCCTACCGCATGACGATATCGGCTGACGACGACGACCATATCTGCTCGATCACCATCAAATGCGCCCTCGGATCGGGCAAGGCAACGCCTGCGCCGGCCGGCACGGTTTCGACGTCACTGACGGGTGACGACTGGGATGTCGTCGCGCTGCCGTCCGTGTCAGCGCTCGAACCGTCGCCTATGAACGCCGGCGGCGTCATCCGCGCCAATGTCGAGAACGCCGTCGCCGATCAGATCGCCTACATCGAGGAACGCGATTATGACCCCGCCGCAGGTCGCACCGACGACAACGCCACCGATCCGAGCAAGCTGATATCCGACGTACCGACAAACTTGTCTTTCGACCTTGTCCCACTCGCGTCCGACGATAAACTCTTGCTGGAAGCGGAAATCATTTCTGCGATCCCGTTCGAGGGACCACGGCAGATCGATCTCGGAGGTGCAGCATGACCGACCTGACCACAGGCATCCGCCGTGCGGCGACGCCCGAGCGTTCCCCAGGACCGAACGTCACGTCGACAGCAGGCGTCAACGCTGGCGATCCGACCCTTCAGTCTCAGCCACCGATCCGCACCGTCGGTGCCACGGCTCCCGCGTTCCCGAAAGCCGAGGGCGCACATAAGAGCAACGGATGGCACGAGCTGACCGATGTCGAGATCAGGGCGTATACGGAGACCATGGTCGTGCTCAACGTTCCCGACGGTGGTTCCGTTGCCCTCGATCCGACACGCTGCCAGATATGGCGCGTCTCCGTTGCAGGGCAGACTACGATCATTTTGCCTATGCCGGAATTCCCCACGGCGGCCACCCCACGGCAGGATGCGCCCGAACGCATGCGGACGTGGTCCTGCGTCCTCATGCTGTCGGTACCTTCAGGCGGATCGATCCCGTCGTTTCAGGGCGTCAGCTGGTCGGAGAAGGCCACCATACCCGACACGCTGAACCCCGACGGATCGCAGCCAGTGAACTATGGTGGGCTGTATGTCTTCACGTTCCTATTCGATCCCGTGTCGAACGTGGTCCTCGGCTTCGAGGGAGGCATGCGCTTCTGATGCTGACCCGTCGCGTCCTCGCCCGCATCCGGAAAAAATACGAGACCTCGGTGTCCCTGTCGCAGTGGTACGCCAAGGTGAAGGGTATCGGCCTGCGCGTCGTCCCCGACGCCGAGGGATATCTGACCTTCCCCAACGACTATTCAGTGACGGAATCGAACGGTGGATATCTCGGTTTCGTCGGCGACGGTATCGTAGCGGGATCGCGCGGAGGCTTCTCCAGCTTCGCGCAGAAATGGTTCACACCACCGTATGACCCTCTGGCTCCCGACGTCAGCGCCCAGAACCGCGCGAGCGGCTCCAATCCGGTGCAGATGCTTCGCGACGTCCTGCTGTCCTTCGGCGGCCGCATCGGGGATCAGGGTGCCGTTCGTGTGACGCTCTACGATAGCGCCTTCGGCACCAACATTTTCGTGCGCCCCGAGTATTCCCACGCCGTCGGCGGCGTCGAGCCGCAATCCCCTGACGGAACCTTCTGCGCCATGTTCCGAGAGGACTGGGCTTCAGGCGTCGTTCTCGACCGGTCAGGCGTCGATGCGTTTCCGGACGCCGACTATGGAAACAAGGTCGTCAGTGGGTCGTTCGTCGTCCCGTACTACGACACGCAGGTCGCCGAGGCCTCAGATTGCTATATGACCATTGCGTCGTCCGACCGCGCCATCGGGTATCACACGCTGCCTGACGATCCACGTCTGCGCCCCTTCATCCCCGCAGGCGCTGAAAGCCTTCCTGTTCTTTTCAGCCGTCGTCAGGTGATAGGTTCGACCTTCGCCCGCGCCAAGAATGCCACGTATTTCATCGCCACGATCCGCTACGACGAGGCCCGTAAGGCACCCGACAATGCCGCCGTGAACGGTTTCAGGAACGCCCAGGCTTCCTACTCTTGGGGTTCCGTCAGCGCCCTGTGCAAGCTGTCTCCCGGGAATGTCGTGACCGTGGAGAACATCCTCTATCGGCATGCCTTCTACCATGCCCCCGGCCGCTATGCCTTTACGACGTCGGATGGCATGGAGCGCATGCATGTGAACAGCCGCCCGGATGGCGCGACCGAGGCCGACTTCCCGCCGCGACCCAGGATGCCGCATCCGCAGAACATCCACTCATCGGAAAACGTCTGGGACACCTCGCTCGAGCCGAGCAACGGCGCGCGTCTTCTCAAGATGGCTGACTACATGTTCGTCCACTCATCGGGACGTCCCATCAACCAGGTCCTCCGTGTTCGTCTCGGTCTCGACAACCAGACCGCCTTGACGTTCGTGACGCTGCCCGAGAACTGGGAGACGTGGACAGCTTTCGAAAACCACGGCGTCCTGCTGCTCGTTGAAGGCGACAACGCGACCATCCACCAGTCGATCGACGCAGCCGAGACATTCCGCACCTGGGTGGCCCCGAGCGCGTCGCTTTACCATGAGCGGGCGGCATGGTCTCCACGTGCGCCTGAGGTCATTCCCGTGTGACCATTCGGCTTGTTCCATTTCCGCCGGCGGCCAATCATTGGTCCATCGGCGATGGAAATGACATGACTGAGGCTCGCAAGAAATATTCCCGTACATCCAAGGGCGACGGATCGGTAAAGGACAATGCCAGGAGCATGTCGCCGATCGAGGAGAACATCCAGATCGGCCTCGCGGAGGCGCTGTCGAGGACCGTGTTCCTGAGGGACATGACCATCGTGGATATCCAGAAGATCATGCCGCATTGGCGAACGGGACACCTTGCCAGCCTGCGGGCCATGAAGATGGACGAGTTCGGCACCTGGAAGCTGTCCTATGCCGCCGAAAAACTCGGCGTGACGCCCATCTGCCACTTCGTCCCGGCCATGGCGCGCTCGGGATACGACGGCGACTTCGCCGAACTATTCAACATCCTGCATGCCGCGGGAGAAGCCTGCGGAAAGGCTCTCCCCGAAATCGGCCAGAGGACTTATCCCTTGGCGTGGGTGGCCTGTGAATCGGCCAGACTGTCATGCCACCTCGCGATCGAGGGCATTCGCCGCAATCGACATTTCGCCGATCGGGAGGCCGAGGATTTCACCCTACAGCTCGTGTCCGCCTCCAGGCTCCTCAATCGCATCACCCATAAGACCACAAGGATCAGGTTGGCAATATCCAAGCTCGAGGCAGCATGCGACGCGCTCGACGAGTTTTCCGAGGGCCAAATCAACCAGGCCAAACCCCACATTTCCGACGAGCCTCACGCTGCCGCTTGATGATCTTCTCTGGAGAAACAAGACCTCCAGAATGTGGACACCGCAATGGCAGACCCCATCACCATCGACCACTTCATGAAGATCGTCGAAGGTCAGGCGAAAATCGCCGAGAAACTCGACAATTTCATCGACGCCCAAAAATCGATGAAGAGCGAGATCGACGCAATTAAGGCCGACGTCGCCGCGATCAAGCAAGCGAACAGCAGCTATAAAGCTTACGTCCAGGGCGCGCTCGGCTTGTTCACCATCATCTGGACCGGGCTAACGCTTTTTGTCATCCCGATTATCCATAAAAAACTTGGCCTCGGCTGATGCTCAGGATTCCTCCGCCGGCGGAATTTGCTTTCTCGATATTGCCAACAAAACGTCTTCCTCAGCCTGAGGAGGCCGATAAATGACGAGAATGACGATGTCCGTGGCGGAACGGGCCGAAAAAATCCGCGAACTTGGACTACAAGACCTTGGCCGTCGCGCGCTTTCGAAGCGTCTCAACTGGTCGATCCACGAAGCCAGGATGGCTCTGGAGCATCTTCGCAAGGCTCCGATCGCCGAGCCGCCCCAGAAGGCGAAGCCGGAGAAGCCCAAGCCGCCTCGGATATCCTCGATCCCGGAGATCGACGCCGATCTCGAACCCGGCCGCGTCCACCGCTTCATTCTGACAGCCGCCCAGGACGACACCCCAGTTTTCAAACCGTTTCTCGACAACCTCCTAGCCTATGCCGACTATCTGGGCGCTCAGATCGCCGTCGCCGGATTTACCTACCAAAAGGGCTTGTTCGAAGACCACGCCGCCGCCAGCGCCGTCTTCGCCCCTGAAATCCGCGACTACATCGTCCATGACCGCGTCAGGGTTACGCCGAGCCTTCTCTTCGTCGCCGACGCCAACGTCCTGCCGACATCGCCGAAGCCTTTGAGCGGATGGGAAACCGTCAATCGCGGACAGCATGTCGTCGTCCCCGCGGCCCGCATCGCACTGAAATCGATCCCGAGGCCGATATCCGATCCAGCCCGATACGCGGTTTCGACAGGCTGCTGCACGCTGCCGTCATATGCCCCTCGGACGGCCGGCCGAAAAGCCATATCCCGACATACCTATGGGGCGCTCCTCGTCGAAGTGGACACCGATGGCGAGGTCTTCTTCCGCCACCTAGTCGCGTACAAAGATGGGACCTTCCAGGACCTCGACGCCTTCGTCACACATGGTCAGGTCTTCCGAGGCTGTAGCGTCGCGACTATCGTCTGGGGCGATATCCACCATGAACAACTCGACCCCGTCATCGCCATGGCCTGCTTTGGCTACTGCACCACGCAGAAGAAGGTCGTGACGAAGAACAGCATCTACGAGTATTTGCGACCGTCCTTCTCATTCTTCCACGACGCTCTCGATTTCCACAGACGGAATCATCACAATATCGCCGATCCCCACCTGATGGCCGAAGCCTACGTATCCGGTAAGGAGAACGTGGAAGATGAGGTCCGCGACGCCGCCAACTTCATCAACGAGATGCATAGGGAATGGTGTACGTCGGTAATGGTGCAGTCGAACCACGACAGCGCCCTCGGCCGCTGGTCGAAGGACAAGCGCGGACAAGAAGACCCGGCGAACTCGTACTACTGGCATGAAATCAACGCTGCCTGGCATCGTGCCATCCGAAACCGTCTGGCTAACTTCAACATTGTCGAATGGGCAATGCGCGGCGCTGGCCTGCTAGATAGCGTTGTGTTCCTTGCTTCTGGAACCTCGTACGTCATCCGAGACTGCGAATATGGCTATCACGGAGATTATGGCGTGGGAGGCGCTAGAGGCTCGACGTCGGCATTCACCCAGATCGGCAGACCATCCGGTAAAGGCCATGCTCACGCGCCAGAGATGGAAGGCGACTCCCACACGGCCGGCATCTCGTCCAAGCAAGATCAGGGTTATAACCGTAATGGTTTCACCAGGTGGGGGTTTGGCCACGGTGTCGGTTACGACAATGGCACTCGCATCATGCTTCTCCAGACGGCTGACGGCAGGTACCGGGCTATCGGCGACCTCGCCGAAAACCGT
Source organism: Allorhizobium borbori (assembly GCF_014196535.1). Lineage (GTDB taxonomy): Bacteria > Pseudomonadota > Alphaproteobacteria > Rhizobiales > Rhizobiaceae > Ectorhizobium > Ectorhizobium borbori. The sequence goes on from NZ_JACIDU010000003.1 coordinate 135,255, forward strand.
CTCGCCGCATGACCTTGTGATTTCCAATTGCGAAATTTCGCAATCCAAAATCACAAAGCGTTTGCAAAGCTATAGAGCCGTCAATTATTTTTTCGGTTTAAGTTGAAACGAGGTATCAAACACTCCAGGTGAGTTCTGTAACCAGTCAGAAGGACACCTGAAATGAACGAAGCCCGCCTTGCTCAGATCGCCGATGCGAAGACCAAGCTCCTCGCCGTACACGTCGCGCTCAGCGATGTGTCGAGCGACATCGACACGCTCCACGACGACGAAGTCGATGCCGAGCGCCAGGAAGATGACGCCGATCTGTTTTCCGCGAAAGTCGAGAGTGCCTTGCTGTCTGCATACGAGCAGACTGCGGCGGCGCTCGAAGCGTTGGACGTCTCGATCGCCGAACTCTCCAAGATTAAGGAAGGCGATGTTGGGGACTACGCAAGCCAGTGGTTCCCGGAATTGAACGAAGAAGATTGAGATCGCGGCGGCCTTCGGGCCGCCTTTCTCATTTCCGCCGGGTCTCACGCGCCCCGTCGGACTGACCATGTCGAGGTATTCGGGAGAGCCTCGCGATGGTCGCGTCCACCTACACAGCTGCTATGAAACACCTCCGCCGCGACGAAGGCGGATATGTCAATCATCCGTCCGATCCAGGTGGAGCGACGAACCACGGCGTCACTCAGGCCGTCTACAACGCTTATCGCAAGCGTAGGCACCTTAGCGTGTGCTCCGTCCGCGAGATCACCGAGGCAGAAGTCGAGGCGATCTATCGAACCCAATACGCAGACAAGGTCCGCTACGACGATCTGCCCGCTGGCGTGGACTACGCGACCCTCGACGCTGCCGTTAATTCCGGCGTCAGCCGTGGCGCGAAGTGGTTGCAGGCATCGATCGGCGTCAGCGCCGACGGCGTCGTAGGCCCCCAGACCGTCGCCAAGGCGAAGGCGTCTGACCCCGTGAAAACCGTCAAGGCGATCTGCTCTAAGCGCCTGGCGTTCGTTCAGAGCCTCAAGACTTGGTCCGTATTCGGTCGCGGATGGGGACGTCGTATCGCAGGCGTCGAAGCCAACGGCGTCGCCATGGCGCTCGCGGCAGGTGGCATGTCCTCTCTCGGGATCGCGGCAGTCGCCAAAGCCGAGGCTGACGTCGCCTCGGCAAACTCGACGGCGCAGAAGACTGCCGCTGGATCGACGGCTGTCCCGGCCGCCACATCGGCAGGCAGCGCCGCAGTTACGGACGTCAGCACCGTCACCGTCATCGCGCTCTGCGTCGTCGCCGCCGTCCTAGTCGCCGCCGTCATCTATTTCGTCCGGAAATCGAGCATCAACCGCGACCGTGCCGAGGCCTACGCCGCTGTCGCCGAGGAGACCCTGCATGCCTAAGACCGCCCTTATCATCCTCATCCGCCAGGCGCTTGTCGTCGGTGGCTCCCTCGTCGTCGGTTCGACCCTCGATCCTTCGCAGGTCGAGACCGTAGCGGGCGCGGTCGCGACCCTGATCGGCGTCGTCTGGGAAGTCTATGAGAACCGTCACGCGCTCCGCAGGAAGACGACAGAATGACCGCGCTCCTCGCCTGGTTCACCGCGACGTCTATCGGCAAGACGCTCCTTAAATGGAGCGGGATCGCCGCGCTGCTGGTCGCTGGATACTGGCGTCTCTATGCCTCGGCAAAAGCCGACGTCGAGGCCAAACACGTCGCCGAAGACCTCCAGAAACTCAGGGAAAAGGAAGACCTCAATGAGACGGTCCGCAAGATGGACGGCGCTTCTGTTGACCGCGAGCTTGCTCGCTGGGTGCGCGACTGACGGCAGCATCTGTACGGGTTGGCGTCCGATCCGGCCGTCCTCGGCTGACATCGAAGCGATGTCCGAGCAGACCAAGCGCGATATCGTGACCAGCAACCTCTGGGGCGAACAAAACGGGTGCTGGAAACCGTAACCTCAATTTCGGCCGGCGGCGCTTGTGTCCTGTCTCTGCCGACCACATCATCGATATAGCGGGCAGGCAGTTTCCTCAGGCGGCTTGAACGTGTTGCTGTGTGGAGCCGGGGCTTTCCTTCCCCGGCTTCTTTCATTTCTGGGAGGACGACATGACCGAGTACACGTTCCACGACTTTGTCCGCGATAACTACGGCCCGTTCGCATTCGACGACGATCTCGAGGACTTTATCGCAGACCGAGAATATGAGCTTTCCGAAGCCTTCGACGCTTGGTCACGGGATAACGATGACGAATGAAAAAGGGAGCCATCAGGCTCCCTTTGCTGCTTTCATTTCATCCAGACGGCGGAGATGTTCTGGCGAACCCCGCCAATAGTGATCCTTCGGTAGGACGATCCTCTCGACCACGAAGCGCCCATCCTGAAACATGAACGGCGGCGCTCCGTTGCGCTCCTCGACCGATCCGTCGGGCCGACGAACGAGGTAAACGATGCGGCTCACATAGGGCTTCGACGTTGGCCTGGACGGCGGTACGACGGCCTTGCCCTTCGACTTGAGGAAGTCTGCAAACGATCCGCTCATGCTGCATGTCTCCTCATATCTTCGAGCGCCTCGGCGGACCGTGCGGCGCAGACCATCTGCCACGTAGGCTGGATGCCGTGCTCAGGATGTTCGCGACCGACCCAGCCGACGGTGTAGACGTCGAGGCCAGCTATAGATGCCAACACATCTACGGGGACCAGCCCGCCGAACGCGATCTCACGCCACTCGTGCCGCTGACGCGCGCTGTCGTCGAGCGTCGGGATTTCGCCACCATCAGCCTTGACGACACCGCCGAAACGATCGGCGTAGTCGAGTGCCACGAAATAATTCCCGAACTGTAATTTAGACGGCGCGCCTTCCACGCGATACGCTACCGCACCGTGGGGAACGTGAGTGTTGTAACGACGGTGATTGTGCATCACGAACTCCCGGAGTTCTTCGATGACCTCCGCAGTCGGCACTCTGTGCGACTTGCTCCCAGGAGCGGCTTTATATTGACGGACCGTCTGCGCGCTTTTGCCCAGACCTTCAGCGACTACTTTGATGTAGTCGCTCGAGAACAGTACGCAATTCTTGAGTAATCCGGAAAATGCGGCGTGCGCCGCGATAGCATCTGACATTGTATATCTCCATTTTTCGATCATGCTCGCATTACAATCGTTGCCGTATGCAAAGACATATACAAGATAGCCGACAGAATATTTTGTATCTTTCTTCGTCTTCGTCAAATGTAGTAGCGCAACAGCAATGGGAGATGCTTACATGCTTGCACGTTTTGCCGCGGCCTTGACGGCCGCATTCCAGATGATCGGCAAAGTCGGAAAATGGTCGTGGGACGTCGCCGTGGCGACAGTTAGGTTCCCGTTCGAACTGATCTCCACCAAGCCGCCGCTGCCTCAGTTCAACCCAACCGTGGAAAAGTCCGACGTCTTAGACGAGTACAACGAGGCTCGTAAGCGTCACGCGGCTGTCCAGACCCTGGACCGCGACGGCATCCACACGCTGCTCGAATACTGCCGCGCTCACCGTGACGACCGCGCGACCATGAAGCTGCCGAAGGACTTGCCGCCGCCGGTCCTCGCGAGCCTCGTATCCATGGACGATAAGGCGCTCAGGTCTCTGGCGACCGCTGGCGTCGGTCAGGTCCGCAAGTTCATGTCGGGCAAACCTCATGGCATCCACGGCGTCCCCGCAGTCGCTCCTGACCCTGACGTCGTGCCGACGGCGGCCGACGACGAGCCTCCGAGGAACGCATCTCATCATGAGAGGGTGCTCTGGAAGATCAGGGCGAACATGCTCAAAGATCGCCAGAGCGAGTTCCGGGCACCCGCACCAAGATAATGAAAAGCCCGCCAACTTGGCGGGCTTACTTTTTGGCGGTGTTATCGACGACGAGACGGGGCCGTCGGAGCGCCGCCAACATCTCTGCATGCCGATGCGGCTCCTCATACGCGAGATCGCCGTACTCCCGCCGCAGGAGCTGCCATTCGCGATCTGTCACCATTACGCGCGGCCCGAGGACAGGGCCACGATGACGTCCTGGCGCTGCTGACACGCCTGGCGCAGAGATGCGACTTCGGCCTCTAGCTCGGCGACAGCGAGGACGGCAGCGCGCGCGAGGTCTTCCATTTCGTATGCGTGCGCCTTTGCGGCTCCCAGAGCGTCGTAGTGAGCCTGCTGGTGCTTGGCTTCGGCGATGCCGTCGAGCGCGTTAAAAAGGCCCTGCGCGAGGCCCATGGTTGCGCCCGCGATGAGCATCATCCCCGGGAGATTTCCCATCGCGGCCTGATGCGCGGGAGAGCCAAAATGTGCCTGTGCCATGTCTGCCTCCATCTGTTTCGGACACCACCTATGCCGGGCACCGAGGGCTCCGGCAAGTCTCGTCGTCGAGTTAAAGCGATCGGAAAGTTAACGCCCGATCTCGACGACCTTGCACATCGCGAAATCAGGGTTTTCGACTGAGCGACCGCGATCGAAGTTATCCCGCACATAACCCCGCGGATTGCAGACGACCCTCGTCGACGTCCCCGGTACTACGTAGTCAAAATTCGCGTGCGTGTGCCCGTGAACCCAAAGTTCAGGCTGGAACTCCTTGATCTCTGCGTCGAAATCAGACGCAAACGAGGGCGTCAGGTCGTCGTGCGCGTATTGCGGCGCGACGGACAGATGATGCGGACAATGGTGTGTAACGACGACCGTCGGCCCGTCATGCGGACGCGCCAGGGCATCACGAAGCCACGCACGGCTCTCATGGTGCAGCACGCGCGTCCGCTCAGGCTTCCACGGCGTGAGATGACCGAGACCGTCCAGATCGTGGATATGACTGAAATCGTTCATGGACCAATGCGCGATTTCCATCGCCCGCCGCATGTCGCCGTAAAGCTCATAGTCTGTCCACATCGTCGCGCCAAGGAAGCGGACACCGTCGAGAACGACCTCGTCGTTTTCCAGAAAATGGATGTGCGGAAACTCTTCGGCAGCGCGACGTCCGCTTTCCACACTCTTTGCGTAGACCTGTCCGTAATGATCGTGATTCCCAGCTACGTAGACCGTCGGCACGTTTGGAAAACGCTTGTGCAGCCATGCCATCGACTTGCCGACGGGCGCACTGACATCGCCCGCGACGACCAGGACGTCCGTGTCTTCAGGAAGGTCGACTGGATCGGGGAAGGAGAACGCGAGGTGCAGGTCCGAGAATACAACGGCTTTCATATTGACCTCCGAGAGGGGAATTGAACTCACGGTATGCCGGGCACAGCGGACTCCGGCAAGCCGACGCACGCGGGTATTGCGATCGAGGAGTTAATGGAGCCCGTGCCGTCGGGACGGGAGCATGCGTTGTCCTGACGGAGGTGAAAATGCGCCGGGTTTTAGCGCGTTCCATTTGAGGTTGAATGTTTACCTGTACCGGATAGGATCACAGCAGATTCTACAGCATGGACAGTGATGGCCGAGGAAACCGAAATATGGAGGCCGGGGAGCTTCACGAAAAACTTCAGCTGGGGTAGTCCCTCGGCCGGGTTGTCGGAGCTTCATGAGCTGATCGAACTCGGCTTCGATGGGAAAATGGAAGACGTCCCGCGCGAGGTCTTCAGGCAGCGCGTCCGTCCGCTTGGCAGGCCTGAATACATTCCCATCAACTTCTTCCTATTCAACCGCCAGGAGCGTGGCACCGATTACCTTGTCGCAGACGAGCTAGTATTCCAGGCGATCAACTGGAGGCATAGTGCGCGCTTCGACAAGCTTGCGTTGTTCGCATTTAACCTTTCTATCGTAGGCAAGTGGAAAGGGCAGATGAAGGACCAGCGCCGACCCGCTCTATGGGCGAATGCCTATATACGGGAGCGCATATCGAGAACACTGAACTGGGAAACTCGCGGCATCAGCGCCAACGACATTGAATCCTTTGTCCTTGGCGACAAGCGATACGTCGCCGAAACCACCAGAAAGCTTTCGACCAACTACAACTACCTTCTGCAGGGAGGCCGTATCCGAGAGTTCTCCACCTCAAGGATCGAACGGTGGTGGGTCGACTGCTTGTTCCTGGCTCTCGACCGCATTATCGAGGATCGCAAGATCGACAGGATCGGGACGCCGCCGTCGGAATACGGCCCACTTCTCCGGCGTTTCGGCTTTGTTGAACTCACGGGGAAAAGGTCCCTAGAGAAGGACTTAGCCATCAAACATCTCGTTTCGTTATATGACGCATGCGGCGGCCGACTTAGATTTTCCGATGATGCGGCTAAGGAGCGAACCAAGGCGCTATTGCCGGACGTCCAGAATTTCGCCGCTAACGATCCGAGACCGCGCGGCGCGGTGCACGTGACCAACCCCCGCATTCTGAAGAGCATACCTGCAGTCTGCGCGATGCTGGCAAGGTATGCCGGATTTGACGATATCGGACCAGACGATCTGGACGAGTTTGACTTGGAGGATTTCGTGCGCCGCAAAACACGTGCGGCGCTCGACAAGCTGGAGGCGGCTGGAGTGGTTCCTACCATGACGGCCGAAGAGTTGATGAAGTTGACGAGGGGTGAATGACCACGTTCATCGATAGCAATGTCCTGATCGCCATTCTGAAGAAAACAGAGAAAATCCATGACTGGGCGGTCAAGGAGTTGGAGGCATGCAAGAAGGAGGGACCAGCCGTGATCTCCGACGTCGTCTATAGTGAAGTTAGCGTCTCGCTTGAAGACGTCGAGAAGGTGAACGCGTTCATTTCCGAACTAGGACTCGAGCGTTACCCAAACAACAATGACGACGCTATGTTTCGAGCTGGGAGAGCCCACCTTCAGTACCGCAAAAACAAGGGTGAGCGCACGGGCACGCTGCCTGATTTCTTCATCGGAGCAATAGCAGAGGTAGAGGATGCTCCGGTCATGACCAACGACGTAGGACGATTTAAGACGTATTTCCCAAACGTCCGCCTGATCACGCCTCCTTGATCGATCGCACGAGACGCATCCTGCTGGTACTATCAGTATACCGAATCAACCTGCGATCCATAGATGTTTGATGCCCTTATTGAACGCGGCTTCCAAGTCGATATCCATAGCCATGCCCGGGCGATCCTGAGCGTCGATTTCCCTGACGCCGTCGCCGATCTGGAGGAAGCGATTGGAGCACTCTCGATCCCGATAGAGGAAATCGTAGGATCTGGCGGCGGCGAGTCACAGGGCACCCAACGTCTTCGCCGAGCGCTCGCGCAGCGTGGCTGGACGAAGATGAACTTCACAGTGGAGAAGCGAATCAACGGCGTTGCCCGCGAGGCCATAAGCCACGAGATCGATCATGTGAAGGCTTTTGCCCCGGGCGTCGTGGCGGCCGAGATCGAGTGGAACAACAAGGACCCGTTCTTCGACAGAGACCTGGAGAACTTCAAACGGTTGCATGCCGACGGAGCGATATCGGTCGGCGTCATCATCACACGTGGCACCTCTATGCAACACGACCTCAAGTCAATGGTGCAGCGTTTCGCGACCGAGCGCGGCCTGAATTCCCACGAGGCTGTAGTCGCCTTTGGAATGAGCCGTACGGCTCGCCAAAACAAGGAGGTCGATCGCCGTATAAAGGCGGGTCAATCCTATGAGGAAGCGTGGGCCGGTCAGTTCGTTTCCGACAAGTACGGTCAGGCGACGACGCATTGGTCCAAGCTCGAGGACCGTGTTCATCGCGGCGTCGGCAATCCGTGCCCGCTCGTTTTGGTCGGATTGCCATCAGCCATCGTGACGTTCGACGAAAATCTCGAACTCGAAGACATCGAGCGCGAAGACGACAATCTGGTCAAAGAAGGAATAGCAGACGTCGCTTATTGATTACTCGGCCGCCACGCGGTCAGTAGCGGAATTGAACCCATAGGTCTTCCAATCAGGTTCGTATGTCTCGTCGGCCTGATTGCCCCACGTCGCCCAGTTCTTGCGGACGCCTCGGCCGAACATCTCGAGATACGGCCCAGGTGAGCAGGATTCGATAAGAGGATACTGTTCGTCAGGCTTACGGGAATGCTCTCTCTTGCGTGATGACAGGTAGTTCACCTGTGATCGGCCCGGATCGAGAGTGCGAGCGTTCTTTCCACGTACGCCGAAGAGGATCAGTTCGGTGACGTTGCGGAAATAGAATCCGACGCCGCGACCGTCAGAGCCGCCGTCTTTCCGAATCTTGTGCCAGACGAGGTTGGACTTGTACTGGAAGCCCCATGCCTTCATGACCTCCAGCCCTTCAGGAAGAAGTGCATTCGGAACCCAGAGGTATAGGTGAGCTGTAGGCGCGCACGCCTTGGCGACTGGCAGTTCCATGATTTCCGGGAGAGCCATAGTCCCGTAACGCGAAAGGCGCTTATGCTCGGGGGCGACCTTGCCTGTACGGTTGACGAACTGCCACGGCGGGTCGGCCATAATGGTCGAGAACCTGCGGCCGTCGACGAAGTTCAGGAAATCCTGTGAGGGTGAAGGAGCGGCATCAGGGCGCTTGAGCATTAAATCTCCTTTGATTCCCGGAACTTGTAAGCGTTTCAACTTATCGCAGGCACCGCAGAGAATCGAGCATTGATCTATGGATCGGTTAACCTCGACTACCATATAGAGCTTGCCTCGTCCTTGCCTTTGTTCGGGCAGTCCCCAATTTCAATCTGCGTTTGCATACTGCAATGGCAGCCCAAATAAACGTTCTTTATTTGTTCTTAATTTTGAGTCGGGTCAATCCGGATAGGGAATTCAGCGCTGCCGGCTATTTCGTCATGCGCCGATGTCCGGCACAGTCGCGCTGTGGATATTGCACCCGAGGGCATGCCAGATACTCGCAGAGCTGTCGGAGTGGCATGATAAGCAGGACTGCACGCGCCAAAGCGAGGTGAGGACATGACTGATATCCGCATCCTCCAGATGCTCGACCAGGCGTGTCAGGGCGACTTCGAGATTCAATGGTGCTCGGTGAGCGGAGACGCCGATCAGTAAACTTCCGCGTTTTCCATCAATGCAACATCAATTTCCCCGAGCTACAACTCAAAGGACGTTTCTCGGGGGACTTTATAAATGAAATCCGTTCTTGCTGCGGTTATCGCACTTCTGTCTATCTGCTCACCCGCCTCGGCGCTCGATCATGGATACTGGGTTGTCGTTGGTAACATGCTGCCCGACCAAGTGATCGGCGGGAAAACGCAGAATGCCATTCAAGCTAAGATTGGCCGTTGCGGCTATGAGCCGTTCAATGACTTCAGCTTCAAGTTTGGGTTTAAACCCGGATACATCACGTTTGTTCTGGGAGCCTACGCGACAAAGGCGGAGGCAAATGCCGTCCTCAAGAGCGCGAAAAGCTGCGTCCCCGACGCATACATCAAGTACGGCGCATACGCTGGTGAATGATATGAGACCGATTTTTGCTGTCCTTGTCGCATACACCACCGTTGTTACCTGCGCCGATGCCTCGGATTTTCCGAAAGAGGAAGTTGACAAAGCAATTGCGGTCGTAACCGCACGGGAAAAGGAAAGCATCGAAGCGTGCGTAGTCGCTACCGGCACGAAGATCGCTTAAGACGTGCAGCAGAAGGACCTAAACGCCGACGGCATCAATGAGTTGATTATCAGCAGTTTTCCCGCCGAACTCGGAAACGGTGCGACGGGTTGCTACGGGATGGTCGGCAAAAACATGTACCTGTTGTCGAGCGAGATCGGAGCATGGAGGAACCTGACGGGCGGCCTCGGTGACAACGCCTTAAGCTTCGAATTCCATGATCGAGCGGCAGGAAAAATGCCTGACATCGAGGTGACAGGACCTGGCTTCTGTTTCCCGATCCACCGCTACTCCGACGGCGAATACCGCAGCTGGAAGGTCTGCAACTGACATGGACTGGCCCTCTTCGGAGGGCTTTATCATTTCAATCGTCGGGATCGGTATCGGCGTCTGGATCGTGGTTTGCTTCCATCGCCGCCCGGATATCTTCGAAGTACTGATCGCCGAGGTGAGCGCCGATCATCGCTTCGTATTCGTGGATATCCTCGAGCTCGTAATCCGCATAGTCGCCGTCGAACTTCGGGTTGAACGACTTAAACAACAGGTCCTGATAGGCTTTCAGGACCTTGAATTTCTCCCGCAGCAGCGGGTTCATATTGTATACGGCCTGACTGACCGACTCCGCACCCTCGTTCCGATGGGTGACTAGTTCGACGCTTTCCTTGGCGTCAAAATCGAAATTTTTCCATTCAGCCAGATGCGTTGTAAACGCCCGGCGGAAATCATGGCTACCTCTGAATGTCTTCGGTAGCGGCCCCTTGGCAGCCCGCCCCCGATCAGTGACGTCCGAAATCGTAGAGTCCGACAGATGTCCGTCGCGGTTGTCCCTGCCCTTCCCTTTTTTTAGCTGAGGAAAAAGATAGCGATTGTCGTCACGGGTCCGCTTGAGCTGTTCATGGACGACTGATGACGCAACCTCGGGCAACGGCAGCGCCCTGAAACCGCCCATCTTGTCGGGTCCAAGCGCCCACACATAAGCCCATGGCCGATCAGGTGTGCGAATGAACTGCCCCTTGAACGATCGCAGAACAGTCGCGATACGCTGGCCCGTCAAAATCTGGAGTAGCAGAGCCGCGCGCGAGCAGTCCTTCGTGATCGGGTCGTCGTAGCAGAAGCGGATGCCGAACTGGAAAATCTGTTTTGGGGTCACGAGCGGCGCTTGGATGATGTCCTCGGGCCGAAGGTCCTTGGCTTCCAGTTTCGGGCGCTTCGGCGCTCGGATCAGTCGTGCGATGTTGAGCGTCAAGCCGGACTCATGTTGGTTGTCGGGGTGTGTCGCCCACGAAAAAACAGCCTGAATTGCGGCGTGCGTCAGGCGAGCCTGCGGATAAAGCGTGTCCTTCCGCGCGTTCTCCTTAGCTCTGCCGCGCAGGATGATGTTGCGGGTGACGGCAGCCAAGTCGTTCGGCGTGATCGATTTGACGGGCATGCCATGCAGCGGCCTGAAGTCGTCGTAGAGAGCCCCCTTAGGGTCGGTACCGAGCGCGGAAATGTTGTTCGAGTAGGACTTAGACGCTCCCGTCTCTTTCAGATGCTCGAGGAATTTGTCTCGCATCACTTCCCACGTCCATTCCCCCGCCTTGACGCCTGCCTTATGTTCGGCCCTCTCAACGTCTTTCTCGCCGCCGACGACCTCGGCGATGAGATAAGAGGGATCGAGACCCTCCCTCTTCGCATGCTTGATCTTCGGAATCAGGGCGCGGATCGTCGGTAAATCCTCCGGCGTGAAATACGCCACAGGACCGATCTGCTTTTTGAATGTCTCAGTCAGACACCAAAAAAATGCCGTGCCGCTCTTCACACGGATCGCAAGACCAGGAGCGTCGGTATCACGGTACTCGACTGTCTCTTTTTTCTTCGCGGCGTTCTTGGCCGCTGCCATCGTATTTCCGTCGATCCTGACCCGCGCCATCTGACCCTTCCTGACCCTACTTTTTTCGAGGGTCAGCATAGGGTCAGCGGCCAGGAAAGCCAAATAGATAGCTTCGGGGTCTTGCCCTGTTGCCGGATTTGGTCAACAATTGAATAATGGTAAGTAATTTCAATTATTTACAAGACTTCATTTCCAACGTTGACGATCTCGAAGTCTTCAAATAAGTTCCAAAATTCTAAAACGACTAACTTTTAATCAGTAGGTCCAGGGTTCGAATCCCTGCGCGCTCACCACTTTCCCCTTAAATCTTTCCACGCCAGTTGATCTGTAATCGCAAAGCTTTGCGAACGGCGCGCATGACTTCAGCCGTGTTTTGCTTTTGCGAAATATATTGGCGCGGCTGATACCAGTATTTATCCGGAAAAAATCGCCTTGCGGAACACAAGCCGAACATATAGTGTCCGTTCTGTATTTGTTTCAAGATTCTTTTGGGGGACCGATGCTCACGCGCAAGCAGCAGGAATTGCTACTCTTCATTCACGAACGAATGAAGGAATCTGGTGTGCCGCCCTCATTCGATGAAATGAAGGATGCACTCGATCTCGCGTCGAAGTCGGGGATTCATCGCCTGATTACGGCGCTCGAGGAGCGCGGGTTCATTCGCCGTCTGCCCAATCGCGCACGGGCGCTGGAGGTCATCAAGCTGCCGGAGGCCTATTCACCGCCTCAGCAAGTCCGGCGCGGTTTCTCGCCGAGCGTTATCGAGGGTAGCCTTGGCAAGCCGCAACCTGTCGCGCCACCCAAGGCAGCATCGAACGAGAACGAGGTGGTGTCCGTTCCGGTGATGGGCCGTATCGCAGCCGGCGTGCCGATTGCGGCGATCCAGCACAACACCCATGAGATCACCATTCCTGCCGACATGCTCGGTACCGGCGAGCACTATGCACTCGAGGTCAAGGGCGATTCGATGATCGAAGCCGGCATCTTCGATGGCGATACGGTGATCATTCGCAATGTCAGCAATGCAAGTCCCGGCGATATCGTGGTTGCCCTCGTTGACGACGAGGAAGCGACGCTGAAGCGATTCCGCCGCAAGGGCGCTTCGATTGCGCTTGAAGCAGCAAACCCTGCCTATGAAACGCGAATCTTCGCGGCTGATCGGGTGAAGGTTCAGGGTAAGCTTGTTGGCCTTATTCGTCGCTATCACTGAGTTGCGATGACGTTGTCTCGACCGAGTCATCCACAAAACGGTCGCTGCGCCAGTCGTAGAGCCGATGACGTGTCCAAGGGCGAATAGTATTATTGCGGGCGGTTTCGATCTGCATTCGGTCTGCTTTGCCATCTTCGAAACGGATGGTGATCGACCCGCTGCGGCTCAGATGCGTTGCGGTAAGCAGTCGGGTTATGGTGCCTCGGCCTGCTGATACCTCACCTGAAGAGACCCTGCTCCCCGTGTCAGATGCCTTCGACCCTTTGGAACCGGTGGGGCAGCGGGATTGCCGCAGGCGCACCGGCGTGATGATGATGTCCGCGCTCTGGCAGGCAATGCCGATAAAGGCCGCATCTTCAGCGTAAACGATGCGCACCTCATCGCTCAGGCCGTGACGGTAACGCGCAGCGCACCACGCCTTTTCCTGACAGGTGAAGCGGTCCGGTTCGCTTTCAGAAAAGACGAGCGTCATCTCTTTCTGCGCCGCCTGCTCCTCGTCGGCATTGAGCGTGCGGTGACGGATCTTGTCCCGTTGCCCGCTGCCCGATACGCCACGCAGCATGGTCGGCCTCAGGTGGGCCGATGTCGTCAACGCCCGCCGCCATTGGGAAAAGATGAAGGAAGGAGGCCGTTCGCGATTGGTTGCGATGCCACGCGCGCCGATAAGACCGATGAGATCGCCACCTTCTGCGACGATGATGGCGGGTTTTGACCTACCCGGCAGGATGGCAGTCGAGGCGAGCGTTGCCGCGATAATGATGGCGCCGGCCAGACGAAGACGGGTTTTGAGAAGCGTGAGAAGCAGGAAGCCGATAACGACGAGGGAAAAGACGTAGGGTGGCATCAAGCCTGCCCCACCCTCGCCTCCCCAGGAGGCCACCTCTTTGGCCACATCGATCACGAGTTCGAGGCCAAACCCCATGATCCGTAGTGGCCATGCATCCAGACTGAACGGCATCAGCAGCATGGCGAGAAGGCCGGCGGGCATGACGATAAACGACACGATCGGCATGGCCGCCAGATTGGCCGGTAGCCCCCACAGTGCCAGTTGCTGGAAATGGGCTATGGAAAAGATCGCCGTCGAAACACCGCCAATGATGGAGGTCAGCGCAATGCCCCAGACAAAGTGCCATCCTTTTATCAGGAGTGCCCTGGCCGGCAGTGCGGAAGGGCGAGCATCCTCCCGCCCGCTGTCCTTGAGAAGCGCGTAACCGGCAACCAGTGCGACCGTCGCGGCGAAGGACATCTGGAAGCTGGCGCCCATGACATCAGACGGCGAAAGAATGAGAATGACGAGCGCGGACAGTGCAACGTTGCGCATGCTGATCGACGGTCGACCGATCAACACAGCGATAAGCATGATCGACATCATAAGCCAGGCGCGCTCGGCGGATACGGCAGAGCCCGACAAAAGGTAATAGGCGGTCACGCCTGCCAGCGCACCGACCGCTGCGAGTTTCTTGATAGGGAAGGATTGCGCGAAACCCTGATGCAGACTGAGCACCATGCGAAGACCGACGAAGAAGATACCGGCGGACAGCGCCATGTTGAGACCGGAAATGGCGATGATATGCGCTAGGCCGGACAACCTCAGTGCTTCCGCGGTCTCCCGGGTCATGGCGCGTCGTTCGTCCGTGACCATGGCTGTCGCGAAGGCTCCCGCATCACCGGGTATGATGCTGCGGATACGCTCGCCGATGACGCTGCGAAGGTGGCTGATCCAGGCCCGAGCGCCGGTTCGAAAGTTTTGAGGCAGAGCGTCAATGACTGCGGGGTGCGGAGCACCGTAAAAGAATCCAATGGCGCCGATTTCCTGAAAGTAGCTGGAAAAGGCGAAATCCGTCAGCCCCGGCATAGCCGGCCCGGATGGTGGTGATAGGCGGGCACGGCCGGCAATTCCCTGTCCATCGGCCAGTGTGGCGTGACGTGCCCGAACAATCAGCGCCACCCGGCGCGGCGGACGTTTCAGGACAGGGTTGGCTGTTTCAAGGACATCAACGATATAGCGGAAGCCGCCGCCGGCCACCGCCTCGCGTGAAACCACCCTGCCCGTCAAATTGACGGTTACGGGGCTGTCGAGAAGAATAGTTGCCTTGTGTGCGGTTTCGCTTGCGGCGAGCCACATGCCTGCCGCAACAAGCGCAATGGCAGCAGCAGGCAGGCTGACGGCGGGTAATCTGCTCCTGAACATCAGGGTAAGAACGCCCCCCATGAACAGGAGGACGCGAAAAATCGCCGGCTTGGGGTCCTGTTCGGCACCGAACCATAGAACGGCGCCGAGGCCGAGGAAAACCGGCGCGAAGAGAAAGGCGCGACCGTGCGCTATCTCGGTCTCGACCAAGGACGCGAATCGCTGAGAAAATCCGGCGGCTTTAGTCGCCTCTACGTGTTCTTCGGCGATGGGTGGTTCAGCCGCCTTGCTTATGACAAAGCCACCCTCAAGCCTTGCGGGAGGCTGCGAACCTGCACGGTCGTTTACCGGAATCCCAAGGAAATCCTTGTTATTTGCCGCCTTCGGCATCGCCTCTCCAGCGTCGTATACGATCCATTTATCATGATGAAATTGTCGGTTCGTCACTCCGTTTCAAGCTTGCCGTCAGGATTGCAAAAGAGCAATATGTCCCAGAGCCGCACAGAGGACAAGGAATGTCCCGGGTGGTTCGTTCCCGTCCGAAAGCATCGCTAGGCCACATCTCGCTCGACCACCTAAGACACTGTTTACCCTAAAACAACGGGGGCATTTGCCCTTTGGCTAGGTTGGCATAAGGCTTACGATCATATAGCTAACGTCACGGACGCTTAACCTGCGGCGCCTTAAATGTGCCGTAATCGCACTTGGAGGATCAGCATGACGGATAAATCCACTCTGACATTGGGCGACAAGACGGTCGATTTCGCCGTTCGCCACGGCACAATCGGTCCGGACGTGATCGATATCGCGACACTTTACAAGCACACCGGCGCCTTCACCTACGACCCGGGTTTCACCTCCACGGCATCGTGCGAATCCAAGATCACCTATATCGACGGCGATATCGGCATGCTGCTTCACCGCGGCTACCCCATTGAACAGCTCGCTGAAAAGGGTGACTTCCTCGAAACCTGCTACCTTCTCCTTTACGGCGAACTTCCCACCGCCGCACAGAAGAAGGATTTCGATGCGCGCATCACGAACCACACGATGGTTCATGAGCAGATGACGAAGTTCTTCTCCGGCTATCGCCGCGACGCGCACCCGATGGCCGTCATGGTTGGCACCGTTGGTGCGCTGGCAGCCTTCTATCATGATTCCACCGACATCACCGACGAGCATCAGCGCATGGTCGCTTCGATGCGCCTCATCGCGAAGATGCCGACGATCGCTGCCATGACCTACAAGTACCATGTCGGCCAGCCCTTCGTTTATCCGAAGAACGATCTCGACTATGCCGCAAACTTCCTGCGCATGTGCTTCGCCGTACCTTGCGAAGAATATGTGGTGAACCCGGTTCTGGCCCGCGCCATGGACCGTATCTTCATCCTGCATGCCGACCATGAGCAGAACGCTTCGACCTCGACCGTTCGTCTCGCCGGCTCCTCGGGCGCCAACCCGTTCGCCTGCATCGCGGCTGGTATCGCATGCCTCTGGGGCCCTGCTCACGGCGGCGCCAACGAAGCCTGCCTCAACATGCTGGAAGAGATCGGCACCGTCGACCGCATTCCGGAATACATCGCCAAGGCAAAGGACAAGAACGATCCGTTCCGTCTGATGGGCTTCGGTCACCGCGTCTACAAGAGCTATGACCCGCGCGCCAAGATCATGCAGAAGACCATGTATGAAGTTCTGGAAGCCACCGGCCATGGCAATGACCCGCTGATGCAGGTTGCTCTCGAACTCGAGCGCATTGCCCTGTCCGACGAATACTTCGTCGAGAAGAAGCTCTACCCGAACGTCGACTTCTACTCCGGTATCACGCTGCGCGCGCTCGGCTTCCCCACGACGATGTTCACGGTGCTTTTCGCTCTCGCCCGCACCGTTGGCTGGATTGCACAGTGGAAGGAAATGATCGAAGACCCGCAGCAGCGTATCGGTCGTCCGCGCCAGCTCTACACGGGCGCTGCGAAGCGCGACTACGTGCCGACAGACAAGCGCTGATCTCTGTCACAGTCTATCCATTGAAAGCCCGGCCTCTGGCCGGGCTTTCTGCTTTTGGCATCTCTGCAATCCGTCACCCTTGTCAAACTCAGAGCAAACAAAAAAACCCCGGTCGCACGACCGGGGTTTTCGAAAGGTACAGACGTCAGTCTATAAGCTCTTTACGGGGTCTTTGCAGCCTTCTGGGCGTCCTCAAGCTTCTTGCGGGCTTCCTCGGCCTTCTTCTGCATGCTGTCCTGCAGGTTACGCTGGCTTTCGGCGAGTTCCGACTGCGAGATCGGCGCGCCATCAAGAGCGCCGGAGAAGCCGCTCAGGGTAATCTTGATCGGGTTCGGCGCGCGGCGGAAGTTGATCGAGGTGAAAACGACCTCATTGCCCTTCTTCAGGCTGGCGATCACGGCATCCGTCAGCGGCAGTTCAGCCGTGCACTTGTCGGGAAGACAAACGGCATAATCGAGCTTCTGGCCTTTGCCGCCGTCGATCTGCATCATGATGCCCGGCTGGATCAGGCGCGCGGAGGGAACGGAGACCTGAAGGATCTTGCGATTGACCTTACCCTCGACATTGATGAGGCCAACAGCGGTGATGAGCTGGCCGTTCTGAGCCAGAACGACGTTCTGCGTTACGCAGACATCGCTGTCTTCCTGCTTGGCGCAGGTCTTGTACCAACCGAGCGGCGGCGTGCCACCCTGTTGCGGCGCGGCAGCGTCCTGGGCCATGGCGGCCGGCGCTGCGAAGGCAGCCGAAGAAAGAACAAGCGCGGACATGGCCGTCCGCATGGTTTTCGCTGGCATGAACGTCATAACGTTTCCGTCTCCTGAAATCCGCTCCCGAAGCCGCTGGCGCAGCTCCCTTGGTCGGGGTTGCTTGCTCGTCACCTGCTTGGCAAATGAGGCGATTACATGGCCCCCGCTTCCCGCACACCTGTTACACGGGCGCAAAGGCAATATCCAGCTTTACTTTGGTCTTTTCGGGTCGCCTAAACGGGTGGGTCAAGAAAATATTGGCAAGAGGCCACCTTGTGTTAGCCTCAGCCGAATCGCTTACCCCCCGGAGAGATTTGGAATGCGCCGTCTGATCGCCTGTCTGGCCTTTACGCTCGTTTCGGGCTTTGCTGCCGCCCAACCCGTTCACGGTATCGCCATGCATGGGGAGCCGGCGCTGCCAGCAGATTTCAAGCACTTTCCCTACGTAAATCCGGATGTGAAAAAAGGCGGCCGGATTGCCTACGGTGTCGTCGGCACCTTCGATAATCTCAACCCCTTCATCCTGAAAAGCATGCGCACAACGGCACGCGGCATGTGGGATCCGCAGTTCGGTAACCTCGTCGTCGAAACGCTCATGCAGCGCTCGCGCGACGAAGCTTTTTCTCTCTACGGCCTTCTGGCGGAAACAGTTGAATGGGATGATGACCGCACCTTCATCCAGTTCAACCTCAACCCGAAGGCCCGCTGGGCGGATGGCCAGCCGGTGACTGCGGATGACGTGATCTTCAGTTTCGAGGTGCTGCGCGACAAGGGTCGCGTGCCCTTCAGCAAACGGCTCGATTCGGTGGCGAAGATGGAGAAGGTGGGCGAACGCAGCGTGCGCTTCACGTTTAACGAAAAGGCCGATCGCGAAACGCCGCTCATTCTCGGTTTGAATGTACCGATCCTGCCGAAACATGCGACGTCCGTGGATACGTTCGACCAGTCGACGCTGACGCCGCTGATGGGCTCAGGTCCCTACAAGGTCAAGACCGTAAAGCCGGGTGAAAGCATCGTTTACGAGCGCGATCCGAATTACTGGGGCAAGGATTTGCCTTCCAAGATCGGCTTCGACAATTACGATGAGATTGCCGTCGAGTATTTCCTGCAAGACGCGACTCTGTTCGAGGCTTTCAAAAAGGGGGCTGTCGACATCTACGCCGATGGCGATCCGGTCCACTGGACGCGCGCCTATGATTTTCCCGCAGTCGCTTCCGGCGAAGCCATCAAGGAAGTGTTCAAGCCTGCCCTGCCGTCCGGTATGCTCGGTTTCGTGTTCAACACGCGGCGGAGCCAGTTCACCAATGTGAAAGTGCGTGAAGCACTGGCCACGGCCTTCGATTTCGAGTGGGCGAACCGCAATCTTTATGAAGGCGCCTATACGCGCACCCAGAGCTTCTGGCAGAACTCGGAGCTTTCCAGCTTCGGCAAGCCGGCAAGCCAACGGGAACTGGAGATACTCGGCGCGGCCAGGGACAAGATTTCACCGGCTCTTCTTGACGGCTCGTTCCGCCTGCCGGTCAGCGATGGCTCGGGCCGCGACCGCAACCAGCTTCGCAAGGCGGTCGATCTTTTCAAGCAGGGTGGCTATGCCATTCGCGATGGCAAGATGGTCGACACATCCGGCAAACCCTTGAGTTTCGAGGTGATGACGCAGACGCCGGACCAGGAAAAGCTCGCCATTGCCTGGCAGCGTTCGCTGCAACCGCTCGGCATTGCCGTAACCATTCGCACGGTGGATGATTCGCAATATCAAAGCCGGACCATCGCTTTCGATTACGATGTGATCATCAAGGCCTTCACCTCCTCGCTTTCGCCCGGCGTGGAGCAGGAAGGGCGCTGGGCCAGCACGTCGCGGGATCGCAATGGCAGCGACAATTTCGCCGGCACTTCGGATCCAGATCTGGACCGGATGATTTCAACGGTTTTGACCGTGCGTTCGCAGGAGGACTTCCTGGCCGCCGTCAGGGCTTATGATCGCCTGCTTATGGCTGGAAACTACGTCGTACCGCTCTATCATATCGGTGAACAATGGATCGCCCGGCGGGCGCATATCGAACATCCGGACAAGGTGCCGCTTTACGGCTACCAGCTTCCGGTCTGGTGGGACAAGCGGGCGCAATAAACTTACGGCGGTGCCCGCCACACAACGAGGTTTATAATGACGTCCATTCGAATCGACATCGTTTCCGATGTCGTGTGCCCGTGGTGTTATCTGGGCAAGGCGCGACTGGAACTCGCCATTGCCGAAGTTCAGGACAGCATATCCACGGAAGTTTTCTGGCAACCCTACCAGCTCAATCCGGACTATCCGCCCGAAGGGGTCGATCACCAGAAGGAACTGGCCGAGAAACTGGGCGGTGTGGAAAACGTGGCGCGCATCCACGAGAACCTCAAGGCGCTTGGACGCGAGGTTGGCATCGCCTATGATTTCGATGCGATCAAGATCGGCCCGAACACGCTCGATGCTCACCGCCTCATCACCTGGGCGGGCATCGAGGGACCGGACATGCAGGATGCCGTTGTTTCCGCGCTGTTCAAGGCGAATTTCGAGGAAGGCCGCAACATCGGCAGCCGCGCGGTTCTCTCCGAAATCGCCGGAGAGTGCGGCATGGATAGCCGGGTCATAACCGCTCTGCTTGGTTCGGATGCCGACAAGGATACGGTTGAACAGGCCATCGCCGCCGCGCGGGACATGGGCGTGGCCGGTGTGCCTTTTTTCATCATTGACGGCAAATATGCCATCAGCGGCGCACAAACGCCTGACATGCTGGCGAATGCTTTCAGGCAAATTGCGGCCGAAAAGAGCAGTGAACAGCAGAAACTCAACTGATTCCGGCAGGGGCCCGCACCCCTGCCCGTTCCCTCCTTCACGGGCCGTCTGACAGATGGCCACACTTCGGATTGCGCCACATTGACCTCCGACCAGACGATCAAGGGCATCCTGACGGCCTTTGCGGCGTTCCTGATCTATTCGCTCAGCGATGCCAGCGTAAAACTGATCGAGGGCGGCCTTTCGCCCTACGAATCGGCCTTTCTCGGCGCGGTCTTCGGCCTTTCCGCCATTCCCTTTATGCTGAAACGCGGCGATCGCTGGACGGTTGTATTCGAAACACGCAAACGCCGGCTGTGGCTGATGCGCTTTGTTGCCACGGGTATAGCCACTGCCGCCAGCGTCACGGCCTTCACGCTGCTGCCCATGGCCGAGGCATTCGCACTCATCTTTCTGCTGCCTTCCTTCGTCACCATCCTTTCGGTGATCGCGCTTCGGGAAAAGGTGGGCGTAAAACGGTGGTCAGCGGTCGTGATCGGTTTTATCGGTGTTCTGGCTGTGCTGAGGCCGGGCTTCCGGGAACTGGGTACCGGTCATGTGGCGGCGCTTTTGACGGCTGTTGGTGCTGCCGTGAATATCATCGGCATGCGGGCCGCCGGCCCTGGCGAAAGCCGGGCCGCGCTCTATGGCTCCAATGTTCTTGGCGTGCTTGTCATCTGCGGCATCGCCATGGCACCGGTCTTTGCCTGGCCGACGACGGAACAATGGTTGCTGCTGGCCGGCTATGGGCTTCTGGCGGCATTTGCCAACGTTCTGCTGATGATCGCCACCCAAAGCGCCCCAGCAGCCTACATCGGCCCGACACAATACAGCCAGATGCTCTGGGGCATCCTGCTCGGCTATCTGATCTTCGGAGACGGCGTCGACGCGCCAATGATCGTGGGCATGGCTCTTATCATTGCGTCCGGCCTGTTGACGCTGTGGCGGGAAAAGAAGAAGGGCATCATTTCCTGAACGTATCCCACGCGGGTTGCGAATGGAACGCGATGATAATTAAACCATTGTCCAAAAAGCAAAAAACCCGGCCGAAGCCGGGTTATTGGTGCGGTCGAGAAGACTCGAACTTCCACGGGTTGCCCCACAGCGACCTCAACGCTGCGCGTCTACCAATTCCGCCACGACCGCATCGTGGTAGGCGTCGTCTTGCGGCGACGGAGGTGCATTTAGCAAAAGCTTTTTGGGCGCACAAGAGCGTGTGCAAAGATTTTTTGAAGATAATTTTGCAATGCCGCGCAATGCCTTGCGCCGTAAGGGTTTGCGCGTGACAGAATAGTTTTCCACCGTTGGGGATATGCCTGTTTTTTGCCGGTACAGGCTGTATAAGGGGCCATCGCGCCGCGAATCCCGCTCTAAAAAAATCTTGCCGGTGCGGTCTTCCAGGATTTTCGCCATGCTTCGCACAGATCTCGATGTTTCCATGCTTCCCGCCGAAGGTTCGCCGCCGGTGCGCTGGCGCATTTCGGATGAACTGGTGCCCTACCCCGAAGCGCTGGCCGAAATGGAAGCGCGAGCCGTCGCTATTGCCGAGGGCAAGGCCGATGAACTTGTATGGCTGCTCGAGCATCCGCCGCTCTACACGGCTGGAACCAGCGCTGATGCCCATGACCTTCTGCAACCGGACCGGTTTCCGGTCTATGACGCCGGGCGCGGCGGCGAGTACACCTATCATGGTCCGGGCCAGCGGGTTGGTTATGTGCTGCTTGACCTCAAACGCCGCCGGCAGGACGTGCGTGCCTATGTCTCGGCCATCGAGGAGGTCGTCATCCGCACGCTGGCGAAAATGAATGTGCGTGGCGAACGGCGGGAGGATCGTGTGGGGGTGTGGGTGCGCCGCCCGGAACGTCCACCGCTGCCGGATGGCTCGATGGCGGAAGACAAGGTGGCGGCTATCGGTATTCGCCTGAAGCGCTGGGTGACCTTCCATGGCTTCTCCCTTAACGTCGAGCCTGACCTCTCCCATTTCGGCGGGATCGTTCCCTGCGGCATCAGCGCCTATGGGGTCACGAGCCTCGTCGATCTCGGCCTGCCGGTGATGATGCCGGATGTCGATGTACTGATCCGCCAGTCCTTCGAAGAAATTTTCGGTCCCACCGTGCGGGACGAATGAATGCCATGACCGAACGGACCGCCGAAAACCCCTTTCGGGGCATGGCCATCATGGCCGCCTGCATGCTGCTTTTGCCGGGTATGGATGCCATCGCCAAGGTTCTGGCTGTCCATGGCGGCATGGCACCCGCTCAGGTGACGTTCTACCGCTTCCTGTTCCAGTTCGTCTGCTGCCTGCCGTTGCTGGTTATGCTCGCCGGTCGCAACGCCTTCCGGGCGAAACGACCGGGCATGAATCTGCTGCGCGGTGCGCTGCATGCTGCGGCGAGCCTGATGTTCTTTACCGCCGTCAAATACATGCCGCTCGCTGACGTGTTCGCGATCTATTTCGTGGAGCCGTTCATGCTGACGGCCATGTCCGCCTTCTTTCTCGGCGAGAAAGTCGGCTGGCGACGCTGGTCCGCCATCGTCATCGGTTTTGGCGGGGCGCTGATCGTCATCCAGCCAAGCTGGGAGATCTTCGGCTGGACGGCTCTTCTACCCGTCGCCTGCGCTTTCCTGTTCAGTCTCTATCTGTTCATGAACCGGGCCATAGGCGAGTCGGATTCGCCGCTCGTGATGCAGACTTGGGCCGGCGCAGGCGGAACCCTGTTCATGGGGGTGGCGCTTCTGGCGGGAAACGCGGTCGGCCACGCAGACTTCGTACCATCATTGCCACGGGACGGGCTTGAGCTTGGCCTGCTGGTGCTGCTCGGCTCCATGTCCGGCTTTCTGCATCTCTTCGTCGTCAGGGCCTTCCGTCTGGCTTCTCTGTCGCTTCTCGCACCGTTCCAGTATTTCGAAATCATCTCGGCGACCGTGCTTGGCTATGTGCTGTTTTCAGATTTCCCCAATCCCGGCAAATGGCTCGGCATCGCCATCATCGTTGCCTCAGGCCTCTTTATCATCTGGCGCGAACAGGTTCGGGCAAAGGAAGATAAAATGCGAGCGAATGCGGCAAGCGCCGCTTAACCGCATCGTTTGTCTCAATATCAATGGTTGAGGATTATGATCTGTCTTCAGGTTTCATGATGAAACGGAGAACAGGATGAGCGAGTTTCGCTTTTCGTACCCGGCATGTGTCATCGCCGGCAAAAGCCTTCTGACTGCGCAGGATATTGCTATTTTGCGCACCATCGCCCTGCCCCGGGGCGTGCAATGCGAAACGGATATCGTTTCGCTTCTGGCGATCAACAATTCCTGTCGGGAAAAATGTCCGGAATGGACAGACTATTTCACCGCGGTGATTGCCGACTTCGTGCTGAACCGACTGGCTCCTCGCGGCCAGCTTGATGATGCCAAGGCCGGGCTGGTGCAGCGTCTGTTTGCCACCGCCGGATTGATCGGCTCCACCGAGGAACTGGCGCTCGTTCTCGCCCTCATCGAACACGCGCCCCGTGCGCCGGAAAGCCTGGTAGCCTTTGCGCTTGATCAGGTGCGTCACGCGCTCCAGAGCGGTCAGGGCGCCTATGCCGACAGCCGCAAGGCCAGCGCGGGCATCAATGCCGACGACCTCGCCTACATCGCCCGTGTGCTGGACGCTGCGAGCGACGACAGACGCGATACCCTGTCACCACTTGCTGCCACGGTTCTCATGGCCATCGATTCCGTTGCGGTTTCGGCCTTCAACCATGCTGGCTGGAGCGATCTGATATACGCGCTGCGCGGCCCGCAAAGCGCGGACGCGCCGTGTGGCATTGCCGCCTGAGCCCGGACAGGGTAATTCCCCTGCTAGGCACGTCAGGGGAGTGACTATGATCTATGTGGATGCGGACGCCTGCCCGGTGAAAGCGGAGATACTGAAGGTCGCGGAGCGGCATGGCCTGAAGGTGACGTTCGTCGCCAATTCCGGCCTTCGCCCTTCCCGGGATCCGATGGTAACCAACGTCATCGTTTCAGCCGGGTTCGATGCCGCCGACGACTGGATCGCCGAGCGGGCCGGTGCGGGTGACGTGGTGGTGACGGCGGATGTGCCGCTGGCCGGGCGTTGCGTGGCTGCCGGAGCGCTGGTGACGGGGCCGACGGGCCGTGTCTTCGACCAGACGAACATTGGCATGGCGACCGCCATGCGCGACCTATCCGCCCATCTGCGCGAAACCGGTGAAAGCAAGGGCTATAACGCCGCGTTTTCGCCGCGTGACCGTTCGGCCTTTCTGGAAACGATGGAACTGCTATGCCGACGCGCTAAAAGCCATAATCAGGGCTGAAGGGCAGCTTCCAGCGCCATGGCCACCGACATGCCGCCCGGCGGATCAAGCGACAGCGCCTTGGCGGCAATACGGGCAATCTTCTCCGACAAGGCCCAGCCATTGGCAGAGCTTGCGGAATAGACGCCGACCGCGATGACCGAGCCATTCGCGACGGAGGCAGCCTTCACCGTGAATCGCGCCCTGTGACGCTGACCGAAGAAGAACGGCGTCTGCGTGATCGAATCGAGCCGGACGGACACGACGACGCGGGGCAAGGGTTCCCTGCGGATGGTCGCCTGAACGGAACTCTTGAGGCGCTGTTCCACATCACGGGCGAGAGCGGGCGCCACGCCCTCACCTGCCGTCACAAATGCCCCGCGCACGTCGTAAAGCATCGCATCGCCACGGCCTCCCGCCGCCGGCATGCGGAAAGCCGACAGACTGACCACGGCAAGCAATAGAAACAGGGCAGATACGGCTTTCCTGAACATCGGTGGACAAGGCTCCTCTTGGGAGCATGATCCACCTCTATGGTTAGGAAAGCGTTACGTTCTGAGGGCTGCTAATGCCGATGCGGCAGCCAGCATTTCCGCCTTGCGCCAGGCGCGGCGGGCGGAGGCCTCTTCATCCTCCCCCCACTGTTCGATGGTCCAGTCCTCGTCGATATGGGCGCGTTGCCAGGCCTCTTCGGCCGAAAGTTCGCCCTCCGCAAAGGCAAGCGCCAGAAGGGCCGAGCCGGTCAGCGTGGTTATGGTGTGCAGGCAGGCAAGTTCCAGCGCCGACTGGTACTTCCGTAACGTAACCCCAAAGGCGGCAATGGCTTCACGCGGCTGTTCCCGGTGCATGATACCTTCCACGGTCTCGAAGCGAGCCCCCAGCGTGTTCGCCGCCCAATCCAGGATCGGATCCCAGCCTTCCGCTTGCCGGGTCACCAGCGCTTCCGGCGCATCGGCGCGGTAGCAGAGCAGGTCACTGGAAGAAAATCGCAGGATATCCTCAAGCACGGATTGCGTGTCCGTTGCGATACCGTCCAGCGCCGTGTTGACGATGCGGGTGATCGGCATCTTGGCGGGATCGACCTCCGTGTCCTGCGCCTGCCATTCGGCGGCCACCAGCGCGGCCAGCGCCTCGGTCGGCACCATCAGCGCGTTACGGGCCGGCGTTTTCACCGGGCGGCCATCGAGCAGGATTGAGAAGCCCGCTTCCGCATCGCCCGAAACGGTCACATCCTTGTAGAACCGCTTGGGCAGCGGGCGCTTCATCTGGATTTGCGCGCGCCGGGTCGGATCGGGATGGCTCAGCATGTCGTCGGCGTGGTCGGCTATCTCGTTCAGGAAATCGCGCATGGCATGGCCTCCGTCAGAAAATCATATCATAGAGATCGGCGGGGCGTGCGGCGATGCGGTCTGCGCCCGCCTTCAACAGGTCTTCCACGGAACCATAACCCCAGGAAACACCGAGCGCCTTCGCCCCGGCGGCCTTCGCCATCTGCATGTCGTAGATCGCATCGCCGATGACGACCGTCTGCGCCGGCGTCATGCCCATTTCGTCGCAGCATTCCGAAACCATCGCCGGATGCGGCTTGGAGGGGCAATCGTCCGCCGTGCGCGCCACGATGAAGTGCGAGCGAATGCCGTTGTTTTCGAGCGTGCCTTCAAGACCCCGGCGGGATTTCCCGGTGACCGCGCCGATCAGAACATCGTCACGCGCCGCCAGTCTTGCGATCAGGTCGGCGATACCATCGAACATGGTCTCGGGATATTTTGCCGTAGCGCGCACGCCCATGAAGATGGACTTGTAATAGGCCATCATCTCGATGGCTTCCTCGTCGGCATGCTCCTTGCCCTGTATGCGGGCGATGGCGATGTCGAGCGTCAGGCCGATGATTGCCTTCGTCTGCACCATGGACGGCCGGGCGTGGCCGAAATGCTCGAAAGTCTGTTCCATTACCGCATGAATGAGGGCTGCGCTTTCGACCAGCGTGCCATCGCAATCGAAGAGAACAAGCTTCATTCGTCGTCACTCTCCGCGCTGTCCTGATCGAAGCCGAGCAGGTTCCAGCTCTGGACCATATGTGGCGGCAGTGGCGCGGTCACGCGCAGGCGTCCGCCGTTCGGATGCGGAATATCGATGTGGCGCGCGTGGAGATGCAGGCGCTTCTGGATGCCACCGGGGAAATCCCAGTTCGGATCATCGATGAAATATTTGGGATCACCAATGATCGGGTGGCCGATATGCAGCGCGTGAACGCGAAGCTGGTGGGTGCGGCCCGTATACGGTTCCATCTCCAGCCAGGCGAGACTATGGGCTGCCGTCTCGACAACACGATAATAGGAAACGGCGTGATCGGCCCCGTCCTCACCGTGCTTGGCAACACGCATGCGATCGCCATCCTCGGTCTGCTCCTTGACGAGCCAGGTGGAAATCTTGTCGTCGCGCTTGCGCGGCACGCCCTTCACCAGCGCCCAATAGGTCTTCTTGGTGTCGCGCTCGCGGAAAGCGGCGGTCAGCTTCTGAGCAGCACCACGGGTACGGGCCACCACGAGAACGCCGGAGGTGTCACGGTCAAGCCGATGCACGAGGCGCGGCTTTTCGCCCTTCGGGCTCGTCCAGGCTTCCAGCATCTTGTCGATGTGACGGGCTACGCCGGAACCGCCCTGCACGGCAAGGCCGGCCGGCTTGTTCAGCACAAACACCTTGTCATCCTCATGCAGCAGCATGCGGGCCAGCAATTCGGCATCGCCTGAATGCTTCAGGTCCTTGCCGGCTATCGGGCCGGTCTTTGGCGCCTTGGCGTCCACCTCCATGGGCGGGACGCGCACCACCTGACCGGGCTGCACGCGCGCATCGGTCTTGACGCGGCCACCATCGACGCGCACCTGTCCGGAACGCAGCAGTTTCTGCAACTGCCCGAAACCGAGGCCGGGATAATGGATCTTGAACCAGCGGTCGAGCCGCATGCCCGCTTCGTCTGCCTCGACCGGGATATGTTCGATGCCCGCCATTGGATGCCTTGTCCTTGTCACTTGAAGGCGTCCGTTTACCGGCTTTTCGCGCTGGAGGAAAGGCGTTTCGACCTTTTCAGAGAACAGCGCGCACTGTGAGCAGTCCAGCTCCTGTCGCGAGCAGCGAAACGACGACGCTTGCCGCAACGTAAAGCATGGCTTCCGTTACGGCACCCTTCTCATAAAGCACCCAGACATCGAGCGAAAAGGCGGAGAAAGTTGTGAAACCGCCAAGAAAGCCGGTGATGAGCAAAAGGCGCAGATCGAGCGGCGCGGACACGCCCCTGACGATCGCTTCCGCCAGACAGCCGATGGCGAAGGAACCGACGATATTGACCGTCAGCGTGCCCCATGGAAAGCCGGGACCGATAAGGCGAAGTGCAGCCAAACCGGTAAGATAGCGGCAGACGGACCCGGCGGCTCCGCCCAGGGCGACAAGGAGAATGTTCAACATGCCGCCAGTCTTAAACCGGCTGACGACGTTGTCCAGAGGAAGTGCTCAGGGTTCGTAGGCCAGCGCCTTTTCGAGCCATCCGTCCACAAAGCCGGCCACCTGCGACCAGTCTGTGAATTCGCGGTCGGCCTTCCCTGAAACGCCCTCAGCGGCCGGCGCCTTGGCCGCAATGCGGCGCACCATCCAGCGCTTGAAGAAATCATATTCGGCAAAGCGCAAGGCACCCGCCACATGGGCGATCTCGCGCGGCGTCCAGCCTGTTTCAGCAATCAACTGATCGGCAAAGTGGCGTGCTTCGTCCTGTTCCTCCGAATATTCGCTGGCAATCATCAGCGATACGGATACGAAGGCTGAAGGCACACCGTTCAGCCAACCACGTTCGCGGTGCACGAAATCGAAGAACGGCGCGGGGTAGCGCCCGCCGTGAACGGGCGCACACAGGATGGCGGCTTCCGGGCGTTCCAGCGAGTATTCCGCCATCGTGGCGACATCGAACAGCACCGCACGGTGGCCCCGCGCCTCGACCTGTTCTGCAATCGCCGAGGCAATCTTGCGTGTCTGCCCCTCGATGCTCGTATATCCAACGAGAATGATCATCTTTTCTCCTCCAGATTCGGCCGCGGATCAGTCCTCCTCACCAACCGGCGACCTTGCGCACGATAAATCAACGTTGACGTAAACGGAAGAAGAAAGATCGCGATGCGCAAACGAAAACCGCCCGCGACGAATGGCGCGGGCGGTTTTTGAAATGGGCATTAAACCGGTGTCAGACCAGACGGCTCTGGTCCAGCGCCGCGCCAATGAAGCTTGCGAACAGCGGATGCGGGTCGAGCGGGCGGCTCTTTAGTTCCGGGTGATACTGAACGCCGATGAACCAAGGATGATCCGGGTACTCGACCGTTTCCGGCAGAAGACCATCAGGCGACATGCCGGAGAACACCAGACCGCAGGTTTCGAGACGCGCCTGATAATCGGCATTCACTTCGTAGCGGTGACGATGACGCTCGGAAATCTCGGTATTGCCGTAGATGCCGGCAATTTTCGTCCCGCGCTTCAGTGCCGCCTTGTAGGCACCAAGACGCATCGTGCCGCCCAGATCGCCCGAAGCATTGCGCTTCTCAAGCTGATTGCCCTTGACCCATTCCGTCATCAGACCAACCACCGGTTCATTGGTCGGGCCGAACTCCGTCGAGGATGCGTCTTCGATGCCAGCCAGATTGCGTGCCGCTTCGATCACAGCCATCTGCATGCCAAAGCAAATGCCGAAATACGGCACCTTGCGTTCGCGGGCGAAACGGGCGGCATTGATCTTGCCCTGCGCGCCCCGTTCGCCGAAACCACCGGGAACGAGAATGCCGTGCACCTTCTCAAGCCACGGCGCCGGGTCTTCCTTCTCGAAGATTTCCGACTCGATCCACTCCAGGCGAACCTTGACGCGGTTGGCGATACCACCGTGATAAAGCGCCTCGATCAGCGACTTGTAGGCATCCTTGAGGCCGGTATACTTGCCGACGATGGCAATCGTCACTTCGCCTTCCGGAGTGCGGATACGGCTTGCCACATCTTCCCAGGCGTCGAGACGCGGCTGGGGCGCCGGCTCGATGCCGAAGGCGGAGAGAACTTCCTCGTCCAGACCTTCCTTGTGGTAGGCCATCGGCACGTCGTAGATGTTCGCCACGTCGAGCGCCTGAATGACGGCGGACGGACGCACATTGCAGAACAGAGAAAGCTTGCGGCGTTCGGCTTCCGGAATTTCCCGGTCGGCACGTACGAGCAGAATGTCGGGATGGATGCCGAGGGCCTGCAATTCCTTCACGGAATGCTGCGTCGGCTTGGTCTTGAGTTCGCCGGCCGCCGGAATGTAGGGCATCAGCGTCAGGTGGACGTAAATCGCGGAACCACGCGGCAGATCGTTGCCGAGCTGACGGATCGCTTCCATGAAGGGCATGGCCTCGATATCGCCGACCGTGCCGCCTATCTCGCAGATGACGAAGTCGTATTCGTCATTGCCTTCGATCACGAAGTCCTTGATTTCATTTGTAACGTGCGGAATCACCTGAACCGTTGCGCCGAGATAGTCGCCGCGACGTTCCTTGTCGATGATGTTCTTGTAGATCCGCCCGGTGGTGATGTTGTCGGTCTTGGTTGCCGAACGCCCGGTGAAGCGTTCGTAGTGGCCGAGATCGAGGTCCGTCTCGGCACCGTCATCCGTCACGAACACTTCGCCGTGTTGTGTCGGGCTCATGGTGCCGGGATCGACGTTCAGATAGGGGTCGAGTTTGCGAAGCCGCACCCGATAACCACGGGCCTGCAACAACGCTCCGAGAGCCGCGGCCGCAATTCCTTTTCCGAGGGAAGAAACCACGCCGCCAGTGATGAATACATATCGCGCCATGGGATTCACCGGATACCTTTTTAAAAACGATTCCGCCAGCCCAAAAATTCACGTTTTGGGGATCATGTTGGGGAAAAGCTGGACATAAGAAAACCGGCAGGCGGGACCTGCCGGCGGATGAAGTCTTCAGACCGGTCAGTTGCCGGTCGGAACGCCAGAATTGTTGGCGGGAGCCGGTGCTGCCGGAGCGGCGGGTGCTGCCGGAGCCTGGCCCGCCGGGCCGAGCGAATCGAGAATGCCCGCGCCGGAGCCCTGCGTGGCCGGAATACGATCCAGCACATCGGTCGGCTTGGCTTCGTAACGCGCCAGAAGGCCGAGGCCAAGCGACGTGACGAAGAACAGCGTTGCGAGAATGGCCGTCGTGCGGGTCAGCGCATTGGCCGTGCCACGGGCCGACATGAAGCCGGAACCGCCACCGATGCCGAGGCCGCCGCCTTCCGAACGCTGGATAAGCACGATACCGACCAGCGCAATGACGATCAGGAGATGGATGACGATCAGTACGTTTTGCATTTGCAGCCTGTCCTGCCCCGCAGAAAACGCGGGTGAAATCGAAATGGGTTGGCGGCTCTTTACATGAGGCGAACCGCCATTCCAAGACCCTTACGCATTTTAGGGCCAGTTTGTGCCTGAGTGCGACGTTTTCCCCCGCAGGGAAAGAGCGTCTTACGCCAGCAGATCCTCATAGACGCCATAGATGGCGAGGAAGTCGGTGGCTTTCAAGCTTGCGCCGCCGATCAGGGCGCCATCGACGTTATCGACGGCCATCAGCTCTTTGGCGTTGTTTGGCTTGACCGAACCACCATAGAGAATGCGCATGGTCTTACCTTCTTCGCCGAGGTGACGGACGAGTTCCTCACGCATGAAGGCGTGGGCAACCTTGACGTCTTCCGTCGTCGGGGTGACGCCCGTGCCGATAGCCCAGACGGGTTCATAGGCGATGACAGTGTTGGCGGCCTTTGCTTCGTGCGGAACCGAACCGGAAAGCTGACGCTTCAGCACATCCAGTGTCTGGCCGGCCTGGCGCTGTTCAGCGGTTTCGCCAATGCAGATGATGGCGATCAGCCCGGCGGCATGGGCGGCCTCTGCCTTGGCGCGTACCAGATGATCGGTTTCCGCATAGTCCGTGCGGCGCTCGGAATGGCCGACGATGACGTAGGAGCCGAAGACATCGGCAATCATTTCCGCAGAAATATCACCGGTATGGGCGCCACTGACATTCTGATGGCAATCCTGGCCACCGATTTCCAGCGGGCTATCCTCGGCCAGAGCGGTTGCCACATAAAGCAGCGTGGCAGGCGGGCAGATCAGTGTATCGACCTTCTCGGACAGCGGACGGTTCACCCCTTCCGCAATCGCCTTGATCTGGTCGAGCGCCTCGCGCGTGCCATTCATTTTCCAGTTTCCCGCAACCAGCGGACGAACATTCGGGGTCATGGATATCCAGTCCTTGTCTTATCGCAGCTTTCGCTGTCTCGCCCGGCAAAGGCTGAGTTGCATTGAAAGCTTTCGACCGCCCGGCCGGCGGCCTTCGATGGAATATGGTAAGATTCGCCGCAGCATCGCCCCGGTTTCCGGCAAAGGATCAGTAAAGTCCGGCCCCCGGCTGTCATCTGATGCGATCCTCGGCTTTTGTCCCCTCTTCGTCCCCAGCCACGAAGACAGGAAATAGGGGATCAATCTTTCTATGCGCAAAGCCTAGCAAAATAAAACTGCAAACTCATCACGCATGACGTTTTTTTGACGTTACTGCGTAAAAATGCCGCTCGTTTTGCTTGCCTCTCCTATTTTTTGGTCAAAATCCAGTTGAGAACTGCGCGCCAGTCGGTCATCCGCACCGGTGTTCCATGGGATCCGGTTTCAAAAAGCGTGAAGCGGACAGGCTGCCCTGCCCCGTGCAACTTGTCGTAAAGCGCGATCTGCTCTTCTGCCTTGTAGGTCTTGTCATTGCCGCCATGGGTGAACCACACCGGCAGCCGGGCCTTGTAGGCCGCGCTCTTGGAATAATCGGGGTCTGTCGCGCCGCCCAGGATCGCCATGCCCTTCAGCTTCGAGACCGCCCCGGCGTCCCGGCTGATGCCCCAACAGAGGAAACTGCCCATGGAGGCACAGGTGAGGATGACGGGACGGCCGGGCGAACGGGCCGAGATTTCCGCAATCAGTGCTGCGATCGAAGCGGCGCCGGCGGTGTCGAAGGTCTTCACGCTCGGCGCGTAGAATGTGCCGCCATTCAGGACCGCAAGATTCTTCAGCCGGTTGAAGTTGCCACCGAAGCGATAGTCGTTCATGGCGAGACGCCGGTCGCCATCGCGACCATGGATGAAGATGACCGAAAAGGCGCTGTTTGCCATTGGCCCGACGCGTCCGAGTTCGAGCGGCCCAGTCGGCAGGTTCCAGGTTTCAAGCGCTTCGGCCTTGCGCGCTCCGAGATCGACGTAACGGCGCTTTACCCGTCTTTCGGGCTCCTCGTCCCGGGCGTTGATGTCGCGCATTTCCTGATAATCCACACGTTCGAAATCACCACCGTCCCTGCGGTCCATGATGATCGGTGTAAAAAGATCATCCTTGAAAGGCTTCAACGGACCTTCCTGCGCCTGCGCGCAGTCGCAGGCAAGTGCGGCGAAAAGGCTTAAAATCGTGGCTCTGGCGAAATGAACTGTGGACATGCGTCGTTCCATCGGCTTCAAAAGTCCCTGCGAGCCTTGCCATCCGCCGTCAGGCAAAGCAATCCTGAGAGCAGGATTTGACCCGTTGCCCGGCATTTGCGGCGTTTTGCGCGGGAACAGCGGCCTTTCCATGACATGCACCGCGCGGTTCTTTCTGGCAGAATCGCAGTGATTCGCCTGCGCAAGCATCTGTGTCAGAACAAAAGAAGCACGAGACAAGACGATCCGATGAGCGATAACAGCAACGACCTCTTCTCCAGCATGGCCCTTCCCGACCAGCCGGCGAAGCCAGCCGCACCTGCCGAACCGGCCCGCGTGCAGGCACCTGCGTCGGCCCGTCCCGCCCCCACGACATCGTCGGCCGAGGCTTATGATGCCTCGGCGATCCGTGTTCTGGAAGGTCTGGAGCCCGTGCGCATGCGTCCGGGCATGTATATCGGCGGCACGGATGAGAAGGCGCTGCATCATCTGTTCGCGGAAGTCATCGACAACTCGATGGACGAGGCCGTCGCCGGCCACGCCAATTTCATCGAGGTCTACCTCGATGCCGAGGGGTTCCTGACTGTCACCGATAACGGGCGCGGTATTCCGGTGGAAAGTCATCCGCAGGTGCCCGGCAAGTCGACACTCGAAGTCATCATGACCAAGCTGCATGCCGGCGGCAAGTTCGACGGCAAGGCCTATGAGACCTCAGGCGGTCTGCACGGCGTCGGCGTGTCCGTCGTCAATGCGCTGTCCGACCTTCTGGAAGTCGAGGTGGCACGGGGCAAGAAGCTTTACCGCCAACGGTTCTCTCGCGGTATTCCGCTCGCCGGCCTTGAAGAACTTGGCGATGTGCATAACCGCCGCGGCACGCGGGTGCGCTTCCATCCCGATCCGCAGATTTTCGGCCCGCATGCGAAATTCGACCCGGCGCGCCTCTTCCGCATGGCGCGGTCGAAGGCCTATCTGTTCGGCGGCGTCGAAATCCGCTGGAGCTGCGATCCCGCTATCCTGCCGGCAGGCGGTGAGATTCCGGAAAAAGCCGTCTTCCATTTTCCGGATGGCCTGAAGGACTACCTCGCCGCATCGATAGGCAAGGATTACACCGTGACCCGCGAAATCTTTGCCGGGCGTACGGAAAAGACCGGTGGCCATGGCGCTGTCGAGTGGGCTGTGGCCTGGTGGGGTGGTGATCAGGAAGTTCATTCCTATTGCAACACCATTCCGACCCCCGAGGGCGGTACGCACGAGGCCGGCCTGCGCATGGCGCTTCTCAAGGGCCTGAAGAATTACGCGGAGATGACGCAGAACAAGCGCGCCGCCCAGCTCACCACCGATGACGTGATGATCTCGGCCATCGGCATGCTCTCGGTCTTCATTCGCGAGCCGGAATTCGTCGGCCAGACAAAGGACCGACTGGCGACTGTGGAAGCGCAGCGCATCGTTGAAAACGCCTTGCGCGATCCCTTCGATCATTACTTGACCGGCAACCCGGGGGAAGCAGCGAAACTTCTCGACTGGGTGATCGAGCGTTCGGAAGAACGTCTGCGTCGCCGCAAGGAAAAGGAAGTCAACCGCAAGACGGCGGTGCGGAAGCTGCGTCTTCCCGGCAAGCTGGCGGATTGCTCCCAGAACACCTCCGAAGGGGCCGAGCTTTTTCTCGTGGAAGGCGATTCGGCAGGTGGCTCGGCCAAGCAGGCGCGCAACCGCGCCAACCAGGCCATTCTGCCGCTGCGCGGCAAGATCCTCAATGTTGCCAGCGCCGGGCGCGACAAGCTTGTCGCCAACCAGCAGATCGCCGATCTCATTCAGGCGCTCGGCTGCGGCACACGCTCAAAATATCGTGAGGAAGACCTGCGTTACGAGCGCATCATCATCATGACCGATGCTGACGTGGACGGCGCACACATCGCTTCGCTGCTGATCACCTTCTTCTATCAGGAGATGCCGGAGCTTATTCGCGGCAGCCACCTCTATCTCGCCGTGCCGCCACTCTACAAAATCACACAGGGCCAGAAGAGCGCCTATGCGCGTGACGATGTGCATCGTCTGGAGCTCATGGAAACCGAGTTCAAGGGGCGTGGCAAGATTGAAATCAGCCGATTCAAGGGCTTGGGTGAAATGCTGCCGGCCCAGCTCAAGGAAACCACGATGGATCCGGCACGGCGCACGCTGTTGCGCGTTGCGATCGACACCGAGGATTTCGAAGGCACGCGCGACGCCGTGGAAAACCTGATGGGCACCAAGGCCGATGCGCGGTTCCGCTTTATCCAGGAGCGCGCTGCCTTCGCCGAAAACCTCGACATCTGATTGCTGCTGTGACCTCAAAAAGGCCCTGCTTTTCTTGCAAGCGTTACACTGATGGCCCATAGATGGTGTCTGAAAATCAGCGAACGAAGAAAAGCCGACATACCTTGAACACTCAGCAACCTCCAAAAGAGAAAAGCCAGTCCCGCTGGCTTGGCCCCGCATCGCCCATTCGCATGCCGATCGTTCCGCCGATAACCGCTGCCCGCTGGCTTCTTCTGCTCATTGCGGCTGCAGGCGTTTACTTCTTCAAC
Source organism: Allorhizobium borbori (assembly GCF_014196535.1). Taxonomy (GTDB): domain Bacteria; phylum Pseudomonadota; class Alphaproteobacteria; order Rhizobiales; family Rhizobiaceae; genus Ectorhizobium; species Ectorhizobium borbori. Next base: position 170,873 of record NZ_JACIDU010000003.1, read on the forward strand.
GGCTTTCTCGTTCCGGTTCTCGCGGCCCTTGTCATCGGCTTTGCAAGCTGGCCGATCTATCGCGACATCGTGCGCATGTCGAACGGCAACACAAAAGTTGCCGCCACGCTCGCATTGCTGGCCATCCTGTTCTTCATCGTCGTTCCCATCCTCGCGGCCGTGACCTATGCTTTCGATGAGTTGAAGGTCTGGTTTCGCTGGACACTCGAGGCCAACCGTGTCGGCGCGGAGGTTCCGCAGTGGATCACCGCCATTCCCGGTGCCGGCGAGTGGCTGACACAACAGTGGAACAAGCACATCGCCGCGCCGGGCGCCATCGGTGAACTCATCCAGCTCGTCAGCGGCGCCAATATCGGGAATATCTACCGCGCAGTGATGGCCGCGGGCGGCGGCGCGTTCCACCTGCTCCTGACACTGTTGTTCATGCTCATCGCACTGTTCTTCGTCTACAAGGATGGTGCTTCCTTCGTTGCGCAGGTCGACCTCATCGGCGAGCGCATCCTGCCCAATCGCTGGGAGCGTATTTCACGCGTTGTGCCGGCCACCATCAGCTCCACCGTCACCGGCATGACGCTGATCGCCATTGGCGAAGGCATCGTTCTCGGCGTGGCCTACTGGATCGCCGGCGTGCCCTCGCCCGTTACCTTCGGCGTCATCACCGGCATCATGGCGCTCATTCCGGGTGGCGCTCCGCTCTCCTTCACGCTGGTTTCCACCTATCTGGTCGCCAACGGTCAGCCGGTTCACGGCCTTGCGCTGTTTGCATGGGGCACGGTTGAACTGTTCATCGTCGACAAGACGCTGCGTCCCCGCCTGGTCGGCGGGCCGATCAAACTGCCGTTCCTGCCGACCTTTTTCGGTCTGGTGGGTGGCGTGAAGACCATGGGTTTCCTCGGTCTTTTCATCGGCCCGGTTCTCATGGCGCTTCTCGTCGCGATCTGGCGCGAGTGGTTGCGCGAAGTGAAGGACGAGGATACGCCGGTGATCATCACGCCCGACAAGATCGATCTGCTGCCGAAGTGAGGCTCTTCACTCAGGACAGCCGCTTTTCCATGAACAAGCTGAGCGGGTCCAGCTTGTAGCTGCCGAAGGGCGGGATTTCGACATAGCCATATTTACGGTAGAGGCCAATCGCTTCCGGCTGGCTGATACCGGTTTCGAGACGGATGGCAGTAAAGCCAATCCTGCGGGCCTCGGCGTCAAGATGCTCCATCAGACGTGCACCAATCCGCAGACCGCGCGCATCGGGATCAACGAACATCCGCTTGATCTCGGCAGTTCCCTTGCCATCGGCGACCAGCGCGACGCATCCGACAACTCTACCTTCACTGCGCGCGACATAGAAGTGAACGCCGGCCTTTTCGAGCGTGGATACGTCGACCAGATGGTTGCTTTCCGCCGGGTACAGCGACGCCATATAGGCATCGGACAATTCCAGCAAGCGCAACACGGGCGGTTGACGCGGCGGCTCTTCCTGAATGGTCACGATCGTCACGTTGGTCTCTCCTTGTCTCGCAGTCTTCTTTCCGCTTCAATTCGGTGTTCTATCCGACACGTCATCCGGTTTGGCAAGGAAAAGGCCGATGCAGGCTGCAATCATAATTATGACCATCATGGGCTGCAACGACGCCGGCGCGGGGTGTCATTACGTCGCGACCCCTGAAAAGCGTTGGCCAAGCATTGCTCTGTGCGAGGCAGCCTCCGAAGAACAGTTGAGCATCTACGCAAACCGCAGCAATTATCCGGTGCTGATGGCCGCCTGCCAGATGCCGACGGAAACCGCCACGCAAAAAACCGCAACGCCCGAAATGCCGGTCGCAGAGCCGCCAAAGACCGAACCGGTCGCGACACCGGCCCAGGTCAGCCTCACCACCCGCGCTATCGACAAAGCACGCTCGATGTTACCCAGCACGGACGGTGTCAAGACGCTCGCGAACAAGCCCGTTCGCTTCGTCGCGGACGGCTATAGCTGGGTTATCAGTGCGTTCCGGAACGACTGAAGCGGCTTATGCCGCTTCAAGAACGACGCTGCCGACATAATCGCGGGCCAGCCGCCGCTGCCGGTTGATCTCGATCTTCTCGATGATGTCGAGAAGTCCGGAGGCTGCAGAATGCGCTGCGACCCGGTCACGGAAGCGTTCGACAAGCACACCGGCAATATCGCCTTCGCCGACCAGATCATCGGTTCGACTTGCTTCCCGCCACAGCATGACCGCTTCCACGAACAACACGCTGATATCGCGGGCAAGGCCGACCGATTCGAAGAGGGCACGCACGGCATGCATACGGCCAGTCGCCAGAATCGCGCGCACACGGCGCTCTTCCAGACCCGACAGATTGCAGACCGATTCGGCGAAGAATTCGATTCGGCCCATGCAGAGCGACTGCATCAGGAAAGCCGGCGTGAGTTGCCCTGCGATCCGCATGTGTTCCACGAGTTCCGGCAGCTCTTCGCGGGCCGCCGTTCCAGCGATAACGACCGCCGCGAGATCGGATACTTCGCGAGTCAGCCGGCGAACCCGCAGGCCGCCGATCAGGTTGCGCACGAGATCAAGGTCCGCCAAAGCGGCGGCGAGTTCGGTTGCCAGAATGTGCCGGGCATCGGCGGGTAGATCGCTACGGTCCAGCAGCGCCGAGCGGATTTCGGCCACGCCACCGAAGCGTTCGGCCAGACGACGCAGGCTGATGCGACCGATTTGCGCCGTTGGATTTTCGAGCAGCACCGAAATCACTTCCGGCTCCGCCACCTCAGCGACCGCAGCCGCAACGGGCGCCGTCAACCCCTGGCGGGCTGCAATTGCGGCGCGACTGCAGGCATTGCCGCGCCCGACAAGATCGATCAGGTCTGCATCCAGAAGAACCGGCGAGACGGCGAGCACGGTTGCTGCAATCTCCGCCTGGTCATCGGCCAGCGACAGGATGATGGAGCGCGGGGAGTAGTCATCGAACGCCAGCGCTTCTGCCAGCGCCAGACGAACTGCCGGTGACGGATCGTCCAGAAGATGGGTAATGGCAATGCTCGCCGCCTTGCGCTGCTCGCCCTGCAACGAAGACTGGAGATAGGCCCGGCCCAGCGCATTGGCCGCCTTGGCTCTGTCTGCGGCCTTAGCCCCTTCCGCCCATCGAAGAAATGCCTGTACGATCACGGGAAACCTCACCGGCCAAACGGTGGTTGAGATTCCGTTTGCGCTTGGTTTCAAGCTAACGCTCAAAAGTTTATGATTGGTTCACCATATCCATTAACGCCTGTGGTTCGCGCTGAATTGTATGACCAAACTTATATTACCCTTTCCCCGAAGCTGGCTTTGGGTCGAAACCGAAACATGGGCGGATGCGCCCTTTGGCGCGGATCGATTCGTCATCGCTCCATCGGCGCTTGGGGCCGTATCCAGTCTGTCGCAAGCGTTGTGCCGGCGCACTTTTCTGCGGCTCGGTGCTCAGGACGATTCGCTGGTTACGTCCCTGCAGCGCGCCGTCGAGGTCGGATTGGCGGGCATCCTGCTAGAGGGGCCATGCCATGGCGCTGATATCCAGAAGGTCGATGTCCTGCTCTCGGCGGCAGAGGCGATGGCAGGTCAGCCTGTTGGCGACACCTCGATCGTCGCACTTGCGGGCGATCATCCGCAAAGCGTTCCTGTTCCGGGTGATCTGACGGGGAAGTCCTCCCGCCTCATCGGCATTGCCGGCCCCGGCCACGGGATGCGCGCTGCAATGTCTTTACCGAGCCTTGATGCCGAGCCGATCCGGCAGGCGCGCGGCCTGACTGTCCTTTCGGCAGTGGCAGCGGGTGTCGCTGCGCTGGCCGCTCCCGAAGCCGGCTTGACAGAAGCAGGCTTCGAATCAGCATGCGAGAAGGATCGGGCTGACGGCTTCGCCGGCAAACTGGTGGTGACGACAGCCGAAGCCGCCATCGCCAACCGCATTTTCGGCGCTCAGGGTGCCGGTGGGCGCTGAAGCGTAAAGACCTCGGCCGAGGCGTCGGTGTAATCCATGTAGCCGAGCCGGCCGATCGCGCGGGCGACCCCCATATCGAGCAGACCGTCCTTCAACGCAGCGTCATCGATATGAATGCCGACAACCTGCCCGAAGACGATGGTCGAGCCCGTTTCCTGCCCGGCCAGATCGAGCGGACGCAAAATCTGCGTGACCCTGCATTCCAGCACCGCTCTCGCTTCACCCACATAGGGTGCGTCCACCATCCGGCCGGTCACGGGCGTCAGGCCGGACAGCGCGAACTCGTCCATGCCATAGGGCGCCGGCGCTGACGTCACGTTCATCGCCTCCACGAGATCGCGGCTGACGAGGCTTGCGGTGAAGACACCGGTTTCCTCGCAATTGCGCAGGCTGTCTTTCGGATTGGTGGAGGCAAACATCACCAGCTTGGGACGATAGGAAAGCGCGTTGAAGAAGGAATAGGGTGCGAGATTGAGCGATCCGTCCCTGCCCTTCGTACCGATCCAGCCGATCGGACGCGGCGCGATGATGGCATTGAAGGGATCGTGTGGCAGGCCGTGATCGTTCTTTTCGGTTTCATAAAACATCAGGCGTCTACCCAGCTCGTGATTTCGGAGACGACCGGGCGTGCCCGATCCCCCGGATGCGTCGCCTGCGTGCCGATATGGATGAAGCCGGCAACTTTTTCGCCCGGCTGAAGGCCGAGCAACGGACGGGCGCGTTCGTCATAGGCGAACCACTGTGTCAGCCAGTTGGCGGCGTAACCAAGGGAATTGGCAGCAATTGTAAGATTATAGCAGACGGCGCCGGCGGAAAGCATCTGCTCCCATTCCGGGATCTTCGCATGGGGAGCGGCTGTCGAGAAGACGCCGATAACCACAGGAGCAAGCAGCAGACGGTTCCGCTCCAGTGTCAGCAATTCCTCGGAGGCATCGGGCCGGTCGGCCTTGACCAGTTCCACCAGCGCGTCGCTGATGCGCTCGCGCGCTTCGCGGGAATAGACGACAAAGCGCCAGGGCACGAGCTTACCGTGATCCGGCACGCGGCTTGCCAATGCCAGCAGGTCTTCGATCTCCTGACGATTGGGGCCCGGCGCGGTCATCATGGCCGGCGGCGTGGAGCGGCGGTTCCTGAGATATTCGATGAGGTTCTGGTTTTCAGACATAGTGAGACTCGTTTCCGGCAGGTGATGGTCTTGAAATTGCCACCGCATTGGTCTTGAAGTGAACATCAACATGAAAGAAGTCAACCGGCCCGACGATATGACCCCGCATTCCGTTCTCTGCCGCGCAGTTCTTGTCTGCGCCCTTTCGTCTGCCGCCGCTGCGCCGCTTATGGCGCAGGAACCTTTTTCCAGCTTCAAGAACCTCGATTCGACCATCAAGACGCCGAAGCTCAACGCCTTCGTTGATCCAGCGCTCGGGTCGGCGACCACCAATGTGCGCGAAGTCTTCATGGAAGCGCGCCTGACCAGCGATGGCGACCCCGTGCAGGAAGGCCTCGTCTGGCGCGTCTTCAGCCCCTCGCCGGGCGATGATGGCAAGCTGCCGCTTCTGGCGAGCGCCGAAGGCGGTTCAGCCGGTTTCCAGCTCATGCCGGGCGATTACTACGTCAATGTCGCCTTCGGCCGCGCCGGCGCCACCAAGAAGCTGACCGTCCCCGCCTCCGGTTCGCCGGAAAAGCAGGTGCTGGTTCTGGATGCGGGCGGTGTGGTGCTGAATGGCGTGGCCGGTAACGACATGCGCATTCCACCGGACAAGATGAGCTTCTCCGTCTATTCCTCGGATGTTCAGGATGATGGCGAGCGTGGCCTCGTGGTGGCCAACGTGCGGCCGAACATGATCGTGCGGCTCAATGCCGGCACCTATCACGTCGTTTCAGAATACGGCAACGTCAACGCCGTCGTGCGCGCCAATATCCAGATCGAGGCGGGCAAGCTGACGGAAGCGACGATTCAGCACCGCGCCGCGCAGGTGGCGTTGAAACTCGTCTCGGAGGACGGCGGCGAAGCCATTGCCGACACCGCCTGGTCGATCATGACCGGTGCCGGGGATACGGTGAGCGAAAGCGTATCCGCCTTTCCGATCCTCATTCTGGCGGAAGGCGAATATGTTGCCGTGGCCCGCAATAAGGAAAAGATCTACCAGCGCAATTTCACGGTCGAATCCGGTCGCAACATGGACGTGGAACTGGTGCTGGACAAGCACGAACTCAAAAAGCAGGACGATACGATCTCGCAGGACTTCTGACCCGCCTGCCCTCATGCAAAAGGCCCCGGAAGCATCGCTTCCGGGGCCTTTTCAATTCAGTCTCAGCCCTTTGCCTTGCGGGCTTCGGCCTTGCGCTTGAGATCCGGCGGGGTCGCTTCCCAGGCCAGACTTGAAACGGCCTCGTCGAAGGACATCGAGGTCTGTTCCTGCGAACCGAGACGGCGGATGTTGACCGTCCGCTCTTCGGCCTCCTTGCGACCGCAGACGATGATCACCGGAACCTTGGTGACCGAGTGCTCGCGAATCTTGTAGTTGATCTTCTCGTTACGGAAGTCGGTTTCAACGTGAAGACCGGCCTCGCGCAGCGCTTCCGCCACTTCATCCGCATAGGCATCCGCCTCCGAGGTGATCGTTGCCACGACGACTTGCGTCGGGGCGATCCACAGCGGCAGATGGCCAGCGAAGTTCTCGATCAGAATGCCGAGGAAGCGTTCCATCGAGCCGCAGATGGCGCGGTGGATCATGACCGGTTTGGTCTTTTCCGAGTTCTGGTCGATGTAGAAGGCGCCAAAACGTTCCGGCAGGTTGAAGTCCACCTGCGTGGTGCCGCACTGCCAATCACGACCGATGGCATCCTTGAGCGTATACTCGAACTTCGGACCGTAGAATGCACCCTCGCCCGGCAGAATGCCGGTCTTGATGCGGCCTTCTGACTCATCCTCGATGGTTTTGAGCACATCCGTCATCACGCTTTCGGCGCGATCCCACAGATCGTCGGAACCGACGCGCTTGTCCGGGCGGGTCGAGAGCTTGACGACGATCTCCTTGAAGCCGAAGTCCTCATAAACAGACAGGATCAGGTCGTTGATCTTCAGGCACTCGGCGGCCATCTGCTCGTCGGTGCAGAAGATGTGGGCATCGTCCTGCGTGAAGCCGCGCACGCGCATCAGCCCGTGCAGGGCGCCGGACGCTTCGTAACGGTGAACCGTACCGAATTCCGCGAGGCGGATCGGCAGTTCGCGATAGGACTTCAGACCGTGCTTGAAAATCTGCACATGGCCGGGGCAGTTCATCGGCTTCAGCGCAAAGACGCGGTTGTCCGCTTCCTTGTCTTCCGGGTGCGTGAAGGCATAGGCCGACTTCACCGCGAACATGTTTTCCTGATACCAGCCCCAGTGACCGGAGGTTTCCCACAACGAGGCATCGAGCACTTGCGGCGCGTTGACCTCCTCATAGTCGCCCGCCAAGCGACGGCGCATATAGGCCGTCAGTGCCTGGAACATTCGCCAGCCCTTGCCGTGCCAGAACACGACGCCCGGGCCTTCTTCCTGGAAATGGAACAGGTCCATTTCGCGACCAAGGCGGCGGTGATCGCGCTTTTCGGCTTCGGCCAGAATATGCAGGTAGCGATCCAGTTCCTCCTGGGTAGCCCAGGCGGTGCCGTAGATGCGGGTCAGCATGGCATTGTTCGAATCGCCGCGCCAATAGGCGCCGGCCACCTTCATCAACTTGAAGGCCGTGCCGATCTGGCCAGTGGAGGCCATGTGCGGACCACGACAAAGGTCGAACCATTCGCCCTGATGATAGATCTTGAGATCCTGGCCGTCCGGAATCGCGTCCACGAGTTCGACCTTGTAGGCCTCCCCCTTGGCGGCGAAGACTTCCTTGGCCTTCTCACGCGACCACACTTCGCGCGTGAACGGCGCGTTGCGGGCGATGATTTCCTTCATCTTGGCTTCGATCTTCGGCAGATCATCAGGCGTGAACGGGGTTTCGCGAGCGAAATCGTAATAGAAACCGTTCTCGATCACCGGGCCGATCGTGACCTGCGTGCCGGGCCAAAGCTCCTGCACGGCCTCGGCCATGACATGCGCGGCGTCGTGGCGGATGAGTTCCAGCGCGCGCGGATCGGTACGGGTGACGATTTCGATGGCAGCGCCGTCGGTCACGGGCGTAGACAGGTCGGCCAGATCGCCATTCAGCGTGACGGCCACTGCCTTCTTGGCCAGCGACTTCGAGATGGACTCGGCCACATCCTTGCCGGTTGCACCGGCGGGAAAGGCGCGAACGGAACCATCTGGGAATTTGAGGGAAACTTCGGTCATTGTTTTCTCCTATCCAGTCCCGCCAACCAATGCGGGTGGTCTTTGAAGGCAGCGCAAATCAGAATGCCGCCTGAACAGGCGGGTAGATAATTCTTTTCAGGGCGCGAGTAAAGCGAGGTGGCGGCTCAACGATCGGCGACGACGAAGCAGTCGATGCTCTGGCGCTTCATCTGAGCACAGGCGTTTGCAGCACTCTTGCCGCTGTCAAAGCCCGAAAACCGCACCCGATAAAAGGTGCTGACGTCACCCTTGAACACTTCGACTGCGCTCTGGGCGGAAAGCCCGGAGGCACGCAGCGCATTTGAAGCCTTGGTCTGCAATTGTGTGGCCGACGCGCGATCTGGCAACGAGCCCACCTGAATGCGCCAAATCCCGCCGCCAGTGGAAGCAACCGGTTCGCCACCATCACCCTGCTCCACGACTTCCGCATGGGCAAGAGAAGGTGCTTCGGACGGCGTGACGGCCGCAAAAGCCGCCGGACGCTCGTTCGGCACGGGCGCAAGACCGCTGCGCAATGATGTGTTGCCGGCTTCGGCAACGACGACGGGAGCCGGAACGGGTGCGGGAGCGGTTTTGCGAACGGGTGCCGCAGATGCCGTTATCGTGCCGCCGGTGGAAAAACGGGTGAGCAGGGACGCCATCAATTCGTCGCGCTTGCGGGCCGATGTGCCGCCGAGAACCGCGCCGACCAGTTGCTTGCCATCTGCATTCAACGAAGACACGAGATTGTACCCGGAAACAGAGGTGTAACCGGTCTTGATGCCGTCAACGCCGTTATAGCGATACATGAGGTTGTTGTGGCCACGATAGGTGCGTCCGCGAAAGCTGAAGGAAGGCTGTGAAAACAGTGCATATTCGCGCGGATAGTCACGCCGCAGCGCCAACCCGAGAACCGTCATGTCGCGGGCCGTCGTGACCTGCTGGGTGCGGTCGGTCAATCCGGACGGGTTGGCGAATACCGTGTCCTTCATGCCGATCTTGCGGGCGCGCTGCGTCATGACGCGCGCGAACTGCGCTTCCGAGCCCGACAGGAACTCCCCCATCGCGGTCGCGACATCGTTGGCGGAAAGCACGATCATGCTGTCCACGGCCTCGCGCACGCTGATGGTGTCGCCAGGCTTCACGCCGAGTTTCATCGGAATCTTGGCGGCCGCATTCTTCGAGATCGGCACACGGGTCGCCCAACTGATCTTGCCGCTCTTGAGCGCCTCGAAGGTCAGATAAACGGTCATCATCTTGGCAAGCGATGCGGGCGGATGCAGGCGTTGGCCATCGTCCTCGCCGATGATACGGCCCGTTTTCGCATCCAGCATGGCCCAGGACGATGCGGCGCTGGCAACCGACGATACGGTAATCGCAGCGACGCAAACCGTCATCGTCAAGCCCATATGCCGGAGCGTTCCCTTGCCTGATGTCATGATTGCGACTCCTGAATCTGCCTGCCTTGGTCCGGCTCTTTTACGTGGCTTGATGGTCAGAATGAGACAGCCGGCATTCTTTTCCGGCGACTTTCGTCAATATTACTAACGAAAGCTTAACCGGCGCTGTCTTGATGGCGGCCCGCCAGCCAGTAACGCCATGGCTTCCACCAGACGAAGGCGGCCGGCAAGACCTCCGGCACGGGATCAAATCCCCAGGTGCCGCCCGGACCACAGCGTCCGACCCTGAAAAGCGTGAGAAAGCCGCCTGCCCAAAGGCCGTGGCGGGCAATGGCCTCGTAACCATATTCCGAACAGGTCGGCATATGGCGGCAATGATTGCCGATGAGGCTGGAGAGCGTGAGTTGGTAGGCCCGGATGAAGGCCATGCCGAAAAGCCGGGCCGGCGTCTTGCGAAACGGCCCCTGCCAATTGCGTGACGAGCCCTGTGGGCGTTGCGGATGCGGCTCGCCGCAGGAGGAACACATGCGCTCAGACCTCTTCGGCCGTCTTCTTTGCCGCTATGTCGGCGATGGCGCCGAGCGTCGCCTCAAAAGTGAGCATGGTGGAGGCGTGGCGAGCCTTGTAATCGCGGACGGGTTTTAGGAAACGCATGTCCTCGAAGCGGCCCTCCGGCCCCTCGCCGTCCTCCTTCAGCATGGCGAGCATGGCATCGCGGGCCTCAGCGATTTCTGTAACGCTCGCGCCCACCACATGCCGGGCCAGAATGGAGGCCGAAGCCTGACCAAGCGCGCAGGCTTTCACCTCATGGGAAAATGCAGAAACGGTGTCGCCATCCAGCTTGAGGTGCACGCGAATGCGCGACCCGCAAAGTTTCGATTGCCGCTCGGCATAACCCTGCGCATCAGGCAGAACGCCTGTCAGCGGCAGATTGCCGGCAAATTCGAGAATCTTCGCATTATATATGTCGTCCATGCCGCTATTGGTCCCGTTTTCCCCGTATTCGGGAAACAGTCCGTCACATCCGCGACGGGTTTCTTCGTGTTCTTCTACATGATATGGAACTTTCACGCTAGGAAAGCAAAGCTTCCGGCAACGCTTTGCAAATTGAAATGGAATACCTTGAAAATTGTGTGATCCGGGGCCAGATACCCGGCGTAGTAACCGGTCGGGCGATAGCGCAGGAGCGCATGCCGAACGGAGCGGAGACTGAATATGGATGCCGTCGTGAAAAACCTGAAAAGCCTTGCCGCCCATTCGCAAAATCCGACGCGCGAGGAAGCGGAAGAGGCTGTCCGTGTTCTGCTTCGCTGGGCCGGTGATGACCCGACGCGCGAAGGGCTGCTCGATACGCCGAAGCGTGTCGTCGATGCCTATCGCGAGTTGTTCGCAGGCTACAAGGCAGATCCGGCGGAAGCGCTTGGCCGCACTTTCGAGGAAGTGGGTGGCTACGACGACATGGTTCTCGTGCGCGACATTCCGTTCTTCTCCCATTGCGAACATCACATGGTGCCGATTATCGGCAAGGCGCATGTGGCCTACAAGCCGGATGGTCGTGTTCTCGGTCTTTCCAAGATCGCCCGCATCGTGGAGGTCTTCGGTCGCCGCCTGCAAACGCAGGAAACCATGACCGCGCAGATCGCCGACGCCATCGAGACCAACCTCAAGCCGAAGGGTGTTGCGATCATCATCGAGGCCGAGCATCTGTGCATGGCGATGCGCGGTGTGCAGAAGCAGGGCTCTACCACCCTGACGACCAGCTTCACCGGCATTTACAAGACCGATCCCGCCGAACAGGCGCGGTTCATGATGACCTTGCGCGGCCTGCGTTGAACGCAGCCGCCTGCCCGCGAGACTGACATGACCATCACTTTTGCTCCCCCCTCCGCATCGAAGAGCGAACTCGAGGGTGCCGGTTCCTTTACGCCGAAGTTCGACGCGCACGGCCTCGTGACGGCCGTGGTGACGGATGCGCGCGATGGCGAACTGCTGATGGTTGCTCATATGAATGCGGAGGCGCTGGCGCTGACCATCGAAACCGGTGTGGCCCATTACTACAGCCGCTCGCGCGGCAAGCTGTGGAAGAAGGGCGAGACCTCCGGCAATCTCCAGACCGTGACCGAAATCCGGACGGATTGCGATCAGGATGCGGTCTGGCTGAAGGTCAGTGTCGCCGGCCATGATGCGACGTGCCACACCGGGCGCCGCTCCTGCTTTTACCGCACCGTTCACCTCCAGGACGGCAAGGCCAATCTGGACATCACCGACGATCACCGGCATTTCGATCCCGACACGATCTATTCAGCTTCATAACGGCGCCGTTTCGTTCCGACACGCCTGTTGGACCCAAACGGCACCGATAAACCGATTGTCAACCCAAGTCTGCGCTATACTATGATGCAGAAACGGCATTTGCCGCTTGGAGGAGCGCAATCATGTTGTTGAACTGGCCACGTCATCGCCCCAATACACCGCCTGCCAGTGGAGACCACGGGCCGGGTATGTCTGGCCCCGAACTCCCTGTCATTCCGCAGCCCGTCCACAAGACACCGATTGCGCTTGCGCTGGGAGGCGGCGCTGCCCGCGGATGGGCGCATATCGGTGTTCTGCGCGCGCTGGATGAAGCCGGCATCGAAGTGGGCATGATTGCGGGTACATCGATCGGCGCACTGGTCGGCGGCTGTTATCTGGCCGGCAAGCTCGACGAACTGGAAGATTTTGCGCGCTCGCTCACCATGCGCCGCATTGCGGGCCTGCTCGATCTCACCATCGGTGGCGGTGGCCTTCTCGGCGGCATGCGTCTTACGCGCCGCATGCAGGAGCATCTGCAAGAACTGAATATCGAGGACCTCGACCGCCGTTTCGTCGCCGTCGCCACCGAACTGAACACGGGTCACGAAGTCTGGATCGAGTCAGGCTCGCTGATTACGGCGCTGCGCGCCTCCTACGCCCTGCCCGGCATTTTCGAACCGGTACATTGCAACAACCGCACGCTCGTCGATGGCGCGCTCGTCAATCCCGTACCGGTCAGCGTCTGCCGTGCGCATGAACAGCTTCTCGTCGCCGCTGTGAACCTGCATTACGATTCCTACGGCCGCTCGGCAGTCATTAAGCACACTGCCGCCATTCCGGATACCGACGAACAGCGCAAGGAAGCCCGCCGCGACCGGCTGGGCCTGCCCGGCGTGATGGTCCAGTCCTACAACATCATTCAGGATCGTATTTCGCGCGCCCGTCTGGCTGGCGACCCACCGGATCTGGCGCTGCAGCCGCGCGTCAGCGATATCGGCCTGTCGGAGTTCCACCGCGCCGCCGAAACCATCGAGCGTGGCTATCAGGAAGCGCAGTTACGTATCAGCGAACTGAAGCGGCTTCAAGAAGCCTTCGCGCGTTAGTTCAGATCGCCCGGCGCGGTTGCGGATCGAAGAGGCCAAAGCAGAGAAAGCCGAAGGCAAAACCGCCAAGATGCGCATCCCAGGCGATGTTCCCCTCCATCTCGCCGAAAAGCGGTACCCCCAACCCGACCACCAGATTGCCGAACAGCCAGAGCAGCACGAAGATCGCAACCGTGCGGTTCTTGAAAACGACCGTGAGGGGTTGGCGCGGATAGAGATGGCCGAAGCGAGGATTATATGTCCCCCCGGAAGCTGGAAAGGCAAAACGGCAGGCACCGCCCATCAGGGCCGAAATCACCCCGGAAGCGCCAACCAGAAGCGTCGGATCTCCCCAGTTCAAAGCCGCATGCAGCGCCGCAGCCGCCACCGCCGACAAAATCCAGAACACGACATAGCGACCTGTCCCGATTCGGCGCACGACAGGTGTGCCAAAAGCGGCCAACCACAGGCCATTGAACAGAAGATGCTCCCAGCCACCATGCAGAAGCGAGTAAGTGAGCGGCGTCCACAACCATTCGAGGTTCTGCTCCGCCAGCGGATAGACATAGCGCACCGGGCTGAAAGCAAGGCTGATGACGAGGGCTTCGCTGGCGCTTTCAGGCAGCAGATAATCCTGCAACAGAAAGAGCGCGACGAGGAGCAGGATCGATACGGTAATCGCCGGTGGAAAATTGAAAATCGGCTCACGGCGCGGCGGTTGTTCATCAGAAGTTGCTGAAAAAACGGGAGGTTCACTCGTCATTGCCGCAAACTCCTGTTGAGCCCCAAGCAGCCCGCTGGCCGGATTTCCAAAAAAAAGGCCGTCCGGATGAAACCGGACGGCGCCTGCGAAGACCGAAGGTTTCGCTGTAATTTATGTGTGCTGAAGGCAAGGCCTTCGAAGAGATGAACACCCTATGCCACGGTGACCTGAATCGCGCAACGTAAACCATTCCTTAACCTTAACATTCGAACGCGAAAGGTGCCACGCGCATCTGGCACGCTTTTCGCTGCGTCCTTCCTCACAATCGGCATAAGGCCGAAATGAAAACGGGTGTTCACATGTATCAGCGTATGACCTGTCGCGATATTTATGCCTATTGGGATGCATTGCGCGGCGAAGCCGCTTCGCCGATGCGCAGCCAGATCGAGCCGGCGGCCATACGAATGGCGCTGCCGGATCTCTTCATGCTCGAATCGACAGCGGAAGGCGACCTGTCTTTCCGTCTGGTCGGCACGCGCATGTGCGCGCTTTTCGGCCGGGAGTTACGCGGACACTCCTTCGACGACCTTTGGGCAGGCGGCCCTAACAGCAATCCTGTCGATATTGCCCAGGGCGTCATCGCTCACGAAAGCCCGGTTCTGATGAACCTGCTCGGCTTCTTCCACGATGGCGAGACATCGCGGTTCGAAATGCTGCTCCTGCCCATCCGCTCGGCGGAAGGTCTCTGCGACCGATTGATGGGTGCATTGGTTCTCGAACCCGGCGAACCAAACCTCCTCACCGCGCAGACGCTGCGTTATCTCTATTTGGAGCGCAGTCGCCCGCTGAAAGGCGCGCGTCCAGCGGCGACAACCGGCACGCCGAGGAATCAATCCGCAGCGCTTTGAAGACTGAGACTGAGCTTGAGGCCTGCCGACCAGAGGAACAGACGCACGAAATTATTGATCGCGAACCGGAAACAGCTTCTTAACCGTTGCCACGCTAGTTTGCCCCTTAGAATCCGCTGGGAAACTGTCTCCAATGCTCACACATACATCCGCCCGCGCCGTCTTTGCCAAGCGACCGGACATCAAGGAGGCTTTTCACCGCGTGTCGGTGAATCTTCCGGGACGGATGATGCTTGCCGATCGCACGGAACACGATTGCTCTGCTGTCGATATGTCACCGGGCGACGCAGTTATTACGGCTCCCAGACTGCCGAAAATCGGTGAGCGCGTTATTGCCTACATTGATCATATCGGGCGCCTCGAGGGAACCGCCCTGTCCCTGCCCGACCGCAACTCTTTCATCATGTCGATCGTGGCGACAGAGCGGAAGCGCGAGAAGCTCGCCGCCCAGCTCACCTGGATCGCCAATCGTCATGAACTCGGTCTGCCGGAAGACCGCCGTCATGACCGCCTGACGCCGCGCCGCACACTGACCGAAATCACCATCGAAGACGGCCGCAAGATCGCCTGCCGCCTCATCGACCTTTCTCTCTCCGGCGCCGCCGTCGATATGGACGGTCGCTTGCCGATCGGCACGCCAGTTCGCCTCGGCAGCCTGCGCGCGCGCGTCGTCCGCCACTTCGCCGATGGCATCGCAGTCGAATTCAGCGCCGTCCAGACGCGCGAGTCGCTGGCCGAATTCCTTTGATCATTCCCCACCGCGTTTTCTCAGCCTGACAACGGTGGCGACACCGGGCAACGTACATTTGCGGTGAAGCCGCCTCCCCTTCTTGCCGTTTTCCCGGTGATTTCGCATTTTTTGCGGCTTCACGAGCGCGCTTTCCGTCTCCACTTCTGATCGGCCGACCGCCGAGATCCAAAAGCACACGCCATACCCCGCCCGGCGCCTCGCCCGCCTGTGCCGCGCCATTCTGCGATAGGCCCGTCGGGAAAATAACGCTTTACGTCCATGGGTTTGCGCATTCGAACGCGGCATTTGTTTCTAATTTTAAGGGTATTCACTTCAAATTCGATGAAATAACAACTCAATTTTACATCGAATTTAATTTTGATTTTATTCTTGTTTTTGCTTGTTTTGTACTTAATTATACTTCGGTGTTTTGCGTGATATAAAATCGTTCATGGCAATGTCTTCCCAACAAAAGGGGAGACGACCAATGAACAAGAAAGCCGCCATACTCGGTGCCGGCATGATTGCCTGCATGACATCGCTTCTGCCGCATGCCGCCTATGCCCTGCCGCCGATCATGCGCATCACTGGCGCGGCCAACCCGCCGATTGGCCATTATGAATTCTGCAAAGCCAATGCGGCCGAGTGCCGCCCAACGGGGGGCGATGCGGGGCCCATGACACTGACCGAGCAGCGCTGGCAGACCATTCTGGACGTCAACTACACCGTGAACACCGAAATCCAGCCGATGACGGATCAGGAGATCTATGGCGTAGAGGAGCGCTGGGCCTATCCGACCACCGCAGGCGACTGTGAGGACTACGTTCTCGAGAAGCGCAAGCGGCTGATGGAACGCGGTTTCTCACCCAGCGACCTTCTGATTACCGTTGTGCTGCAGCCCAACGGCGATGGCCATGCCGTTCTGACCGTGCGCACGGATCGCGGCGAGTTTATCCTCGACAACATGCGCAACAAGGTCTCTCTCTGGTCGGAAACGGAATACACATTCCTCAAGCGGCAGGCGAACGACGATCCGGGCCGCTGGGTCAAGATCCGGGATGGTCGCGCCACGGCCGTGGGTAGCGTTCGCCCCTAATGCGCTTCGCTCCGTAATTTCGCATCGGCTTCTCAAGGGCCATGCGTTTGAAAAGCCGGCTCCTCCGTGTCCCCGGGAGCCGGCTTTTTGCTTGCTTCCGACTCGTGTTTACAGATCATTAACCATGTTGGTGAAACGTCAAAGCCGTCATCCCAAAGGGAATCGGGCGCATGATGCACCGATAGACGACGTTAAGCGCGGGACAGGCATGAGCATGACAACCGATCCTATTCAGGAAACACCCCTGCTCTCCGGCCGCGCGCTGCGGATTACCATCGTTGTCGTCGGTCTGCTCGTTCTGTTGCTTGTGGCCATCAATGTGATCGGCCGTCGGCTTGGGGAAACGATTGCGCTCGCCGGCCACACGACGAGCACAGACATCTACGACATCACCATTGGCCCCGACCGGCTGTCATTGGTTGCCAATACCATCCGCTTCCCTCAAGCACGTGCTCATGGGGCGACAGACCGCATCGATCTCTATCTGGCCTGGCCTGAAATGACAGGATACAGCGCGGAAACGAGCCATCGGTTCAACGATCTCTCGCGCCCGGGACAACTCATCTTCATTCAACTCGGTCAAAGTACCATGTCGCGCGATATGTCCGGGCGACTGGAGCCCATTTATAGAGATCTTTTCGAAGGCGAGGAAAGGCCGCTGGAGGCAGGTCTCGTGCTGCATCATCTGCGCAAGGACAGCGGCTATGCCGGTGAGGTCATGATTACCGGCAAGAGAAACGGCCAACCTGATTACGCCGTGCGCTGCATTCTGCCGGAAGATCCGCATCTGGCCACGAATGCCGATTGCCAGCGGGATATCTTCGCAGGGCACGACCTGACTGTGCTTTACCGGTTCTCCAGCACGCTACTGCGGGATTGGCAGGCCGTGGACGAGGCCGTCCGCACCTATATCGATGCCCGGCTCATCCACGCCGGGGCTTTGCAGCAAGATCGCTAAAAAGCCTTCGACCATCGCAAGCTTTTCTTCATCATAAACCTCTTGGTAACGCCAATTGTCCTAAAGTGTTGAGAACGGTCGACGGGGCTTCGGCTGGAAAAGTACGCAACAGTAAATGAGTAAAGTGGTGTTCAAGGCATCTTCGAGCGAATCCGCCGGCAAGCGTTTTCATGCGGTTGTCACCAAGGTTGCAGGAATGGCGACGGCGGCATTTCTTGTGATTTCGGCGACTGCATCTCCCGCAAGTGCCGACCCGAAATATGCTGGCATCGTGGTCGATGCACGTTCCGGCAAGGTCCTTTACAGTGAAGATGCCGATAGCCTCCGCTATCCGGCTTCACTCACCAAAATGATGACCCTCTACCTGACATTCGAGGCTCTGGAAGCCAAACGGATCTCGCTGACGACGTCGGTCCCGGTGTCAAAGAACGCTGCTGCCGAACCTCCGTCCAAGTTGGGTGTGCGCGCGGGTGGCTCCGTAACGGTCGAGCAGGCCATTCTGGCGCTCGTCACCCGTTCTGCCAACGATATGGCAACCGCCCTGGGTGAACTGATCGGGGGGTCCGAAGCCCGCTTCGCTCAGATGATGACGAACAAGGCCCATGCGCTTGGCATGACGCGCACCACCTATCGCAATGCCAACGGCTTGCCGAACACGGCGCAGATGACAACGGCGCGCGATCAGGCTCGCCTCGGCCTTGCTCTTCGCCAGCATTTTCCGCAGTATTACGGCTACTTCTCCACCCGCAGCTTCGCTTTCGGCAAGCAGGTCATCGGCAACCACAATCGCCTTCTCGGCAATGTGCGCGGTGTCGACGGTATCAAGACGGGTTACACCCGCGCAGCCGGCTTCAATCTTGTGACCTCCGCGCAGGCCGACGGCCGGTCGATCGTCGGCGTCGTCATGGGTGGCAAGAGTGGTGGTGCCCGCGACCAGCAAATGCGCAATCTCGTGGCAACCTACATGCCTCAGGCTTCGCGCGGGCCGATCAAGGACAGCGACCAGATCGCAGCGATCCGCCCCGCCTCTCCGGTTGCTGATGAGCCGGTGCGTCAGGCCGCAGCGCCGGTTTCCGCAACACCGTCTCTGGCCAAGGTGGCGGCATCGACCGCACCTGCGTTGCCTGCGGCCGTTCCGGTTCCGGAAAATCGTTACTCCGCCGATAACGACGCAAAGTCGGCCTATGTTGCGCAGCTTAGTCAGGCACAGATCAAGGTTTCCGCACCGGTTGCCGCTGCGCTTGGCTCCGCGCGCGTGCCGGCCCAGCTTCCCGGCGTGACGTCGAAATCCGAAGTGCCTGATGTCGACCGCACGACGACGGCTTCCACGCGCACCTCCGCTGTCAGTGC
The DNA here is from genome assembly GCF_014196535.1 of Allorhizobium borbori. Taxonomy (GTDB): domain Bacteria; phylum Pseudomonadota; class Alphaproteobacteria; order Rhizobiales; family Rhizobiaceae; genus Ectorhizobium; species Ectorhizobium borbori. The sequence continues at coordinate 189,640 of NZ_JACIDU010000003.1, forward strand.
CGACAGCGGCTGGGTGATCCAGATCGGCGCTGCTCCTGACAAGGGTGCCGCCATGGACCTGCTGCAGTCCGCCAAGGACAAGGGGGGCCCGGTTCTTCGTTCCGCAACACCGTTCACCGTGGCCTTCAACGCCAACGGTTCGCAGATCTACCGCGCTCGCTTCGGCGGCTTCGGTGACCAGAAGGCAGCCGTGAACGCCTGCAACGAATTAAAGAAGAAGGGCATCAACTGCTGGGCATCTCTCCAGTAAGGCCAGGTCGGGGGCGTCGTGGTCGGGCGCCCTGGCCAAAAACTCAATGCGCCTGCCCTTTTCTTTCGGGCATGACGTTCCCGGTATCCTCGATCTGTATTGCGTAAACGAGGCTTGCAATGGCAAACAATGAAAGCGTTCCGGGCAAGGCCCGCCTTCAGGGCGGTTTCTCCCTTCACCCGCTGCACGAAGCTGCGCTGCGGATTGCGGAATTCGGGCTCATGAAGCCCAAGGCCCGAACGAAGGATCTCGTTACTCTGCTCGTCAGCCACGGCGCACGCGCCTGGCGCAGCAGTCAGCCCGAGGTGAACGTCCATCTCCACGTTTCCATTCAGGGCGGCCGCCGGCCTGTCCACCTGCGCCTGCGCTGATTTCGGGCGTCAAAGCAGGCCGAGTTCGGCAAGCTCCCGGCGCAACGCCTCCGGCATTTCCGCCTCGCCAGTCTGCGCACCGAGATCGCGTGGCACATCCTCGGCCTTGTAATAACGCCAACCCTGGAAGGGCCGTTTCGGCTGCGGCGCGGTTTCGATGACGTTCGGTGCCAGCACGATATCGCAATAGGAAATGCCATCCGCACCCTGGACCGCGTCCAGTCCAAGGATCTGCTGCCGCGCGGCCACCTGCCCCTTGATCACCCAATAAAGCGACCCGCCATCGAGTATCTCCTCGGCGCGCTTCGGCATCATCCGGGTGCGGTGGCGGCTATGCGGCTCCAATCCGGCAGCCATAGCCGTGAGCGCACGATCGGCAACCCATTCCTTGAGGTCGGTGACGCTGTCGGCCCCGACGCATAGCTTGATCATGTGGAGCGTCATAGGCTTTTTGAATTCCTTTTCTCCGCTTCGGTCAAGGTCGCCGGCGCACTGCTCCACAAGGCATGGAACTCAGCATTCGACGACATTGACCGCCAGCCCACCCGTCGAAGTCTCCTTGTAGCGCTCGCTCATGTCGAGCCCGGTCTGCCGCATCGTCTCGATGCAGGCATCGAGCGGCACGAAATGGGATCCGTCGCCCTTCAGCGCAAGAGATGCCGCCGTGACAGCCTTGACCGCACCCATGGCATTGCGTTCGATACAGGGCACCTGAACGAGGCCACCCACGGGATCGCAGGTCATGCCGAGGTGATGCTCCAGCGCGATCTCGGCGGCATTTTCCACCTGCGCAGGGGTACCGCCCAAAACAGCGGCGAGCCCGGCCGCCGCCATGGCGGCGGCTGACCCGACCTCTCCCTGACAGCCGACCTCTGCACCGGAGATCGAGGCATTGTGTTTGATGATGCCGCCGATTGCGGCGGCGGTGAGCAGGAAATCCCGCACCTCAGGACATCCGGCCTCCGCGTTGAAGCGCAGGAAAAACCTGAGCGTCGCCGGGATGACGCCCGCCGCACCATTGGTCGGCGCGGTCACGACACGGCCGCCGGCGGCATTCTCTTCATTTACGGCCATGGCATAAACGCTCAGCCAATCATTGGCGAGCAGGGGATTGGGGCGGTTGTTGCGCCATTCCGTTTCCAGCCGCTCTAGCATGTCACGGGCACGGCGGCGAACCTTCAGCCCACCCGGCATGATACCGCCCTGCCGCAGACCACGGTCGATGCAGCCCGCCATTGCGGCCCAGATGGCGTCCAGACGAGCGTCCAGCACGGCGGGCTCCATACGACATTCTTCATTGGCGCGCTTCATGGCAGCAATGCTCTGGCCGGATGCGGCGGCCATGGCGAGCATTTCCCGCGCATTGGCGAAGGGATAGGGAACATCGGCGACCGCTGCCTTGCCGCCTGCGATCCGCCACGTTTCCAGTTCGTCCTCGGTCAACACAAAGCCGCCGCCGATCGAATAATAAACCCGCCGCAGGACGAGTTCACCCGTCGCATCATGCGCGCGGAAGATCATGCCATTCGCGTGGCCGGGCAAGGCAACGGCTCGATCAAAGACAAGGTCGATGGCAGGATCGAAGGCATAGGCCCCGTGCCTGGGCGGATGAACCTGGCCAGTACCCGCAACTTCGGCAAGCTTCGGATCCATCGTGTCCGGGTCAACCGTTTCGGCGCGTTCGCCCGTCAGTCCCAGAATGACCGCCCGCCCCGTGCCGTGGCCGATCCCGGTATAGGCCAGCGAGCCATGGAGGCTGACGCTCAGCCGCCTCGCCTTTCCGGCAGCGCCGGTCAGCAAAAGATCGTCGAGAAAGCGGTTGGCCGCCGTCATCGGTCCCATCGTATGGGAACTGGAAGGGCCTATGCCAATCTTGAAAACATCGAAAACGGAAAGGAACATGGCGGTACGGGCATCCGGATCAGGCGCTGATCCACCCAATACTGCCCCAAATGCGCCAGAGCTGAAAGCCCTCGATTCCACGCGCCCTTGAAAAGAAAATGGCGCGGCCCTGAATGGGCCTGCGCCACCGAATGCAATCCTGCCTGCACGAAATTCAGATGCCGCCGAAAAGGAACGCAACGGCCATGAGGCCGACGATTGCGAAAAGGGCGCGAGCGGTCACGCCCCAGCAAGACTTCTGCACGGTGTCTTCCATGATGACTCCAGATTCGGAACAGGACGTCCGCATTGGCGGCGTCATGGCCTTTCATCTATTAAAATTTCGTAACCGTGACAACAGTCAAAAAAGGCAGAACTGTGACCATATTTGCCGTCCAGCTATGCATTGGGAACATGACTTCACGATAAATCAACGGCTTGCGAATTACATATCGTTCTCCTAATGCAAGGCAACAGCGCCCCATTTCGGTCCAAAATATTGACGTAACAACGCTATTGCCGGATCGAAGCGTCTGCTGCATATCTTTTGCACGTTCGCCATGGGATATTCATGACCACGCTCGATTTCATCGCCCTCGCCCTCTTCTTCTTTCTCTGGACGACCTTTTCCTGGGTAACGTCGGGAAAGCGCTTTCTCCAGCGCACCAGCCTGACACGGGCCATGATTGAAAAGCGGCGCGAATGGATGACAAATGCGCTGAAACGCGACCTGCGCATGATCGATACGCAGATCCTCGCCGGGCTTCAGAACGGCACGGCTTTCTTTGCTTCAACCTCCATCTTCGCCATCGGCGGCTGTTTCGCGCTTCTGGGCGCGACGCAGCAGGTGGAGGCGGTATTCAAGGACCTCTCCTTCGTCACCTATGCCGGACGCGGGGCCTTTGAACTGAAGGTGGTGGGGCTGACGGCGCTCTTCGGCTATTCCTTCTTCAAGTTCGGCTGGTCCTACCGACTGTTCAACTACTGCACCATTCTGTTCGGCGGCCTGCCGATGACGAAGGACGCCGAAGCTGATATGGAAGCGGCTCAGCGCCGGGTGGAACGCGTGGTACAGATGAATATTATCGCTGCGGGCCACTTCAACGCCGGTCTGCGGGCGCTGTTCCTGTCCATCGGCTATCTCGGCTGGTTCATCGGGCCCACCATGTTCATGGCCAGTACCGTCTTCATCATCGTGATCCTGATCCGGCGTCAGTTCTTTTCCCGCGCGCGCCTGGCGATCCTCGATTGAGCAGTCCGACTTATCAACAACTATGACAGGGCCGCTACGACACTGCCTTGAAATTGCCGCGGTTCAGGGCATTTGAAAAGGCACCCAATCACTCCGGCCCCATGTCTCGAAAGTGGCATCGCCCAAGCCGGATGTGGAGATTCTGGCGTTAAAACGGGAAGCAACGGATGAGCGGTACGGAAATACAGGCCTCGCGACGTATTCCCTTACCGGACGCCGCTCGCGGGCTGGCCCTCCTGGCCATGGCCTCCTACCACTTCACCTGGGATCTCGAATTCTTCGGCTATCTCGAACCGGGAACGGCAACGCAGGGCCTGTGGAAGCTGTACGCGCGCGGCATCGCCTCGTCCTTTCTGTTTCTCGTCGGCTTCAGCCTCGTGCTCGCTCATATTCACGGCGTGCGCTGGCGCTCGTTCGGCAAGCGGCTGGGCATGGTGGCGGCGTCCGCGCTGGCCATTACAGCCGTCACGTCCTTCGCCTTTCCGGGTGCAGCAATCTATTTCGGCATCCTGCACGCCATTGCCGTTTCCAGCCTCATCGGCCTTGCCTTCCTGCGCCTGTCGGTCATCGTCACGTTGATTGCCGCTGTTGCGGCGATTGCAGCGCCGCTCTACCTTCGCTCGCCCGCTTTCGACGGTTTCTGGCTGCTCTGGCTGGGCCTTGCGGAAACACCGCAGCGCTCCAACGACTACGTGCCCCTGCTGCCCTGGATCGCGCCCGTTCTCATTGGGATTGCCGCCGCCCGGCTCAGCATCCGTTTCGGCTTTCTGGAAAAAATGGCGGAATGGCGCAACATGCCGCGTCTGCTGATGCTGGCCGGTCGCCACAGCCTGCTGTTCTATCTCGTGCATCAACCGGTCCTGATCGCAGTGGTCTATCTCGCCTCGCTCGTCTATCCGGCTCCGAAGCCGGACCCCGTGCAGTCGTACCTCGGCTCCTGCCAGATCTCGTGCACGCAGGGTGGCAATGAAGCCGCGTTCTGCACGCGCTTCTGTGGCTGTACGTTGGACAAACTGGGTGAACAGGACCTCTTGACGCCCTTCCTGGAAGGCAAAATTAATCCAAATGAAGATGAACGAATTGGCGGAATCGCCGAATCGTGTTCATCTGTTGCCGAATGATGTGGAGACGGCAATGAATATCGCTGTTGATGCCTTTCATATTAAGCCACAAAACTTTCCGTGGCCGCCCATTCATTTCGCGATTGCACTGATCGCGGGGTTTATCCTTCGCCAAGTCGCACCGTTGGCGATGGCCGGCGGTTTTACTTCCGAGGCTATCGGCGCCACACTGATTGCCTTTGCAATTTTTGTCGGGGTGTGGGCAGTATTCACCATGCGCGGCGGCGATACTGCCATTTTACCGAACCGACCGGCCCGACACCTCATCACGCGCGGTCCCTTCCGTTTCACACGCAATCCGATTTATCTCGGCTATATCCTGACGCTGGTCGGCTGCGGCTTGCTGACGTCGGATGCGTGGTTCTTCATCGCGGCGATGCTTACGGTCATGGTAATGACACTGGTTTCCGTCCGTCGGGAGGAAATGCACCTTCTCGCCCGCTTCGGGGCGGAGTTCGAACGCTATTGCCGCCGCACCCCGCGCTGGCTGTAAGGCACGTTGCTTAGGTGCCTACACCGATTTCGGCCATGCGGGTCAGGCAGGCTTCTTCCACGTTGTCGAGTTCCGCCAGCGTTTCCTCGATATCCTTGCGCTTCTGGCGCAGTTCAGCCCGCTTTTCATCGACCTTCTTCATCAGCAACTTGAGCTGGCCCACCTCACCCGGCGGTGACTTGTAGACTTGCACGATTTCGCGGATTTCCGCCACGGTGAAACCGATGCGGCGACCGCGCAGGATCTCCATCAGCAAGCGACGGTCGGCAGCGCGATAAAGCCGCGTGCGGCCTCGGCGTTCCGGATGGATCAAGCCTTCGTCTTCGTAAAAACGAAGCGTACGGGTGGAAACACCGAACTCCTTGGTCAGTTCGCTGATACTGTAGAATTTGTGCACGACCATCTGTTCATCCCGGCCAGCCTTCCTGCCCAAATGCGGACAATGGCGGCGTCTTGAGTTGGGGGCTTGCGGCCCCACATTCATTTACGACACCCGGATGATACATTGACCTTTACGTAACAGTCAATTGACCGCAGGCGCCATGTGACCGAAGTCGCCTCAATGAATGCTGAACCACCAGGTTGCGAGACCCAGAAAAGCGAAGAAGCCGACGCAATCCGTAATCATCGTCACGAAAACGGAGGATGCAATGGCAGGGTCGGCTTTCAGCTTGTCGAGAAGCAGGGGTACAAGAATGCCGCCAAGCGCTGCCGCCATCATGTTGATGATCATTGCAGCCCCAATGACTCCGCCGAGCTGCGGATTACCAAACCAGAAGGCTGCCACGATACCCAGCAGAATGGCGAAGACGACGCCGTTCATCAGGCCAACGCCGGCCTCCCTGCGCACGATACGGGCCGCGTTATAGATATCGAGATCCTTGGTGGCCAGAGCACGCACCGTCACCGTCATCGTTTGCGTGCCGGCGTTACCGCCCATGGAGGCAACAATAGGCATCAGCACGGCCAGCGCGATCATCTTCTCGATGGAAGCATCGAAAAGGCCGATGATGCTGGCGGAACAGAAGGCCGTCACAAGGTTCACCAGAAGCCACGGCACGCGGGAACGCGCGGTGGAAACGGCGCTGTCCGACAGTTCTTCATCGCCCACGCCGGCGAGGCGACGGATATCTTCATCCGCCTCTTCCGTGATGACGTCCACCACATCGTCAATGGTAAGGACACCAACGAGACGGTCATTCTCATCCACCACGGCTGCGGAAAGGAGGTCGTATTGCTCGAAGATCTGCGCCGCTTCTTCCTGGTCCATATCGGCGGCGATAGAGTGGGTCGTCTCATGCATGATATCTTCGATCCGGACCTGACGCTTGGCACGCAGAATGCGGTCTAGATCGACCGAACCGAGCAGTTTGAACGTGGGATCGATGACGAAGATCTGGGTGAAGCGCTCTGGCAGCCCATCATCCTCGCGCATGTAGTCAATCGTCTGCCCAACCGTCCAGAAGGGCGGCACGGCGACGAATTCCGACTGCATGCGGCGACCGGCCGAGCTTTCGGGGTAATCCAGCGCACGGCGCAGACGCACACGCTCCGTGAACGGCAATTGCGCCAGAATGTCTTCCCGGTCCTCGTGATCGAGGTCTTCGAGAATGTAGACGGCGTCGTCTGAATCGAGATCGCCGATAGCGGCGGCAATCTGGGCGTTGGAAAGCTGATCGACGATTTCGAGGCGGATCGCCTCGTCGACTTCCGTCAACGCGGTCAGGTCGAAATCATCGCCAAGCAGGTGAACCAGCGCGAGGCGCTGCTCCGGCAACAGCGCTTCCAGAAGATCGCCGAGTTCCGACTCGTGCAGCTTGGCAACCTTCTGCCGAAGGAACAGCACATCCCGATCAGCAATCGCGGCACCGACCAGCGCGAGAAAGTCCTGACGGACCGAGCCGTCTTCCGTATAGATGTCCTCAAGGCCGGGGGCGGGCGAGCGATCGGCTTCCTTTGCGGTTTCCGTCATCAGCCGCCCTCCCCGTTTTCGTCCATTGCACCGAACGCCCGCCTTCGGCGAACGTGTGGAGAATGGCGTCAAAAAGCATATTGTCAACAACCGCATAGCAAGAAACTGCGAAACGCGGTTCTTCCTTTTGCGGCGCCTTGTGCAACGCAACGAAATGCGGCAGGAAACCGGGATCAGAGAGGTGAGACGCCATGACCATCCGCACCATTCTTCGCTATCCCAACCCCGGCCTGTTCAAGGTTTGTGCGCCGGTCACCGTATTCGACGGGACGCTCCGGACCCTGGCCGACGATCTCGCCGAGACGATGCGCGCGGCCCCTGGCGTCGGCATCACTGCCGCCCATATCGGCGTCGATGCCCGGATCTTCGTGCTGGAGCTTTCGAAAGACGATGGCCTGCGGATCTATGTGAACCCCGAGATCCTCGAGTCTTCGAAGGCCACGATCATTCACAACGAGGGCAGCGTTTCCATGCCCGGTGCGGTGGAGGAAGTGGAACGACCGACATCGATCCGGGTGCGCTATCAGGATCTCGATGGTGCATTCCACGACGAAGCGGCCGATGGATTCCACGCTGTTTGCATCCAGCACGAGATCGACCAACTCGACGGTATTTTCTGGCTCCAGCGCCTCTCCCGCCTCAAGCGCGAGCGGTTGGTGACAAAGTGGAAGAAGGCGCAGCGGTGAAACGACAAAGGGCGGCCATGGCCGCCCTTCAGCATAGCGCTCTGCTCTGCAAACCCGTCAACCGACGAAAGCGCGTTCGATCACGAATTCGGCGGGGTTGTTGTTGGCGCCTTCGGTCAGGCCGGCCTTCTCCAGCAGGGCGGCGGTGTCCTTGATCATCGCCATGGAGCCGCACAGCATGCCGCGGTCTGTTTCCGGGTTTAGCGGTGGAACGCCGAGATCGGCGAACATCTTGCCGCTTTCGATAAGATCGGTAATGCGGCCTTTGAAGGGGTAATCCTCGCGGGTCACTGTCGCATAGTGCTTCAGCTTGTCGCCGACGATTTCGCTCAGCATCTCATCGGCCTTGATCTCGTTGATGAGATCGAAGCCATACTGCAACTCGGCCACTTCACGGCAGGTATGGGTGAGGATGACCTCCTCGAACTTCTCATAGGTTTCCGGATCGCGGATCAAGCTCGCGAAGGGCGCGATGCCCGTACCGGTCGAGAACATATAGAGGCGTTTGCCAGGGGTCAGGGCGTCGAGAACGAGCGTACCCGTCGGCTTCTTGCGCATCAGCACCTTGTCGCCGGGCTTGATCTTCTGAAGATGCTGGGTCAGCGGGCCATCAGCAACCTTGATGGAGAAGAACTCCAGTTCCTCAGCCCAGGCGGGGCTGGCGATCGAATAGGCGCGATAGAGCGGCTTGTCATCCACAACGAGGCCAATCATCGCGAATTCACCCGAGCGGAAGCGGAAGCCGGCAGGCCGCGTCATGGTGAAACGGAACAGGCGGTCGGTATAATGCGTCACGCTCAGCACCGTTTCGGCATAAACGCCGGCGGGCAGGTTGGTGGCGAATTCTTCGGTCTTGGCGGGAGCATTCATGGATGTCCGGTCCTGTTCGTCTTGGCTTTCCACCGCCTTCCGGGCGGCTCATGTTTCAGGAATATGGCTGCGGCGGGCGCACCGTCATTTCACGTCGCCTGAATATGGCAAAGCCATACAAAAGCTGCCTTCAAAGGTCAACAATCCTGCCCTATATGACAGGCATGCGATCCTCGCATAGACGTGTCATATTTAGCCTAATGCAGGCACCGCGCCCTTGATCTTCGTCAACGTTACGGTGAAAGCATATAATTTTTCTTATGTTTTCAAACTTAACCGCGACGCCGCCAGCTATAGCCGGCGCCGCCCGCCTCCGGCTTCACCGAAGGCTGGTAGTGTTGGGCAATACCCGGCATCTTGCCCGCTTCCAGCCGGGCGATGGCAACCGGATTCGTGATGGCGAGACTGGAGAAGCCCGTGCGCAGCATGTGCGGGATCTGGTCGAGCAGCACATCGCCCACCGCACGCAGATCACCGGTAAAGCCCAACCGCTGGCGCAGCAGGGCCGCCTGGCTGAAACCACGCCCGTCATTGAAAGCCGGGAAGGTGACAGCGACAAGCGCGATGCGGTCGATATAGGGTTCCAGCGCACGCACATCGTCCGCCGGTTTCAGCACGACAGCGAGGTCACTTTCGTTGCTCTCCACTACGTGTGTCAGGAAGGTGGCGAGATCGAGCACGGCCACTTCACCTTCACCGGCTTTCCGCTCCTCCGTCTCGATGACGTAAGGGTCATTTTCGGCGAAGCCGGTCTTGTCGGTCCAGATACGGGTCATGGTCTTTTCCTTATGCCGCTTCCGCCGGGGAGCCGCCGTAAAGTGCTTCCTTGAAGGGCTTCGGGCCAACGCGGCGATAGGCTTCCAGGAAGGTTTCCGCATCCGCCAACCGCAGGCCGAGATAGGTATCAACGATCTTTTCAACGGCGTCCGTCACCTTTTCCGGCTCAAAGCCGCGACCGATGATTTCGCCGATGGAGCTGTGCTCGTCAGCCGAACCACCCAGCGTGATCTGGTAGAGTTCGGCACCCTTCTTCTCCACTCCCAGAAGACCGATATGGCCGGCATGGTGATGTCCGCAAGCATTGATGCAGCCGGAAATCTTGATCTTGAGATCGCCGATTTCGGCCTGCCGCGCGGCGGAGCCGAAGCGTTCCGAAATCTCCTGAGCCAGTGGAATGGAGCGCGCATTGGCAAGCGCACAATAATCCAGCCCCGGACAGGCGATGATATCCGTGATGAAACCGGCATTGGCAGTGGCGAGACCGGCGGCCTGAAGGGCGCGGTAAACCGGTTCCAGATCGGCAAGCGCCACATGCGGCAGAACGAGGTTCTGCTCATGCGTCACGCGGATTTCATCGAAGGCATAGTCCTCGGCAATCGCCGCCACGGCGTCCATCTGCGCATCCGTCGCGTCGCCGGGAATGCCGCCGATGGGCTTGAGCGAAATGGTGACGGAGGCGTAGTCCGGGTGCTTGTGCGGATGGACGTTGCGATCCACCCAGCGGGCGAAGTCTTCATCCGCCTTTTTCCAACGCGCCAGGCTTTCCCAGCCTTCCGGGCGCTCGCCAAGTGCCGGCGGCGCGAAATAGGCGCCGATCGCGTCGATATCGGCTTGCGGCAGGCTGAGTTCGCCGCCCTTCAACGCCGCAAATTCCGCCTCGATCTGCCGCGTCAGTTCCTCGACGCCGGTCTCATGCACGAGGATCTTGATGCGCGCCTTGTACTTGTTGTCGCGGCGGCCATGGAGATTGTAAACGCGCAGGATCGCGGTCGTGTAGGTCAGAAGGTCGGCTTCCGGCACGAAGTCGGCGACCTTCTTGGCAACAAAGGGCGTGCGCCCCTGCCCGCCGCCGATATAGAAGGCAAAGCCGAGTTCGCCCTTGTCGTTCTTCTTCAGATGCAGGCCGATGTCATGGAACTGGATGGCCGCCCGGTCATGCTCCGCACCGGTGATAGCGATCTTGAACTTGCGCGGCAGGAACGAGAATTCCGGATGAACCGTCGACCATTGCCGCAGGATTTCCGCATACGGGCGCGGATCGGCCATCTCATCGGCGGCGGCACCGGCGAACTGGTCGGACGTGACGTTGCGGATGCAGTTGCCCGAAGTCTGGATGGCGTGCATCTCGACGGTCGCCAGTTCCGCCAGAATATCGGGACAATCGGAAAGTGCCGGCCAGTTGTACTGGATGTTCTGGCGCGTGGTGAAATGGCCATAACCGCGGTCGTAGCGGCGGGCGATGTGGGCGAGCATCCGAAGCTGGCGGGCGTTCAGGGTGCCATAGGGAATGGCGACACGCAGCATGTAGGCGTGAAGCTGGAGATAGACGCCGTTCATCAGCCGCAACGGCTTGAAGGCATCCTCAGCCAGTTCGCCGGACAGACGGCGCGTGACCTGATCCCTAAACTCATCGACACGGGCCAGAACGAAGTCGCGGTCGAACTCATCGTAACGATACATGGCTATCCTCAGGGGGCAATGAATTCAGGATCGGCGGCCTTGAAGCCGGAAGCATATGCGACGGTCGGCCCGGCAGCGCGGATGCGTTCGCGCATGCGGATCGGCCAAAGCTTGCCGTCGATTTCCTCGACATCAACCACAGCCACGTCCACAACACGGTTTGCGGCGAAGTCGCGCTTACCGATGGCTTCCAGCGATGCAACGGCCTCTTCGTGGCGAGCCACCAGTGATTGCTGCAGATCTTCCGACCATACGCCGGCGGCATCGAGCCACACGGCTATTCCGTCGGTCAGGCGGTTCGCCGTCAGGACTTTGGCTGTCATTGGTCGGTCTCCACAAGCGTGGCCGCGAGAACAGGTTTCGCGGCAAGATTTTCAGAATGATCGAAACGGCCGCCCGCGACCGCCTCGCCAATGATGACCATTACCGGACCGGAGAGGTCGTCACGGCCAGCCAGATCGGGCAGATCCTTCAACGTGCCGTGCAGCAGGCGACGGTCGGCACGGCTGGCGTTTTCCACTACCGCAACTGGGGTTTCCGGAGCCAGGCCAACCTGCATCAACCGTTCCGCGACAGAAGCCGCAACGGTGGAGCCCATATAGACGGCAACCGTTGCGCCGGAAATGGCAAGGCTTGCCCAATCCGGCAAAACGTCTCCGGCGAGATCATGACCGGTGGTAAAAATGAGCGAGGAGGCAACGCCCCGCACCGTCAGCGGCAATTCGAAATCGGCGGCGGCGGCAAAGGCGGAGGTAATGCCAGGCACGACCTCATAGCCGATACCGGCCTGCCGCAGCGCATCCATTTCCTCGGCCGCGCGGCCATAGACAAGGGGATCACCGGATTTGAGGCGCACGACACGCTTGCCTTCGCGGCCAAGCGCCACGAGAAGGCGGTTGATTTCGTCCTGCGTCTTCGAATGGCAGCCCTTGCGCTTGCCAACCGGGAAACGCTCGGCATCACGGCGGCCCATATCGACCAGCGCCTGCGGCACCAGCGCATCATAAACAATGGCATCGGCCTGCATCAGCAGGCGGTGGGCGCGGAGCGTCAGAAGATCTTCGGCGCCCGGCCCTGCCCCGACAAGGAACACCCGGCCCGGCTGGACGTGATCGGCGCTCAGGAGACGCTCAGCTTCGGTTCGCGCGCCGTGCAGATCGCCCGCTTCGACGGCTTCCGCCACCGGACCGGAAAAGAAGTTCTGCCAGAAACTGCGCCGCGCGGCGCCGCGCGGCAGATGATGTTCCGCCGCCTGACGATAATCGACGGCGAGGCGCGCCAGACGCCCGAGGGATGCGGGCAGCAGACGGTCGATCGTCATGCGGATCATCTGCGCCAGAACAGGACCCGCCCCTTCCGTGCCGATGGCAACCGCAACCGGCGCACGCGATACGAGCGCCGGCGTATAGAAATCGCACATATCCGGCTGGTCAACAGCATTCGCCGGAACGCGAACGGCCCGCGCCGCTGCAACGATCAGCCGATCGAAGCTTTCGTCGCCAGTCGCGGCGAAGACGAGGCGAAAGACCGAGAGGTCATGACGCAAGGACAGGTCACAGACGCGCTCGATGCAATGTTCCGCGAGGAAACCGGCATAGGCCGGTTCCGGTTCATCCGTAAACGCCACGATGCGCGCCTGAGTGTTCGCCAGCAAGCGGGCCTTGGCATAGGCCTCGTCGCCATTTCCAAACACGGCAACACGCTCGCCCGCAACCTTGAAAAAGGCGGGGAAACTCGACAGCTTCTCGTGACTAGCGTCCATGAAAAAAGTCCGTGCGTGAGGGAAAGCGCAGTTTCGCGGAATATCGCGGCAAAGGAAGCATTTATGAAGGTAAGGAAATCCGCCCGCGCGGGGAAGAGGGTATTTCTTTTCCCGGTTTGCCCTTAATGGGAAAAAATCTCTCCATGACGTGATATCTGCAATGTGCGTTGCGCCGAAAGCGGCGTTGACAGGCCGTGAATTTGGTCGTGTTGTGCGGCTCAAGAAAACCTATTCCAGAACAAGAGAATCCCATGGCCGATACCAAGATTGCCGCCCGCCTGCTCGACGTCATCGAAAAGGACATTCTACCCCTGACTGCGAAGGGCGTCGCGCTCGGCAACAAGGTCTTCGGCGCCGCCATCCTACGCAAATCAGACCTCTCGCTGGTTGTTGCCGAAACCAACAACGAGCTGGAAAATCCGCTCTGGCATGGTGAAGTGCACACGCTGAAACGCTTCTACGAACTCGGTGAAAAGCCGGACACGAAGGACTTGATCTTTCTTTCGACGCACGAACCCTGCACCATGTGCATGTCGGCGATCACCTGGGCCGGATTCGATAATTTCTATTATTTCTTCAGCCACGAAGACAGCCGCGATGCCTTCGCCATTCCGCACGACCTGAAAATCCTCAAGGAAGTGTTCGGCCTTGAACCCGGCGGCTATCGTCGCAAAAACGCTTTCTGGAACGCCTTCGCGCTGGCCGATCTCGTGGCCGTCGCCGACGAACCGGCAAAGGAACAGATGCAGGCGCAATGGGATCGCATCAACGCAACTTATGCCGGCCTTTCGGACACCTACCAGTCCACCAAGGACGACAACGCCATTCCGCTGAACTGACGAAAGATGACCACGATGGAACCGTCGAGGGATATTGCGCGCCTGATCGAAATCATGGCGCGCCTGCGCAACCCTGAAACCGGCTGCCCCTGGGACATCGAGCAGGATTTCGCCTCGATCAAGCCCTATACGATCGAGGAAGCCTACGAGGTCGCCGACGCCATCGAGCGCAACGACATGGGCGATCTCTGCGAGGAACTGGGCGATCTGCTTTTGCAGGTCGTCTTCCACGCGCGCATGGCAGAGGAGGCCGGGCAGTTTTCCTTTGGCGATGTGGTCGAGGCCGTGACGCGCAAGATGATCCGCCGCCACCCGCATGTCTTCGCCCGCTCCGATGCCGATACGCCCGACAAGGTGAAGGTGCAGTGGGACGAAATCAAGAAGCAGGAGAAGGCCGAACGCGCAGAACGGCGCGCACGTCTGGGCGGTGAAGAAACCTTCAAGGCTGGCCATCTGGGCTCCGTGCCCCGTGCGTTTCCGGCCCTCATGGAAGCCCTGAAGCTTCAGGAACAGGCCGCAAAGGTCGGCTTCGACTGGGCCGATCCCGAGCCGATCCTTGACAAGATAGAAGAAGAGATTGCCGAGTTCCGGGTCGCCCTGGCCAGCGGCAACAAGGCGCGTATTTCCGACGAACTGGGTGACCTCATCTTTGCGGTCGCCAATGTCGGCCGCCACGTGAAGGCCGACCCCGAAGATGCCCTGCGCGGCACGAATACAAAATTCCGCAGACGTTTCAGCTATATCGAAAAGACACTCAGCGACAACGGCATCTCGCTGTCAGATGCTACGCTGGATGAAATGGAGACGCTGTGGCAAGCGGCGAAGATCGCAGAGCGCCCTGACGGCGGCGCCTAATGACACGATTGGACAAGTCAATTTTCTCTATCTCCAATCTGCGGGAGCGACCGGACTTTGCCACCGTGGTGGCAAACCGTATCTGGAATGCATGGTGGCGGGAGGAAAACATTCCCCTCAGCTACATCGAAGGCCGGGTTGCGGAAAACCTGCTGACAGACGCAATCCCGCTTGGCCTGGTCGCTCATCGGGAAACCGTGTTCATGGGCACGGTATCGATTATCGCCAGCGACATGGATGAACGTCCCCAATACACACCGTGGCTCGCGGCGCTGTGGGTCGATGTTGAACACCGTGGCTCCGGCATCGGTTCGGCGCTTGTGGACGCAGCGACGCAAGCCGCGTGGTCGCTCGGCTTCGAAAGCCTTTATCTTGGCGCAACAGCGGGAAATTCGGGATTTTACGCCGAAAAAGGCTGGCGTCTGATTGAGACCGGCGTTGCCGATCTCAATATTTTCCGGATCGACCAGGAAAAGTGAGCAGCGCTCACCGCTCCCAGTCTTCCTTTTCCGGCTTCGGACCAATGCCGAGCTTACGCTCCAGTTCGGTCGCCTGTTCGCCGGACAGGCGCAAATCGAGGCTGACGGAACCGTCTTCCAGATCCTCGCGGCCATCGACGACGGTCGCGTCGTAAACCCAGGAGAGAAGCCCAAGCTTTTCCGGCGGAAGAACCACCGTTACCTCCGTGAGAACACCGGAAAGCCGCGTGGCGATTTCCTCAAGAAGTTCCGGTACGCCCTCGCCCGAAAGCGCCGAGACCGCCATCACGTTCTTTCGTCCCGCCGCCTTGCTAGCGATAGCGTCGTGGCGTTCCGGATCGAGCCGATCCATCTTGTTCCAGACTTCCAGAATGCGTTCGTCTGCTTCCTTGCCCTCGATGCCGAGGTCAGCGAGGATGCGCAGCACATCCGCCGCCTGCGCGGCATTGTCGGGGTCGGACATATCGCGCACATGCAGCACGAGGTCGGCCTCCAGCACCTCTTCCAGCGTGGCGCGGAAGGCGGCCACGAGGTGGGTCGGCAGATCGGAGATAAAGCCCACCGTATCCGAAAGGATCACGGTGCGGCCATGCGGCAGTTTCATGCGGCGCAGCGTCGGATCGAGCGTTGCGAACAGCATGTCCTCGGCCAGAACGCCAGCACCGGTAATGCGGTTGAACAGCGTCGATTTGCCGGCGTTGGTGTAACCTACCAGCGCCACGATCGGATGTGGCACCTTGCGGCGCTTGGCGCGGTGAAGCTGGCGGGTTCGCACAACCTGCTCCAGTTCGCGCTCCAGCCGCACGATGCGTTCCTGGAGCAGGCGACGGTCCGCTTCGATCTGGGTTTCACCCGGACCGCCCATGAAGCCCGCGCCACCGCGCTGGCGTTCAAGGTGGGTCCAGCTTCGAACCAGCCGGCCCTTCTGGTAATTCAGATGCGCCAGTTCGACCTGCAGCGTGCCTTCCTTGGTGGAAGCACGGCGACCGAAGATTTCAAGAATGAGACCCGTGCGGTCGATCACCTTGGCATTCCAGGCGCGCTCGAGATTGCGCTGCTGCACCGGCGTCAGCGGGTGATCGAAGATCACGAGCCCCGCATCCTTCTCATCGAGAATGCGCGTCACTTCATCGATCTTGCCTGTGCCCATCAGGGTCGCCGGCCGCGGATCATTGACGGCGACAATCAGGCCTTCGACGATTTCGAGATCGATTGCGAGCGCAAGTCCCTTGGCTTCCTCCAGGCGGCTCTCGCTGGAGCGCGTGGGCGGCAAGGGCTCGGTTGACGCAGAGGCAGCAGACTTGCTACGCCCCTGTTTCAAGACGGGAACGATGACAACGGCGCGATTATCGTCCCGCCGCTTTGGCTCGTCCGGAACGACTGATCCGCCTATGGGTTCACGCATGACTTACGTCTATGCCTTTCACGAGGATTGTTCTTCGCTCTCGAACATCTGCATCGGCTGGCCCGGCATGATGGTCGAGATGGCGTGCTTGTAAACAAGCTGAGAGTGTCCATCCCTGCGCAACAGGACACAGAAATTGTCGAAGGACGTAACAACGCCCGTCAACTTGACACCGTTGATGAGGAAGATAGTGAGCGAAATCTTTTGCTTGCGAACAGTATTGAGAAAAAGATCCTGCAAATTCTGAGAACGTTCCGCCATGGCGCCGCTTCTTTCTTTTTTGCCGGCAAAATGGCCGGTGTTTATAACAACTCTATTGCTTGTAGATTTTTGGGAATTCCTCGTCCCATGATCCCGGATTGTGGTATCAAATCAGTTGCTTTTTCGCAACGACGAAAACGGCCCGAGCGGTACGCCCCCGCGAAAAGGCATCAGAAGTACTGAATCGATACACGGAATAGCTGTTCCACATGGCGCACTGCCGCCGCTGTGGCGAGCAGAACCACCCGATCCTTCGCCTTCACCCGAAAGTCGCCATCCGGACGCAGAACCGTTCCCGCCCGGTAGACGGCGCCGATGCGCACCCCTTCCGGCAGATCGAGATCGCGGATCGGCTTGCCGACCAGCGGCGATGTTTCCAGCGCTTCCGCTTCGATCACTTCGCCCGCACCCTGCTGCACCGCATAGACCGAGCGGATGCGCCCCTTGCGGACATGCTGGAGAACACGCGAGATCGTGACGGCACGCGGATTGATATAGGCATCGATACCGAGCGTTTCCACCATCTCCTGCAATGCGGTGTTGTTGATGAGCGCCAGCGCGCTCTTGCAGCCGCTCTGCTTGGCCATGACCGAGGAAAGAATGTTGATCTGATCACTGTTGGTCAGCGACACCATCAGCTCGGTATCGGCGATATCGGCCTGGTTCAGCATGGCCTGATCGAGGGCGGAGCCGTTGAGAACGATCGTATGGTTCAGTTCTTCCGACAGCGCCACGGCACGCGGGCGCTCGGACTCGATGATCTTCACCCGCGTCTTCGGTTGCAGCAGTTCGATATTGCGGGCCACATACTGGCCAATATTGCCGCCACCCGCAATCACAATGCGGCTCGCCGCCTGCTCATCGTGGCCGAAGAGCCCGAGCGTGCGGCGCACGTGCTCACGCTGGCAGATGACATAGGCGAGATCGCCCACATCGAGCTGTTCGCTGGAATCGGCGATTAGCAGCTTGCCGTTGCGATAGACACCGACGACCGTCGCCACGAGATCCGGGAAAAGCTGCGACAACTGCTTCAGCGGCGTGTTGACGACGGGGCAATCCGCCATGCACTCGATGGCAATCATCGAGATCGCATCGTCGGCGAAGCGGAACACATCTTCCGCGCCGGGGAAGGAAATGCGGCGCAGCACCATCTTGCCCACCTCGATCTCCGGCGAAATCGCCACATCGATCGGCAGGTTTTCACGGCTGAACAGGTCGGAATATTCCGGCTGGAGATATTGCTGGGCACGAATGCGCGCGATCTTCACCGGCACGTTGAAAAGCGAGTGCGCCACCTGGCAGGCGGTGATGTTGATCTCGTCGTAAAGCGTCACGGCAATGATCATGTCGGCTTGCTCGGCGCCGGCACGCGCCAGCACATCCGGGTGGGCGCCGTGCCCCACATAGCCGCGTACATCCAGCTTGTCGGAAATCGCCGCTACCAGTGACGCCGAGGTGTCGATGACGGACACATCATTGTCTTCCTGCGCCAGACGCTCGGCGATACCATAGCCGACCTGGCCGGCTCCGCAGATGATGATCTTCATGCTTTTGCTTCCCCCCGCGACACCAGACCCAAATCAGACGCCGAGAGACTTCAGCTTGCGATGCAAGGCCGAGCGTTCCATCCCGACAAATTCCGCCGTGCGGGAGATGTTGCCCCCGAAGCGGTTGATCTGGGCGATCAGGTAGTCGCGCTCAAACATTTCACGCGCCTCGCGCAAGGGCAAGGTCATGATGTGATAATCATTGTGAGCGGAAACCTTGGGCAGCATGTCGCCGAGATCGGTGGGCAGCATATCCGCCGTGATCGGGGTATCAGGCCCATCGCCGCGCGCCAGAATGAGAAGGCGTTCGATGTTGTTGCGAAGCTGGCGGATATTGCCCGGCCAGTCGTTGGCCTGCAGAACGGCCAGCGCGTCGTCGGCGATCTTGCGCGGGCGAATACCGGCCTGTTCGGCCACCTGCCGCATGAAAAGGTCGATCAGAAAGGGAATGTCCTCGCGCCGCTCCGCCAGAGGCGGCACCCGCACCGGCACCACGGCAAGACGATGATAGAGATCTTCCCGGAACGTGCCGCCGGCAATCAGGCTTTCCAGATTGTAGGCGGTGGAGGAAATGATACGCACATCCACCTTCACCCGCTTTGAGCCACCAACGCGCTCGAATTGCTGATCGACCAGCACGCGCAGGATCTTGTTCTGCGTCTCGCGCGGCATCTCACCAATTTCATCGAGGTAGAGAATGCCGCGATGGGCCTCTTCCAGCGCACCGATACGGCGTGGCTGGCCGGGCGTACCTTCCGTGCCGAAGAGCGCCATTTCCATGCGGTCGGGTGTGATGGCCGCAGCATTGAGCGCCACGAACGGGCCGCCCGAACGCGACGACTTCTTGTGAATGAGACGGGCGACCGTTTCCTTGCCCGACCCCGAGGGGCCGAGGATCATGACGCGGCTGTTGGTGGGAGCGACCTTGTCGATCACCTGACGAAGCTGGGAGACCGCGACGGATGTGCCGATCAGTTCACCGGTATCGCCGGCTCGCTTCTTCAGCTCGGAAACCTCACGCTTCAGCTTGGAATTTTCCAGCGCCCGCTCTGCGATCAGGATAAGGCGGTCGGCCTTGAAGGGCTTTTCGATAAAATCGAACGCGCCACGCTTGATGGCGGACACGGCCGTTTCGATGTTGCCGTGACCGGAGATCATCACCACCGGCAATTCCGGATGGCGGTTTCGTACCTCATCGAGCAGCGCCAGCCCGTCAAGACGGCTGCCCTGCATCCAGATATCGAGGAAAATCAACCGCGGCACGCGGTCAGAAATGGCAGCCAAAGCGCTATCGGCATCGTGGGCCGTACGCGTCTCATGCCCTTCATCGGACAGGATGCCGGAAACGATGTCCCGAATGTCCGCTTCGTCGTCAACAACCAGAATATCAGACGCCATGCGCAACTTCCTTGTCATGCTCGCCGGAAGAGGCTTCCACCACCGCCGGGCGCGGTAACAGCACCCGGATCATGGCGCCTCTGCCGTGGTCGAAATCGGACGGCGCATCATGCAGCTCGAGGATTCCGCCATGTTCTTCGATAATTTTCTTGACGATGGCGAGACCGAGACCGGTGCCTTTCTCGCGCATCGTGATGTAGGGTTCGAGGATGCGGTGCCGGTTTTCCGTCGGCAGGCCGCGGCCGTTGTCAATGATATCGACCACGAAACGGTCGTGCTGCGCGTCGAAGACGGCGCGAGCCATCACCTTGCCCTCTGCCGGACGTTCGTCCGCCGGCACGGCTTCAATGGCTTCCACAGCATTCTTGATGAGATTTCCGAACGCCTGCGACAGCATGCGGGCGTCGAACAGCCCTTCGAGGCGGTTGTCGCCCAGATCCTTGGTGAAGGTGATGTGGGCCGTGCCCATCTCGCGCAGGAAGACGGCGTCGCGAACGATGTCGCGCAGGTCCGCACATTCCTTCACCGGCTTCGGCATTCGGGCGAAAGATGAGAATTCATCGACCATGCGTCCGATATCACCCACCTGCCGCACGATCGTATCGGTACACTGATCAAAAACCTTGCGGTCCTCGTCCGGCACCATCTTGCCGAAGCGGCGCTTTAGGCGCTCGGCAGAAAGCTGGATCGGCGTCAGCGGGTTCTTGATTTCATGGGCGATGCGGCGCGCGACATCCGCCCAGGCGGTCGAGCGCTGGGCAATCACGAGATCGGTAATGTCGTCCAGAGTCAGCACGTGGGATTCGGCGCCGCCATGGGCCTCCTCACGCGTCACCTGTACGGAGAGCGTGCGCTCGACGCCATTGCGCATCATGTTGATCTGCTTGCGGAAGTCGCTGCGTGAACGCGAAGCGGCCTCGCTCAGCACCTGATCCAGTTCACCGGCGATCTCTGCAAGCCGCGCACCGACGAGCTTTTCTGCCGGCAGGCCGAGGAAGAATTCGGCCGAAGGATTGACGATGGAAATACGCCCGTCGGCCTCGACGCCGATCACGGCGGCGGTCACGCCCGAAAGCACGGCTTCGATGAAGCGACGGCGGTCATCCACCTCGTCCTTGGCCACCAGAATCTCGTTTTGCTGGCTGCGGATCTCCGAAATCATCTTGTTGAAGGTTCGCGACAGGCTACCGACGTCACCATCAACCGCTCGCACGGGCACGACGACATCGAGATTGCCCGAGGCAACACTGTCGGCGGCGGCAATCAGCAGCCGGATGGGCCGCACGATCCGATCGGCCACGGCAATCGCGGCCCAGATGGCGGCGAGCAGAACAATCAGCGCAAAGCCGAGATAGAGCACGGCGAAGGCCACCTGAAGCGAGGTGCGCCCAGCCTCCATGTTCTTGTATTCGGCGGTATTTTCCTCCATCAGCCGCATTGCGGCCATCACCTTCGGATCAACCGCCCGGATGGTGTAGAGGAAGGCGCCGGGGATCGTGTCGATCTTGATGATGGCGCCGACGAGGTTCGTTACCCCCGGCGGAATGAGCGTCGGCTGGCCAGCCGCCGAGGATTCCAGCGCATTCTTCGGGATTTCCGGCAGCGGCTTGTCCATCTTGATGTCGGCTGCAATGATGGTCGAGCCGTCATCACGAACGAGGAAGGCGCCCAGCAGACCTCGCCCGCGCGCCTGGCGCGTCATCAGGTCCGTAAATCCTGTACGATCAAGGTAGAACAGCGAGCGGCTGCGCTCCAGATCGTTGGACATGGAGATCGTCTGCCCCTGCAGATAGCTCGCATTTTCCATCATGTAGGCCTGGGCCACATTCATGGACGACTGGACGATGGATTGGGTGCGAATGGAGAACCAGCGATCCAGCCCGGCCGACAGCGTGATGGAAGCGAAAATGGCGATGATGATCGCCGGGGCAATGGCAACGACGGAAAACAGACCGACGATGCGAACATGGAGGCCAGCGGCAGCACGCCCGCGCGAACGCGCCTTCACCAGTCGTGCGACCTCGCGCACCACCTGATAGATCAGCCCCAGAACAAACAGGGAGTTCAGAATGGCGGAAGCGATGACGACATTCGTCGTCGGAGAGATCGGCGTGTAGCCCAGAAGCACGAACAGGGTGAGCATGGCGCAGATCAGCGCGCCAGCGGCCAGCACAAGGCCCGGCAGCGAAAATGCGGAACGTCGATCCTGGATCAGCGAACCTTCCGGTTCGTTTTCCTCGATCGGCTCAACCGTGCCGGTCATCATGCCCGCAAATCCCCCGCTTGCGCCACCCGCCCCGACCCGAAGCATCGGAGGCGGCGCAACCATTTCTGTCATAGACCTCTCGGCCCCGTATCTGCGGGCCGGAAAACCGCCACATCGCCAACGCCTGAACGGCAGCCGGCCACAGCCTGCTTTATTCACGCGTCGTGAATCAGGCAGCCCGTGTCGTTAAAACAACGCATTGTGGCGAAAATGCAACGGCCCGTCGGCGCTTGTCAAGCGCTACGGGAAGAGCGGTACACCGAGACACCGAGTTCGCGAATCTTCTTGCGCAGCGTGTTCCGGTTCAGACCAAGCAAGTCGGCGGCTTTGATCTGGTTACCGCGCGTAGCCGTAAGTGCCGCCAGAATAAGCGGATATTCCATCTCGGTCAGAACACGGTCGTAAAGGCCGGGCGGCGGCAACTGATCGCCAAAGGAGGCGAAATAGGTGCGCATATTCTCCTCAACCGCCTGCGCGATGGTCATCGCGCCGGAGCGGACACCGCCCTTTTCGATCGGACTGTCCGGCACGTCGGAGCGCAGTTCCTGCTCGATGATTTCACGGGTGATGACATCCTGCGGGTAAAGCGCCATCAGGCGGCGCACGAGGTTTTCCAGCTCGCGCACGTTACCCGGCCAGGCATAAGCCTTCATCATTTCCAGCGCCTCGACATCGAAGCGCTTGGTGCCAAGCCCCTCCTTCTCACCCTGCTGGATGAAATGGCGGACGAGATCGGGAATGTCTTCCGCGCGGTCGCGCAGCGGCGGCAGGCGCAGCGGCACGACATTCAGGCGGTAGTAGAGGTCTTCACGGAAAAGGCCCTGATTGATCGAATGCTTCAGGTCCTTGTTTGTCGCTGCCACGATGCGGACGTCGGTGCGGATGGGCGTGCGGCCGCCAACCGTCGTATATTCGCCTTGCTGCAAAACGCGAAGAAGACGTGTCTGGGCATCCATCGGCATGTCACCGATTTCGTCGAGGAACAGGGTGCCACCTTCAGCCTGCTCGAAGCGGCCCGTGGAACGGCTCTGCGCGCCGGTGAAGGCACCCTTTTCATGGCCGAACAGTTCGGATTCGATGAGATCGCGCGGAATGGCGGCCATGTTGATGGCGACGAAGGGGCCATTGCGGCGCTTGCCGTAATCATGCAGCGCGCGGGCCACGAGTTCCTTGCCGGTACCGCTTTCACCGGTAATCATCAGCGTCAGGTCCGTCTGCATGAGCCGGGCGAGAACGCGATAGATTTCCTGCATGGCGGCGGAGCGGCCGACCAGCGGCATGCCATCCTGCATGTCGTCATCGAGACGGGCGGGCTTGCGCTTCGGCTCGGCCAGCGCACGACCGATGATCGCGATCAGCTCCGTCAGGTCGAAAGGCTTCGGCAGATAGTCATAAGCGCCCTTTTCCGAAGCCTTGATGGCCGTCATGAAGGTATTTTGCGCGCTCATGACCAGCACCGGCAGATCCGGCCTTGCCTTCTTGATGCGTGGCAGGAGATCGAAGGCGTTCTCGTCCGGCATCACCACGTCGGTCACGACCAGATCGCCCTCACCGGCGGCGATCCAACGCCAGAGCGTCGCGGCGTTGGAGGTGATGCGCACCTCATAGCCGGCACGCGACAGCGCCTGATTGAGAACGGTGCGGATGGCGGCGTCGTCATCTGCGACAAGAATGGTAGCGGTCATCGAGTGCTTCCTGTCTCGCTGGTGGCGATGACGTTTTCGGGCGCGATTTCCTTGGAAACCGGCATGAGGACCCGGAACGTCGTTCGACGGCTCTGGCTGTCACATTCGATGATGCCGCCATGGCCGCCGATGATCTTGGCAACCAGGGCCAGGCCGAGGCCGGACCCGTTGGTCTTGGTTGTGATGAAGGGATCAAAAAGATGCGGCAGCAGATCGGAAGGAACCCCCGGTCCGTTGTCGTGCACGCAAAACTCCAGCGGCAGCGAGATTTTCTCGCGCGAACCGGCCACCGACAGGCGCATGCCCGGCCGATAGGCCGTGGTCAACTGGATCTCGCCATCCGGCGCATCGCCCACCGCTTCCGCCGCGTTCTTTACCAGATTGAGGAAGACCTGGATCATCTGGTCGCGATTGGCGTGGATGGGAGGCAGCGAGGGATCGTAGTTCTCGGTGATCTTGATGTTGCGGGCAAAGCCGGCCTGCGCCACCGCCTTCACATGGTCAAGCACGGAATGAATGTTGACCGGCGCGCGGTCCACCGGCCGCTCGTCTGAAAAGACTTCCATGCGATCCACCAGCGAGACGATGCGGTCCGTCTCGTCGCAGATGAGGCGGGTCAGCGCCCTGTCGTCATCCGGCACTGAGCTTTCGAGAAGCTGGGCCGCGCCGCGAATGCCGGACAGCGGATTCTTGATCTCATGCGCCAGCATCGAGGCCAGACCGGTGACGGAGCGCGCAGCGGCGCGGTGGGTCAACTGCCGGTCGATCTTGTCGGCCATGGAACGTTCCTGGAAGACGACGACGACCGACCCGGGTTCGGAAACGACCGGGGCGACATAAAGGTCCACCAGCTTGTCCTGCCCGAGGCGTGGCGACGACAGATCGACCCGATATTCGTTGACCGGCGCACGGCGTTCGCGCACCTGATCGATGAGCGAGAGCAGAGGCGAACCGAAGGGAATGAAGGTGGAAATGCGATAACGGGCGAGATGCGCCGCACTCGCACCGAAAAATGCCTCGGCCTCCCAGTTCGCAAATGCGATGTGACCGGTCGAGTCGACGAGAATGACCGGGTTCTGAACCGAGTTCAGAACGGCCATCGCGAGCGACTGGCCCGTATGGGTGGAATCTTTGGTCATGCGGCTTCTTTCATCGATTCGTCATTCGCACCTGCCGAAAGGGCGGCGGTCATCAGGGCTCGGACCTCGGCGGGGTCCCTGGACGTCATAACGGCAGCGCGCGTCTCGTCGGTCACCGGCACGCGGGCGCGATCGAGATACCATCCGAGATGCTTGCGGGCGTGGCGCAGGCCCGGGCCTTCGCCGTAAAAATCCAGCATCGCGTCATAATGCTCGGTAGCCAGCACCGGAACCATGCCGGCCTCCGGTGCCGTATGGCCCGCGAGAACGCCCGCATGCCAAGGGCGTCCTTGACAGGCCCGGCCCAGCATCACCGCATCGGCGCCCGAGCGTCTGAGAATGTCGGCACAGTCTTCGGCGGTATCCACATCGCCATTGGCAATGAGCGGCACGGAGACAACCTCGCGCACAGCGCGGATCGCGTCCCAATCGGCCTTGCCCTCGTAGAACTGCATGCGGGTGCGTCCATGGACGATCACAGCCTGAACGCCCGCCTGCTCCGCCCGGCTTGCAAGATAGGGTGCGTTGAGGGAATTCTCGTCCCAGCCGAGGCGCATCTTCAACGTTACCGGCACAGGAGATGCCGCGACAACCGATTCGACAATTTTCAGCGCATGGTCAGGCTCTCGCATCAGCGCCGAGCCGCACGCGCCGCTCGTGACCTTCTTTGCCGGACAGCCCATATTGATGTCGATGATCTCCGCGCCCTGACCGGCTGCGATTCGCGCGGCTTCGGCCATGTAATGGGGATCGCGACCGGCAAGCTGAACCATATGGGGGCGCAGCCCCGCCCCCTTCAGACGCGCCCAGGATTCATTGCGGTTGCCAACCAACTCGCGACTTGCCACCATCTCCGTCACCACAAGCCCGGCGCCAAAGCGCCAAGCGAGTTGGCGGAACGGTAAATCCGTGACACCGGACATCGGCGCCAGCACAACCCGGTTGCGGATCGCGACGCTTCCGATGCAAAATGACGTGGATAAATCCTGAGCGGACAAATGGCTATCTTTCAAGCAAGGAATGCATTTGCACTATTTTTAGACAAGCGCATTCACTTTGCCAAGTACTTTTAAGAGTGAGTGGTAAATTTCGGGCATATGCTGGAAAAGCGATAGTTCTGAGGCTAGAGCATGTGGAAATATGCAAGCTTTCAGGAGCCAGCGGTGGACATGCCTAGGGATAAGGCCCCCAGAATCGGAATCGTTATCGTCGCCGCGGGGCGCGGCGAACGGGCGGGCAGCTCCGTCGAGGGACCGAAGCAATACCGGCGCATCGGAGACAAGCCGGTCATCACCCACACGCTCAATCGCTTCGCCGCCTGGGGACGGGCCGAGGCCATCATCTGCGTGATTCATGCCGATGACCGCGCCTATTTCGAACGGGCGCTGGCCGCAACGGATACAGGACCCAACGTAACGATCGTGATCGGTGGCGCGACGCGTCAGCAGTCGGTTCTCAATGGCCTGAAGGCGCTGGCCGGCCGGGGGCTGACACATGTGATGATCCATGATGCCGTTCGCCCCTTCTTCGACGCCCCACTGCTGGATCGCATTGCCGAAAAGCTCGCCGCAGGCGCCGTTGCGGTATTGCCGGTCATGCCGGTGACCGATACGCTGAAGCGTGGCGAAGCTGGGATCGTGACCGAAACCGTGTCACGCGACGGCCTTTTCGCGGCCCAGACGCCGCAAAGCTTCGAGTTTCAGCCGATCCTTGACGCGCACAAAAACGCGGCGGCCTCGGGCCTCGAACACTTTACCGACGATGCCTCGATTGCGGAATGGGCGGGCTTGCCTGTCACGCTGTCGGAAGGGTCTGTGGATAACATCAAACTGACCCTCCGGAGGGACATTGAAATGGCCGACGAAACGCTTTCCCGCACCGCCCTGCCCGATGTGCGTACCGGCAACGGTTACGATGTCCACCAGCTTGAGCCGGGCGATGGGGTGACGCTCTGCGGCATCTTCATTCCACATGACCAGAAGCTGAAAGGCCATTCCGACGCCGACGTGGCGCTCCACGCGCTGACCGACGCGCTGCTGGCCACCAAGGGCCTCGGCGATATCGGCGATCACTTCCCGCCCTCCGACCCGCAATGGAAGGGGGCAGCATCGCGCATCTTCCTCGAACACGCCGCGAAGCTGGTACGCGAAAACGGCGGCACGATCATGAACGCCGATGTCTCGCTGATCGCCGAAGCGCCGAAGATCGGGCCGCACCGCGAGGAAATGCGCGAGAAACTGGCCGAAATCCTGGGCATTTCCGTTGATCGCTGTTCGGTGAAGGCAACGACCAACGAGAAGATCGGCTTCATCGGCCGCCGGGAAGGCATTGCCGCCATCGCCACCGCAACCGTTGTTTTCGGGAGCGCGGAATGAGCCTCTTTCCCGCCGAAATAGAGGCACTGGCGGCCCGCATCATCCGCGAATTCACGACCCGCGGCCTGACGATTGCAACCGCCGAGTCCTGCACCGGTGGCCTGATTGCCGGCGCGCTGACGGAGATCGCCGGGTCATCCGCCGTGGTGGATCGTGGCTTCGTGACCTATTCCAACACGGCCAAACAGCAGATGATCGGCGTCAAGGCCGAGACGCTCGCCCGCGTCGGCGCTGTCTCGAGGGAAACGGCCATCGAAATGGCCACCGGCGCACTACGCACGGCCGGCACCCGGTTGGCCGTAGCCGTCACCGGCGTGGCCGGGCCAGGCGGCGGTTCCGCAGAAAAGCCGGTCGGGCTCGTTCACATCGCGGCGACATCAATCGCCGATATCGTCATTCATCAGGAAATGCGTTACGGCGATCTCGGCCGCGAAGGCATTCGGCTGGCGACGGTGAAGACGGCGCTCGAAATGCTGCTCGACGTGGTTCAGACGGGACCATCGGGCGAATAAATCTTTGCGGCCCTGGCTTCGAAGGCCTCCGCAAACATGCGGAAGGCGCGTTCGAACATCGCCCCCATGATCGAACCGAGAATCTTGTTCTTGAACTCGTAGTCGATGAAGAAATGCACGTCGCAGCCGCCCTCGCCCGCCGCCACGAACCGCCAGCGATTGTCGAGATAGCGGAACGGCCCGTCGATGTACTTCACGTCGATCGTCAGCGTTGCCCGGTTCAGCAGAACCTGTGTCGTAAAGGTCTCGCGGATGGCCTTGTAGCCGATCGTCATGTCGGCAACCAGCAGCACCTTGCCATCCCTCTCCTTGCGCGAACGAACCGTCAGCGCCTCGCAAAGCGGCAGGAACTGCGGATAGCGCTCGATATCGGCAACGAGATCGAACATCTGCTCTGGCGTGTGCGGAACGGGTCGGCGGGTTTCGAACTGGGGCATGACGCGGGATTATGACGAAGCCTTGAGAAGATCAAGAAGGCGGCGCATGTCGCGCCTACTTTTAAGCTCGAGAACGGGGATATCACGACCGTAAGCGTCTATTTTGTCAATAATGATCGGTGCGTCGCGCTTTTCGAAATTCCAGATGTAGCGCACGAAGTCAGCATCGATCTTTTCCGGGCACCCGGGCGTCATTTCCGGCCGCGTCTGCCCTCGATAGACCCACCAGCGACGCAGAACGCCCATCAGGCACACAAGGCGGGGCATTCGCACCCAGATCACCATCTCGCTACGCGGCAGGCGAATGTCGAAACCGGAGGGGTTTGTACCGTCCATGATCCAGCGTTCCTGCTTCACCGCTTCGACAATCAACGCCCTCTGCTCGTCGCGCGGGCGTGGAACCCAGCCGGGCAGCCAGAAGAATTCGCGATCCATGCAAAGATAGGTGGCGTGCAGCCGATGCGCGAGCGCTTGCGACAGGGTTGACTTACCACCGCCCGAGCAGCCGATGACACTGACGCGACCGCAGCCTGCGAGCAAATCAGCGCCTTGCGTCAGTGAAACCACTTTCATCGCGGCCTCCGGCGTTTAACTCGGGCGAACCCGCCTTACTGAGCCGCCGCCTGCTTCGCCTCGCGCGCTGCCTTCAGCTTGGCGAAATCGTCGCCGGCATGGTGCGAGGATCGGGTGAGCGGGCTGGAGGCAACCATCAGGAAGCCCTTGGTATACGCAATCGTCTCGTAGGATTTGAACTCTTCCGGCGTCACGAAGGCTTCCACCTTGTGGTGCTTGCGCGTCGGCTGGAGGTATTGACCGATGGTCATGAAATCAACGTCTGCGGTGCGCAGATCGTCCATGAGCTGGAGCACTTCGTTGCGCTCCTCACCCAGGCCCACCATGATGCCGGACTTGGTGAACATGGTCGGGTCCAGTTCCTTCACGCGCTGTAGAAGGCGGATGGAGTGGAAATAACGCGCGCCTGGACGCACCGTCAGGTAATTGCCCGGTACGGTTTCAAGATTGTGGTTGAAGACATCGGGCTTGGCAGCCACGACACGTTCCAGCGCACCCGGCTTCTTCAGGAAGTCCGGCGTCAGGATCTCGATGGTCGTCGTCGGCGAAGCCGCGCGGATCGCCCAGATCACCTTCTCGAAATGTTCGGCGCCGCCGTCTTCCAGATCGTCGCGGTCCACCGAAGTGATGACGACGTGGTTAAGGCCCATCTGCTTGACGGCGTTCGCCACGTTCTGTGGCTCATCGGGGTCGAGCGGGTTCGGCTTGCCGGTCGCGACGTTGCAGAAGGCGCAGGCGCGAGTACAGATTTCCCCCATGATCATGAAGGTGGCGTGCTTCTGTTCCCAACAGCCGCCGATATTCGGGCAACCGGCTTCCTCACAAACTGTCACCAGCTTGTTGGTCCGAACGATCTCGCGGGTTTCCGCATAGCCCTTCGACGTCGGCGCCTTGACGCGAATCCACTCCGGCTTGCGCGTGACTTCCGTATCCGGACGATGCGCCTTTTCCGGGTGGCGGACGCGCTTCGGGTCCGGGCCTGCGGTTCTGTCGAGAATAGTGACCATCTTAAACCTGCCTTCACCGCCAAGAGACGGAAGCTTTTATCATCGCCTGACGATGCGGGCGACGAATATCAGAAGCGATGCGCCAAGGAAACCTGTTACGAAATAGGCCATGCGGCTATCCGCCGGAACGACATTGAACTGGCGCAGAAGCGTCGTC
Organism: Allorhizobium borbori; assembly: GCF_014196535.1. GTDB lineage: Bacteria > Pseudomonadota > Alphaproteobacteria > Rhizobiales > Rhizobiaceae > Ectorhizobium > Ectorhizobium borbori. Next base: position 219,693 of record NZ_JACIDU010000003.1, read on the forward strand.
GCGACCGCCGAACCGACAATACCGAGAACGACATTCATGAAAATGCCGAACCGCGTCTGCATGAACTTGCCGGCCAACCATCCTGCCAGACCACCGATGATGATCGCGGAAATCCAGCCAATCTGAATCGTATCCATTACAGCACCCCGAATTTGTCCTGCGCTGCAATATAGGCTCCGCCCGGCTTGATCGCCAGACGGAGCCCTCCAAATTTAGGCGTTCAGCACGCGGCCATAGGCATCCAGCACACTTTCCTTCATCATTTCGGAAAGTGTCGGATGCGGGAAGACCGTGTGCATCAGCTCTTCTTCGGTCGTCTCGAGGTTCATGGCGATGACAAAGCCCTGGATGAGTTCGGTCACTTCCGCGCCGACCATGTGGGCGCCGAGAAGCTCACCGGTCTTCGCATCGAAGATCGTCTTGACGAGACCATTGTCCTCACCGAGTGCAATCGCCTTGCCGTTGGCACCGAAGGAATAACGACCCACGCGGATTTCACGGCCTTCCGCCTTCGCCTTGGCTTCGGTGAGGCCGACCGAGGCAACCTGCGGGTTGCAATAGGTGCAGCCCGGAATCTTGCCCTTGTCCATCGGATGCACATGCGGCAGGCCAGCGATCTTCTCCACGCAGATAACGCCCTCATGCTCGGCCTTGTGGGCGAGCATCGGCGGACCGGCGACGTCGCCGATGGCGTAGATGCCGGGAACATTGGTCTTGCCGTAGCCGTCGATAACGATGCAACCGCGATCCGTCTTGATGCCAAGAGCTTCCAGACCAAGATTTTCGATATTTCCCTGCACGCCGACAGCCGAGATCAGGCGATCCGCCGTAATCTGCTGAACCTTGCCGTCCTTGGTCTCGACATGGGCCGTGATCGAGTTTGCAGCCTTCTCCACTTTCGACACCTTGGCGCCGGTGATGATCTTGAGGCCGCGCTTTTCAAGCGCCTTGCGGGCGATGCCGGAAATTTCGGCGTCTTCGACCGGCATGATGTTGTCCATCAGCTCGACCACCGTCACATCCACGCCCATGGAACGGTAGAAGGATGCGAATTCGATACCGATAGCGCCCGACCCCATGACGACGAGCGACTTCGGCATGAAGTCCGGCTTCATCGCTTCGAAATAGGTCCAGATCAGCTTGCCATCCGGCTCGATGCCCGGCAAAGCGCGGGGACGAGCGCCGGTGGCGACGATGATGTGCTTGGCCTTGTAAGTACCCTCGCCCAGCACACCCTTCGGGACCGGGTTCTGCGGCTGCACAACCGGCTTCGTCGACTTGCCGACGATCACCTCACCGGGCTTCGAAAGCTTGGCCTCGCCCCAGATCACGTCGATCTTGTTCTTCTTCATCAGGAAGGCGACACCGCTGTTCAGGCGGGCGGAAACACCGCGCGAGCGGGCGACCACATCCTTCACATCCGCCGTCATCTTGCCTTCCAGCGTCAGACCATAGCTTTTGGCATGGTTGGCGTGATCAAGGATTTCCGCCGAACGCAACAGCGCCTTGGTCGGGATGCAGCCCCAGTTGAGGCAGATGCCGCCCAGATGCTCGCGCTCAACGACCGCCGTCTTCAGCCCGAGCTGCGCCGAACGGATCGCCGTCACATAGCCGCCGGGGCCGGAACCGATGATGATGACGTCGTAGGTGTTATCGGCCATAATGCCTCATCTCCTTCAGGTCGAGGATGCGGACCACCTTCAGGGTCCACCCCGCGGGAACAGAAGCCCGGCCTTGCCAGATCCTCTTTCCGTGAAATCTAATTGACGCCGCGCGGAGCATCCCCGCGGCGCATGATGGCCTCAAAGGCCGAGCATCATTCTCACGATAGGCTCCAGGCCACGCCCGAGCGCCCGCGTATTCTCTGCGTCCATATGCACACCATCGACGGGAGTGGTGACACTCACCGAAGCCGCATCGAAGAAGCCGCAGCCGATATCGTCAGCGAGATCGCCATAGAGCGCGCCGAGCATCGCAGATTCTTCCACCGCGCCCTGATACATCGCCGCAAACACAGGATTGGCCGTTTCGCAAATCTTCGGCGGGGAAACGAGCAGGATTTCCGGCACCTCTTCCTCGCCGAAAGGCCAGGGATGGTGGCGTATGATCTGCACCAGACGCTCCATGCCGCGCACCGCATGCATGGCGGACCCGCCGAGCCCGCGTTTCAAGTCGTTGGTTCCGAGCATCACGACCACGAGATCGAGCGGCGCATGGCTGTGCAGAACCGACGGCAACAGTCGCGCGCCGTTGCGATCCGTCGCCGACAGATGATCATCATAGGCCGTGGTACGGCCATTCAGACCTTCGGCAACGACATTGACGCCTGCGCCGAGCGCCTGTTGCAGGACACTCGGCCAGCGATCCTCATAGGCGTGGCGAGCCCGCCCTTCGGCATCGAAGCCCCAGGTCAGACTATCGCCATAGCAGAGGACGGTTTTCGTCATCACCGCGTTCCGGCCTTACACCAGCATGCTCATCGGCTTTTCGAGGTAACGCTTGAAGGCAGATGCGAGTTCTGCGCCCAGCGCACCGTCGATCACGCGATGATCGAAGGCAAAGGTAGCCGTCATCACCGTCGCCACCTTGATCTCGCCGTTCTTGACGACCGGCTTTTCGATACCCGCACCAATCGACACGATGGACGCATGCGGCGGGTTGATGATCGAGGTGAAGTTGGAGACGCCGAACATGCCGAGGTTGGACACGGCGGAGGTGCCGCCCTGGAACTCTTCCGGCTTCAGCTTCTTGTCGCGGGCACGGCGGCCGAGGTCCTTCATCTCGGTGGAGATGACGGAGAGCGGCTTGAGTTCCGCCTTGCGGATGATCGGCGTGATCAGGCCATCGGGAATGGCAACGGCAACGCCAACATCCGAATGCTTGTGCAGCACGCGGGCCGAAGACGTCCACGAAGCATTCGCCAGCGGCACATCCCTTAGCGCCAGAGCAAGCGCCTTGATGATGAAGTCATTGACGGAAAGCTTGAACACCGGCGCATCGCCGTGTTCCGTCTTGCGCATCGGCGCGCCCTTGTTGATCTCGACGCGTAGCGCATTGAGAGCATCGAGTTCGGCGTCGATGGACAGGAAGTAGGACGGGATCGTCTGGTGCGATTCGGTGAGACGCGAGGCGATCACGCGGCGCATGCCGTCATGCGGCAGAAGCTCGTAAGTGCCCTGTTCGAACAGCTTGAGCACGGCCTCGTCGGACAGGCCCGTGGCGACGGGCGCAGCAGTAGACGTCGGCGACGCAGAGGCAGAAGCCGAAACGACGGCCTTCGGTGCGACGCCGCTGGCAACCGCCTTCTCGACATCGGCCTTCACCACGCGGCCATGCGGGCCGGAACCGGCAACCGCCGAAAGCTCGACGCCCGCCTCCTTGGCAAGACGACGCGCCAGCGGCGAGGCGAAAACGCGTTCTCCCTTGGCGACAGCCGGAGCCGGTGCCGCAGGCGCGACAGGAGCCGGCGCTGCCGCAACAGCAGCCGGTGCATCCACCTTGGCAGGGGCCGCAGCGGGAACAGCCTTCGGGGCCTCACCGGCAGCGGCAGCCGCAACATCCGCGCCATCGGCGGCGAGAACGGCGATCAGCGCATTGACCTTCACGCCAGCCGTGCCAGCGGGGACGACGATCTTCGCAACCGTGCCTTCGTCCACGGCTTCCACTTCCATGGTCGCCTTGTCGGTCTCGATTTCGGCGATCACGTCGCCGGGTGCGATCTTGTCGCCTTCCTTCACCAGCCACTTGGCCAGATTGCCTTCCTCCATCGTCGGAGAAAGGGCCGGCATCGTAATGTTGATGGGCATGGAAAGCCCTCCCTTACTTGTAGCAGACGGTCTTCACCGCCTCGACAATTTCGGCCACGGTCGGCAGCGCCAGCTTTTCAAGGTTGGCGGCGTAGGGCATCGGAACGTCCTTGCCGGCAATCGTCAGGATCGGCGCATCGAGATAATCGAATGCTTCCTGCATGATGCGGGTGGCAATTTCGGTGCCGACAGACGACTGCGGGAAACCTTCCTCGACGGTGACGAGGCGACCGGTCTTCTTCACCGATTCGATCACCGCGGGCAGGTCCATCGGACGGATGGTGCGCAGGTCGATCAGCTCGACGTCGATGCCGTCCTTCTCCAGTTCGGCGACCGCCTTGATGGCATAGGACATGCCGATACCGAAGGATACGACGGTGACATCCTTGCCCGAACGGTGAATGCGCGCCTTGCCGATCGGCAGGACGAAATCATCGAGCTTGGGAACCTCGAAGCTCTGACCGTAAAGGATTTCGCTTTCAAGGAAGATGACCGGGTTCGGGTCGCGGATCGCAGCCTTGAGCAGGCCCTTATAATCGGCAGCCGTATAGGGCATGACGACCTTGAGGCCTGGAATCTGGCTGTACCATGCCGCATAGCACTGCGAGTGCTGCGCGCCAACGCGGGCTGCCGCGCCGTTCGGGCCACGGAACACGATCGGCGCACCCATCTGACCGCCGGACATATAAAGCGTCTTGGCGGCAGAGTTGATGATGTGGTCGATCGCCTGCATGGCGAAGTTGAAGGTCATAAACTCCACGATCGGCCGCAGGCCGGTGAAGGCTGCGCCGACACCGATACCGGCAAAACCGTGCTCGGTGATCGGCGTATCGACCACGCGGCGGGAACCGAATTCCTGCAGCAGGCCCTGCGTGACCTTGTAGGCACCCTGGTATTCGGCGACTTCCTCACCCATGACGAACACATTGTCGTCACGGCGCATTTCTTCAGCCATGGCGTCGCGAAGGGCTTCGCGCACGGTCTGCGTCACGAATTCCGTGCCGGCGGGAATGGCCGGATCGGCCAGAACCTCGGCCTTCGGCGCAGCCGGGACCGGTGCGGAAGCAGGTGCTGCAGCGGCGACCGGCGCCGGAGCGGCATCGGCAGCCTTCGGGGCAGCGATATCGGCCGCGCTTTCGCCGTCCTGAAGCAGAACGGCGATAGGCGTGTTCACCTTGACGTTCTGCGTGCCAGCGGCGATCAGGATCTTGCCGAGAACACCTTCATCGACGGCTTCGACTTCCATCGTCGCCTTGTCGGTTTCGATTTCGGCGATCACGTCGCCGGCGGTGATCTTGTCACCTTCCTTCTTCAGCCACTTGGCGAGGTTACCCTCTTCCATGGTCGGAGAGAGAGCAGGCATGAGAATTTCTACGGTCATCTTGTCTCCTCCCCAGATCAGGCCAGAATGTCGGTGTAGAGCTCGGATGCATCCGGCTCCGGATCGGCCTGAGCGAAATCGGCACTGTCGGCGACGATGTCACGGACGTCCTTGTCGATCTGCTTCAGCTCTTCCTCAGTGGCCCAGCCCTTTTCGATGAGGCGTGCCTTGACCTGTTCGATCGGATCATGTTCGGAGCGCATCTTCTGCACTTCGTCCTTGGAACGGTACTTGGCCGGGTCCGACATGGAGTGACCGCGATAGCGGTAGGTCAGCATTTCAAGAATGATCGGCCCCTTGCCGGCGCGGCACCAGGCGGTTGCCTCATCGGCAGCAGCCTTGACAGCGCGAACATCCATGCCATCGACCTGAATGCCAGGAATATTGAAGGAAAGGCCGCGCTGCGAGAAATCGGTCTGGGCCGAGGCGCGGGACACGGACGTGCCCATGGCGTAACGGTTGTTTTCGATGATGTAGATCACCGGAAGCTTCCAGAGAGCAGCCATGTTGAAGCTCTCGTAGACCTGACCCTGGTTGGCCGCACCATCGCCGAAATAGGCAAGCGACACATTGTCGTTGCCGCGATAGCGGTTGGCGAAGGCAAGACCCGTGCCGAGCGAAACCTGCGCACCGACGATGCCGTGGCCGCCGTAGAACTGCTTTTCCTTGGAGAACATGTGCATTGAGCCGCCCTTCCCCTTGGAAAGGCCGCCGCGACGACCGGTCAACTCGGCCATGACGCCACGAGCACTCATGCCGGCAGCCAGCATGTGACCGTGGTCGCGGTAACCGGTAATGACCTGATCGCCTTCCTTCAGCGCAAGCTGCATGCCGACAACGACAGCTTCCTGACCGATGTAAAGGTGACAGAAACCACCGATAAAGCCCATGCCATAAAGCTGGCCGGCCTTCTCCTCGAAGCGGCGGATGAGCAGCATCTCGCGATAGGCGGAGATATCGTCTTCCTTGGTGAAGTCAGCGACAGCGCCGACGGTGAATTCCTTGCCACCCGCCTTGGCGGACTTGCGACCGGAAGCGGACGCGGATTTTCTCGGCGCCATTCAACCCTCCCTCAACATTTTTGCGTGAATTTCATCGGGCATAACATAGCAAGAAAAACCGGTTCGGCAATGCCAGAAATGCATAACTTATATTTCACATAAGATATTGAAATATAATAAGAAATTAAAATTAACCCAATATCGGTTAATTGAAATATGAATTGAAAATGACAATCTCGTCAGCGCGCGAAACGTTAAGCTGGTAGCGCGCCTTCTCGTCCAGAATGTCATGCTCAAGGGAACCGTCGGAGAGCAATTCCACCTGCAGTTCCAGTGCCTTGCGCTTGGCCGTCAGGCTGGCCAGCTCTGCGGAACGGGCGATGCGCTGACGCTCGAATTCCTTCGTTGCCTCGAGGCCATAGCCTCCGTGAACGGAATGATAACCGAAATAAGAAAGGAAAGCGGCGGCGATGGCCGGAACGATGAGACGCCCGAATTTTCTCTGCCTATGATGCTTCGTCCACATGCGGCAATGCCCTGAAACGCAATACAATTTCACTCAAGCTAACTTGGATTGATTAACCGTCCGTTTCCCTTGTTCGAACGTTTCCGGAATTATCGTCAGGCAAAACAAGTGTCCGGCCACCGCCGCCCTGCCGTATGCGAAAGCCGGATCATCGATTCCTCATCAACTGTAGACTGCATCGCGAATCTGGGTCTTGAGCTTGCCGGCCATACCCTCGAAGGCGGCGTTCGTCAGCAGCACCACGGAAAGCCCGTTGACACGATCCACGAACCAGGTGTGCCCATAGGCTCCACCCCATTGCAGAGTCCCCGCCGCCTGAGGTGTCGCCGCGATGGCAGGATCAACCAGCACCGCCCAACCATAACCAAAGCCCCAGCCCGGCCCCTGGGTCTGCGCATCAGCCCCCACTTGGGCCGACGTCATCGCCGCAACGGTTTCCGGTGCAAGAACCGACGCACCACCGGTACGGATCATTTCAAGGAAGCGAAGAATATCGCCAGCCGTTCCCGCCATGCCGGCACCGCCTGAGGGGTAAGAGGCGGAATCAAGAATGCGACCCGGCGCGAAAATAGCCGCCATATCCCCCAGTGGCACCGCCATGCCATCCGTCATGCGCAACGGTTCGGGATTTGCATTGGCATAGGGCGTGACCAATCGCGCGGCATCGGTCACGGCAAAGCCGGTATCGGCAAGTCCGAGCGGACCGGTGACGAGGGCCCTCACCAATTCAGGCAGCGTCGAGCCCGTCGCCCTCTCCAGGACACCACCAAGAACATCAAGGCCGAGCGAATAGAGCCACCCCTCACCCGGCGCGAAAGCCAGTGGCGCCGTCGCAAGACGAGCCAAATTCTCCGTCAGCGAAAGCCCGGGCTGATCCATGCCATCGGACACATCGAGCGCATGATAGGCGTCGCCTGCCGGCTTGAGGAAGCGATAGCCGAGACCGGAGGTGTGGGTCAGAAGCTGCCGGATCGTGATTGCCGCTTCGGAGCCATCGGCCAGTCGCGGGCGGAAATCCGGCAGCCAGCGGGTAACGTGCTGATCAAGTGACAACACACCATCATCGACGAGCCGCATCGTCGCCGCCGAGACGATCGGCTTGGTAATCGAAGCCAGCCGGAAGATCGCGTCTTCGCGCATGGCAACACCAGCCTCACGGTCGGCCAGACCGGCGGCACGCGCATAAACAGGCTCACCGCGCTCCGCCACCAACACCACCGCGCCGACGATCCGCTTCTCTGCCAGAGCGGCATCGATCACAGCATCCAGACGTCCTGAACGCGCATTATTGACATGACTCATCGCCGGCAACCCCCTATAATCACAATGACCACTCCTGAATAAATTAAACGCGCCCATATTTCCAGAGCGATCGCTGTGAATAATATTGAACCGTCTTCCCGCCCCCGTGGCCGCCCCCGCGCCTTCGACCGCGACGAGGCGCTCGCCAAGGCGACGAACACCTTCTGGCAACTGGGTTATGAGGGTGCTTCCATCGCCGATCTGACGCTTGCCATGGGCATCACGCCGCAGAGCCTTTACGCCGCCTTCTCCTCCAAGGCCGCGCTCTATGCGGAGGCGCTGGCGTGGTATGGCAATCATGAAGGCGCGGCAACCGCGCGGGCGCTGACCGAAGAAAGCCATGCCGTGGTCGCTCTGGCGCGGGTTCTGCGGGAGGCGGCGCGGGATTTTTCCCGCGCGGAGTATCCGCGTGGCTGCATGGTCTCGACGGCCGTTCTGGCCTGTGCGGTGGAGAACGAAGCGGTGGCGCGGCAAACCTCGGACCTGCGAAACGCAACACTGATGCTGCTTCGCAGCCGCATAGAGCAAGGGGTGAGGGATGGCCAGATCAGACCCGAGACGGATGCTGCGGCCCTCGCCCGCTTCGTCGGCGCGATCATTCAGGGCATGTCCGTGCAGGCGCGCGACGGCGCTTCCGAATCGGATCTGCGCGGCCTGGCCGAGCACGCCATTAGCGAAATTGCCCGGCATCGGGCCTGAGGCAACAAAAAACCCGCGCCGTAACAGCGCGGGTTTCCGGATTTCCTGGAACGACTGAAATCAGCCCTTGAGGATCGAACGGCCGGCATAGGACGCCTGAACGCCGAGCTGCTCTTCGATGCGGATGAGCTGGTTGTACTTGGCAAGCCGGTCCGAACGGGCCAGCGAACCGGTCTTGATCTGGCCGCAGTTGGTGGCAACCGCGAGATCGGCAATCGTGCTGTCTTCCGTTTCGCCCGAGCGATGCGACATGACGGCGGTGTAACGGGCCTTGTGGGCGGTTTCCACGGCGTCGAGCGTTTCGGACAGCGAACCGATCTGGTTGACCTTGACAAGGATCGAGTTGGCGACGCCCTTCTCGATGCCCTGACGCAGGCGCTTGGAGTTGGTCACGAACAGATCGTCACCGACGAGCTGAACCTTGGAACCGATCTTGTCGGTTACGAACTTCCAGCCTTCCCAGTCGTCTTCGGACATGCCGTCTTCAACCGAGATGATCGGGTACTTGGCGCACAGTTCGGCGAGGTAGGCCGCCTGCTCCTCCGGTGTGCGGGTCACGCCTTCGCCTTCATACACGTACTTGCCGTCCTTGAAGAATTCGGTCGCGGCGCAATCGAGCGCGATGAACATGTCTTCGCCCGGCTTGTAGCCTGCCTTTTCGATGGCCGACATGATGAAGTCGAGAGCCGCCGGAGCGCTTTCGAGGTTCGGTGCAAAGCCGCCTTCGTCACCCACGGACGTGGCCAGACCCTTGGCATGAAGCTGCTTCTTCAGCGTGTGGAACACTTCGGCGCCAGCGCGGACGGCTTCACGGATATTTTCCGCGCCGACCGGCATGATCATGAACTCCTGGAAGTCGATCGGGTTGTCGGCATGGACGCCGCCGTTGATGATGTTCATCATCGGAACCGGTAGAAGGCGGGCGTTCGGACCGCCGACATAACGGTAAAGCGGAAGGCCGGCGGATTCGGCGGCAGCCTTGGCAACAGCCAGCGAAACGCCGAGAATGGCATTCGCGCCGAGACGGGCCTTGTTCGGGGTACCGTCCAGCTCGATCATCAGCTTGTCGATCAGGATCTGGTCTTCGGCATCGTGACCGCCGATGGCATCGAAGATTTCGCCATTGACGGCTTCGACAGCCTTCTCGACGCCCTTGCCGAGGTAGCGGCTGCCACCATCACGCAGTTCGACGGCTTCGTGGGCGCCCGTGGAGGCGCCCGACGGAACGGCGGCACGGCCGAATGCGCCATCTTCCAGAATTACGTCGACTTCAACAGTCGGATTGCCGCGGCTGTCGAGAATTTCGCGGGCAATGATGTCGGTGATTGCGGTCATGTCGTCTCCTCGGGAGTTGGAATGCGGGTTCCGTAATACCCGCACGCCGGATGATCGGTCAGTTCCGGCCTTGTCTTACCCGATGGAGAAGAAATTTCAATGGCGCACAAAGCCGCCGGGCAATCTAAAATCGATTGTAAAACAGCCGATTGTTTATTGCGCCGACGGCTATACTTCAAAGGCTCTTCGAAATGGCGTCGAATGCCAGAAGCTTTTCGAGAAGCGGCTGCAAATTGTCGATCTGCACCATGTTCGGACCGTCCGACGGGGCATTGTCCGGGTCTTCGTGAGTCTCGATGAAGACACCCGCAACACCCACGGCCACGGCAGCCCGCGCCAGCGTTTCAACGAATTCGCGCTGGCCGCCGGAGGAACCGCCCTGCCCGCCCGGTTGCTGTACGGAATGGGTTGCGTCGAAGATGACAGGCGCGCCGGTCTGAGCCATGATCGGCAGAGAACGCATGTCGGAAACAAGCGTGTTGTAGCCGAAGGAAGCGCCGCGTTCGCAAGCCATTACGTTCGGATTGCCGCTGTTGACGACCTTGGCCAGCACGTTCTTCATATCCCAGGGGGCGAGGAACTGGCCCTTCTTGATGTTGATGGCGCGACCGGTCCTGGCAGCGGCGATCAGAAGGTCGGTCTGGCGGCAAAGGAAGGCCGGGATCTGCAACACATCGACGACGGGGGCCACCAGTGCGCAGTGTTCCTCGGTGTGAACGTCCGTCAGCACGGGAAAGCCGAACTCCTTCTTGAGATCGGCGAAGACTTCCATTGCCGTTTCCAGCCCGATGCCACGTTCGGCACTGAGCGAGGTACGGTTCGCCTTGTCGAAGGACGACTTGTAGACGAGGCCGATGTCCAGCGACTTGCAGATTTCCGACAATCTGCCGGCAATCATGAAGGCATGGTCGCGGCTTTCCATCTGGCAGGGACCGGCAATCAGCGAGAGCTTGCCGGTGTTCGAGAAGGAAACGGCGCCCGTGCCGTTGCCGGCGATGACCGTGCTGTTGGGGGAAAGGCTCATATTCTACTCCTCGAATGCGAAGACGACCCCCTGACCGGGCGCAGGCCGGACCAGAAGTCTGTGATGGCGGTGTTCATAGGCTATATCGTTGCGGCGAAGCAATGCTTCAACCGTCTCCAGCTTGCTTGCGCGGAAAACGACCGCTCCGCCGCGCAGGCCCCGCCCCTTGCCGGGATATTGTCCGAACCAGGCTTCGAAGCCCGCCGGCGTCAGTGCCGAGATCACAGCGTTGCCGGCGTCGAAATCAACACCGAAGGAATGCGCCGTCACTTCCCGTTGCAGCAGCACCTCTTCCAGAAGATACTGGAAGTCAGACGGGTTCTCCTCCACCAGAACGACACGCGACAGGCCGATGACGCCGTTGGCATGGCTCAGCAGTTCATCTGCAATGGCAGGGCGCTCGCGGGTGCGTTCGCAGCAGAAGAGGAAGAAATCCGGCGCACGCAGATCGGCCGCGAATGCCAGTCGAAAACTCGCTTCCGCACTTGTACCGTCGGCAAGCTTGAAGGGTCGCGAAAACTCCAGCGGCTCACCACCGGAAAGCCCTGCCTTGCGAAACCGCTCGTGATCGGCCGCCGCATCGGCTGATTTCAGCACGATAGCCGACAACCCATCTTCACCGCAGCGAAACCGGAAGGCGCGATCTCGCGCCACGAACACGTTTCCAGCCAGCGCGTGGGCCTCGCAGGTTTCCCGGGAGGCAACGCCCAGCGGCTCCAGGTAGGTACCGTCCCTAAAGAAGATGCAGGCATTTTCCGTGCCGAACGGATGAAGCGCGTCCGGTGCGACGGTGAAGCCGAGGGAGCCCAGACGCGCCCGCGCGGCGGCTAGTGAACCGACCGGCAGAACGAGGTGATCGAGCGCCCGGGGATTGGCAAGCGATTTCTGGCTGGACATGGCCCGCTCCTCCTTGAGATTGCTCAGGGTGTGCCCGTTTTCACAAGGCTATGCAAGACCGTCGCCGGTGCACGGCGCCGCCATCCCGTGTGTTTCAATCAAACAATGCGGAAGCCGATGGCTTTTGGCTCAAAATGCCTTCAATTCCGTGGCGGATTGTTCTAAGGAGCGATCTTGTTTTCAGGAATGGTATCGCCCGTCAGAGGCGAACCGTTCAGCCAAGAGGTTTGCGTTCCGATGCTCGATACCCTGCGAAAGGCCTCCCAGACCTTCGTTTCCAAACTGCTCCTCATGCTTCTCGTCGTATCGTTCGGCATCTGGGGCGTGTCCAGTTCGCTCGTTTCGAGCCATGGCGACGCGGTGGTGACGGTCGGCGACCAGGAGGTGAGCGTCAAGGAATTCCAGCTCGCCTATCAGCGCCAGATCGGCGATCTCTCCCGCCAGTTCGGCATGCGGATTTCCGCCGAGCAGGCGCGCGCCTTCGGCATAGACCAGCAGGTTTATGCCCAGTTGGCGGCCGGCGCAGCACTCGACCAGCTTTCGGAAAAGATGCGACTCGGTCTTTCCAAGGATCGCCTTGCCGCATTGATCGCCGAAGACCCGTCCTTCAAGGCCGTCAACGGCCAGTTCGACCGCACCCTCTTCACGCAGCGCCTGCGCAATGCCGGCCTGAGCGAAAACGACTACATTCTCGAGCGTTCCAAGGTCGCTGTACGCAGCCAGATCGTTGACGCCGTTTCGGATGGCTTCGCGCCGCCGCAGGTTCTGGCCGACGCGCTGAAGCACTATCGCGACGAAGCCCGCAGCATTGATTACCTCATTCTGAGCTATGCCAATATCTCGCCCGTCAAGGCGCCTGCCGACGATGTGCTCGCGAGCTTTTTCGAAAGCCGCAAGAGCCGCTATCGCGCGCCGGAATATCGCAGCTTTTCCTATCTGAAGCTTGAACCCTCCGATATCGCCGATGTCGGTGCCATTTCGGAAGATACCATCAAGGCGGAGTTCGACAAGCGCAAGGACAGCTACCGCAAGCCGGAAACCCGCACCATCGAACAGCTCACCTTCCCGAGCAAGGAAATGGCCGAAGCCGCCGCGCTGGAGCTGAAGAAGGGCGATTCGACCTTCGACAGCCTTGTCAGCGATCAGGGCAAGACCGCAACCGACGTTCTGCTCGGCGATTTCACCCATGACACGATGCCCGACGCCAAGATTGCCGAGGCAGCCTTTGCCGTGAAGAAGGATGGCGGCACGACGCCGGTCGTTGAAGGTGCATTCGGTCCGGTCATCGTGCGCGTCTCCAACATTCGCCCGGAAAGCTCGCGCTCGTTCGAGGAAACCAAGGCCGAAATCCGCAAGGATCTCGCCGAAGCCGCCGCAGCCGAGGAAATCCAGAGCATCCACGACCGCTATGAAGATCTGCGCGGTGGTGGTTCCTCGCTGGAGGATGCAGCCCAGCAGCTCAAGCTGAAGGTGGTCACCATCGATGCGATCGACGCCACCGGCAAGGATGACAAGGGCGAAGAAGTGAAAACCCTGCCGCCGGCCCTTTCGCTGGTGTCGGAAGTGTTCAAGACCGAAATCGGTCAGGAGGCGCTGGCCATCAATCTCGGTCAGGCTGGCTATATCTGGTTCGATGTCAAGAACATCACGCCGTCGCGCGACCGCACGCTGGATGAAGCCCGCGAAGATGTGGTGGCCGACTGGACAGCCGACCAGCAGCGCCAGACGCTTGCAGCACTGGCCGCTTCGCTAAAGGACCGCGTCGAAAAGGGTGAGAAAATCACAGCCGTCGCCGAAGAACTCGGCATTGCCGTCGAAACCAAGTCCGGCGTCCGTCGCCTTGGCGATGACGCCATTCTCGGGCCGAACGGCATTTCCGCCGCTTTCTCCGGTCCGCTTGGCACCGTGGCCGAGGCCGAAGGCGCCGACAAGCAGAGCCGCATCCTGCTCGTCGTCACCGACGTATCCGACCAGCCGTCCTTCGATGCGCTGGAAAATCAGGACCAGCAGATCTCCGCCATTGCCAAGGCTGCTGGCGACGATATCCTCGACCAGATGGTCAACCGCCTGCAGACGGATTACGGCGTGTCGATCAACCGTACCCTCGCCGAACAGGCCATGGTTCTGAGATAAGGAGAGGCCATCATGGCTGAGCTGAAGCCGTTCATCGCCAAGGTCGCCAACCGCGAGCCGCTGTTGCGGGAAGAGGCCCGCTCCGCCTTCGATATTCTGATGTCCGGCGAGGCGACGCCCTCGCAGATCGGTGGCTTCCTGATGGCGCTGCGCGTGCGCGGCGAAACCGTGCCGGAAATTGTCGGTGCGGTCGAAACGATGCGCGCCAAGATGCTGCGCGTCGAAGCCCCTGACGATGTCGTCGATATCGTCGGAACCGGCGGCGACGGCACCGGCACCTACAACATCTCGACGCTGGCAGCTCTCATTACCGCCGGTGCCGGTGTGAAGGTTGCCAAGCACGGCAACCGCGCGCTGTCATCCAAGTCAGGCGCGGCAGATGCCCTGTCGGCCCTTGGCGTCAATCTGGAGATCGGTCCGGCAGAAATCGGGCGTTGCATTGCGGAGGCCGGCATCGGCTTCATGTTCGCTCAACTGCACCACTCCGCCATGCGTCATGTCGGCCCGTCGCGCGTCGAACTCGGCACGCGGACGATCTTCAATCTTCTCGGCCCGCTTTCGAACCCTGCGGGCGCGAAACGTCAGCTTCTCGGCGTCTACGCGCCGCAATGGTGTCAGCCAATTGCCGAAGTGCTGCGCGATCTCGGTTCCGAAACGGTCTGGGTCGTCCACGGTCAGGGCATGGATGAAATCGCCACCACCGGCACGACGGAGGTGACGGCACTGGAAGATGGCAAGATCCGCTCCTTCCAGCTCACGCCCGCCGATTTCGGCCTGCCAACCGTTACGCTCGCCGATCTCAAGGGCGGCGATGGCAAGGCCAATGCCGAGGCGCTGCGCACAGTTCTGGCCGGCGCCAGGAATGCCTATCGCGACATTTCCCTGGCCAATGCAGCTGCATCTCTGGTGATCGCCGGCAAGGCGGAAACCATAGCGGGCGGCATGAAGCTTGCCAACGAATCGCTTGAAAGCGGCAATGCCGCCGCTGCGCTCGACCGGCTCGTCGCCGTGTCCAACGATGTTCAGGACAAAGCCTGATGACCGACATTCTCAAGAAGATCGAAGCCTACAAGCGCGAGGAAATCGCCTCCGCCAAAAGTGCCGTGCCGCTGGCTGACCTCAAGGCTCGCATTTCGGAACAGAGCGCCCCGCGCGGATTTCTCAAGGCGCTGCAGGCGAAGAAGGCCGCGGGCAAGTTCGGCCTTATCGCGGAAATCAAGAAGGCAAGCCCCTCCAAGGGCCTCATCCGCCCAGACTTCGATCCGCCTGCGCTTGCCAAGGCCTACGAGGCCGGTGGTGCTGCGTGCCTTTCCGTGCTGACCGACAAGCCAAGCTTCCAGGGAGCACCGGAATTCCTCACCGCCGCCCGCGCGGCCTGCTCACTTCCGGCGTTGCGCAAGGATTTCCTGTTCGAGACCTATCAGGTGAACGAGGCGCGCGCCTGGGGGGCCGATTGCATCCTCATCATCATGGCTTCACTCTCCGACGACGACGCAAAGCGCCTCGAGGACGAAGCCTTCGCGCTTGGCATGGATGTTCTTGTCGAAGTTCATGACGAAGAGGAGATGGAGCGGGCGCTCAGGCTTGCCTCGCCGCTCATCGGCGTCAATAACCGCAACCTGCGCACCTTTGAGGTCGATATAGCCAACAGCGAACGGCTTGCCGCCATGGTGCCCTCCGACCGGGTCCTGGTCGGCGAAAGCGGCATTTTCACCTTTGCCGATTGCGAACGGCTCAAAAAGGCTGGCATTTCCACCTTCCTCGTCGGCGAAAGCCTGATGCGCAAGGACGACGTTACGGCGGCCACCGAACTGCTGCTGAACGGCACGGTCACCGCCTGATGGGCACGGCCGGCGATCTCACCCACCTCAATGCCGCCGGCGAGGCGAACATGGTGGATGTGGGCGGCAAGGCCGAGACCGTGCGCGAAGCCACCGCCGAAGGCCATGTGCGGATGCAGCCGGAAACGCTGACCGCCATCCTTGCCGGCGACGCCAAGAAGGGCGATGTCATCGGCACCGCCCGGCTGGCCGGCATCATGGCCGCCAAGAAGACTGCCGACCTCATTCCACTCTGCCATCCGCTGGCGCTCAGCAAAGTCGCGGTGGAGATTACCGAGGACGCCACACTGCCCGGCCTTCGCGTATCAGCCACGGTCAAGCTGACAGGCCGTACCGGCGTCGAGATGGAAGCGCTGACGGCTGTCTCCGTCGCCTGCCTGACGATCTACGACATGGCCAAGGCCATCGAGAAAGGCATGGAAATCGGCGGCGTTCGACTGGTGGCAAAAAGCGGCGGAAAATCCGGCGAATATCGCCGCGAGGTTGATTGAGATGGCGCTCATTCCGGTCGATGAAGCGCTGGCCCGCATTCTGGAACATGCGCATCCCTTAACGGAAGCGGAAACGCTTCCCCTTACGCAGGCCGATGGCCGGGTTCTCGCCGAAGATCTCGCCGCCCGGTTGACCCAGCCCCCCTTCGACGCTTCCGCAATGGATGGTTACGCCGTTCGCGCAGAAGACGCCACCGAGGGCGCCGAGCTTGCCGTCATCGGCGTCTCCGCAGCCGGTGGCGCGTGGCGGGGCGTGCTTGGAAGAGGACAGGCGGTTCGCATCTTCACCGGTGCGCCCGTGCCCGCCAGTGCCGATAGTATCGTCATTCAGGAAGACACCGAACGGCTGGGCGACAACCGCATCCGCGTGACAGCGAAAGCCGTACCCGGTCGCCATATCCGCCGCAAGGGGCAGGATTTTGCCGAGGGCGAAGCCGTTCTGAAAGCCGGAACGGTAATGGACTATGCGCGGCTGATGCTCGCCGCCGCGATGGACCACGCCACGCTCTCCGTCCGCCGCAGGCCTCTGGTCGCCATTCTCGCCACGGGTGATGAACTCGTGCGTCCCGGCGAAATGCGCGGCCCCGACCAGATCGTCGCCTCGAGCCTCTATGGAACGGCGGCATTTGCAAAAGCTGCGGGTGCCGACGTGCTTGATCTCGGCATCGCCCGCGACGCGCAGGACGACATCGCCGCCGCGATCCGCAGGGCCGTAGCGGCAAGGGCCGACATTCTCGTGACACTCGGCGGCGCATCGGTCGGCGATCACGATCTCGTCCAGCCGGTTCTCACGGATCTCGGCATGGTGCTGGATTTCTGGCGGATCGCCATGCGTCCCGGCAAGCCACTCATGGTTGGACGGCTCGGCGCCATGCAGGTGCTTGGCCTGCCCGGCAACCCGGTTTCGACGCTGGTCTGCTCGCTGCTCTTCCTCGAACCGCTCATTCGCCGCCGCGCCTGTCTGCCCCCCTTCAAGCGGACGGCGACTGCCCTTGCCACCACCGATCTCGCGGCCAACGACCACCGGCAGGATTACTTGCGCGCCCGGCTGGAAGTCGATGCCAAAGGCCAACTGCGTGTGACGCCCGCGCCGAAGCAGGATTCGTCCCAGACGAAAATCCTCGCGAATTCCGACTGCCTGATTATCCGCCCACCAAACGCGTCGTCACTTCCGGCAGGGAGTCCCTGCCCCATTCTGCTTCTACGGCCTTGAGTGCCCTGTCAATTTCGCCTACAGGAAATTATATTTCCCAAGAGATAATGCCCAATGATCGTCCATCCCCGCCCGACCCTTCTCAAACTGTTCTTTATCCGGCGTGGCACGATGATCCGGAAAATCTGGCCGCAATTGCTGGCGGTGGCGCTGATGTCGGCGGCCATCGTCTATATCCATCACATCAAGCCGGACTACCTGCCGTTCTACAACAGTTCCGGCCCGTTCACGCTGCTCGGCATCGCCCTGTCGATCTTCCTCAGCTTCCGCAATAATGCCTGCTACGATCGCTGGTGGGAGGCGCGCAAGCAATGGGGTGACATGATCCATGTCAGCCGCGTCATCATTCGCCAGACCATGGTGTTGTCCGGTACGGAGGAAGGCGAGCGCATCCGTGAGCGGGTTCTCCGTCTGGTCATGACGCATATCCAGGCCATGGTGCCGCATCTGCGCCCGAGCGCGGAAAACAAGGCGCTGTCGATGCTTTCCGGTGCGCTTCTGGAGCGCTACAAGGTCAGCCGCAACCCGCCGGCCGCTATTCTGGAAGAGGTGTCATCCGAACTTGCGGGCGCCATGCGCAAGGGTCTCATCAGCGACATTTCCTTCCAGATGATCGACAACACGATCACGCATCTCGCCCACACGCAGGTCGCCTGCGAGCGTATTCTGCTGACACCGGTACCCTTCGGTTATTCTCTGCTGCTTCACCGCACGGCCTATATCTTCTGCTTCCTCCTGCCCTTCGGCTTCGCCGATCTTCTGTCATGGTCCACACCGATTGCAGCAGCGCTGGTCGCCTACACCTTCTTCGGGCTGGATGCGCTGGGCGACGAACTGGAAGACCCGTTCGGCACCGAAGAAAACGACCTGCCACTCGCCGCCATGGCTGAAATAGCCGGTCTCTCCATTCGAGAGGCACTGGGCGAAAAAGACCTGCCCCCCCTGCCGCAGCCGAACGACTTTCTGCTGCTTTGAGCGTATGCTGATGGCGTTTTCGGAGGAAACGCCATGCTTGAGCCCATGCCCCTTTCCGATGTGTACAAATATATCGAGCCGGGTCCGGTCGTTCTGCTCACCACGCGCTACCGTGGCAAGCCGAATGTCATGACGCTCTCCTGGCACATGATGATGGAATTCACGCCGCCCACGCTTGCCTGCCTAGTTTCCTCCGGCGACTACAGTTTCAAAGGACTGAAAAGGGGCCGCGAATGCGTGATCGCCATTCCCGATGTGGCCATGGCGCGATCCGTGGTCGGGATCGGCAATTGCTCCGGCGCAGATGTCGACAAGTTCGAGCGTTTCGGTCTGACGGCGCTGCCGGCGAAGATCGTGGCGCCGCCGCTGCTTGGCGAGTGCTTCGTGAACATCGAGTGCAGGGTCGTCGACACGACGCTGGTCAACCGCTTCAATCTCTTCGTCCTCGAAGCCATCGCCGCCTGGCGAATGGCGGATGCGGACCAACGGAAAACCATCCACCATCGCGGCTATGGCCGTTTTGCCGTGGATGGGGAGATTATCACGCTTCCTTCACGGATGCCGTGACACGACCAGCGCTGGGGAAAAGCGCACGCGTGCACTTTGCCTCTTGCCAAGCCACCCCTGAGCCGGATAATGGCGGCATAGTCTGTTGGGAGAAGCCGGGGTTTGCCTCCGGTGCCGAAGGAGCAACCGCCCCGGAAACTCTCAGGCAAAAGGACCAGCAGACGGTCATACGACTCTGGAGAGTAGCCTGTCTTTCACGGACCGGCTCGCCGAAGGGATAACAATCTCAGGCGACAAGGACAGAGGGGGCTCGAAATCCGGATGCACGATCCTGCATGCGACTGTTACGAGCCAGCGCGATAATACGCGCAACCTTGGAGGCGTTCTTGACCGAGACGGCAGACCTGAAAACCACTCCCCTTCATGCCCTTCACATTTCGCTCGGTGCGCGCATGGTGCCCTTTGCGGGCTATGACATGCCGGTTCAATATCCTGCCGGCGTGCTGAAGGAACACCTCCAGACCCGCGCCAGCGCCGGTCTGTTCGACGTGTCCCACATGGGTCAGGTCATCGTTCGTGCCAGGTCAGGCAATAATGAGGATGCAGCGCTTGCGCTCGAAAGCCTCGTTCCGGTCGATGTACTCGCCGTCAAGCCCGGCCGCCAGCGCTATGCTCTCTTCACCAATGAAGCCGGCGGCATTCTGGACGATCTGATGATCGTCAATATGGGCGACCACTTCTATATCGTCGTCAACGCCGCCTGCAAGGAAGCCGACCTCGCGCACATGCAAGCAAAGCTGTCCGCAACCTGCGACGTGACCGCCCATTTTGACCGCGGCCTGCTGGCGCTTCAGGGCCCGAAGGCCGAAGCCGCTCTGGCCCGTCTCGCGCCTGAAGTGGCCGAGATGAAATTCATGGATGCCCGCGCGCTGACAATCCTCGGGGCGGCCTGCGTCGTGTCGCGCACCGGCTATTCCGGTGAAGACGGTTACGAAATTTCGGTTCCCGCCGAGAAGACCACGGAAATTGCCGAAGCCCTTCTCGCGATGGACGAAGTCGAGCCGATTGGCCTTGGTGCACGCGATTCGCTGCGCCTCGAAGCCGGCCTCTGCCTTTATGGCAACGATATCGACACGACCACGACGCCTGTCGAGGCGGCGCTGGAATGGGCGATGCAGAAGGCGCGGCGCACCGGTGGCGCCCGTGAAGGTGGCTTCCCCGGCGCCAAAATCATACTCGCCCAGCTCGATGGTGGTGCGTCACGCCGCCGGGTTGGCCTCAAGGCCGGGGGCAAGGCCCCGGTGCGCGGTCACTCGAAACTTTTTGCCGATGCCGAGGGCAAGACCCTGATCGGTGAAGTCACCTCCGGCGGTTTCGGCCCGTCGGTCGAAGGTCCGGTGGCGATGGGCTATCTGCCCATGGCCTACGCCGCCATCGGAACCGTTGTTTACGCCGAGGTTCGCGGCAAGTTCCTGCCCATGACGGTCGCGGCCCTTCCCTTCATCACGCCCACCTACAAACGCTAACTTCCCAGTTTCCCGGAGAGAACCCATGCTGAAATTCACCGAAGAACACGAATGGCTGAAGCTTGAAGGCGATGTCGCCACTGTCGGCATTACCCAGCACGCCGCTGAACAGCTCGGCGACCTCGTGTTCGTGGAACTGCCGGAAGAAGGCTCGACCTTCGAGAAGAACGCCGAAGCCGCGACCGTCGAAAGCGTCAAGGCCGCCTCCGACGTCTATTGTCCGCTGGCCGGCGAAGTGGTCGAGATCAACCAGGCCATCGTCGACGATCCGTCGCTGGTCAATTCCGATCCGCAGGGCGCTGGCTGGTTCTTCAAGCTGAAGCTCGCCAATGTGGCCGATATCGAAGGTCTGCTGGACGAAGCTGCCTACAAGGATCTGATTGCCTGATGACGACGTCCACGGAATTTCACTTCACGGACTATCAGCCCTACGATTTCGCCAACCGACGCCATATCGGCCCGTCGCCGGCGGAAATGGAGGCGATGCTGAAGGTCATCGGCTATCCATCGCTCGACGCGATGATCAACGACACCGTGCCCGCCTCCATCCGCCAGCAGGTTCCGCTGGCGTTTGGCGAGCCGATGACGGAGCGCGAGGCGCTCGACAAGCTGCGCGAGACGGCCAACAAGAACAAGGTTCTCGTCTCGCTCATCGGCCAGGGCTATTATGGCACGATCACGCCGCCGGTCATCCAGCGCAACATTCTGGAAAACCCGGCCTGGTACACGGCCTACACGCCCTACCAGCCAGAAATTTCGCAGGGTCGCCTTGAGGCGCTCCTGAACTTCCAGACGATGATTACCGACCTGACCGGTCTCGACGTGGCCAACGCCTCGCTGCTCGACGAAGCGACCGCCGCTGCGGAAGCCATGGCGCTTTGCCAGCGCAGCGCGAAGTCCAAGGCCAACGCCTTCTTCGTGGACAGCGAGTGCCATCCGCAGGTCATCGCGCTGATCGAAACCCGGGCCGAGCCGCTCGGCTGGAAGGTCATCGTCGGCAATCCGTTCACCGATCTCGATCCGGTCGACGTGTTCGGCGCGCTGTTCCAGTATCCGGGCACCCATGGTGCGATCCGTGATTTCACCGGTCTCATCGCCCGCCTGCACCAGACCGGGGCGCTCGCCGCCATTTCCGCCGATCCGCTGGCACTGACGCTTCTGAAGTCGCCCGGCGACATGGGGGCGGATATCGCCATCGGCTCCACCCAGCGCTTCGGCGTACCGGTGGGTTATGGCGGGCCGCACGCGGCCTATATGGCCGTAAAGGACGCCATCAAGCGTTCCATGCCGGGCCGCCTTGTCGGCGTTTCGGTCGATAGCCGCGGTAACCGCGCCTATCGCCTGTCGCTTCAGACCCGCGAACAGCATATCCGCCGCGAAAAGGCGACGTCGAACATCTGCACCGCGCAGGTTCTGCTGGCCGTCATGGCGTCGATGTATGCCGTGTTCCACGGGCCGAAGGGCCTCAAGGCTATCGCCCAGCAGGTGCACCAGAAGGCCGTGCTGACTGCCAAGGGCCTCGAAAAGCTCGGCTATACCATCGAATCCGAAACCTTCTTCGATACGATCACCGTGGAAGCCGGCCACATGCAGGGCCTCATTCTGCGCGCGGCTGTCGCCGAAGGGGTGAACCTGCGCAAGGTAGGCCAGACAAAGATCGGCATCAGCCTCGACGAACGCACGCGTCCGGCGGCAGTTGAAGCCGTGTGGCGGGCCTTCGGTGGCGCTTTCGAAGTCGCCGAATTCGAGCCGGAATATCGCCTGCCGACCGAATTGCTGCGCACCAGCGAATATCTGACGCATCCCATCTTCCACATGAACCGCGCCGAAAGCGAGATGACACGTTACATCCGCCGTCTTTCGGATCGCGATCTGGCGCTCGACCGCTCGATGATCCCGCTTGGCTCGTGCACCATGAAGCTGAACGCCACGGCGGAAATGCTGCCGATCACCTGGCCGGAATTCTCGGACATCCATCCGTTCGTTCCTGTCGATCAGGCGGCCGGCTATCGTGAGATGATCGTCGACCTTACGGAAAAACTTTGCACGATCACCGGTTACGATGCCTTCTCCATGCAGCCGAACTCCGGCGCGCAGGGCGAATATGCAGGCCTGCTGACGATCCGCAACTATCACATCGCCAGAGGCGAAGGTCACCGCACCGTCTGCCTCATCCCCACCTCCGCGCACGGCACAAACCCGGCTTCGGCGCAGATGGCGGGCATGAAGGTCGTGCCGGTCAAGGCGCTCGACAACGGTGATATCGACGTCGCCGATTTCCGCGCCAAGGCCGAACAGCATGCCGCTGACCTCTCCTGCTGCATGATCACCTATCCCTCGACGCATGGCGTGTTTGAGGAAACGGTGCGCGAGATTTGCGAGATTACCCACGCCCACGGCGGTCAAGTCTATCTCGACGGCGCCAACATGAACGCCATGGTCGGCCTTGCCCGCCCCGGCGACATCGGCTCCGATGTCTCGCATCTCAACCTGCACAAGACCTTCTGCATTCCGCATGGCGGCGGCGGCCCCGGCATGGGTCCGATCGGCGTCAAGGCGCACCTCGCCCCCCACCTGCCCGGCCATCCGGCCACCGATGGCAAGCCCGGCGCGGTTTCGGCTGCCCCCTTCGGTTCGCCCTCGATCCTGCCGATCTCCTGGTCCTATGTGCTGATGATGGGCGGCGAAGGCCTGACGCAGGCGACCAAGGTCGCGATCCTCAACGCCAACTACATCGCCGCACGGTTGAAGGGCGCTTACGACGTGCTCTACAAGTCGAAGACCGGACGCGTTGCGCATGAGTGCATTCTCGACACGCGTCCTCTGGCCGAAAGCGCGCATGTAACCGTAGACGACATTGCCAAACGACTGGTCGATTGCGGTTTCCACGCCCCGACCATGAGCTGGCCGGTGGCCGGCACGCTGATGATCGAGCCGACCGAGTCGGAAACCAAAGCTGAACTCGACCGCTTCTGCGACGCCATGCTGGCGATCCGCGAGGAAGCCCGCGACATCGAGGAAGGTCGCGCCGACAAGGACAACAATCCGCTGAAGAATGCTCCGCACACGGTGGAAGACCTCGTTGGCGAGTGGGACCGTCCCTATAGCCGCGAACAGGCCTGCTTCCCTCCCGGCGCGTTCCGCATCGACAAGTACTGGTCGCCGGTCAACCGCATCGACAACGTCTACGGCGACCGCAACCTCGTGTGCACCTGCCCACCCGTAGATGCCTATGGAGAGGCTGCCGAGTAAGGAAAAAGGGGCGGTGAAAGCCGCCCCTTTACACACCTTAAAGCAGGAAGTGACCTGCCGTCAGGGTGATGGGCACATCGAGGCGAACGACGAAATCGGCAACCCTGTCACCGTCGGTATCCGCATAAATGAAGGTTCCGCTTGAATCCGTCATCGTTACCGCGCGCAACTCGCCCGCGTGGCCGGAAAAGGCCCGGCTTCCAATAAAGGTGAACGCCTGATCGTTCGCGACCGTCACGTTGGCGTCAATGCCGCGCAGATCGATCTTCTCGTCTGTCGCAAAGCCGTAGATCGTATCACGCGCCTGCGGTGTTGAATCGGTGACAGAGGTGAAGACGAACGTATCCCGACCGCCGCCACCGTATAGCTGATCCGCGCCGGCGCCACCGTTCAGCGTATCGTCGCCGTTTTCGCCATAGAGTACGTTATTGCCGGCACCGCCATAAAGCTTGTCGTTGCCCACGCCGCCATACAGCATGTCGTTGCCGGCATCGCCATACAACGTGTCGTTTCCTGCCTCGCCGTAAAGAATGTCATTGCCCGCGCCACCGCGCAGGATATCGGTGCCCTCACCACCATAGAGACGGTCATTACCGGCACCTCCGTCAAGCGTATCGTTTCCGGCTTCCCCGAAAAGCGTATCGTCTCCAGTGCCACCATAGAGCTTGTCATTGCCCGTCGCACCACGCAGCGTGTCGTTGCCGGCATCGCCATACAAGATGTCATCGCCGGCCTCGCCATAGAGAGTGTCGTTGCCATCGCCGCCGTAGATCGCGTCATTGCCTTCGCCGCCATAAGCTACGTCGTTGCCGGTTCCGCCCCTGATCGTGTCGTGGCCCGCCTCGCCGTACAGCGTGTCGTTATCCGCGCCGCCGATGATGGTGTCATTGCCTTCACCGCCGTAAATCCGGTCAGAACCAGCCCCGCCATCAAGCACGTCGTTTCCCGCTTCGCCATAAAGCCTGTCGTTGCCGGCCCCGCCATACAGCGTGTCATTGCCACCGCCGCCACTCACGGAATCGTTGCCCGCACCGCCGGAAATCGTATCGGCAAAGGGTGTACCGGTTATCGTATCATTGCCGGAAAGCAAGAGATTGATGAAGCCCTGGTCGTTTCCGGCGCGGACCAGATCGAACATCGCAACCGCAGAGGCGTTCAACCCGGTTATATTGATGCGGGTCACACCGTTCTCGACCAGAGAGAGTGCGGAGATCGTGCCCGCCGTTACCTGGTCGATAGTACCGCCGGCAACCCGGTAACGAAGGCCGGAGCCGCTGAAAAGAAGGTAATTGCGTGCATCGTCGTAAAGCTTCAGAGCAACGGTGGACGCCTTGAACGCATCGAAATCCAGAAGACCGCCCACATCAAGGAGCGAGAGGTTCACCCTCGTCCTGGCACCGTCGAGCCTCACCACAGCCATGTCACAACTTCCACAGGTTACCGGAAACGATCCGGCCGGACATCATGTCCTTCCACGTCGTCGGCGAAACTGCCAACCGGACCGAGCGCAAACAAGGCAATGATGCCCACGAGCGCAAGCTATGCGACAAGATGGTAAACGCTACTCGCAATGGCCGCGACGCCGAAACCGATCAGAACGATGCCTGCCACACGCGATGTCCACAGCGCAAAGCTTTCCGGCAGGCGTCTGCGGGCCAGCGCCACGCCGCCGCTCAGCACGGCCCACCATAGCATCGACCCCACGAAAACACCGGCCACGACAAGAAACTTGCCTGCACCATCGGCCTCCGCCAGTCCCAGCCCGGCGAAGATCGCCGCAAAGGACAGGATGGTGGCCGGATTGGTCATGGTGAGCGCGAAAGTGGCGATGATCGTGCCGATCAGATCGCGTGCGCCGGTGGTGGCAGCCACAGCCGCCGGCTTCGGCGTGAACGACTTCCAGCCGAGCCAAAGCAGGAAAAGCCCACCGAGAAAGGCCAGTGGCATGGACACTCTGTCCAGCACGGATGAGAATACCGAAAAGCCCATGGCCGCCATCAGCGCGTAAAGCCCGTCCGCGAGCGCCGTGCCCAGACCTCCCGCCACACCCGCCAGAAACCCGCGCTCCAGCGTGCGGTTGATGCATAGCATGCCGATGGGACCGAGCGGTGCGGCGATGGCGAGCCCGAGCAGCATGCCCTTGGCGAACAGAAAAAGCATGATGATCTCCCGGATGCCGTCAGAACGGCTTGAAGGGTTTTTCCGTGACAGTGGAGAGCGCCAGCATGGTTTCACTGCGCGCCAGGAAGCGGCGTTCCTTCAACTGCTGGAGAAAATCCTCGACGCCCGAAAGCGTCGCAACGCGGATCTTGATCAGATAGGACCAGCCGCCGGTAACGTGATGGCAATCAAGAACGTTGGGACAGGCGGCGATGAAATCCTTGAAAGCCGCCTCGCCCGCCTCATAGTTGAGCGCCACGAAGACGAAGGCCAGAACATCCTGACCGAAGGCTACGGGATCGGCCTCCACCGTGAAGCGCTGGATCGCACCGGAAGCGGTCAGCCGCCGAATGCGCTCGTTCACGGCAGAGGGCGACAGATCGACAACACCGCCAATATCGGCAAGCGAGCGGCGAGCGTCTTCAGCGAGGAGACAGGCAATTTTGCGGTCAATTTCATCCATGGCCGCAAAATAGTCCGCAATACAAAGATCGTAAAGTAAAATATTCTGCAAATGCAATTCTTGCCGCATTTAATGCGGATCACAGAGCGCACCTCCGCAAAATAAAAAGCCGCCCCTGGGGGCGGCCGCATAAACGATGGTCAGAAAGGCGCAGTTCAGCGGGCGTCGCCGGCCAGTTCGCGCTGGCGCGCGAGTTCAGCGAGGTCGGCGGCTTTCAACTCGACCGATTCGCCACAGCCGCAGGCCGAGGTCTGGTTGGGATTGTGGAAGGTGAAGCCGGAGCGCAGCGTCGTGACCTCGAAATCCATCTGCGTGCCGAGCAGGTAAAGCACCGCCGCCGGATCGATCCAGACCTCCGCGCCATCGTGGACGACATGATCGTCCTTCGGATTCGGCTCCGTTACCAGATCGATGGTATATTCCATACCCGCGCAACCGCCCTTCTTGATGCCGACGCGAACGCCGCGTGCATCAGGGCCGGAATTGGCGACGATGGATTTGACGCGGCCTGCTGCCGCATCGGTCATGGTCATGACAGCAAAAGCCATCTCTTCTCTCCTTGCCTGCCGGGTTCAAGGCCCGGTGTCTGACCTAAGTTAAGTGGGCGAAGCGGCAGGATCAATACCAGCCGACAGCCACGCGCGCCTCTTCCGACATGCGGTCCGGCGTCCACGGCGGATCGAAGGTCATGGCGACCTGAACGCCGGACACGCCTTCGACGGCACCAACGGCATTTTCCACCCAGCCCGGCATTTCGCCAGCCACCGGGCAGCCCGGCGCAGTCAGCGTCATGGCAATCTTCACCATGCGATCGTCTTCTATGTCGATCTTGTAGATCAGACCGAGTTCGAAGATGTCGGCAGGAATTTCGGGATCGTAGACCGTCTTCAGCGCGCTGACGATATCGTCAGACAGACGCGCGATCTCATCCGCGGGAATGGCGGAGTGCACGATACCCTCGCGAACGTCCACGGCTTCCTCAGCCGGCTTTGTTTCAGTGCTCATCGAACTTTCCTCAACTCATCCCGGAGAACAGCGCTCCGCGCGTCTCCAGATCCAGTAAACTTGATAATCGTCATCAAGCAAAGAACTTCCGTGCATAATCCAGCGCCTCGACCAGAGCGTCCACCTCGGCACGGGTATTGTAAAGCCCGAAGGAGGCACGGCAGGTGGAGGTGACGCCGAAGCGCTTCAGCAGCGGCTGGGCGCAATGGCTGCCGGCGCGAACGGCGATACCGCGCCGGTCGATAACAGTCGAAACATCGTGGGCATGGATGCCTGCCAGTTCGAACGAGAAGATCGAGCCCTTGCCCGGTGCATTGCCGATGATGCGCAAAGAATTGACCGAGCGAAGCTGTTCGGCGGCGTAGGCGGCAAGACCGGCCTCATGCTCGGCAATCGCCGCGCGGCCGACCTTTTCCATGTAATCCAGCGCCACGCCGAGGCCGATCGCCTGCACGATGGGCGGTGTGCCCGCCTCAAAGCGATGCGGCGGCTCGGCATAGGTCACGACCTCTTCCGAAACGTCGGCGATCATTTCGCCGCCGCCCATGAAAGGCCGCATTTCGCGCAGCCGGTCCATGCGACCGTAGAGAACACCGATGCCGGAGGGGCCGTAAAGCTTGTGGCCGGTAATCGCATACCAGTCGCACCCGATCTCCTGCACATCGACCGGCATGTGAACCGCACCCTGCGACCCATCGATCAGAACCGGAATGCCGCGCTCGTGGGCGATGCGCGTCACGTCCTTCACCGGAACGACGGTGCCGAGTGCGTTCGACATATGGGTGATGGCGACGAGCTTGGTGCGCTCCGTCAGGCACTTTTCGAAATCTTCGAGGTGGAAAGAGCCGTCTTCGTCCACCGGCACCCAGACGATCTTTGCGCCCTTGCGTTCCCGCAGAAAGTGCCAGGGCACGATGTTGGAGTGGTGCTCCATGATCGAGATGACGATCTCGTCCCCCTCGCCGATATTGTCCATGGCCCAGCCATAGGCAACCGTGTTGATTGCCTCGGTCGAGGACTTGGTGAAGACAATCTCATCCACCGAACCAGCGTTTAGGAAGCGGCGCACGCTTTCACGGCTTGCCTCGAAAGCTTCTGTCGCCTTGTTGGAAAGGTAATGCAGGCCGCGATGAACATTGGCGTATTCATGGGAATAGGTGTTCGAAACCGCATCGATCACCACCTGCGGTTTCTGCGCCGAAGCGCCGTTATCCAGATAGACCAGCGGCTTGCCATAGACTTCCCGCGCAAGAATGGGGAAGTCGCGGCGGATCGCTTCAACATCATAGGCCATGCTTGGCCGTCCTTTCACAATTCAGGGCAGTGCAGGCATACCCCTCTGGCTGCCGCCATCTCCCCCACAAGGGGGAGACAGAAAGATGCATCGGCATCCCATCACGAAGACAATGAGGGTGCCGCACATTTTCTCCCCCTTATGGAGGAGACGACCGGCCAACGGGGGCTTCTGTCCCTTCAGGCGTGCTTTTCCAGCCAGTTGGAAATCACTTCCTCCAGCGCCTCGACCAGCGGTTCGTCCTCAAGCTCTTCCACGACTTCGGCAACGAAGGCGTTGACCAGCATGGCGCGGGCCTTGTTTTCGGGAATACCGCGGGCCCGCAGATAATAGAGGTGGTTGTCGTCGATATCGGCAACCGTCGCACCATGGCCGCAGACCACGTCATCCGCAAAGATTTCCAGTTCCGGCTTGGCGGCAAAATCCGCATCGTCCGAAAGCAGAAGCGTGTTGCAGGCCATCTTGGCGTCGGTCTTCTGGGCATCCGGCGCAACGCGGATCATGCCCTGGAAAACGCCCCGACCACGGTCGAACAACACGTAACGGAAGACATCCGTGGACGAGGTGTTCGGCACGTTATGCCCCAGCACCAGCGTCACATCGTTATGCTGCTCGCCGCCGATGAGGTTGACGCCGCGCAGCGTGAGTTCGGCACCCTCACCGCTGGCGTCGATGCGCAATTCCTGCCGCACCAGCTTGCCGCCGGCATTCACGTCGAACAGCTTCAGCTTGGCATCAGCGCCGAGATCGACGCGAATCTGGCCGAGGAACGTGTCGGCCGCGCCCTGCTGCTGCAGTACGATCCAGGTGACATCAGCACCGGCACCGATGACCACATCGCTGATGGACGAGACGAAAGCGGCATCGCCTTCGCCAGCGATATGGCGCTCGATAATCGTGACCCTGGCGCCCGCGCCGATCGTGACAGGAAAGCGGGTGTGAACCTGACCGCCGGTGTGGATCGACTGGATTTCGATGGGAGCCTCGATCTCGGCATCCGCCGGAATTTCGAGGGTGAAACCGTCACGAACGAAGGCAGCGTTGATACGGCCAATGGCGTCGTCCGCGGCAACCGCGTCGAGGCGGGCGGCAGCGGAACCATCCGTCAGGCTTTCGCTGTAGCGGGTTGCGGTGAACGCGTCCTGACGTGTTTCATTGGCCTTGCCCTGCAGCACGGAAAGGACCGTGGCGCCGCCGACGAACGGCGAAAGCGCCTTGGCGCCTTTCTTCGCGTCGAAGGCCGGAATGTCCTTCAGAAGTGTCTTGAGATCGGTGTAGTGCCAGCTTTCGATACGGCGTGTCGGCAGGCCGGCGGTCTTCAGATCGTCCAGCAGGCGGTCACGCAGCGTCAGCACATCCGGATCGCCGGGCAGGTCTGAAAGCTGGGTCGTATAGGCCTCGACCAGCGCCGTTTCGGCGGCGGTCTGGCGTGTGTTGCTCTGAATGGTCATCGCTGATCCCCGCCTTATTCGGCTGCTTCGCCGATGACGTCGGCATAGCCGTTGGCTTCCAGCTCCAGCGCCAGTTCCTTGCCGCCCGTGCGGATGATCTGGCCCTTGTAGAGAACGTGAACGGTGTCCGGCACGATGTGTTCCAGAAGGCGCTGGTAGTGGGTGATGACCACGAAGGCGCGATCAGGCGACCGCAGCGCATTGACGCCATCCGAGACGATCTTGAGTGCGTCGATGTCAAGGCCCGAGTCGGTTTCGTCGAGAACGCAGAGTTTCGGCTCCAGAAGCGCCATCTGCAGGATTTCGGCGCGCTTCTTCTCACCGCCGGAGAAGCCGACGTTGAGCGGACGCTTCAGCATGTCCGGGTCGATCTTGAGCTTCGCAGCACCTTCCTTGACGGTACGGATGAATTCCGGCGTCGTCAGTTCGGCTTCGCCGCGCGCCTTGCGCTGCTCGTTCATCGCCACCTTGAGGAACTGCATGGTGGCAACGCCCGGAATTTCGACCGGATACTGGAACGCGAGGAAGATGCCCTTGGCAGCACGCTCGGACGCGTCGAGTTCCAGAATGCTTTCGCCGTTGTAGCGGATGTCACCAGAGGTGACTTCGTAGTCCTCGCGGCCCGACAGGATGTAGGAGAGCGTCGACTTGCCGGAGCCGTTCGGGCCCATGATGGCGGCGACTTCGCCGGCCTTCACGGTCAGGTTCAGGCCACGGATGATTTCCGTGTCAGTGTCGGCGATCTTTGCGTGCAGGTCGATGATTTCAAGCATTTCGATATCCTTCTCGGATGTAACGGAGATCAGGCGCGCGAAAGGCCGCGCGCACCGGTTCAATCGGGTTACGGGACGTCAGCCCACGGAGCCTTCCAGCGAGATGCCGATCAGCTTCTGGGCTTCCACGGCAAATTCCATCGGCAGTTCCTGAATGACTTCCTTGACGAAGCCGTTCACGATGAGGGCGATGGCCGCCTCTTCGGGAATGCCGCGCTGCAGGCAGTAGAAGAGCTGGTCCTCGGAAATCTTCGAGGTGGTCGCCTCGTGCTCGAACTGGCAGGTGGAGTTCTTCGCCTCGATATAGGGCACGGTATGCGCGCCGCAGGTATCGCCGATCAGAAGGCTGTCGCACTGGGTGAAGTTGCGGGCATTCGTCGCCTTGCGATGGGCCGACACCTGGCCGCGATAGGTGTTGTTCGACTTGCCGGCGGAAATGCCCTTGGAGATGATGCGGCTCGACGTATTCTTGCCGAGATGGATCATCTTGGTGCCCGAATCGATCTGCTGATGACCGTTCGAGACAGCAATCGAATAGAACTCGCCGCGCGAATTATCGCCACGCAGGATGCAGGACGGGTATTTCCAGGTGATCGCCGAGCCGGTTTCCACCTGCGTCCATGAAATCTTCGAGTTCTTGCCACGGCAATCGCCGCGCTTGGTCACGAAGTTGTAGATGCCACCCTTGCCTTCCATATCGCCCGGATACCAGTTCTGGACGGTAGAATACTTGATTTCGGCGTCATCGAGCGCAATGAGTTCAACAACGGCAGCGTGAAGCTGGTTTTCATCACGCTGCGGCGCGGTGCAGCCTTCGAGATAGGAGACGTAAGCGCCTTCCTCGCACACGATCAACGTGCGCTCGAACTGGCCGGTGTTCTTCTCATTGATACGGAAATAGGTCGACAGTTCCATCGGGCAACGAACGCCCTTCGGAACGTATACGAAGGAACCGTCGGTGAAGACCGCGCAGTTCAGCGTCGCATAGAAATTGTCGGTCGGCGGCACGACGGAACCGAGATACTTCTTCACGAGATCCGGATGCTCGCGCACAGCTTCCGAAATCGACATGAAGATGACCCCGGCCTTCTTCAACTCTTCCTTGAAGGTGGTGACGACCGAAACCGAATCGAAAACGGCATCGACGGCGACCTTGGAGGTCTGCACGCCGGCCAGAATTTCCTGCTCACGCAGCGGAATGCCGAGCTTCTCATAGGTCTTCAGCAGTTCGGGATCGACGTCATCGATGCTCTGTGGGCCGGTAACGTTCTTCGGCGCGGCATAGTAATAGATGTCGTTGAAGTCGATCTTCGGATAGTCGACACGCGCCCAGGTGGGCTCGTCCATCGTCAGCCAGCGGCGGTAGGCGTCCAGACGCCATTCCAGCATCCATTCCGGCTCCTGTTTCTTGGCGGAAATGAAGCGGACAATCTCTTCGCTGAGGCCTTTCGGGGCCTTGTCCACCTCGATTTCGGTCTCGAAACCGTATTTGTACTGATCGAGGTCAATCTGCTTGACCTGATCGATCGTCTCCTGGACGGCAACCATTTCAGTCTCCAATCTCGCCGGGATCAAAGGCCCGGTGGCTTGTCGAATTCCCGGATTTGCGATCCGGGAGCATGTCATTCTCAAAAAAGCGGATGTCCGCTTTTATTTAGTGCGGAACCCGGCAATTTGCACCCGGTTCCTTTCGGAAAACCACGGAAAATCCGGGATTGTCCTGTTCAGGCCGCCTCCGTCGCCTTGCGGCGACCGGCAATCTTCACAAAAGCCGCCACAGCCCGCTCCACATCCGCCTCATTCGAAGACGTTCCGAGCGAAATGCGCAGCGCTCCGAGCTTCGGATCACAGCCCATGGCGGCCAGCACATGGCTTTCGCCCACCTTGCCGGAGGAGCAGGCCGAACCGGCGGAAACGGCTACGCCTTCCAGATCGAATGCGATCTGGCCGGTTTCCGATTTCAGGCCCGGCAGGCTGAAAAAGCAGGTGTTGGCGACACGCGGCACATCCGCACCGTGGATGATGACATCCGCCGCCGCAATCCGCAGGCCCGCCTCCAGCCGATCGCGCAGCGCGGCGATGCGGGCCATGCGACCCTCAAGCCCTGCCAGGGCCACCTCTGCCGCAGCGCCGAAGCCCAGGATGGCCGCCAGGTTCTCCGTGCCGGAGCGATGGCCTTTTTCCTGACCGCCACCGCGCACCAGCGGCGCGGGCATCAACACCTCGCCACGCGAAACCAGCGCGCCGACACCCTTCGGCCCGCCAATCTTGTGCGACGAGAGAATCAGGAAATCGGCGCCCAGCGTGGCGATATCGAGCGGGACGCGGCCGGCTGCCTGCACGGCATCTACGACAAGAAGCCCGCCGCGGGCATGCACCAGCGCTGCGGCTTCCGCCACCGGCTGGATCACACCCGTCTCGTTGTTGACGGCCATGAGTGCGACCAACGGCATGCCGGAAGCCTCATCATGCGAGGCAAGAAACGCCTTGAGCGCGTCGAGATCGGCAACGCCTTGATGCGTGACCGGTATTTCGCTGATCTTGTCGACAGGAAAGCGCCCGCCCTCGCGAATTGCCGGATGTTCGATAGCCGACAGATAGACATGCCCGATGCCCACCGGGCGGCGGCCCATGCGATATTCATCGCAAAGCAGGGTATTCGCGGCTTCCGTCGCACCGGAGGTGAAAACCACATGCGCCGGCTCTGCACCGACGAGCGCCGCGACCTGCCGACGGGCCTTTTCAAGGGCAGCGCGTGCGGCCCGACCTTCACCATGCACGGAGGACGGATTCATCATGTCCAGACCGGCAAGAACGGCCGCTCGCGCCTCATCGAGAAGCGGCGCGGTCGCGTTCCAATCCATATAGACACGCGGGCCAATGGCCATTCAAACAGTCCCTCGCACGAAGGCGTGCATTTTTGTTGAAATTTCAGGGCGGCTTAGCATATGAACACCACAAATCCTACGGCGTTTCCGCCACGAGATTTTTGAACGGTTCTAAACTGCGTTTTAGAAAAGATGATTTCCTGAGTCAAGTCACCTGACTGCGACTTCCGTCTTTTCAGAAGCGAAACCGATACCGGAGTAACGATGCCCGAAGTCATTTTCAACGGCCCTGCCGGCCGTCTCGAAGGCCGCTACCAGCCATCGAAGGAAAAAAGCGCCCCGATCGCCATCATCCTGCACCCGCATCCGCAGTTCGGCGGCACGATGAACAACCAGATCGTCTACCAGCTCTTCTACATGTTCCAGAAGCGCGGGTTCACGACGCTGCGTTTCAACTTCCGCAGCATCGGCCGCAGCCAGGGCGAATTCGACCATGGCGCGGGTGAGTTGTCAGATGCCGCCTCCGCACTCGACTGGGTGCAGTCGCTGCATCCCGATTCCAAGAGCTGCTGGGTTGCCGGCTATTCCTTCGGCGCGTGGATCGGTATGCAGCTCCTGATGCGCCGTCCGGAAATCGAAGGCTTCATGTCGATTGCGCCACAGCCGAACATCTACGACTTCTCCTTCCTCGCCCCCTGCCCGTCGTCCGGCCTCATCATCCACGGCGACAGCGACAAGGTGGCACCGGAGAAGGATGTTCAGGGGCTGGTCGACAAGCTGCAGACGCAGAAGGGCATCCTCATCACCCACCGCACCCTGCCGGGCGCCAACCACTTCTTCAACGGTCAGGTGGATACGCTGATGGGCGAATGCGAGGACTACCTCGACCGTCGCCTGAACGGTGAACTGGTGCCGGAACCGGCCGCAAAGCGGATTCGATAAGAACCACGGAAGGGCGTCTGTGCGGTCGCCCTTCCGTTTGGACGCTCGCGCTTCCCCGCAATCACACGAAAGCTGCCATGCGACATATCCGCATTGCCCTCATAGCTCTCGCCTCGATCTTCTGGAGCGTCATGATTGCCGGCACTCTCGCGTCCATGTTCATAGCGCGGCGATATCCGGAAATCTGCCGTTTCGATTACGGCTGGCACTGCGACAGCGATGCAATCTGGATCAAGATTGTTGCGGCGCTGGCTAGAATTCCCACCTTCGCCTTTTTTCAAGCTGGTTCGCCTTGCCCTCGCCCCTTTGGTTTGCGGGCCCTCTTTGGCTGACGGCAATCCTTTTCGTCTCGACATGGATCGTTTACGCAGGCACGGCTCTTCTTGTCAGCGCTTTGTTACGTAAACTGGTCAGTTGGAAAGCGCGCCACCGTTAGCGAGCAGTCACCAGCACCCCACCCGTCACCGGCTCGCTCACTCCAGTCGTTCCCGGAAAGGTCAGCGGCAAGCCTTCCAGCGAACGCACCGCGAGATAGGCCCAGGCTTCCGCCTCCATCGATCCGCCGTTGAAGCCCGCCTCTTCCGCCGCGATAACCTTCGCGCCCTGTCTTGCCGCCAAAGTCGCAAACTCTGCCATGATGACCGGGTTGAGCCGCCCGCCACCGCAAACGATCCATGTTCTGGCCTGTTCCGGCAGATAGCTGGCCGATTTGAGGATAGCCGCCGCCGTGACATGGGCGAGCGTGCGCGCGCCATCCTCCAGCGACGCCTCGCCCTTTTGCGGCGGCAGGAAATCGCCGCGATCCAGCGAGCGGCGGATGTTGGCGGAGAAGAAGGGGCTGGCGAGATAGCGTTCGGCAAGTGCGGTAATGACCTTGCCGCGGGCGGCCGTCTGTCCGCCCTTGTCATAGGCTTTACCGGTGTGCGCCTCGATCCACTGATCGATCAGCATGTTGCCGGGTCCGCTGTCGAAGGCGGCAAGCTCGGCGGGGCGGCCCGCCTGCCCGGTATAGGTAAGGTTCGAAATGCCGCCGATGTTGACGAAAACCGCCGGACGTTCCAGTCCAACCGGCAGGTTTGAAGCGAGCGCCGCGTGGTAAGCGGGAATGAGCGGCGCACCCTGCCCGCCATGCACCATGTCGTTGGCGCGCATATCGTAGATGACGTCAATACCGGTTTCCTCTGCCAGAAGAGGCCCGTCGCCGATCTGCACGGTGAGCGCCTCGTCTGGCCGGTGCAGCACCGTCTGGCCGTGAAAACCGATCACATCGATTTCACCGGGCGTCATGCCAATGCGATGCAGGAACGATTTGATAGCGGCGGCATGCGCGAGTGTCAGGACGCGCTCGGCATCTGCAAGATCGGCGGGGCGCTGCCGCCGTTCGGTGATTGCCTTCGCCGTGACCAGCGCCTGCTTCCAGCGGGCGCGCAGACCGTCGTCATAGGGCACGTAATGGCTCGGACCGCGCTCGACACGCTCATGTCCGTCGGTTCTGACCAGCGCGAGGTCAATGCCATCCATCGAGGTGCCGCTCATCAGCCCGATTGCCGTTCTCATCTTCGCCATAGCCGGTCCCCGGAATCACTTTTGGGGTGATTATGCGCCGGAACAATGCTAGAGCGCGACCGCATCAAACCCTTTTTCAGAGAAACAGGTCATGTCCAGGTTCAAATCCGATTTTCTCCGCACGCTCGACGAACGCGGCTTCATTCACCAGATCTCCGACGAGGCTGGTCTCGATGAACTCTTCGCCAAGGAAACCGTGACGGCCTATATCGGCTTCGATCCGACCGCGCCTTCGTTGCATGCGGGCGGCCTGATCCAGATCATGATGCTGCATTGGATGCAGAAGACCGGCCATCAGCCGATTTCGCTCATGGGTGGCGGCACCGGTATGGTTGGCGATCCTTCCTTCAAGGAAGAGGCGCGCAAGCTGATGACCGTCGACATGATCGAGGACAACATCGCCTCCATCAAGCGCGTCTTCTCCAACTACCTCGATTACGATCAGGCAACGGCTCCGGCGCTGATGATCAACAACGCCGAGTGGCTGCGCCCGCTCAACTACCTCGAATTCCTGCGCGATGTGGGCCGCCACTTTTCGGTCAACCGCATGCTGTCCTTCGACAGCGTGAAGACGCGCCTCGATCGCGAGCAATCGCTGTCCTTCCTCGAATTCAACTACATGATCCTGCAGGCCTACGACTTCGTGGAACTCGCGAAGCGCTACAACTGCCGCCTGCAGATGGGCGGTTCGGATCAGTGGGGCAATATCGTCAACGGCATCGATCTCGGCCACCGCATGGGCACCAAGCAGCTCTATGCGCTGACCTCTCCGCTTCTGACCACATCCTCCGGCGCCAAGATGGGCAAGTCGGTGAACGGTGCCGTGTGGCTGAACCCGGACATGCTCTCGGCCTATGACTTCTGGCAGTACTGGCGCAACACGGAGGACGCCGACGTTTCGCGCTTCCTCAAGCTCTACACCACGCTGCCGATGGACGAGATCGCCCGCCTTTCGGCGCTGGCCGGCTCCGAGATCAACGAGGTAAAGAAGATCCTCGCCACCGAGATCACCGCAATGCTGCATGGCCGGGCCGCTGCGGAAGAGGCTGCCGAGACAGCACGCAAGACCTTCGAGGAAGGTGCGCTGGCCGACAACCTGCCCTCCATCGAGGTTTCGGCCGCCGAGCTTGAAGCCGGCATCGGCCTGCTCGCGCTTGTCGTAAAGGCCGGGCTTGCGGGTTCGAACGGCGAAGCCCGCCGCCATGTTCAAGGTGGCGCGGTGAAGGTGAACGACAAGGGCGTCTCCGACGAACGCCAGATTGTCGGCACCGGCGACATCACCGCCGATGGCGTCATCAAGCTATCGCTCGGCAAGAAGAAGCACATTCTCGTTCGCCCGGTCTGAACGGACGGGTACTCCAGAATATCGAAAGGCCGGGCATCCCCCGGCCTTTTTCACGTCTGCCGTTGACGCAATGCGCCGGACAGGCAAACTCGGATGAGTTCACCCGAAAGGAAACGGCATTCATGTCCGGCCATGTGGAAATCTCGAGCTTCGACGGTCTCGATCCGCGCATCAGCATCCTGCGCTACAGCAACGAAGTCGATGCCATGTTCGTGCGCACTCGGCGTTTCAATGCGCTGATCGACACGTTGAGCACGCCGGCACTCTGCCGCGAGGCGTTGGAAAAACTCGGCGCGTCGGCCCATGACCGCCCGTTGATCGTCGTGAATTCGCACATGGACTGGGATCATTTCTGGGGCAATGCGGCGATTGCTGGCGTTGCTCCGATCATCGCTCACGCCAAAGCGCTCGAGCGGCTGAGCGCACCGGAAGCCGCTTCGACGCTCGCCACAAAGGCTGTCGAAGAGGCCCGCTTCGCCGAAACCGAACTTGTTGCACCCTCGATCACGTTTTCGGGGGATATGGCGCTGAACGGCGGCGACCTGACACTGGAGCTTCTCCACACGCCGGGCCATACGCCGGATCATGTCGCCGTATGGATACCGGAGATCTCCACGTTGCTGGCGGTCGATGCGGTGGAAGACCCGGTGCCCTGCGTCTGGGATGACACGCCGGAAAGCCTGCGGCTCCTGCGCGCTTCGCTCGCGCGGTTGAAGGCGCTCGGCGCAAAGGTCGTCGTGCCGGCCCATGGGCGCACCACGACGCCGGAGGCCATCGACCGCAATATCGCCTATTTCAATGAACTGGTGGCCCGTGTAGCGCAGATCGACCGGCGCGTTCTGCGTGACAGCGCTCCCGAAACGCTGGACGGTCTCGCCTTCGAAGACCTGCTGCCCGCTCACCGCACCATGGATGCCGGTGAAACGGACTTCTATCGCGATTTTCACCGCCAGAATCTGTCCGCCGCCATTCGCACGCATCTTGAAACCATCGAGATCGCCTGAAGGACAGGGTCAGTATTCGAAGATCTGGCGGAACACGCCCGGCGCGATGATGGACAGCGGATTAACGATGATGTTGGGGCGGGTGAAGGTTCCTGACATCTTGAAGGTGATGCCGATCAGGCCCCGGTCGCTGCCATTGCCGAGAATGGTGCCGATGATCGGCAGTTCCGCAAACAGCCGGTTGAGGCCGTAGGCGGGCATGAACGTGCCCGTCAGGTCCATGTTGCCGCGCCGGTCGCGCACGGTGCCCTGAAAGGTCGCGCCGACCTGATCGCCGCGCACCACGCCATTCTCTGCCAGCAATACGCCATTGCGGGTAATGATGCGGGCAAAGGCGCGCTGAAAACTGGCCGAACTCACGTCGATGTCTTTCTTCAGCGCGCTCTTGAGGCTCTGGCCGTCCCGTCCGGCGGGCGTATTGACGATGGATTGCAGGCGCTGTTCGTTCATCAGGCGGAAGCTTCTGAGATCGACCGATCCACTCCACGATTCGGCATCGAGCGCGGCCAGTCTGAGGTTCAGAAGCCCGCCGTTCATGTTCTTGTAGAGATCGATGAAGCGGGCGAGCGCTCCGGCGTCGCCACTGGTGATGGACACCGTGTTGCGATTATCCTTCAACATCTGGCTGACGATAGCCTGACCGCTTTCGGTCACACCGCGAAAATCCACGGCATTGGCGGCACCGCCCCGGGTGGCGTAACGGGCCGTCACGCTGGTCAGCACCTCGTCATTGAAACCCGCAAGCGTATCGACATTGATCGTTGCGACAAACGCCCCGCCCTTGGCAGCGCCCGCAGCGGCCTTCTCACCCTCATACTCGGTCTTGAGTTTGCGGATAACATGGCGTGCATCGAGCCGTTTGCCGTTGATGGCGAGATCGAAACCGGCCTTTCCGGAGCGCATCGTGACGCCAAAATCATCGCCTGGCGAAAGCTGCACGCGGGAAAGCTCGGCAAGAACGAGGTTCCCCTTGTTGAAGGTCAGGTTGCCATTTGCGCCGAAACCATCACCGCCAAGCTGGAGATTGCGGACGAGATTTTCCTCGCCATTGACGATAAGGTCGAAACTGACCCTGGCGGGCACGCCCGCCCCCTTCGACCAGCCGATCCACGGCAGCGACAGGCTGGCGGCCGCCAGATCGACCTTGATCGCCTGCTTCTTGTCATCGACGCGCGACAGCTCAAACGTCAGCGGTCCATCCACCAGTTCATCCAGATGGGGCGCAAGCTTCGTCCAGTCAGTCTTTTCCAGACGCCCGCGCACCGTCAGTGCCTGTTTGACGTCGGAGCCACCGAGAGGCTGGGCATAGGAAATCTCGACCGGCGCGTCATCGACCTTTGCCTTGACGTCGACCTTCAGCGCCTGTGGCGTCACGTCGAGCGCCCCCTGAGCGCCCGAGATACGTCGTCCGGCGATCGGGCGATGAACATCCACGGTTTGCAAGTCGATACGGGCGCTCCAGTCCGGTGGCGGCGGGTTCTGGCTGGCAAGCAGGCCAAAGCGGGCCGAGACATTCGCCTTGACGGGGCCGGCAAAATCCTCGGGACGGAAGTCCGTGTTCTTCAGGCTGTTCATCGGTTTGAAGCTGGAAAGCTCCAGCACGGCGGCCGCATCGCCCGAAAGCGCAATCGTCAGGTCAGCGGTCAACGGCTTTTTGTAGACATCGGCCATGACCAGTCGCCCGCCATCGAGAATGACCGACCGACCGGAACCGAAATAGGAGGTACCCTTTTTTGCGGTGACTTCCGTTCTCGCCCCGTGAATATCGACATGGCCGTCCAACTCACGCAGTGGCGGCACATCGGGCGGCAGGTCAAGCCGCATGTGCTCCACGTCGAAGGTGATATGAAGTTCATTTTCATTCAGTTCCACCGGCACCGGCGGAAAATGCATTCGCCCAGCGGGAATAAAGACCGAGATCGTACCGTTAAGGACCCGGCCGCCGTCGAGATTGGCCACCGCCCATTCACGCGGCTTGCGGGCCATCCAGAACGGCCAAAGCTGCTTGACCGCAGCACCCGCCATCTCGGGCACCTGCCCGCCGAAACTGATTTCGGGCGAAAGGCCCGGCTTGAAGCGAATGACGAAGGAACCGCCCATATTGCCCTGAGGGCTCGTCACCAGCAGCCGGTCAGCGCGCAACTCTTTCAGCACAGGGTCGAAAATGCCCGTGACGGTCGCGTCGAAAGGCAACGGCGGCGCCTCCGTCGCGCCCGCGCGCGCGCCGCTGAAAAGGAAATCGAGCGCAAAGCCCGCGCCGGCGCCGGGATCGATCCGATTGCGATCGAGAACGGCGCCCGTAAACGGCAGCACGGTGCGACCGAACACTACGCGCGACGGCATAAATTCCAGCGAATCCTTGGTGAAATCATAGGCGAGATCAAGCGTCGCGCCGCTGAACTCCTGCGTATCTCCATCCATATGGAAAACACCGGGAGTGGCAGTCACGGCGGCAGTCAGTTCCGGTCCCGCATCCGGGGTGGCGCGACGGGCGGAGAAGGTTGCTCCCACTTCTGTCTCAAGGCCATCATGAATGGAGCCGTCGTCCAGCCTGCGGACGGTCAGGCCACCGAGGTCGAGCCCCTCAACCCTGGCACGCAGTTCCGAGACACGGCCATTCTGTGATTCGGCATCGACGGAAAAGGCGATGTCATCGCCGCCGTAGGCCGCAACGCCGGATAGCGTGAGGATGCCGTCCGCCTGCCGCGCCATCAGGAGATCGTTGACCTCAACGGTAAAGGGCTTACCCCTTCCGGGAAACTGCATTTTCAGATCGGACAGGGTGATGTCGCCTGCCTGACTGCGATCCAGGAACCGAACCGCCGCATCCAGACGCGTGAAAACGGTTTCCAAAACCTTCGGCGTGGCGTCGACGCGCAGCGCGGCTATGTCACCGCCTTCGGTCTGCAGCAGCGCGGTATCGATATCGACACCCTCGGCCTCGACCCCGCCGATCTTCAAGCGCCCCGTGACGAGTGCGAACGGATCAATCAATAGCCGGATGGACTGGGTGTGGGTGACATGCTTGCCGCTGTCGGTTTCAGTCACCTCCACATCGCGCGCTTCGATGGCAAGCGCCATGCGCGAGGAAAAGCGTAACGCAGCACTTCCGACACGGGCTTCGAACAAGCCGTCCAACGCGCCGTTCAGCGCTCCTTCGGCCCGCCTTGCGAGTTCCCGGTCGAGAAAGCCACCCTCGACGGCTGCGAAAAGCCCGCCGGCTCCGGCAACGAACAGGAAGAGAAGGACGACAAGCGCCTTGGCGACGAAGCCTCCACGACGGCGCGGCGGCGGGCAATGGACAACAAGCATTTCCTCCGCGTTGTTGGACGGCATATCATCCAGCGCAGCGATTTCCTGCTTGCTGAAGACCAC
The DNA here is from genome assembly GCF_014196535.1 of Allorhizobium borbori. Classification (GTDB taxonomy): domain Bacteria; phylum Pseudomonadota; class Alphaproteobacteria; order Rhizobiales; family Rhizobiaceae; genus Ectorhizobium; species Ectorhizobium borbori. Next base: position 261,808 of record NZ_JACIDU010000003.1, read on the forward strand.
CTTGTCGCCTCGAATTTCCGCCATCGATTCCTTGCTGCATCCTCTGCCGGAAGCCGCATGCGACTTCGCCCTGCCTGCGACACTAATACCTTGTTTTCAGACGATATATTCGCGAGCAATCACACCGTTCGCTTATGTCTACCGGGCCCGCGCGTCCAGAAATCTCGATCCAATCTACAACGTAAATACGGGAATATAATGGACGAGGCTGAAAAAAATGCGACATCGCGATAGTCGAAGCCACGCGGATCGACGGACCCGTGATCGCCTGTCCTCAGTTTCGGTCCTTGAGATGGCAGAGTTTGACGCGACCGCCCTTGCCATCGGATTTCCACACGCAGCCCTCCCTTGCCGGCCTGGTCTTGTGCAGATAGACCACGCCGCGCTTTCTGGCATTGAAAGTCTGGTGTGAAAAATCATTGCCACCAATGCGGACATTCCTGCCGAACCGGACCTCCGCCTGTGCCGGAACGGCCATTGCAATCGCCGCCGTGCATAGAATGAGCCTGACCATCGAAACCATGGACTTTCCTCCTGCCTTAACCCGGGCACGTCGCGAATCGCCCGCTGCCCTGCCAATGGTGCTGAAAATCGCAGATGACGTGAACGACAACTGAACCGAACGCCTCTTCTGGCGTATAAGGGAATGCGAACGACCCGGAACCATCCGAAACGAATGAAGGAATAGACATGAGCGAAATGATCCCCGGCATGAGCGCCCCCCTTTTCACCCTTCCGCGCGACGGCGGCGGCACGGTATCGCTTGAGGCTTTCAAGGGACGGAAGGTCGTTCTCTATTTCTACCCCAAGGACAATACGAGCGGCTGCACGGTGGAAGCGATCGACTTCACCGCGCTGCTTCCCGAATTCGAGAAGGCCGACACCGTGGTCATCGGCCTGTCGCCCGATAGCGCCGCCAGCCACGACAAGTTCTGCAAGAAGCACAATCTTGGCGTCATCCTCGCCGCGGATGAGGACAAGAGCACCCTTTCCGCCTATGGCGTTTGGACGGAAAAGAGCATGTACGGCCGCAAATATATGGGCGTGGAGCGCACAACCGTCCTCGTTGGCCGCGATGGCACCATTGCGCAGGTCTGGCCGAAGGTGAAGGTCAAAGGCCACGCACAGGAGGTGCTGGACGCCACCCGAAATCTGGGATGAACTGGTTGCAAGTCCGGTCGGATCCGCTCTTCGTCAAGGAAATATTAACCTTAAAAATGTGTAATTCCCTGTGACATGAGAGTCGGCGGGAGTGTATGTCGTGACCAGAAAAGCGCATGGCCGGATTTTCGGAGAGCGGTCGCAACAGCACGTTCTGATTCTGGCCAGTGGCGACAAGGTTCGCCACATGGCCATTCGCCCATGGATGACGATTGCCGGCGTCGCGTTTGTCGGCCTGTTTTCGGTGGGCTACCTTGCCGCCACCTCCTATCTTGTTCTGCGTGACGATCTCATCGGCGCAACGATGGCGCGGCAGGCCCGCATCCAGCATGATTACGAGGACCGGATTTCCGCCCTGCGTTCCCAACTCGACCGTGTGACATCGCGGCAGTTGCTCGATCAGCAGGTGGTGGAAGAGAAGGTCGAAAAGCTTCTTGAACAACAGATGGCGCTGTCGCTGCGGCAAGGCAAGATCGGTAGCCTCCTCGACAAGGCGGATGACAGCGGAGTAACGACGGGTTCGGTTCCCGTGCCGACGGTCAAGCCACTGGCGCTTGGCAAGCAGGCTTCGCTCGCTCCGAAGGCCGACAGCCTGAAAGCGCTTGAGACACTTCTTACAGGCGAACCAAAGAAAACCCACAGCGCGCCGGCGAGCACGCCCGGCATGCTGGCCTATGCGCCGGCACAGGAAACCGTATCAGAACGCGCCGACCGGGTTTTCAGCACCGTGACCCGCTCGCTGAAGAGCATCGAGGTCGAGCAGCTTGCCCACATCCAGGGCCTTGCCAAGGACGCCAGCGGCCAGGCGGATGCTATTGCACGCATCCTGCGCGGCACCGGCGTCAGCGTGCCCGACACACAGCATGTGGCTTCAAACAACACTGCCATGGGGGGGCCTTTCATTGCGCCCGACAGCCCGGAAGCCTTCAACGTTTCGCTGAACGAGCTTGATTCGGCGCTTTCCCACCTTGAGTCGGTGCGCGACACGGCGCGCAAGCTGCCTTACGGCAACCCGGCGCCGGGCCGCGAGATCACCTCCAGTTTCGGAACACGGCTCGATGCCTTTTTCAACCGTCCGGCCCTTCATGCCGGCATCGACTTCCGCTCGGATATCGGCGCGCCGGTGCGCGCCAGCGGCGCGGGTCGCGTCATCACGGCGGGATACTCCGGTGGTTACGGCAACATGGTCGAAATCGATCACGGACAGGGCCTGACCAGCCGCTACGGCCATCTTTCCCGCATTTCCGTCTCCGAGGGCGATACGATTTCGCTCGGCCAGAAGATCGGCGAGGCCGGCAATACCGGCCGTTCCACCGGCCCGCATCTTCACTACGAAGTACGCCGCGACGGCACCGCCCTTGACCCGATGCGCTTCGTCACGGCCGGCACAAAGCTCACCAGCTACATGCGCTGAGCCCTGCCCGTAACGCGGTACCGTATTTTATCGCGGTGTTCCGCCCGGTTTTCTTGACTTTCCGGCATTTTAAGACTATTGGCCGCTGCATTGTCATGCACCTTCACCAGAGTTCGACAGAACCGGAACGGAAGCAGTTTTCCCTTTGACGACATTTGCTGATCTTGGACTGAGCCAGAAAGTCCTTTCCGCCGTTACCGACGCGGGCTACACAAACCCTACCCCGATCCAGGCAGGCGCCATTCCGCCGGCTCTCCAGCGCCGCGACATTCTGGGGATTGCCCAGACCGGGACAGGCAAGACAGCCTCTTTCGTACTGCCGATGCTAACCCTTCTGGAAACGGGTCGCGCCCGTGCGCGCATGCCGCGCACGCTCATTCTGGAGCCGACACGCGAACTCGCGGCACAGGTAGCGGAAAACTTCGAGAAATACGGCAAGAATCACCGCCTCAACATTTCGCTGCTGATCGGCGGCGTGTCCTTCGATGAGCAGGACCGCAAGCTGGAACGCGGTGCCGACGTGCTGATCGCCACCCCCGGCCGCCTGCTCGACCACTGCGAACGCGGCAAGCTCCTCATGACCGGCGTCGATATCTTCGTTATCGATGAAGCCGACCGCATGCTCGACATGGGCTTCATTCCCGACATCGAGCGCATTGCCAAGATCATTCCCTTCACGCGCCAGACCCTGTTCTTCTCGGCCACCATGCCGCCGGAAATCCAGAAGCTGGCCGATCGCTTCCTTCAAAATCCGGTTCGCGTCGAAGTGGCCCCGCCGTCTTCGACCGCCAAGACCGTGACGCAGCGTCTGGTTGCATCCAATGGCAAGGATTACGAAAAGCGTGCGGTTCTTCGCGATCTCATCAAGGCGCAGGACGACCTGAAGAACGCCATTATCTTCTGCAACCGCAAGAAGGATGTGGCCGACCTCTTCCGTTCGCTCGATCGCCACGGCTTTTCCGCCGGCGCCCTGCACGGCGACATGGACCAGCGTTCGCGCACGACCATGCTCCAGAACTTCAAGGACGGTCACCTCCAGCTTCTGGTGGCCTCCGACGTGGCCGCCCGCGGCCTCGACATCCCGGACGTGAGCCACGTCTTCAACTTCGATGTGCCGATCCACGCGGAGGACTATGTTCACCGCATCGGCCGCACGGGCCGCGCCGGTCGTTCCGGTCGCGCCTTCACCATTGTCACGCGACGCGAGACCAAGCATCTCGATGCCATCGAGAAGCTGATCGGCCAGTCGATCGAGTGGCTGAGCGGCGACCTCGCTGCCCTGCCCGCCGAATCCGAAGCGAGCGAAAACGACCGCGGCAACCGCAAGGGCGGTCGTGGACGGGATCGCGACCGTGATCGGGATCGCAAGCGTGACCGGAGCTCTGCTCCGACGGCGGAAACGGTGGCCTTTGTCGCCGCGCCGGTACAGGAACCCATCGAGGCTGAAGCAAGGAGCACGAGTGTGAAGGCAGAGCGCAAGACGGACCGCAAGCCCCGCGAGGAGGCCCGCCCGGCCCGCCAGTATCCGGCGAATGACGATCACCGCGAACAGCAGCGCCGCCGCCACCGTGACCACGACGATGGCCCGACGCCGGTTGGCTTCGGTGACGACATCCCGGCCTTCATGCTGATCGTCGCAAACGCGAAGAGCTGATGGGTCTTCCCGGTCTCGATTTTCCCGGCGTCGGTGTGGGCCTCGTGCTTTACCGCGACGGGAAAATTCTGCTTTGCCGTCGCCTGAAGGAACCCGAAGCCGGCTTCTGGAACATTCCGGGCGGCAAGGTCGATTTCATGGAAAAGGCAGAGGATGCGGCCCGCCGCGAGACGTCGGAGGAAACCGGCCTGACGGTGGGTTCGCTGCGTCTCCTCTGCGTCGATGAGGAGATCTTTCCCGATATCCGGCACCATTGGGTTTCGCTGCTTTACGTAACGGAAGACTTTTCCGGCGAGGCGCGCATCATGGAACCGACCAAGCATGACGGCCTCGAATGGTTTGCCCTCGATGCCTTGCCCGAAAACCTCTCGGAATTCGTGAAAAGCGCCGTTCGGTACCTCTGATCTTTCACCCAGCCCTGAGTGCGGCTTCGAATGCGAGCCGGACCCATTTTGCCATGATATCCGGATCGTCCCATGCCTCGTCGGGGACCGACCAATAAGGCATGGCGGCGGAACGGCCGTCCTTGCGGGTGTAGGTCCATTGCCGAGCACCGACCTCGTCGAAGTGCTGAGCGCTTTGCGCATCCACCTTCAGCAGAATCTCGCCGTCCAGTTCGATCGCCAGAATGCGGCCGTCACAATAAATGCCCTTGCCGCCGAACATGCGACGGATGCTGACAGGCCCGAGCGACTGGAACATCTCCTCGATCTCTGCCCGGTCCATGGCTCAGAGTTCCTTGAAGGCGCGTTCGAAATAGATGAGCGCCGGCGATGGCGGGCCCATATGGAGCGCCTCGACCTTGCCCAGCAGAACGATGTGGGTGGCCACCACTTTCGCCTCGAGCAGGGTGCAGTCGAAAGATGCCAGCGCATCGGACAGCACGGGCGCACCGGTTACAAGCGAAAGCCATTGCGCCTTAGCGAACCGTTCTTCCGCCGGCAGCTTGCCGATGCCCGCGAAGGCTTCGGCCAGCGGGCGATGATGGCCAGCGAGCGAATTCAGCGCGAAACGCCCACTTTTTTCGAAGATCGCATTCGATGCATTGGTGGCATTGACGCAGACCAGCACGGTTGCCGGACTGTCGGAAACCGAACAGGCCGCCGTGACGGTCACGCCGCGCCGTTCCTGGCCGTCCGTCGTCGTCACGATCTGCACATGACCGGCATAGCGGCTCATGGCGTTGCGATAAAGGGCGGGGTCAATCATCTCGGCGTTGGTCATGCTTTTGTCCTGAAGCCGGCGTCCATCGCCGGAAAATGCCAACATTAGACGGGAAGAATTACCAACTCACCTAACGGACATCATTTTTCCGACAAGAAACGGAAAGCCTTTCAACCGCCGGACGGCTTGGATAAGATGCGCGCCAACATTAACCGCTGGTCTTTCATGTTTCGATCTGTCGTTCCGCTCGCCACCCTTGCCCTTGTCGCCTCCTTCCTTCCGGCGGGGGCAGCAACCCTGGCCGTGGTCGCCCCTACATCCGGGCCGTTCGCAAGCCTTGGCGCGCAGATCTTTGCCGGCGCCGAAAAGCTTGCGGCGGAAAAGAAACTGACCGCAGTCCGCATTCCGGAAAGCTGCGAGCCTGGCAGCGGCGACAAGGTGGCCGCCGCCATCGTCGCGGCCAAAGCCTCCGCAGCCGTTGGCTTCCTCTGTGCGGAAAGCCTGGAAACGGGAGCGGGGTCACTGGAAAGTGCTGGCATTCCCGCCATTTCCGTTTCCGTTCGCTCGAAAATTCTGTTCGAAGACGTTGCGAAGGAAGGATGGCCCATCTTCAGCCTCGCGCCGCACTTTGACGACGAAGCCGAGAAGTTGATTTCGGTTATCGCCGAGGGCTGGCAGGGGGCGGCCTTCGCCATTGTTGATGACGGCACGCTTCCGGCCCGCGAACTGACGGAGGCCGTGCGGACCGGCCTTGATGACAAGGGGATGAAGCCGCAATTCGCCGACACGTTCCGCCCCGGCCTCGACAACCAGATCGCGCTGGTGCGGCGCCTCCAGAAGGCCAATGCAACGCATGTTCTCTTTGCCGGCGATCGTAGCGATGCTGCGATCATCGCTCGCGATGCAGCGGCGGAAAACATTCCGCTGACGCTACTGGGTGGCGAGGCGCTGAATGCTGCGGATCAGTCCGTGCCGCTCGCAGACGGCGTTCTCGCTGTTCTGCCGCCCGAGAAGCCGGAGACGGCAAAACCCGTTATCGACGCGCTGGCGAAAGTTGGCGTGATCGCCGAAGGCTATGTACTACCCGCCTATGCCGCCGCAACGATCGCCGCCAGCGCCATCGAGACCGCTACCCGCAATGGCAAGCCGGTCGCGTCCACGCTGGCCGGCGGCCAATACGATACCGTGATTGGCAGTTTCACCTTCGGCAAGGATGCGCCGCACCGCAATCCCTATCTTCTGATGGCTTGGAAGAATGGCCTGTTCACCCCCGTGGATGCCATGCGATAAAGCGTTTGCGCGCGGTTGTTTGCCCGCCGGACGGATGGTAAAGGAGCGCCAGAAGCGCAAAGCCCGTGCGTCCAGAGCCGACACGCCGATGAGAGAGACCTGCCCATGACTGCCGCCCCGATCCTGATCGCCCCCTCCATTCTCGCCTCGAATTTCGCCCGTCTGGGAGACGAGGTGCGCGACGTGGCCGAAGCCGGAGCGGACTGGATTCACCTCGACGTCATGGACGGCCATTTCGTTCCCAACATTTCCTTCGGCCCTGCCATCATCCAGTCCCTGCGGCCCTACACCAAGGCGGTGTTCGATTGCCATCTGATGATCGCGCCGGCCGACCCCTATCTCGAAGCCTTCGCCAAGGCCGGCTGTGACTACATCACCGTTCATGCCGAAGCCGGCCCGCACCTGCACCGCTCGCTGCAGACCATCCGCGCGCTCGGCAAGAAGGCCGGCGTTTCGCTGAACCCGGCCACGCCGCTTTCGGCCATCGAACAGGTCATCGGTGATATCGACCTCATCCTTATCATGAGCGTCAATCCGGGTTTTGGCGGCCAGAAATTCATCCATTCGCAGGTCGAGAAGATCGCGCAGGCCCGCGCCCTGATCGGCGACCGCCCCATCGCGCTTGAGGTCGATGGCGGCGTGACCGTCGAAACCGCGCCGCTGTGCACGAGAGCGGGCGCCAATGTGCTGGTGGCGGGCTCGGCCGTCTTCAAGGGTGAAGGCGTCGAAGCCTACCGCTCCACCGTCTCGGCGCTGCGTCAGGCCGCCGAAGCAGGCCGGGGCTGAGGGGGCCATGCCGTTGAGGGCAAGGCTCAAGGCAAGTCTCCCCTCAACCGCCACCATTCTGGCTGGCGGGCCGCTGTGGGGCATCCTCATGGCGCTTTCCGCCGCAACCTCTCTTTATGCGCAGGACCGGCTCTGGCTTTCCGCCGATCTCGATATTCTCGGCCTCTATTTCGTCGGCGGGCTGATCGGCTGGGTTCTCGCTCTACCCTTTGCCCGCTTCTGTGCGGCAGGACGACGGCCTGAGACGCGGTTCGCCGCCTGGCTGCTGTGGCTCGCCATTGGCACCATCGGCGTCACCGCCGGTCTGTTTGCCCTGCAATACCGGTCCTTCTATTCGCAGTGGCATGCGCCTTTCCTCAGCCGCATCTGGGTCTATCAGCTCGTCTTCACATCGGCGTCAGCGGTCTATCAGTTCGCCGTCATCGGGCTCAGGCTCTTCATGCCGCTCGGATTCATGCTTCTCATCGCGACCAGTGCGATAATGGCGCGTCGCATGCGTTGAGATTACGGGCAGCATTTGCTAAAGCGGCCCCATGTTTTCCGCTTGAGAAGGACCAGCCCATGATCCCCCGTTATTCCCGGCCCGAAATGGTCGCCATCTGGTCGCCCGAAACCCGGTTCCGCATCTGGTTCGAAATCGAGTCCCACGCCTGCGACGCGCTGGCTGCCATCGGCGTCATCCCGCAGTCCGCTGCCGATACGATCCGCGAGAAGGGGTCCGCCGCGCAGTTCGATACCGCCCGCATCGATGAAATCGAGGCCGTCACCAAGCATGACGTCATCGCCTTCCTGACGCATTTGGCCGAATTCGTCGGTCCGGACAGTCGTTTTGTCCACCAGGGCATGACCTCCTCCGACGTGCTCGACACCTGCCTCAATGTGCAGTTGACCCGCGCCTCCGACATTCTGCTGGCCGACCTCGACAAGTTGCTGGCCGCACTGAAGCGCCGTGCTTTCGAGCACAAGGACACCGTCACCATCGGCCGCTCGCACGGCATCCATGCCGAGCCGACCACTTTCGGCGTCAAGCTGGCGCTTGCCTACGCGGAGTTCGACCGCTGCAAGACGCGCCTGATGGCGGCCCGCGAGGAAATCGCCACCTGCGCCATTTCGGGCGCTGTCGGCACCTTCGCCAATATCGACCCGCGTGTGGAAGAGCATGTTGCCGCCGCCATGGGTCTGAAGCCCGAGCCGGTTTCGACACAGGTCATCCCGCGCGACCGTCATGCCATGTTCTTCGCAACGCTCGGCGTCATTGCCTCGTCGGTCGAGCGTCTGGCCATCGAGATCCGCCACCTGCAGCGCACGGAAGTTCTGGAAGCGGAAGAATATTTCTCGCCGGGCCAGAAGGGCTCTTCCGCCATGCCGCACAAGCGCAACCCGGTTCTGACCGAAAACCTGACGGGTCTTGCCCGCATGGTTCGTTCCTACGCCTTCCCGGCGATGGAAAACGTGGCCTTGTGGCATGAGCGCGATATCTCGCACTCCTCCGTGGAGCGCATGATCGGCCCGGATGCGACTATCACCCTCGACTTCGCGCTGGCCCGCCTCACCGGCGTTGTCGACAAGCTGCTCGTCTATCCGGAAAACATGCTGAAGAACATGAACAAGTTCCGCGGCCTCGTGCATTCCCAGCGCGTGCTGCTGGCACTGACGCAGGCCGGCGTTTCCCGCGAGGACGCCTATCGCCTCGTGCAGCGCAACGCCATGAAGGTGTGGGAACAGGGCAAGGACTTCCTTGAGGAACTGCTGGCCGATCCGGAAGTGCGCGCCGCCCTTCCGGAAGCCGACATTCGCGAGAAGTTCGACCTCGGCTACCACACCAAGCATGTGGATACGATCTTCCGCCGCGTCTTCGGCGAAGTCTGATCCCGGAGGGCGGCGCAGGCCGCCCTTTTCATTCCAGCGCATCGAGAAACAGGGGCATTTCCATGAAAGTCGCGGAAGCGGACATCCTCATCGTTCCCGGTTATGGCGATTCCGGCGACGGACACTGGCAGACCCGCTGGGAGCAGCGCCTTTCGACCGCACGCCGCGTCGAACAGGCCGACTGGAACAACCCTGTTCTGGAACACTGGACGGCCCGCATCGTGCGCGAGGTTTCGGTGGCAACCCGCCCCGTGGTCTTTGTCGCCCATTCGCTTGGTGTTGCGACCGTGCTGCACGCCCTGCCCAATCTGGGCGCCAAGGTGGCCGGCGCCTTCTTCGTCGCCCCGCCGGATATCGAGGATGCGCGCCGCGTGCCCGAGGGGCTCACCGCCTTTGGTCCCTACCCGCTGGCGCGTCTTCCCTTTCCGGCGATCACCATCGCCAGCCGCAACGATCCCTATTGCGCGTTCGAGACGGCGGAACGGCTGACGCAAAACTGGGGCTCCCTGCTCATCGATGCCGGAGAGTCCGGGCATATCAACGTCGATTCCGGCCATGGTCCCTGGCCGGAAGGCACGATGGTCTTTGCTGAATTCCTCAGCCGGCTGCAACCTCCGAAGGTGCATTAAGCGCGCCTGTAACCTTTCAAGCCAGAGCGGGATTGCCACTTTTCGGGGATGTTCTTCGCCCGGAAGCCCTTTCCCGCCGGATACTGCCTTCTCCAAAAGTCGAAACGGGGGGAGATTGCGGTTTAAGCGTAATTAAACTTCATTCTTGTATTTATATCGTTCATTCTTCCCATACAGTGGGGAGCGATGGCATGATGCCGGTCGAATGCGAATGAAATCACGCGCCGAAACTGATACGAGGCAAGGAATTCGGGTTGCGCACGACCACCACTTTCGTGAGCGGACAGCCGTCCGGGACAGGTATGGGCGACGACAAGCGCTGTGCGTTGACGATGATGCTTGCGCCCCTTCCCTTTGCCGCCGCCGCTTTGGCGATGGATGGACGGATCGTTGCGACCAACGCGCTGTTCGAGACACAATGGGGTGGGCAGGCACCGCAGACGGGAAACCGGGCCCTTGGCGAAATCGTCGCAGAGGCTGACCTCGCCAAGCTTGCAACCCTGTTTGCCGATCTCACACGAGGTGAAAAGGCCGGGCCGCTCACCGTCGAACTGCGTTTTCCCGCCGCCGAAGGCCGATTGCGCGTCGGCCTTGCCGGCTTCACTCCCTATGAATACGAAAAAACGCCGCTGCTTTTGATGCAGATCGCGCCGCTTGACGAGCAGGTTGCCCGCGAGGAAGCGCTCAGGGCGCAGGAGCAGCGGGCGGAATATGCTCTGACCGCATCGAAGCTCGGCGTCTGGGACCATAACCTCAAGACCGGCGTTTTCGAATTTTCGGACCTCTGGCTCAGCATTCGTGGCTTCACGTCGCCAGACCAGTTGATCCACAATAACGAGGAATGGATCAACCAGCTTCACCCCGACGACCGGGAGCGGACGCTCCACGCTATCGAACGCCAGAACCGCGGCGATCCGGATTACGCGGTATTCCGCTATCGCATCCGCCACAAGAACGGCAACTGGATCTGGATCGAGTGCCGCGGCATGTGCGTGGAGTGGGATGAGTACGGCAATCCGCTCCGCTCCACCGGCACCGATGCGGACGTCACCAGCCGCCAGGACTGGGAAGACAACATGACCGCGCAGGCGCAGCGCCTGCGGCTGGCTCTGGACGTATCGCGTATCGGCGTATTCGAGGCCAATCTGACGACGGGAACCAGCAACTGGGATGAGCGGATGTACGCCATCTACGGGGTGCCGGTGGAACAGGAAATCCCCGTCGGTTCGGCGTGGGAAAGCATGCTGCATCCGGAAGATAAAGCCCGGGTTCTTGCGAAGATGGAGTACCATCTCGAAAACCTTCTGCCACATTCCGACGAGTTCCGAGTCATTCGTGCCGACGGCACGATTGCCTATATTCGCTCCCGTTCGCTGCCATTCATCGAGCCGGGCACCGGTCATCGCAAGGTCATCGGCGCCGACTGGGACGTGTCCGAGGATGTGGAACTGCAAAAGCAGTTGCGGCAGGCGCGCGATCTGGCGGAGGCCAGAAATGTCGCCCTTGAAGCCGCCCGCGCCAGCATCGAGCACAATGCACTTCATGACCACCTGACGGGGCTGCCGAACCGCCGTTATCTCGACCGCGTGCTTCATGACGAGGCTGACGGCGGCAACCTGTCTATTCTCCACATAGACCTCGACCGCTTCAAGCAGATCAACGATACGCAGGGCCACAGCGTCGGCGATGCCATGCTCAAGCATGCCGCCGCCGTTCTTGCACGCTGCGCCCGTGCGGAAGACTTCCTCGCCCGGATCGGCGGTGACGAGTTCGTCATCGTTGCCCGCTCCAAGGGGCCGCAACACCACCTCGTCTCGCTAGCCGACCGCATCATCAACGAACTGCGCAAGCCGATTTCCGTCGACGGTAACCAGTGCCGCATCGGCGCCAGCATCGGGATCGCCAGTCGCGACGATGCCTCGCTCGATGCCCGACAGTTGCTGCAAAATGCCGACATCGCCCTTTACCGGGCCAAAAATCTCGGTCGAAACCGTTTCGAGGTCTTCTCCTCGGGCATGCAGCACGAGATCGTCAATGCCAAGAAGGTTTCCGACGAGATACTGCGCGCACTGGAACAGAGTGAATTCGTCCCCTGGTACCAGTTTCAGTTCGATGCCCGCACGCTCGATATCTGCGGTGCCGAGACGCTGGCCCGGTGGCAACACCCGGAACGGGGCATCCTGACGCCGGACCGGTTCCTGCCGATCGCGGAAGACCTGGACGCTGTCGCCGACATCGACGCCCAGATCCTCGAAAAGGGGCTGATCGATTTCCGTCGCTGGCAGTCTACGGGGCTTGGCATACCGAAGATTTCCGTCAATGTCTCCGCCCGCCGGCTTCACGATCCCCATCTCCATCAAACCGTTCGCGAACTTGGCATCCAGCCGGGCACAGTCTCCTTCGAGCTTCTGGAGTCGATCTTTCTCGATGATTTCGACGCAGCGGTAGCGGAAAACCTCAAGAATCTTCGCAGGCAGGGCATTGCGATCGAGATCGATGATTTCGGCTCCGGCCATGCCTCCATCGTCAGCCTGGTGAGACTTGCTCCCGCGACACTCAAGATCGACCGTGAACTCGTTACGCCGCTCTCCAATTCGCAGGAGCAGCGCAAGCTTGTCGGCTCGATCATCGACATAGGCCGATCGCTGAACATCCGCGTCGTAGCAGAAGGCGTGGAAACGGCGGAGCACATCCGCATCCTGCGCGATCTGGGATGCGACGCGCTGCAGGGTTATGCGCTGGCACGCCCGATCCCGGCCTCGCAGGTGGAAGCTTTCGTTCGCAGCGATGCCTGGCGCAGCGCAGACCCGGATTGACTGCACTCGCAAACTGCACGGCAAAAAGGCCGCGCGCAACAGCGCACGGCCTGCTCATGACGTCAGATCGGATCGACGGTATCAGGAATTGGTGATCTGGTCGATGGCTTCGCCGAGGAGATCAACCATCTTGGTGCGCAGGTCTTCGTCGGAAAGCGTAACGCCAGCGGCATCGAGATCGGCGCGCAGCTTGCGGAACACATCCTCATTGCCGGCCTCGGCGAGATCGGCCATCACGACTTCCTTGGCATAGGCTTCTGCGTCGTCCTTGCCAATCAGACCGGCAACCCAGAGACCAAGAAGCTTGTTGCGGCGGGCTTCCGCCTTGAACTTCAGCTCCTGATCGTGGGCGAACTTGTTTTCAAAGGCCTTCTCGCGATCGCTCAAACCACTCATCTGGCGTCTCCCTATACGGTCGGTTTCGGTTTTCTGAGCCACCATTAATCAAAAGCACGCTCAAAGTGCAATGCGAAGTTTGGCTATGATCGGCTCAATTTCCGGTGCGGGACGAAGCGCGGCACAAACGACAGCAAAGCCCCCGCGAACCTGACGCCCGCGGAGGCCCGAAACATTTATCTGGCGGGAAATGTCTGCGTCGTCGATCAGACTTTACGCATCTCCAGCAGCACGTCGCGCAGCATGTTGCTCATCTGGGAGTGGATGTCCTCGTCGGAGACACCGACGCCGGCGGAATCGAAATCCCGGCGGATGTGGGCGAATTCACCATTGTGGCGCTCAAGGCCGCTCAGCACCACCGCGTCGGCATAGGCATCGACGTCCGACTTGCCAAGCATTTCGCCGGCCCACTGGCCAAGACGCTTGTTACGGCGCGCGCTGGCAAGGAATTGGTTCTTCTCATCGAGAGCATAGCCGATTTCGTGGGCGTTGGCCCGAAGCTTCAAAGCGTTCATTATGTCGTCCCCGTTTGTTTTCCGTTGTGACCGGCCGTCTCAAGCTGACCGTGACTGGATTGATAGCGGGAATTTTTTGAAATTCGGTGTAGGGTATAGGTGAACGATTCCCCAATGCAGGAGGCCAGAATTCGCATACAGGAAAGCCCTTCGACCGGGACAGAGTGATTGTGAAATCCATTCTTTTCCGATAAGGGGACCGCAATCATTATCTATCTGCGCGGCCCAGGCCAGCGCCAACCATGAGAACGAACGATATGAACCGTCGCCGCCGCATTTACGAAGGCAAGGCCAAGATCCTTTACGAAGGTCCCGAGCCGGGCACGCTGATCCAGTTCTTCAAGGACGATGCGACCGCATTCAACAAGAAGAAGCACGCCATCATCGACGGCAAGGGCGTGCTGAACAACCGCATCTCCGAATATCTCTTCACGCACCTGAACAAGATCGGGATCCCGACCCACTTTATCCGCCGGCTGAACATGCGCGAGCAGCTCATCCGCGAAGTGGAAATGATTCCGCTCGAAATCGTGGTGCGCAATGTCGCCGCCGGTTCTCTGTCCGAACGTCTCGGCATCGAGGAAGGCGTCGTTCTGCCGCGCTCGATTATCGAATTCTATTACAAGTCCGATGCGCTGGGCGACCCGATGGTTTCGGAAGAGCACATCACCGCTTTCGGCTGGGCCAACCCCGCCGAGCTGGACGACATGATGGCGCTCGCCATCCGCGTCAACGACTTCCTGTCGGGCCTTTTCCTGGGCGTCGGCATCCAGCTCGTTGATTTCAAGATCGAATGCGGCCGCCTGTTCGAAGGCGACATGATGCGCATTATCCTGGCCGACGAGATTTCGCCGGATAGCTGCCGTCTATGGGATATCGAAACCCACAAGAAGATGGACAAGGACCTGTTCCGCCGCGATCTGGGCGGCCTTCTCGAAGCCTATTCGGAAGTGGCCCGCCGCCTCGGCATCATCAATGAAAACGAACCGGTCCGCGGTACGGGCCCGGTTCTCGTCAAGTAAGCGAGAGGCTTGGAAGACTGTGATCAAGGCACGCGTCACCGTAACGCTCAAGAACGGCGTTCTCGACCCGCAGGGCAAGGCAATCGAAGGCGCGCTCGGCGCGCTCGGTTTTGAAGGCGTCGGCCATGTCCGTCAGGGCAAGGTCTTCGACCTGGAACTGGAAGGCGCGGACAAGGCAAAGGCCGAAGCCGACCTGAAGGCAATGTGCGAAAAGCTTCTCGCCAACACCGTCATCGAGAACTACTCGATCGCCATTCTCTGAACCCAAGGATAGCCGCCATGAAATCTGCCGTCCTCCAGCTTCCGGGTCTCAACCGTGACCGTGACATGATCGCGGCGCTGACCAAGATTTCCGGTCAGGCGCCCGTTACCGTGTGGCAGACCGAAACGGAACTGCCCGATGTCGATCTCATCGTCATTCCCGGCGGCTTTTCCTACGGCGACTATCTGCGTTGCGGCGCAATTGCCGCCCGCATGCCGGTGATGCAGGCCGTCAAGAAGGCTGCTGAAAAGGGTGTGAAGGTTCTGGGCGTATGCAACGGTTTCCAGATCCTGCTTGAAGCCGGCCTTCTGCCCGGTGCGTTGATGCGCAACGCCTCGCTGCGTTTTGTCTGCCGCGAAATCAAGCTGTCGGTTGCCAACGCCTCGACGGATTTCACCCGCGCCTATGCCGAGGGCCAGATCATCCGCTGCCCGGTTGCTCACCATGACGGCAACTTCTTCGCGGATGCCGAGACGCTGGCCCGCATCGAAGGCAACGGCCAGGTCGTGTTCCGCTATGCCGAAGGTACCAATCCGAACGGCTCGATCAACGACATCGCCGGCGTCATCAACGAGAAAGGCAACGTTCTCGGCATGATGCCGCACCCGGAAAACCTGATCGAAGCCGCCCATGGCGGCAATGATGGCCGCGGTATCTTCGCTTCGGCCCTCGACGTCATCGCCGCCTGATTTCAGGCGTTTTCGAACCCGTTGCAGCGAAGGCGCGCCGCGTTTTCGCTGCAATTTCGTGTTGAAAGCGGCTCACTTGCCCGCTTTGCCGGGCGGAAGCCTTCTCCCTCTCCTGTTCTGGACACGTCCTCATGCGCCTTGCTCGCACCTCGCTTCTCGCCTCCGCAGTGGTTTGTGCCGCCGCCATCATCCTTTCCGGCTGCCAGTCGAAGCGCGCACCCGCCCCCATTGCGCCCGGCCGTGCCGCCCTGCCAACCATGGAACGCGTCGCGCTTGGTGCGAATGCCTGCTGGTTCAAATCGGGTGATGCCGCCTTCCGCTCCTACAAGCTGGCGCCGGAACTCAATTCATTCTCCGGCCGCCCGCGCATTTTGGTCGTGCCCGCCCACAGCCCGGAAGCGCGCCCGCTTCTCGTCGTCGAGGCCGAAGGCAATCCGGCCCGCGTCGCGACCTACGGACCGCTCCTGAACGATGCTTCCGCCGCCCGCATCAATGCCGATGTCAGCCGCTGGGCGGCTGGCGGCAGCGGTTGCCGCTCCT
Organism: Allorhizobium borbori; assembly: GCF_014196535.1. Lineage (GTDB taxonomy): Bacteria > Pseudomonadota > Alphaproteobacteria > Rhizobiales > Rhizobiaceae > Ectorhizobium > Ectorhizobium borbori. The sequence goes on from NZ_JACIDU010000003.1 coordinate 278,015, forward strand.
GACAAAGGCATAGAAAAGCCCGCCGCAGCCGGTTGGGACTGGCTGGGCGGGTGTAGCCGGACGGGGAAGACCGGCAAAGTTTTGTAGGCGGGTGGCGCGAAGCCGGGTCTTTCAGCGCCTCAGTCGAAGAAGCAGGACTTGTTCACCTCGCGACGCGCCTCGAAGGGCGTCACCCCGATATCATCCAGTTCGAAATCCGTCAGTTCGCGCAGCACGGCGCGTCCGCGACGCTTCGCGTGCCAGCCACGGATCGCGGCTACCATCTTTGAAAACAAGCTGCCATTGTGGGCATAGACCAGCGGCTGCGGCTCCAGCATGTCGCCAGTGTCGCGAAAATAATGCTCTCGTACATAGCCATCCGGGTATATTGTATCGATTGTCGAGAGATATTGATCGAGCTTGCGCATTTCCACACCAATTTGTCATAATTGAACCTGTCGCCTCACTATCATTGACAAAGACAGGGATGCAATTTACAAATTGTCTCCATGACAAATTGGCTTCCGAACATTTCCGAGGGCAATGGCCCGTTCTATCTTCGCCTTGCAGACGCCATCGAGGCCGCAATTGGCGATGGCACCCTGCCGGCAGGCGCAAAATTGCCGCCGCAGCGGAACATTGCCTATGATCTCGGCGTGACAATCGGCACGATCAGCCGCGCCTATGCCACTGTTCATGAACGCGGGCTGGTGAGTGGCGAGGTCGGTCGCGGCACCTATGTCAACGATCGCAAGACGCCAGCCGCCACCGCTGCGCATGACCCCGTGGTGGCTACGCTGGCCGGAACCCGCCTCATCGCACCGCCCTCTGCCGATCATTATCGCTTCGATACGACGGGCGCTCCGAACATTGGCCAGGACAGCATTCTGGAGCGACATCTGGCCGAGATCACCCGCGACAGCCCGCTCGGGCTCGTCAATTACACGAATGTCTTTCCCGATCACTGGTGCAGGGCCGGCGCTTCCTGGCTGGCGCAGGGCAACTGGACACCCTTGCCCGAAAGCGTCGTCACGACGCTTGGCGCCCATGCCGGCATCATGAGTGTCATCACGGCCATGACCGCGCCTGGTGACAAGATCGTGTTCGAGAACCTCACCTATTCCCACATCAGCCGCAGCGCGGCGCTCGTCGGCCGCCGCATTGCGCTGACGGAAATCGATGATCAGGGCATCATTCCCGAAGAATTCGAAAAGGTCTGCGCGCAGCAACATCCGAAACTCGTCTTCCTGATGCCGTCTGCGCAGAACCCGACATGCATCACGCTCTCGGTGGAGCGACGGCAGGCCATTGCGGAGATCGCCCGCCGTTACAATGTCTGGATCGTCGAGGACATTCTCTATGGCGGCATGCGTAACGACGATCTGCCACCCATTGCCTCGTTTGCACCCGAACTCACGTTCGTGGTCGGGGGGCTGTCGAAATCGGTTGCGGCGGGGGTCCGTGGCGGCTGGGTCGCCTGCCCGACCCATTTCGCACCGCGTGTGCGCATTGCCCACAAGATGCTGAGCGGTGGTCAGCCGTTCCTGCTCGCCGAACTTGCCGCACGCCTGGTGCTGAGCGGTGATGCCGCCGCCATCCGTCGCCGCTGCCTGACCGAAATCGGTGCCCGCGAGGCGATTGCCCGCAAGATTCTCGCCGGGCTCGAGTTCGAATCGCACCCCAATACGCCGTTCCTGTGGCTGCACCTGCCCGACCCCTGGCTGTCCAGTACATTCCGGGCTGCGGCACTCAGCGAGGGGGTGCTGGTCGATGACGAGGACGAGTTCAAGGCGGCCCGCACGGACCGGGTCTACCATCGGGTACGTATCGGCTTCTCCATGCCGCCCACGCAGGCTGACGTGGCAGAAGGGCTCACCATTCTGCGCCGGCTGCTGGATCACGGCGCAACGGGCTGTGACAGCTTGGCGTGAGAACACATTTTCCTGTCGCGCTTGCGGATGACATGGGTTAAAGAGGGCGCGAAACCAATCCCCTGCGCTCACGGACTTCATCGCCCCATGACCATCCCCAACGATATCCAGATCACCCCGGAACTCGTCGCCGCTCATGGCCTGAAGCCGGACGAATATCAGCGCATTCTGGATCTCATCGGTCGCGTGCCGAGCTTCACCGAACTCGGCATTTTTTCGGCCATGTGGAACGAGCACTGCTCCTACAAGTCCTCGAAGAAATGGCTGAAGACGCTGCCCACCACCGGTGCGGTCGTCATTCAGGGTCCGGGCGAAAATGCCGGCGTGGTCGATATCGGCGATGGCGAGACGGTCGTCTTCAAGATGGAAAGCCACAACCACCCGTCCTACATCGAGCCCTATCAGGGCGCTGCGACCGGCGTTGGCGGTATTCTGCGTGACGTATTCACCATGGGTGCCCGCCCGATTGCCGCAATGAACGCACTGCGCTTTGGCGCGCCGGATCATCCGCGCACCCGCCACCTCGTTGCCGGCGTCGTCGCCGGCGTCGGCGGTTACGGCAATTCCTTCGGCGTGCCGACAGTTGGCGGCGAAGTGGAATTCGACGCCCGCTATAACGGCAACATCCTCGTCAACGCCTTTGCCGCCGGTCTGGCAAGGGCCGATTCCATCTTCCTGTCGGAAGCTAAGGGCGTGGGCCTGCCGGTGGTCTATCTGGGCGCAAAGACCGGCCGTGACGGTGTCGGCGGCGCCACCATGGCATCCGCCGAATTCGACGAGAGCATCGAGGAAAAGCGCCCCACCGTTCAGGTCGGTGACCCCTTCACCGAAAAGTGCCTGCTGGAAGCCTGCCTCGAGCTGATGAAGACCGGCGCGGTCATCGCCATTCAGGACATGGGCGCGGCCGGCCTCACCTGCTCCGCCGTCGAAATGGGCGCCAAGGGCGACCTCGGCATCGAGCTTGTCCTTGACCAGGTGCCTGTGCGCGAAGAGCGCATGACCGCCTATGAAATGATGCTTTCGGAAAGCCAGGAGCGCATGCTCATGGTGTTGAAGCCGGAGAAGGAAGAGGAAGCCAAGGCGATCTTCGTCAAGTGGGGCCTCGACTTCGCCATCGTCGGCAAGACCACCGACGACCTGCGTTTCCGCGTCATTCATCAGGGCGAGGAAGTCGCCAACCTGCCGATCAAGGATCTGGGCGACCAGGCCCCTGAATACGACCGTCCGTGGATCGAGCCGAAGCCGGCGGCGAGCCTCGATCTCGCCTCCATTCCGGCGGGCGATGTCTCCGAGGGCCTGCTCAAGCTCGTCGGCTCCGCCAACAATTCCTCGCGCCGCTGGATTTACGAGCAGTATGACACGCTCATCCAGGGCAATTCGCTCCAGCTTCCGGGTGGCGATGCCGGCGTCGTACGCGTCGATACTCACCCCAGGAAGGCGCTTGCCTTCTCCTCCGACGTCACGCCGCGTTACGTCGAGGCCGATCCGTTCGAGGGCGGCAAGCAGGCGGTGGCCGAATGCTGGCGCAACATTACAGCAACGGGCGCCCTTCCGCTCGCTGCGACCGACAACCTTAACTTCGGCAATCCCGAGCGCCCGGAAATCATGGGGCAGCTCGTCTTCGCCATCAAGGGCATCGGCGAGGCCTGCCGCGCGCTGGATTTCCCGATCGTTTCGGGCAACGTGTCGCTCTACAACGAGACCAACGGTCAGGCCATTCTGCCCACCCCCACGATCGGTGGCGTTGGTCTTCTGGCGGACTGGTCGAAGATGGCGCGCATCCGCTTTGCGGCACAGGGCGAAGCCATCCTTCTCGCTGGCGCTCCGGCCAACTGGGGTTCTCATCTCGGCCAGTCGGTCTATCTGCGCGATGTGCTCGGCCGCATCGAAGGCCCTGCCCCGCATGTCGATCTGGCGCACGAAAAGAAGACCGGCGAATTCGTCCGCGCGCTCATTCAGGACGGTCTCGCAACTGCCGTTCACGATTGCTCGTCGGGCGGCCTCGGCCTTGCCGTCGCCGAAATGGCGATTGCTTCGGGTATCGGCGCGAAGATCTCGCCGCTCAACGGTGAAAACCCGATCGCCACCTTCTTCGGCGAAGACCAGGGCCGTTATGTCCTGACGATCAAGGAAGAGAACCTCGACACCGTTCAGGCGCGCGCCAGCGAAGCCGGCGTCTTCACGCCCTTCATCGGCCGCACCGGCGGTAACAGCGTCGTGCTTGGGGATGCGCGTCCTGTTTCAATTGAGGAATTGCGTTCGGCCCATGAATCGTGGTTCCCTGACTTCATGGAACGCGGCAAGCTTTGATCGCCGCGTTCCTCGCAATGAAGGAGGAACGACCATGCCCATGAAGCCCGGCGAAATCGAAGACATGATCAAATCCGGAATTCCCGGGGCGAAGGTGGTTATCCGCGACCTTGCCGGCGATGGCGACCACTATGCCGCGGAAGTCGTGGCTGAAGCCTTCCGGGGCAAGAGCCGCGTGCAGCAGCACCAGATGGTCTATGAAGCCCTCAGGGGCAATATGGGCGGCGTTCTGCACGCACTGGCGTTGCAGACATCCGCGCCCGAATAAAAAAGGCAAGCGAATGGCTGGTGTGATCGAGGATCTGGTATCCGGCGTCGTCAAGAGCGCCGTCTCCGAAATTCTGAAGAAGACGCGTTCAACGACCACGAAGCGCACCAAGCGTCGCACCCGGAAGGCCGCCAGCGGCGACCTTCTCGGTTCGATCATCGATGCGGCGCTCGGCAAGCCGGAAAAGAAAACGGTTCGCAAACCGGCCCGCAAGCAGGTGAGCCGCCGGCGCAGCGCCACCGCGCGCTCCAAGCAACGCAGCCGCTAAATTCGCTCCGCGCCAAAGCTGACATCTGGTAATTGCCGAATTCAGTGCTAATTATCGGACACAGGTGACTGCAGACAGCTTGTAGCCGTAAATCTGCAGTCGCGCTTGTTTTAACCCGTGCGGGCCTTGAAACCGCAAAGGCAGAGAGTGTTTCCCATGACCGCTATTCTCGACTTCATCGCCAACGAGATCAAGACCAACGACGTTGTCCTGTTCATGAAGGGCACGCCGCAGTTTCCGCAGTGTGGCTTCTCCGGCCAGGTCGTCCAGATCCTCGACTATCTCGGCGTTCCCTACAAGGGCATCAACGTGCTGGCAGATGGCGACATCCGCCAGGGCATCAAGGACTATTCCAACTGGCCGACCATTCCGCAGCTCTACATCAAGGGCGAGTTCATCGGCGGTTGCGATATCGTGCGCGAAATGTTCCAGAACGGCGAGCTTCAGACCCAGTTCGAGGAACAGGGCATCGCTGTTCGCGCGGCCTGAGAAGACAGTGCGCCTTTTCGGCGCCCGTCCATATTTTTTGCTTTTGAGAGGCGTTGCGTCACAGCAACGCCTTCTCGTCTTTAAGAGATTATTTCCGTGAACCATTCTCCCGAAAACGTTTCCCGACTCGGCCGCATGGGCAGGGCCGAATTCATCGCGATGATCGCGATGCTGATGGCGCTGAATGCGCTCGCCATCGACATCATGCTCCCCGGCCTGCAACAGATCGGCGCCACGCTTGGCGTGGAAAACGAGAACCATCGCCAGTATATCGTTTCCGCCTACCTCATCGGCTTCGGGTTGGCGCAACTCGTCTATGGGCCGCTAGCCGACCGGTTCGGCCGCCGCATTCCGCTGCTTGCCGGCCTTTCGATCTACATTATCGCCGCGATCTTCGGGGCGTTCATTCCCTCGTTCACCGCCCTGCTCGTGCTCCGCTTCATCCAGGGCCTGGGCGCGGCCTCGATGCGCGTCGTTACCGTTTCCATCGTGCGCGACATCTATGGCGGGCGGCAGATGGCCGAAGCCATGTCGCTGATCATGATGGTGTTCATGATCGTGCCGGTCATCGCGCCGGGCATCGGCCAGACGATTCTTCTGTTTGCCGACTGGCATACGATCTTCGTCTTCATGGCTGTTGCCGGTCTTGGCATCGCAGCCTGGACCCATCTGCGCCTTCCCGAAACGCTGTCTCCGTCCGATGTCAGGCCGTTCACCATCCGGTCCATCGCGACCGGCTTCAAGATCGTTCTGACGGATCGCATCGCGCTGAACTACACGCTGGCCAGCACCTTCATCTTCGGGGCGCTGTTCGGCTTTATCAACTCGGCACAGCAGATCTATACGCAGGTCTACGACCTCGGAAAACTGATGCCGATCGCCTTCGGCAGCGTGGCGCTGTTCATGTCGTTTTCCTCCTTCGTCAACGCGCGCATGGTGGGGCGCGTCGGCATGCGGCGGCTGTCACACGGCGCGCTCGTGGCGTTCCTGGCCATCAACTTCGTCTGGTTGATGATCGAGATTCTGGGACCTCGCCCCATGCCGTTCCCGTTGTTCATCTGTCTCTTCGCGATTTCGATGTTCATGTTCGGCTGGATTGGCGCGAACTTCAACTCGCTGGCCATGGAGCCGCTTGGCCATGTGGCGGGCACGGCCTCCTCCGTTCTCGGCTTCCTCAGCACGGTTGGCGGGGCATCCATCGGCGCGCTGATCGGGCAAGCCTTCGATGGTACGGCGCTGCCGCTGATCGCCGGTTTCTTCGTCGTCTCACTGATCGGCTTCGTCTTCGTGATGATTGCGGAAAAGGGAAAGCTCTTCCAGCCGCACAACCAGCGGCACTGAACGAAAAAGGGGCGCTTGAAGCGCCCCCTTTTTCCTCAGATGGTGAAGACTTCCCGCCGCAAGATTTCCCAACTTTCGCGATCAGGCGTTACAAGCAGGCCACCGGCTGTGTGATGCGGGCGGTAGGCGGAACCATCGAAGCGAGAGGCATAGGCACCGGCCTCCTGGGCAATCAGCACGCCGGGCAGATGATCCCAAGGCATCAGCTTGTTATACATCAGATAATGCGCGAAGCCGCCGACGAAGGCGCGGTATTCGACCGCCGCGCAACGGTAACTCATGGCATAGCGCACCTTGGCGAGATTGCTCAGGATCTCCGGCTTTACATCGGCTGGCAGAAAGCCGGTGGAGGCCATGCCGATCATCTGGGCGAGCGGCACGGGGTCGGCCACCTTCAGGCGCTGGGAAGACCCGTCCGGACGTTTGAGAACGGCCCCGGCCCCCTTTTCCGCGATCAGCCAGTCGTCGCCCAGCGGATCGTGGATGATGGCGGCAACGGTTTCACCATTTTCTACGACGGCGGCCATGACGCCGAACGCACCGATACCGGACGCAAAGTTATAGGTGCCGTCGATGGGGTCGACCACAACGGCCTTCTCCACATCAGCCAGACGCGCCAGCAGCGCGGGATCAGCGGCGACCGACTCCTCTCCGACAAAAAGGCTACCCGGCGCGAGGCGCGAGACCTCAGCCTTGATCATGCGCTCGGCAGCTTCATCCGCATCCGTCACCAGATCGCTGGCCTCGGACTTGGCGCGAATGTCACCATCGCCCAGCCTGCGGAAGCGCGGCAGGATCTCCGCCTTGGCGGCATCGCGCAAGAGGTTGGCAAGGGCTTCGACGTCGATGCTGGCGGCCATGGTCATTCGTCCTTCGGTGTGGTGGAAATTCCGGAGAAATCGAACAGCGCGGGATCGAGCAGATGCGAGGGGTTCACATGGCCAAGGGCGCGCAGCATGCGCTCCTTGCGGCCCGGCATGCGTCGTTCCATCTCCGCCAGCATGTCCTTCATCGCATTGCGTTGCAGCCCGTCCTGCGAGCCACAGAGGTCGCAGGGAATGATCGGAAAGCGCATCGCTTCCGCAAATTTCGCGAGATCGTCCTCCGCCGCATAGGCCAGTGGCCTGAGTACGGTCAGATCGCCTTCATCGTTCATCAGTTTCGCCGGCATCGCCGCCAGTCGGCCACCATGGAAAAGGTTCATGAAGAAGGTTTCGAGGATGTCCTCGCGATGATGGCCGAGCACGAGCGCATCACACCCTTCTTCACGGGCAATGCGGTAGAGATTGCCGCGCCGAAGCCGCGAACAGAGCGAGCAATAGGTCGCGCCCTCCGGCATCTTCTCCTTCACGATGGAATAGGTATCGCGATACTCGATCCGGTGGGACACACCGATGGACGTCAGGTATTCCGGCAGGATGTGCTTCGGAAAATTCGGCTGACCCTGATCGAGATTGCAGGCGATGAGATCGACCGGCAACAGGCCGCGCCATTTGAGATCGAGCAACAGGGCGAGAAGACCGTAACTGTCCTTGCCACCGGAAAGCGCGACCAGCCAGCGTTTCTGGCCCTTCAGCATGGAGAAATCCTCCATGGCCTGCCGCACCTGCCGAAGCAGACGCTTGCGCAGCTTGTTGAAGGACACGGAACGCGGCGCATCGGCAAAGAGCGGATGGACGGGCGCACCGTCATCCGCTTCGGGCGTCAGGTCGTCCGGTTCGGTCAGAACGTTCAAAAGCGTTGCCTCCTGCTTTCCGTTACGCAATGCCCTTCCGGCCCGGCAATATCAAGAGCCGAAGACGGACCAGCCGGTTTTCTGGGCGATCAGTTCGAGGGCTGCCGAGCCGAGTGCGGAATTGCCGACCTTGTTCAGCCCCGGTGACCACACGGCAATCGCCGCATCGCCGGGTGCAATCGCCATGATGCCGCCGCCGACACCGCTCTTGCCCGGCAGGCCGACATGATAGGCAAAGTCGCCGGAGCCATCATAGTGGCCGCAGGTGAGCATCAGTGCATTGATGCGCCGCGCCCGTTTCGGCGAAACCACGGAATGGCCCGTCAGCGGATTGACGCCGCGATTGGCGAGGTAAAGCCCTGCACGGGCCAATTGCTGGCAGGTCATAGACAGCGCGCACTGGTGGAAATAGACGCCGAGAACCTGTTCCACCGGATGATCGAGATTACCAAAAGCGCGCATGAAATTGGCGAGCGCGAAATTACGATAGCCCGTCGCCGTCTCGGATTTGGCAACCGTATTGTCGATGGAGATCGTCTCGTCGTCGGCAACATAGCGAATGAAGCGCAGCAGCTCGCCAATAGCTTCCTTCGGTTGATGACCTGCCAGAACCACATCCGCCACCGCAATCGCTCCGGCGTTGATGAAGGGGTTGCGCGGAATGCCGCTCTCATGCTCGAGCTGGACAATCGAGTTGAAGGCAGAGCCGGAGGGCTCGCGGCCCACACGCTTCCATATACCCTCGCCCACCTTGCCGAGCGCCAGCGTCAGCATGAAAACCTTGGAAATACTCTGGATGGAGAAAGGCGTCGCTGCATCACCGGCGACATAAAGCTCGCCGCTGACCGTGGCCACTGCAATGCCGAGCTGGTTCGGCGGCACCTTGGCAAGCTCGGGAATGTAATCCGCCACCTTGCCTTCACCGATGCGCGGCGTCAGCTCGGAGTAAACCTGATCGACAATTGCCTGCATATCCATTGTGCGACTCGTTCTTTGACCCTGTTCTCCATAACAAAAAAGCCGCCCCGAAGGGCGGCTTTCGAAACCAAATCCCGAGGGATTAGCGCGAATAGAATTCGACGACCAGGTGCGGTTCCATGACGACGGCATAGGGCACGTCAGACAGGGTCGGAACGCGAACGAAGGTTGCAACCATCTTGTTGTGGTCGACTTCGATGTAGTCCGGAACGTCACGTTCAGCGAGAGCAACCGATTCGAGAACGGTCACGAGCTGCTTGGACTTCTGGCGAACTTCGATCACGTCGCCGGCCTTGCAACGGTAGGAACCGATGTTGACGCGGACGCCGTTGACCGTGACGTGGCCGTGGTTCACGAACTGACGGGCAGCGAAGACCGTCGGGACGAACTTGGCGCGGTAGACGATCGCGTCCAGACGCGACTCGAGCAGGCCGATCAGGTTTTCGGAGGTGTCGCCCTTGCGGCGGTTGGCCTCTTCATAGGTGGCGCGGAACTGCTTTTCACGCAGGTCGCCGTAGTAGCCCTTGAGCTTCTGCTTGGCGCGGAGCTGAACACCGAAGTCGGACAGCTTGCCCTTGCGGCGCTGACCGTGCTGGCCCGGGCCGTATTCGCGACGGTTCACCGGGGACTTCGGACGGCCCCAGATGTTTTCGCCCATGCGGCGGTCAATTTTGTACTTGGACGAAGAACGCTTGCTCATCGTATTTCCTCAAATAAAAGTGGGCCGGCACGTTTCCATACCGGCAAGGAAACACGCCCTCCTCTGAACCCTATCGGGCTCTGACAGGTTTCTCACGAAAAGCGAACGGAGAAGCCACGGGACATGTCAGTGAAACACCGGGCGTTTCCGTCCGGCGTTGGCGCGGTGAATAGTAGATCGAAAGCACCTTGTCAACGCGAGAAATTACTTGACGAAACACTAATTGGTTGCATAATTCACCGAAACAACAATAGGTGGAACATGGCTCCGATCGTCGACGCAACGCCCGCTCCGCACTCTGCCAAAGCACTTACCCTGCCCTCCCGGATAGTCATCGGTGCATTGGGAGGCTTTGCAGCCGTTGCATCAAAGCTTCTCGGCTTCGACCAGAAGGTGATCGCAGCCTTTCTTGACAGCGGGCTTCCGGAAGAGGCCGGAGCGATCAAGGTTTTACTTCTGGTACATGCGCCGATCCTGATCATCCTAGGCGCCATCGTGGCTGCGGTTGTGGATGAAACGGTCAAACTCAAACTGTTCGCCATCGGCGTCTCGGCGCCGGCAGTGCTTACCCCATGGCTTGCGAACGGCCCAGTGGTGGACCTGACCGAAAAGCTTAACCAGACCTCGGCGGGCCTGTTCATCTCGAATGCCTATGCCGACGACCCTTCGGCCGGCACCACCACACAAACGAACGGACTGGGCTATATTTTCGGCGTCGCGCCCGAGCCGCGTTATCGGGTGGTGGTGGGTTCCTACACTACAATTGATGCTGCAATTGCCGCAGCGGAGAAGATGAAAAGCGAGGTTCCGGACATCGACATTTATGTGGGCGAGAAACGTCCGGGCAACGATAACTATCCTGTCGTTGTCGGCGGAGAGAATGACTTCCTGCCCTACAGTGACGCCAAAGCCCTCAAGAGCCAGGTCGACGCAGAAAAAGATGTGTTCGTCAACGGGAGCTATTACTCCTCCTACGACTTCCCAGTCCACCAGGAAATCAAGTGACACATGGCGATGCGAACATGAAATGAGCGCCTCCTCCCATTCCCGTCCAATGTCGGCCACGGTATAGCTTGCTCTTCCTGCAAGTGAATCGGATAAAGCCATGACCGACACCGTTCTCGACCGCCTGCTTCGCTATGTCGTCATCGACACCCAGTCGGACGCCTCGTCTTCCGCCCAGCCTTCCACCGAAAAGCAGAAGGATCTCGGGCGGGTTCTGGAAAAGGAGTTGCTGGCGCTTGGCCTGACCGACGCGCATCTCGACGAGCATGGCAACGTCTATGCCACGATCCCGGCCAATGTCGACAAGCCGGTCCCGGTGATCTGCTTCTGCTCGCATATGGATACGGCTCCGGATTTTACCGGCACCAATGTCAGGCCGCAACTCGTCAGGAACTATCAGGGCGGCGACATCCAGCTTGTCGGCGATCCGTCGCGTGTGATCCGCGTCACCGAGCACCCCGACCTTAACGACCAGATCGGCCACGATATCGTTACAACAGACGGCACGACGCTGCTGGGTGCCGACGACAAGGCGGGCATCGCCGAGATCATGACGGCTGCGGCCGCAATTCTCGCCGACCCCTCGATCAGGCATGGCGCGATCAAGATCCTCTTCACCACCGACGAGGAAATCGGCCGCGGCGCCGACAAGGTGGACCTGAAGAAGCTCGGCGCGGCTTTCGGCTACACGATGGACGGCGGTCGGATTGGCGAGATCGAGGACGAGACCTTTTCGGCCGATGGCGTGGTGATCGACATCACCGGCGTGGCCATGCATCCGGGCTATGCGAAGGACCGGATGGAGAATGCCATCAAGATTGCCGGCGATATCATTAGCCGGCTACCGAAAGAGCTTTCACCGGAGACGACCGAGGGCAAGGCCGGTTTTATCCATCCCGTCGGCGTGACCGGCGCCATGGAAAGCGCGAAACTCACCTTCATCATCCGCGACTTCACGGAGGAGGGCCTGAAGGCAAAGGAGGCGCTTCTGAAGGGTATTGCCGACGAGGTCATCGCGCTTTATCCGCGCTCTTCCCTCACCTTTACCGTGAAGGAACAATATCGCAACATGAAGGTGGTGCTCGATCAGTATCCTGACGTGGTGGACAACCTCGTCGAAGCCGTCCGCCGGGTCGGCCTCACGCCCGAACGCCACAGCATTCGCGGCGGCACGGATGGCTCGCGCCTGTCCTTCATGGGGCTGCCCTGCCCGAACATTTACACCGGCGGCCACGCTTATCACTCGCCACTGGAATGGGTGAGCGTACAGGACATGGAGATGTCGGTGAAGACGATCATCGAGCTGGTGAAGGTCTGGGAAGAGAGGACGGCGGGCTGAAGCCCACCGTCACCGCACGCGGATCAAAGCCGGGCGAGAAGCTCGGCTTTTTTCGTCTGGAATTCGTCATCCGTCAGAATGCCCTTGGCATGAAGGGCGGCGATGCGTTCGATCTTCTCGAAGACATCATCCGCGGAGATGGCCGGCGCTGCGGCAACGACCGGAGCCTGAACCGACGCTTCAACGAACGGCGCGGGAGCGGGAACAAACACGGGTTCCGGCACATAGGCTGTGACCGGAGGCTCGTAGGCCGGGGCGGCCTGTACCGGCGGCGTTGCCGCGTTGACGCCGGAAATGATCGGCAGGTCGGCAACGCGCACCAGACCATATTGGGAAGTAAACGTCAGGCTCTGGTCGCCGCCCTGCTGCTGCGAAAAGCCGCCGATGCTGTGATCGCCGGTGTCATAGACCGTAACGCTGCCGCCGAGATCAATGGCGAGGCGGCGCGTGGCGGGGAAGAAGGCGTAGCGCAGATTGTTCTGCGCGCCCGTGGAAGCCGGGAAGCCGAGATCCTGCGGCCACCAGTTGCCCGAGGACAGGGAGCCCGGCACGAACAGGCTGGTGCCGCCACCGTTGTTCCAGCTTTGCTGGCTGCCATAACCACCGCCCTGCGATTGCGACTGGAACGAACTTGAGGCCTGCATGAGCCCGCTGGTGGAGCGCACCAGGTTGGAAAGCTCGGTGCAGAGCGCATCGACGCGCGCCTTCAGGCTGTTGTTGAACATGTCTCCGACCATGGTCATACCACCAAGCGACCATTGACCCATGCCGCCGAGATCGGGATGGTTGAACTGGGCCTGATTGCCCTGCCCGGCCATGACGGCCATCAGCAGATGTTCAACAGCGCCGAAACTGACGCCGTGGCGGTTGGCGATCTCGCTCAGGCGCTGGCGGCCCTCTTCACTCAGTTGCTGCATCATGCGCGTCCTTCTGTTGGGGCCCGGCGGCGTTCCGGCCAAGGCCGGAGCGAAACGGTTGCCCACGCCTTAGCATGGACACCTACCCCATGATAGGCCGCAGATGCAGCATGATTACGACGCTTCACTCCGCCGCGTCGGTGGCCACGGCTTCCTCGTCCGGCCCGTCGGCATTGCCCGGCGCGGTCTCGGCATCGAGATCCGGGAAGGCGACAATGCGCTTGCCCGTGAAATCGGTATGGGCAACCGCCAGCCCCTGCTCCTCGAAGTAGCCGATCAGGCGGCGGGCGCGGCGGGCGGAATGGGTGCCATAGGCGCGGGCAATGCGGGCGTCGGACGGACAGGGCTCCTTGCGCAGCGCCGCCTTGGCCAGCAGCAGGAAAACGCCCTGCAGATCATCGGACACGCGGCGGGAAAGATCGAGCGCCGTCTGCCAGCCTTCGCTGGCCGCCGTCTCCTCATCCACGCCCGAGCGCGTAATCGCCACCCGACGACGGAACTCGGAAAGCGACAGGGGTGGTCCCGGCAGACGACGCATGCGGGCGCGCACCAGAAAGTCCTGGTACAGAACAGAATCCGTGCGGAACGCCGCTTGCGGGTCGTCGATGATTTCGGAGAGCACCGTGGAAAGGCGCGCTTCACGCTCCTCCGGTGAAAGCTCCGGCTGGCCGGACGAGCGGGCAGTTTCAGCCTGCGGCGCTGTCGCCACCGGCGTAGCGCGGGAGAGTTCGGCAAGAATATCGACGGTCGGGCGCGGCGCGGGTGTGAGGCGGCGCGGTGTCAGCGGGCGGGTGAATTCTTCCGGATCGGGCGTGAAAATCAGGTCTTCCACATCCTCGCGGCTTTCCGGCAGAGGCATCAGCTTGGGGCTCGAAGAGCGCGCCGAGGTTTCCACCGGGCCGATGGCGATCGGCAACGGGCGACGCGACAGCGCCGGACCGAGCGCGACGAAATTGCCGCGCTTCAGATCGCGGAACATTTCCGCCTGCCGCCGGTCGAGACCAAGCAGATCGGCAGCACGGGCCATGTCGATATCGAGAAAGGTGCGCCCCATGAGGAAGTTCGAGGCTTCAGCCGCAACATTCTTGGCGAGCTTCGCCAGCCGCTGGGTAGCGATGACGCCCGCCAGACCGCGCTTTCTGCCTCGGCACATCAGGTTGGTCATGGCGGAAAGCGACACCTTGCGGGCATCGTCGGATACGTCGCCGGCAGCGGCCGGCGCAAACATCTGCGCTTCATCCACTACAACCAGAACCGGGAACCAGTATTCGCGGTCGGCATCGAACAGGCCATTGAGGAACGAGGCGGCAGCGCGCATCTGATCCTCGACCTCCAGACCTTCCAGCGTCAGAACGCAGGACACGCGGTGCTGGCGGATGCGGTTGGCGATGCCAACCAGTTCAGCCTCCGTGCGCTCGCCATCCACGACGAGATGGCCGTATTTATCGGCCAGTGTGACGAAGTCGCCTTCAGGATCGATGATGACCTGCTGCACCCACTCGGCCGATTGCTCCAGCAGACGGCGCAGGAGATGCGACTTGCCCGAGCCGGAATTGCCCTGAACGAGAAGGCGGGTTGCCAGAAGCTCCTCGATATCGAGACGTGCCTGCTGGCCGCCCGAGACCGTTCCCATGTCGATTCCGACCTGCAATTCCGTATCACTCCCCGTGAAAGTCACCGAATACGCCCGAAGCGGGAATCGCTTCGCTGAAGGATTATAGGCTACAGGCAACGGTAAAGCGGGGTTTTATCAGGAAATCGCCATCCCTCACCCACGCTTCACGGGAATTCACAGATCATTTCACCCGAAGCGCCGTCATGATGCGCCCGCCGAAAACATTGAGAACCAGTCCAAGGGCAATCAAGGCCGCTCCAATGGTCTCCACGCCCGACACGCGCTCATGGAACACGATGGCCGCGCTTGCCATGCCAACGACCGGAACGAGAAGCGAGAACGGGGCGACTACCGCTGCCGGGTAACGCGCCATCAGGAAGCTCCATATGCTGGCGCCGATCAACGTCGCACCGAACACCAGATAGGCGATGGAGCCGATGGCTGCGGGCGATGGCGATGACGCGGCGGCCCAGATCGCTTCCGGCCCCTCCACGATCCACGACAGGGCAAACAACGGCACGATGGGCACGAGGCTTGTCCAGACGATGAAGGCGATAGGATCGACCTTGCTGACACCTCTGTTGACGATGTTGGCCGCTGCCCATGACAGCGCGGCGCCAACGCACATCAACAGAGGCACAAAGGCAGTTGCGGCGTGCATGCGGTCAACGGCGATGACACCCAGTCCACCGAAGGCAACGGCAGCGCCGAAAATGCGGGCCGGCCCCGCCTTTTCTCCGAGAAGAACCGCCGCGAGAACCATGGTGAAGAACGCCTGCACCTGCAGAACAAGCGAAGCAAGCCCCGCCGGCAAGCCCAGTTTGAGCGCGGGAAACAGCAGGGCAAACTGGCCGAAACCGATCGTCATGCCGAAGAGGATGATCGTCTTCCATGGGACGTCCGGCTTGCGAAAGAACAGAATGAACGGCAGCGACGAAAAAACGTAACGCATCGATGACAGAAACAGCGGCGGCACATCGCTGACGCCTAGCTTGATAACGACGAAATTGAAGCCCCACAGCACGACATTGACGAGGGCAAGCAGGATATGGGGCAGACTCATTTCATTCTCCGCGACGGACAGAGGTCGAAAGTAATCTCCCTTGCACGCGACAAACAGCGAATCCTGTTTCTGCCGCCATGAAAAATATTGATATATCGATATATCGCGACACTGATGACGTCGTTACGCCCTCAAGCCGAAGCCCTGCATCAACCGACGCGTGGCGAAATCGGGATTGCCGGACGTGAAGATCGCGAAGTCCTGATCCTCGGGGTGCTGGAGCGCATCGCGGACGAAAGGCACGAGACGCCGGGCCTGCCGGGCAATCGCCTCGGCCGGGTCGAGCCAGTCCACCGGCCAGGGCGCATATTTGCGGAAGAGATTGGCCATGAAGGGATAATGCGTGCAGGCCAGCACGACGATATCCGTGCGTCGCCCGTCCTTCTCGATGAAGCAGGGCAGAATTTCCGCCTTCACCGCTTCCTCCGAAACCGGCTCACCGCGAATATAGGCTTCCGCCATGCGGGCCAGGTTTTCCGAACCGACAAGCCGCACATGGCACTGGCTGGCAAAGGACTGGATGAGATCGCGGGTATAGGCGCGCTTCACCGTGCCGGGCGTGGCGAGAACCGAAACGAGGCCGGAGCGGGTGCGTTCCGCGGCCGGCTTGATGGCCGGAACCGTGCCGACGAAGGTCATGTCCGGAAAAGCTTCCCGGAGTGCTGCACCCGCCAGCGTGAAGGCGGTGTTGCAGGCGATGATGCAAAGCTCGGGTGCTTGCTCCGCCAAAAGCCGGGCAAAGAGCGCGATGATTCGCTCCTGAAGCGCCCCCTCCTCCCAGCCTCCGTAAGGGAAGCCGGCATCGTCCGCTACGTAAATGAAACCGCGCTCTGGCATCAGGACGCGCGCCTCGCGCAGCACCGTAAGGCCGCCAATACCGGAATCGAAGACCAGAACGGGCTTCAGGTCAGTCCTGTTCGTTGCGGGAGACGTCGCCGCCGTCATGTTCGCCATCCTCGGTGGAAAACGCCGCCGGAACGGAAGGCGCCCTTGTGCCGCGCGGATTCTTGCGGGAAAACCGGTCCAGAGAGGAAATCACCCCGCGCAGCACGCTGATTTCCTGCTCGCTGAAGGCGGGCCGGGACAGAACAGCCCGGAGGTTGTCCATCATTTTCGGCTTTTTTCCGGCGGGGCGAAAATAACCGCGCGAATCGAGCGCCTCTTCCAACTGCTCGACCATGCCGAAAAGCTGTTCCTTGGTGGCGGGGGTCTGGTCCGGCGCCTGAAACAGCGTGGCCGTTACATCCTCCATGCCGGATTTCATCCACTCATAGGACATCAAAAGCACCGCCTGGGCGATGTTGAGCGAGGCAAAGGCCGGATTGACCGGGAAAGTGACGATCTCGTCCGCCAGTGCCACTTCCTCATTGGAAAGACCCCAGCGCTCGCGACCGAAGAGGATGCCCGTCGCTTCGCCAGCCTTGAAGCGGGCACGCAAAGCGGTCGTCGCCTCGACGGGCGAGGCCACACGCTTGAAGCCGTCACGCAACCGCGCCGTGGTGGCATAGACGAAGTTCAGGTCTGCGATCGCCTCTTCCAGCGTATCGAACACTTTCGTCGCGTCGATCACATGATCGGCCTTGGAGGCCGCCGCGCGCGCCTTCTCGTTCGGCCAGCCATCACGCGGGTTCACCAGCCTGAGTTCAACGAGGCCGAAATTGGCCATGGCGCGGGCCACCATGCCGATATTCTCGCCGAGTTGCGGCTCCACGAGCACGATGACCGGCCCCTCGCGGAGAAGTTCAAGCTCGCTGTTCGTTCCTGCCATGCCTCTTGCCTCTTTCTGGTCTTCGGCGTTCCCTGACAAGATCAGCCGCAAAAATCAAGCAAGACGCGGCAAAAGCCTCACTCTTCCTGCGCGATGATGGCTTTCAGCTCTTCGATCACGGAATCGCGCTCGCCATCGGCAACATGGTGAATGTCACGAATCACGGCCTTGCCGTCTTCCTGCACCACATCGAAATGGACTTCGGAAACGAGGTTCTTGGTGTCGGCGTTGTCTTCGCAGGCCCATAGCCGGAAGCTGACGGCAACATCGGAAACACCATCCTTCTCGCCGGCCAGCGCGATCTTCACATCCTGCAGCGGGCAACCATCCTGCGAATTGGTCACCACGTCATAGTCGAAGGGATCGACAGGCTCTTCGCTTTCGAAGATCTTCGCCGCTTTTTCGGAAGCCTTCTTGTAAAGCTCCACCAGTTCCTTGGTGTACAGCCGGTTCAGGCGATCGCCTTCGAAAATGCCCTTCCATTCATCGACGGAGTCGGACCAGTTGGTCACGGTGACATCCATCACTTCCTTGACCGGCGCAACGGGATCGGGGCTTTGCGCCGCGACCGGCGCCGCAAGCGTGACGAAACCGGCCACGAAGAGAGAAAAGGCCAAGCGCATGGGAAATCGACTCCTAAAGGGCGTGATGCTTTAAAGCATATCGCGCAAAAGTGTGCGGCGGTTTTGCGTCCACGACTTGCACGAACTGAAAGATTTGAAACAGGGCGCGAATCTGAAAGATAGCGACCGCCGTGGCGCACAATATCCGCAGATCGGCGTTTGGCAATCGGAAACCTCAAGGCGCTTTTTCATGGCTGATTCTCGCAAAAAGAGGGCCAAAAAAGGGTTCAACGCTTTGCGATACGATTTCCCGGTGCTATAGGCGCACGGGACTTTATTTCAAAGGCGCGGAACACCTCCGTTCCGGTTCATTACGGTGAGGACTTCATGGCAAAGATCAAGGTTGCAAATCCGGTCGTCGATCTCGACGGCGACGAAATGACCCGCATTATCTGGCAGCTCATCAAGGACAAGCTGATCCTGCCTTATCTCGATCTTGACATCGAATATTACGACCTTTCCGTCGAAAACCGCGATGCCACGAACGACCAGGTCACGGTCGATGCCGCCAATGCCATCAAGAAACACGGCGTCGGCATCAAGTGCGCCACGATCACGCCGGACGAAGCCCGCGTGAAGGAATTCAACCTCAAGGAAATGTGGAAGTCTCCAAACGGCACGATCCGCAACATCCTCGGCGGCGTCATCTTCCGCGAACCGATCATCTGCAAGAACGTTCCGCGTCTGGTTCCGGGCTGGACCAAGCCGATCGTCGTCGGCCGCCACGCCTTCGGCGACCAGTACAAGGCAACCGACTTCAAGTTCCCCGGCAAGGGCACCCTGTCGATCAAGTTCGTCGGTGAAGACGGCGCTGTGATCGAAAAGGAAGTCTACAAGGCTCCGGGCGCTGGCGTTGCCATGGCCATGTACAACCTCGACGAATCGATCCGCGAATTCGCCCGCGCATCCATGATGTACGGCCTGATGCGCAAGTGGCCGGTCTACCTCTCCACGAAGAACACCATCCTGAAGGCCTATGACGGCCGCTTCAAGGACATCTTCGAAGAAGTCTACCAGACCGAGTTCAAGGCCCAGTTCGACGAAATCGGCATTGTCTACGAACACCGCCTGATCGACGACATGGTCGCCTCCGCCCTGAAGTGGTCCGGCGGCTATGTCTGGGCCTGCAAGAACTACGATGGCGACGTGCAGTCCGATACGGTTGCGCAGGGCTTCGGTTCGCTCGGCCTGATGACCTCCGTTCTCCTTTCGCCCGATGGCCGCACGGTGGAAGCCGAAGCCGCCCACGGCACGGTGACGCGCCACTACCGCCAGCACCAGAAGGGTCAGGAAACCTCGACCAACTCGATCGCCTCGATCTTCGCCTGGACGCGTGGCCTCGCCCACCGCGCCAAGCTGGACGACAACGCCGAACTCGCCAAGTTCGCGACCACGCTGGAGCGTGTCTGCGTCGACACCGTCGAGTCCGGCTTCATGACCAAGGATCTGGCGCTTCTGATCGGTCCCGATCAGCCGTGGCTCTCCACGACCGCCTTCCTCGACAAGATCGATGAAAACCTGCAGAAGGCCATGGCCGCCTGAGGTTCGATCCCGGATCGAAAATGACCGTCGCCCGCGATGCAAATCGCGGGCGATTTTCGTTAGGGCGCTTGCAAGTTCGTGAGCGCCCAACTAGAACATAAAAAGAACATTTGGGAGAGGATCATGCCGGAACTGCTGCTCTACAGTAACCCGATGTCGCGCGGTCGCATCGCGCGCTGGATGCTTGAAGAAATTGGCCAACCCTATCGGATGGAGACGCTGGCTTGGGGTGCGCCGATGAAGAGCCCCGCCTTTCTGGCGCTCAACCCCATGGGCAAGGTTCCCGTTCTCGTTCATGGCAATGCCGTGGTCAGTGAAACCGCCGCCATCTGCGCCTATCTCGGCGACACCTTTTCGGAAGCAGGCCTTGCACCACGCATGAACACCGAGCGGGCCGCCTATTATCGGTGGCTTTTCTTCACCGCGGGCCCCCTTGAAGCCGCCATCACGAACCGGGCCTTCAATTGCGAGCCGCCGGAGGAAAAGTCGCGCGCAGTGGGTTACGGCACGTTCAACGATGTCATGAATGCTCTTGAAGTCGCTGTCAGCACGACGGCCTATATCGCCGGCGACCGCTTCACGGCGGCCGATGTCTATGTTGGGGGGCAGATCCAGTTCGGCTTGCAGTTCGGCACGCTTGAGAAGAAACCCGCCTTTCTGGCCTACTGGGATCGCCTCAAGAGCCGTCCCGCCTATCTGCGCGCGGCCGACCTGGACAACGCTGCAGCGGAAGCCATGAAGCCGTGACCTTTTGACATATCAATGATCGAACCATTGCGCCAAATGCACGACTCATTATGCATTAAGGGGTAGTGTTTCTCATTCCAGCAACGGGCGCGACCTCGAGAGGCCGCGCCTTCCGCAGTACGAAGGGCATGCGCATGATCGACGTGCTTTTGCCAAAGCTTGTTTCCGTCTTTCGCGAAGGATACGACGCCAGTCGCCTGAAAGCCGATGCCCTGGCGGGGCTTACGGTTGCCATCGTGGCACTGCCGCTCTCCATGGCGATTGCGATTGCCTCGGGCGTAGGACCGGACCGGGGGCTCTATACGGCCATTGTCGGTGGCTTTCTCGTATCGTTGTTCGGCGGCAGCCGTCACCAGATCGGCGGACCGGCGGGCGCCTTCATCGTTCTGGTCTCGGCCACCGTTGCCCGGCAGGGCATCGACGGGTTGATACTCGCAGTGTTCATCTCGGGCGTACTGCTGATCGCCGCCGGTTATCTTCGCCTCGGAAAATACATCAAGTTCATCCCCTACCCGGTTACGGTCGGCTTCACCGCCGGTATTGCTGTCATCATCTTTGCCAGCCAGCTTTCCGAGCTGTTCGGCCTGACGTTACCGGGCAAGGAGCCGGGGCCGCTGGTCGAGAAACTGGAGGCGCTGGCGGGCGCAGCGGGAACCTTCAACCTTCCCTCCTTCGGCATCGCGCTCATCACCATCCTCATCATCGCGCTCATCAAGCAATACCGGCCGAACTGGCCAAGCCTTCTTATCGCTGTTTGCGCAGCCTCCGTCTTCGCAACCATCCTGTCGCTTCCCGTCGCCACTGTCGGGAGCCGCTTCGGCGGCATTCCAGGCAGTCTGCCCTCACCGGCCTTGCCCACCTTCTCGCTCGACAAGCTGATCGCCGTCTTTCCGGATGCGATCGCCTTCACCTTGCTCGGTGCCATCGAATCCCTGCTGTCGGCCGTTGTGGCCGACGGCATGACCGGGCGGCGCCACCGCTCCAGCATGGAGCTGATCGGCCAAGGGGTCGCCAATATGGGCTCGGCCGTCTTTGGAGGTATATGCGTCACCGGCACTATTGCCCGCACCGCCACCAATGTGCGCGCCGGTGGTACAAGCCCCGTCGCCGGCATGTTGCATGCGGTCTTCCTGCTGCTGTTCATGCTCGTTGCAGCACCGCTTGCCAGCTACATACCGCTTGCCGCCCTTGCCGGCGTTCTGGCCATCGTATCCTGGAACATGATCGAGAAGCCGGCGATCGCCGCACTTCTCAAAGGTAGCCGCGGCGAGGCCGTGGTGCTGGTCGTAACCTTCCTGTTCGTGATTTTCCGGGACCTGACGGAAGGCATCATCGTGGGTTTCGCCCTCGGTGCCGTTCTCTTCATAGACCGCATGGGCAAAACCATCCGCGTCGATATAGAGGATGCAGAGGATGAGGAAGCGCCGGTTGACAACACGGACCGCGACACGGTCGTCTATCACATCAACGGCGCCTTCTTTTTCGGCGCGGCTGCCACCGTCGGTTCGGTGCTCGACCGCATAGCAGCGCGCTACCGGAACTTCGTCCTCGACTGCTCCGGCATTTCCCTGATGGATTCCACCGGCGCAAATGTCATCGAGGGGCTGGTGAACAAGGCCGAGCGAAGCGGCATTGCAATCTACATCGCCGGTGCCGCGCCCGAGTTGCGCAGACTTCTCGAAACCCACGAGATCCACGAGCCGCGCGTTTCCTTCACAACGGATGTGAACACCGCGAAGAGCATGGCCCGCGCCCGGCGCAGCCAGGCGGCCTGCTGACACGAAAAAGCCGGCGAACATGAGCTCACCGGCTTTGCTTTTTGGGTCTCTACTTCAGCCCGCGATCGAAGCTGCGACCGCTTCGATGGCCTCGGCTGCCTTCTCGCCATCCGGCCCGCCAGCCTGCGCCATATCCGCACGACCGCCGCCACCCTTGCCACCGAGAGCGGCCGAAGCAACACGCACGAGATCGACAGCGCTTGCCTTGTCCGTCAGGTCGGGCGTAACCGCCACAACCGCACTGGCCTTGCCGTCTTCAGAGACACCGACCAGCGCAACCACGCCCGAGCCGAGTGATGCCTTGGCTTCATCGGCCATGCCCTTGAGATCGCGCGGTTCAACGCCGGTGACGACACGACCGAGGAAGCGCACGCCGCCAAGATCACGGACTTCGCTGGCAGAATCGCCCGCGCCGCCGCCCATTGCCAGCTTGCGCTTGGCTTCCGCCAGTTCCTTTTCGAGCTTTTTGCGCTCGTCCAGCAGCGCCTCGACGCGCGAGAGAACATCATTCGGCTGTACCTTGAGCGCACCGGCCAGCGCTTTGACGCGCTCGTCCTGCTCGGCGAGATAAGTCAGCGCGCCTTCGCCGGTCACAGCCTCGACGCGGCGAACACCGGCGCCCACGGCGCTTTCGCCGAGGACGCGGATCATGCCAATCTCGCCGGTGGCGCGGACATGCGTACCGCCGCAAAGCTCGATCGAATAGGGCTTGCCGGCCTTCGGGCCCTCGATGGTCGTGCCCATCGATACGACGCGGACCTCGTCACCATACTTTTCGCCAAAGAGCGCCATTGCGCCTTCGGCAATCGCATCATCGACACTCATCAGGCGCGTCGTGACCGGCGCGTTCTGGAGTACGATGGCGTTTGCCATTTCCTCGACCTGCTTCAGCTCTTCCGCCGTCATCGGCTTCGGATGCGAAACGTCGAAACGCAGCCGCTCGGGCGCGACCAGAGAGCCCTTCTGGGCGACATGGGTACCGAGAACGCTGCGCAGTGCTTCATGCAGGAGGTGCGTTGCCGAGTGATTGGAGCGCAAACGGAAACGGCGACCGTGATCCACCGTCAAAGCGACAGGCTCACCCACTTTCAGTGTGCCCTTGGCGACCGTTGCGCGATGAACGAAAAGACCCTCGCCCTTCTTCTGCGTGTCCGTCACGTCAAGGCGAGCCGTGTCGGTTTCGATAACGCCGGTGTCGCCCGTCTGGCCGCCGGACTCGCCATAGAACGGCGTCTGATTGACGACAACCTGAACTTCGTCGCCTTCGGAAACTGTATCGACCGATGCGCCGTCCTTCACAAGCGCCTGGATCACGCCTTCCGCCGTTTCGGTGTCATAGCCCAGGAATTCCGTTGCGCCGAGCTTTTCCTTGAGTTCGAACCAGATGGTCTCGGTCGCCTTCTCACCGGAGCCAGCCCAATGCGAGCGCGCCTCGGCCTTCTGACGCTCCATGGCATCGGTGAAGCTGGAAATATCGACGCCAATGCCGCGGGCCCTCAGTGCATCCTGTGTCAGGTCAAGCGGGAAACCATAGGTGTCGTAAAGCTTGAACGCGGTCTCGCCATCGAGGCTGTCGCCCTTGGAAAGGCTGGCCGTGGCATCGTTCAGGAGCGAAAGGCCGCGCTCCAGCGTCTTGCGGAATCGGGTTTCCTCGAGCTTCAGCGTCTCGGTGATCAGGGCTTCGGCTCGCACCAGTTCCGGATAGGCACGGCCCATCTGCTGGATCAGCGTCGGCAGGAGCTTCCACAGCAGCGGATCGCGCGAACCGAGCAACTCGGCATGGCGCATCGCGCGCCGCATGATGCGGCGCAGAACATAGCCACGACCTTCGTTCGACGGTAGAACACCATCGGCAATCAGGAAGGCGGAAGAGCGCAGATGATCGGCGATGACACGGTGGCTGGCACGACGCTCACCTTCGGCCGGTACGCCCGTCGCCTCGACTGAAGCCGCGATCAGGGCGCGGAACAGATCGATGTCGTAGTTGTCATGCTTGCCCTGCAGCAGGGCGGCGATACGCTCGAGCCCCATGCCGGTATCGATCGACGGACGTGGCAGGTTGACCCGTTCTTCCTTCGTCACCTGCTCGTATTGCATGAAGACGAGGTTCCAGATCTCGATGAAACGATCGCCATCCTCATCAGGTGAACCGGGAGGGCCGCCCCAGATATGATCGCCGTGGTCGTAGAAAATTTCCGAGCACGGGCCGCACGGGCCGGTGTCACCCATGGCCCAGAAATTATCGCTGGTCGGAATGCGGATGATGCGGTCGTCGGAGAAACCGGCGATCTTCTTCCACAGGTCAAAGGCTTCGTCGTCCGTGTGGTAGACCGTGACCAGAAGGCGCTTGGCGTCTATGCCGAACTCCTTGGTGATCAGGTTCCAGGCAAGCTCGATAGCCTGTTCCTTGAAATAATCGCCGAACGAGAAATTGCCGAGCATTTCAAAGAAGGTATGATGGCGGGCCGTGTAGCCGACATTGTCGAGGTCGTTATGCTTGCCGCCGGCACGAACGCATTTCTGCGCCGAAACCGCCGTGGAATAAGGACGGTGCTCAAGCCCGGTGAAAACATTCTTGAACTGCACCATGCCCGCGTTGGTGAACATGAGCGTCGGATCGTTGCGCGGCACCAGAGGACTGGAGGACACGACCTCGTGTCCGTTCTTCTTGAAATAGTCGAGGAAGGTCGACCGGATCTCGTTCACACCGCTCATGCTACGCCCTTCATTCGCCGCCATACGCGGCCATAATATAAAAAACCAAAGGCTTTTATCTCCGGGGCTTAGCCCTGTCCAGCCGCGCAAAGAAAAACCGACCGCATATCGACGGGATATGCGGTCGGTTTTCCGGGATTTCGCGCCTAGCGGCGAAGATATGGCTCAGAGGCCGGCGGCATCATCGACATCGTCAGGATCGGGCCCGCCATTTTCCAGGAAGCGATCAGCAATCAGGCCGGCATTCTGCCGCAGCGACAGCTCGATCTCATTCATGAGCTCCGGATGATCGCGCAGGAACTGCTTGGAGTTCTCGCGACCCTGCCCCAGACGTTGGCTGTTATAGGAGAACCAGGCACCGGACTTGTCGACAAGACCCGCCTTGACCCCGAGGTCGATCAGTTCACCGACCTTGGAAACGCCCTCACCATACATGATGTCGAACTCGACCTGCTTGAAGGGCGGCGCCATCTTGTTCTTGACGACCTTCACACGGGTCTGGTTACCCGTAACTTCCTCGCGTTCCTTGATCGAGCCGACGCGGCGGATATCGAGACGCACCGAAGCGTAGAACTTCAGCGCGTTGCCGCCCGTCGTGACTTCCGGCGAACCGTAGCTGATGCCGATCTTCATGCGGATCTGGTTGATGAAGATGACCATGGTGTTGGACTTCGAAATCGAGGCGGTCAGCTTGCGCAGCGCCTGACTCATCAGGCGAGCCTGTAGACCCGGCAGGCTCTCACCCATTTCGCCTTCGATTTCGGCACGCGGCGTCAATGCAGCAACGGAATCAACGACGAGAACGTCAACGGCACCCGAACGCACCAGCGTATCCGTAATTTCAAGCGCCTGCTCGCCCGTATCCGGCTGTGAGATCAGAAGATTGTGCAGATCGACGCCCAGCTTGCGCGCATAGATCGGATCGAGCGCATGTTCGGCATCGACAAAGGCGCAGATGCCACCCTTCTTCTGCGCTTCCGCAATCGTGTGCAGCGCAAGCGTCGTCTTACCCGAGCTTTCCGGACCGTAGATTTCGATGATACGCCCCTTGGGAAGGCCGCCAATGCCAAGCGCGATGTCGAGACCAAGCGAACCGGTCGAAACCGTCTCGATCTCCACGATGTTCTCGTTGGAGCCGAGCTTCATGATCGACCCCTTGCCGAAAGCGCGCTCGATCTGGGAAAGTGCCGCTTCCAATGCCTTGCTTTTATCCACCGCTTTGTCCTCTACAAGCCGCAAAGAATTCTGTGCCATTTTCCCACCTTTAGGTTATTGAGAGCGCGCAGGCAATCAATCAGCCAGCCCGGATTTTGTACGCTTTTTGTTCTCATTTTGCAACCCCTTGCCAAGACATTGAAAACAAAATAGAAAACTACGAATGTTCTTTTTTCGTTTTCACAAGGATGCCAGATTGTGGAGAACAGGCGTGCGATCCAGCTGGCCGAATCGGCAGAGGCTGAGCAACGGATGGTTTCGATGAACGATACACACCGCGTCCTGGTGCTTGGCGGCGCTCATATCGATCGTCGCGGGCGCATTTTCGGCGAGACCATACCGGGCGCGAGCAACCCGGGCCATTTCATTGTCGAGCCCGGCGGCGGCGGCTTCAATGCGGCGCGCAATCTGGGTCTTCTCGACGTTCCCGTGCGGATGATCGCGCCGCGCGGCGGTGACGCCGATGGTGAAACCGTTGCCGAGGCGGCGGCCGCCTGCGGTGTCGATGACCACCCCTTCGTCTTTCTCGACCGACAAACGCCAAGCTATACGGCCATCCTTTCGCATGATGGCAATCTTGTTGTCGCACTGGCGGATATGGAGCTTTATCAAGCATTTTCCCCGCGCCGCCTGCAGGTGCGGGCCGTGCGTGACGCGGTGGCTGGAACGGACTGGATGCTCTGCGATGCCAACCTGCCGGAACTGACGATTGCGGCGATTGCCGCGCTGGCGCGCGACCTCAGCAAACCGCTTGCCGCCATTGCGATTTCTCCGGCCAAGGTCGTGCGGCTCAAAGGTTCGCTCTCGCTGTTCAATCACATTTTCATGAACGAAGCCGAAGCCCAGGCACTGTGCGGCGAGCGACCCGACAATGCCGAGGCGTGGCCGGAACTGTTGCGCGACGCTGGCCTCAGAAGCGGCGTCATCACGCGCGGCTCCAAACCGGTCGTCGCCTTTGACGAAAGCGGCGCCTTCACCCTCGCCCCTCCGCCGTTGGAACGGCTGGTGGACGTGACCGGCGCCGGTGATGCGCTGGCTGCCGGCACACTTTCTGGCCTGCTGGACGGCTTGCCGCTGGCCGAAGCCCTAAGACGCGGTATCGCCCTTGCGGCGATTACCCTTTCCTCCCCACATGCCGTTGCGCCCGAGGTCAATCGGGCACGACTTGAAACGATGGTCGGGCTTGTCGCTCAGGCCTGCCATCTGGCATGAAATGCTCCTACGCCACGCAGCGGAAACAATGACCCATGACCCGAGCTATCTCGCCCCTTTTGCCGATTCACTATTCCAAGGAAGTTGCCGCCGCAAAAAGCCGCGGAGCGCCCCTTGTTGCGCTTGAATCGACGATCATCACCCACGGCATGCCCTATCCCGGCAATCTGGACATGGCGATGAGCGTCGAGAATATCATCCGCTCCCAAGGGGCCGTCCCCGCCACGATTGCCGTCATCAATGGTAGCCTGCATATCGGACTTGAAGAGGCGGAGCTGCGCAGCCTGGCGCAGACCGAGGGCGCCATGAAGCTGTCTCGCGCCGATCTGGCCTTCGCCATTGCGGAGCGCCGCACCGGCGCCACCACGGTGGCAGCGACGATGATTGCCGCCGCGCGGGCGGGTATCAAGGTGTTCGCAACCGGCGGCATTGGCGGCGTGCATCGCGGCGCGGAGGAAAGTTTCGATATTTCCGCCGATCTGGAGGAACTGGCTCGCAGCAATGTTGCTGTCGTATGTGCCGGCGCCAAGGCGATCCTCGACATTCCGAAGACGCTCGAAGTGCTGGAAACCCATGGCGTGCCGGTCGTCACCTATGGCAGCGACGAGTTCCCGGCCTTCTGGTCACGCTCATCCGGCCTGGCCAGCCCGCTGGTTCTGGACAGCCCGGAAGCCATCGCCAATTTCCAGCGGGTCCGTGAACAGCTCGGACTGGATGGCGGCATGCTGATTGCCAATCCCGTGCCGGAAGAACACGAAATTCCGCGTGAGGAAATGGAAATCTACATTGGCCGGGCGCTTGCCAACGCCGAACGGGAGGAAGTGACCGGCAAGGCGGTAACACCGTTCCTGCTCGATGCGATCTTCCATTTGACCCATGGCCGCAGCCTGAAGACGAATATCGCCCTGGTGCAGAACAATGCCCGGCTGGCCGCCGGCATCGCGGTGGCGATGAAGGACAACTGAAATTTTGACGAAGCCCGGCGGGCGCTCAGGCGTCCGCCACAGAGCCGCTCGGCTGACCGCACACACGGTTTCGCCCCTCGCCCTTGGCCGTGTAGAGGCGCTCGTCGGCACTCGAGATGAGTTCTGCGAAATTCACACCATCTTCAGGGCCGGACGCCACGCCGCAACTGATCGTAACCGCAACCCGGTCGGCTGTCGAAAGCGTCGATGCCACGAGGCGTCGCAGATGTTCGGCCCGCTCCATGGCCTGCGGATGGTCCAGCCGTGGCAGCATGATGACGAACTCCTCGCCACCAAACCGGTAGAGCCGGTCTTCCCCGCGAATGGCATTACGCAGAAGGTCCGCAAGGGCCTTCAGCACCTCGTCACCCGCTAGGTGCCCGAAACGATCATTGACGGATTTGAAGTGATCGACATCAAGAATAACGGTGCTGATCGCTTCGCCGGATTGCAGGCTTTCGCGAATCATCGCTGGCACGTCGATTTCCATGCGGGCGCGGTCGAAGACGCCTGTCAGCGTATCGCGGCCGGACCTGGCCAGCAGGTCTTCGTAGCGCTCGCGGAAGGTCAGATCGCCGAAGACATCGGCCAGCGGACGGGTCGCCGCATAGGGTTCGCCTGCCCGACGCATGTGGCGGTAGAGAAAATAAATGGTGGCGTAGATGAAGGCCGCGAGCATCTTGCCGGCCCATCCGCTCCAGAAAGCCGACGACGGCACATCGAAGAAGGCATGAAGCATACCGAAAAAGGCGATCTGATCAAATGTCAGCAGCGCGATACCGGATAGCAGGAAACGCGGCACCACCCGGCGCGGCATGAACCGCCCCAGTCTTTCGTAGAGCAGGATGATCGCGACGGAGTCGAGATAGAGCAACGTTGTGCCCCAGAGCATCAGCCAGCCCATTTCCTTGATGAAGGCTGCATCCTTGACCGGTCCGACACCATCAACCGCGTGAAACTGCAGCAGAAGGCCAATTGCGACAGTCATCAGATTGCCCAGGAACAGGCCATAGATCGGCTGACGTACCGTCTCCGCATCTTCCTTGATGTAGAGGAGCAGGATAAGCATCAGCTTTCCCGCGAACAGGATTGATGATCCCGGCGAAACCGTGCCGAAGGGAAGCTCGACGTAAAAGACGGCCGCCAGATAGGTTTCAAGAAAGTGCATGACGCCGAGCGCGGTCAGAAAGACGCCCAGCCCGAGCCGCCTGCGAAAATGCAGGAGCGTCAGCATGACCGTGAAATAGAACACAGCCTCAACGAAAAAGACAAAGAGGTTGAAAAACGGCAAATGCGCTCATTCCGGAACGACAGGGCTATGACCTTTACGCGCTGGCGCGTGCCCCTGTCGAGATTATCGAATGTTTGGTACTGTGATTATCACGCCGAAACAGCGCTGGGTAGTGTCGGGTTGTCTGCCTCTGCACGCCGGGAGAGATTGGCAAGCGCAGTCCGGTCGGCATCGGCCTGCAGCAGACGGCGGCGCATTTCTGACATGAGCATGGGGTCACACCACCGCTGCACCTGCGAAAGCGGTTGCGGACGCCCGAACAGGAAGCCCTGCAATTCGTTGCATCCACTCGCTGACAGGAAGATGGCCTCATCGATCGTCTCGACCCCTTCAGCGACAACCTTCATACCCAAGCCGCGACCGAGATCGATAATGCTGCGCACGATGACTTCTGCGCTGTTCACAACACCGAGATTGGCCACGAAGCGGCGATCGAGCTTGATCGTATCGAAGGGATAGCGGCTGAGATAGCTGAGTGAGGAATAGCCGGTGCCGAAATCGTCAAGCGCCACGCCGAATCCCATGCGCTTCAGGCTCCTGAGGATCTGCTGCGCGCGGCGGTCGTCATCGATCAGCACGCTTTCCGTGATCTCAAGTTCGATCTGGTCCGGGTGTACGCCGCTGCGGTGGACGATTTCGCCCAACGCATCCAGGAAACCGGGATGGCGGAACTGCACCGGGCTGACATTGACGCTGACACGCTGGCCGGGCAGCTCAGTGGAGAGCAGCCGGCATGCCTCGCGAAACACCCATTCGCCGATCGGAATGATCGTGCCGGAGGCCTCCGCGACAGGAATGAAATCGCCCGGGTTCACGAAACCGCGCGCGGGGTTATGCCAGCGAATCAGCGCCTCGTGGCTGGAGACAGAGCCGGTCGCGGGATCGATGCGCGGCTGGAGGTAGAGTTCGAATTCGTGGCGATCGAGTGCCTGCTTCAGCTCGACCTCGATCTCGCGGCGGCGCTCAACCTCCGCATTCATGCCGGGCCGGAAAACATGCCAGGTGTTGCGGCCGGAATTCTTGGACTGGTAGAGTGCGACATCGGCGCAGGCGAACAGGTCTTCGGGATCGGTGGCGTGCAGCGGGCAAAGGGCACCGCCCACGCTGACGCTCCCGGATACCTTTTCCCCGAATCCGATATCGAAGGGTTCGGCAAAGACGGAGACGATCCGACGGCAAAAGTCCTCGAGCTGGTTCTCGAACACGACGTTATTGAGGATGATGGCAAATTCATCGCCACCCAGCCGCGCAGCGGCATCGTGACGGCCGATGAGACCGTGAAGGCGACGGGCCGCTTCACGAATGACCGCGTCGCCGGCGAGGTGGCCGTGAATGTCGTTGATATCCTTGAAATGATCCAGATCGATCAGGATGAGCGCCGTGCTGCGATGACCTTCCAGCGGGCCTGTCGCCCTGGCCAGCCGCTCGTTGAACAGGCCGCGATTTGGCAGCCCGGTCAACGGGTCGTGTTGGGCAAGATGGCGAATGCGGCTTTCGGCCTCCTTGCGTTCCGTCAGATCGACAAGGCAGCCGACGCGCACCTTCTCACCACGAAACACGATGTCACGCCCCCTTGCCTCGACCGGCACGCGACGACCATCGGGCAGGCATATCTCGATCTCGTAGCCCGAGACCCGGTCGTCATCCATGACGGAAAATACTTTTTCGCGCGACTCTTCGGTCAGGTAATCGGAAAAACGTGAACCGATGATTTGTGCACTCGACAGGCCTGTCAGGCGTTCCAGTTGGCGATTGCAATCGAGGATGAGGCCGTCGCGGTGGATGACGATCGCTTCGAAAGTGGCGTTGGCCAGTGCGGTCACGCGTTCGGCCTCCTCCATATCACGGGACATCGCCTGAAGCTGGCTCTTCTGGCGTTCCTCATCCTCAATCGTATCCATCAGGCGGTTGAAAAGGCCGGTGAGCTTTTCCGCCTCATCACCGGCGACAACCGGCAGGCGCTTCGAAAGATTGACAGTACCGTTCAGCAATCCGCTGATCGCCTCTTCCACATGACCGACGCCCATGCGTGATGCGTGTTCGGCAACGTTGAGGCCGACATCCTCGGCCTCCGGGGACACACGGACAGTCATGATGCGGTTGAGGCCATAGAAGAAAAGGAAGCCTAGGCCGAAGCACCAGAGGAAATTGACGCCGACACCAAGCGCCTGGATCTGCAATTGCGCCAGCTTGCCACCGGCCGGTAAGAGTTCGGCTGGAGCCAGCAGCGCAAGACCGAGCGTTCCCGCAACTCCGGCAAAAGCATGCACGCCGACGGCACCGACCGCGTCATCGACCCGAAAGCGCGTTTCCAGAAGATGATTACCCCAGAGCGAAACGGCGGCCCCCACCAGCCCGATCAGCGCGGCACTGGCGCCATCGAAGAGGTGGCATCCAGCGGTCACGGCCACGAGCCCGCCCAGCATGCCGCAAAGCGTCTTCTCCGGCAGCACCACCCGGTCCTGCCAATAGCCGATCACATAACCAGCGCAGGTGCCAACGGCACCGGCCAGAACCGTATTGAGAATAACGTGCCCGACATTGGACGTGACAGCCAGCGTCGAGCCACCGTTGAAACCGATCCAGCCGAAGAACAGCAACATGCCGCCAGCCATCGAGAGGACCGGATTGTGACCGGCGATGCGAACGGGTCGGCCGTATTCATCGAAGCGTCCCATGCGCGGGCCGATCACCAGACAGGCGGCCAGTGAAATCCAGCCACCCGTCGCGTGAACCACGCTCGAACCGGCGAAGTCGACAAAACCCAGATTGGCAAGCCATGCGCCCTGATTGGGACCGAGGACCCCGCCCCAGGCCCAGTGGGCGAAAACGGGATAGATCACCGCCGAGAGGGCAACGGTTCCCGCCACATAAGCCGTCAGCCCCATACGCTCGGCAACAGCTCCCGAAACGATCGTGGCGGATGTACCGCAGAACATCACCTGGAAAACGAAGAAGGTAGCCTGCCATGAATCGAGCTTCGACAGAAAGAACAGATCGCCATCAAGGCCCACCGGCAGGAACCCGGATGAACCGAAGGCAAACATGAAGCCGACGGCGGCGAAAACAACCACGCCAAAGACGAAATCGAGGACGTTTTTCTGGGCGACATTGATGGAATTACGCGAGCGCACCATGCCGGCTTCAAGAAGCAGAAAGCCGACCTGCATCATCAGCACCAGTGCGGCGGCAACGAGAACCCACGCGACATCAAGCCGATGCGCGAGTTCGCTCAACCCTTGGCCATCCGCCGCCCACGCAAATGGGGGCGCCGCTGCCAGCGCTGCAAGAAACACCATTGCATGAAAGCCCTTGGCCGCCAATCGCATCTAAAAACCGTCATACTCCTCAAGAAGACATCCGCACGCTA
This sequence comes from Allorhizobium borbori, assembly GCF_014196535.1. GTDB lineage: Bacteria > Pseudomonadota > Alphaproteobacteria > Rhizobiales > Rhizobiaceae > Ectorhizobium > Ectorhizobium borbori. The sequence goes on from NZ_JACIDU010000003.1 coordinate 311,179, forward strand.
CCGATGTCGACTTAATGAAATATGATAATTCGGCTGTTACTTCTTTAGGCAGAACTCATACGCTGCCGTTTTCTGCGCCATCCGCAAAAATACCACCTCGACCTTGCTGCAGGATTTGCTCTCCCTTGCGGAAAGTGAACTCCACCGCATCGGCTTCATTCGTGAAAATATCGGCGCGAATGAAGTTGCGTACCCGCACCTGTCCGTCGAACACCTTCTCGATGCGGCCCGCCAGACGAAACTGCGATCCCTCGCGGATTGGCGTCGCAAATATGCGGCAACCGTCGTATTCGCGCGGTTCCACCTCTTTGGGTGCTGCGGGCGCGGCATTGCCGCCAAAGGCCGAGAGGATTTTCGAGAAGAACGAAGCCATGTTGTTTCCTTCCTGCGCGCGGCACCGGCCGCTCAGATGATGAGATTGGCGAGGATGTCGTTTTCGGTGATATCCTCGAAGCCGATGCCGGCCTTGTCGAAGCGCGCCGTCAGCAGGGCAAAGCTTGCCGGGTCCCGCGTTTCGATACCGATCAGGATCGAGCCGAAATTGCGGGCGCTTTTCTTCAGATATTCGAAGCGCGCGATATCGTCGTCCGGTCCAAGAAGGTTGAGGAAGTCACGCAGGGCACCGGGGCGCTGGGCCAGTCGCAAGATGAAGTATTTCTTCAACCCGGCATAGCGCATGGCCCTTTCCTTGACGTCGGGCAGTCGCTCGAAATCGAAATTGCCACCGGAAACGACGCAGACAATGGTCTTGCCGGTGAGTTCGTCCGGTTCCAATTGCGCCAGCGTCGCGATGGACAACGCGCCTGCCGGCTCCAGCACGACGCCTTCGACATTCAGCATATCGATCATGGTCACGCAGATGGCGTTTTCGGGAACGAGTTGTACCTGATCGGCGGAAAAGCCTTTGAGCGCGTCGAAATTGAGATCACCGATCCGCGCGACGGCGGCGCCATCCACGAAATTATCGACCTTGGGCAGGGTCACGATTTCGCCGCGCTCAAGGCTGGTCTTGAGGCTGGGGGCCCCCGCAGGTTCAGCGAAGACGAAGGCGGATGCGGGTAACTGCCCGTGGAAATAGCCGGTCACGCCGGCGGAAAGACCGCCGCCTCCCACCGGCAGAATCACGAGGTCGGGCGTCACGCCCTCCGGCAGTTCGGCGGCAATTTCCGCAGCAACGGTCGCCTGCCCCTCAATGATGTCGAGATCGTCGAAAGGCGGCACCATGACGCCACCGATCACCTCGACATGCTCGCGCGCGGCGGCATAGCACTGGTCGAAAATATCGCCGAACAGGCGAATGGTGATGTATTCGCCCCCGAACATACGGGTCTTGTCGATCTTCTGCTGCGGCGTGGTGACTGGCATGAAAACGATGCCCGGAACCTCGAAATGGCGGCAGGCAAAGGCAAAGCCCTGCGCGTGATTGCCGGCAGAAGCGCAGATGAACGTGTGCCCGCCCTCGCCCGTCGCAATCGCCTTGCGCATGAAGTTGAAAGCACCGCGCAGCTTGTAGGAGCGAACGGGGGTCAGATCCTCGCGCTTCAACCACACATTCGCACCGTAGCGGCGGCTCAGATGGTCATTCAATTGCAGCGGTGTTTCCGGGAAAATCCCGCGCACGGCCTCTGCGGCATTCTCAACGTCTCGTTTGTCCACGTCACCAGGATCCATTGAAATTCATGACTGCAATGGGTATTGCCATAAGCAGGTGCGGAAACAAAGGTCGTTTGTGCCCGCAACGGGAAGAGCAATTCCGCATCCGGCGTTTCAAGGCCCTTTCTGGTCCACGCCGCGAGCGACCAAACAGGGTGTGACTTTCCTTGAACGCCAATCTTCTCCGGTCCGCATTCCATGTCGCAGCCGTCAGCGGCATGTATCTTGCGACAGCCATGCTTGTCCCCGCCCTTGTCGATCTTTATTACCGCGATCCCCATTGGAAGGTTTTTGCAGTCAGCGCCTTTTTGACGGGCGGTCTGTCCCTCCTGACGGCAACCGCGACCAGGGGGACGCCGCCCGTCTTCAGCAAGCGGTTCGGCTTCATTCTCGTAAACGTGCTTTGGGTGGTCTTTTCCGTCGCCGGCGCGTTGCCGATCTACTTCTCCAGTCTCGGGATCACCCTCGGACAGGCGATCTTCGAATCTGTTTCTGCCGTAACCACTACGGGATCGACCGCCATTTCCGGTCTGGATCACATGCCTCGCGGCCTTTTGATGTGGCGTTCTTTGCTGCACTGGCTGGGCGGCATCGGGATCGTCGCGCTGGGATTGTTCGTTCTGCCGTTCTTGCGGGTTGGCGGCATGTCGTTCCTGAAGATGGAATCGTCGGACAATAACAGCGACCGTCCCTTTGCCCGGCTTGCGACCTTCACCCGCGCATTTATCGCCATCTATGTCGGCATTACCATTGCCTGCGCCGTGGCCTTCGATTTTGCCGGCATGACGAGGTTCGACGCCATAAACCATGCCATGGGGGTCGTATCGACCGGCGGGTTTTCAACCCACGACGCTTCATTCGGCTATTTCGGCGACAACTGGGCCATTCTCTGGATCGCGACGGTCTTCATGATCATCGGCAGCCTGCCGTTCTCGCTGATGATTCTGTTTGCCGTGCGACGCAGGCTCCAAACGCTTCACGACCCGCAGATTGTCGTTTTCTTCGGCTATGTCTGCACCTTTTCGATTTTGGTGGCCATCTACCATCACTTCAAAAACGGGATCAGTTTCGAGGCGGCGCTGACCCATGCTTTCTTCAACTTTACCTCGATCTTCTCCACATCCGGTTATGCAAGTCAGGACTACAGCCAATGGGGGCCATTCGTCGTCATGGCCGCCTTCGTCGCCACCTTCATGGGTGGCTGTTCCGGCTCGACAGCGGGCGGCATCAAGGCTTACCGCTTCGTGATCCTCTTCAAGATGATCCATGTCGGCCTCAAGCGCCTCGTCTATCCGGATGCGGTTTACTCGTTGCGTTACGGTCGTGTCGCAATCGATCCCGACGCGCAGAAAACCGTGCTCATCTTCTTTGCCACGTTCACACTCATCTGGGCGATCGGCGCCATGGGCATGGGCGCTTTGGGTTACGATCTCGTCACCTCGGTTTCAGCCTCCGCCACGATGATCGCCAATGTGGGCATGGGCCTTGGCCCCATTATTGGCCCGGCTGGCAATTTCTCGACCATGAACGAGCCGGCCTACTATCTCCTGTCCATGCTCATGCTGCTGGGACGTCTGGAAGTCCTGTCCGTTCTAGTCCTGTTTTTGCCAACCTTCTGGCGTGGATAACGCCCGATGTCTCACGCAATTGTGTGGTCCGGGCGAGTGCATTTGATTGACCGTATACCTATCCGTTGATCTTTTCAGGGCAAGATCGGTCACCCGGCTCCATTCTTCAGGAAAGTTTCCAGATGTCGCAGAATATCCAGTTTCAGGATACATCCCGCAAGACAAGTGAAGTCCTGGAAAGTATCCTGAACGACATCAAGACAGACCGCATCACGCTGCGTGACCTGATGGCGATGATCGGCGAACAGGGGCTTTTACTGCTCTGCGCACTCCTGTCCCTGCCCTTTCTCTTTCCCGTGTCGATTCCAGGCGTCTCCACCGTATTCGGCGCCGGTATCGTGCTGATCGCCATCGCGATCACTATCAACCGCCTGCCCTGGCTGCCGGATTTCGTGGCCAACCGCGAACTGGAGACCGCGAAACTCGTGCCGGTGCTCAATCGTGGCGTCACATTCCTGCGCAAACTCGACCGCTTTCTGAAGCCTCGCCTTTCCTATCTTACGGCCGGTGCCGTCGCCAACCGGGTAAACGGCCTGGCGCTGACCTTTGCCGGTGTGCTTTTGATGATGCCGCTCAGCTTCATTCCTTTTTCGAATACGTTGCCGGGCGTTGCCATCCTGCTGCTGTCGACCGGAATTTCCCAACGCGATGGCGCCCTGGTGGGCGGCGGCTATGGCCTGATCGGCCTGACCATCGTTTACTTCGGCGGGCTGGCCTGGCTCATATGGGCCACGGGCGCGAGCTTCAATATTCCCGGTTTCAGTTGACGTTACGGTATGCGGCAAGAAATCTGCGCTTGCCATAATTTCGTCCGGCTGCGGGAGGACATGCAGCACTTGTCTGCCCCGCCTCACCTGCCTATCGGACCTGAACCATGCGGTTGTCCCGTCGAAACCTTTGCGCCTGTCTGTTCTGTGCCTTCACGGCGCCCCGTGCCTTTGCCGCAACCGACGCTGCAGTAACCCCGAAAGCCGCGACGCGCGGCGACCACCTCCTCGAACCGTCGCTTCACGTTCCAAAGGGCGGCGCCACACCGCAGGTGGCGCTCACCTTCGACGCCTGCTCGGGCGATATCGACCGCCGCATCCTCGATCTGCTGGTCAGCGAACAAATCCCGGCCACGCTTTTCGTCACAGGTCGCTGGCTGCGCCGAAACGCGGAAACCATTGCCGTGCTGAAAAGCCATCCGGATCTGTTCCAGGTGGAAAACCATGGCTTGAACCATGTGCCAGCCGTCGATCGCCCCGATACGATCTACGGCATTCCGGCCGCCGGTTCTCTGGATGCCGTGCTCAAAGAGGTGGAACAGGGCGCCGTGTGGATGGAGAAATCGGGTCTGCCCCGGCCCCATTGGTTTCGTGGCGCAACCGCCCTCTACACCTCCTCCGCCATCACGGCAATCGAAGGGCTTGGTTACCGCATCGCCGGCTTTTCCCTGAACGGCGATCAGGGCGCCTCGGCAACGGCTCGCGCGGCGGCGAACCGCATTGCCTCGGCCCGGGACGGCGATGTGGTGATTTCCCACATCAACCATCCGGAACGACCGGCGGGCGAAGGTGTTGCCGAGGGAATTCGCGCCCTGAAGAAAAAGGGCTTCAGCTTCGTGAAGCTCAAATAGACTAGCCCCTGAGGTCAGGAACTATCGCTTACTGATCGAGTGCCGCCAGCACACCCACCCCGAATTCGTTGGTGCCGATGCGGGCGGCCGCTTGCCAGAGCGGTGCAATTTGCGCCACAAAGCAGCATGGCTTCATTTCTCAAAGATCTTTCGCTCGCGCTCGGCCTGCTCACAAGCGATCAGACACCCATTGCCGATCAGTATGGCTGGAAGGATTTCGTCTGGCGGGTCCGCCCCATCGAACATTGCATGACGCCGGATGCCGGCATGTGCCCGGTGATTACGGAAAACTGGGACTGGAAGCGCGACCAACGGTACAGTTTCGCCGTTCAGGCATCACCCGCGAACAACGGACTGACGATCCGCCTCGGTCTGGACAATCGTGACCCCGAGGACCGTGACGACGTCTGCATCGTTGCCATTTTCACGGACGCCAGCGACAAGGAAGTCGCGATCTTCTACCAGAACTGGGCTTCCTTCCCGGGCAAGAGCTATGCGCGGAATACGCCGCTGCAACTCGCACCGAAATTCCCGGTAAACAGCATCACGAAGGTGGCCATCGGCGTGAAACAATGCGAACCGAAAAATGCGGTCGATGCACAGCTTTTCTATTCCATTCGCACGATGCTCGATCAACGCTAAACCGTTGCCCCATCGCGAAAGCTTTGCCGATAGCCATAATCGCTGATGGTGCGGACGGCGGGGCTCGAACCCGCACGGATTGCTCCGAAAGATTTTAAGTCTCTTGCGTCTACCAGTTTCGCCACGTCCGCGCGCGCTTCTTCTCGACAACTTGGCCTGAAACGTCAAGAGCTTGTTTCGAACGGCACGGCCTGCACCTTGCTATCACCCCAACAAAAAGGCGCGACCCATGCGGATCGCGCCCATTTAATTCAGTAGGTTGCAAGAAATCAGGCCGAGAGCTTAGCGGCCAGCTTGGCAACCGTTGCGCCTTGGAATTTTGCACCTTCCAGTTCGACGGCAGAAGGCTGGCGCGAGCCATCGCCACCGGCAATGGTGGATGCACCGTAGGGCGAACCGCCCTTGACTTCTTCAACGCCCATCTGGCCCTGGAAGGAATAGGGAAGACCGGCAACGACCATGCCGTGGTGCAGGAAGGTCGGGATAAAGCCGAGGATCGTCGATTCCTGGCCGCCATGCTGCGTGCCGGAAGAGGTGAAGACCGAACCGACCTTGCCGATCAGCTTGCCGTTAAACCAGACGCCGCCGGTCTGATCCCAGAATGCGCGCATCTGCGAGGCAACCGTGCCGAAGCGGGTGCCGGCACCGACGATAATGGCGTCATATTCTTCCAGTTCGGCAACTGTCGCGACCGGTGCAGCCTGATCGAGCTTGAAGTGTGCGCCCTTGGCGACATCTTCCGGAACCGTTTCCGGCACGCGCTTGACGACGACTTCAGCGCCTTCTGCCTTTGCGCCTTCTGCAACGGCATAAGCCATCTGTTCGATGTGACCGTAAGAAGAGTAGTAGAGAACCAGTACCTTGGCCATTTTCTTCGTTTCCTTTTCCTGTTCGGGAACCTGTTGTGTCTGCAATTTCGCCGCTATCCGACGGATGAGGTTGAACACCATGCCGCATCTCCGTTGCGTTCGTGAGAACTAACTTAGGGCCGATCCGGCGATCCGCACAGCCGATCATACGCGAACTGACTGTTCAATAAAGCAGAACGAAAAAATCCTTTTATTCATTTTTTCGACACTTCATGCCCCATTTCGCTTCGCTGCGGAGTGCGCTAATTTCGCTCGCCGAATGAATGGAAAGAAATACCATGACCGCTGAAGGAACCGTGACCGCCGCCATGCTGGCGATTGGCGACGAACTGCTCTCTGGCCGCACTCGCGACAAGAATATCGGGCACGCCGCCCATATGCTGACGCTCTGCGGCATCGATCTCAAGGAAGTCCGTATTGTGCCGGATGAGGAGGAAGAGATCGTTGCGGCGCTGAATGCGCTGCGCGCCCGCTACACCTATGTTCTGACATCCGGCGGCATCGGTCCGACCCATGACGACATCACCGCCGACGCCGTTTCCAGGGCCTTTGGCCTGCCCTGCATTCACGATGAGAAGGCGATGGAACTGCTCGGCGCCATGTATGAGCGGCGTGGCATGGAGTTTACCGAAACCCGCAAGCGCATGGCGCGCATGCCGCAGGGAGCGGAGCACATTCCCAATCCGGTCTCCACGGCGCCTGGTTTCAGGATCGGCAACGTTCATGTCATGGCCGGTGTACCGCAGGTGTTCGAGGCCATGCTCGACCATGTGCTGCCGACGCTGGCCCATGGCCGCAAGATGTTGTCAGTGGCCATCATCAGCCCCTATGGCGAGGGCGAGATCGGTCTTCGGCTGGGTGCCATCCAGAAAGCGCATCCGGAAACGAGCATCGGCTCCTATCCGCGTTTCGGTGGTAGCGGCTTCACCACGGAACTCATCGTGCGCGCCCGTGACGAAAGCGTGATGGAGGCTGCTGCGGCGGATGTGAGAGCCATGCTCGAGGCCATTCGGGTGGAAAAGGAAGCGTCACCTGCCTGAAGCGCCGTCGGGCTCCAAGTCTTTTGCACAACGGCAATCCTGCGCTTGACCGAGGTCAAGGAAGGGCGTTTGCTGCGGCAGCACTCTGACCCTGTCAAGCGAAGCCCCGCATGTGGGAAAGCGCCTTGTCCCGGCCACAAGGCGCGATCGTGCGGGTCAGAAGCAGCGTATGAAAGTTGCGTTTCGCAAAGGAGTCCATGATGGCTTACAAGACTATTCTCGCGGTGCTCGACAGACAGACCAATGCCGCGTTGATCAGCGATTTCGCGATCTCCCTTGCGGAGACGTTTGCAGGCCATGTCACTGGCCTGCATCTCGAAAATCTCTCGGCCGTGCCCATGGTGGCGCCGATGGAAATTCCGGACCCGGTTGCCATTGAAGCCCTGCAAGAGGCAGCGCGGTCTGAAACCGCGGCCATTGAGGACATTTTCACCCGTAAGGCTAGCCAGAGCGTTTGCACCTATGAATGGCGCAATATCGTTTCGTCCATCGGGTTTTCATCGGTCTCGGTGGTGGATAGCGCCCGCTCGGCCGACCTCATCATTGCCGCCCAGGGTGACGGTTCGCTTCTCTCGGAAAGCCGTGCCGATATCGAAGGCTTCCTGTTCGACAGCGGTCGCCCCGTGCTGCTTGTGCCGCAGATCATGACGGAACCGAAGCCGATCCGCCGCGTGTTGCTGGCGTGGAACGGTTCGCGCGAAGCAGCGCGCGCCACCTTCGATGCGCTTCCCTTCCTGAAGGCCGCGGAGTTCGTCGAGGTCTTCTCGGTCAATCCGCCGGAAACCCCGACGCAATCGCCGGAGACGGCTGGCGCGGAAATTGCCGCGACGCTCGCCCGCCACGGCATCAACGCCGTCCTGTCGACCCACAGCGCCACCGATCTCGATGCCTCGGCAGTGATCGAGAACCGGCTGGCCGATGCCAGCATCGATCTGTTGGTTATGGGGGCCTATGGTCATTCCCGCTGGCGGGAAATGCTGTTTGGCGGCGTCACGCGCACCCTGCTCGAGTCCATGACGGCGCTGACGCTGCTTTCACGCTGAACGACATTCCGGGAAAATCAGGGGCGGTCTTTCAGGCCGCCCTTGCCTTTTCTGGCGAAAACCATGGGTTTGTCGCCAATCCGCACACAAAACCGTTTCACACCTTTGTCGGAAATGCGCTAAAAGCGCTGCCCATAAGAATTCAATTTCCGTCACCCGGAGTTCACCCGTATGTCGCTACCCGATAAAGCCTTTCCCGTTTCCTGGGATCAATTCCATCGCGACGCCCGCGCGCTTGCCTGGCGGCTTGCAGGACTTGGCCAGGACTTCAAGGCCATCGTCTGCATCACCCGCGGCGGTCTCGTACCGGCTGCCATCATTTCCCGCGAACTGAACATCCGCATGATCGATACGGTGTGCATTGCTTCCTATCACGACTATCTCAATCAGGGTGAGACCAGTCTGCTGAAGCCGATTTCCGATCCGCTGCTGGCCAATGGCGGCGAAGGTGTGCTGGTGGTTGACGATCTGACCGACACCGGCAAAACCGCAAAGGAAGTGCGCGCCATGATGCCGAAGGCGCATTTCGCCTGCGTCTACGCCAAGCCCAAGGGTGTGCCGACCGTCGACACCTTCGTGACCGAGGTGTCGCAGGATACCTGGATCTATTTCCCGTGGGACATGGGCTTCGCCTATCAGGAGCCGATCGCCAAGGTTCGCGACTGAGTCGCCAGAACCCTGTGGAGGCCAGAGGGCCGGAGCCATGCTCCGGCCTTTTTCGTTGGCTCCGCCGCGAATCACCAGCATGTGCCGTAACGGGACACCCGTGCGCGCCCGGCCTGCGTCAAAACCACTCAAACTATTAAAAAAAAACAATATTCTTATAAAACCGTGAAACCGACGTGGCGTGAGGCGCAGCGTGACATTCGTGTCACGGAGGGGTCATATATTGTGACCGAAAAATCGGATCGGCACCTGCAAACCCACGAAGACGCATCAGGACAACGGCGCAACCCTCTGAATTTTCGATACTCTTCGAGTTATCCCCAAATACGCGGCATTATCCACTACATCTTGTGCCGCACCCCTCATGATGAACAAATTCTTGACCGCGTGAGCCGTTTTGAACTTAATGAGGACCGTTGCGGCGGCGATGGGACCCGGAAGTAACGAGGCCGGTCCCTCTCATGAAAACTGACGCATGAGCCCTTTCGCGGCCGTTTCCGATGGCGCGAGGACGAGCTTTTGCGCCTTTTTTTCACCGAGGCCACGAGACAAATCGGGGACTGGTAAAAATCTTCTGTGGGTACTATATTTAGTGCTTGCAGCCGCTGATACCCCAACATAATGGGTGACCATCCGTCACCTGAATGACAATGAGAACGGCTGCTTGGACAAGCTGAACAGCCGCGGGGATTTGTTGCGCTCTGAAAAGAGGCGCGAACAAAACAAAGGAAGGGCAACATGCGCATCGAACGCCGTTTCACCAAGCCGGGCCAGTCTGCCTATGCGGAAATCGAATTCCGCAAGGCAACCAGCGAAATCAAGAATCCCGATGGCTCCATCGTGTTCCGTCTGGCCGATATCGACGTGCCGACCCAGTTCAGCCAGGTCGCGACCGATATTCTGGCCCAGAAATATTTCCGCAAGGCCGGCGTTCCGGCGCGCCTGAAGCGGGTTGAGGAAAACAGCGTTCCGTCCTTCCTGTGGCGCTCCGTGGCCGATGAGGCCGCCCTTGCCGAGCTGCCCGAGAACGAGCGCATCGGTTCCGAGACCGACGCCCGTCAGGTCTTTGACCGTCTGGCCGGCACCTGGACCTACTGGGGCTGGAAGGGTGGCTATTTCTCGTCGGAAGAAGATGCGCTGACCTTCCGCGATGAACTTGCCTACATGCTGGCCACCCAGCGCGTTGCCCCGAATTCCCCGCAATGGTTCAACACCGGCCTGCATTGGGCCTATGGCATCGATGGTCCCGGCCAGGGCCATTTCTACGTCGACCCCTTCTCCGGCCAGCTTGTGCAGTCGTCCTCGGCCTATGAGCACCCGCAGCCGCATGCCTGCTTCATCCAGTCCGTCGGTGACGATCTCGTCAACGAAGGCGGCATCATGGACCTGTGGGTGCGCGAGGCGCGTCTCTTCAAATATGGTTCCGGCACCGGCTCGAACTTCTCCTACCTGCGCGGCGAAGGTGAAAAGCTGTCCGGCGGCGGTCGTTCCTCGGGTCTGATGAGCTTCCTCAAGATCGGCGACCGCGCTGCGGGCGCCATCAAGTCGGGCGGCACCACGCGCCGCGCCGCCAAGATGGTGGTGGTCGATATCGACCATCCGGATATCGAAGCCTATATCGACTGGAAGGTGAAGGAAGAGCAGAAGGTCGCCGCCCTCGTCACCGGTTCCAAGATCGTCGCCAAGCACCTCAAGGCCATTCTCAAGGCCTGCGTGAACTGCGAGGCGGATAATGGCGATTGCTTCGATCCCTCCAAGAACCCCGCCCTCAAGCGCGAAATCCGCGCCGCCAAGAAGGACCAGGTTCCGGAAAACTACGTCAAGCGCGTCATCCAATTCGCCCAGCAGGGCTACAAGGATATCGAATTCAAGACCTATGACACGGACTGGGATTCGGAAGCCTACCTGACCGTTTCCGGTCAGAACTCCAACAACTCCGTTTCGCTGAAGGACGACTTCCTGCGCGCCGTGGAAAATGATGGCGACTGGAACCTGACCGCCCGCAAGGACGGCAAGACCGTGAAGACGCTGAAGGCCCGCGACCTCTGGGAAAAGATTTCCCATGCCGCATGGGCATCAGCCGATCCGGGCCTGCACTTCAACACGACGATGAACGACTGGCACACCTGCCCGGCTGCCGGCCCGATCCGCGCATCGAACCCGTGCTCGGAATACATGTTCCTCGATGACACGGCCTGCAACCTTGCCTCGCTGAACCTGCTTCAGTTCAAGGATGCCGCCACCAAGCGCATCAATATCGGCGATTACGAGCATGCCGTTCGCCTGTGGACCGTCGTTCTCGAGATATCGGTGATGATGGCGCAGTTCCCCTCGCGCCAGATTGCGGAACTCTCTTACAAGTACCGCACGCTTGGCCTCGGCTACGCCAATATCGGCGGTCTCCTGATGTCCTCTGGCATTCCCTACGATTCCGATGAAGGCCGTGCGATTGCCGGCGCGCTGACCGCGATCATGACCGGCATTTCCTATGCGACCTCGGCCGAGATCGCTTCGGAGCTTGGTCCGTTCCCGGAATTCGAACCGAACCGCGAGCACATGCTGCGCGTCATCCGCAACCATGCCCGCGCCGCCCGCGGCGATGCGACCGGCTATGAAGGCCTGTCGGTCAACCCGGTGCCGCTCATCCACAAGGACTGCTCGGACCCGGACCTCATCACCCACGCCGTCATCGCCTGGGATCTGGCACTGGAACTCGGCGAGAAGTACGGCTACCGCAACGCCCAGACGACCGTGATCGCCCCCACCGGCACGATCGGTCTCGTGATGGACTGCGACACGACCGGCATCGAGCCCGACTTCGCACTGGTGAAGTTCAAGAAGCTTGCCGGCGGCGGCTACTTCAAGATCATCAACCGTGCGGTTCCCGAAGCCCTGCGTTCGCTCGGCTATTCGGAAAGCCAGATCGCCGAGATCGAGGCCTATGCCGTCGGCCATGGCAACCTGAACCAGGCGCCGGGCGTCAATCCCTCGTCGCTCAAGGCCAAGGGCTTCACCGACGAAAAGATCGAGGCTGTCAACGCAGCCCTGAAGAGCGCCTTCGACATCAAGTTCGTATTCAACCAGTGGACGCTTGGCGCCGACTTCCTGAAGAACACGCTGAAGGTTTCCGACGAGCAGCTTTCCGACATCACTTTCAACCTGCTCGACCATCTCGGCTTCTCGAGGAAGGACATCGAAGCGGCGAACATCCACGTTTGCGGCGCGATGACGCTGGAAGGTGCACCCTTCCTCAAGAACGAGCACCTCGCCGTGTTCGACTGCGCCAATCCGTGCGGCAAGATCGGCAAGCGCTATCTCTCGGTCGAAAGCCACATCCGCATGATGGCAGCGGCCCAGCCGTTCATCTCGGGCGCCATTTCCAAGACGATCAACATGCCGAACGAGGCGACCGTCGAGGATTGCGGCTCGGCCTACATGCTGTCGTGGAAGCTGGCGCTGAAGGCCAACGCGCTTTACCGCGATGGTTCCAAGCTGTCGCAGCCGCTCAATGCCTCGCTGATCGAGGATGAGGACGACGAGGATGCGCTGGAGGAATTCGTCCAGCAGCCGGTCGCGGCCCAGGCCGTGACGGTGACGGAGCGTATTGTCGAACGTGTGGTGGAACGTGTCATCCGCGAGCGCGAAAAACTGCCGAACCGCCGTCAGGGTTATACCCAGAAGGCAGCCGTCGGTGGTCACAAGGTCTATCTGCGCACCGGCGAATTCGGTGATGGCCGCCTTGGCGAAATCTTCATCGACATGCACAAGGAAGGTGCCGCCTTCCGCGCGATGATGAACAACTTCGCCATCGCGATCTCGCTCGGCCTGCAATATGGCGTACCACTGGAAGAATATGTGGAGGCCTTCACCTTCACCAAGTTCGAACCGGCCGGCATCGTCATCGGCAACGACGCGATCAAGAACGCCACGTCGATCCTCGACTACGTGTTCCGCGAACTCGCCGTCTCCTATCTCGGCCGCCACGATCTGGCGCATGTCGATACGTCGGACTTCTCGAACACCGCGCTCGGCAAGGGCATCCAGGAAGGCAAGACCAACCTTGTTTCCACCGGCTGGACGCGTGGTTACAAGCCGACGCTGGTCTCCGGCGGCGACCGGGCATCTGCCTCCGAGGCCAAGGGTTCGGCAACCGTCGCTCCTGCCAAGGCATCGGGCTTCAGCAGCGTCACGGCCTTCTCGGGCAATGCTGCCCGCAAGATCGAACCGACGCTCGCGATCTCGACCTCCGAAGTCGTCTCCTTCAAGCGTGACTATGAAGAGCGCGCCAAGGAACTGGCCGAGGAGATCGCCGAAGACCTGAACGACGCCGTGGTGGACGAAGCCGCACAGGAACGCACGGCCCTCTTCTCCGACAAGGCCGCCGCCGACGCAGCAGCGGCCAAGACGGAAGCCAAGCGGATCGAAGCCGAACGCCGCAACCGCGCGCTGATGCAGGGTTACACCGGCAACATGTGCTCCGAGTGCCAGAACTTCACCATGGTTCGCAACGGCACCTGCGAGAAGTGCGACACCTGCGGTTCCACAAGCGGTTGCTCCTGATCGCTTTCACCGGGTTTGTCATCAAGACATCCTGGTGACATTCAATCAGCGGCGTAGCGCGCTGCCCAAGAGAGCCATCGGCCGCCAACGCGGCCGATGAATCGCGTATAGCGGAAGAGATACGATTGAGGGCCGCACGGGAACTCGGTTTGCCCCGGTGGCAAGCATAACCGGCGTTGGGTTACCGGCCTTTCCGACCATTCATTTGAGATTTCGGCGACAATCCGCAGGTCACCCGGGCGCTCAACTCAGGATCCTGACCGGGGAGATCGCCGGTTCTCGGCGATCCTTTCCATGACTTTCATCGCGTGACGATCGATGGCTGGTCCGCGAGATCGAGAATCCGCTTCGTTGCAGCAAAGAGATGCGAGGCATGCTCTCCCGGCTCCACTCCGCCTGCCATCGGGACTTCGACGGAGAATGTCGCCACCTTTGAAACCGCGCGAACAAAGTCAATCAGAGGCAGTTCGCCCTCACCCGGAGCGAAACGCCCCGAACGCGCCTCCTTCACCATCTCTTCGGGCGTGGCTGGTCTTGAGCCACGAATGTCGCAAAGCTGAACACTGCGGACGACGTCCAGAGCGGGCACAAGATCCTCCGTCACGCCGCCATTCCGATAGAAGTGCAAGGCATCGACCAACACACAGGCGTTAGGTCTCGCAACCTTTTGGATGGCTCGAACACTGTCTTGGAAGGTGGCAACGGAGCGCCACCCCATGTTCTCCAGATCGATCGACAATCCAAGCGAAGCCGCAAGGTCGGATAGAGCCGCAAGATTATTGGTAAAGCGGCCAGTTTCAGCGTCGTCGCCGCAAACACTCACCCTTTTTGCGCCGATATTGGCTGCCGCTTCGAGCACGGGCAGCAGGGCGTGGGGCTGGAAATCCTGGCCGACGACCACGAATTCGATATCGTAGACCTCAATCCCCTCGCCTTCGAGACGACGCTTTACCTCGTTCGCCACTGCCGATCCGGGCTTGAGTTCGTAGGATGGAGCTCCGGGAAATGCCGGATTCAGGCGTAATCCCACCGCCGAGAATCCAGCCGCGGCAGCAAGAGTGATAAAGTCCGCCGGAGCAACGTCTATGGCCGAAAAATGGGCAAGGCCCAACCTTCTACTCCCGCAGTTGATGGATTCCACGAGCATCCTCCCTCGACCGCTCAGCCGATATTTTTCTCGGCGAGATGGCGCCGCAGATTGCTACCTGTTCTGTGAATGTGTTCACGCAGCTTGGCGCAGGCATATTCCGTGTCGCCCGCCACCGCGCCCTGCGCGATTTCGCTGTGCTCGTTTGCAACGCTCCGGTCGCCCGAGGTTTCGGCAAGGAACGTCCTTCGGTATCTGTCATTGAGGTTGAGCATGACGCTACAGAACTTCAGCAGCAGCGGCTTCCCACACCCGGATATCAGGGTGAGGTGAAACTCGCGATGTGCCGCCTCCCAAAGCTCGAGGGTCTCCGGCCGAGATGCGTCCCTTTCGGTACGATTCATCTTGTGGAGCGCGCGCATCACGTTACGCTCCCACTCGATACCCCCGACCCGAATGCTTTCCGCAAGGGCGTAGGTTTCGAACTGTTCGCGAAGCGCCGTCACCTCCTCGAGATTTCCGAGCGAGACGGGCGCGACACGATAGCCGCGGTTATCCTCGAACTCGACAAGTCCATCGGATATGAGACGCGCCAGCGCTTCCCGAAGTGGACTGAGACTGACATTGAAAAGCGTGCTCGCCTTCGACAGATTGATCTTTGAGCCAGCAGGCAACTTCCCCGACACGATTGCTTCACGCAGGCGATCCATCAACTGGCTCGCCATCGTGTTCTTGCCGTCGTCGATAAGGACGGCGGACCCGAGAAGGTTTTCATCCTTTTCCTGAGGTCTGCCCGTCAGATCGGTCATTTGCGGCCAACTTCCCTTTTGCCACCATCGAACTTGATAAGGATCGAGTACGATAAACGATTATTTCTGTCAATCATTTCCATAAGAACAAGCTTCAAGCGTGACGTATAAAAATAATCCCCAATAGACATATGAAATTATTTGAAACTTTGTATTTCAAAGCTGCATGCGGCCACAATGCTCGACAACGTCGATTGACAAATAATCGATTATGTTCATGATCGCGAAAAACGATGGGGAGGTCCTACATGATCGAAAAACAGGAAGACGTGACGCAGGCCGTTCTCGCCGTCATGCAACAAACCACGGACCCAAGGCTTCGCGTGATCATGATGTCACTGGTCAGGCACCTGCATGAATTCGTTCGCGAGGTGAGGCTCACGGAAGAAGAATTCCGCACGGCGGCCGCAGTGATCAATGAGATCGGCAAGCTTTCAAGCGATACCCACAACGAAGCGGTTCTGATGGCGGGATCGCTTGGTGTGTCCTCGCTGGTGTGCCTTCTCAACAATGGCGACAAGGGCAACACCGAGACTTCACAATCTCTGCTCGGACCTTTCTGGCGGTTGAATTCTCCGCGCGTCGAGAATGGCGGATCCATCGTGCGCTCCGACACGCCCGGCAACCCGCTATTCGTTAACGCCCGGGTTGTCGATCAGTCAGGCAATCCGATCGTCGGAGCTGAAGTGGACGTTTGGCACGCCTCCCCCGTCGGGCTCTATGAGAATCAGGACCCGGAGCAGGCCGAATATAACCTGCGTGGAAAATTCATGACGAACGAGGACGGCCGCTTCTGGTTCTCATCCGTCATGATGATCGGATATCCCATTCCGACCGATGGCCTTGTCGGTCGCCTGTTGAAGGCGCAGAACCGCCACCCGATGCGCCCTGCCCACCTCCATGCCCTGATCCTGAAGCAGGGATACAAAGTGCTGATTTCGCAGGTCTATGACCCGAACGATCCGCACATCGAGGATGACGTGCAATTCGGCGTGACCCGCGCGCTGATCGGTGACTTCGTCAAGCACGACACACCTCACCCGACATTGCCCGACGTTTCCGCCCCCTGGTACTCGCTCGACTACGTCTATGTGATGGAGCCCGGCGAGGCCGTGCTCCCGAGGCCGCCCATCAAATGACCACGGGCCGCATGCCCGTACGACGATAATCCCGCATGAAGGAAAACAGCCATGATGACCGATGAGGAGCGCCGCCTTGGTGCAGACAGCCTGCTGCAGGCAGAACGGGAGCTGAAGCCCGTCCAGCAGTTGAGCAAGACATTTCCCCACATGGAGATCGAGGATGCCTATCGGATTCAGGATCTCTGGGCTGAGGCAAGGATCGCGGCCGGTGCCCGCATGGTCGGGCACAAGATCGGCCTGACTTCGCGTGCCATGCAGCAGGCTTCGAAGATGACCGAGCCGGACTATGGTCGGATCCTCGATGATGCGCTCTACAATGACGGCGCAAAAATCCCTGCGAACCTGTTCATCAAGCCGCGCCTCGAGGTCGAACTCGCCTTCATCATGGGCGAAGATCTGAGCGGCCCCGGCGTGCGGATCTACGACGTACTGCGGGCCACCGAACTGGTCGTGCCGGCCCTCGAAATAATCGATTACCGCACCGAGGTGCCGCGCTCCATCACCGACACCATCGCCGACAACGCCGCCTTTGGCGCGATCGTCGTCGGTGGCCGCCCGGTGCGACCATTCGACACCGACATCCGCTGGGTCGGCGCAACCCTGTCCCAGAATGGGGTCATCGAGGAATCCGGCGTTTCCGCCGCGATCATGGGGCATCCGGCCGCCGGGATCGCCTGGCTGGCGAACAAGTTGCATGCGGTCGGCAGCAAGCTGGAAAAGGGACAGATCGTGCTGGCGGGTTCCTTCACCCGCCCCGTCGATATCAAGGCTGGCGATGTCATCCAGGTCGATTACGGCCCGCTTGGCGGCATCGGCGTTTCGTTCGTGTGAGGTCTGCCATGGATTTACCTGTCAACAAGTTCAAGCACGCAATCGCATCGGGTCAGCATCAGCTAGGCCTGTGGTGCTCGATTCCGGGATCGTTTGCCGCTGAAGTGAACGCGGGTGCCGGCTTCGATTGGCTGCTGTTCGATACCGAACACTCCCCGAATGACCCGATTGATGTGTTGCCGCAACTTCAGGCCGCCGCGCCCTATCCGGTTTCGGCCGTCGTCCGGCCCGCGAGCAACGATGCCATCCTCATCAAACGGTTCCTCGACGTGGGTGCCCAGACCCTGCTGGTCCCGTATGTCCAGTCGGCACAAGAGGCAGCCGCCGCGGTAGCCGCGACCCGTTATCCTCCGGAGGGCATCCGTGGCGTTTCGGGTCTGACCCGCGCCAGCCGTTTCGGACGGGTTGCGAACTACGCTCGCCGGGCGTCGGAAGAGATCTGCCTGCTGGTACAGGTCGAGACGGGCGAAGCCGTCGAGGAAATCGAGAAAATCGCCGCCGTCGATGGGGTTGATGGCATCTTCATCGGCCCGGCGGATCTTGCCGCAAGCCTCGGTCATCCTGGCGAACCCGGACATCCGGAAGTGATCTCGGTCGTCGAAGCGGCGATAGGTCGTATCCGCGCCACCGGCAAGCCTGCGGGAATCCTGACGACTGATACGATCTTCGCGAAGCGATGTATCGAACTCGGAACGCTGTTCACGGCGGTCGGGATTGATCTCGGTTTGATGGCGCGAGGCGCGGAAAACCTCAGGAAAACATTCGACTGACAGGCGGGCCACGCCCGAGCGGTCGCACGCTCGGGCGTGGCTTGCATATCCAGGCTGGAACAGACGTTTTGCCAGGCACGTCCGGCAATGCTTCGGGACGAATTGCAGGAGGAGTGGTCGTGACGATCGAAGAGGCACGGGCAGAACTTGCCCCACGGGGAGCGATCCGGGTCGGGATCAATCTCGGGAACGCGGCCCTGGCGAGGAGTAATCCAGATCGCGGAGGGCTCGAAGGATTGTCGGTCGACATCGCCAACGCCGTCGGCGAGAAGCTCGGCGTACCGGTCGAGTTCGTCACTTACGCATCGGCTGGCAAGGTCTATGAGGCCGCCGATCGTGACGAATGGGACATGTGTTTCCTTGCGATCGAGGCGAGCCGAAAGGAAAAACTGCAGTTTTCCCGTTCTTACTTCACCATCGAGGCAACCTGCCTGGTTCCGGCAGCGTCCCCTCTCGTTGACGCCCATGCAATCGATATCCCTGACGTCCGGATCGTAGCCGCATCAGGCTCCGCCTATGAGTTGTTCCTGTCAGGCTGCCTTGAACATGCCACCGTAATCCGGACGGCGAACCCCGGCGAGGCCTTCACACTCTTCTCGACGCAAGAACTGGAAGCGCTTGCCGGGATCAGACCCACGCTCGAAGGGATCGCTCGCGCCAACGACGCGTATCGAGTTCTGACGGGCAGCTTCCTCGTCATCGATCAGGGCGTGGCAGTGCGCCGCGGCAACGTCGCGGCTGCCGAAGTCATCCAGGATGTCCTCTCCGAAAGGTTTGGCCACGACGGCGATGCATCGACTGTCGGCAGCAGCCGTAGCGTCTAGAACGGAGCACCAAAGACCGACGTCGTACTGATCCGGATGTGGACCTCGCCGCCACCATCCGTGACCTAAGTCGAAAATTTCAAAGCTTCGGAGAAAAAACCTCCGGGGCTTTTATTTTCGGGCTCGGCTCTCAACCACTGATGATATCGCCCTTCATGCCACGCGCGCGCCAGGTTCTGAGGCGCAGGCGCGGGGCAATGGCGAGCGCAATGAACGGCGTGATTGCGAAGGTCACGACAACCCAGGCGGGGATGAGGTATTTGGCGATATCGGCCAGCGCCGGTATGGCGAGAATGGGAATGAGGCCAATTCCGAAGATGACGGCGTTGACCATCAAGCCGACCATGGCGCCAATGAAGAGATTTGTGCTCATGATGTGTCTCCCGGTCTGCATCGGACAATTCCGAGTCTGAATGTTCAACGCGACACGCCGGAAAAGGGTTCCCTCACCTCTGTCGATGCTTTTCAGACAAGACGCCTGCGGCTGCCCGTGGCAGTGTAGAGACGAATCGTTCGTCCACCGGGAAACAGTCATGACCTTTCGCAATATCTGCATTTACGGTGCCGGGGCATTGGGCGGCGCCATCGCCGCCAAATTTTCCAGCGGCCTTGCCGGGGAAGCCGAAGTCAGCGCCGTCGCGCGCGGGGCGCACCTTGCCCGCATGCGCGAAAAAGGTCTGACGATCATCGAGGATGGCGTGGACGAACCCAAGGTGCACCGGCTGACGGCGACCGACGACCCGCGTGAACTCGGCGCTCAGGATCTCGTCATCACCGGGCTGAAGGGTCACCAGCTTGCGGCGGCTGCGGAAGGGCTCGCCACCCTGCTCAAACCGGAAACGCGGGTGGTGATGATCCTGAACGGCGTTCCCTGGTGGTATTTCCACGGCGACCCCGATCCGGCCCATGCCGGCACCCAACTGGAAGCCCTTGATCCCGGCGGCACCCTCTGGCGGCTCATTGGTCCGGAGCGGATCATAGGCTGCGTCGCCTATCAGGGCGGTGAAGTCGTGGAGCCGGGTACGATCCACCTCTACCACAAGAAACGGCTGATCCTCGGCGAGCCGGATGGTTCCGCCAGCGCCGACATCGAAACAGTGGCTGCGCTTCTCAACCGCTGCGGCCTCGTCGGCGAGGCAACAACCGCAATCCGGGCGGAAATCTGGACGAAGCTGATGAACAACGCGGCGTTCAATCCCGTCAGCGCGCTGACGCGGGCGACCATGGCGCCGCTCCTGTCCGATCCGGCCATCGTTGCCACGATGGGCGACATCATGCGGGAAGTGAAGGCCGTTGCCGCCGCCTTCGGTGTTAATCTTGCGATTGACGTCGACCAGCGGCTGGAGGATTCGCGCGCGATCCCGGATGTCCGGACCTCGATGCTGCAGGACCTTCTGGCCGGGCGACCGCTGGAAATCGTTTCGGTTCTCGGCATGGTCATCGAACTCGCCCGCATGGCGAGCGTGCCGGTACCGACCTGCCGCACGACCTATGCGCTCACCGTGCGCCTGGACGAAGAAAACCGCCGCACGGCCTGAACCTGATCAGGTACGGTTGCGCTCGCGCCGCAGCTTGTCCCACCAGTCGAGGCGCTTGCGAATTTCGCGTTCGAAGCCGCGTTCCGGCGGATCGTAGAAGGTCCGCCGGCCCATCTTTTCCGGGAAATAGTCCTGACCGGAAAAGGCGTCGGGCTCGTCGTGATCATAGCGATAGCCATCGCCATAGCCTTCGGTCTTCATCAGCTTGGTCGGAGCGTTCAGAATATGCTTGGGCGGCAGCAACGAACCGTTTTCCTTGGCTGCGCGCATGGCAGCCTTGTAGGCCATATAGACGCCGTTCGATTTCGGCGCGGTCGCGAGATAGACGCAGGCCTGAGCCAGCGCCAGTTCACCTTCCGGAGAACCCAGATAGTCATAGGCATCCTTGGCGGCATTGGTGATGACCAGCGCCTGTGGATCGGCCAGACCTATGTCTTCCACGGCCATGCGCACAAGCCGCCGCCCGAGATAGAGCGGGTCTTCGCCGGCGTCGAACATGCGGCAGAGATAATAGAGCGCCGCATCGGGGTCGGAACCTCGAACGGACTTGTGCAACGCCGAAATGAGGTTGTAGTGGCCATCCTGCCCCTTGTCATAAACGGGGGCGCGGCGCTGCACGACACGCACCAGCGCATCGGTGTCGAACACTTCATTGGCGCGGGCAGCGCGCCAAACCTCTTCGGCCAGTGTCAGCGCGGCCCGGCCATCGCCGTCAGCCATGCGAACCAGCGAAAGGCGGGCATCATCATCCAGCGGCAGCGGCTTGCCTTCGGCCTCTTCGGCCCGCGTCAGCAGCTCGGCAAGGCTCGCCTCGTCATGGGCCTGGAATGTCAAAACCCGCGCCCGCGACAAAAGAGCGGCGTTGAGCTCGAAGGACGGGTTTTCGGTGGTGGCACCGACCAGAATGACCGTGCCATCTTCCATTACCGGCAGGAAACTATCCTGCTGGGCGCGGTTGAAGCGATGGATCTCGTCTACGAACAGAAGGGTCTGGCGGCCCGACATGCGCCGGGCGCGGGCCGTTTCGAACACCTTCTTGAGATCGGCGACGCCGGAGAAGATCGCCGAAATCTGCTCGAAGGCGAGATTCGATTCGCCGGCGAGAAGCCGCGCCACCGTTGTCTTGCCGGTGCCGGGCGGGCCCCAGAAGATCATCGAACCGAGCGATCCCGATTCGATCATGCGGGTCAGCGCACCGTCCGGTCCGGTCAGATGCGCCTGCCCGGACACTTCACCGAGGTTTTTCGGGCGCAGGCGTTCTGCCAAAGGCCGCTTGTCGGCCATGGCCGCTGGCTCCTGAGTGGAAAACAGATCGCTCATGCACGCCTCCTGCCCCGCCCTTCACTGCGGGCGGCGGCACCTTTCACCGGGACTGTCCGCTTTTCCGGCGGCTTTCTCAACGGAAAAACTGCGTCAGCCGCTGTCCGTCCCGCTCGATTTCAATGCGCCAGAAGCCCGGATCATCCTCCAGCACGGCCTGCAGGGTCTTGACCGAGGCAATGGCCGTGCCGTTGATAGACACGATGATATCGCGCGGCTGGAACCCAAGGCGGGCGGCGGGCGAACTGTTCTTCAGCGCGGTGACGACGACACCCGTCTTTTCCGCCGGCAACCGGATCTCACCAGCCAGACGCGGGGAAAGATTGGCGACGCGCGTGCCGGTAAACGGCGTGCGGCCCTGAATTTCCGTCTCATCGCGCGGCACGGTTTCCGGGGCGGTATCGAGCTTCAGCGTCAACTCCCGTTCCTTGCCGCCTTCGATGACGGTGAGCCGAGCCGAACCGCCGAGGCCCGCCGTCGTCAGGCGATAGCCCAGCGCGTCAGGATGCTCCACAGCAATGCCGTTCACGGCGGTGACGATCTCGCCAGCCTTGAGGCCTGCCGCAGCCGCAGGCCCGCCGGGCACGACCTTGACGACCAGCGCGCCGCGCACCCGGTCGAGCCCCAGCGCTTCGGCCACATCCGAGGTCACCGGTTCGAAGCCGGCACCGATATAGGGCCGCTCGAAACTCTTGGCCCCGCTTTCGGCCGCCGCCAGGAACACTTTCACCAGATTGGCGGGAATGGCGAAGCCGACGCCGTTCGAGCCGCCGCCGCGTGTGAAGATCGCGGTGTTGATGCCGATCAGATCGCCGCTCATGTTGGTCAGCGCACCGCCGGAATTGCCGGGATTGATGGCTGCGTCCGTCTGGATGAAGAAGCCGAAATCGCCCTGCGCTACCTGATTTCGGGCGAGCGCCGAAACGATACCGCTCGTCACCGTCTGGCCGACGCCGAAGGGGTTCCCGATGGCCAGCACGAGGTCGCCGACTTCCAGCGCATCCGAATCGCCGATGGCGAGGGACGGGAATTTTTCCTTCGCCTCGATCTTCAGCACTGCGAGATCCAGCCGCTCATCCTTCAGCAATACGGTGCTCTTGAACTCGCGGCCATCGGCCAGCGCCACCTTGATATCGTCGGCGCCCTCGATGACGTGGTTGTTTGTAACAACGAGACCGCCATCCGACACGATCACGCCCGAACCGAGCGAGGATTGCTTTTCCGTGCGGTTGGGCAGGCGCTGGCTGAAGAACTGGTCAAAGAAGGGGTCGCCCGTGGAAACGCGCTTCTGCACCTGTTTCTCGGCATAAACATTGACGACCGCGCCAGCGGTCTTCTTCACCAGCGGCGCGAAACTAGCCTGCACATCCGCCCGGCTTTCCGGCACGCGCCGCTCCTGCGCCAGCGCGCCGAGAGGTTGGGACAGGACGAGCGCCAAGGCCAGAAGAGAGCCGCGTTTGATCATTGGCTGCATGGAAAATGCCTTTTCACGTTCGATGATTTTGCCGGATCGTGCCGTACACGGGACACGCCACGATGCAAAATTCTGACAGTTGACCTCAATTGCCTTGATACCCGCCGCGTTTCCTCAACGATTCCGCAGGTTTCGTCCTTGCCACCTAGATAGGGATTGAGGCTGAAGAGTGGAAGCCCCCATTGCAACCACATGAACTCTTCGTAAGGTTTCCGGCGGGAGAACCACGGAGGAACCCGCATGCGCTCCATCCTCACCATCGGAGACCATACCAGCCACAGCTTCACCGTCACGCGTGAGAAGACGGTGCCCTTCCTCTACCCGGAAAGCGCCGAGTTTCAGGAGATTCCCGAGGTCTTCGCTACAGGCTATATGGTGGGCCTGATGGAATGGGCCTGTATCCTTTCACTCAAACCGGCACTGGAAGAGGGTGAAGGCTGTCTCGGCGTGCTGATCGATGTCACGCACGAAGCCGCCACCCTGCCCGGTCAGACCGTCACTGTCGAGGCCACCGTCACCTCCATCGAAGGATCTGGGATGTGGTGGCCCGTGATGAGGTCGACGTGATCGGACGCGGCCGTGGTGAATTGGGAGCAGTTCAAATCCGGCCTTGCCAGGAAGGCAGACGCCCTGAACAGCGCCAACATCGAATAATATGCACCATAATTGACAGCATGTTGCCAATATTGACAATATGCTGTCAATATGCGATGGCATTCGCATGGAACCCAAACTCACTTTCAACACCCAACTTGACGCCCTTTCCTTCGCGATCTTTCGCGTGCACGGCGCACTGATTGCGACCGGTGACCGCATCGGCGCAGGTCAGGGATTGACCAGCGCCCGCTGGCAGATTCTCGGCACGCTCACTCTCGCAGGGGAACCACTGACGGTCGCCCAGATCGCGCGATTGATGGGGCTGACGCGACAGGCCGTGCAGCGCGTGACAAACGATCTGGAACAGGTCGGTATGCTGACGATGCAGGATAATCCCGCCCACAAGCGGGCACGCCTCGCATGGCTCACTGATCAGGGCCGTGCCGCCTATGCGGAGGTGATGACCGAATGGTCACGTCTGGCCGCAATCCTTGCGGTGAACCTGCCCGACACACGGATTACCGAAACCATTGCATGCCTTGAAACGCTCAAAGACGAGTTGCAGACGCTCAGTCCGTCGGACTGACGCGCCCCTGAAGGACAAGACCATGAAGAAGCTTCACCCCGTGGCCGGCGCCGTAGCGCTGGCGACGCTCACCCTCTTTTGGCTTTCGACAGTGTGTTGATTGCCACTGAGAACTGACCCGGCGTTGCCTGATATTTCCATTGAGAATTGACCCATGTTCCAACTTTCCCTCGCATGTTTTCAGCGGGG